>CAWJLK010000001.1:0-278163 GCA_963843625.1 uncultured Acidobacteriaceae bacterium
ACCTGAACGTCATTTGTGAAATTCAACTGCCGGTACTTAGGATTTTTATCAGCCAGGATTTTTATTTGTGGCTAAGCTCAGCGTGGCAATCCCCATCTCGGTTCTAAGTCTCTTTACAGATCCTCAAAGCCGATCCCGGTTCAGCATCAATGCTGTGGAAACTCAATCCACCCTTGTAATCAACGTGCTGTCGGAGATTGTGCCCCGCTCGCCCGCAGATCTCGATACACTCAACGACGTCGTCACAAAGGGAGTCCGGCTCGCATTACTTTACTATTGCGGCCCCGGCAAAGGCACGATCTCGCTGCCCGCTGAGCTCACCCTGAAGAACTTTCCCAACACTCCTTTCCAGTTGACTCAGGCCGGCGGCGCCACCGTCCAAGCGGGCAAAAGTCCTTCGCTATCCTGGGAATGAATCTGGCCGACGGTCTGACGGTAGATGGCACACTACTGTCATCCGTTCCGACTCCCGTGGCTCCCTTTGCCTTTCACGCCGAATTCGATAGCTCGTTTGCCACCGACGCTCTTACTGCTGTCATTGAATCCGGCGACATGGCGGGCTTTATCAACCGCGTCAGCTGCTGGCACTGGTGGGGAGATCTTCTGCCTGCGGTCACTGTAAATTGGGGCAGTGTCGAATTCGTCGACTCGGCTATCCTCCTATCCATTAACTTCACCTTGCCCTATTACTGCTTTGGCCTCGATCTTGAAGTAGGGGCCTCAATCTCAGGAGCTCCTGTGATCTCTAATGGGACTATGACCGTCGATGCCGGGGCAGTGGAACTTAATGTAGACTTAGGGTTCTGGTGTGCGCTGACAGGCGTCGGGGCGCTACTCGGAATCCTCGTTCAGACCATCTTCGATGTCAGAGGCGCATTCGGCTCCGACAGCCTGAATACGGTTCCAGCCACTTACACTTTTGCCCCGCTGCCAGGCAGTGATCAGGATTGGACACTCGCCGCCGTGCAAGCCTTCGCAAACGACGGCACTCTAACTGTGGATGGTACGGCGACTCTCAGCCCCGACCCTAGCTACTTCATCTATCTGCGCATCGTGACGGGCTACATCATTGGAGCGTATAGCCCGGTTCCCCATGCGCAGGTCACTTTGATCGAGTTGGAGAACCCTCTTCCTGCCGGATCCGACGTGACCATCCCGCCGACGGGAACCACGATTTATACCCATTCCAAGTTCATCATCACTGACACGACTTCCTTCACGCCTTCTCCGGACAAGGTCCTGGATACCAAAACAACGGACGCCAATGGTAATGTAATGTTCCGCGTGTTACCCCCTCATCGAGCAATCCCAATGGCGTGATCAACACAGCGGGTACGTTCACGACGACGCGTACAGAAGTCAACGACTACACCGACCAGACCATCTACAGCGAAAACAGGCGATGGGCGATGCCAGGCCATTTCCTGACTTCGGCGTCACAGTCAGACCCCCTCGGCAATGTGCTCGCTACACGCCGACTTGTGGTGCTCAATGCTCAAGGCACTCACCTAGGAACAGCTCAGCATCCGATAATTGTCGCGGTGAATCCGAACATGTACTCCTAAGCCGCCGCCTCGGATTTATCTTTCATGAGAACGCTGACGCTAAATATCAAGCATGACAATGTCGTCTCCGGGGTTTCATCCATCCTTTAGTTTCGAGTGAGTGAACGGCTATTCGGAAGTGACGTGAGCAGGATCACACTGAGACGGTCGACGATGGCCAAAGCAGTATGAAGAGGTAGAGTGATCGAAACACTCCCGGCCCCTACGGCGTTTTCGGGGATCTTTCCGATGCTGCTCAGATAAATCACGTTGGATGAGCGCATTGGCCTGTCGCCAATGGACGACGAGCGAAATCAGGAGGAATGGGCGATGCCGAGGTCTTTCTCAGTCAATCACAACGCAAAGAGACCATGGGATCGACGGCGGCAGCTCGGCGCGCGGGGAGCCATGCTGAGAGCGCAGTAACCGCCGCAATCCCGGCCGTTGCCCCAATGAAGATGACGGGATCGAACGGGCTCATCTGGTAAAGCTGCGCGCGAATCAGGCGAGCGGCCGCCAGAGCGATGGGAAGACCAAGCACCAGACCCATTGCGAGCAACGCCAGCGACTCGCGCAGCACCATCCATTGCACGCCGCCGCCGGTCGCGCCAAGAGCGATGCGGATGCCGATCTCGTTGCTGCGGCGCACCACGTTGAAACTCATCACGCCATAGAGCCCGATGGCCGCAAGAAGCACCGCAAGAGCAGCGAAGATGGCGGTGAGCCGCGAGACCAGCGTCTCCTGGCTCATAAAGGTCTCCAGATGATCCTGGATGGTGCGGACCCGGAGGATGGGCAGATTTGGATCGATGCCTGCGAAAGCGCTGCGAAGCTCGCTGATGGCCGATGTTGGATCGCCCGCGGTGCGCAGAAGAATGATCGACGCGAAGCTGTCCTGAATGCCTTCCCCATGCTTGCCGATGACTTGCGTCAGGGGGATATAGACCATGCGCTGCGGGTTTTCGCGCGGGTTGCCGGCCTTGGTGTCGTGCGCGATGCCGACGATCTGCCACGGGCCCTCGACGGTGTCGATTTCGATCTTCAACGTGTGTCCGATGGCGTCGCCGTTGGGGAAGAACTTTGCGCGCGATGGTCTCGTTGATCACTGCCACCTTCATGCTGTTGGCCGTGTCGGCCGGAGCGATAGCGCGGCCGGCAACGATCGAGATTCCCGCGGTCTCGAAGTATTGTCCCGACACGCGGTTCAGCACCGAACCCATGTCTTCCTTGGGCGCAGGCGTGTAGCCGGACAGGGAGATGGACGACGTCCACGACCCAAAGCTGATGGGCGGAGCCGCAGAGAGCGCTGCGGAGCGAACCCCGGACATCGCCGACAGTCTCTCAATCAGGCGCTGGTTCAAGACGGGAATCTGGGCCGGTTTGTAGCCTGCGAGTTCGGGAGCAAAGTCCACAATCAACAGGTGCGTGCGCTCGAAGCCGAAATCCTGATCCTCAAGGTTGCGCAGCGTGCGCAGAAACAGGCCGGCTCCAACCAGCAGCAGCAGGCAGAACATGATTTGCGCTGTTACCAGCGCCTTGGCCCACCAACGGCTGGTGCGTCCTCCGCTGCTCGCTGCAGTTCGCGTGTTGGCGTTCAGCGTAGGCATCGCAGAAGAGCGCGCGACATGCAGAGCCGGCGCCAGGCCGAAGAGCAATCCGGCCAGAACAGACACGCCCAGCGTGAACAATAGAATGGCGCTGTCAGGCCGCGCATCCAGCGGAGTGTTCGCTGTGCCCTGCGCGACAAACGCAATGAGAGCGCGCGTGGCTGCGAAGGCAAGAGCAAGTCCAAACACGCCGCCTGAGAGCGACAGCAATAGCGCCTCCAGCAGGCTCTGCCGGATGATGCGTCCGCGGCTCGATCCGAGCGCAAGACGCGTGGCGACTTCGCGTTGCCGCGCGATGGCCCGGGCCAGCAGGAAGTTGGCGAGATTGGCGCATGCGATCAAGAGCACGACCGCGACGATCGCCATCAGGATCTTGAGCGAATCCCCGTACAGGGAACGAAGCCCCGAGACGCCGTGTGCGGCAGACACAAGACGAACGCTGATGTGCTCAATCTCCTGCTGTCGCGCCGGCGCGATCGAGGCGCCTTCGCCGGCGCGGACATAATCGCGGACCTGGCGATCGAGCCAGGCCTGATCAGCGGCAAGCGCCGATTGAGGGCTTCGCCGCGCAACCATGTGCAGAAAATAGAACGAGCGCGGTTCGAGGAATCCCGGCTGCAGAAGGATCTCCTGCACCATGGTGACCGGTACCCAGATGTCGGGGGGCTCAAGATCCTGCGTGATACCGTGAAACGCCTCCGGCATCACTCCGATCACCGTAAAGGGCGTGGTATTGACGGAGATGGTTTTGCCGATAGCTCCGGGATCGGAGGAGAGCGATTGCTGCCAGAAATGATGGCTGATGACCGCGACCGCACTGCCGTGCGGAGTCACCGCGTCGAACGGCGCAATGGTTCGCCCCATGAACGGTGCAGCGCCAAGCACACTGAAAGAAATTCCCTGAGACCGGGCTGGCCGGAACCTGAAGCGCCGCGGCGGAGTTCGAGACACGCACGCTAACCCGTCGCGCAAAGCTGGTGTATGCGGCGATGCTCTGAAATGGGCCGGGGTTAGCTTCAAGGTGCCGGGCGAAATCGTAGGTGAACATGTCGGCGGTGCCCAGATCGATGCCGCCCAGAACGCCGCCGTTCGTGGATTTGCCGAAGGTAACCAGTTGCTGTGGATCGTGTACCGGCAGGTTCTGAAGAAGTACCTGCTTGATGAGCGTGAAGATCGCGGTGTTGGCGCCGATGCCGAGCGCCAGCGACAGCACGGCAATCAGCGTGAAGCCGGGGCTGCGCAACAATCCGCGAAAGCAATGTTTCAGATCGCGCAAAAAGATTTCCATTCTCGACTCCCATGTGGCGGATCGGATGTGGTGCTTGACTGCATTGATGCTGCCCATCTCCACGCGCGCGGCATGGGCGGCCAGCTTAGCCGGCATGCCCCGCCTCACCTTCTCAGCCGTGGACGCGTCGATAAACTCGCGCAACTCGTCATCCATCTCGCGCTCCAACGCCTGTCTGCGAAAGAGCGAACGAATTCCCTGTGCGACATTGCCAAGCAGCCCCATCCCCTCTCCTCGGTGAATCCGCTCAGGCTTCCATAATGCGCGAGATCGCGGAGACCTGGCGGTTCCACGTCTCCGCTTCGGCAGCCAGCGCCTTGCGCCCGCGCGCATTCAGCATGTGGTACTTGGCCCGCCTGTTGTTATCGCTTACACGCCATTCGCTCTTCACGTGGCCGGCGCGTTCCATCCGGGCCAGCGCGGGCAGCAGCGACCCGGGGTTGACGCGAAAGACGCCCCGGCTCACCTGCTCAATGCGCAGCGCCACGCCGTAGCCATGCATCGGCTCAAGCGCCAGTGTTTTGAGAATCAGCATTTCCAGGGTGCCCTGCACAACGTCTCGTTGGCCCACTCGATTTCACTCCTCTTGGCTATCGAGAGGTTAAATGAGTCCCTCTCGATAGTCAAGAGGAGTGCTCGAACCTTCAGGCGAAACGGCCCATTGCGTCGTATCAGGACAAACGGCGAGGCTCGATTGCCGTCTTCGCAATTGAGGGCAATTACGAAACTCGGACGGGGTCGATTCGCGCATAATCGCCATAAGCGCTTATCGACGGCAGATTGGTCCTGACTAGTGTGCAACTGGCCTTTGGCCGGACAGGATGCAAAGGAACAGCATTTGTTCCTTGGGAGCGTCTGACGGGCCTTTTCGGGTCGTCGCTTGTTGGAGAAACTGGCATCGAGCATGTGGACTCTGGCATGCTGAGAGACGCAGCATTCGGCAAATAGGACCGTGGCCGACAATGGTGCTTCAATGCCCGATTGGGAGCGTGGTTCCGGTTTAGGCGATCGCTCGCATGGTGGCGAGGTATGCCGAAGTAGTGGCGGCCTCGACCCCGTTGAGGAGAATTACAAACCAATCGCAACCGGGCCGAATGCTGCCAAATCAGCCAGGAGAATGAGCCGATGAACGGGAAGCGCAAGAAGAAGGCCGTGAATGAGCAACAGGATTGGAGCGTGAATCTGGATGTGGTGCATCCGAACGCGGCGGGGATTGATATCGGCAATGAGTCGCATTACGTGGCGGTGCCTCCGGATCGAGATGCGCAGCCGGTGCGGCAGTTTGCCTGCTTTACGGAGGACTTGCACCGTTTGGCGGCCTGGCTGAAAAGCTGTGGCATCGATACCGTGGCGATGCAGTCTACCGGAGTGTATTGGTTACCGGTCTACGAGATCCTGACGGAGGAGGGACTGCGAGTTTTTCTGGTGAACGCACGGCATACCAAGAACCTGCCCGGGCGTAAGACCGACGTGCAGGAATGCCAGTGGCTACTGCAATTGCACACCTTCGGTCTGCTGAACAATTCCTTCCGCCCACCGGAGGAGATCTGCGTTCTGCGGGCCTATTGGCGGCAACGGGCCGAACACGTGGCCTCGGCCAGCGCATGCATTCAAAGGATGCAGAAGGTGCTCACCGAGATGAACGTGCAGTTGGCCAACGTGATCAGCGATATCAGCGGCCTGACGGGTACTGGCTATCATTCAGGCGATTCTGGATGGAGAGCGAGACCGATATAAGCTGGCCGATCTGGCCGATGCTCGGATTCAGGCAAGTCGGGAGGAAATTGCCCGCAGCCTGGAAGGCAACTGGCGCAAGGAGTTGCTGTTCATCTTGCAGCAAGAGCTCAATCTCTATCAGATCTATCAGCAGCAGATTGCCGAATGCGATACCGCCTTGGCGGCCCATTTGCAAACCCTCGAGGACAAGGTGGAACCCGGTAGCCAACCGCCTGCGACAAAGGCCAACAAGAGAGCCGGCAGCAATGCTCCAACCAGTTTTGATCTGCGGCGGCGAGTTATACCGTATCAGCGGCACCGACCTGACCCAAATCGAGGGCATCAATATCATGAATGCGCAAACCATCATCGCCGAGGTGGGTATCGATATGAGCCGGTTTCCCAGCGAGGCCCACTTTGCTTCCTTCCTGGGCTTGTGTCCGGACAATCAGATTACCGGGGGCAAGGTGCTCCGCCGGGGCACCAGGCATGTCGAGAACCGTGCGGCCACTGCCTTACGCATGGCCGCCACCAGCTTGTGGCGCAGCAAGACCTATCTGGGAGCCAAGTTCCGCCGTTTGCGAGCACGTCTGGGTGCACCGAAAGCCATCACCGCAATGGCGCACATGCTGGCGCGACTCGTTTACCGCATGCTGCAGCTACGGAGAACAGTACGTCGACAAAGGGATGAAGTACTACGAAGAGAAATACCGAGAACACGAAATCCGCAGCATTCAGAAGAAGGCCAAAGACCTTGGACTGGAAGCCACTCTTACTCCCGCCCCGCATAAGCCATAGTTTCTAAGGAGTCGCCAAGGCTCCACCGATCGGCTTCCGCAACGCTATCCGCTATCTCAGGCGCAATTTTATATAAGGTTCCCATTCCGCAACCGGTAGAAATCCTGTTCCTGATTCGTGCGAATTGTTTCTGAATCAGTTATGCGCGACAGTTGCATAACGGCACAGTGACCCGCCGCAGTGAGGTCTATCGGCGAGGCCGCGGGCAAAGGCTACTTTTGCTTGCCACCGCCGCCGGTCTTCTTAGCTGTTTTGAGAATCTTCACGATTTGGCCACGGATCTCGCCTACCGGGTAAGCGGAGGTGTGAACGTCGACATACCATTTGTTCGCCTGAAGACCCTCTATCTGGACGTCCGTCAAATTTGCGCTACCGATAATCGGGCCAATTGGATTGCTGCCACCGACGGGAAGCACCACCCCGGCGCTTGTTCCTTTGTCCGCTGGGCCATGAAAGTGGGCTGAAGTTGCGGGGCCGGTTAGTCCTTCAAACTTAATGATGTAACTCATCACCTTTGTCTCAGTGTCGAACGTAGCAGAAAGGATGCCGTGACCTGCAGAATTGGCCGCAGGCACTACAGAAGATGCCTTTAATTGCGCCGAGTATCGTTGGGTAGCTGCGTGCGCCGGGATCGTAAGGAGCGCAAAAGTTATTGCCGTGAAGGCTACGCGCCGAAGACCATTCGTCATGCTTGCCTCATTCCCTGTGCCGGTTCTCGCTGATGGTGTAACGCATCAACCTTATCATCGAAGCAACAGAAATTCCTGGTTTGATCATTATGCAAGTCGATCTGAAGTGCGGTCAATTCAAAGTATGCTTCCAATGGTCCAGATGATCGCGGTCGCTGGACGATTGAATAGCGGCTCCAGAGTGCGAACTGGAACAGATTGATTTGGCATTTCACAAGATCCTGCCGGCAAGCCACTGGCTTCGATGTACTCCAGACAAGGTGCCCCCGAACGACTTGCGGATTGTGACCCTGCCCTCTCCAGTTCGCCATCGTCTGTAATGAAATGTCGACAGGGCGTCTGGAATCCCGTGCCCAGCCCGCATCCTGGGCCCTGAAGAGGCTCCCGGAGCCTGCGGCGTTTGCCAGTATTTATCTTGCATCCGCCGCAGGCGACTCTTTCAGTTGGCTGTGCAATCGATCTTGCTGAACTCGGCGGTCCAGTTGGTCTCCCAGGTCTTGCCGCCGTCGCCGGAGAAAGCCTGCTCCCAGTGGGCAGCGGTGGCGGTGATGCCCGACCAGGTGAAGCGCACCTTGATGGGCTTGCCGCGCAGGGTGTCATCGGAATAGAAGGTGCCCACGCCGTCCTTGAAGCGGCCCTTCACCGGCGGGTCAAGGTCGGAAGGATGCGGCCGTCGTACCACCAGATGGACCAGGTGCCGGTCTTGGGGTCGTAGGTGCGCACCGTCACACCGTAATAGGTGCCTTCCGGTGCGGCATCTCGTTGTCGTCCATGTTGCCGTAACCACCCATGGTGATCCACAGATGCTGGGTGCTGTCGTAATCGAACCAGTCGTGGTTGTCGGCCAGCCGCTCCTTCAGCACGTGGTTGTGGTAGATCCAGCATCCGGCCCGCAGGTCGAAGGCGTGGAGGCCGGAGAGGTCGTCGCCCTGTCGCGGCTGCAGGTGATCCTGGGTAGCAAAACTGAGGCCTGACAAGCCCATGAGGGCCGCGGCCAGGCTGAACTTGAGCAAAGTGCGTGTGGTCATGGTTCTCCATGGTGTGCCAGTGGGGGTAATTTCCCTTTTTTATTTAATAGACGCAGAGCTAAGGAGCCGGTGAGTGAAGCGGTGTGAATGCTATCGTTGCGACGGGTGCGTCGCTCCTGGGCAGTTCCAGTGCGGAACGCTAGCTCTTATCGTGCCAGTCAATCGCCGAGGGCTAGGGATCTCGCCGCCTTCGTCGAAAACGCGTCGGAAGATTTTCTTCAAACATGGGACGTGGTTCTGCCTCAGGGGAGAGGGGGAACTTCAACAATTGGTGGTGTCTCAATCTCTCGAATATCGAAAGGTCCATGTGTACCCGGACAGTGTTCTCGTATCTGGTAAGAGTGCACGTGTCGCCTCGGGAGGCATAGAGCGTGAAGGGCTCCCCGAAGGCAGAGCAAAGGAACTGATAGCAAAATACAAACAGAACATCCGGAAAAAAGCGTTCCAGACAGCCTCTTTCGAGCTGATCGCGCAAGACCACTGCTTCTCATTCATCATGTCCAGCCCAATTGCGAAAGATCTGATGCTCCGCAACTCCCGGAGGAACTCATTGCATTGGGCCTCAGCTTCAGGGTCTTCGATGATTCTGCTGTGGCGAGACAGGTCGAATACCGAATTAATCTCGTTTTAACTGGTCTGGTGAAGAGGTTGAAGGTGATGACGAACTGGAAGGAGAGGGCGTCGATGACATATTGAAGAACTTGGACGACGATCGCCGCCGAACCTGCCGCTTCAGGATCATTTCGCCTCGTCGATGAATCGCACCCTCTGGACCTGTACGCTGGACTGACCAGGATAGCCGCAGATCATTGATGCTGATCACACAAAATGCGCCGGAAGAGATTCCGGCCACCGGAGCTGTCGAAGTATCTGTGAATGTGCGCGGTGACGGCGAGTATGCGGTGTTGTTCCGGCTGGCGAGGACGGAACTAAATGAGTTGTTTGGGCGTCTGTGCCAAGACTTGATAGACACTACACGCAAATGCGACAAGGACAATGGAGCCTCCGCTTTGCTTCAGCGTCTAGGTCGTTGGCGACGGCTGCTGGAGGCGGGACGCCGCGGGCTGAGTGATTCCGAACTGCAAGGCCTTTTTGGTGAACTCTGGTTTCTTTGGACCGTTGCGATGCCAACCCACGGGAAGACGGCAGCCATCAAAGCGTGGAATGGGCCATTAGGGGCACCTCGGACTTCCAGCTCGGATCGAGTCTCGTCGAGGTGAAGACAATTCTACCAGGAGGACACTCTGTCACGATTTCATCAGCAGAGCAACTGGATAACGGACTTGCTCCCCTGGCAATCGCGGTTGTTGCTCTTCATCCCGCAGAAAAGATGGCTCTCCCTGAATTGATCATGAACATTCGACGGGATCTGGAGGAAGCTCCTGCAGGAGCAGCTGAATTCGAGCTAAGGCTTGCAGAGGCCGGGTACACGGATCGCCCAGAGTACGATAATGTACGTTTCTCAGTTGACAACATTCGGTATTACCCAGTTACAGGCGTGTTTCCACGAATAGTTCCAGTGCAAGTGCCAGCGGGGATCTCAAAGGTGAAGTACGAACTCGACCTGCACAAATGCGGAGAATCCAGGAGCGAATATATCCATGAATCTATCCGAATATAGGGGTGAATTCCTCGAAGATATCCATGCGCATGCTAGGGCGTGTCATCAAACTTGCTATATGCAGGGAGAAATTGCGGCAAGTAGCTTGGCAGCATGGGAGCAAGACGCTACGGACTACGAGATGATCAGTGGGAGCGGATTGAGGAACTGCTGCCGGGGCGGAAGGGTTCGGTAGGTCGTCCGGCGCAAGACAACCGGCTGTTTGTGGAGGCGGTTCTGTATCGCTATCGAGCCGGGATTCCGTGGCGTGACTTGCCGGAACGCTTTGGCGATTTTCGCGTGGTGCATACCCGGTTTAGCCGTTGGGCCAGAGCGGGCGTGTGGAAAAAGCTGTTTGAGCATCTGGCCAGCGCCGCGGATAACGAATACGCGATGATCGACTCGACCATCGTTCGTGCCCATCAGCACAGTGCCGGGGCGCTGAAAAAGGGGGCTCCGACCAAGCCATCGGGCGCAGCAAAGGCGGGCTGAGCACCAAAATTCACACCACGGTGGATGCCTCGGCAACCCCATGGCTTTCATCTCACCGGCGGACAGGCCTGCGATCTGGACGGGGCAGACGTTTTGTTGCCGCAACTGGAGGCCGACATCTTGCTCGCCGACAAAGGCTTCGATGCCGACGAACGGGTGCTGATTCCTTGGCAGGAGGCTGGCAAGGTTGCGGTCATTCCTCCCAAGGCCAACCGCAAGGTGCAGCGGGAATACGACAAGAGACCTCTACAAGGCTCGTCATCTGATCGAAAACTTCTTCGCCAAGCTCAAACTCTTTCGCGCCATCGCCACCCGCTACGACAAAACCGCTCGCAACTTCCTCGCCGCCATCCACTTCGCCGCTTCTGTCATATGGCTGATTTGATGACACGCCCTAGTGTTGCTTCGAATTTTACACATTCCGTGTTCGTTGAAATGTGTGCGGAGTCGTTAAGTGATGCTGAAGAGCTTTCGGATTTTGAGGCATGCTATTACCGGGGTACTGGCTCCCGCAACCGGTCGCTTGCCGTGGATGGATTCGCTCAGGACAGTGTTGACGGTTCTCTTCGTCTTGTCGTTGCGGATTTCAATGGTAACACGGATCTGCAAACACTGAACCAAACTCAGGCGAAAGCCACCTTCGCGAAACTCCTAGCGTTTTGCGAGGATGCATTCTCTGGTAAGTTGCAGGATTCGCTCGATGAATCGACTCCAGCACACTCGCTTGCCTGGCTTCTTTACCAGCAAAGGAAGCAAATCGTTCGCCTTCGATTGTACTTGGTAACAGATGCCGCACTCAGCGCGCGAGTGCGCGACTGGCCAGAGGGAACAGCGGGAGGAATACCCACAGAGTTTCATATTTGGGACATCAACCGTTTTCATCAGGTTTACGAGTCGAAGTCTGGTAGAGACGAACTCACTGTTGCCTTCACAGAGGTTGTCCCAGGGGGCTTCCGTGCCTTGCTGCCAGCGTCGAGGCAGACAACTATCGCGCATATCTTTGCGTAATACCGGGCGCGGTTCTCGCAGATATTTACCAACAGTTCGGCAGCCGTTTGCTTGAAGGGAATGTGCGATCCTTCTTGGGGAGCCGTGGGCGGATCAACAAGATGATCAGAAAGACCGTTTCGGCGGAGCCGACCATGTTTTTTTGCTTACAACAACGGCATCGCAGCGACTGCCACGGATGCCGTGATTGAATCCGAGAACGGGTTGCGACTTGCAAAAGTCACTGATCTCCAAATCGTCAATGGCGGGCAAACGACAGCTACCCTTGCAAACGCGCTCGCAGAGAAGGACGATGGCCTGAGACAGGCCTTCGTTCAAATGAAGCTGTCGGTGATTCCCTCAGAGAAAAGCGGCCAGTACATCCCGTTGATTGCTCGATATGCTAATAGCCAGAACAAGGTCAGCGATGCGGACTTCTTTTCCAATCACGAATTCCATCAGCACATGGAGCAGATTTCCCACGTGCTTCGCGCACCCGCGATCGGTGGCGCGCAATTTGGAACACACTGGCGCTACGAAAGAGCTCGTGGGACCTATTTGAATGAACAAGCAAAGTTGACTCCTGCGCAGCGCAATCTCTTTAAGTTGCAGAACCCGAAGAAGCAGTTGATAACCAAAGTCGATTTAGCCAAGTACGAGAATGCATGGCGATTCAAGCCAAATATTGTCAGCCAAGGTGCGCAAAAGAACTTCACAGCATTCAGCAACTATGTTCAGGCTGAATGGGTGGAGAATCCGGCGCAGTTCAATGAGGAGTACTACAAAAGAGTTATCGTGAAAGCTATGCTGTTTCGCCGAACGGAAGATCTTGTAAGCGAGCAATCTTGGTATCAGAATGGATATCGGGCAAACATTGTTGCCTACACCATTGCCAAATTCTCTCATCTCATCCAATTCGAAGGTACGGGAGATCTCTTCGATTTCAAGGCCTGCTGGGCACGGCAGACGATATCATCGGCAGCCGAGAGCCAACTGACGCTCATCGCCGGTGAAGTATTCAATATTCTCATTGCACCGGAAGCCGGATTTCAAAACGTAACTGAATGGGCGAAAAATGGACTCTGTTGGACCAGAGTCCAAGCACTCAGAATTCCCCTCTTGCAAGAGCTGGCGGGGCTTGTGGGCCGGGACGAAGACAAGCATATCAAGGCACAGGCGGCTGTAGACGAGGTGGTCAAGAGTGGAATTGAGATTCAAACGGCCGTAATCAATCTCGGAGGCGACTATTGGAAGAAGCTCCAAGCTTGGGCCATGCAACGAGGAGCACTCAGCCCTGACGAGGACTCGATCGTCTCCGTTGCAAGCGCCATCCCCCGCAAGATTCCGACGGACAAGCAGAGCAAGAGGCTGATGGAGATTAAGAAGAAGCTTGAACAGCGTGATTTCCCGGCGGTTTGACAAATTGAGATGGCTCACGAGCATCGGTTCAGTTTTGGCGGGAAGAATAGCGAATGGTGCAGCTTACGGAATGGTCGTCTATCGCATGGAAGATGTTTAGTTTTTATTAGGGCGGACAGCTTGCATTTGCAAGAAAAAAGTGGTATTTATTCTTGCAGATGGTGGGCTAATCTGATGGATCAAACGTTTGAAAACAAAGCTATAAGCAGAATTCGAGGGTATGGGGGAGGGTGGGCATTTTCCTCGCGCGACTTCTTGGACCTCGGAATTCGCCCGACTATCGATTCCGCGCTCCATAGATTGGAAGGGAGAGGAGAAATTCGCCGGGTAATCCGGGGAATCTACGATTATCCGCGCACCAGCAAACTTCTAGAACAGCGCATCAGCCCCGACATCGACCAGGTCGCGAGGGCTCTTGGTCGAAAATTCCGTTGGAGGATTCAGCCCAGTGGAGCGACAGCACTGAATTTCCTCGGGCTTTCAACTCAGGTTCCTGCGCGGGCAGTGTATCTGTCGGATGGGCCAGACAGGGCCTACCAAGTTGGTAATACCGCTCTGGTCTTCGAGCATACGGCCTTGAAAGAATCCGGGGTTAAGCTGAAGGAAAGCGGCCTGATCGTTCAGGCGCTCAAATCGCTCGGGCCGGAGCAGATCACGCCAGAGATCATCTCGAAAATTCGCACATGGCTACCGAAGTCGCTAGACGCCAAAGTGTTGGCGGATACCAAAACTGCAACCGGCTGGGTCTATAGCGCAATCCAGCAAATCACTCAAGAGGATTCTCGTGGATAGGATCGCCAGAGGGCCAGCCACAGACAGACGGGATTTATTCAGCGAGACGGCAAGCCGGCTTGGAATGAACTCGGCGATTATCGAGAAGGACTTTTGGGTGTGCTGGATTCTCAAGCATCTCTTTGCCGACCCGACCCTCAAGGGGCAGATGGTTTTCAAAGGCGGGACCAGCCTCTCCAAGGTATTTGGGCTGATCGACCGATTTTCCGAAGACATTGATCTGATTCTTGATTGGCGCCTTCTTGGCTATGGACCGGAAGAAGGCAACGACCCTTTTCAGGCAATCCAATCGAAAACGAAGCAGAGCCGCTACAACCAGGAGATGAACGCCAAGGCCGCAAAGTACATTCGAGAGACTCTGCTCGGCCAATTGGACCAATTCTTCATGCAGGTTCCTGGTATAGCTGCAAGCATCGAAGATGATCCGAACACGATCCTTGTTCACTATCCGGCAGCGTTCACGGCCGAGTACATTCACCCGGCTGTTCGCTTAGAGATCGGCCCGCTGGCATCATGGGTTCCTTCCAATTCCCATTCCATGCAGCCATATGCCGCGCAATCTTTTCCAGGTGCTTTCAACGATCCCATTTGCACCGTAGTCGCAATCGATGCAGAAAGGACGTTTTGGGAAAAGGCTACGATACTTCATCAGGAAGCCCATCGACCTGGGACGATTCCCGTCCGGTATTCGCGCCACTACTACGACCTCTACAAATTGGCCGGGAGTCCAATCAAGCAGGCTGCGCTCTCCGATCTTCCGTTGCTTGGGGCTGTCGTTGAATTCAAAGAGCGCTTCTACTACTCTTCCTGGGCGCGTTACGATCTGGCGAAGCCGGGCACCTTCAGGCTGAGCCCTCCGCAAAGTCAGCTCACTGCATTGGAACGCGATTACCGCGCGATGCGCGACATGTTCTTTCGAGAGCCGCCTCAATTCGGCGAGATTCTTGCGGAGTTGTCGGAACTGGAACGGGAGATCAACGCGTAGAAGGGAAGCGGAGTTCCAAAGCGCCAAAGCGGCATCGAGAAGGAGTGCGAACGAAATAAATGAAGATTTCTAGAGATCACTCCGCCATGTCGCATGTGTAGCATAGCTAGCTCCGGAGCTCTGCTGACCTTGCCCTCAGAATGCGTATCTCTTAACCGGCCGGGTTTTGAGGATATAAATTCATCCTCGTCGTCGTCGTGGCGGTGGGAATGTGGGAATCGGCTTCATCGATTTCCAAGGTTTGTGGGAAGGGCGGAAAACAGCACCATCGTTTTCCGGGCTTTCCATAAACCGTCATTTCCACGGCCTGCTTCGATCACCGCGAACTCTCAGGCGGCGATCTTCACCGTAGCATCCGTCCAGTCTTGCTCGAACTGCGATCGGGCTGACGTAGTTCAGCGTCGAGTGCATGCGTGTTCGGTTATACCAGAGCAGCCAAGCGATGGTTTCATCCTTGGCCTCGCGGATGGTTTCAAAACGCTGGCCATGCAGTCGTTCCACCTTCAGCGAACCAAACAACGTCTCCGAACAGGCGTTGTCCCAGCAGTTGCCTTTGCGGCTCATCGATGGCGTAATGCCGTGCTCTTCGAGTACCTCACTGAAGTCGTCGCTGGCGTATTGGCTGCCGCGATCGCTGTGGAAGATCAGCCCTGCCTGCTTGCCTGGATTGCGCTTGAACCAGGCCATCTCCAGAGCATCGATCACCAGGTTGCGCTGCATATCCGGCCGCATCGACCAGCCCACCACTTTGCGGCTGAACAGATCGATCACTACAGCCAGAAACAGCCAGCCTTCCTCGGTCGCGATATACGTGAAATCGCCAACCCACGCCTGGTTGGGCGCGGCCACGGTGAACTTGCGATCAAGCACGTTGGGCGCAATCGGCAAGTCGTGTCTGCTGTCGGTCGTCGCGACCCGAAACGTGCGCTTGCCGCGGGCCTGAATGCCGTGCTTCTGCATCAGCCGTTGCACCCGCTGCTTGCCCACGCGAATGCCCTGCTCTCGTAGTTGCCGCCAGATGCGCGGCCATCCATACGCTCCGCGATTCTCCGCATAGACGGCGCTGATGTGAACCAACAGTGCTTCGTCGCTGAGGTGGCGGCGCTGGGCAATATCCACGCGCCGCGCCAGGTGTTCATGGTAGCCAGAGACGCTCACCAGCAGCACCCGGCACTGCACCGAGATCGGCCAGACCAGCTTGTGGCGTTGAATAAAGGCGTACTTCATTTCTGGCACTTCGCAAAGTACGCCGTCGCTTTTCCCAGGATGTCGCGCTCCATCGTCACACGCGCCAACTCAGCCCGCAAGACGGCTGTTCTCCATCTGCTCGGCGGTCACCTGTGGCTTGCTGCTGGCACCCTTCAAGGTTCCAGCTCGATGCTGCCTGACCCAGTTGCACAACGTCTGCTCCACCACTCCCAGGCTGCGTGCTGCTGCCGCCTGGCTCTGGCCCGACTCAACAAGCCGCACCGCCTCTTGCTTGAACTCAAGCGTGTAACGTCCCCGCTTTCCATTCGTCATCTTCGCTACCCTTTCGCATTAGAACAGCTTGCTAAGGGATACGTTTTGCGCGGGCAAGATCACATTGAAGGGCCAAAAATGGCCCAAATCGTCCTAAACCGTCCGAGACGTGAACTTTCGTAACGCTTCTATTTTCAGCAACATTCGTTCATAAAAAACAGCTTGCATTTCATCGGTAGGAGGCCCTGAAAAGGCCGGCGTTGGCGGTTCAATCCGGTCTCGGGCCACCACTCCTTGAGTTCCCCAAACCATTCAGCCGTGCGTGCTTTTCTGCGCGTCGGCGCAGTGGTCAGGTCCGCGGCCCTCGAAAGGCCCCTCGTCGGTGGTTCAATCCCGTCTATGTCAACCACATTCTAAAGTGTTTATCTGTGAACCATAATCATCCGAATTAAGCCCCGGACACAATCCGGACACATCGCGGTTGGGCGGTGTTTCCGTTCTTCTTTTGCACTTTCTCCTGCGCCCCCTCAGTAAGCTCCAGCTTGCTCCATACTTCGCGTGATACGCTTCCCCTCTTCACTATGTGCTTCCGAGCGAGCTTGGCACAGTGTTCCGTCATCTTGATGTTGGAATGCCCAAGCAGCTTGGACCGCTTGTGCAGGTCTCCGCCACACATCATGTACCAGGACGCAAACGTGTGACGCAGGTCGTGAAAACGGAAATCTCGAATCCTTGGTCGTCTGAGCAGATCTGCGAAACTCTTGTCCGCGCGCTGGCGTCCACTTGTTGCTCCGGGTTGCGGCAACGGTTGCTTTCATCCAACGCGGCATGCGCAACATGCTCGGTTGCAAGGGGAATGGAATCGTGTGAGTTTAGTCGAAGCATGCGGGTATAGCAAAGAATGCGCAGAGCACTTCCAGTTTGCCTGACGTTCGATTGCCTGGCCGTATTTTCAACAAGAGTGAACATGTTTCCGCAAGAGGCTCTCTCCTGTGCCGCATTATCTTCACTGAAAGCGCTGCCAAAGACGACGTAGAGCGTGTGCTCTGCCTCTCATTTTCCACCCGGCACGAGGTTTGCGATAGACGGATGTACGCATGATAGACGTGAGAGGCTAAGCGCCTGTCAGCCTTTGCAGCAGTGCGTCCGGTATATGGCCCAACGGGAGAACCTGATCGACAGCGTTCAGCAGGATTGCCTCTCGCGGCATGCCGAAGACAACGGAGGTCGATTCATCCTGCGCGATGTTGAAGGCGCCAGCCTGCTTCATCTCCAGCATGCCTTTCGCGCCATCCGCGCCCATCCCTGTCAGCAACACGCCGAGAGCGTTCTTTCCCATGCTGCGCGCGCACGAGGAAAACAGAACATCCACGGACGGCAGATGTGCGATTCACCCGCTCGCCTCTGTACACATGAACGGCATATTCCATGCCTCTGCGAACCACGGCCATATGGTGTCCGCCGGGGGCCAGCAGCGCGTGTCCGGGAAGAATGCGGTCGCCGTCCTGCGCCTCCTTTACTCGTATCTTGCAGAGCGAGTCGAGCCGTTCGGCAAACTGGCGCGTGAAGGCTCTCCGGCATATGCTGCACAATGACGATTCCGGGAAAGTCGGCCGGCAGTGGCGACAGTAATTCTTTGAGGGCTTCGGTTCCGCCTGTTGAAGCGCCAATGGCAACGATCTTATGTGTCGCCGAAAACTGATAGGTCTTTCCCGTCAATGGCGGCTGGCGGCGCTGTCGATGGCGCTGGCGCGGCGCACCCTTGCTCTCGCGGCCGCCTTCACCTTGGCGATAATTTCTTCAGCCTGCTCGATGGTGCCATTGGAGACGTCCAGCTTGGGTTTCGAAACATAGTCGATCGCGCCAAGGCTGAGCGCGCGGAGCGTTGTATCTGCCCCCTTGTCGGTCAGCGACGAGATCATGACCACCGGCATTGGATGACCACGCATCAGCTTCTCAAGAAAAGTCAGTCCATCCATGCGCGGCATTTCGATGTCGAGGGTCAGCACGTCCGGATTCAGCGCCTTGATCTTTTCTCTCGCGATATAAGGGTCGCCCGCCGTTCCGACCACTTCAAGCTCCGGGTCGGAGCCAAGGATCTGCGTGAGCAGTTGGCGCATCAGCGCCGAGTCATCTACGATGAGCACCTTCGATCGAGTCGCCATAAGCAGGCTGCCTCATGCCAGCCGGAAGGATGGTGCCTAGAACTCGGATCTCATGCCTGCCGGTCCCGTTCCAAACGAACAATCATCAGAACAAGCGTAATCTCGCCGCCAAAGGGCTTATTGGTCGAAGAAGGCTTACGAAAGGCACCTCTCGGCCTTAACGATCTTCGGCAGGCTCGAACCATCGACGGTATGCACGGTGGCTTTGCCCGTATCCGGTTCGAAAGTACAGATGGACTGCGTGGTTTCCTCCCAGCCGCTCGGCGACAAGAGGTATCTTCTCCGTGGCAAGGAACTCGCGCACGAACTTCGCATTGCTGTCTCCGATGGGGAGTGCGCACATTCCCTGAAGCACGTTGCGCTCCGCCAAATGCCTTGGCGATAAATCTTCTTCGATCTCCGCCGAGCTTCATCAGCTCGTTGATGAGCAGTTCCATCGCATGGATGCCGCATCGCGGACTTTTGTCGCCCGCACGGCAGTTGGGCAACAGGATATGATTCATTCCGCCGGCACGTAGCACGGGTCGTACATGCAAACGGCAACGCAGGAGCCCAACAGAGTATCCAGGACGACCGGCGACTGGCTCGCCGCAACTTCACCGATGTAGAGCGTTATCCGGTGCCTGCCTGCCGGACGCACCCTTTCCGACGTCTGCTCGCGCCATCGCCTTCTGAGCCAGATTACTCCTGACCCGCAGGTTGTGGACGGCACCGCAATGTTCTACCGAGCGAGGAGGCGGGTTCATGAGAATATTCATCACTCCACATCCCGCAATCGATACATGGTGTGATTCAGCGGCGCCAGGATGTCGTGCAGCCATGGGATATGTTCGGAATTGCCAAGGAAGAGATAGCCCCGCGGCTTCAGATAGCGCGCCATCTTGCGCAAGAAGATATCTTGTGTGTCCTGATTGAAGTAGATGAGAGCATTGCGAAAGAAGATGACGTCGAAGAGATCGTCAAGCGGCCATGCGGGCATCCATTAGATTGATGCGTTTGAATTGCACAAGCCGGGTGACATCCGGCTTCACTTTCACCTGCCCGGCCATGTCGTCTTTACCGCGCAGGAAAGTACTTCTTTCTGAGCGGCGTGTCAATGCTTGCCAGCGAGTCCAGGCTATAAATTGCCGCGTTGCGCGGTTGCCAGGACATTGGTGTCGATGTCGGACGCGACGATCTCGATCTTCCAAGAGCCAGTCGAGAAAGTCGAGGCTGCGACACCAGGTCGCGTGAGTCACGATTTGCGCGCGGGAACCGGTCGCTTACCGCTGCGATTCGGCTCAGCGCCTCAAGCAAGGTTATGGCGATCGAATAGGCTTCTTCGCCGGTGGACGAAGCGGCGCTCCAGATGCGAATGCTTCTTGGCGACCGCCGCGTTGAGCCGCTGACTGAATCTGCCGGCACAACCGTGTTGGCCAGAAAATCGAAGTGATGTCGCTCGCGAAAGAATGACGTTTTGTTCGTAGTGACGCAATTGATCAGTTCGCCGAATTTCCTCGCTGTTGTCCTGGACGTTCTGAACATACGCGTAATAGTCGGCAAAGTTCATCAGTGCCGTGGTGGCGCAGACGGCGCGACAAACGTGAGGCCAGCATCATTGCTTACCGTCACGCAACCAGATCCCCGTGCGCTCATGAACCAATGAGCGGAACAGCTTGAATTCGCGCAATCCCATCGCGCAGACCGGGTTGTCAATTACTGTCGACGGCAAAATCGGTTCTCCTCTGCAACGATTTGCTTCATGCGCAATGGCGCTAGGCCGCGATGGATTGCGGCAGCGCCAATTCGCACTCTGAGAGCAGTTCTTCCAGATTCAATGCGACGGTGAGGTGTTCCCGCGACTCGAAAACACCGTTGATGAATCGAGTATCGACGGCCGCGCCAAAGTCCGGGGCTTCGCGTATCGCGTCGTGTGCGACCATCAAAACATCTGAGACCGCATCCACCAACAGTCCGACGGTCTTGTCGCCCACCGTGGCAATCACGATAACAGTGAACTTGTTGTATTCCACCGCAGGCAGATGAAACTTCATGCGCAGGTCGACGACCGGCAGAACGGTTCCGCGCAGGTTCATCACCCCGCGAACATGCGGCGGAACGTTGGGAATCGGGGTGATGGGCGCATACCCCCGAATCTCCCTGATCTTGAAGATTTCCAGCCCGTACTCCTGGTCATCGAGCAGGAACGTGAGGAACTGCTGCGATTCCTGTATCTTCTTTTCAGCCAATACTTTCATTGCCAATCCTTTCCGAACTCACTGTGCCATTGCACCGAATTCGATCCAAAGTGGTTGCGAGTTCCTCTTCCGGTCCCCTGCCGGCGGTCTAGAACTCCTCGAAGCTGGCATCGCTTCCGCCTGATCCACTTGGGGCAGCCGCCGCTAACGCCGCTTGCCGGCTGGTTGAACTCTTGCTGCGCGAACGCGGTTCGGTCTTTGCCGAGGCAGTGCTGCGAACCGCCTTGGCAGAACGTTGAGCTGCCTGGCTCGGTTGGTGTGCAGAATGCATGAGACTGGGTCTCGCAGACTGCACAAGACTTTCTCCTACAGAATGCGCAGGACTTGCGTCGTGCATCTGAATGGCCTGCCGGCCCCGTTGACTTCTGCCGCTCTGGCTGAGAGTGAACGTGCTTACCAATTCCATCAAGTGCGCGGACTGCTCGGAGAGCGCTTGCGCCGTTGCCGAGAGCTCTTCGGTCTGCGCGGAGTTGGACTTGTGTCACCTGATCCATCTGCGTCATCGCCGTGTTCACCTGTTCGATGCCGGTGCTTTGCTCGCCGCTGGCCGCGGCGATCTCGCCTACGATATCGGTCACTCGCTTCACCGATCCGACGATGCCTTGCAGCGTTTCGCCCGAACGGTTCACCAGGCCCGACCCTGCTTCGACCTTGCGCAAGGAATCCTGAATCAGGACCTTGATCTCCTTGGCCGCAACAGCGCTCCGCTGCGCCAGACTGCGCACTTCGGAGGCCACCACGGCAAAGCCGCGTCCTTCTTCGCCCGCGCGCGCCGCTTCCACTGCGGCATTGACGGCCAGCAGATTGGTCTGGAAGGCGATTTCATCGATGGTCGAGATGATGTCCGATATCTTGGCCGATGCTGCGTTGATCTCCGACATCGCGGTGATCGCGTTTGAGACCACCTCCTGCCCTTGCAGAGCGGAGTCCTTTGACCCGGCCGCGAGTTGGCTGGCCTGGTTGGCGTTGTCGGCGCTCTGCCGCACTGCCGCGGTAATCTCCTCCAGGCTGGCTGAAGTCTCCTCGAGGCTGGCTGCTTGCTCCTGCGCGCCCGAGGCGATGGTCTCAGCCGCGGCTGCCAGTTGCTGCGACGAAGAGCTCGCATTGGCGGCGCTGTCCGCCACCTCCTGCAAGGTGCTGTTCAGCTTTTCCACCGCCCGGTTCAGCGCCTCTGCCATCCGTCCCACTTCATCTTTGGTGTCCACATTGAGCGCAGCGGTCAAGTCGCCGTCGGCAACCCTCTCCAGCACGGCCACGGCCTGACCCAGCGGCACCGAGAACCCGCGGGCAATAAAGATGCTAAGGATTACGCCCAGTACCAATGAAATGGCGGCTGCGCTGATCATCATCGTGCGCGCCGACTGATACGCCTGGGTGTTCGCCTGGAATTCCACTTCTGCATGATCTGTTTTGAGGGTTCTCGCCACATCGCTTGCTCCAAGAATGATCGACCGGTATTGAACTGCGGTCGCGATCGCTGCTTCGGCAGCGGGCATATCCTTGACCTTGAGCGCGCGGAAGAGATCGGCCTGGGCGCGCTCGTAATCCGGCAGCGCCTTGCGGATAATGGCCAGTTGTTCCATCCCTTTCTTGGTCACGAAGAGCTTGTCCGCCGCATCGAGATTTGCGCGCAATTCCGCCATAGTTGCTAACTCATCCTTTTCGGAGGCCGCGACCGCAGCGGGATCGGAAACGCGGTAAATCGCATTCAAATCGTCGCCCCTGATCGTGGTCACATTGATCGTGATTCCATCGGCGTGGGTCGATCCGACCATATCCACGTGATAGAGCGCGTCGACGCGGTCGTTCGCCTTGCTCAGATCGCTGATTGCTAGATAGCTGATGCCCACGGTGAGCACCAGCAGGATGCCGAAGCTGCTCATCAGCCGGGGCATGGCATTGAGATTCTTAAACCAATTCATTTGTTGTTCCTCCTCTTTTTCTTTCGCTGGATGAAGCTGCCCGTACAGACTGGGCCGGAGGCGCAACCTGCTGGGAACCCTTGACTGGAATTTGAAGTGAAAACAGATTCAATGCGCCGATGCCAGTCACATCGACGATGGGAGCGACGCAGCCGTCGCCCAGGATGGTTGCACCCATCAGGCCGTCAATCCTGTGCAGATTCCGTTCCAGGCTCTTGACAACGACCTGCTGCTGCCCAAGAAGTTCATCGACCACCAAGCCAACCTTGCGAAGACCGGCTTCCACGATGACTGCTAGCCTGCGATTGCAGGTTTCTCCGTTCGTATGCTCGGCGCTTGTCGTCTCCTGCGCGACGTCCAGGAACCTGGACAGGCGCAGCAGTGGAACAGATTCTCCGCGGATCACAACCACTTCGCCCTTTTCCGCTACCCGCACAATCTGTTCGTCGCGCAGGGGGACGGTTTCAACCACCGCCAGGAGCGGCAGCACAAGCGTCCGGTCGCTCACACGCACCAACAGTCCTTCAAGAATGGCCAGCGTAAGCGGCAACTCAATCGACACCGTGGACCCGCGTCCATTCTCGCTGGCCAGCGTGACCGTGCCATTCATCTGCTGGACGTTCCGCCTGACCACATCCATTCCCACGCCGCGTCCGGACAGATCGTTCACTTCTTCCTTGGTCGAGAAACCCGGCTCGAAGATCAGCATCCGCAGTTGTTCGTCGCTCATCTGCGCATCGGGACCGATAAGCCCGCGCTCGACTGCCTTGCGGCGCACGCTCTCGGTGTCGATTCCGGCTCCGTCGTCGGATATCTCGACCACAATTCTTCCTGACCGGTGAAAGGCCTTCAGCGAAATCGCGCCTTCCGCAGGTTTGCCCGCGGCCAACCGCGCCTCTGGAAGCTCAATGCCATGGTCGGCGGAGTTGCGGATCAAATGAGTCAGCGGGTCGCCGAGCAACTCCAGCATGCTTTTGTCGATCTCGGTCTCTTCTCCACTCGTTTCCAGTCGAATCTGCTTGCCGGTGGCCTGAGCGATGTCGTAAACGGTTCTCGAATAGCGCTGGAATAACGTGCCTACCGGCAACATGCGAATTCCCATCACCCGCTCGTGCAGTTCACGGGTGTTGCGTTCCATGGCCGCCACCGCCTCGCGCAGCCTGGGCAGGCACGAAGGTTCAAAGTCATCGACCATCTGCGCGGTCATTACATGCGCGATCACCAGTTCGCCCACCAAATCGATGAGCCGGTCGACTTTGTCAATCGCTACCCGGATCGAACCGGACTCTCCACTGGACGCGGACCTCGCGGAGGATTGCCGCCGATCCGCTTCGGCAGACTGCCGCCGATCCGCGACAGGCGCCTTGCGGCGTTCAACAGACGGAGTCTTCCCATCCGGCGCGAACGAGTTCGCAATACTCGGTGCTGCCGTTGAATTCGTAACCAGCGTGGAGTTATGCTTCTCTGGCGTGCCCGAACAAGTAATGCGAATCTCCGCCAGATGTTCGACAAACTCGAAGACCTCGCGCAACTCCGTTTCCGGGCAGACACTGGCCAATTCCACCGTCCAACTCAGATAGCACTGCGAAGGATCCAGCTCCGCCAATGCGGGCAAATTTTCGGAATGCAGATTGCAGCAACTGACGGTTCCCAGTGCGGCAAGATTGCGCAACAGCACAATCGGGTTGGTGCCGCTCGCGAACATCTCCCGGTCCGGAAGGAATTCAACCTTGTACAGGTTGACCTCTCGCGCGTCTTCCGCGGACTGCGGCAAATCGGGGGCAGCAGGCTCTACCAAGGCGGGCTCTTCGGGCATCAACCCTTGAATGCGTGTATCCAGTTCCCGTGCATCCGCGGGCAATCCCGCATCCGCATCCGCATCCACTAAGACGCGCAACACGTCAACCGACCGTAGAAGGATATCGATGACCTCCTCAGTGGCCTGCATCTCGGACGACCGCAGACGTTCCAGGAGGTTTTCAAGCGAGTGAGTAAAGTGGACCAAGCTTGTCAGTCCATGAAACCCGGCCCCTCCTTTAATCGAATGTGCCGAACGGAAGATGCTGTTGAGCAACTCGACGTCGTTCGGAGTTGAACGAAGTTCGAGAAGACTAGTCTCCATTGCCGCAATATGATCCGCGCTTTCCTGGAGAAATATTTGGCGAAATTGGCTCAGATCGATTTTCATGGCGTTATGGAAGCACCTTGGCTAAAGTTTGCAAAAGCTTCTCGGGATCGAAGGGCTTGACTATCCAACCCGTGGCTCCAGCCGCCTTTCCCTGTTCCTTCTTCGCCGCAAGCCCTTCCGTGGTTAGCATCAGAATTGGCTTGCCCTTCAAGGCCGGCAGCTTGCGCACGTTTTGGATGAGAGTGATGCCGTCCATCACGGGCATGTTGAGATCGGTCAGGATCAGGTCGACCGTCACGCTTGCAAGCTTGTTGAGCGCGTCCTGACCATGTTCGGCTTCAATCACTTCAAAGCCACCCTGCCGCAGCGTAAAGCCGACCATCTGCCGCATGGAAACCGAATCGTCAACGATCATTACTTTTCGCATTTCGTCGTCCCTTCAAGGGTTCGCATCGCTCACCCCTTCACTACAATCAAAACAACTCAACATCTCCCGCTACCGACTCTGCGCCGCCGATGCCCGCGATCAATCGCTCTTCGTGCATCGTGTAGGCGGCGAACCCTTCGTTCAAAGCGGCTCCACCACCAGCAGTGAAACCGAATCGAGTCGTGAGCTTCGCATGCATGGTGTCCAGATCCTCCACCACATGAGCTATCTGCTGGCTGGTGCGGTCCTGAAACTGCAACCCGCGCACAGCAGAACCAATATCGTTTGCAAGCAGCGTACCTGCATCGGTCATCCCGGACAGCATACTTTTCATTTCGCTGTGAGTTGCCCGCATGTCCTGAAGCGACTCATCCACTTCGAGCCTGCATTCCTTCACCCGCTTGTGATCCTGCTCGTTCATCCGTTGCAAGTCCTCAAGAGTCGATTGCGCGAGCGCCCGCAGGTCCGTGATTAACTCGCCCACCTGAGCTGTAATCCCTCGTGACTTTTCCGTTTGAGACACAACTTCTACGGCGACTACCGCAAATCCCGCTCCTTGATCTCCGGCATGCGCCGCCTCGATGCGCGCATTCATGGCCAGCATTTTGTTCTCTCTGGCAATCTGCTCTAGCTTGACCAGAGCGGCACTAATGTTTTGCGAGGCCTTATCCATCTGCTGGATTCGTTCGATGGCGCGGTGCGAGATCTCGTTAGCTTCCTCTGTCGCATTGAGGATCTTGACCAGGGTTCCACCGCATTTCTCGATCAGCCGATCGAAAGACAGTTTGCCAGAATGGTCATGGGCCTCAGAGCTAAGAAAGCCCGCTGTGCGAGAGACGGTTTCTTTTGCCCTTTCCGCAATTCCTTGAAAGCTGTTGCAGACGCCTACGACCGAACTTTCGATTTGCTGCGACGTCTCCTTCAGTTGTTTGCTCATTCGGTTCAGGTGTGGGAGATAACTGGCAACTTCGGCATCCGCAACCGCCCGCTCCTTCGCGAACTCCCCAGGAGCTTCTGGAGACGCGATGAGCCCAAATTCGCTCGGCTTGCTCAGGACACCTTTATTCATTGGTTGTTTGCTCATTCAGGTGAAAATGGCCGGCGGCTCCCGAATATTCGAACCACTGGCGCAAACTTGTAGAAGCATTCACGAGTTGCAGATGATGGCCCTGCTTCTTCTGCTCTGCATCGAGCGCCAGCAAAATCTGCAATGCACTCGCATCCAGATGACCTACCTTGTCAAGATTGACGGTCACGTCCTTGCCCAAGACCGTCCGCGCGGCTTCCCACAATTCGTCCGCGGGCATCCAGTCTCCAGAGCGCTCAACATCGATCGAGACGCAAGCTCGATCCAGACCAGTTCGGGACGCGGCGGCGCGCGTTCGCTTCGCTTTGCACTTTCCGTCATGCCCGCTTGGGCTATTACTCTTCATCCCATTCCACCTCGTAATTGCGTAACTGATCCGACAAGCAACTTCTAGATTGAAAGGCATTCAAGGGTGAGCCAAAAGACGCCAGGCCGTGCCTAAGGTCGATGATTATATCGACATAAATGGACATTCCGATCAGTCAGGAGCGCCTCTCCTTCTTAGTCTGACCATTCTTGACACCGCCTACCGTCAAGCGCCAAGTCAACTTCCACCTCTCTGAGAAGAAGCCAATCAACGCGAAATAGGCTATAAGTTGAAGCTATAAGTGGTAGATAGTCGAGGATCTTCCAGCTAGATTTGATCAACGAATGAGCCAGGATGACGGTACCGTCATTTTCCCTTGTCCAAGATAACGGTAGCTGACGTGATCTGAATTGCTCAAACGTTGCTAAACCGCGACAGCCCTCTAGCCGATAGATATCTTGACGAGGTCACTTCGTAATGCGATTGATTTGCCGCTCTGCCGGCTGGCTCTGCTTATCCTTAATCATGTTGGTGCTTTCAGCTTCTTTGATGCAGCCTGCGTCTGCCCAGCAAGAAACCACGGCAACAACACACGACCCCTTAACCGAGATACTGCTCACTAAGGGAATCCTGACGCCCGATGAAGCAAGGGTGGTCGATCAGGCGGTAACTCCAAAGCAGGCCAATGAACGCATGGCGCGCATTCTGCTTGGCAAGGGTCTCATCTCGAAGGCGGACTATGAAGGGATAGCTGGCAAGGAGCTTGTTGCGGAGCAACCGAGCGTCACTCCCGCGGTACCCAAAGCGCAAATCCCGGCTAACTTGCAAACGGCAAGCAAACTTCAAGATTCAGGCGAATTGAAGCTCGTTGGGTTTTCGCCACGCAAGGGCGCGCAGAGCCCGCCGCTACCGACCGAACCTGGGGCTCCGTCGGTGGTGGAGAAGTCTCCAGTGAAGACCGTGATCTCGGCGATTACTCCGATTCGAGCTCTCCCGGTGGGAGGCATCGGCCGCGATGCCATCGCTCCTGCCTTCAAGGTGAACGGCGTGGGCATCACCCCCTATGGATTTATCAAGGCGACAGCCGTTGAAGACAGCTCGTCACCGAACGGGGACGATTTCCCTCTTCCTGGATTTCTTTGTGATACAGGTCCGGATGGAGCACCGGAGTTTCACATCAAGGCCCGCAGCACCCGCTTCGGCTCGAACTTCTCGTGGTACGATTCCAGTTCCAAGTGGAGCATCACCGGAAAGATCGAGATGGATTTCGAAGGAAACTTTAATCGCTCCGACAACCGGAATATTTCCACCGTCCGTTCCAGCAACCCATCCCTGCGGCTAGCCTGGGGGCGGCTGGATTACAGCGCAAACAAAAAGAACGTTTTCTCCGCTCTTTTTGGCCAAGACTGGACGCTGTTTGGTTCGTCCACTTTGCCGAACATGCTGGAGACCACGGGACTGGGCATTGGGTTTGGATCCCTCTACGAACGCACACCGCAGATGCGCGTCGGCTACACGCACAAAGCAGCGGGCTTTCAGATCATGCCTGAGTTTGCTCTGACGATGCCTTCCGTCGGCTTGACCCCTTCGGCAGCGAACATCTCCTCGCAATTGGGTTATGGAGAGCGCCAAGGTTCGGATTCGAACCGCCCGGACATCGAAGGCCGCATTGTTGGCCAGTGGCAATTGGATCATGCTCCGGGCGTGGCCCCGGCTCAGATCATCTTGAGCGGCGAGCGCGGCGAGCGCACCGCGATCGTTCAGGCCGCTTCTATTCCGGTTGCTTATCAAAAGACCTTCGCAGCGGGCGCTACGGGAAGCAGCCATACGAACGGCTGGGACTTCGAATGGCAACTGCCCTCGCGCTATGCGACGCTGATCGGGAAGGTCTACAGCGGCTCCGAGTTGAGATACTTTTTCGCGGGTCAGCTTTATAGTTTCTTCAATGACACCGCGGGGCTTACCGGAACCGCCTCTGTATCCTCTGTGGACGGAGCTTCTACGGTCGTATTTGGAACGAAAGCCGACGGACAGCAGGTGATTGCGCCGGAGCGGCCCGTCCGCACCGAAGGAGGGTTCGTCCAACTCGGCCTACCGCTCTCCCGCATCTTCAACGCACGGCCTGGAGGCCGTAACGCGGCCTGGTCTCTCTATGCGCTTTATGGCGTCGACCAGGCGAAGACACGCGATCTCAATCGCCTCGGAGCAGCCGGCAATCGCCGCTACAGCACCATGGCGGCTGGGACACTGAACTACGGCTTGAACCGTTGGGTCTCGTTCTCATTGGAGCAGTCCCTCTACACAACCCACGCCAATCCAGAGCAGCCTCTGCCTCTCTTCAAAGGCGTTCCTTCCCGCGAGTGGAATGATGTGCGCCTGGAATTTGGCCCTATCTTCAACTTCTGAACTGCTGGTGGATGGTCTTCCGCCCAGTCTGACCGTACTGGAGATACTCGAGACACTGGAGCCCACGCCCGAATTGATTGACACATGTCGCAAGCTTAAGGCTGCTGGCTAGCGTCGTAGCGCACGTTGCATCGCTACGACTTTGCAAGGATGCGCAAGAATGCCGGGTCGGCATTCGTGACCCAACGGCCGAATGTAAAGCCTCGGAAAAAGACGACAACTCCGGTAATCAAGCTGTTGAAGAGATTGAAGACGCCCAAGTCTCCGACGCAGACGAAGTAGAAGAGTGTCCGCTCGATCCTGAGGGCTCGGAGCAGAATTGCGGGTAATTGATACGAAGGGCGTTCGCTTTCGGTGTAAAGAAGGCTAGACCTGTTGTTCGACGGCCTTCGGCTCGACGATTCCATATTCTGTTTCATCGGATTGCTGAAGGACGGCGCGCGTGGGATTTGCGATCCAGTTATAGAGCATGCCCAGGAAGAGAAGCGCTGCAAAGATTGTTGCCAAAACAAAGCCGGCGCGCAATCCTCCGAAGATGTCGCTCACCGCTCCCATCGCAAATGGGCCCAGAGCTGCGCCGCCGCAGGTGAAGAAGAGAATCACTCCGGCGATCGCGCCATGTTCGGCTTTTGGAAAGCAGCTAATCCCCTTGGAGTTCAATGTCGGATAGATGACAGACATGAAGAGGCCGGAGAGCGCTAAAAGATAGACAGTTGCGTCAGGGCCGCCAAACATGGCGCCCAGGAAACAGACCAGGATTGCGCCGGTAAAGACAACAAGCACCGTTGTCCAGCTCCAGCGGTCGAGCACCCAAGCGCCCAGAAAGCGGCCGCCAGCGCGAAGGACGAAGAAGATTGAGACTACATAGGCAAGCATGAATGCCGACGATGGCTTGTTGCTTTCGAGATAAGTGGGAAGCCATACGTAGACTGCGCACTCCACGGCAACATAAAGGAAGCACGCCAAAGAGAAGCCGAGTGCGTAGCGGTTTTTGAGCAGATGAGCTGTTCGCGCTAGATTGATGCGTTCAGTTGGCGCCTTCATCGTCGTTGGGTATCGCACCAGAGACGCGGTCACAATGAGGAGAACGCAGATTGTTCCGGCGATGACATACAGCCACTTCCAGGAAACACCGCTTACCAAAAGGCGAGCCACGATCGCGGGGCCGATGATTGCGCCGATACCAAAAAATCCTTCGACCAAGATTCATTGTCGAAGTGTGTTCCTGGGTTGAGTGGGAGATGTCGCCAATGAGTGCGAGAGCGCCTGTCTTGAAGATTCCGATTGCGGCTCCAGAGACAATCAGCAAGGCGATAAACGCAGAGAATGTATTCGCAACCGAAAACAGGTATGAATTCAGCGCAAACAAGATCAGTCCGAAGATGATGGTTTTCTTGCGCCCCAGCAGATCGGCGAGAAAACCGAGGGCGATTGCAGCGATCGCGATGGCGGACATGTTTGCGTAATGGAAAGCGCCCGCGGCGGTCATGCTGAGATGAAACGTCTTGATGACTTCGGGGATGATGACGCCCACCGAGTCTGTGGTCATGGCGAACATCATGAACATCATGAACGTGAGCGACTTGATGGCGAAGGTGTTGGCGTTGGATCTTGGCGAGAGTCATCGTATTTCTCCGTGTGAGGAGCGGGTTTGCGATTCAATGGGCGTCAATGCGGCCTGACCGGTTTGATCGACTGAGTATTCGATGGTGGCGCGATGCCGGGCAAGATCGACGTTGAGAGCGATCCAGTGACCGTTGAGTGTCCAGGTAATTGAGAGGAGGCTCCTGGACGAGGATTCTACAGTGCAGTCGCCATTGAAGGCGGGATGTGCGTTGCGGAGCCGAATCAGTTCGAGAAGACGCTTCACCATCGGTCGCTCCAAGGATGAGGCGACCTCTTCGGCATTGTAGTAGTGGCGGTTGATGTCGCGACCTACGCCGCTTCGCTCGAGCAGGTCCATATCGTTTCTGCCGCCGAGCAAGCCAACGTAATAGACCTGCGGAATGCCGGGCACAAAGAACTGGATCGCTCGCGCAATGAGGTAGAGAGCTTCGTCATTTCCAAGAGCGTCGAGAAAGGTGCAGTTGACCTGGTAAAGATCCAGATTGTTTGCCGCCGCGCCGGTTGCCTGTTTGCTTTGTCCATTACTCAATCGGTGGATCGACTCGACCAGATCGTTGATCTCCGAAGGTTCAAGCAGTCCAGGATCGCCGTCGGCGTCAGCGCCAACATCGATCACGCCGATTCCATCGTGCGTGTCGAGCACCGTGATTGCATTCTGCGGACGAATGGAAAGCCACTGTTCGAGAGGCTCTGCGTCAGCTTTGAGAAGCGCATGGAGCACAAGCGGCGGGAGAGCGAAGTCGTAGACCCAGTCCACGCGGCGAGCAATTTCAATTTGCTGTTTGTAATAGCTGTGCACTTCGACCAGAACTTCAATTCCAAGCTGCTGAGCACGCTTGGTGAGATCGCCAATGAAATCGAAAGTTTCAGGGATCATGAAGCAGCTTGTACCGGGCTTCTTGATCGCGTAGCCAACTGCATCTAGCCGAATGGCGCGTACGCCGGCCTGGTGGAAGCGTTCGAGAATCGCGTCGATGTAGGCGGCTCCCTGCGTATGATGCACGTCGATGTCGACTTGTTGCGGTGTGAAGGTGGTCCAGAGCAGGCACTTTTGGCCGTTTGCCAAAATGGAATAGGTAAAGGGCAAACCGGGGCGAGGCCTATAGATGCGAAGAAGATCTTCTTCTGTCGCGCCGCTAGGGAATACGCGATCGAAGGTCAGGAACATGCCGGCATAGGGGGAGTTGGCGCCTTCGCGGGAGAAGTCCTGAAACTGCGGCGAAAGGCTTGAAGCATGGTTGACGATGAGATCGGCCATCAGCTCGATGTTTGAACCGAGAGATTGCAGATCGCCCCATGAGCCAAGACGCGGATCAACCTGCGTGTGGTCGGTTGGATCGAACCCTGCGTCGACGCCGTCGATGGGATGAAAGAAAGGCAGGAGGTGAGCACCGCCAAAGACGCCGGCCAGGGGGCCCTCCAGAAGATGCTTTAGGTCCTGGAGACCGCCTCCCGTGAGGCGGTCGACATAAGTCATGAGTTGAACTTGATTCTTCATGGATACACTCCGCAGGGCCTATCAAGGTGAAAGCAGGGCTAAGAGTCAAATACACGCAAAACTGGTATCGTGCTACAGATCATCGAGTCTTACAAGGCTGATGCCATCGGACGAGTCTGTGCCGATTGAGGATAGGGAATGCGAAATCACACTCCAGATAGCGGAGATAGGATAAAGACGCACATGCATCAACGGCTTCCTTTCGGACTCCACTCGTTTTCGCTCTACTCGCGAAATGACCGAAAATTGGGGCCAAAGCCGAAATGCGACCGTTGGTCCGCCACTCATGACCCTCTACAGTATTCGAAGCAGGGTGATGAGGACGAACCAATTCTACAGAATGCTGTATACAAAAGCATCGGCGAAGACAATAAAGTTGTCTATGTATTTGAATATGATCGTGAACAGGGCCACTCAGTGCCAAGGCAGGGTGTTGATACTCCGCAAAAGGTCAGAGTATGCGGCCCGGTTCCAGACGATGGGCGCAGCCGAGACAGGCTCGCAGGTCGATTTTATGGGCGATCTGCCCAAAAAACCGAGTCGCATCTCAGCGCACGAAGGAGTGTGGGGACTACTCACAAGATGCGTGCTTAGGCGAATCATGTCGCAGGTGATGAGTCCAGGATACTTCGGGATCGACCTGTCCCATATACAGCTTTTTCCGAAAAGGTATGCAGCCTGTATTCATATTTGTGCTACATATCAATTACGGTGCATATCGGGCTGCGATCAGGATTATCTCGATCCGCTCACTTTAGGAGCAATCCCGCCGCAGGAAATCGCCAACTGCAGGCGCAGCAAATTTCAGGCGAACACCGCGCAAGACAATTCACAACGTCTCAAGGCGCAACTTATTCGGAGTCGCTCCGAAGTCAGAATCGAGGAAACGAATTATGCAGCAGAAGATGAAAGCATTGACCTGGGCTCTATTTCTTGCCGTCCCGCTGAGTGCCGCATGCCAGACGGTGGCCTGCTGGAACATTTCGAGTTGGAGCGGCAAAAGTTGACATTACACCGGCTCAAAATGAGCTACCTAAGGGCTACCTTGGCATATTGGATCAGGTGTACTCGAGAGCCATCGTCGTCGATAACGGGCACACTAGCGCGGCGCTGGTTACGCTGGACGCGGGCGTTGTTCCGGGTGATCTATGCAAAGCGGTAGGCGAGCGGATCGAAAAGGAACTCGGCATCCCCGCGGTGAATGTGTTGTTTACGGCAACGCATAGCCACAGCGTGCCGGGCGTGTTCCCCATGTTTGCGAGGCCGGGAGCGAGCCTGGATAGCGCAACGATGAGCCGTGTGACGGCGTATGAGAACAAGGTCTTTGAATCAGTGAAGATGGCGAAGGATAAACTTCAACCGGCGCGCATCAGCTACGGTACTGGCGTCTCCTACATCAATGTTCAACGCGACATGATCGATCCGGTTACGCACGGGTGGTGGGAAGGCGCGAACTACTCCGGTCCCTCCGACAAGACTGTAGCCGTTATCAAGTTTGAAGCGTTGAATGGCGACCCGATCGCGATCTACTACAACTACGCGATGCATGCTGTGATCACAGGAAACCTGGACCTGGTGAGCGGCGATGCGCCGGGAGCCACTTCGAGATATATCGAAGGCCATTTCAACGACAAAGTTGTAGCCTTGTGGTCAGAGGGCGCAGCAGGCGACCAAAACCCGATCTATTTCCAACAGACATACGATCTGCGCAAAATTCGAATCGACGATTTCGCAAAGCAGGGAAAAGATATCAGCAACGCAATGCCGCCCGGGGGCCAAGGCATGGACCGCAGCAACCCGGAGGTGGCTCACCTGATGAATGAACAGAAAGAGATGATCACCTCCATGGGGCAGATGCTCGGGGAAGAGGTTCTTCGGGTTGTGCGTGAAGCAAAGATGGGCGAAGCGGATGGCCGAATCTTTGGAAAGACCACAACGATTACCTGCCCTGGCCGGGAGCGGACGAACGAAGGACGGGGAGGGATTGCCGGAACGTACAAAGATGGTCCCCCTGTTGAATTGAAACTCGGCCTGTTAATGATCGACGATATAGCGATCGGTGCGAGTGACGGGGAGGTGTATAACCTCATCGCTCAGCGGCTGAAGGCGGAGTCGCCGTACAAAAAGACGATGCTGGCCACTTTGACGAATGGAATGGCGATGTCTGGATATATTCCAGACGATGCGTCGTTCGGACATGAAACCTTCGAGGTGCTTTCATCGCGGTTGAAGCCTGGCTGCGCCGAAACCAAGATCGTGGACGGGATCATCGGCATGATGCCGAGGGTGACGTACTAATGCGCCAGATGTTCTGATGTTTGCATCGATGAGCGTCTTGGTGTCGCGAGGGAGTCGTGCGGGAGATTCTGATTGCCGCGCAACTCCCTCGCACAGGCTCGAAAGAATACAACAGAATTAAAACGGGATGATTCTCTCGGACGGCAGGAGCTTTGGAGATCGTCGGGATCTAAGGGGTTGAGCTTGGTGGTTACCAGGTTCAGCCCCAATTTGTTGCATGCATTGGGGGCTTGCTGAAACAAGGTCGCGGTAGAATGAGTACCGGTTACTAGGTCTCTGGCCGTATGAATTCGTACCAAATGCGGGTCTAGAGACCCGCACGACAGCCGGTCAGGAGACCGGCGCTGCAGATACAGAATCATGCGGCCAGAAAACTAGTCGACTTCCTGTAATAGCCGGGTAAGGTATTTGAAACCATTCTGCGCAAGATCTTCTGGTGACACATCTTTGTGAGCCCATAGTTTTCCCGGAGAGTCCTTCTCCTTTTTGTCGTATCCAAAGCCTTCAATCATCAAGTGACCCTCGTAGCCGATCTCTCGAAGCGCGGAGATGATTTCATCGAATGGGACGTGCCCTGTGCCCAGCAGGCCGCGATCGTTTTCGCTTGCATGGATGTGTTTGAGGTGGTGGCCCAATAAGCGAATGGCCTCGGGGATACTTCGCTCTTCGATGTTTGCATGAAAGGTGTCTACGGTGACTCCTATTCTCGGATTCCCAATCGACTCGCATAGCTGGCGCGCCTCGGCGGCGGTCCGGAGGAAGAATGTCTCCGAGCGATTAACGGGTTCGATGGACAGAGTCATGTTGTTGGCATCGAGAACGCTTTCAAGCGCGCGGAATGCCTCAACGGCCCACGTCCATTCTTTGCGCGAAGGGCGGTGCTTGGGCAGGTAGCCTATAGGTGCGAAGAGCGGCCCACCGATGATCCTTGCACCCATTGCCGCCGAAGCCTCGACACACTGAACAAGATGCTCGATTGCGCGCTTACGCGTTTCAGGTTGGGTGCTTATCGGGTTGACCTGCCTGGGAAGGATGGCACAAACCGTGCATTCCAAATCATGAGTTCTACACGCTTCCTTGATTTCTGCAATTGGAAGCGTGGTTGGTTCGAACATAGGAATCTCGATTGCGTCCAGACCGATCTGCTTTATTGAAGGCAAAAGATCTAGGTGCGATCGATCAAAGCGTGCAGTCCATGCAAACGCGCTAATTCCGATTTTCATTCAATACTCCGTACAGGATTGCTGCATTCTTGTTTTGTCCAAGAACCGCACTGCACATCCTAGCATAGCGATTGCCTGTGGCAATGCCCGTGTCCCAGAGAGACAGGGCAATGGCATGAATGAAGGGCAATTCCCTCACTCAGTTTCACGGTAGATGGGGGGTGGGGTGGGGGTGGGGTCACATTTCGCGAAGGAAATCCGACCTAACCCATTTATTTTCTGCGAATGTGCAATTGAAGGTGTCGTCAAAAGCCTCCGAAGTCGGTAGAAAAGTGGCCAGAAATGCCTCAAAATTTGAGCAAAAAATAGAGAAACCGCCACTTTTTAGAGCCTGCGGAGTGGCTCATCCTTCGATGCCGGATTCCGCCCAAGATGCCTCGCTGTGGTCCGACGAGGTTGTGAGATGCGGGATGAGTTCAGAGTAGCAGGATGCGGGAAATAATCTGCAAAATGCATTCATGCGATTTCCCTACCCAGAGAGAGCCTATGACGGCCAAGAGAAGGCCTTGACCAATAATCCTTGCTGATTTCGTCTCTTCCCGTGGCAAACTGCATTCTTCCCAACGCCATGCGGGCTCGTCATCTCGAAGCTGTATAGGGTACTATGTTGGAAACCGGAAACAGCCAAGGAGTTGCATTAATAGCGTATTCGGCTCCGCACGGGATATGGAGGAAGACCAACGATGGCGACTCACAAGTACAGAGAAATATTGGAGAAGATACAAGAGGAAATTGCGCTCGGAAAGTACCAACCAGGTCAACGGTTGCCCAGCGAGACTGATCTCGTGCGAAGGTACGGAGCATCGAGGATGACGGTCTTCAGGGCGATGCACGAATTGCAGTCGCTTGGGGTCGTGGTGCGCCGAATTGGCTCAGGCACATTCGTGTCCCAGACGTCGGGCGCAGGGAGTCATGTCTTTGGCCTTTTGATACCGGAACTTGGACAAACAGAAATCTTTGAAGTGATCTGTAAGGGAATGATGGAGGCGCCACAGGCTATCCATCATTCGCTGCTTTGGGGAAACACGGCTCCGCAGGAAAACCAAAAAGAAGAAACTGCCGAGCAGCTATGCCGGCATTACATCTCCAGGAAAGTCTCAGGCGTATTCTTTGCGCCGGTGGAATACACTCCAGGCCGGCATGAGGCAAACCATCGAATTGTGGCCGCATTGACAAAAGCGCATATTCCGGTGGTCCTTCTGGACAGGTGCATCGAGCGATACCCGCAGAGGAGCAATTATGATTTGGTGGGAATTGACAATCGACGGGCTGCCTATGTGCTCACAGAGCATTTGATCAAAGCAGGAGCCAAGAAGATCGCCTTCTTCGCACGTCCCAATTCGGCGCCGACGGTTGATGCCCGCATTGCTGGATATCGTGAAGCCCTTCAGTCGCTTGAGAAACAATCGGGGCTTGGACTCGTTGTTCTCGGGGAGGCATCGGACCCCAAATTCGTCAAGGGTATTCTCAAGAAAGAACGCCCCGACGCATTTGTTTGCGCCAACGATCATACTGCGGGGAACTTGATGCACACCTTACTCTCGATTGGGCAGAAGATACCTCAAGACATCCGGATCGTTGGATTCGACGATGTCAAGTATGCACGGCTGCTGCCAGTACCGCTTACGACTCAACATCAACCCTGCAGAGATATAGGGCGAGTTGCACTGGCAATCATGCTTGAACGGATTGCGAATCCCGATCTTCCCGCCAGAGAGGTCTTGCTTGGATGCGAGCTTATTGTTCGTCAATCCTGCGGGGCGCAGACGGAAAAGGCAACAAAGTGAGTTGTTCCGTGGCTGGGAATCGCTTCCGGCCGGGTCTACGGATCACTTGCGTGAATAATCCGGCGGCATATCGCGACGAAGCGCGGCGGCAGATACGTGTCTACGGAACAGTTTCTCCGAAAATAGAATCAAGCAGATGAATCAAAGCGTCCTCGAATTGCAGGTGGCAATTCGTGCCGCGAACGCGCGTGCCGACGTAGATAGTGTCTCATCGAGATCCGTCGCAACTTCAAGAGCCAATTGTCAGGGGTGCCAGATCAAACGCAACCTGAATTGGAGCTGAGAAGAGAGCTACGAGAATCCATGCGCCGAAATCTGTATAGACATCTGCCGTCTCACCGTAGACGAATTGGATGAAAAAAGCCGCCGGTCCGGTGAATTCCAGGCGTCACACAGGCGTCTCTGAATAAGTAGATTTCGCCGATTTAATGAGGAATTGCGGGCTTATTTTCATTTGTTCAACCTGTATAGTCTACTTTTATGCCAACTTGTATTGACAGTGACTATTTTAGCCTATAACAATGCTTGACTGAGTGATGCAAATGTCCTGCGCGCGTTCCTAGTTCAAAAAATGTTGCGATCAGGTCGAGCGGGACCGGGAAAGTGATTTTCCTAGGGAGGCAATATGCAACAACTTCGTGGTCGTAGTTTGTGGCAACTCACGCGTGCGGAGAGACGCCCCTGGCAGCATGGGGCGGCCTGTCTCGAAAGTGCGCATCGGGAGTGTGCCCAGGTTGATAAGAAGAGTGAAATCTCCAAGCCGCTGGTCAGGGGTATGGTGTTCCTGATTTTTATGCTTTGCTGGTTGTGCACTGGGACTAGGGCACTTAACGCACAGATTGATCGCGGAACCATCGTGGGGCAGGTTACCGATCCAATACGGCGCGATAGTGCCTGGTGCGAAGATTCAGGTCACGAACGTCAACACCAATACATCAATAGCTCTAGAAGCCAACGAGCAAGGTCTTTACACGGCATCGAACCTGCCCAGGGGTACCTACCGTGTCGTAGTCACGAGACAAGGGTTTAAGACGGCATCAAGTCCTGCGGCAGAGTTGGGCGCTTCAATTACTCTCCGTCTGGATATTAGGCTTGAACCAGGCTTAGTCGACGGAGACTGTGACCGTAACGGACGAGGCTCCGATTCTCGATGTCGGCACGACAAACAACTCCACGGGTATGCAGTCCAACCTTATCGAGGAAATGCCCGTAATCGTCGCCGGAACGCAGCGGGCGATCACAGACTATTTGAAGCAACTGCCGGGGTACACCTCGGGCGGATCATTCACGCCTCAGTCAAGCGGTTCGCCGGTTGGCGACACCGAGACATACATCGACGGCGGACCAGCCAGTGAATGGGGCATTGCTCGTGGCGGCGTCGGTGAAGTCTCGCCAGAAATTGAGCAAGTGGGAGAGTTGAGCGTCGTACAAAATGCGTTCAATGCCGAGTACGGCGGCTTCGGAAGCTGGTTTACGAACGTGGTGCTCAAGTCTGGAACGAATGAACTGCACGGCAGCGTGTACAACCATCTTGGTAATTCGGCGCTGAACGCCAAGACTTACTTTGCGACAGAGATCACGCCGTTTCGGCAAAACGAGGGCGGCTTTACATTGGGTGGACCGGTCGTGCTGCCGAAGATCTACAACGGACACAACAAAACCTTTTTCTTCGCAAGCCTCGGATTGTTCTATTCTCGCGTGGGCGCAAGCGGCACACCGATCACTGTTCTGACGCCGAAGGAATGCAGCGGCGATTTCACTGAACTCGGAGTGAACATCTACGATCCTTCCACCCGCCAGCAATTTGAGTATAACGGCGTGAAGAATGTGATCCCTCCGGGGCAACTAAGTCAGGCTGCGAAGATCGCCTGTTCTTATATGCCTAAGCCGAATATTGATGGAGCCGGGGTCAACAACAACTTCCACAGTCTTAGCGCGCCAACCTGGCCCTACTTCAACACCTACACTCCGTTGGTCAAGGTGGATCACAGCTTCTCGGATACTGAGAAGCTCTCAGTCTCCTACACCAACCAGATACGGCATCGGACCATCGTGGGCAGCGGATTCAGCAAGGCGCCGGCATGGGGAGCCGCGAACCTCAAATCCGCTCGACGATTATTACGATCAGATCGCCAATAGCTGGAAGGTGCGCATCAATATCGATTCCGTTATCACGCCAGCACTGTTGAATCACGTGACGCTTTCTGCCGACCGCTACATCAATTTGGGCCCGAATGGAACCGATGGTGGAGGCTGGGATACAAAGCTCGGAATCAGCGGTATTCCGGCCGACAATGGGTCTTTCCCGCATATTTCGTTCTCTGGTGGAAATCAAGCGCCTACCGAATTCAACCGTGCGTATGAGGAAAACTGGCATGAGATGCGCTACACGATTGACGAGAATCTGAGCTGGACGCATGGAAAACATGCATTCAAGTTCGGAGGCGAGATCGGTACGAACCGGGAAATTCGGTTCATCAAGCCTGGCGTGGCCGGCTCATTTGCAGTTCAACAGTCTCGTCTACAAGCGATCGAGTGCGAGTGACATCAGCAAACGGCAGCTCGGTAGCCAGCTTTATGCTGGGCGCAGTGAACACGGCCAGTGCCTATATTCCCCTGGAGACGGATTATCGGTACTATCACACCGGGCTCTTTGCGCAGGACGATTGGCACATGACGCCCCAACTGACCGTCTCTTATGGAATTCGGTGGGACTTCATGCCGCCGTTCTCTGAGGCGCACGATTATTCGACAGCTTTCGTATCGGATATTGCCGAATCCAGGCGCAGGCAATCTGCCGGGAGCACTGGCCTATGCCGGAAACGGAACGGGCAAATACGGGAAGCCATTCCAGGACACATGGTATAAAGGATTCGCGCCGCGTCTCGGGCTGGCATACCAGTTCGACAAGAAGACAATGGTGCGTGCCTCATCCGGGATCTACTACGCCAACAGCGGAAACGTGGTGCCGTTCCTGGACACGGGCGCAGCGGGCTACAGTGCGAACCCCTCGTTTCCGTCGGGCGACGGTGGCTTCACGCCGCTGATGTATTGGAACACGCAAAGCTTCCCGCAGAACTTCCAGAAGCCTCCGGCGATCGATCCGTCGTTTCTGAATGGGCAAGCGATCAGCTACATTCCGCGGAACGGCGATCGGCTGCCGCAGACAATCAACTGGGTCCTGGATATTGAGCGGGAAGTGGCGCACAATCTCGCGCTCGACCTGATGTACATCGGCAGCCACTCGACCCATCTTGGCTTGTCGGGTTCGGCTGCGCAGAATCAACTACGTTGACAAGAGCTACTTGAGCATGGGATTCGGGCTTCTAGCGTCCTGCACGACGGCAAATGGCTGCACTGTGCCGTACTCCGACTTTGCGAGTCAGCTCGGTGCCAGCGCAACGGTCGCACAGTCGTTGAAGCCCTATCCGCAATACACGTATGTGGGGACAGATGCGGTTCTGTTGCCGGAAGGCAAGGCGCACTATCACTCACTGCAGGCCAAGGTAACCAAACGTATGTCGTATGGTCTCAGCGGACTCGCGTTCTTTACATGGTCAAAGAACATGACAAACGACGCGGGCGCCGGGAGTTCGACCTATGCCAGCTCCTACGGTTCAGTTCTCCAATATCCAGGGGAAAATCCTGTCACGATCGATCCACAAAACCCGGCGGCAATCTTTGGCACCAGCTTTTCATACCAGTTGCCGGTTGGCAAGGGACGGAGCTTCATGAAGACCGCCCCAATTGTGGTTGATTCGATACTGGGAGGATGGACGGTTAGCGGCTCGTTCCGCTACACATCCGGTGCGGCATTGCAGATCGATGCATTCAATTTCTTCGCGTCGAACCTGGGATACAATACCTCGTCTCTGCCGATTCCATATGTGTACGCGAATTACGTTGGCGGAAAACCGCATGCAACATGGTCTGGCAAGTTCAATCCAGAGAAGGATGTTTACCTGAATTCAGCGGCCTTTGCCACTCCGGCGCCCTTTACCCTCGGGAACACGCGGCAATACAACAGTTGGATTCGCGGGTTTAGTCAGGGATCGGAAGCACTTCAAGTTGGAAAGACCATTTCCATCTACGAGCGGCTGAAGTTCGAGTTGAACGCGGATTTTGTGAACCCGTTCAACATCGTTCGCTGGGCCGATCCATCGACAGTCGTCGGAGGCGGAACTTTCGGCGTGGTCAGCGGTATTCAAGGGACGGCGCGCCAGATCCAAATCAACGGCGCACTTCGCTTCTAGGCGAACCATCCTGCACAACTTTGGTCGGCTTGGTGTGGATCTCCATCCAAACCAAGCCGACTACTTTTTATGAGAGCGAGGGGATCAGTCGATGATGCGAAGAAATCAACTTCCAGTATCGGGAGTTCTTGCTTAATTGAAGTGGAGCGGGCGGTTTCGGGCGATGCGATGTCAGCAAGGCTTTCGCGTTTCAGTAATGAACATAAGGCACAGGACATTCTGGAAGGGCCATAAGTGGCGAACCCCAAATATCGAGAGATTCTTGAAAAGATCCAAGAAAATATTCAGAACGGCCACTATAAGCCTGGCCAGCGCCTGCCCAGCGAAGCTGAGCTTGTGAGACGTCATTGCGCCTCGCGCATGACCGTATTCAGGGCGATGCGAGAGTTACAAGCATTGGGCATTATCAGGCGCCGCGTAGGGTCGGGAACCTTCGTCTCAGAACATATCGACTCAGATGGTCACACCTTTGGGCTGTTGATTCCCGAACTTGGCCAGACGGAAATTTTCGAAGCTATCTGCAAGGGGATGATGGAAACACAGCAGGCTATAGGTAACTCCCTGCTATGGGGCAACGCGAATTCCGCAAACAACAATAAGCATGAGGTCGCTCAGCAATTGTGCCAGCACTTCATCTCCCAGCGCGTTTCCGGAGTTTTCTTCGCACCGGTTGAATTCGCGCCTGTGCGCGATCGAGTAAATCACCAAATCGTTGCTGCGCTCGATAGGGCAGGCATACCGGTTGTTCTTCTCGATCGCTGCATCGAGCCTTATCCGAACCGCAGCAATTATGATCTAGTTGGCATCGATAATCGCCGTACCGCCTACATGGCGGCTGAACACCTGATCAAGAGCGGCGCACTCCGTATAGCCTTCTTTTGCCGGCCTAATTCTGCTCCAACGGTGGATGCGAGAGCCGCTGGGTACAGAGAAGCTCTTGGAGGGGTGCATTCGCAGCAAAAGGAGAGTCTTGTATATTCAGGCGATCCGTCTGACGCCGGCTTTGTCAAAGACCTGCTGGAGCAGGATCGAGTAGACGCTTTCTTGTGTGCGAACGATAATACCGCCGGGCACCTAATGCATACGCTCATGTCGCTCAATCGGCGTATCCCCGAAGATATCCGAATCGTAGGCATCGACGACGTCAAGTTTGCGAGATTGCTGCCAGTGCCACTTACTACGCTTCACCAGCCGTGCCGGGACATAGGCAGAGTAGCGTTGTCCGTGATGCTCGACCGGCTCGGCAGCCGCGATATGCCTCCCAGGGATGTGCTCCTGGGATGCAATTTGATCGTTCGCAAGTCCTGCGGATCCGCGTCGACGGGGGCTTGTTTGCAGAACCACAGTACGTGACGCGATGCCCATTTCCGGGACAATTCGGTTGTCTAAAGCCCGACGTCCGCCAAAAATACAATGCGACTACACGTGACCAAACGAGTCGCAGTCGGACGGCCACGAGTTCGCCGTTCCTGACTGCGACGGATCTCGCCGCGTCAGTTAGTAAACAAAGCCAGGTTGAACGCGTCTGCCATAGCAGCGTTGCCAAGGTCATTTGGGTGAATGTTGTCACCCGGGTTGAAATCTGGCCGGATGCGCGCTGGATGGTCCTTGTCCAACACAGCAGCATCGAAATCAACTACGGCATCGAATTCCCCACTGGTTCTGATCCACTGGTTCAGTTTTTGTCTTGTGGCTTCACCTACCGGGCCGGAGAGCCACACACCCTCTTCGGGCATGACCGTGGCGCCGACGACTTTGATTTTTTGCATATGTGCGCGAGCGATAATTTCTCGGTCGCCCTTGATCAAGTCCTCAACAACCAATGCGTTTGGACCCGTGATCTGGCCGTGGATGTTGATGTCGTTGATGCCTTCCAGCAAGACGATCCATCGTACGCCCGGCTCGCTGAGAACATCGCGATCGAGCCTTGCCAGAGCGCTGACTCCAGCACCGTCTCGAAGAATCTGATTGCCTGAGATGCCTTCGTTGATGACTGCGATCCGCGGCCCCTTCTTCCGTTCGCCGAGCCTCTTTGCCAGCAATGCTGGCCAGGTCTGATCTTTGTCGATCGTGGTTGCAAATCCATCGGTGATGGAGTCTCCGAGGCAGGCAATTGCAAAGTCATCGGCCGACGCAACAACATCGACGCTCCGCAACCATAAGTAAGCAGTGGTCGTGGTCGGATCTGGCATTGATGCGGCTGAGGTCGTGTCCCCTTTGGAGATGTATGCGGTATGCAGGCCTGGCATGTGATTTGTGGGCGCTCCTTCGCTCTTGATGACGTAAAGAGAGACCGCGAGGTCCGACATTGCTTTTGTATCCAAATCGAAGGGGTCGCTTACGATGACCATTCCTGGTCTGATGTCTACGCTCTTACTGCCGCCAAATGTCAACTGGCGATCACTGCTGGTGTCTATCGAGGATTCCGCGGTTCTGATCGCAACATGAGCGTTCCCGATCGAGACGACGCTTTTTCCAAATGCATTTGCAAGTTCCAGCCGCAGTCTTTTGCCGGCAATGCTGGTGTGGACAATCATCCGCACCGTTTGATCGGCAACATCCTTAGGAGCCTGCGCCGGCATCTTCATGCCCTTCATCTTCGAGAAGTCGGGCATCTTTATATCGGGTGGAAGATCTGGCCTTTCCTGAACAGTCAAGGCCATCTCCTGTGCAGTCGCCCAGGTTGTGACCCAGTTTTCGAGTGGCCGGGAATTCGACTGTCCGGCCAGTGTAATTGTAGATAGGGTGAGAACCCCAAATAGTACGAGAGTGCGAAAACGATTTACCATTTGCCACCTCTCACAACGCATCTTCTCTCATTTCGCTCGAAGCAATGAGAGGTTAATTGAAGCAGCCATAGCTTTGTATCCGGCGGAATTGGGATGCAGATGGTCGCCGGACTGTAGGTCTTCGCGGAACTGCTCTGGATGATTGGGGTCACGAACTGCTGCGTCGAAGTCGAACACGCCGTCAAATGCTTTGCCGGTGCGAATCCATTGATTCACGGCCTGACGGGCTACCTCTCCATCTTCGGTGAAATAGTCGGCGCCTTTGTAAGGAGTCATCGTCGCGCCAAAGACTCGAATGCCATGTTCATGTGCGCGGTCGATGATTTGTTTCATGCCCTGAATGAGTTCTCCGGCAGTCACGGCTTGCGCTGCGAACGGATTTCCGGGCGAAGGCGAACCATCCTTTGCCGGAAAAGGCTTCATGTGGGGCCAGCCGATGTCGTTGATACCTTCGAGAACGATGAGATCTGCAACGCCCGGCTGAGAAAGAACATCGCGATCGAGACGGGCGAGGGAATTGATTCCAGCTCCGTCGTAGAGGATTCGATTTCCTCCAATGCCTTCGTTGTCTACAGCGAGGATGGGCAAGCCCTCTACTCCTGCAAGCCGCTTGGCAAGTTGATTCGGCCAGTCGCCGTATTCATTTTCTTTTGCGCCAAATCCATCTGTAATGGAATCGCCGAATGCCACAACGGTTGCAGATTTGTCTGTAGTCCAAAATTCAAGAGCGGACAGCCAGTACCACGATCGCGTCACCTTGGCGTCTGGAATGTTTTCTGCTCCAACGAAATCTCCAGAACCGGATATGTAGGTCGCGTGTTGTCCCAGTAGATGGAAAGTAGTAGGCGCTGACTTCTTCGGCAAAAAGATGCTTACTGCAACCTCCGCGAATGCCGGGACAGTCAACTCGGCCGGATCGCTCAGCATTGGAGCACCGGCGGGGATGTTGACTGTTGGCTCACCTGCAAATGTCAGCGGACGATCGGAGCCGGGGATTATGCCCCCGTTCTCTTTTACGAGTGCAATGTGCGCGCCGCCAATCGCAAGAGGCGTGTTTCCGAGTTCGTTCGAAAATCGAATACGGAGTCTCTGCCCACCGATCGTCGGCCGAATGACCATGCGTATGGTCTGATTGTCGAAGGTTGCCAAAGGAGGCATCCCAGGAAATGCAAGCGGAGCCTGAACTGCGGTGCTCCATGCGCTTACCCAATGTCCTTGGACCTGCGCGCCCTGTGCAAAGGCAATCACGGCTAAAAAGAATGCGACGAAGAAAAGAGCGGCGGTTCTTGCTATTCTCGTTCTCAAAGTGACTCTCCCGAATGCAATTGCAGTATGTGGACATCCGGAAAAAGTAACCGGATGCAACGAGCATGACGCGCCTCTGTCAATGATCGATTTTTCCGCGCACATCTGACAGGCAGCTATGACTGCTGATGTATTCCTTCGCTGGCGGTGTCGGCGCCCATGATTTGCACCAACTGCGCCTCCGAAACCGGTGGCGTCGCTCCCACCTGTGTCGCCACCCATGAGGCGAATCGATTTGCCAACTCACTGATCTCTTCAAGCGCCCGGCCCTGAAGATAGTAGTGAGCCACACTTGCCGTAAAAGCATCTCCTGCACCTATGGCGTCTGCAACCTCAGCATTGATTCCAGGGTGTGCATTTGTTTCGCGCTCAGAGACCAGAAGACTGCCGCGCGCCCCCTTCGTAATACAGATCAGATCGAGGTCGAATGCGTGCAGCAGTTTTTTCGAAAGCTCGATCTCATCGCCGTTACCGAGTTCCAACGACAAAGAAACCTGAGACAACTCCTGTTCATTGAGCTTGAGGATGTCGGCAAACTGGAAGGACCTGCGAAGAGTATCCACGTTATAGAACGGCTCTCGCAGATTCGCATCGCAGATGCGAAGCGCGTTCGATGGGGTATTTTGCAGAAAGCGCTCGATCGTCGATGCCGAAGTTTGAGAGCGCTGTGCGAGCGAACCGTAGCAAACGACATCGACTCGCGATGAGAGTTCTTCCCAGGCTGGTGTCCACTGCAGAAAGTCCCAGGCAACCTGTCTTTTGATCGTGAAGTTAGGCTGTCCCTCTGAGTCAAGAAGAACGCCGGCAACGCCAGTTTCGTGCTGAGCGTCCACCTGTATATAGGTTGTGTCCAAACCGACCTTGTTCATTGCCTGGTACGCTTCGTGCCCGAGATCGTCATTACCTAGTCGACTAGCTACAATTCCTCGATTGCCGAAGAGTGTCGCCATGTAGGCGAAGTTTGCGGGCGCTCCACCCAGCGCCTTCCCCGATGGCAAAAGATCCCACAAAACCTCACCCAACCCAACCATTAATGGACTTTCACTCATAAATATTTCCCTTGTTGTCCCCGCGCGTCATTGAACACAGCAAGATCAAATAACGTGCAATTAAAGATTGCTTCTTCTCTCGCTTGCACGCCTGCCAACCCTGCCAATATGCACCGCTCCAGCGGTCGAATGAAATGACGCGCATAATAGCCTTCGTTACCCACATTGCAGTGGCGCACACTCACGCCTGCCGCCCGAACTCTGCCTTTGCGCCGCTCTCGAATCCAGTTTTCTCCAGTTTAATCGTAATTGCGGTACATACAACTTCCACTTTTTGTGATCGATGTTCCATTTGCGTACAAAACGTCGCGAAACTGGTGAGATACTCAGGCGTCATCGTGCTCCTTGTCGGCCTCGAATATCATGCAGCAGGCCATCTAGAGTACTTAATCGGCCTGTTCGATGACTCAAACCATCTGAACGATTCCGCACATTTCGTGAGGATCATCTGTAATGACTTTAAAGTGTCGCAAATATGTCTTGTCAAGGAGGAAGGTATACATTTGATGAAAAGTTACCTATACCTATTTGTTCGATCCTCTATAGACCGCAAAGTGGCGAACTCATACAATCGGATTCGAGCTTTTTCGGAAAGATTCTTGAAGATGAAGTGATGCAGTTTTCACATGCACAGAGCTGATGGCACCGCGGGCCGAAAGGACGTTTTGGTGGATGTGGCGGGGGCACAGCACCTCGCATGGCGATTGTAAACAACCAAGAAGGAGATCGATGACAGGCCTCAGATTGTTAAGCACATTGGCTAGCGTCCTTTGGCTAGGGCAAGTTTCTATATCAGCCGGCTTCGCACAGCCCTCTACGGACTCTGCACCGAAGCCGATTGCCACGGTCAGCGCAGGTCAGCTTCGCGGCAGCCTGACCTACGATGGTGAAGCTGTCTTCAAGGACATTCCTTTTGCTGAACCTCCGGTGGGCAACCTGCGCTGGCATGAGCCGGTTCCGGTCAAGGCCTGGACAGGTGTGCGTGAGGCGGCGACTTTTGGGCCGGCGTGCTATCAAAGCGGCCATCTGAATTCGACCAGCAGTGAAGATTGCCTGCAACTGAACATCTGGACGCCAACCTGGCCGATGAAATCGCCGTGCCGGTCATGGTTTGGTTCCACGGCGGAGGCAACATTGCCGGATCGGCAATTGAGCCTCTTTTCAACGGGGAGACCCTTGCCCGCCACGGCGTGATCCTGGTATCCGCGAATTACCGGCTGGGCGTTTTTGGCTTTTTCGCCCACCCAGAACTCACCAAGGAGTCCGCCCACCACTCCTCCGGCAATTACGCTCTGCTCGATCAGATCATGGCTTTGCGGTGGGTGCGGGAAAACATTGCGCAATTCGGCGGCGACCCGGCGAATGTGACTATTTTTGGAGAATCGGCCGGTTCGATGGATGTGAACACACTGGTGACGATGCCGATGAGCAAGGGGTTGTTTGCGCGGGCGATTGCAGAGAGCGGCGCAGCGGGCGATGCTCAGCCGCTGGCCGAAGCGGAAAAGAAGGGAGAAGCTCTCGCGAGTAAGTTGAACATCACCGGCGACGGGACTTTAGCCAAACTGCGCGCCGTCTCCAGCGAGGATCTGGTGAAGGCCTCATCGCAGGGACCTATGAGCGGCGGCGGCATGCTGGGCATTAACGTGGACGGCTGGGTGCTGCCAGAGTCGCCCTCTAGGGCCTTTGCAGCGGGCCACGAAAACAAAGTCCCGTTGCTGTTCGGTAACAACTCCCAAGAGTTGCAGAAGCCCTTCGGCCCGATGTCCGCAGATCTGCGGACCACGATTACGAAACAGTTTGGCCCGTTGGCTGATCGCGCCTTGGCTGCTTACGGTCTGAACGGAGCAACTGATCCTGCACCCGATCCTGAGTTCGGAACCGTCGGGGCGCAGTGGGCCACGGACTCGACATTCCGTTGCGCGACGGTGCAGGAACTTGCCTGGCACACCGCCGCCGGAAACACGGCCTACGAATACCAGTTTTCTCTCTCGATGCACGGCAGGGAATCAGAGGGAGCACCTCATGCTTCCGAGATTCCATTTGTATTCGGCACGCTGCCGGTGTGGCAGGAGATGCGGCATTACGAACTCTCGGATCGGCAGTATGCGCCGCTGATTCAAGAGTATTGGGTCAACTTTGCAAAGACGGGCGATCCGAATGGCGGAAGCCTCGTGAAGTGGCCGAAATTCGACCCAGCGACTCGCGCCTATCTCGATTTCGTGGATGCAGGCCCTGTGGCCAAAGAGGGTCTGCGGCGATCCGTCTGCGATCTGTATTCCGAAAACCAGAAGCGGTTGTGGGCGCAGTAAGCGCGGGTGGTGCGGGTTGCCGCAGTCCCAAACTTATCAAGGAGAGAGAATGAAAAGGCAATACTCAGTTTTTGTCGCTGTAGTGTCAACATGGTTGCTGGGCTTAGGTGTGATTTACGCGCAGCAAGCGCCCTCTCCCAATCCTCCGCCAATGAACCCAAGATTGATGGAATGGCTGAGGAACACGATGCCTCAACAACAGATGTCGATTCCGCTCTACGGAGCAGGCGCGATCCCGAATTCGAAGCCGACTCCAAACGAGGAAGTGTTGAGACCGATGGGGCAGATGGCGAACGTATCGCTACCCACACTCGAGGTATTTCTTCCCGCGAAGGCAAAATCGAACGGCGCAAGCATTCTCGTGTTTCCAGGCGGAGGTTATGTTGGGCTCACGTGGAACGCGGAGGGGCCATCTATTGGACAGTTCTTTCAGGACCACGGGATTGCCGCGTTCGTAGTGAAGTATCGACTGCCGACCGATGCTTCGATGGAAGACAAATCGATCGGCCCTCTTCAGGATGCTCAGCAGGCGATGATCGTTGTCCGCAAGCGGGCGAAGGAATGGAATCTTGACCCAAACCGGGTCGGGATCATCGGGTTCTCGGCTGGAGGTCATCTGGCTTCGAGCCTCGGGACGCACTTTACGAAGGCTTACGTTCCCAATCCAGACGACATCGATCTGAGACCCGATTTCATGATTCTGCTTTATCCGGTCATCAGCATGGATCCGAAGATCGCGCATATGGGTTCGCGCATCGCGCTTCTTGGGCCGCATCCATCCGATGAGCAAGTGCAGCTCTTCTCGAACGAACTCCAGGTGACTAAGGAGACCCCACCCACGCTGCTGATCCATTCCGCCGACGACCATCTGGTTGACGTCGACAACAGCATTCGATTCTTCGAAGCGCTGCGCCACGCATCGGTTCCAGTTGATATGACGATCTTCAACAAAGGCGAGCATGCATTGATCCTGATTCCGAAGGATCGCTGGCAATCGATTGTTATCGATTGGATAGAGAGAAATGGATGGCTGAATCGTAAGGGAGAATAAGATAGTCTCCAATCGTTGACTCGACCGGACTGGCCGTCAGGGTTTCTGCAGAAAGGGAGAATGCTTCCACCATCAAGTTGATTTTTTGTGCAAGTCATGGTGTCCCGCATCCGTGCCCGAGAATCGTGCAGGGGTATCTCCATCGGCGAGAATACTGACGCGGTAAGAAAGAGCTTTTACATCTTCTGTAGTCTTTTTGACATTCTCTGCCCCTTGAGCGTTGAAGAGCGCAATGTCCTGATACGCAAAGAGCATCTTTCCGCTCGCTGCCCAGCGCTTATCTATGCCGCGGGCCTCTGCGAAAGCAGTCACTGAAGTGTCATTCTACGAGTGCGGCGCAATCCGAATTCGGTTGCGCCGCGTCGTAGATCTTACAACTAGTGGTTCGTTCTTAGTAAGTGAGTCTCAAAGCAAACTGCACCGTACGCGGTAGACTGCTTTGATGGTTCACCACACCGAAAGAGGGTCCCAAACCTACACCAGGCTCAGCGAATTGAGGATGGTTGAAGAGGTCAAAGATCTCGCCGCTGAATTTCATTTTGATTTTTTCCGTCAGGTCGAAGGATTTGTTGGCAGAGAAATCGAAGTTCACGACTCCAGCAGCCCTCATGCCCGAGTCAACTCTCGGTTCATTGCCGAACGAAAAGGGCCCGGGTTCAGAGAAGCAACTGGTGTTGAACCACTTCAGCTGCCTGACGGAGCGATTGCCCGATACGTGCTTTGAACATCCCGGCGTGTAGTTTGGCCGGATAATACCGCTACCCAGACCAAACCCCGGAGTTCCACCTCCAAAGTCTTGCGCCAGCGTATTCGGAGGTGCGGTAAGCGCGATTGGAACGCCACTCCTTAAGGTTGTAATTCCATTCGCGCGCCAGCCACCCACGATGGAGTTAGTCACTCCGTTAATGTGGGCGAGGTGCGTTTGGCCGTGGCCGATGGGAAGATCGAGTCCGTAGTTCACGACCAGGTTGTGCCGGATATCCTGTTGGCTGACTGATTTTTCAGCTTTGAGGTTGTATAGATCCTGGACAAGACCTGTTCCGCCTTGCCCATCGAGGAAGGCGCTCGTGTTGTCCGTATCGCTGATCAGCTTGCCCCAGGTATACGCAGCCTGCACCAGACCTGCGTGACTGAAACGCTTGGTGAAACCTGCCTGGAGCGAGTGATAATTGGAGGCGGCTATACGAGCATCTTGCTGGAGAACGCCCAGAGGATATTGGGGGTAGGGCATCAACAGCCTGCCCTTGAGGATGGTGGGGCCACCGGAAACAGACCCAGCAGGCAGCACGCCGAAGAACGGGTTGGCGACCGGGGTCAATAGATCACTGCCCATAGAGAGATATTGGTCGGGAATCTGATTGAGTTGCAGACCCGAACCCGTGTATGGCGAGGCAATAATGAGGTGCGTTCCTTTGGATCCGGCATAGGCAAGACTTGCCGTTGAACTGCCGCCGAGACTTCGCTCGACCGCCAGGTTCCATTGCTGCGAGTAGCCAAGCGGCTGGTCTGGGCCGCGACCCCAGATGCCGCTTCCCAGGAGATTGTCCACGCCTACCTGGGAATGGCCGAGGGCCGGTGAGATACCGGTTGGAAATGGGTTCGCTACGGTAGCGCCTAGCGGTTGGCCAACCGTATTCTGGTTGTTTGTGGCCGATCGCGTGAGCGAACTGAGCTGCGGACCATCCTGATCCAGAACTGCCGGGAAGTAAGAAATGCCGTATCCGGCGCGGATAACGCTGTGGGAATCGAACCGGTAGGCTACTCCAAGACGTGGGGAGAAAGTCTTCCAGTGGAGCGACTCCTCTCTCCTCGAAGGATGGAGCGGTGAATTCAACAATGCAGCCTGGCCCTTGAGCTGTACGGTGGCGCCAACCGGGTTGACATACGAACTGACACCGCCAAGACTGAGAGGCGCATTGGGAACGAAGACCGCGTCGATGTCATGTTCTTCGGAAAAGGCGCCCGGCTGTTCCCAGCGTAGCCCCGCAATTACTGTCATCTTCGGCGTCGCTTGAAAAGTGTCCTCTACGAACAGGCCGTAGTTGTGAAGAAAAGCATGGGTGGTCGTTGTGGTCGTCGTGCTCGTGGTCGCGGGAATGCCCAGCAGGAATGAGGCCAGGGCATTTCCTGTTGCCGGATCGCCGGGTTGTGGATTCGGATTCGCAGTGAAGCCGGGGAGCGCGGAGATAGTCAACCCGCCGCTGGCCGGATATGCCTCCCACAGGACCTGCCGCCAATTGCCGCCAGACTTGATGCTGTGCCTTCCAACGATCTTGGTGAAGCTTCCGCTGGCGCTCCAAACATTGTTATTCCAATGCAATTGCGAAAGGTTCGGTCCAACGCTATATCCCTGAATGGCAAGTGCAGGAAGAGAGAAGGTCTTAATACCAGCCGCAGCGGGGATTGCGCCCCATTGGCTGTTGATCGACGACATGTCGAAGCCATTGCTCAATGGATCCTGGAAGTTGTAATTCTCCAGGTAAGACAATCTCACTTCCGCAATCGATGTTGAGGTGAAGAGGTGGTTGTCACCCAAGACGGCTGCCTGCGTAAAGTTGCCAGTGGGCCCCGCTCCGGTCTTGTTGCCGAAAGGATCGACGGAAACATTGTGCGGATTCCAGAATGTGTAGCGTGCGAAGACCGTATCCCTACCCAAGGTGGCGTCGACGCGCGCGTTGTATTGCGTTTGGACGCCCACGGCCGGTACTGAGGCAAATGTGTTGTTGGTGTAGGGAACCTGCTGTACCCTGGATTCGTTTGGCGTTTCAAGCTGTAGAATCTTCAGGGCAGCCGGGTCAATTCTGCCGGCGATACTGTTTCCAGGAAACGGCTTTCCCGTTGCCGGATCGTAGATGATCTGGGGGTCGCCTGAAAAATCTCCACTCAGTTCCGCCGTCGTCGGCATCACATAACTGGCCGGAGACGCAGAACTCAAAGCTTCATGCTCCCAGGCGAAAAAGAAGAAGAGCTTGTTCTTCAGCGCAGGACCGCCGAGATTTGCTCCGTACTGGTTCTGGTGAAGAGGCACTTTTCCCAAACCTGCGTGGTTTGAGAACCAGTCATTCGCATCAAGAACAGTGTTCCGAAAATACTCGTATGCACTTCCATGGAATTGATTGGTGCCGCTTTTGGTGGAGATCTGAACCACGCCGCCGCCGTACCCGCCGAATTCCGCGCTGACATCGCTGGTTGAAACCCGGAATTCCTGGACGACATCTTGCGTCGGCACCAGAGTGTTTACGTTGTTCTCAGAAATGTTGGTGCCGACGCCGTCGATAAAGAACAGGCTCTGTCCGCTGAACGCGCCACCGATCTGGTAGTTTCCGTAGGAGATTGCCTGCGTATTCGCACTCACCTGGCCGGTTCCGCCGTTTGCAACGGTGTTGCCTGCCGTGCCGCCACCCGGTATAACGCCGGGCACAAAATCGAGCAGGTTATTCACATTCCGTCCGTTGAGTGGAGCCTCCAGGATTTGCTGGCCTTCGATGACACCAGAAAGCGTAGCGCTGTCACTCTGCAGATCCGGTGGCGCACTTGATACGGTCACGGTTTCTGTCTGCGCACCCACTTCCAAAGAGAGGTCCACACGCGCACTTCCACCAATATGAACATCCACAGTATTGCTTGCTGCCGTCTTAAAGCCGCTGTGCGAAGCTGTAACGCTGTACGACCCCGGTGTCAAGTTGACAAATGTGTATGTGCCACCATTTCCCGTCGTGGTGGTTTGAGCTTCACCAGTCCCGTTGTTCCTTAGGCTGACCTGGGAGCCCTGCATCGCCGCTCCGGTTGAATCGGAGATCATTCCAACGATCGATCCATAGCTCGTTTGCGCGTGAAGACCAAGACCCCCACTGATGCTGATCAGGATGGCGGCCAGCAAGATCGATGCGACTGAGAGACAGTCACCGGAAATGTAGAACGAGCAGTCGGGGGGTAGGGGAAGATTGAGTTCCGGGCCTCAAGGATGAGTCCAGTGCAGATCATGCTGCATTCCATATTCTTTGTCATGTTGGACTCCTAAGGGAACTACATTCTGCTGGTCGGATCGAACGACCACCACGGAATCTCCGGGTGGAAACCATGGCGAGTCGCGACAGATGATTGATAGGGACGGATTTGCTCTCTGTCCACCAATTTCGTCGGACCGTCATTCATACCTGTAATTACAGATCAGTGGGTAAACGGAAGTTGCCAGACCGTTCTCCGCCCTTACGATTCAAACTTTCTCGCGGGGCTACATTCTCGAAAAAACAACCTGAAACCAATGGGTTGCCTGGACCATCTTGCACGGCGCCTGTGATTTCCGAATCGTGGATTTCTTTTCTGAAGCCAGTCAGCTTCGAATCGATCTCCAGCACAGGGAGAAGAGTAGATCGAAAAAAATAAAATTGTCAATAAAAATAATTGACATATTTGGATTATTTTTGTACAACCTGTATTAACAAGTTTGCGGAACGTCAGTTTGAACCAGTTAGAGGATGGTTGACCTTCAGTCCCGGATTACGTTTCTCACGCAGAGGAGCTGCACTCCAGATTCGGAGGGCACGAAGAGTTGATTACGGCGTTGTATCGACTCCAAGGCCGCCTCACTATTCCGGCAATTACTACCGCTGTAGAGGAATTGACAACAGCATCGGGGAAATCAAGGTGCAAATAACCCAAAATGACACACTCGCGGGCACGAGCAACGGGCCCAAGTACAAGCGGATCTACCAAAAGCTGCGCGAGCAACTCGAGGACGGCACGTACCTACAGGGCAATAAGTTTCCGAGCGAAAATGAACTGGTTGGGAGCTTCGGCGCTAGCCGCCCAACTGTAAGACGCGCGCTTGCGCAATTGGAGTCGGAGGGCTTTATCAACCGACGCATGGGATCAGGATCGATCGTCTCGCAACGACGCAATGATAGAAATTATGTGTTCGGATTATTGATTCCGGAACTGGGGACCACGGAAATATTCGAACCGATCTGCCAAGGTATCTCCCAAGCCCGGGTCGGGAGCCTGCACGAATTGCTTTGGGGACCGTCCCCAGTAATTCCTGTATCCAAAGAAGTACAGGCTGAACACCTGTGCAGGTATTACATCGATCGCAAGGTCTCCGGCGTCTTCTTCGCTCCAATAGAACACTCCACAGAAGGAGAAGCAGTAAACCGCTCCATTGCACAAGCATTGGACGAAGCACAAATTCCGATCGTGCTGCTGGACCGGGACATTGCTCTATTTCCGTCGCGAAGCAGATACGATCTGGTTGGGATAGACAATCATCGCGCCGGATACGTGCTGACAGAACACCTGCTACTTTCCGGATCGCACCGGGTCGCATTCTTGGCTAGGCCGAACTCAGCCCACACAGTGAACGCACGAATCGGCGGCTACCAGGAGGCACTCAATGTTCGTCTGGGTTCCGCCGCACAAAGCGTCGTCAAGTGGGCCGACCCTGCCAATTTGCCAGTCATCCAGGAGTTCCTCGATCAAATGCAACCGGATGCCGTCATCTGCGCGAACGACAACACAGCGGCGCAGCTCCTGACGACCTTGCACAGTCTTGGAGTGCAAGTTCCCACCCAGATACGCATCGCTGGAATCGACGATGTAAAGTATGCTCAATTGCTGCAAACTCCGCTCACTACCATACGCCAGCCTTGCTTTGAGATTGGATCGACAGCCCTCCTTGCCATGCAGGATCGAATTGCTCACCCCGACGCACCCTCACGGGAGTTTCTGGTGGATTTCCAACTCGTGATCAGAAGATCAACCGAATTCACGGTTCCCCGCAAGCTCAAATAAATGGAGAGTGCATGTTTGAACCGTCGATGCCGGGAGGGTTCATGCGTTACTCAGCGCGGAGAAACTTAAGTGGACATTCTTAAACAATGCGGAACTCCAGGATGTCCACATCGAGAGCGCAGGTGACGCGATCTCGTAGTCTGATCGGGATCGTGACCAGCGCCCCGACATTCGGCTCACTTATCACGTCCACACCCTGGAGAGAAGCTTAGCCTGAATGGCCTGCTTCGGTACTCCAACTTGCCGCCGGGTTCAAAGTCCAGGCCCTCGGCACGGATCAGACACGAATGATCTGAATTCCCAGGCGCTCGAAGGGGCCTAGCGTTTCGGCGCTGATGCCGGTGTCGGTGATCAGCGTATGGATGCCGCTGGCCGGACAGATGAATGCGGGGCTGACTTTGCCAAGTTTGCTGGAGTCGGCGGCGACGATCACCTTCCTGGCCTGCTTGATCATCTTCCGGTAGACCAGGGCCTCGTCCGCCTCCAGCGTCGTTGCGCCGCGCTCGGCGTCTAGCCCCGTGACGCTTAGAAAGACTTTGTCCATATAGACATTGTCGAGGAAGTCGAGCGCGGCATTGCCAGTGAGCGAGAACGACCACGCCCAGGGAACCACGCCTCCCGTAAGGTAAGTGCGGATGCCCGGCTGGTTGCACAACTCCATCCCGATATTGATGGCATTGGTCACGACCTGAATCTTGTCGCGGTGGCGCAGGCTGCGGCCGATGTGCGTGGTCGTGGTGCCCGCGGTCAGTCCCACGGTCTCTCCAGCCTCCACAAGTTCGGCGGCCGCAACACCGATCCGGCGCTTCTCCGTCGCGTAGCGCTGTTCGCGTGCCAGGAACGAACTGTCGTAGCGAAAAGGCTCATAGAGCAGCGGCTCAACCAACTCCGCGCCGCCATGTGTGCGTCGGATCAGGCCGCGATTCTCCAGCCGCACCAGGTCGCGTCGAATGCTGGGCGCGGAAGACCCTGCGACTGCAAGCAGTTCATCGATGGTGGCTGTTCCCGTGCGAAGCAGGAAGTTGATTATCTGCTCGGAACGGCGGCTGATGGATTCGGTCATCTCACAGAAATTCTATCCTGCCGAACGTGAAGAGATGAAGGAATTGCACGCACTTTCCCGGAATTCTATCGATTTCTCGCTATAATTATTCATTAGAGTGATTGTTTTTGCGCGAACTGATCGCCAGAGCTGAATCTTGAGACTGCCAGTACAGGCCGCCGAAGCCGAGGGAAAGATGCCGAGTTTTGCTCATGAAATGCTGCGCGAGATTTACGAACAGCCCGAGGCGCTACGCCGTACATTGGCGCTTTATTTGAACCCAGACGGTCTCAAGCCCGAGATTGCGCGCCTGCTGGCAGGCTGGTCGATCCCCGAGGGCGAAGTCTTGATCGCGGCCTCTGGCTCCAGCCGTCACAGCGGACTGGCCGCTGAGATTCTGCTCGAAGATCTGTGCGACCTGGCCGTCGATGTCGAATACGCCAGCGAATACAGCGTGCGCGGAGGCCCCGAGGTCTCGGCCCAGCGCCGTCCTAGTGTGCTGGTGCTCTCGCAGTCGGGCGAAACCTCTGACACGCTTGCCGCCCTGCGCGAGGCCGTGCGGCGCGGGCAAAAAACGCTGGCCATCACCAACGCGACCGACTCGACCATGGCGCGCGAGGCTGTGGTTTCGATGCCTCTGGCCGCCGGCGTCGAGCGTGCGATTCCTGCGACAAAGAGTTTTACCTGCCAGTTGGCCGTGCTCTATCTGCTGGCGCTTTATGAGGGCTCGCGCCTCGGCCGGATCGACGCTGCCGCGCTGGCCAGCCACATCAAAGACCTGCGCGCCGTGAGCGATAGCATCGAGTCTCAGCTTGACGGCTGGCGGGAGCAGTTGGCCGTTCTGGCGCACAAATATCGCGCGGCCAACACCTTTCTCTTCCTTGGCCGCGGCATCCACTACGCCATCGCGCGCGAAGGCGCGTTAAAGCTGAAAGAGGCCTCCTACGTTCACGCCGAGGGCTACCCGGCCGGCGAGTTGAAGCACGGACCGAATGCGCTGGTCAGCGATAGCGTGCCACTGGTTGTGCTGGCCACGGTGGATCGCGGCCTTCCAGCCTCGGTCGTGCGCTATGAACGGACGCTGCAACTGCTCGCCGACATGAAGGCGCAGGGAGCGCGAGTCATCGCACTCGGCAACACCGGCGACGCCGAGGTGGAAAAACTGGTCAGCGATTTCGTTCCGGTGCAACCGGCCGACGAGTACCTGCTTCCCATCTCCGAAGTAGTGCCGCTACAACTGTTCTCCTACTTCATGGCCCTAGAGCACGGAGTAGACGTGGACCGGCCAAGGAATCTCTCCAAGGCGGTCGTCGAGGCGTAAAGAACGGCTTGATCACTGACGCTTTGTTCATGGTCTGGCGACGAATACTTGTTGGTTGTTTCCGGATCGCGGGTCGTACATCCAGAATTGGCACAACATCTACAGTTAGAGACCCATTCCCCCGTCAGTTCTAGATGTCGCATGTTATCAAAATAATTAACTGCAAGGTTTTGAAAATATAGATAGGGGGGTGGGGGGATTATTTATCTCAGGACAGCGAACGGCGGCTGGTTGGGCCGCCTCTGCTGACTGTTTCTATTGTGCGCCGGTGGCGGGTAATTATCGGCAACCATCTGCGGTGGGGCCAACTGCTCGCTTATCGCTCGCTTGGGGTTCGTGGTATCCCATATCTGAAAATCCAGACATGGGCCATCTGCGGCAAAAAACATGGTCAGGGAAGGGTAGCCGGTGACACGCTCAGGATGATTCCTTCCGCGGGATTTGGGCCTTCAGCGCAAACAACCGCGTTGGGTGAACCATTGTTGAGAGTAGCTCTCTCGGTCAGAAACGAGACGCACAACAAACGCGTTCATGCCCAAGTAAATGTTGCCTTTTGCGTCTTGAGCAATCGAGTTTGGTTGAAGATCAGGCAGGGGAAGAACTGCGATTTGACGTTCGTTGAAGCCTTCCAAAATCGAGACTGAATCACCGTACGCGAGCAGTATGCGATCCCCGCTGTTTCCGGCGATTTTTGGATACCCGTGGAGGTCGAGTTTTTTCTGGATCGACCAGCCGTGACCTTCGGCATTTGAGTAGAACCATATCGAGCCTTCATTTGCCGGTAGATCTCCAGTAATCACAACAATGCCACCGCGCATCGGAAACACTTGAAGTACGTTCTTGCTGAGGATTTCCCGTGGCGATTGGCTGCTGCCTTCCAACACAGAGAGGCTTCCACCCCATTCTCCGCGGTCTTCTCCGACCAATGTGCCACCCGCGAATTGAACACGAAGTTCTTTGGGGCGCTGGAAACTTCGCTTCGAACCGCGCTGAACGGCGATCCTATCTCTATCGGACTGAACCTTCCATGCACAAGGTGATGTTTCAGCTTGCTGCAAGAGAAGTGCTCCGGCCAAAGGTGAGACTGGGAGCTTGTTCCAGTCGCTATGGAAGGAATCGAGTTCCGACCGTTTACAACCACTGACACCACTGATCACGAGTGTCAGGGCGAGCGCAACAATCATCCTCATAACACGGGAATTATACGCACAAACGTAGACAGTGGCTGTGCTCTGGGAGTGTAGTCGGCAAGCCGTCAGTAATGTTTTGGTCAATACACCTCTTGCGGCAGAGATCAGACAATTCTTGCAGCAAGCTCAGCCCATCCAAACTTACGCAGCCGCCTGTCCGTCGAAGTGAGCCTCAATCTCCTCCAGCGTCTTGCCCTTGGTCTCCGGCAAAAACAGAGCGACAACCAGCAGATAGACCACCGTGAAACCGGCGAAGACAAAGAAGATCGACGAGTATCCGTACTTGCTGACAAAGGGCAGGAAGATGGCGGCGAGCGTGGTGGAAACCAACTGATTGATAACCAGCGCGATGCTCATGCCGTTGGAACGGATGCGCGTGGGCATCAGCTCCGACAGCGCCAGCCACACGCACACGCCCGGCCCAAGCGCATAGAATGCCATGAAGACATAAAGCCCAATGGCCACCAGCCAGCCATGGCTGGCGCTGGGCACCTGGCTGATCAGCGCCCGTTCAATCTTGAGCGGCGCGGTCCGTGCGGCATCGAGATTGGCAAAGGGATTCTTGAAGAAAGCCTCGACCTTGTTCGCCGGAACGCAACTGGCGCGGGTGATTTGAATCGGCGCGCGCAGCCGGATCGCTCGATCGCACAAAGCTGGTGGCGGCGGTGAAGTCGCCGTAGGAGTAAATGATGGCCAGCGATGCGCGATTGTTGTCGATCAGCGCCGGCACTGCCTTGCGCGGCAAGCAATTCGCGAGCCTTGGCCGGATCGAAGCCGAGCGTCAGCTCCTGGCTCGGTCCCACCATCGCCTGCACGGCCGTGCGGCTGTCCACGCTGAGTTTTTCCGTCGACAAAAACAGCAGGCCCACACCGGCCATCGAGACGATGATTCCCGAAGTGCCGAGGATGAACAGGAACCTGCCGCCCCTTGCGGTCCACCAGCGCCATGCCCACCATGGTCATGAGAAAGTTGATCGCGGTGAAAACGACATAGCCCCAGTGCGCCTGCACGTCGGAGAGTCCGCTTTGCAGCAGAATGCCGGTGTTGAAGCCGATGATCGAGTTGATGCCGGTGGCCGTGTTGCAGGAGAGAATCACGCAGGCCAGCAGGAACGGGATCACATATTTGCGGCGCAGCAGCGAATCGCGCACCTTTTCGCCGGCCGAGGAGCGGCTTTGCGCGGAAGCGGCGCAGTCTCCTCCATCTCGCTCATCTCAAGAGCCGCCTGCTCGTCGGTTCGCGAGCGCAGCAGCGCGGCATGAGCGGCGGCTGTGTTGCCGCGCCGGAAGAGCCAGCGCGGCGACTCGCCAACCAGCAAGCTGCCCACCACAAACGAGTAGCCCGGGCGGCAGCGAAACCCAGAAGATGCGCCGCCAAGCCTGGTTCTTGAAGCTCCAGCAGCAGCGGCAGCAGTCGCGGTGTGCGAAACCGCCTCCACGCTGATAGCTGTAGTACATGCCCACGAGCGCCGCCACAACGATGCCCAGCGTCAGCAGCCATTGAAAGACTGCGGTCCCCTTGCCGCGGTTCGAGGCCGAGAGGCACTCGGCCAGATAGAGCGGAACCACCACGCCGATCAACCCGCCGCTGATGCCCTGCAGAAGCCGCCCGAAAAACAGAGCGCGCGTAGCCCTGCGAAAGCGCGATGACCGGAATGCTCAACACAAACGTGAGGCCGCAGAGAATCATCAGCGGCTTGCGGCCCATCCAGTCGGCCAGCAGGCCGGCGAACAGCGTGGAGAAAACGCTGCCCAGCAGCACCGCCGCGACGATGACTGAGAGTTCCGCGGCGTCCAAGCCTGAAGTGGCTTCAAGGTAAGGCAGCGCGCCGCCGATGATGCCCACATCGATGCCGTAAAGCAGGCCGCCCAGGCCCGCCACCAGCAGCAGAAAAAAGTTGTAACCACGCTTGGCAAAGGGACCGGCAGGCAGGTTGGCGGCGACGCCGGCGTTGGTTGTCACAGGATTCCCTCGAGCGCATCGTATGCCTGAGCCGGCCTTCAAATAGCGCTCTGATCTGGATCGGCAACTCTGCGTGTTTTCCAGTATACAATGACTGAATTAAGACTAAATGCTCAAAACAGTGAATTGAAGGTGGTCAAATGCGTTGACTTAGCCTTGCTCGTCTCTTTCTTCTCCGGCAGCCTGATCTACTCCGCTGCGGCTGGCGCTCAGTCGGCCGGTCAGCTTCCGCTGATGCCTTTGCCCGCGCACATAACACAAAGCGAAGGCCAATTCCTGATCGATGGCAGCTTGAGCATTGGCTTTGAAGGATCGACGGATGCGCGCTTGCTCTCGGCCAGGCAGCGCTTCTTCGCGACGCTCTCCCGCGAGACGGGCATTCTCTTTTCCGCAGCGATGCAGGCCCCCCAGCCGAGCTTCATCATCAAGACAACTGCGTTGGGCAAGCCGGTGCAGGAGTTGGGTGAGGATGAATCGTATCGCCTGGAGGTCACCACAAATCATGTCGAGTTGACGGCGCCAGATCCCCTCGGCGCAATGCATGGATTGCAGACCTTCCTGCAACTGGTGCGAGTTACGCCGCAGGGTTTCAGTGTTCCCGCGGTCACCATCGACGACCAGCCGCGCTTTCCATGGCGCGGGCTGATGATCGATTCAGGGCGGCACTTTATGCCGCTCTCTGTGATCGAGCGCAATCTCGATGGAATGGAAGCCGTCAAGCTCAACGTCTTCCATTGGCATCTCTCCGAAGACCAGGGCTTTCGCGTCGAGAGCAAACAGTTTCCTCTGCTGCACGAGAAGGGTTCAGACGGGCTTTTCTACACGCAGCGCCAGATCGGCGAAGTCATCGCGTATGCGCGGGAGCGCGGAATCCGCGTGGTTCCCGAGTTCGACATGCCTTGCCACACGACCTCGTGGTTCGCGGGTTATCCGCAACTGGCCAGCGGCTCGGGGCCTTATCAAGTTGAAACCCGCTGGGGCGTGCTGGACGCAGCGATGGATCCTACACGAGAGAGCACCTATACGTTCATCGATCAATTCCTCGGCGAGATGACCTCGCTCTTTCCTGACGCATACTTCCACATCGGCGGCGATGAGTGCGATGGCAAGGAATGGGATGCGAACCCCGGCATCAAGGCATTCATGCAGGCGCATGGCATCAAGGACAACGCCGCGCTGCAATCCTATTTCACGGCCAGGGTGCAGAAGCTGGTTGCGGGCCATCACAAAATCATGGAGGGTTGGGACGAAGTGCTCCAGCCCGACACGCCAAAAGATGTCGTGATTCAATCGTGGCGAGGAACGGCGGCGCTGGCTGCGGCGGCGCGGCAAGGCAATCGCGGCCTGCTCTCGACCGGCTACTATATCGATCTGAACCAGTCCGCGGCCCAGCATTACCTTCGCCGACCCGCTGGGGGACGAGGGTGGCCCTCTGACTGCGGAAGAGCGCGCGCGTGTGCTGGGCGGCGAAGCCACGATGTGGAGCGAGTTCGTGACCGCTGACAATATTGATAGCCGCATCTGGCCTCGCACCGCAGCCATCGCCGAGCGGCTTTGGTCGCCCCGCGAAGTCAGGGATGTGGATTCGATGTACGAGCGGCTCGCGCAGGTTTCGCAGAAGCTCAGTTACTACGGCCTCGAGCATCGGTCCTCTACTCAAATGATGATCGAACGCATGAGCGGCAACGCCGATCCTGAGCCGTTGAAAGTTCTTGCGTCGGTTGTTCAGCCGCCCGAGGGCTATGCGCGCGGAGAACTTCGAAGAGTACCGCAACTTTACGCCGCTCAACCGGCTTGTGGATGCCGTTCCTCCGGAGAGCGATACGGCGCGCGAGTTTAGCGATCTGGCCAAGCGAATCGTGGCCGGGAAGGCCACACCGCAGCAGTTGCAGCAAGCTCGCGACTGGCTGCTGCTCTGGCGTGACAACGATGCGAAGTTACAGCCGCAGCTCGCGGCATCGGAACTGACGGCGGAGTTGACGCCAGTGTCGCATACTTTGTCGCAGGTCGCCGCGATGGGCCTTCGGGCCTTGGACGATCTCCAGAATCACCACGTCCTCGATGCCGATGCGCTCAACCAGGCCAAGCGTCAGCTCGAAGAAGCCGCCAAGCCGCAGGCGGTTCTCGTCGACAAGATCGTGCCGTCGGTCGCGTTGCTGGTGCAGGCTTCTGGCGCGCAATAACTGTGTAGCTCAGAACTCAGGCAACATCCGAAGGCACTTCGAAGGTGACCAACTCGGCGCGGAAGCCGCGCGTGCGGAAGGCTCCATACGCGATGCCGGCGGCCATCCACACGGCGCCCAGCACAAGCGCCTTGCTGCTCAGATTCACCCAGATGCAGCGCAGATCAGAAAGCCCAGCGCAGGCACGATGTAACCGCTCAAATCCGCGGCTCTGCTCATCCTTCCAATGGTGAACGAAGGCCGCCGCATTCACGCCCATGAAGGCGATGAAAGCGCCGAAGTTGAGGCACTGTGCGCCGATCTCGTAGGCGCCTCCGCCCAGGCGGTTGGCAAAGAACTCAAGCAGCCCGGCTCCGGCCAGCGCAAACGCACCCACCGCCAGAATGTTGTTGCGCGGAACGCGGTGCTTGGGCTCGATGGCGCCAAAGAACGACTTGGGCAGCGCGTTGCCCCGGCCCATGCCGTAGAGCAGGCGTCCGGCGGCCAGTCTGCGAGCCCATGCCCGAGCCCATGTTGGCGATCAGCAGCGTAAAGTTGAGATCTGAAAGAGCACCACGCCGCCCGCCTTGCCGCTGACCAGGGCAAAGGCCGATTCGACACTCTCGCTGGCGAAGGGCTTCGATCCCCAGATCAGTTGCGCCGCATAGACTTCCAGCCCGGAGAGCAGGCCGGTGATCAGGCAGACCAGCACCGTGGCCAGCAGGATGTTGCGGCGCGGATTCTTGACCTCTTCAGAAAATGTGGAGATGGCGTCGAAGCCGATGTAGGTGAGCACGGCGACCGAGGTGCCGGCAAAAATGCTTCGACGGGATGAAAGTTGCCCGGCTCATAGAAGGGATGCGTGAAGAATCCGGGATCGTGGTGAACGCTGCCAAACCGTGTGGGCGACGCAGCCCAGAAAGAGCAGCGACCACCACGACCATGCCGGCGCACAGAGCCTCATTCAACTGCGCCGAGGTCTTGATGCCGCGCAGGTTCAGCCAGGTGAAGAAGATCGCAAAGAAAATAATCCAGACATAAAACGAGAGGCCGGGCAGGATATTCATCGCGGCCTTGGCGCAAAAGGCCGTGCAGATCAGCGGATTGATCAGGTAATCCATCACCATGCCCCAGCCGACCACATAGCCGAGCGCGGAGTGCATCTCCTGGCCGACGTAGGTGTAGGCCGACCCGGCGCTGGGATAGACGCGCGCCATGCGGCCATAGCTGATGGCCGTGAACAGCATGGCGACCATGGCGATGAGAATGGTGGTGACGACGTGGCCATGGGCCTTGTTGCTGATCACGCCGTAGATGCCCATCGGCGCCGTCGGCTGGATGATCACCATGCCGATGATGATGAGGTTCCATAGGCCAAGCGTGCGGTTGAGGCTGGTGGCGCCTTGTTGGTTGTTCTTCTCGGCGGTTGCCATGCATGTCCTTGATTGAGATGAATGATATGGCTCTGAATCGCGTCCCTGGTTCCCACCCATTTCACAAAGAACGTGAAATGGATGGGGCACCCAGCTCATGTGTCCTCAATGCGCCGCGGCCACGGATGTTGGCGTAATGGTCTGTGCAGCGACGTTCCAGCCTTCGAGTTGCACGATCGTCTCCTGCGGCGCATTCTCCGGCAGCAGTGCGGTTAATGTGAGCTTTTCGCCCGGCACAAGCTCGATCCAGTTGTCCGACCAGATTACCGGCGCGATCAGTCCGCCTGTTGGTGTGCGCAACGCCGCGCGAAGCTGAAATGCCAAAGCCTCCGAGCCGTTGTCGAGATGCAGGCGAAGCTCGCGGCCGCGCTGCGTCTTCCCGATCTCCGCATGGGCAGCGACTTTGGCCGCGGGCAGTGAGGTCAACGCGGTCAGATCTTCGTGGCGCAATGCCGGCGTGCGTGTGTAGTCGGACTTGAGCCAATCGAAGGTGGTCAGCGTGCCCGGAACCCAGTAGAAATTGCGGCTGAGCAGCTTGCCCGATGCATCCGACAAACTCAGATCGATGAAGAAAATCCGATCCGATCCGGCATAAAGATTTGTCAGTGGAGTGAAGACTCGCTGCACGCTGTCTGCGCTTGCATCCAGCGTGGCTTCGGCCGTGTAGAGTTCCTTCCACGCCAGGTTGTGCACATGAATGCTCGCATGAAGCCCGGCAGCCTTCACGTAAGTGCTGTTGACCACCGCGATCGATGCGTCATCGTAGGAGTACTGAATATGCAGCGGCTCGCAGGCTTTCTTCGTGGCAAAGTAGCCGGCGCCGGCATCGAGATAGTAGTCGTAAAGATGCCAGATCATCGACGGCCATGCGTTGTTGAGCATCCACTGAATCACGCCGGTCGAGTTGTACTTGTTTTTGCTGTAGGCCTCGAACATCGCGCGCTCGGAGTCGTACTCCATGGTCTGCGCCATGCGCTCATAGTCGGCGGCCGAGTGGGGCTTGGCATAGACGGCTTCCATCGCCCCATCAAAAGCTTTCAGAGTCGCGAAGTCGCCGCCGCCGAAGTGAAGGCTCCAGTCTGCGCTGGGCGGCCATGCCTCGGGATCGGGCAGGAACTTCTGCCGGCTGGCCAGCGAAGGAATCGCCGGGCCGGGGCTGGTCTCGGTGTTGAATCCGAATGCGCCGCCGCCCTGCTTGTCCACCTACCAATAGCTTGGCGCAACGTAATCGTACGGCCCGGTCATCTTCACGCCGCTTGGGCCGGTGACCGTGGTTGCCGCGCCAGAGGCCGAAGACAAAATCGGGTTGGGCCAATGCGTCTCCGCTTCAACCGCGAGATAGGCGCGCTCCACATCTGCCGGCGGAGGATTGTCGCTGCCGTTGAGCCACACCAGCAGGCTGGCGTGCGAGCGCAGGCGCAGCATCTGCGAACGCAGAGAGGCTGTGGCGATGGTCAGATCCTCCGGCGTCCAATCCTTCCAATGTTCCCAGTGATCGCAGCAGCACCAGCCCAGCATCACCAGGATGCCCTGCTCGGTCCGCGAGACGGAAGAACTCCTTCAGTCTCCAGTTTGCCTTCCAGACGAATGGTGTTCAGATTCATGTCGCGCACCAGGCGGAACTGGTCGCGCAGGCGGTTGTCGTCGGTGCGCAGCAGCATGTCCTGCGACCAGCCCGCGCCGCGAATCAGAATCGGCTTGCCATTGACGCGAAAGAGCCGGCTGCCGTTCGCCGTCAGCTCCGAGGTGATCTCGCGAATGCCGAAGTCCACGCTCTGCTCGTCGCTGCGCACGCCCGCTGTGCTGAAGCTCATCGTCAGCCGCTCCAGGTGCGGCTCGCCCATCTGATAAGGCCACCATGGCTTTGGATTGTGAATCCGCAGCTGCGCAAAGTGTTCCGGCGTGAAGACGACGGTGCGGTCTTCATGGGCGGCCAGTTCGACCGGCTGCTCAAAGCGCACTCCGGCAGCTTCGCCCGACGCGACGCCCTTCACCGCATGATCGGCGGCATTGTGCAGCTCGGCGTAGACCGTCAGCTCCGCCGTGCTCAGCGTCTCGTCGGTGAAGTGCGTGACAGCCATCGGCGAGCGCACCGTGACCGCGCCGGTCTCAACCAGCTCCACCTCGCCCCACAGGCCCATGTCTTTATCCGGCGGGCAGGGATTCCAATCGACCCAGTTGATGCCCAGATCCTTTTCCGTCGGCGCAAAAGTCTCGACCGCGAGCACATTCGTCTGCGCCGGGCTTCAGCAATGCCGTCACATCGAAGTCATAGGTGCGATAGGCGCCTGCAACCTGCGTCGAATCCGCGATCCGGTGGCCGTTGAGCCAGATTTCGGCGCGGTAGTTGATGCCGCCAAAGTGCAGCCAGAAGCGCTCGCGCATCCTTCGCCGCGGCCGGAGCCGTGAACTCGTTGCGATACCACCAGCCGCAGCGATAAGGGCTGTCCTGCGACATGGGCAGGTTCGAGAAGACCTGGCCGATCGGATAGTCCGTGCCGGGAATCTTGCGAAGATTGTCGCCAAAATAGGGATCGGGAAGACTGCCCGCTGCAACCTGCGCGGCCAGCACCGTGCTGGGCACCGTGGTCTTCAGCCAGCCCTCCACCGGAAATCCAGCGACGGCAATCGCCTCGCCGCCGGCTTCGAGCTTGCAGGCCGACTGCAGGCGCCAGCCATCGTGCAGAGGAGTTACGACGGCCGCATGCAAAACTGCCGGCAGCAAGAACGGCGCAAGAAGTGAGAACAGCAGCTTCCGATTCATTCGCACACCCTCCGAGCGATATAACTTGTTTGACAATCTGGGAACGCATTGCAACTCCGCATTCACTGCGCGACCTGCTCTACGCGCCGGCGTTCAAGGCTTGGCTTTTCTTCGCGGCGGGCGCGCCGAGGACATGCGCACCACCAGCTCCGGTTGTGACATATGCAGCTGCGGCGCTCGCTTCTTCTCTTTTTCGCGCGCATTCAGCGCCTCGATCACCCACTCCGATGCGATCAGTCCCATCTCTCTCAGCGGCTGGCGGATCGTGGTGATTGCCGGAGTGGCCACCTCTGCGGGCAGCACATCGTCGAAGCCCAGCACCGAGCAATCTTCTGGAACCCGCAATCCAGCGCCGGTCAGTCCGCGCACCACGCCCAGCGCGGTGAGATCGTCAAAGGCCAGCACCGCGGTGAAGGGCGGCCCGAGGCCAGCATCTGCTCCGCGAAAATCAGGCCTGCCTTCAAAGCCCGAGGCTGGGTTCACAAGGCTGGGCAGTTGAAAAACCAGCCGCGGATCCAGTTGGATCTCCGCATCCTCGGCTGCGCGCCGTGCGCCTTCCCAGCGCGACTCGCTGTCGAACATCTCTGCCGGGCCGCGGATCACGGCGATCCGCCGATGACCCAGCTCGAGCAGATGGCGCATGGCCAGCGCGCCTCCGGCTTCGTTATCCACCAGCACCGAACTGATTCCTGCGCCGCGTCAAATCGCGGCCCACAATGACGATCGGAACATGGTTCTTCTCGATATCGGCCAGCAGGTTGGTCTCTTCAAAGACCCAACTTGCAATGACGATCACGCCTTCGGCCCGCCGCTCCAGAATCATCTTCAGATAGTTGTCGAAGAGCTTGCGCTCGGTCTGCGCATCCATCAAGCAGCGGCAGATAGCCGGCCGGCTGCAGCCCCGCCTGGATCCCGCGCACGATGGGAATGCAAAAAGGATCGGAGAGATCGTAGGCCAGCACGCCAATGGTCTGGCTGTGGCGCCGGCGCAGCGAGCGCGCAAATGCGTCGGGGTGGTAGCCAAGCTGCTGCGCCATGGCGCGGATCTGCTGGCGGGTTTTCTCCGCCACATGGTGCGAGAGCGGCGCTTCGCTGAGCACGATCGAAACCGTGGAGACGGAAAACTCGCAGGCGCGGGCAATATCCAGCAGCGTCACGTGTCCTGATTTGCGTTGCCCCACTTGTCGCTCCTCCCTGCGGTGGCTGGATTCCATTGCTCGGCAGGACCGCCGGAATATCAACAGCGAGAAAAACCGGCTGAACCGATTTTTCCCTTGACATCCGAGCTGTTTTCTCCTACATTTGCTTTCTACTATTCAAACGTTTGAATGTCAACAATCAAACGTTAGAATAAAAAACGATCGAAGGGATGACGGCCATGAAATCCGGAAATTCACGATCCAGAATCGCAGCGTACCTTCTCTGCGTATTGCTTCTTTGTCTTGCGGCTGCAGAGGCCGCCTTTGCCCAGGCTGGCAGGGGTGGCATCAGCGGCATGGTCACCGATCCGACCGGAGCCGTCATCCCCGGAGCCAGCGTCGTGGCGCTCAATCACGCAACCGGAGTCAAGATCACCACCGTCTCCACCGGGGCCGGCTTGTACTCCTTTATGTCGCTCAACCCCGGCATCTATCAAGTGACCGCCACCATGAAGGGATTTGAAGGCGCCGCCCAGGACAATGTCAAGGTCAGTGTCGATCAGGTCAGCACCGTGAACATCGCTCTGCGCGTCGGCGATGTGAGCGAGGTCGTCACGGTCACGGAGTCCTCTTCGCTGGTCGAGACCAGCAACTCCACCGTCGGCCAGCTCATCTCGTGAAGAAACCATCGATCGCGTTCCGCTGCTTACGCGCAATGTCTACGATCTGGTGCAGTTGAGCGCCGGTGTCACCCCGGCCAACGGCTCGCCCAACTCCTCCAGTTCGCAGGCCATCACCAACATCTCCAGCGGACGGCCGGGAGTCGATGTCTCGTCGTACACCATCAACGGCGCCATCATGGGCTCTGTCTATTACATGCTCGACGGCAGTCCGCTGGGCGTTGCGGAACACAACGCCGCCGCGATCATTCCCGCCATGGAGATTCCCGAAGACGGCGTCGACGAGTATCGCGTCGAAACCCAGAACACTCCGGCCTCCTATCAGAGCGGCGGCGCGGGCGTCATCAGCCTGGTCAGCAAATCCGGCGGCGACCAGTTCCACGGCGATGCATTCGTGGTTCTCCGCCCCAATGTTCTGGCCGCGAACGAGTACTTCAACAAGCAAAGCCAGCTGCTTGCCGGCGCAGCCGAACCAATCGCCGGACTTTCACCGCTACCAGGAAGGCGGCTCCATCAGCGGCCCGATCCTGCACAAGAAACTCTTCTTCTTTGGCGATTACGAGGCCACGCAGCAGAAGTGTTCGATAGTTCAAACAACTTCACGGTTCCCACCACCGCGGAGCGGACCGGCGATTTTTCCGCCGACAGCTTCACCGATCTACGATCCCACTCAGCCCGACAATCCCGACGGAACGCGCCAGCCTTTTCCGGGCAACAAGATCAGCCAATCCCAATCCCATCGCGCTGAAGTTTCTGTCGATGTTCCCCAAGTGCAACTACCCCGATCCCGTCACCTGCGAAGCGGCCACGGACGGAGCCGTCAGCGCGACCCAATCTTCGCGTTCCCGGCCTGGATCCCACAACCGCGCAGAAATTCGACGTTCGCCTCGACTACTACCAGAGCGAGAAGCAGCGCATCTTCGGCCGCTTCTCCTTTGACCGCCTCTATTCCGGCGGGCGTGAACGCCTTCGACAATACGTGGGATTTGAACTACGCCCAGAACATCACCAACGGGCGCAATTTCATCGTGGGCGACGACTACACCCTCAACCCCACCACGGTCTTGCAGATTGCGCTACTCCTTCACGCGCCACTACGAGAACCAGGGCGGCGATCCCCGCCAGAACGGCTTCGACATCACCACGCTGGGATTTCCCTCGGCGCTCGGCTGCGGATCAGGTGTACAAGACTCTTCCCTATGTGAACTTCAACGACGTGGGCGGCGGCATCGGCGGCACCGCTGAACTACAACACCTTTGTCTACGCCAGCGAAAACAGCGACGTGAGCGCGACCCTGACCAAGGTGTGGGGCAAGCACGAAATCAGCGCCGGCGCGGAGTATATGAAGCGGTTCCTCAATGTGGGCCAGCCGCCCGCCTCCTCCGGCGTCGTATGTCTTCGACATCTCCGCGACCGATCAATCCACCGGCCTCAGCCGTCGGTGGCAGCGACTTCGCTTCGTTCCTGATGGGCATGGGAATGGCGCCTGGCGCAACGAAAGCTATCAACTTCACCAAGGATCTCTTCGTCGCCGAAGCGAGTCCTTATTACGCGGCCTTCGTCCAGGATACTTATCACGTCAACCAGCGCCCTCACCATCACCGCGGGGCTTCGCTGGGATATCTTCGGCGGCAAAACAGAGCGCCATAACCGGCTGGAATACTTCGATCCGACGGCTGCGAGCACTGTGAGCGGCGTATCCTATACCGGCGCCGAGGTCTATGCTTCCGGCGGCAACCGCTCTCCATTCGCCACCAACCTGCCGACTTTGGTCCGCGCCTCGGCTTCTCGTGGCAGCCGGTCAAGCACCTCATGGTACGCGGCGGCGCCGGCTTCTACTTTGGCCCGAGCGCGCAGATGGTCGGCACCGCCTCGCTCGACAGCGATGGATACTCCTCGGTCACAAACTGGGACGCCACCTGCCTCAACGCCGACGGCAACACGGTCTACAACGGCACCAGCGCATGTATCGATGCGGCTCCTGGCAGCCCCGCGCCGAGCAATACCGGCATCTATTCGCTGAGCAATCCATTCCCCCAGGGCATCGTTCCGCTCATCAGTGCGCCCACGGGCCTCGGCAACAATCTCGGAACATCCTTGAACACGATGCTGCACTCGCAGCGCACGCAGGAGACCTACAACTTCAACTTCGGCATCGAGTACGAGTTCCCGCACGAGATCGTTCTCAGCGTCGGCTATGTGGGCAGCAGGGGACTCTTCCTGCCGCTTGGCCAGGTTGATCTGAACCAGCTTCCCCTTGGAGTCATTGCCTCAAACGGCGCATCTCTGTGCGTCGATACATCCGACCCAAGCTGCGTGATGGTCAACAACACCTGGAAGAATATTCAACCGGCTGCGAACGCCAACACCGGAGCAGACACGGTCCCGCTGTGGGTTTCGCTGCAACGCTTCCCGCAATTTGGCACTGGCAACTATGGCGCGGGCAACGGCGTCCTGGTGCACGGCTATCCCGGCGGCGACTCCGAGTACAGTTCCTTGCAGACCAAGATTCAGAAGCGCATGACCAAGCACTTCACCACGCTGGCCTCCTTCACCTGGGGCAAGATCATGACCGACGACGGCAATCCTCCTCTCGGCTTCGTCGGGAGCTCACGCGGGATCGCCTCAGGATGCGATGAACCTGAAATTCGAGCACTCCGTCAGCCCCCAGGACGTGAAGTATCAATTCACCTGGCAGGTCTCCTATGATCTGCCCGTCGGCAAAGGCAGAGCCATCAATGTGAACGGATTGGCGAACGCCATCCTGGGCGGCTGGACGGCAAACGGCGTTGCCTATCTCAGCACCGGCGTTCCCATCGCTTCGCCGGTCATGGGGGCAGTCGATCTCCTACTTCAATCAGCGCACAGATCTGACCTGCGATCCAAGCAAAGGCGCGCCGCACACTGCCGATCAGTGGTTCGCATCGAGTTGCTTTCACCGCGCCAGCACGCCATTCGTTGCTGGATCGCTCCGGCGTATCTCGATCACGTCCGCACGATGGGCGCCAACGATGTGGATGTGACGTTGTCAAAGAGCTTCAGCCTCGGCAAAGAGAGAAGCCTTCGCTTCGAGGTTTCTTCCTTCAATATCGCCAACAAGGCGCAGTTTGCCGCGCCGAACGTACCTTCGCTAGCCAGCGGCTATCCCAGCTTTGGCCAGATCACCACCAGCATCAACTCACCGCGCCAATTCCAGTTCGGATCGCGTTTCATGTTTTAATGCATCTTCAATGACAGGAAAAGGAAATGAAGAACCCACCCTCGTCACGGCTTCACTTTGCATTTGTGGCAGGGAGATTTCTCCACCGGAGTATTTTGCATTCGCGATGGGAAAGCAAACGAGGGTTGAGCTTGTTGACAGAAACGACCAGCGCCGTACGGTTGCTGTCGATGTAGCGCGGCACAAGGGGAAGAAGCTCCACTTTATCGAGCCCATTCTCGTCGAGGCCCGGCAGTTCGGTGACGGGCCGTGCTACCTGAAGATTGCAATGTTTCCGGGCATGATTGGGGTTGAGGTTGCAAACGAGATTTCCCACGCGGTCGAGAAATTGGGCACAATCGATTGCCTGATCATCGACCCGCGCGGCAACACTGGCGGAGGAATCGGCGCGCCAGGTGAACCCGATGCGCGACCATCGGCAGGCAACCCCGCGACTGGGCGTTCCGAATAATGACCCGTGGAACGAAGGCCTGCATGGTGTCGCGCAACGATAGTCTCGGGTTAAAACCGAACCGAGTAGCAGCGCGCTGGTCATCAGGGTCCGTGTACCTCAGATCTCGGCAGGAATGGATCGCAACTCCGATACGTGGTCTCTCGGGCTATCTCTTTTTCGAGACTTTGATCAGGATTGCCACCCGCCTCCGAGCGCACCATAAAGTTGCACAAGAGTCAGCGCTTCACCCTGTTGCGCATTCACCAGATTTAACTGCGCCGCGAACAGGTTTGAATCCGTAGTTAGAACTTCGAGGTACCCAGTCGATCCGCCCTGGTATCGAAGGCGAGCAAGTCGTGTTGCATCTGTTGCAGCCTTGACCAGCAGCTCCTGTTGCTCGCGATACGCTCGCTGCTTATTGAGAGCGATGAGGGCATTGGAAACATCGCGGAGCGCGTCAATGATTGTCCTCTGATAGTTCAGCACCATCTCTTTCTGAGTTTCTTGAGAGAGCTCGAGTTGGCCGCGCAGCTTTCCTCCTTCAAAGAGAGGTTGAGCTAGAGTACCGATTCCGTAGATGGTCTTCCCGGCGGGATCGAAGATGGTTGAAAGACTGTCTCCGCCAACCCCACCCGAAGCGCTGATCGACAGGTTGGGAAAGAACTGCGCCCGGGCAACTCCAATTTGAGCATTGGCAGCAATAAGTGCGGCCTCTGCCTGTTGAATGTCGGGCCGCCGTTCGAGTAGTTGAGAAGGCAACCCGGTGGGAAGATCCTGCAGTGGAGGAGCAAGAGCGTTCGGGTCCTGATGTGCGATGGGACCGGGGTTCTCTCCCAGCAGGATTGAAATGTTGTTCTCCTGTTGTTGAATCTGCTCTTCAAGCTGCGGTACCACAGAGGTCGCGGCGTAGAGCAATTGCTCTGCCTGGCGAAGATCGGAGAGAGGAACCGATCCTCCGCTCTCAAGGGTCTTCGTCAGATCCACTGAGTCCTGCCGAACTTTGATTGTTTCATGAGTAATTTCAAGTTGGGCGTCGAGCGCGCGAATTTGCAGATATGCCGTAGCTACCTGTTGCACCAGCGTCAGGCGGACTGCGCGCTGGGCCCAGGTCTGCGCCAGCAGTTGGGCTCGAGCTGCTTCAGTCTGCTTCCGATAGAGTCCCCAGAAGTCCGGGGTCCAGGCGGCCGATACGTTGAACGATCCGTTGACCAGCGGGCTAGGGATTTGCGTACCGAGAGAAGACGGCAGGGTTGCGCCAATGGCTGTTCCGCCAACTGTGACGCTGGGAAACTGCTGCGAACGGACGATCCTGACTTGCGCCTGTTGTTCGAGAATGCGCTGCGCGGCGATCCGCAGATCGTAGTTGTTGGCAAGAGCTTTGCGGATCAACTCCTGGAGTTCCGGCTCGCGATATACAGCAGCCCATTGTTCGTCGCCGAGAGAGTTCTTAGCGTCACTTGCGACCGGGGCATTATCGGCGCCTCGAAATGCAGGCGGCGCTGGGTAGTTCGGCCGCACATATTTCGGTCCAACATTGCATCCGGCAAGAAAGCAGAACGTAACCGCGAGCAAGCTAAGGCGCGCAGACTGAGAGGAGCCGATCATGCTTCGCCTCCTTCCATGCTGCCATGAGCACCGATCGGCTTCGGCTCTCCGGACCGAATGCCGGGACCGCAGATCGAATCCATGGTTGTGCCTCGTCCTCCTCTAACGAAGCGATGCGAGAGGAACTCGACCACCGCGAATGTGACCGGAATGAAGATGAGGCCAAGAACAGTGGAAAGGGTCATGCCTCCCACGACGACGGTTCCGAGGATGCGGCGGGAGGCGGCCCCCGAGCCGCTTGCCGCCCACAATGGCAAACAGCCGACGATGAATGCCAGGGCTGTCATGACGATGGGACGGAAGCGTAGCCGCGCGGCATCCAACGCGGCCTCGCAGATACTCTCGCCTCGTTCGAGATTCGTTTTTGCGAACTCCACGATCAGAATGGCGTTCTTGGCAGAGAGGCCAATGAGCATCACAAGTCCGATGGTCGCGAAGATATCGTTCTCGAAATGCCGGGCATGCAGGGCAAGATACGCGCCCAGAATGGCGACTGGCGTGCTCAATAGAACACTGAAGGGAAGCGTCCAACTCTCATAAAGAGCGGCGAGAATCAGAAAGACGAAGACCAGCGACAGGCCGAACACGGCCCAGGACGGCACGCCGTTTTCAGCTTGCTGCTCCTGGAACGACATGCCCGAGTAATCGAACCCTGCGCCGGGAGGCATGGTCTGTCTGAAGACTTCTTCAAGCGCCTTCCGAACCTGGCCCGAACTGTATCCAGGCGCGCCGGCGATGTTCAACTGCGCTGCGTTGAATTCGTTAAATCGGTAGATGAACTCGGGCCCGGTGACGCGGCTTACCTTGACAAGAGAGCCGAGCGGCACTTGACTGCCGTTAGCACTGCGCACATAGAACTGGTCGATGTTGGCGATGTTCGTACGGGATGTGCCTTCCGCTTCAACATAGGTTTGCCACTGGCGGCCAAATCGATTGAAGTAATTGACGAGATAGCCTCCCATGAAAGTCTGCATGGTCGTGTAGATGGTCGAGAGATCGACCTGCTGTTGAAGCGCCTTCTCCTTGTCAACATCGACAAAGAGCTGAGGGACAGCCGGCTGGTAGGACGGAATCGCGGCCGCGATCTCAGGGCGTTTCGAGAGTGCACCGAGAAATGTGAAGACGTTCTTTGTCAATGTTGCCGGATCGTCGGAACCTGAGCGGTCTTCAAGAATCATGGTGACGCCGCCCGATGTGCCGATGCCCGGAATCGAAGGTGGCGGGAATGCAAAGGCGATGCCGTCCGGATTGGCGGCAAGGTTTTTCTGCAGATTGCTCTGAATGTATTCGAGCTGCTGCTCTTTGCTTTTGCGAACCGCCCAAGGTTTGAGGTTCACGAAGAAGAAGCCCGAGTTCGTGCTCTGCACCTGGGTCAGAAGCGAAAAATTGTTGACGGCGATGACGCCTTCGACGCCCGCGGTCTTGAGCAGAGCGTCACTGATCTTCTGCTCGGCTGCATCGGTGCGCTGCGCCGAGGCTCCGTCGGGAAGCTGTAAAGCCAGGAACATATAGCCCTGGTCTTCAGTAGGAATGAACCCGCCGGGCAAACTTCCACCGAGATAAACCGCAACCACCGCGAGAACCATCAGGCCAAGCATGGCGAATGCCGACTTGTGAATGAGAATGCGAGAGTTATGTACGAATCCATCAGTCGTGCGGCCGAAGAATTTGTTGAAGTGTTCGAATCCTCTGCCAAGCAGGCCCTTCTTGCGGCCTTCTTGTCGGGGCTTAAGCAGAAGCGAGGCGAGTGCCGGAGACAGCGTGAGTGCGTTAAATGCAGAGATCAGAACGGAAATTGCGATCGTAACTGCGAATTGCTGATACATGCGTCCGGTGATGCCGGGAATTGCCGCCGTTGGGATGAAGACCGCTGCGAGGATGAGCGCGATGGCGACCACAGGCCCGCCAACCTCTTGCATTGCTTTCTCGGTAGCCGATTTCGGATCCATTCCCTCATCGATGTGGTGCTCGACGGCCTCGACAACGATGATGGCATCGTCGACCACCAGGCCGATGGCGAGTACGAGACCGAACAGCGAGAGTGTATTGATCGAGAATCCGAGAGCCGGAAATATGATGAAGGTGCCGATGAGCGAAACAGGAACGGCCAGCAGAGGAATAAGAGTTGCCCGCCAGCCCTGAAGAAAGAGAAAGACAACGATGACCACCAGACCTAACGCCTCGAACAACGTGAACAAAATCTCGCGGATGCCGGCGGTGACAGCTTTTGTGGTATCAAGCGGGATGCTATAAGAGATGCTCGGGGGAAATGTGTTCGAGAGCTCCTTGATGCGCTGAGTAACGGCAGCCGCAGTCTCCACGGCATTCGACCCAGGAAGCTGATAGATCGCCATCACGCCGGACGGCGCCTGGTTGTAACGCGCCGAGACTCCGTACGCCTGGTCTCCGAGCTCAATCCGCGCAACATCACTGAGGTGAAGAACTGAGCCATCGGGATTGGCGCGGAGGATGATGTTGCCGAATTCTTCAGGCTTGACGAGACGTCCCTGCGTGCGGACCGTGAATGTGAATTGCTGGCCTTTGGGAATTGGCTCGCCGCCAATCTGGCCGGCAGGGTTGACATTGTTTTGAGTCTGGATGGCGGAGATTACGTCGGTCGCCGTAACGCCAAGTTTGGCGAGTTTGTCAGGCTGCACCCAGACCCGCAGTGCATATTGGCCACCGAAAACCTGTACGCGAGAGACGCCTTTCACGCGCGCAAGCTGATCTTGAAGATTAATGATGGCGTAGTTGGTGAGGAAGTCCTGGCTCAGCTTGCCGCCCGGTGAGTTGATGGCGATGAGCATCAGCGGCGAGGTAAGCGCCTTCTGCACCGTGAGACCGGCCGTGGTCACCTGCGCCGGAAGTTGCGACTGGGCTTGATCCACGCGCAACTGTGCCAGAACCTGGTCGATATTTGGATCGGTCTTGACGTCGAAATCCACAAACAGTTGAACTACGCCGTTGTTGGCGCTGACCGAGTCCATATAGATCATGTTGTCGACCCCATTCATCTGCTGCTCGATGGGTGTCGATACCGCCTGGCTGACTGTCTTGGCGTCGGCGCCAGGGTAGGTGGCGGTAACAAGGATCTCAGGCGGCACGATGTTTGGATACTGCGAGATCGGCAGCGTGAGCATTGAAACGACGCCAATCACCACGGTCAAGATGGCGATGACTATCGCCACGATGGGGCGGCGGATGAAGAATCTCGACATGGACTACCTTCCCGCCGATTGGTTCGGCTCCGGATTTGCGGCGACCTGAAACTTCGTGAGCTGAGGACTCACGGGTGCGCCTTCGCGAAGCTTCTGAAGATTGTCGATGACGACGAGTGATCCTCCGGAAAGGCCACTATCGACGACCCAGTTATCTCCGTACTGGGGACCGAGTGTCACGTTGTTCACGTGAACGGTGTTGTTCGCGCCAACGGTATACACCTGCTCCTGTCCCTGGAGCTCTGTAACCGCCGCCTGCGGAATGAGAACGGCGTTGTGCATCACTTTGGTCTCCGCTTTCACTCTTCCGAATTGCCCTGGACGAAGCATGTTGCCAGGATTCGGAAATGAGGCAGCGATGCGAATGGCCCCGGTTTGGGAGTTCAACTGCCGATCTACGAAGACGACGTGACCCTTATGCGGATAGACTTCGCCATCTGACAGCGTCAGTGTCAGAGGAATCTTCGACGCACCATGCAGCAAGTCGCTGCCACCCCCATCGGCTCGTCTGGTCAATGCAAGATACTCGCTGTCGGAGATTGAGAAATAGACCTTGATCGGATCGAGTTGCGAAACTGAGGTCAGTACTGACTGTGTGCTGACAAGATTGCCGACCTGGGTCGTGGCCTGTCCTGCGACACCAGTGATGAGCGACCGGACTTTGGTAAAACCGAGATTCAGACTGGCAGTGGCAACTGCGGCTTCTGCAGTCTTCACTGAAGCTTCCGCCTGAGCTCTCTGCTGAATCTCGTTGTCAAGCTGGCTCCTGGCGATTGCGCGAGCTTCGGCCAGCGGGGTATCGCGATTCACGTTGATCTGAGCGAGCGCAAGTTGTGCCTGAGCTTGACCCAATTGTCCCTGTGTCTGTTGAAGCGCCGCTTCAAATGGCCGGGGATCGATCTCAAACAAGACCTGACCCTCTTCAACCTGAGATCCTTCCCGATAATTCTGGCGGATCAGGTAGCCATTTGCCTGAGGCTGGATCTGAGCGTTCACGTAGCCGTCGAGCGTGCCAACCCATTCACCCGTCAGCGGAACATCGCTCTGATCAGCTTTCACGACACTCACTTTCATTGCCCGTGGAGCAGAAGATGTGGCCGCGCTTGCGCCTTTGCTGCTCCCCGTGAAAAATCCGATACCCAACACGAGCGCTCCCACGCCGGTAAGCAGCAACGCGCTGTAGATGAATGTATTCCTAGCCTGTTGATTTTGTTCGACAGCCATACTCGTTCTCCAATCGTGCGTGAAAGTTTTTCTCTTCAGGGGATCGTTCGCGCCGAGAAAACGTGTGCTGCCAAGCTTTGATGTGCCAGTTGCAATGACGGATTCAGAAAGTGAGTTTGGGGTACAATTGTGCGCTTGAAACGCTTTTGGTTAACCCGCCGTTCAGGAGAGACTGGGCGATCCATTCCGAGGCTGCTCGTCGAAGACGGACGTAATCTGAATCTGTTAGGAACGAAAAAATGTTCTGGGGATGAGGACCGGGCTCATCTTGCACTGACGAAGGGGATGTCTGCCGATCGTGAAGCAGTGAGCAACTGCGGTGTTCTGAGGGACCGGATTTTAGAGATGCCAAGGCTCGGCGGGCTGGGTCATCGCTAGGATTTGACCGCCTGAGTTGCTGTCGCGAACATCTCGCCTCGGAGCTAAAGAAAAACTTCGAGAGCCGCGTCCGCCGATCTCGTACTGTCCGCACGGCGCTGTCTACGTGACGATTTGTGGGGATCGGAGACTTCCACCCTCATTCAAACACTAGAGCATTTTTGGAAATTGTGTAGACCGAAATTTTGTAGGTTTCCCACCCATGCCGGTCTGAAAGAACCGCACGAAGCCGGATCGGGAGACACGGAAGTCTACAGATACAGAATCATGCGGTCAGAAATGCTCTAGTTCGGGAAAGGCCCCCTGGTTCAGAATCAACATACTCTTTCGCACGGGACAAATTTTGCTAGGCACAGCAGCTTCACCAAGTGCAATGCTCTGGCTCCGTCATCACTCATGCCGTAACGCTTCGATAGGATCAAGCTGAGCAGCTTTCCGAGCTGGAAAGAAGCCGAAAACCACGCCAACCATGGCTGAAAAGACGAATGCGATAGCCGCGATCGACAGGTTTGGCGAAAAAGAGACCTTCATCAACATACACCCTACATAGGAAACGGCAAATCCGAGGGTGATACCAATGAACCCTCCCAGGGCGGCAAGCACGATCGCCTCAACGAGGAACTGGATCATGACATCGTTGTCGAAGGCGCCGATTGCGAGCCGAATACCAATCTCGCGCGTTCGCTCGGTGACAGAGACCAGCATGATGTTCATGATGCCGATGCCGCCGACGAGCAGGCTGATGGCGGCAATCGCGCTGAGCAGTGCCGTGAGCAGTTGCATCGACGAGGTCAAGGTGGTGAGGAACTGCTGCGAGTTCATCACCGTGAAATCGTCTTCCTGGCTGGGCTGGATGCTGCGGCGCTGCCGCATCAGAGTCACTACTTCGTTCTGAACGAGCTTGGTATCGGACCCATCGCGAACCCCAATCTGGATATTGGAAGCCTTGCGATCTCCGGAGATTCTGCGCTGGTAGGTGTGCAGCGGCACCAGCACAAGATCGTCCTGATCCCTGCCCATCCCACCCTGGCCTTTGGACGCGAGCAACCCGACGACCTGGCAGGAGATGGCCTGGAGGCGGATGTTGGCGCCGACCGGATCTTGATCGCCAAAGAGTTGCTTGCGAACCTTGACGCCGATGATGCAGACGGCCCCGCCGTTACGGATCTCCGCGTCAGTAAACTCGCGGCCGGACTGAACAACCCAATTGCGAACATCGAAGTAGGCGTTGTTGACGCCGTAGACGGTCGTCGACCAGTTGGCGTTGCCGTAGATGGCCTGCATGGATTTCGAGGCTGTTGGGGCCACGGCGCGCACGCCTGTGACTTCGGTGTTGAGCGCCTCCACATCGGACTCTTCGAAGAGCTTGGCCTGTTCGCGCAATCCGCTCGTCGGCCCGCTCAGTTGGCCTGGCATCAGCGTGAGGACGTTCTCCCCTAGGTTGTTGATCTGCGCGGCAACGCTCGCAGTTGCTCCGTTTCCGATGGTGACCATGGCGATAACCGCGGCGACGCCGATGATGACACCGAGCACGGTCAGCACCGAGCGCAGGACATTGCGGCGGATGGCTGAGAGTGCGAGTAAGATTGCATTCCAGATCATGAGGCTCTCCCTGCAGCTTGCGGCCGAGCGGGTTTAAGCGCGGATGCCGATGCGGCGGTGGTGTTGTGGTTCGAATCCGAGTGGATGAGTCCATCGCGGAAGTGAATCGTTCGGCTCGCGTAGGCTGCCATATCGGGCTCGTGCGTAACCATGGCAACGGTCAGGTTGCGTTCGATGTTGAGACGGCAAAGCAATTCCATGATCTCCTGGCTTCGCGCGCTGTCCAGATTGCCGGTTGGCTCGTCGGCAAGCAGGACCGAGGGCTCGGTGACCACGGCTCGCGCGATGGCAACGCGCTGCTGCTGGCCGCCGGAGAGTTCGGCGGGCGTATGGTCCCACCAGCGGGCGAGCCCGACAAGCTCCAATGCTTGACGTGCTCGCTCGCGGCGTTCCGCGCGGGGAGTTCCACGATAGATCAGGGGGAGTTCGACGTTCTCCAGGGCATTGGTGCGAGCCAGCAGATTGAATCCCTGGAAGACAAACCCCAGGTAGTAACGGCGCAGGCGGGCCCGCTGCTTTTGGCTGAGCCCCCCTACGTCGACGCCTCGGAAGATATACGAGCCGCTGGTGGGCGTGTCGAGGCAGCCGAGAATATTCATAGTGGTTGACTTGCCCGAGCCGCTGGGACCCATCATGGCGACAAATTCGCCGGGGTGGATCTTGAAGCTCACGCCCGCCAGTGCGCGAACCTCGCCCTCACCCGCGCCGTAGATCTTCATCACGTCGCGGAACTCAAGGACGGCCTCGGCGGAGGGGAGCAGTTCGGCTTCTTGACTTGGCGAGTTCATTTGCCTTCCTTCAATGTTTCGACAATCAGTGGCATGCCGGAAGTCACCTGGCCGGAGCGAACCTCAGTCTCTTTGCCATCGGAGGCCCCGACCGCTACGGAGATCGGCGATGGCCTTCCGTCACGCACGACCCAGACGCGCGGGTTGTTCAGCGCCGCGGAGGATTCCGTGTTCGCATTGTGGTTCATTCCCGGCGGCCCCGGGAGAAATGATCTGGAGCTGCTGCCTTTGTCGCCCGCCGAGGGCAGGAATCGAAGCGCATGATTTGAGACCAGCAGGGCATTCAGGACGGACTGGACAGTGATGGTGGCCGTCGCGGTCATGCCGGGGCGAAGCAGCAACTCGTCATTGTTGACCGATATCTCCGCGAGGTAGGTGACCACGTTGTTGGTGGTGGTGGAGCTGTATCGAATGATCGTGATGGTGCCCGGAAATTGCCTGCCGGGATAGGCATCCACGGTGAAGAGCACGCGTTGACCGACTTTGACCTTGCCAACATCGGCCTCATCAATGTTGACCTGCAGGATCATCTTGCGGAGATCCTCGGCGATTTCGAACAAAGTGGTGACCGAGAAAGATGCCGCGATGGTCTGGCCGGGCTCTACACTCCGGGAAAGCACAATGCCATCCACGGGTGACTTGATGACGGCGAAGTTGACATTTGCCACGTCGATTTTGAGATTGGCCTCGGCCTGGGTAACCGCGGCCTCGGCTGTCGTGACAGCGACGACTGCCCTGTCGTAGGCGGCCTTGGCGGTATCGACATCATGCTGGGAAACGATTTGCAACTTCGAGCGCTGGCGCGTATCGAGCATCCGCTTGTACTCCGCCTCAGTCTCCGTCACGGTTACTTTTGCGTCGTTCACCTTGGCGTATGCGCTCTGCAAAGACGCCTTGTCCTGCAGCACCTGGGCGTCGAGTTTTTCCGTATTGATCTTGGCCAGTACCTGTCCGGCTTTCACGTGATCGTTGTAGTTGACGAGAACCGAATCCGTGATTCCAGAAACCTGACTGCCGACATCGACAGTGTGGGTCGGCTTCAACTGGCCGGTGGCGGTGACGGTGACGGTCAGGTTTCCGATACGCGCCTCTTCGGTGCGGAAATGCTGAGTATCCTTAGATGCTGCGCTCCTCTGCCGAACGCCCCACATTCCTGCCACGCCAACAAACAGGATCACAGGCACAATCCAGTAGGCGCGCCTCTTCCATTTGCCCTTTTCCGCAGCGATTCCGAGAGTCTGATGCAGATCGATATCCTTGGTCATGAATCCAGTCCTTTCACGTTTTGCACTTTGGGCTGCCGCCCGGTCATTTCCATCCGCCGCCCAGCGCCTTGTGGAGTTGAATCAGATCGGTATCCACCGCCGCGTCGGTTTGCACCAGATTGTTTTCGACTGCGAGCAATGTACGTTCGGAGTCAAGCACGGTGAGAAAATCCTTCAGCCCGGAAGCGTACAGCTCGCGCGATATCTCGGCGGCTTGTCCGGCTGACTGGGCCGCCGATGCAAGCGATTTTCGCTTCACCTGGTCCTGACCGAATGCCAGAAGAGAGTTCTCAACATCTTTCACTGCGCCAAGAAGCGTGCTGTCGTAAGAGATTTCGTACTGGTCCAGCAGCGCGTTCTGCAGCTTGACCTGTGCCTTGAGGCTTCGCCGGTTCAGGATCGTCTGTTGGATGGAGCCGGCAATCGAGGAAGCAATAGACGCTGGTGTAAGTACGTTGAAGATGTTCTGCGCACTGAAGAGGAATGCTCCCGAGAGCGTAAAGGTCGGATACAGGTTCGCCTTCGCCACACCGAGGCGGAGCGATTGCGCCACAACCTGGCGCTCGGCGCTTCGAACGTCAGGGCGCCGGCGGATGAGATCACCGGGGATGCCAACGGCAACCTCAGCCGGGATAACGGGAAGAGGCTTTACCTCGGAGAGTTCCGAATCGAGCGAGCCGGGCCTTTGGGCAAGAAGAATGGCGAGAGCATTCTTTGTCTGCTGCAGGTTGATCTCGAGCGTGGGGATCGTTGCCTCGGTGGACTGCACGGTTTCGAGAGCCTGCTCCACATCGAGGTCCGAGGTCAATCCACTATCCCGCTTTGCAACGGTCATTTCATACGTCTCGCGGTACTTCGCCAGGCTTGACTGCGTGACAGATATCTGCGACTGGTAGGAGCGCAGATTCACATAATCCAGCGCCACCTCGGCTGTCAGGCTGACCATTGTGTTGCGGAGATTCTCCTGCGCTGTTTGAATGTCGGCATCGTATGCGTTGACCGTCTTGCGCAGGCGGCCAAAAAAGTCCGGTTCCCAACTGGCGTCGATCTCGGCGCTATTGCTGTGGGAAACCTGCCCTCCTGAACGTGAACTACCCCGACTTCCCGATGCGTTTCCGGAGGCAGTGACGCTTGGCAGAAGTGAACCGCTGGCGGAGAGGCGATTGGCGCGCGCCTGTTCAATGCTCGAAAGCGCGGTGCGCAGGTCGAGGTTCGACTTTAACGCGCGCTCTTCAAGTGAGGTGAGAACTGGATCGTTGAAGACAGTCCACCAGTGCGCGAGCGAGGCATCGTCCGCGGAGCGGGCCACTTCGCCTCCTGCTGGAACGGTCTTCCAGTTCTGCTCGGCGTCCAGTTGCGACCGAATGGACTGGCCGTCTGCCACCGCGGCAACGGAAGCAATCCCCAGAATCGCGCCAAGAACAATGGCTGTTGAGCGGTGGTTGGTTCTCTGCTGCATCGGCTTGCCTTTCAGAGTTGGTTTCCTGAACTGATTGGACAACGAATTCAACTGTCTGAACCTCAAGATTTGCAAAAACCGGCGAGCCACGTAGCACCACAGCCACTGAGTCTCAAGATTTGTTAAGGTTTCGGCGCAGGCCGATCAGCGCTTGCGGAAGTGTGGTAAAAGAGGATGCAGCATGCAGAACGAGAACCATAGCGTGAGCAACATCCTGATCATTGATGACGACGTGCGCCTGTGCCGGTTGATTGCCGAATACTTCGCCGGGTCGGACTACGCGATCCAGGCAGTCCATAACGGTGCAACGGGCCTGGCGCGCGCACTCGATGAGAGGTTCGACCTCATCCTTCTCGACATCATGCTGCCCGGACTGGACGGATTTGAAGTACTCACGCAACTGCGCCGCCGATCCTCTGTACCCGTGATTATGCTGACGGCGCGCGGTGCGCGAGAAGACTGCGTGCAAGGCCTGAATACGGGCGCGGACGATTATCTGGCCAAGCCATTCGGGCCGGAAGAACTGGCCGCACGCATAGCCGCCGTGCTGCGCAGGACGCAGGGCGCGCCATCAGCCAGAATCGAAATCGTCTCTGTCGGCCGGCTGCGGCTGAGCGCGGCATCACGATCCGCCTGGATTGGAGAAGAGCCGATCGAGATTACGTCGACCGAATTTGACATTCTCGATCTTCTGGCTCGGGCCGGAGGCAAGGTGGTTACGCGAGACCAGGTGTGCGGCATTCTTTACCAGCGGCAAGCCACGCCGTTCGAACGATCCCTTGAGGTGCACATCAGCCGCCTGCGGCGAAAGATAGCGGCCGCTGGTGTTACGATCCGCTCGATCCGCGGAGTTGGATATGTTCTGGCGGAAGATGAGTCATGAAAACAATATCACTCAAAGTCACCATATGGTCGGTTGCCGCGCTAGTGATCTCTCTAGCCGCATTTCTCTTCATTGGCGACAGCGTCATGGGCAAGTCCGCAGCCGAGAACATCACGCAGATCAATCAGGTTCTCTTCCGGCAGGCGATCGAGGCTTATCAGTCGGGCGGATCGACAAAACTCGATAACTACATGCATGACTTGAACCAGCACTCCAGGATTCGGTTCCGTATCTCGGACGCATCCGCGCATGACCTGGTGACCGGAGAAGATAACTCAGATCTGGTTCAGCGAACCATCAAGAGCGGCCGTCCGTTTTATAAAGACCACAACAGGATGACGCTGGGATTGCGTTCGGAGAATGGCCGCTACTACTGGCTTGTGACCACCGTCGGGCCATCCGCCATTCTGTTCGCCCCGTTCTATATCCTGCTGCTGGCGACGGTCGTGGTGTTGTACTGGCTGGTTACGATGTACATCACGCGCCCGGTTCGGCAACTTGCCAATGTGGTAGACCGATTTGGAGCCGGTGAGCTGACGGTACGCGCGACTCCCAGGTCAAAAGACGAAATCGGCAATCTGGGCAGGTCGTTCAACGCGATGGCCGAACGCATTCATACGCTGCTGACGACCGAGCAGCAACTACTGCAGGATGTATCGCACGAGCTGCGGTCCCCCCTGGCCCGGTTGACCTTTGAAGCGGAGATGGTCCGCAACACAGCGGATCGGGATGCGGCAGCAACGAGGCTGCGCCGCGAAATCGAGCGGCTGTCGGAACTGGTGGGAACGCTGATCGATATGGCCCGGGCCGAGGGCGAGCCCGGAGAGGTCGAGATGGAGGTGCTTTGCCTGAACGATCTTCTGTTGGTTACGGCAGAAGACTCCGAGGTTGAAGCACAGGCAGCCGGTTGCAGCATCGATGTAAAGGCCCCACTGGAGACGAGCCTTCGAGGAAATGCCGAACTGCTGCGCCGTGCAATCGAAAACGTTGTGCGCAACGCAATCCGCTATGCACCGCCTGGGTCGACTGTCGAAGTGAGGCTTGCACACGAGGCTGACTGCGCGCGGATTACCGTTCGCGACTATGGACCGGGAATTCCTGAGAAGTTGAGAGAGCGAATTTTCGATCCGTTCTTCCGCGCGGATGCTTCACGCGACGAGCGTACTGGAGGTTTGGGCCTAGGCCTGGCTATTGCGCAAAGAGCCGTGCGCGTTCACCACGGAGACATCACTGCGACGAACGCGTCTCCGGGCGCCTTGCTGACGATTACCTTGCCGTTGCATCCTGAGGCTCAATAAACGAGACAGAAGAAGCTACGCGTGAATACTGCGCAACCAACGCTCAGTCACAGCGGGGACCATCTCTCACAAGACGCTGACTCCGCCGTTGAGTTCCAGCTATACGCGCTTTGCGATCGTCACTTATGACTTCGCGAGGACATTCGAAGAAACGTCCATATTCAGCAGCGCATAACCTAAGCATTTCCCATGAGTATCCAGAGCCAATGACCGTGTTACGCCCTGTGAGGCTGGGCGATGCAGTACGAAATTGAGCGCCGATATTTTGGGAAGAACATAACGGTCGACTGGGCGATCAATCAGATCTCCGAAGTACATTGTGACCTTCTCGGCCGTGACCCTCTTCTCAAGCATCGCAAAGTCCTCGTCGCGATACGCAATAAGCGATATCGTCACGATTCTTCCCTTATCTCCGGCACGCGTATGCGCAATATCTTTGATCAGCATTTCATGATACCTCGAAATGAATTTGGTATGAGACTAATTCGCGTGGAATAAAGGTTGAAAGCATGGCAATCGTTTCCTTCGTGGATGTGGATACGCCACCGCCTCCCGCCGGGCCATTTGTGTAGAGGGCCTCAACTTCTTGCGAAATCAGTGTTGCTAGCTCACGTGACTCAGCCCTGGCCGCCACACGTAGCCTAACCTCGTACGGTTCGCATGGTGCATACGATAACGCATCTCCGTGAATTGAACTGACACCGACATAGTCGAATCGGAGCTCTTGGAAAGGATGGCTTGAAAGGCGTTCAGTAAGTATTTCCTTCGCGAGTGTGGCTCTTCCAAGCGAGCCAGGGCCTGCATAAGAGATTTGTGCTTCGCCGATGTAGCTGTCCTGGTATCCAACCGAGACTTTCAGCATGGTTGGCCGAGGACGGCCATCTGCTCCGGATATGTGTATACGATCAAAGCCTGCATCGTTGATCTCCACGCCAGAGAAATCGGCAATGACATCTGGCGTGATGTAAGCTGCCGGATCCTGGATCTCGTAAAGAAGTTGTTCTTTGCAGGTTGCTTTAGTGATGAGACCGCCAGAGCCTTCAACCTTAGTGATAATGGCGTTCCCGTTTTCGCTCACTTCTGCCAAGGGAAACCCGAGTCTGGCAAGATTGGGGACATCTTTATATCCCGGATCGGCGAAGTACCCCCCGGTAACTTGTCCCGCGCACTCCAAAAGATGACCAATGACAGTTCCTTGTCCGAGCACTTGCCAATTATCCAGGGCCCAGTCAAATTCAAAAATCAGAGGGGCCAGAAACAAGGATGGGTCTGCAACTCTTCCTGTCAGGATGATGTCGGCGCCGCCAGCGAGTGCTTCGAGAATTGAATCGACCCCAAGGTAGGCATTTGCAGAGACGATCTTTTCTCCCAACGACTCGACGCTATAGCCGTTGTCCTCAAATGCCAGTGAGGTGTTTCGCACCAGGTCAAGCACATCGTCCCCAGTCACTGCGACGATTCGCAATCCTCTGATACCCAGTTGCTGAGCGATCTGTTTTGTCCTGGCGGCGGCAGCGACCGGATTCGCAGCGCCCATGTTGGTGATGATCTTGATGTTGTTTTTGCGGCAAATCGGCAGTACAGCTTTCATGCGCTCGGAAAGCAAGGGATCGTAACCGTTGCTGGGATCCTGGCGCTTGCGCTGTTGTGCGAGCGCGATGGTACGCTCCGCGAGGCACTCGAAGATCAAATATGAGATAGATCCTTTGTTGGCCAGTTCAATCGCAGGGTCGATCCTGTCGCCTGAATAACCCGCGCCGGACCCAATTCTTACTGTCCTTGTCATTACGCCTCCAAGACTGTTCACAAAGGAAAGATCCCAAACACCACAGAGGCGGCGGTCATCACTAATGTTGCCCCAAAGAGATATGGAATTGAATATCGCTGATGTTCGGCCAAACTGATTCCGGATAAGCCGACCAGCAGGAAAGTGGAGGGCGTCAGCGGACTTACAGGAAATCCCGTGGTCATCTGCCCCAACAGCGCGGCTTGCCCCACGCTCAGAGGAGAAACACCCAAGGCGCCTGCCGTGTTAGCGACGACAGGGAGGACGCCAAAGTAAAAAGAATCGGGGTCGAAGAGCAAGCTCAGCGGCATGGAAAGGATTCCGACCACAAAGGGGATATGTGTTGCCCCATGCCGTGGAATGTACTGTACGGCAGCGGATGCCATTGCATTGAGCATGCCAGTCCCACGCATGATGCCGGTAAAGGCTCCGGCTGCGAACAGAATGCTTGCCATTAGAAGCGCCGCGGGAGCATGTGCCGCGAGGCGTTCCTGCTGCGCTTTGAGTGACGGGAAATTCAACAACAGAGCTAGAATTGTGCCCACCATGAACATCACGACTGGATCAACTCTCCCAGTAACGATTACGCCAAGAATGAAAAGCGTAACCAGTAAATTGATAAAGAAGTGTTTAGGCAGAGAGTGCGAGGCGTCCGTGGGAAGCGCGATTTCTTCGGCGCAGCGCGCCAGATTGGCCTGTCCAATCCTGCGTTCCTCGCGCAGGCCGAGAATCAGGGTTACTAGAAAAACAAAGATCAGTCCGACAATCTGCACTCCGATCAATGGAACAAAGAGGCTTGTCGGTGTCGTATGCAATGCCGCGGCGGCGCGAAGGGTTGTGCCGGTCCAGGGAAGAAAAGTAACTCCGACCGCCAGCGAGACGGCGCAAGCCAGGATGCGTTTGTCGATACCTACGCGTTCGTAGAGGGGGAGGAGCGCGGGTATGGCGATCAGAAAGACCACCGCTCCCGATCCGTCCAGTCTCAGGATGAGTGCGAGCAGTGCCGTGCCGGGAACGATACGAGACGGTCTGGTGCCTACCGTACGCAGTAGCCAGCTTATGATCGGTTCTAACATCCCAGCGTCGGTCATAACTCCAAAGAAGAGAATGGCGAAGATAAACATCCCGATCACAGGGGAGACGTTCTCGATGCCGGTGAGGATGAACGCACTGGTTTTCAAGCCAAAGCCTGCAACCAACGAAGCCAATATGGGGAACACTGTCAATGCAGTCAAGGGTGACACCTTATTGCATAAGATGGTCCCGACGAGCGCGAGAATAGTGATAAGGCCCAGCAGCGACAGCGTCATTTGAGTGAGATATACCCTTCTTGACTGCCTCTATCGAATGGAGTATAAGGGGCGCAGTGTATGTTGTAAATTGAAATAAACTGGTTATTATGATCGGAATTGGTAATGATTGAAGACATGCGGCATATTCGTGCTTTTCTTGCAGTCGCGCGCATCGGAAATTTTACTCGCGCGGCCTCGGAACTGCACGTTTCTCAATCCGCGCTCACCGTGCAGATCAAGCAGCTTGAAGATTCTCTTGGCGTCATTCTGTTCGATCGGGGAAAGCGGAGAGTAGCGCTTACAGACGCCGGCAGAGATGTGCTTGTTCCTCTCGAAAGAATTCTGGTTGATACGGAATCCCTGGTGAGCCGTACGCGCGAACTGACGAGCTTGCGACGCGGATTAGTGACTATGGCTGTTCTGCCTTCCCTTGCTCCGCGAATCGTGTCAAGAGCGATCCATAAGTTTACCACAATGTACCCAGGAGTAGTGGTGCGAGTCAGAGACGTTGTGGCCGAGAGAATTATCGAGGCGGTCAAGAAAGAAGAGGTGGATTTTGGGATTTGCAACATGCTACATGCAGATAGAGAAATGAAGACCAGCCTCCTCTTGACGGATAGGCTTTGTGCGTTTGTTTCGAAGAGCCACTTGTTGGCGAGGCAGGAAACCATAACTCTGATGGATCTTGCGGCACACCCGCTCGTAGTTACTGGAAGAGGCAGCGGCGTAAGGAGAATACTGGAAGACGCATTACACAGGGCGAAGCGGCCGTTTACCATTGCCTACGAGATAAACTACATTTCAACTGCGCTCGGCCTGGCCAAAGAAGGTCTTGGCATCGCCATACTCCCAGAGGTATCCGCCGACATGGACAAGTCCGGGCAGACTCATAGTCTCGCAATCACAAAGCCTGTGCTCAGCCGAAAGATAGAGATCGTCGAAAAGAAAGATCGCTCCCTTTCTCCATCTGCGGCACAGATGTTGAAAGTACTCAAGCAGGTCTCGGAGTGCCCAAGTTGATCCTCGTAGCGGCGAATGGGTGAAATATCCCAAACTCTGATCTGAGAGCCGGTATCGCAAATTCGGACAGGGGTATAAGTGGAAGTTCTGCTTGCTCGCGGCCTTAAGATGGCTGTGAAGAGGAGAACGGATGAGTAGACGTCCCCGCAGGAATCACACAGCGGCCTTCAAGGCGAAGGTAGCCTTGGCCGCGATCAAGGGTGAGAAGACACTGGCCGAGTTGGCCGAGCAGTTCGACATCCATCCCAACCAGATTACGCAGTGGAAGAGCCTGTTGCAGGAGGGCGCCGCGGGCGTTTTTGGCGAGGCCCGAGCGGACCAGGCAGCGCCGGTCGACCTCAAAGCGCTGCACGCCAAGATTGGCGAGTTGACGCTGGAGAACGATTTTTTAGAAGGGGCGCTCACAAAGGCGGGTCTTCTGAGCGCAAAGCGATGATCGATCCCGAGCATGAGCTTCCAATCCAGAAGCAGGCTGAGGTTCTTCAGATCAGCCGCAGCAGCGTCTACTATCAGCCGCGCCCGGTCTCGCAAACGGATCTGTGGTTGATGCGGCTGATCGACGAGTTACACCTGAACTATCCCTTTGCCGGCAGCCGCATGCTGCGCGGCTTGCTCTGGCAGCAGCGGCCTGGAGGTTGGCCGCAGTCACATCAAGACTCTGATGCGGAAGATGGGTGATCGAGGCTATCTATCGCAGACCAAACACGTCCAAACCCGCACCAGGACACAGGATTTACGCCTATCTGCTGCGCGGCCTAGCCATCACAAGGCCCAATCAGGTATGGGCCATGGACATCACGTACATCCCGATGGCGCGCGGCTTCGTCTATCTGGGGGCGGTGGTCGACTGGTTCAGCCGCCGGGTGCTGGCATGGAAGCTGTCGATCACGATGGAAACTTCCTTCTGCATCGAAGCACTGGAAGAAGCTCTTTCCACGAATGAAAAGCCGGAGATATTCAACACCGATCAAGGCAGTCAGTTCACCAGCGAAGCATTTACCGGGCGGCTAAAGAAAGAAGGGATCAGGATCAGCATGGACGGCAAAGGCCGCTGGCGCGACAACGTCTTCGTCGAACGGGTCTGGCGCTCGATCAAGTACGAAGAGGTTTACCTGCATGCCTACGCCTCGGTCAACGAGGCCAGGCAGTCCATCGGCCGCTACATCGACTTCTACAACACCACTCGGCCACACTCCAGCCTGAAAGCGCTAACGCCCGATCAGGTATACTTCAACCGCCTGCCAGAATCCATGGCAGCCTAAAAACAAAAGCAAGAACTTCCACTTAAGGAAAAAACAAAAACTGTCCGAAAGACCGGGACCACCTCACTGAACCGAGTGTCGAAGCATCTGTCGAGTCGCCTTGCCGGTTGCGATATCGATCGCGCGAGTTCCCGGCGACGCCCTCGCGCTTCACTTCCATCAGGTCGGGTGGAGGACTTTCACCTTTGGGCTTTCAATCATGCGCGCCGCACAAAAATGAGCCCCGCCGAAGAGGCGAGGCTCATTTTCGCTTCTGTCATGGGTCTCGAAGACCAAGCATCTTCCGAGCCTGACACAAGGTGATATTAGAAGGAGTATTTCAAGTCCACTTCCATGGTGCGATGGCCGTACTTAGTGGTTGTGGTCCCAACTGGAACCGAACCGCCATTCGGACTTGCGACGGTAGTGATGATTGTCCCCTGGTTGACGTTCAGGATCATGTTGCTATTGTTCCCAGTATCGAAGCCTGGCAGCGCGTGGTTCAGAAAGTTGAAAGCCGATGCTTTGAACTGCAACGATTGGCGATCCTTCAGACCTATCGTCTTGGACAGCGTCGCATCGCTGGTGAAGAACATCGGGCCTCTGGTGTAGGGCAGCCAGTAATGCTGGTTGAATGTCATTTTTGCTGGGATCGCGAAGCACTTGGCGTTCATGTATTCGTTCGAGAGATCTCCGCTCGACGGTTTGGCGCATGTCAGCGTCGGCATCAACGTATAGTCGGGCGTACCCAGGTAGTATTGCGCGTTGACGCTCTCATATTGCGGAGTGCTCCCAGGGTTGGTAGGCGTCGCCAAGGCGAAGTTGGTGCCGGTCAGGCCAAAATTCTGCGATGAATTGGTTTGGATGTTGGCGCCGCTCTGCAACGTAGTGATACCCGTGAGTGCCCAGTCATTGACCAAACGCGCCAGGAAGGGATTGCTTTTGATTCGTTTCCCCACGTTATAGCCATAGGTCGAATTGAATACATGGGTACGATCCTGGCCCAGCGTTCCGTAGTCGTTGTGGAGGTTTACGGGATCGGTGGTATTGGCGATGCCCATGGACTTGGACCAGGTGTAGTTCAATCCGTAGGTTAGCGCGCCGCGCATGCGATTCCAGGAGACCTGCATCGAGTTGTAGTTGGACCAGCCTTTGTGCGCAGTGAGGGTGACGGCAGCGTAGTTAGGCATGGGACGGAAGGAGTTCTGCAGTTGTGAGGTCCCATTGACGATTTGGTAGACGGTGTGCGTCGTGTCGGCGAAGTACGCCCCCATGGGAATTACGTTGGCGTTTAGAGAGGTGGCCAGATCGAGCGTCTGGTTGCCCGAATAAGCAACCTCAAGAACGGAGTCCTTGAACGTGCGCTGGGAGACCGCGAAGTTATACGTGTAGGTGTAGGGCATCTTTTCGTCTTCAGCATCGGCAGCGCTGATCGCCTGATAGGGAGAGAATGTGTTGGTGGTTGAGCACTGAATCTCATTGTGTGCATTTGCATTGAGAGAGGAGAGCGAAGAGTAGTAAGTGCCGGTGATCGGACTCAGCCACGTTCCGTTTACCAGCGCGCAGGTCTTCGACCCATCGCCTTGACTCAGAGGTCCGGCGTAAGTGTTGTAGTTGTCCTGGTAATAGTAAGCGCCGATGCCGCCGCGCACGACGGTTTTTCCAGTGCCGAAAACGTCATAGGCCATGCCGAAGCGCGGAGAAGTGAAGAGCACGGGAAGCGACCGGCCGGATTTTGGAATATCGCGATCCTGTGAATGGGTGCGTACACCTGGCGCGCTAGTGACGGTGGGAGTTGCTCCGCCATCCGCCAGGTAATACTGAGAACTGAAGACGGCAACGCCGCTTCCTCCGTCGCTTCGATCCGTCCATGCGCCGAAGTGATCGACGCGTAGTCCAAGGTTCAAGGTGAGCTTCTTGGTCACCTTCCAGTCATCCTGCAGAAAGGCGCCTATCGTGCCATAACCGAGGTCGACTCCCAGATTGCTTTGCGTGCTGTAGCTGGAGACACCGTCGGTGAGAAAGTTTGCAATCGGATGGAGGTTGCCGTCTGCAAAGGCGTAACTGCTTGAGAAGATCGCTTCGATGCTATCCGCCAAGCCCCCGTTGGGACCGCTGAAAAAGCCGTAGTTCAATTGCTTCTGATCTACGTCTTGCCACGAGATGCCCGTTTTGAAAGAGTGTTTTCCCGCCAGCAGGGTAAAAGTATCGGAAGCCGATGGTGTCGTCTTCTTGGAATAGTAGCCGCTGATGTCGGGACCGCCGATGCTGGGAAATCCCCAACCAGCTCCGACGAAGTTGGTCAGATATGGAAGGTACGGATTGTCTGCGCCAAGGTTGTCGTATCCGAACTTCATCTTTGTCTTGGTGAAGTTCTCTCCCGAGTTGTAAGTGATGGGGAGGTTCGCATAGACAAAGGTCGCATTCGCTTCGTTGATAAGTTGCGGGTTGATGACCTTGACGAGGTTTCCGGATAGCGTATTCGAAACGTCGTTGTATTCAGCTCCTACGCCATAAGGAGCTGCGTTCGCCAGGTTAAAGTATTGTGTGACGGGTAGGCCCCAATGGTCGTTCTGGCGGTTATAGGTCACGTAAAGCTTGGTGTTGTCGTCGAAGGCGTAATCAATACGCGCGTGAGCGATGAAACCGTTATCGTAGTTTCCCATTTGCTGGATATAGTTGTACGGCTGAGCCACGGTGGGAGTCGAGTTCGGCAGCGGGGTCTGGGTAGAGATAGGCCTGAGCGGCTGGTCCAATGAGGGACGAAACATTCGAATTGTCCAGCGAAACCATGTTTCCATTGACCATCAGGTTGCTGATTGCGCCGCAACGAAAGGAAGCCGTGCTCGCGGTGCTTGCAGCCTGGCTCAGTACTCCGCAGTTCATCGCGTTATCCCCGAGTGCTGGGTCCAGCAACCCCTTGCGCTCGCTTATCGTGGGCAAGTTGCCCTTGAGAATTCCGCCTGTGTAGCTATCCGGAACCTTCTGGAAGTATTGCTCGTAGCCGGCAAAGAAGACCAGCTTCTTCTGCTTGTTAAAGCTGGTCCCAGGAATCACGACGGGCCCGCCGATGTTGCCTCCCGGATAGGCGTAGCGGGTGGGGTAACGGGATTGTCCAATCTGGTTCAAGTTATAGTCGTTGGCGTTCAATACCGAGTTGCGATAGTAGAAGTACAAGCTTCCATAGAACTTCGCCGCGCCAGATTTGCCAATGGCTTCAACTACGACAGGACCGTGCGAGGACACCGCACTGAACGCAGAGGTTGTCACCTTGACCTCCGACTGCATATCGGCGTTGATGGTCTGGGTTGAACTGCAGTTGCAGCCCGGATCGATCACGCGTGCTCCGTCCGATATCAGGTCTGATCCGCCAGAACCGCTGATCGAGGAGTTCTGCAATCCCTGGCTGGAGAAGCTCGTCATTGCCGAGCCGCCTTCAATGCCGGTGCGGGTGGCGTCATAGGTCTTGTTGGACAAACCTCCTCCCGTGTTGGCGAAGCCGGGCAAGGTACGAATCAGTTCGGTTACATCGCGACCTTCCAGTCCAAGGTTGGTCACCTGTTCGGAGTTCAGCAACGCTACGCGGTCGCCAGAATCGGTCACTTGGACCTGAGCTGCTGAACTGCTGATCTCCACCACTTCGGTATCGGTTCCTACCTCCAGCGTAATGCCGGAGATACTCTTTCTGTCCCCTGGAAGTACGTGGATGCCGGAGATTTCCCAAGCCTTGAAGCCCTTGGCTTCAATCTTGACCGAGTAGTCGCCATCTACCAGGCCGGAGACGTTGAAGACGCCTTGGCCGGTGCTGACGGTTTTGCGGGTGTCGTTCGTAGCCATGTTGGTCACGGTCACCTTTGCGCCCGGAACCAAGGCTTCCGTTGAGTCTGTGATGGTCCCGGCAATGCTGCCTGTCGTCTGAGCCCAAATTGCCGGCGGCAGAACGATGAATAGAAACGCTGCCAGTGCAACTAAAATGCGTCGAAACATGTTGCCTCCAAGAGACCCCGGAACTTTCCGACCCTGACCGGTTGAACAAGGACGTTGTTTCGGAGATCGTCACGTTGCTGTTTGAAATCTGTTCTGCTGCATTTGTGGAACGATTTGTCGTCGTACCAAAACTCCACGTGACCCTACGAGGCAGTAGAGAACATATGCAAGTTGGCTACGGTATATTGCTCAGCGAGAGGACGTAATTAATCAGTTGGTAGCGGCTGACCGGCCTATCGCCTCATCTGTTGGTGAAAGGCTTCGGAATGTTGAGCTTCGGACGGTAATATACGGTCTTCTGGTTCATCGGATTTAACGATCATTATGATCTGTTAATTCCATTGGACAAAACATTGCATCCGTCCCTAGTATGGCTACCGGATTGGTTGACTTAATCGAATTTGTTGATGGCCGATTCGCCGTGTCGGACGCTGGAGGATCTCTACTTCGTGAAGGGACTGAATATCAAATGGTTGCCGCCATCATACTGTTTATTTAGGCGAGGGATGGACATTCACGATTACGAGAAGAGAAGCTCGGCGAACATGGGACGACTCTAGAGAGGATTTGTGATGCATGCTTCGTTGCCACAGGTGGAGTTGGGGATTGACTTTGATTCAGATGAAATCCGGGAGCAGCTCCATCGAATTCTCGCCAGCCAGTACTTCAGCAAGAGCAAGCATTATCCGGCAATGCTGCAATACATAGTTACTAAGGCTTTAGATGGACTAGAAGATGACATAAAGGAACGGACGCTCGGCATCGAAGTCTTCCACAGGCCGATCAATTACGATACGAATCTCGACCCGGTCGTTCGCATCACGGCGGGCGAAATCCGGAAACGGCTGGCTCAATACTATTGCGATCCGAACCAGGAGACAGAACTCCGTATCGATATCCCCCCCGGCTCCTATCTTCCCGAGTTTCACAGGCAATCGTCTAAAGTCCTTCCCACTCCAATACTAGTGCCTTCCATAATCCACCAAGCATCAAAAAAACGCAGATGGCTGGCTTATGCGGGCATGTCCGCACTTCTCGTTCTGGGAGCCTTGGTTTCTATTCGTCTCTGGCTGCTCCAGACGCCGATTGAACGATTTTGGGGTCCATTTTTGAAGCCTGCGGCGCCAATTCTTATCTGCGTCGGGCAACCTGATTACTTCACAGACAATCCACCGAATGGTTCGAGCCCAGAACGAACGACAGATACTCTTGGCTTCAAGACCTTATACCGTGACCGTGTGGTGATGGGCGATCTGTTGGCAATTACTCGAGTGACCAATGTACTTGCAGGAAAAGGGCAGGCGTACGAAATCCGCGGCGCCAATTCGGCCTCCTTTGCCGAAATGCAGCGAGGTCCGGTGGTGCTGTTCGGAGGTTGGGACAACCCCTGGACGCTTCGAATCACCGATCGGCTTCGGTTTCATTTAACATCGAGTGCCCCCGGCATATTTCGCATTGAGGACAGGCAAAATCCAGGCGCGCATCAGTGGCAGGTTGACTTTTCCGCTCCCGATACCTCGCTGAAAAAGGATTACGCAATTGTTGGCAGGTTCCTCGATTCAACTACCGGTCAGATTGTCGTCGTGGTAGCAGGCGTGGGTGCAAACGGGACGATGAGCGGCGGAGAGCTCGTCAGTAATCCCAAGTATCTTTCAGAGCTTACCTCGAAGATGTTGGCCGACGTGGGGAATGTTGAAGCGGTCATTGAGACTCAGGTTATCGATGGGAAATCAGGCCCACCGGTGATCCTTGCTGTTCACACGTGGTGATCCAAAATGAGTGATACCTCCGCTCATTACAGGGTAGATTACTCTCTCCCAGGCACAGGATTCTTTCGTGAGTCTCTCGCTTTTCAGTCTTTCAATCAAAGCTTTACAACAAGTGTTCTCTATTGGAGGCGCAGACTACCGTAATAAACCTTGAGGGATTGTCGCCAGTCGCATACTGTCAATTCTGGAATTAGGAATACGCGCATTTTCAGCTTTTAGCCGGAACGCCATGCTCCTCAATAAGCGGCGCTCCCAACTGAGTAGTGTTAGTGGAGAAAACAACAGATTCTAGCAGAATCATTTTCGATAGGAGTCCTATGACGTTTCACAAAACTGTATGCAACCTCGGAATCTTCGTCTTTGCCGCCCTCTTGTTTTCGGCGCCTATCGCTGCTGTTGCTGAGAGTGATCGGGTCATCACAAAATCGGGCCAACTGAAAGGCGCCGTCCAGAACGGTGTCGTTTCATTCAAAGGTGTACCCTTTGCCGCGCCTCCGGTGGGTCCGTTGCGCTGGCGTCCACCGCAATCCGTCTCACCGTGGGCAGGCATACGCGCCGCGACCGATTTTTCTCCCGATTGTTTGCAAGTTCCTTTTCCGTCCGATGCTGCTCCAGTTGGTGCAGGAGGACTTAGCGAGGATTGCCTTTATGTGAATGTGTGGGCGCCGGCTGGTCATAGCGCGGAGAAGCTACCGGTCGTGGTTTGGATTTATGGGGGCGGGTTTGTCAACGGTGGAAGTTCCCCAGCCGTCTATGACGGGACACATTTCGCCGAGCATGGCGTGGTTTTTGTAAGTTTCAATTACCGCGTCGGAAGATTCGGCTTTTTTGGCTTTCCGGCTCTCACTCAGGAACATCCCGACGAGCCGCACGGGAACTACGGATATATGGACCAGATCGCCGCTCTGAAGTGGGTTCAACAGAACATCGCCGCTTTTGGAGGAGATCCCGGTAATGTGACCATTGAAGGAGAATCGGCTGGTGGAGGATCGGTGCTCACCCTTCTAACATCCCCTCTTTCTAAAGGGCTGTTCAAGCGAGCGATCGTGCAGTCCGGCGGAGGCCGCGATCTGCTGATGGGCCAGCGTTACCTTAGCAAGACCTCGCCAGAAGGCACGCCCTCAGCCGAAGCGATCGGCGTCAAATTCGCGGAAAGTGTTGGCATTACGGATACCAGCGCTGCCGGACTGGCGGAGTTGCGCAAGTTGCCCGCCGACAAGGTGGTGGCTGGGTTGAACATGGCAACGATGGGGCAGGCCGCCGCAACCTATACCGGGCCAATGCTTGACGGGAAGATCGTTCGCGAGAGTCCGCAATCCGCTCTGCTGGCCGGCCGGTGGGCAAAAGTGCCGGTTATGATCGGCGCGAACAGCGCTGATATCGGATTCCCGCGGGCTCGCACGGTCGATGCGCTTTTTGTGCCGTTTGGCGCGGATGCCGAAAAAGCCAAGGCCATCTACGATCCGGAACATTCCGATAACGTGTGGCTGGTGGGCAGCCGTATCGGCGCCGACCAGATGATGATCGAACCGACTCGATTCGTTGCGCAAACGGTATCATCGCAGGGCCTGCCGGCTTTTGAATACCGCTTCTCTTACGTCGCGGAATCCCTGCGTGGCAAGGTGCCGGGCGCTCCTCATGCGTCCGAGATCCCCTACGTCTTCGACACAGTCAAGGCTGCATATAAGGACAAGCTTACGCCCGAGGATGAATCGGCGGCAGAGAAGACGCTCGCCTACTGGGTGAACTTCGTCAAGAATGGCAATCCTTCTCCGGCAGGCCTGCCACAGTGGCCGCCCTACGATGCAAAGTCAGATATTCTGATGGACTTTACCCTCGAAGGACCAGTTGCAAAAGCCGATCCCTTGAAGACTCGTCTGGACATGATCGCCGAATTAGCCAACAAGCCTCCCGCCATTTCCGTTTCTTCCGCGGCTCCAAGGGCTTCGACCAACTCGGCTGCAAAGATAACGACCGGCGTCTGGTCAATCTCCGGCGACATTATGGGCTTCCCGCTCAAAGAGATCTGCAACCTGAACGTGCAGGAAAACTCTTTGACCGGGTCCTGTAAAGGCGAGAGTAAAGCTTACGACGTTACGGGAACGATCGACGGAACCAAGATCGTCTTTAAGCACGGTGGCGAATTCAACGGCGCCGCACTTACCAACACCTATACGGGAACTATGACGGATGACGGCGTGCTCAGCGGGAACGTGCAGGTCGATCCCATGAATGCATCCGGAAACTTCACTGCAAAGAAAATGGAACAGAAATAGCGTTCATCCTCGTTCGTCCCGCTGCGGGATGCGAGGACTTGGTTGGCTGCCCGGATACCTCTCCGGGCAGCCAACCAACAGTGGAGCTGGACAGCATCTTTTGGTCGGACGCTACGCTGTCGCCCGGTGTTAGGGCTGCCGGAGCATACCACTCAGCACCAGAAGGTACAACAACCGCATATCTACAAGTAAATTAATATCAACAATTTATATTGATTATAAACCGCTTGGCGAATTGGAAGGCGGCCCTCAAAAAGCCCCTCGTCAGCGGCACACGGAAGATAAACTGGAAGAGAGTGGCGGCCGGATCGTTGGTTTGGTGGTTAGTACGGTCTTTCTCCCGAAGAAACCCGCTAGAATCGATGGCGAATTCGATCGAGTCGACCTAACGACTCAATCCGCCAGCACGGTCAGGCGTATTTCGAGGGAGAACCCTTGGACAGTTTCGGCCGTTCGGGTGAGAAGAAGATGAATCGACGAACCTTCCTGGAAATGACTGCATGCGCCATGACGGCCGCATGCGGGCAAGGCATTCAAGCGCAGAGTACGCCGCATTCCATTCGCGTGCGAACCGGCCAGCCAGGTCGCGCGGTTCCGCAGAGCTTTATCGGACTCAGCTATGAGATGGCGCAACTGAGTGAACCGACGTTTTTCTCTGCTCAACACAAGGACCTCGTAGCTCTGTTTCGGCGATTGAGTCCTTCCGGCGTTCTTAGGATCGGCGGCAACACGAGTGAGTTTTGCTGGTTCCAGAACACGCCGGAGACACCCGCGCCCAAGCTCCATCTTCCTCCGGGAGACCTGGCGCAGAACTGGATGCCCCATCGCTTGTTTGCGATTCAACCCGCGGCAATCGATGCGCTTGCCGGCTTTCTTGACGCGACGGGCTGGACAGTCATCTATGGCCTGAACTTTGGCAACAGTACGCCTGAACGAGCAGCCACTGAAGCTGCCTACGTGCAGCAAAAATTGGGCCGCAGGCTCGCCTTTTTCCAGATAGGCAACGAACCCGATCTCTATCGGAATCCTGCCAACGGAACGCGCCCTGCCGGATGGGGCTTTGAAGACTACGTGCGCGAGTGGCTTGCGTTTGCCGACGCGGTGAGCGCTCGCGTGCCGCAAGCGCGCTTTGGCGGCCCCGACACCGCGGCCTCTTCCGATTGGGTCATTCGATTTGGGGACGAAGTTGCGCCGAAGCTAGGCAAGCGTCTTGTCGCACTGAGCGGTCACTACTACGCTGAAGGGCCGCCGAACGATCCAAGTGTGACTACTGAGCGCCTCCTTGCAGGTGATCCCAAGGTGGCGCAATCCGCGCGCGATATAGTCCGCGCTGCCGATGCGCACAAGCTGGTCTATCGCATGTCGGAGGGCAACTCCTGCTATCGCGGCGGCAAGCCGGGCATGAGTAATGCGTTTGCCTCTTCGCTCTGGGCCGCGGATTATCTACTGACCCTCGCCAGCCTGGGATGCGCCGGAATCAATCTTCATGGCGGAGATAGCCGCTTTCTCTCCGCGGGACTTGGCGATCACAATCCCGGCCTTGCGGTCGCGGGCAACGCCAGGCAAAGCGCGCCTAATGGCTTCTACACACCCATTGCGACGGAGCAAGGGCAGCTTGCCGAAGCGCGTCCTGTGTACTATGGCATGCTCTTGGCTGAGGAGTTTGCGGGCGCGACGATGCTGTCTCTCGAACCAGCGCAGTCTGGAATGCTGGGGGCGTACGCAGCCGAGAAGAATGGCAAAACAATGATCGCGCTGGTGAACAAAGCATCGTTCGGCGACAGGGATGTGCTCATCACGGCCGATAAGCCGTTCCATCGTGCGACTCAATGGAGACTGACTGGGCCGGCGCTGGACGCGACCACTGGCGTCGAGTTTGGACGAGCTGTTGTGAGCAGCGATGGAACATGGAATCCTCGGAGCGAGCCTCTGCCGGTCCGGAACGGCGCGCTGCACGTCGCCGTGTCTGCCGCCAGCGCTGCGCTCATCTTCCTGAGCTGACACAAATCACGGCCCGGATCTCAAACGCAGCATCTTCGTCGCGACCGCCGGGTTAGCATTTTCACAATTTCCGTGTGGCTGATTTTGTGGTTTCCCACCCTGGGCGCAAAAACAAAGGCGCGGCGAGGGTGAGGCACCCGGAGTCAGAGTCGGCAGTATGGGGCTTCTTCAGGCTGAAGCCCTGCCCAGAGGCAACCCCGCCTGATTCGTCTATAGTCTTCGCAAGGGTGTTTTTCTTTGAAAGGAATTCTCTGCCATGACTCTTGATCGTCGAGGATTTCTGGCTGCCTGCAGCCGTGCGGGAATCACCTCCGCGCTGCTGCCTGGGATTCTGTACACGCTGGCCGCGCAGGCGCAGCAAGCCGCACCGCAAACCGCTCCCGCAGGCGAAGCGCCGCCCCCGCCTGCTGTTCAACCCAAGATCACGCCGGAGATGATCGACCAGGCCACCGCGATGGCCGGTGTCGGCCCCTTCACCGCCGAACAGAAACAGATGATGCTCGACGGCCTCAATGGCCAGCGCGACTCCTACGCGCCGATTCGCGCCCTGAAGATGGCCAACTCCGTGCCGCCTGCGTTTGTCTTCCATCCCTCGCCGCCCGAGGTGAAGATGAACGCTCATGGTGGCATCGATGATCTCTCCTGCTCCGAGCAGACCGTCGTTGTTCCGATGGATTATGTCGCCAGCGAACCGATCGAGGCGCCTGCCCAGGGACATATCGAAAGCCTTGCCTTTGCCACAGTGGGCGAACTCGGCGGGCTGTTGCGCGCGGGAAAGATCACCTCGCTGGCATTGACCAAGATGTACCTTGCACGGCTCAAGCGCTACGACCCCAAGCTGCACTTTGTCATTACGCTTTTGGAAGATCGCGCGCTCGCCCAGGCCAGGGTCGCCGACGCCGAGATCGCCGCCGGAAACACGCGCGGCCCGCTGCATGGCATTCCCTGGGGCGCAAAGGATCTTCTGGCGGTCAGGGGATTTCCGACAACCTGGGGCGCAGGCGGCTTCGAACATCAATCCTTCGATGAAGACGCCACCGTGGTCCAGCGGCTCGACGCGGCCGGAGCCGTGCTGGTGGCCAAGTTCACCCTCGGCGCGCTGGCCATGGGCGACAAGTGGTTTGGCGGGCAGACACGCAATCCGTGGAATCCCGAACAGGGCTCCAGTGGCTCTTCAGCCGGCTCGGCCAGTGCCGTCTCTGCCGGATGCGTGGCCTTTGCCATCGGCTCCGAGACGCTCGGCTCCATCTCCTCTCCCTCCACGCGATGCGGAACCACCGGCCTGCGTCCCACCTTCGGCTTCGTTCCTCGCACCGGCGCCATGGCCCTGAGCTGGACGATGGACAAGCTCGGCCCCATCGCGCGTTCGGCGGAGGATTGCGCGCTGGTTCTGGCGGCGATTCACGGCCCCGACGGCAAGGACACTTCAGTGCATCCCGCTCCCTTCTCATGGCAGCCCAAGTCGGATCTGCGCGGCCTGCGCATCGGCTACTTCAAGAGCGAGTTCGATCCACTGCCTCCGCTCAAGCTGCTTGATCCCTCAGCCAACGAAACCGCCGAAGAAACGCAGAAGCGCGAGGAAAAGAATACTCAACTCAAGGAGGCCCGCGACCGCCGCGACTACGACCGTCGCTTCGAGACCGCCGCATTGGCAAGGCTGCGTTCGATGGGCGTCACGCTCACTCCCGTCGAACTGCCCAAGCTGCCCTGGGACGCCATGGCCAACCTGCTCATCGCCGAGGCCGCTGCGGCCTTCGACGACCTGACCATGAGCGGCCGCGACAGCCTGCTCACCAGCCAGGGCGTCGAAGATTGGCCCAACGATTTCCGCATTGCGCGCCTCTACCCGGCGGTCGAATACATCCAGGCCAATCGCGCGCGGACTCTGGCGATCGCGCAGATGAACGCGCTCTTCGATCAGGTGGACATCATCGTGACCCCATCGACCAATGCGCAGTTGACGGCTACCAACCTTACCGGCCATCCCGCGCTGATCCTGCCCAACGGACTGCGCGGCGCCGACGCTCCCAAGCCGCCCAAGATCGACGACGGCAACAGCGACGACATCGGCGGCCCCGGAACGCCGGTCTCGCTCACATTCCTTGCCGCCCACTTCAACGACTCGAAACTGGCAGCTTTCGCATGGTCCTACCAAAAGGCGGCAGGTTTCCTCAAGCTCCACCCCAGGCTCGATTAAGCCTGTGACGGCAAGAAATGACCGTAGCGCCGGACTCAGGTTCGGCTGTCAAGTGGACCTCCAGGACCACGCGCATTCCTTCTGGGCCAGATTTAACCATGCCGCAAATGCAACGTTTCGCATGCGGAATTCAGCCTCCCTTGCGATACGCACTATGCGTATTATCTGAAAATCTGATTTTCCGCATCTTGAACCAACTGCATTTACCATCGATCTATGGCACTCGTTGAGGTCAACTCGGTTTCAAAGAGCTATCCCCGGCAAGTGGGGCTGCGAACCGAGCAGCGCCCCGTCGTCGAGGCTGTTTCGCTCTCCATTGAACCCGGTGAAACGCTGGGCCTGGTCGGCGAGTCCGGCTCCGGCAAGACGACGCTGGCGCGGATGATTCTCGGTCTGGTCGAGCCAACAGGGGGCAGCATTCGCGTTGACGGCATCGACCTCGCAACCGCCTCGCGCACGGAACTGCGCCGTCTGCGCCGCCAGATGCAGCCCGTCTTCCAGGACCCTTACGCCGCCCTCAATCCGCGCATGCGAGTGCTCGAGATCGTGACCGAGCCGCTGCTGATTCATCGCAGCGAAGTCGGAATCAAAACGGACTCAGCCTCCCTGCGCGCCAAAGCCGTCGAACTTCTCAAACAGGTCGGCCTCGATGAGTCGGCGCTCAACCGCTTTCCCCACGAGTTCTCAGGCGGCCAGCGTCAGCGCATCAACATCGCCCGCGCATTGGCTCTCCGGCCAAAGCTGCTGATTCTGGATGAGCCGGTCTCGGCTCTCGATGTAAGTGTGGGAGCGCAGATCGTGAATCTGCTGCGGCGTCTGCAAAGCGATCACGGACTGACTTATTTATTTATCTCTCACTCGATGCCGCTGGTGCGCTATCTCTCCACGCGCATCGCCGTGATGCAGCATGGACGCCTGGTGGAAACCGGCGAGGCCGTTGCTTTATGCGCCAATCCCCAAGAGGCTTATACCCGCCAACTAATTCAGGCCACGCCCGAGTTACCTCTCGGCGTGGCCTGAACGTAAACACCATTTCAAAAAGTATTAAACCAATGGGTGCCCCACCCTCGCCGCGTTTTTGTTTTTGCGGCTAGGGTGGGATAGCGCGATACCTGCACCTACTTCGATTGTGGCTGTGCTGGAGCAGCGGTTGGAGCAGGCGCCGGTGCGGGTGTGGCCGCAGGCGCCGCCGCCGGAGTCTCAGGCTTTTCCGGTGTTGCCGGAGCCGCGGGAGCACCAGCCGCGCCGGGCATCGGATGAGCGCCCGCGCCCATCGGCGGATGATTCGGAGGCATCGTCATCGCGGGGTGTTGCTGCGGCTTCGGCGCGTCCGTTACATCGATCAGATCGACATCCAGAATCAGATTCGACTTGGCGGGAATTGCCGGATGGGTGGGGCCACGTTCGGGAATCTCCCGGTCGCCCAATCCCAACTGCCATGGGATGAAGATGCGGCGCTTGCCGCCGGCCTTCATGCCCTCAAATCCCTGGTCCCAGCCAGCAAACGGACGTCCCTGGCCCATGACCATCATGGCCGGTTGAGGATCGCCCATCTTCGGCTTGCCGTCGGCATCCATGACAGGTTTATGGTCCTTGTCCATCACGGGCATGCGGTGCTCGTCGGTCGAGTCGAGCTTCGCGCCGCCGGCTCCCGCCGTCCATAGAGTGTAGTTGTACTTCAGCATCTTTCCCGGCTCGGCTGCCGCGCCCTCGCCGGCCTTCTCATCCTGGTAGCGCAGCGAAACCGTGTAGATGGTCGCCTTCGGTTTCTCGATCGCAGCCACGCCTGCGGGCAACTCATCGGCGGGCTCTGCTTCCTTGGCCTTTGCCGCGGCCGATTTTACGGATGACTTTGCCGCGGTGGCCGATTTGGCCTTGGCAGCGGTGGTAGACGGCTTCGCGGCTGTCTGGGCGCATGCGACCGCCGTGCCGGCCGCCAACAACAAAATCAAAACATGATTTCTCATTGTGTGATGAACTCCGGGGTGATCTTGAACAAGTGAAGTGTATCAGGCGCTCCCGCGAGTGCGCGGATCGCATGCGCGCGAGCGCCGCTGCTATTGGCTATTCTTCAAATCCTCAACGTGTGGGCAGATCGGTCACATCCACCAGTTCAACATCGAAGCGATCTTCTTCATTGCGTCGTTCATCTCCAAGTCGTGCATCACGAGAGTCTATCAGCCGTTCCAGCGCTCCAACTTGCTCTTCAGCATTGAGCCAGCAATCCCGCCAGCAGCGCCGTTCTCGGCGCCAAATGCTCCACCACAACGAATTCATGACGAGCATGCGCACCCTCGCCCACCGCGCCCATTCCATCCAGAGTTGGAATTCCCAGTGCAGAGGTGAAGTTGCCGTCGGAAGCGCCTCCGGTTGAAGCCTCCGAGAGGGCAAACCCCAACTCGGCGGCCAGTGCTCGGGCTTCAACGTAGAGACGCACGGTTGCGCGGGTTCGCTCCATCGGCGGCCGGTTGATGCTGCCGGATATGGCCAGCGTGCACCTCTTGTCTACCGGTTTCAGTGTTGCAAAGCGGCGGTTCAGGCGCGATCCATCGGCCTTGCGCGCAATCCGGCCATCCACCTCCGCCCAGGCCGCCGCGGGAATGACATTCGACTTGCTGCCGCCGCCGGCCAGACCCACACTCACCGTCACTCCACGTTTAAGGTCAGTCCAGCCGCTCACCCTCTCGATCACGCGGGCCAGCTCTAAAACCGCACTGGCCCCCTTCTCGAAGTCCACCCCAGCATGCGCGGCCACTCCGGTCACGTCGATCCTCCAGTTGCCGGTGCCTTTTCGAGCGGTCTTGTAGGCCAGCCCCTGCGCTGGTTCCAGAACATAAACCCGCCCACACTCCGCCGCCAGCCTTTCAGTCGTAGCCCGCGACGCCGGACTGCCCACCTCCTCGTCGCTCGTTCAGCAGCAGCACAATCTCTCTTTGCAGAACTCCCGCCTCGACAAGCATCTCGATGGCGGTGAATGCCATCGCCACGCCCGCCTTCATATCCAGCGTGCCCGGCCCCAGAGTCGCCCGTCGCTCAGCCTGCAAGGCATCGTCTTCAGCGTCCCCAGCGGCCAAACCGTATCCAGATGGCCCAACAGCATCGTCCGTCCGGCGGCTCCGGTCTTCGACTTCGGCCCAAAGCGCGCCTCCAGCAGATCGCCAAAATCCTTTTTCCGGTGAATCTTCACCCTTCCGCCCAGCGCCTTTGCCTGCTCGGCGGCCAGCGCGACGCATTCGTCCACCGCGGCTTTATCGTCCGAGGGCGACTCAGCCCGCACCAGCTTTTGTGCAAGATCGAGCAGCGCCGGCTCTTTCCGCCTCGCTCCAGCCAGCAGCGCGCGCATCGGAACGGGAAATTCGCTTGTCACAGGCATTCTTATTCCTTTCCGGGACAATTCGAGGCCGGAGCCAGAGACTCCCTGATTCTACGACGGTTATCTCAGCCGCCGCCCTCCGGCTACAAACCAAAAAATGCCAAATATAGCCCAAAGTGTGGCAAAAATGCCACAGGACGAAGATAACCCTCTCCAGCTAGCCTTATATCTGTACACGGGTCTACACCGCTGGAGATGAATATTTGCCTAATTCCGCGCATCTGACAGCAGCGCACCCAAATTCAACGCATCTGGAGCAGACGATTGCCGCGCCCCTTGAGTTCACCGGCGTCGGCCTTCACTCTGGCGCGCCGGTCACCATGCGCCTGCTGCCTGCTCCCGCCGGCTCGGGCATCGTCTTCCGCCGCACCGATCTCGACAACTTTGAAATCCCCGCCATCGGCCGCTACGTGGCCAAAGTCAGTTACGCCACCAGCCTGATGCGCCAGGGCGTTCTCATTCAGACCACGGAGCACCTGCTCTCGGCCCTCATCGGCATGGGCGTCGACAACGTCATCGCCGAGGTCGACAACCTCGAGGTGCCCATCCTCGACGGCAGCGCCTTGCCCTATGTCGAGGCATTCATGACCGTCGGCATCCGCACCCAGCGCCGCCGCCGCGAGAGCATCCGCGTCCTCAGCCCCGTCGAGGTGCGCGAGGGCAACAAGTTCATCGGAGTCTATCCCGGCTCCGGCTACAGCATCGAATACACCATCGACTTTCCCGCGCCCGTAGGCCGCCAGAGCGCCACCATCGATCTAGCCGCCGAAACCTACGGCACCTTCATCGCCGCAGCGCGCACCTTCGGCTACGAAGCCGACGAAAAGCGCCTCCGCGACATGGGCCTGATCCGCGGCGCCGGTCCTGAGAACGCCATCATTCTCGGCCCCAACGGCCCGGTCAACGGCCCGCTCCGCTTCAGCGACGAGTATGTCCGCCACAAGGTCCTCGACCTCATTGGCGATCTAGCCCTCGCCGGACGCCGCATCGAAGGCCACGTAGTAGCCGAGCGCGCCGGCCACGCCATGCACACCGCGCTTGTCTCCCGCCTGATGAAGGACCGCTCGGCCTGGGAACTGGCCCACGTTCCAGTAGCCTCGGAGCACGCCGAACCAATTGCAGTTGACACGAATGCCGAACTAGCCGTCCCCGCCCTGGTCAGCGCCTGACGCCGCAGGACCAAGGAAAGAACCGGGAATAGAAATCCGGACTTGCTAACCAAGCTCCGTGCCCCATCCATTCCGCTTTTTTCTGCGGAATGGGTGGGAAACCACGAACCTCAACCAACTCCGCTCAATTCGCTAAAACAAAATCCGCATAGGCTCCGCAACAGGATAACTCTTCCCCTCATCCGCCAACTTACCAGTCACCGTATCCCGCCGGAAGACACTAATTAAACTCGAATCCTGATTGGCCACCAGCATCCAGTTCTCCGTCGGGTCCAGCACAAAGTTCCGCGGAGTCTTGCCGCCGCAATTACTCCGCGCAATCGGAGTTAGTTTTCCACTCTCAAACTCCGCGCGGAAGCTATAAAGGAAGTTATTATCTCGATTGGCAAAGTAAACAAACTTCCCGTCGCGAGTTATGACCGTGTCGCAGGCCCGCGTGGCCCCGTGATAGCCCTCGGGCAATAACTCGATGCGGCTGACAAGAGTTAAATTTCCGTCCGCCTTCTTCCACTCCAGCACATCCACCGTCGAATTCAATTCATTCACCGAGTAAGCCGTATGCCCATTCGGATGAAAGTGCAGCGTCCGCGGCCCCGCGCCGGGTTTCGACTTATAACTCCCAGCCGCCGTCAGCATCGCCGTCTCGGTATTCAGCTTATAAATATGAATGCAGTCGCTTCCCAGGTCGTTGATATAAGCAAACCTGTTGTCCGGCGAGTAGGAGACAAAATGCGCGTGCGCCTTTTCCTGCCGGTCCTTGTTCGGCCCGTGGCCTGTGTAGTGCTCGCTCCAGACGGCCGGGCTCAGCTTGCCGTCTGTCACAAGAAAACTCGCCGCGCTACCTCCCATATAGTCGGCAGCGATCAGCACCTTCCCCTCGCGATCCAAGGCGATATGGCATGTTCCCACGCCGGCCGAGTTCTGCGCCGAAAGCTCCTTGAGTCCGCCATTCGCCACGCTATAGCTCGCCACTCCGCCCGTCGGCTTGCCATGGAACGAGTCGACCTCCGAGGCGGCAAAGAGAAACTCGCGGCCAGGCGAATACGTCAGCCACTGTGCATGGTCCAGCTTGGCGGCGACCCCGGCAGCGCTCAACTCGCCCGCAGCAGGATCCCAATCATAGGCCAATATGCCGGCAGTGTTCGAGCCGATAAAGACCCGCTGTCTGTTCTTTCCGGCGGAAGTGGAAGTTGCGAACGACGGCGCGGCAGCGGCTGCAAGCGTGGCGGCGGAAACAGTCATAAGAAAATCCCTGCGAGTGAGTTTGTCCATATCGAATGCATTGTCGCCGATAGGCCCACGACCGCGCCAGCCCCACCGCAGGTGGCCGCAAGTGGTGGCTCAAGTCACAGGACGTTCACACTCCTCGTGTGATAGCATCCGTGTTTCTTAGCAAGACGCTCTGCGGACGCAGCCTATCCTCCTCCGCACCGCGCCGGCCCGAGACCCTCCAGTTCCAGACCTTTCAGGTTGAACGCTTTATGGACGAGGTAGACGGCAAACCGGGACACGTGGCCCTCCAATCCGGCCACCGCGACGCCCTAACGGACGTCCCCACGGCCTCCCTGTCCCTCCCCAAAAACTCCCCCAAAATTTTGGCAATCATCCAACACCATAGGAGAAGTGCACCATGAAAACGTACCAGGGAAGTGAGATCCGCAACGTAGCTGTAGTGGGGCATGCGCACAGTGGCAAAACCACCCTGATCGCCGCTCTGCTGCATGCCGCCAAGATGACCCCCACCCAGGGCCGCGTCGAAGACGGCACGGCCGTAACCGCCTATGACGAAGAAGAAGTAGCCCGCGGCGCAACCATGCAAAACGCCGTCGCCTTTGCCGAGTGGCAGGGCGTCAAAGTCAATCTCATCGACACGCCCGGCTTCCACATGTTCACCCACGAAGCCCGCGCCGCCCTGTTCCCCGTCGAGGCCGCCATCGTCGTGGTCAACGCCCAGAACGGCATCGAGCCCGTCACCGAGCGCGTCTGGCGCTATGCCGACGAAGCCAACGTCCCCCGCATCGTCCTCGTCAATCAGATGGACCACCCCAAAGCCGGCGGCGGCGGCGGCCTCAGCGCCCTCATCGACGATCTCGTCGACCGCTGGGGCCGCAACTGTGTTCCCGTCCAGTTGCCCATCTCCGACGCCGAAGGCTTTCACGGCGTCGTCGATCTCGTCACCATGGAGGCCTACAACTACACCCCCGGCGGCGATGGCCGCGGCAAAGTCACCGCCGAAATTCCCGCCACCCTCGCCGCCGATGCCAAGGCCCGCCACGAAGCTCTCGTCGAACTCGTCGCCGAAGGCAAAGACGAGCTGATGGAAGAGTACTTCGAGAAGGGCACCATCCCCGAAGAGCACCTCATCGCCGCCCTCCACGAAGCCATCCGCGAAGACCGCATCTTCCCCGTGCTCTTTTCCAGCGGCCTGGCCAACATGGCCCTCGACCATCTGCTCGACTTCATCAAGGTCTACACGCCTTCGCCTGTCGAACGCGGCCCATCGCCGTTCGCGTTCCCACCATCGACGCCGCAGCCGCCGAAGGCGAAGCCGCTCCCATGGCCGACCGCAAAATCGCCGACAGCGAACCGCTCGGCCATGATGGTCTTCAAGACCATGACCGACCCATTCGCCGGCCGCATCAGCTTCTTCAAAGTCATCAGCGGCGTGGTCAAAAACGACGCCACGCTCGAGAACTACACGCGCCGCGACCAGGAGCGACTGTCTCATCTGTCCATCATGCAGGGCCGCAAAGCCGTCGAAGTCCCCGAGCTCCACGCCGGCGATCTCGGCGCCGTGGCCAAGCTCCGCGTCACCCTCACCGGCGACACGCTCGGCGCAAAGGGCTCAGAGATCCAGATCGACCTCCATCCCATCCCCGAGCCGGCCATGACCTACGCCATCGAGCCCAAGTCCCGCGCCGACGAAGACAAGCTCGCCCCCGCCATCCACAAGCTCATGGAAGAGGATCTGCTCATCCGCTTCTTCCGCGATCCGCAGACCAACGAATTCCTCATCGCCGGCGCCGGCCAGCCGCACATCGAGGCCATCGTCAGCCGCCTCAAAAAGCGCTACCACGCTGAAGTCACCCTCAAATCGCCCAAGGTTCCCTACCGCGAAACCATCCGCGCCAAGGCCGAGGCGCAGGGCCGCCACAAAAAGCAGTCCGGCGGCCACGGCCAGTTCGGCGACTGCAAAATCCGCATGGAGCCCATGCCCCGCGGCGCCGGCTTCGAGTTCGCCAACGAAGTCTTCGGCGGCGCCATCCCCCGCAACTTCATTCCCGCCATCGAAAAGGGCATCGTCGAGTCCGCCGCCCGCGGCTATCTCGCCGGCTACCCCGTCGTCGACTTCAAGGCTATCGTCTATCGACGGCAGCTATCACGACGTCGACTCCAACGAAATGTCCTTCAAGATGGCCGGCCGCCTCGCCTTCCGCAAGGCGATGGAGACAGCCAAGCCCTGCCTGCTCGAACCCATCATGAAAGTCGAAATCGAGGCTCCCGACGAGTTCGCCGGAGCCCTGATGGGCGACCTCAACAGCCGTCGCGGCCGCGTCCAGGGCATGGACTCCAAGGGCCGCACAACGCTCATCAACGCCCAGGTTCCCATGGCCGAAATGCTCACTTACGGAACCCTGCTCACTTCCATGACGCAAGGCAAGGGCAGCTACCGCATGGAGATGGACCACTACGACATCGTCCCGCAGTTAGTGGCCGAAAAAATCCTGGCCAACGCCAAACGCCCCGTCGAAGAAGAGGAAGAGTAGGCACCTGCGGTGCGGCCAGCCGCTCGCTCTCCGCTCGCAGTAGGTTCGTGGTACCCCAGGTCTCAAAACATCGAGACCTGGGGTACCCGGCTGGAGAGGAGATCTTGGGGGTGTAAGTTCCTAATATAGGATCAAGATGCTTTTCTCTCTTTGCGAAGATCAAGTCGTTAAATACGAACAAATCCAAGATCATAAAGGAGAACGAATGAAGACAATTTCTGTTTTCAACAATAAAGGCAGCGTTGGCAAAACTACACTGACCTTTCACCTCGCCCACGCACTGGCATCTCTCGGGCACAAAACTCTCATTATCGATCTTGATCCTCAATGCAACCTATCCATCTTGGCAATGGAAGAAGAGGCGATCCACAAGATATGGGAACCAGAAGACGATTTCATTGACGATTTCCAACAATCTCGTAACAGGATAGCGAATACCGCCTTTGATGAACTCCTCTCGTCGCCACGGTCTATTCACTTTCTCCTGAAGCCAACCGAAGATGGAACTGACGAATTACCGAAACTCTCCCCACCCCGTTCTGTCGCGACAAATTTAGATCTACTCCCCGGGCGATTGACAATGCATATGTATGAAGACAAGATCGCGGGACGATGGAGTGATGTCTATCAAGGGGATCCGCTCGCGATCCGTACAGTCGCCAGAATCCGTCAATTGGCACATAACTACGCCGATCTCTTCTCCTACAAGTTCGTCATAATGGACACCTCCCCTAGTCTTGGCACTTTAAACAAGGTTGTTATATCGACAACGGATGGATTTCTAATCCCTTGCATGCCTGATATGTTCTCCCTTTATGGAGTGAGGAACATAGGTAATGCCCTCACAAACTGGAAAAAGCAATTCGACATCATCTACAGTCTCCTTTCAACCGAAAAACGCAAGAACTTTCCCGAGAATTATGTCCGACTGCTAGGCTTTACGATTTACAACGCGAAAAAATACGCAGGAACAAACGAGTGGGATCTTGCCGTCGGACATTATAACTACGCAAAACAAATCCCCGGCGCAATCTCCAGATTCATTAGCACGAACATCCGAGAACATCTCTCTGAAGAAATGTTAGGTCATCCAGTCGGTGGGAAAGCAACGATGCAACGCACAACACGCTCCCCGGAATGGCTCAGAAATACCATTGCCCCATCTGGAAGGTCCCTTCTCAATCGCTAGAACCCTCCGACGCATCAACAGTTCAGGGAAACAGAGCAGTGTACGAGGCAACTCACCAAGCATACGACGCCTTCGCCGCCGATCTCTTGAAGCGAATGGAAACTCTAGATTAGTTATTACTCACTCCTTTGGAGGAATCTCAATGTGTGATGATGGGACTACTGCAGCCGCGATCAACGCTTACAAAGAGAAGGAGTTTGAGATCTCTACCTTTCTACTAGGCGTTAGTACGTGGTTCGAGAAGCACCCGAAACTGCGCTGCGCACCTTTTCCGGTCGTACATTCAGTTAAATCGCGAATGAAGGATCCTGACCATCTTCGAGACAAAATTGCGAAGAAAGCGACTGAGGGAATCATAATAGACGGAGATAATCTATTCTCTCAAATCACGGACCTTGCAGGGGTTCGTGTCCTGCATTTGTATTCAGAACAGTTTTGCGAGATCCATAAGGAAATTCTTCATAAGTCCAATGAACTCGGAGATTGGTATATCGCTGAGCCCTTTAAGGCGTACACGTGGGATCCGGAGTCAACAAAGTTCTTTGAGGCCCTGAAAATTGAGACACACGTTAAAGCTAGCTACTACACTAGCGTTCATTACCTAATACGACCACGCCCAGACTCACCTATTTGCTGCGAGATTCAGGTTCGCACTCTGTTCGAAGAGATATGGGGAGAGGTGGACCACTCACTCAACTACCCGGAGCCTTGCGTCAGTGTCGCGTGTCGAGAGCAACTGCGGGTTCTCGCGAAACTTGTTGGCGCAGGAAGCCGTCTCGTTGATTCAATCTATCGAAGTCTCGGCGAGCAGATTACCCCACCCGCCTAAATCCGCAGGTGGCTCACATCTCGATTCCGAGATGTGGGAGACGATGAACCTCAATCAGCTTCGCCGAAGGCAACTGGCCCTACCGCAGGTGGCTCCCGCCCGGCCAAACGTGCATCAATCCTTCGCTTGCGGACTCTTCGCCTGTGCCTGGGGCGGCGGTGTGCTGCTTGGAGGAACGATGTTCTTCATTCGCATGTACGTGACGAGGTTTCCGTAGTGCTCCATATCATGCATATTGTTGATGATCAGCACGCCTAGTTTCGGCATATCCCTTCCGAAGAACTTGATCATCTCCGCGCCCGACGAATCGGTCATGCTGCCGTAGGCCGTGTCGCAGTAGGCGAAGGCGTCTTTGAGCGCCGCAACCAGATCGGCCTTGGTGGTCTTCGTCTTCTCGATGTTCGGGGCCGGATTCTTCTCGCCAACTGCCGTGGAGCAAAACATGTATTGCGCGTCGGCGACATGTCCAACGATCTGGCCAAAGCTGCGCACTGCCTCCGTGGGCTTGAAGCTGTAATCCTCTTCGGGAACTTTTTCGGCCGAAAGCACCAGGTTGTTCTTCACGCTTCCATAGGCGACTTTGACGAACGTGCTGTACGGATTGGCAGGGGCCGTAGCTGCTGCTGTTGGCGTTTTCTCCTGAGCCACGGCAAAGCCGCCGAGCGCAAGAAGACAGATTAGAAGTGTTCGCTGCACTACTCGCATTGATTCTCCTCCTCGAGATTGATACGGAACGTTAACAGCAGAACTCCGGAAATCGGGCTTTCACATTTCGATTGTTAGTTGAAGACTTGCTTCCAGTTCTGATTCAATGACGATCCAGATGGATTCAGTGGTTATAAGCCAAAAACCTCGGCATCCTCACGGCACGGCTTCGAGGCTGGTGGCTTAGGTCTGGCTAACCTGTAAGCCCGGGTGGCCCGCATCTCGATTCTGAGATGCGGGGAACGATGAACCTCAACCCGCTTCGCCGAAGGCAGTCGGCCCCACCGCAAGTGGTTTTGCAGAAAATTACCGCCCGCTGAAGCACAATGATTCCGTAGTCTCTTTCATCGCCCTGTTGGCCGAAGCCAATGCACCCAGTTGTCGATTGCGGGCCATAACCTCAAAAACGATGGCTAAAAGCCCGTAACCGCTTTGATTGGAATATTCTGCGGATAACTTATGTAGAATGAAGATTTTAGAGCGACACTCCGGCTCTATATGATTGAAAACAGATAACTTATTTACAGAATACGGGTGGGGGTAGACGGGCGGCCCACATCTCGATTCCGAGATGCGGGAGACGATGAGTCTCAATCAGCTTCCCCAAAGCCAGTTGGCCCACCGCAGGTATCTCCCGGAGGGGGGACACTCCTCGGTCTGACAAACCTCGATCATTTGTGAACTCTAGTTCGCGTCAAAGTTCCTTCAAGCGGTCAATAACCAAAAATCACCCCCGCTTGCGATAATCTCAACAGTCAGCAATCGAGGCTAGAATTCGAGACTAGACCCGCCATGACCACCTCCGCTTCCGCCCCGCTCCACACCATCGACCTGATCCGCAAGAAGCGCGACGGCGGCTCTCTGGACGCCGCGCGAGATCGGCTTTCTCGTCACCGGCGCGGCCTCCGGCTCCATCCCGCCAGAGCAGCTCGCGGCCTGGCTGATGGCCGCCTATCTGCGCGGTCTCTCGCTCGACGAAACCCGCGCGCTCACCCTCGCCATGCGCGACTCCGGCGAAAAGTTCTCTCCCGCCCGCCTCAAGAAGATCGCCGTCGACAAGCACTCCACCGGCGGCGTCGGCGACAAGACCAGCTTCCTCGTCGCCCCCATCGCCGCGGCCTGCGGACTGGCCGTGCCCATGATCAGCGGCCGCGCACTGGGCCACACCGGCGGGACTCTGGATAAGCTCGAAGCCATCCCCGGCTATCGCACAGCCCTCACGCTCTCCGAATTCGAGGCAGTTCTCGATCAGTGCGGCGCCTCCATCGTCAGCCAGACCCCGGCGCTCGTTCCCGCCGACCGCGCGCTCTATGCCCTCCGCGACCGCACCGGCACGGTCGAAAACCCCGGCCTGATTTGCGCCTCAATCCTCAGCAAAAAGCTCGCTGCGGGCCTCGACGCGCTCGTCCTCGATGTGAAGACCGGCTCCGGCGCATTCCTCAGAGATCCAAATGACGCCGAGTATCTCGCCGCGCTCATGGTTGCCACAGCCGAGGCCGCTGGAACCCGCACCGTGGCCCTGCTCACCGACATGTCTCAGCCGCTCGGCCGCTGCGCCGGCAACTGGATCGAGCTGGTTGAGGCAGTCGAACTGCTGCGCGGCCAGCGCCCGCCTCAAAGTGAAGATCTGCGCGAGCTGTCGCTGATTCTGGCCGGATGGATGATCTATCAAGGTGGCGAGGCAGAGTCGCCCGAGGCTGGCTATCAGCGCGCCGGCTTGGCACTGACCACTGGCGCTGCACTTCGGTCTTTTTTCGCGATGGTCGCGGCACACGGCGGCGATGTCTCCGCCTTCGACAATCCGGCGGCCTTCCACAAGCCAGGCGCAACGCATGTGCTCGAGGCATCGAGGAGCGGCTTCGTCTCCAAGATGGATACAACCGCCCTCGGCTGGGCCGTGCAGAGGCTCGGCGCGGGGCGAGAGAAAGCAGGAGAGCCCGTCGATCCGCACGCCGGCATCGAGTTCCACGCGCGCTGCGGCGCTCATGTCGAGAAGGGCCAGCCGTTGGCCACCCTCTATGCCACCACCGCCGCTCGTTTGGCCGAACCGATCGCACTTCTCAAAACGGCGATTCACTTCTCCAAAACTCCGCCACTCGGTGTCCCTCTCGTCAGCCGCACTTTCATCCGCAAGACGGCAGAGGCCCACCTCCACGATGCTGTAAGGTAGTTCCCAGAGATCAAGGAGTTCGTCTTGGATCGATTTACCGGAGTGCTGGGAATTCTCGCCGTGCTCGCCGCGGCCTGGCTGGGCTCGACCGACCGCAAACACATCCGCTGGCGCACCGTCGCCTGGGGACTCGGTCTGCAACTCGTCTTCGCCTTCTTCGTGCTGCGCTTCAGTTATGGCGAGCAAGCTCTGTTGTGGGCAGGCGGTCTGGTCAAGACCATGCTGGCCTCCACCTATGCCGGCACCAGCGTCTTGTTTGGCCCGCTCGGCGTTCCCACCGGCTCCATGGGTTCCATCTTCGCCTTCCAGGTATTGCCCACCATCATCTTCATCTCCGCATTCTTCGCCGTGCTCTATCACATCGGCGTCATGCAGATCGTCATTCGCGGCCTCGCCTGGGTCATGCTCAAAACCATGCGCATCTCCGGCGCAGAGAGCATGAACGTGGCAGCCTCGATCTTCATGGGCCAGACCGAAGCTCCCCTGACGATCCGTCCCTTCCTGGCCGGAGCCACGCGCAGTGAACTCATGACCATCATGACCAGCGGCATGGCCCACGTCTCCGGCGGCATCATGGCCATGTACATCGCGCAAGGCGTCGCGCCCGAGCACTTGCTCGCTGCCGTCATCATGACTTCGCCGGGCACGATTCTCATCGCCAAGATGTTAGTCCCCGAGACCGACACGCCCGCCACCGAAGGCCGCGTCGTCATGCCCAAAGATGAGTTGCACAAGGATGAGAACCTCATCGGAGCCATCGCCCGCGGCACCATCGACGGCGGCAAGCTGGCCTTCAATGTAGCCATCATGCTCATCAGCTTTCTGGCTCTCGTAGCGCTGCTCGACGGCCTTCTCGGCTGGACGCACTCGCTCTATTACATGCATTGGGTTCCCGGCTCGCTCGGCCAGATCTTCGGCTTCTTCTTTGCTCCCGTCGCATGGCTCATCGGCGTTCCCTGGCACGACTGCGGAGCAATTGGCAATTTGTTAGGCACGCGCATGGCCCTCAACGAAGTCATCGCCTACATCTCGCTCGGCGCGCAAAAGGCAGCTCTGATGCCGCGCTCTTTCACCATCGCGACCTTTGCGCTCTGCGGCTTCGCCAATCTAGGATCGATCGGCATGCAAATCGGCGGCATCGGCGCATTGGTCCCCGAGCGCCGCAACGAGTTAGCCAAGTTAGGCGTCCGCGCCATGTTAGCCGGAACGATGGCGAACTTGATCTCAGCCTCCATCGCTGGAATGTTTTTGGGATAAGATTGGCGACTTCAAGGCTTGCGTCTAGTGTCGAATTAATTACCTGCAAGGTTTTGAAAATATAGATAGGGGGGTGGGGGGATTATTTATCGGATCAGGCATCAGGGATCGGAGATCAGTGGCCAGCGAAAGCGCGAGGCTACTGTCAGTAGTCATTCTTCGATTGTGCGCCAATGGAAGGTAATTATCGGCAAACCACCTGCAGTGGGACTAGCGGCCTTCGGCTGGCAGGTCGAGGTTCGTGATTTCCCAGGTCCCAAAAACGGGACCTGGGGCTGCCGACAAGAAAACGTGCCTGACCCGAAAGAACGATCGGGTGCCCCACCCTCGCCGCGTAGTTGTTTTTGCGGCTAGGGTGGGCCACCACGAACCCAACCGAAAATCTCAAACCGCCCCAGGCATCTTTAATCTCAACCGCCGTCCAGCAGTCCAATGCGACTCAATCTCGACGACGCCCTTTTCCCCCGTAAGATAGTGGCGATAGCTAGACCACCTCCAATCTTCGGGTCGGCCTACCAATCCTCTTTTAACCGGGTTCCTGTGCATATATCTGAGCTTTTCGACTCTCTTCTCATCCGATTGAATATTGAAGTCGTAGTACCGAGGAAGCCAGAATGGCCGCTGGACCGATTGTTTTGAAACAGAGGTTTTCAATGCTTGAATCGCGCGATCCAAAATCCCTCGATGGGGTTCGGAGACCAGTAGATGAACATGCTCAGGCATGACAACATAACCGAAGACAAAGAAGACATATCGTTTACGAACGACATCTAGAGATCGTTCAAAAATGTCGCAGGCCGCAGCATTGTCCAGATGCGGCAGCCGGTTACAGCAACTGAAGGTCAGGAAATGAAAGTCTCCTGCGTGTTGGAACCGTTCGAGTCTTGAAGGCATGGCGGAGTCATTCTACTCCCACCCTAGCCGCAAAAACAAAGACGCGGCGAGGGTGGGGCACCCAGTCTTCCAGATGATTCAGGCTGATCTATCGCGGATTTTAATCCGCAATGCCAGGGATCCGCATCCGCCTCACTCGATAAAAAATCGTCAACCCCGTTACACTCCCGCAAGTCATCAAGCTCGCCGCCATGCCCAAAATCAGCGAGAGATCCTGCTGATAAATCCCATGCACAATCCCAATCGCCTGCAGCACGCTGAAGCCGCCAAAGGTGATCAGCGAAATCCCCTCATCGCTCTTCTTCCGCCACACGGCCAGCACCTGCGGCACAAACAGCAGCGCGTTGCATCCCAGCCCCAACCCAAAAATCACGGCCACAATCTCTTTCATGCCGCGTGCCCCCCATCAGGAAATTCCTGCGCTTCGCGCGCATCGCGAAATCTCGCAGCACCACGCGCCTTCGCCTTGGCTGCCTCTTCTTCGCGATTCCTCGCAGGCGCATTCGTTTCCAGCGAACTCAGCAATCGAGCCGAGGCCGAGGCGATCTCTTCCACCGCCGCCAGAAACGGGGCCTCATTCGCCTTCGACGGCTTGTTGAATCCGCTGACCTTGCGCACAAATTGCAGCGACGCCGCACGAATCTCCTCCTCCGTAACGGGAGGATCGAAGTTGAAAAGCATCTTGATATTCCGGCACATTTTCTCGAGCACCTCCACCGGCTGGAATTCGCCAACTCAATTGTCGCCTGTTCAATCCTCTTTCTCACCCTGTAGAATGCCCGAAGCACAACGGCAGGCCAAAAAAAGATGAACTATTTCAACCAGGTCTCTGAATCAGCCGCATTTTTACGGGCCATGCTGGGCCCCTTCGACCCTCACGTCGGCGTCGTCTTAGGCTCCGGCATGGGCGCTGTGGCCGACTCGCTCACCGAGCGCATCGTCGTTCCTTACGCCGAGATTCCTCACTTTCCGCGCTCCACCGTCGAAGGCCACACAGGACGGATTGTCGCGGGGCAGCTCGGCGGAACTCCGGTCATCGTGATGCAGGGCCGCGTGCATTTCTACGAGGGCTACACGCCCGCGCAGGTCACCTTTCCCATGCGCGTGCTGGGCGCACTCGGCATTCGCTCGGTCATTCTCACCAACGCCGCCGGGGGCATCGCCGAGGGTTACAAGCAAGGCCAGCTTGTGATGCTCGCCGACCACATCAACCTCATGGGCTGGAATCCTCTCGTCGGACCGAACGAGCCGCGCTTCGCCGTGAGCTACGGCGCAGGACAGCGCTTTTTCGACATGACTGAGGCCTACTCGAAGCGCTTCCGCGCTCTCGCGAAAGAAGCCGCCGCCGAGCAGGGGTTCGCACTCGACGAAGGCGTCTATCTGGCCGTCACCGGACCGAGCTTCGAGACTCCCGCCGAGATTCGCGCCTTCCGCACGATGGGCGCGACGCTAGTCGGCATGTCCACCGTGCCGGAGACGATCGTAGCTCGTCACATGGGAATCGAAGTCCTCGGCCTCAGTTGCGTCACCAACCTGGCCGCTGGGCTGGGCGCGACTCCGTTGAGCCACGAGGAGGTCTTCGATGCAGGCCGGCAAGTAGAAAAGCAACTGGCCGGGCTGCTCGCGCACCTCGCGCCGAGAATCGCAGCATTCAAAAACGCGCCGGACGCAGTTGGGAATCAGCCATGAGCCAATCCCCCGCCAAGCCTGCCGGAGCTTTCTGGAGTTTGAGAAACCTCAATCTCCGTTATTTCCGTTGCCCATTTTGGTATGTTTACCAAAGTTTCATCGGAAAACTGTTCAGTCGCGACCAGGATACCGATAAGCTGGATGTGACGAGCATGATCTCAATCAAACGGAATGCGGCAATCTGGCTCTGCCAGGGAATCTCGCCGCGGCGGCTTGCGCTCACGCTTGCGCTCGGCTTCGCCATTGGCTGCATTCCGATGGTGGGCATCACCACGGCCATCTGCTTGGTTGTCGCCTCCTGCCTGCGATTGAATCTCCCCGCGATCCAGGCTGCAAACTGGGCCGCCATGCCGCTGCAAGTGGCGCTGCTTGTTCCCTTTGTCCGCCTCGGCGGACGGCTGCTCGGCTTTGGCTCGATCCACGGCATCGCGATCGGCGCCCAGTTTCACGCGTCGGCCTTCACAAGCATCTCCAGCTTCGGCTGGATGGCCGGCCAGGCGATGCTGGCCTGGCTCGTTATCGCCGTCCCTGCGGTGCTGATGATGACCGCAATGCTCACCGTCCTGCTGCGCCGCGTGCCAGCCGTCGCCGCTGCCGGGTCCACTCACTAAAGCTCATTTTGCCGCGTAAGGATCAGCCACCGGTTTGGCGCTTTCCAGCCATGCGGTGTAGATCATGTCGCGCAACATGCTCGCCCCGGCCGCCAACCGTTCGGCGGTAAACTCCCGCGACTCGGCCGTTCCCGCGCCTACAAACCCGCCCGCCTTTTCCAATTGATAGACCTTCTCCACATACGTCTTCGTGTGACGAAGATAGGCCACGTAGGCATCGAAGATGTCGCCATCGACGGCCTTCAGCGGAGTCATCTTGGCCCGCACCTCGGGCTCGCGCAGGTTGGCGTCGACAAACGGTCCCTCGAACTGCCAGTGAATCTTGTGCTCCGTCGTATAGCCGTTGGGATTGGGTCCGATCCAGCCGTTGTATTGAATCGTCGTATGCAGCGGCTGCGCAGCGTCGCCAACATAATGGCCCAGCCAGCCAGCGTAGAAGAGAATCGCCGCCTCGGTGGGTTTTGTATCCTGTTTGGCGGCGGTCAGGTTGCGGTACTCGCGCATCGCGGCCTTCAGACGCTCCCAGACCTCGGTAGCTTCCCACGGTTGCAGGCCGACCTTCTCCGGCCGCTGGCCCGAGGCAAAGACCTTGGCCTCGAAGTCCAGCCGCCGGTGCGGCAACGGACCCAGCGCGTCGGCCGGTTCAAGGTCGATGAAGTGCTCGGGCGCCTGCGCCGCCACCAACTCCGGCTCGGCGGGCGAACGCCAGCGGTCCGGCTCGGGGCCCAGGTACTCGATTTCAGCCAGGGCCTCTGGCGAGCGCAGAAAGGCGGGCACATCGGCGGGCAGATTGCTGGCCGCAAGCCGGTTGATCATACGATGGCCGCTATTGCCCCAGGCGCGGGCCGCTGGCGGCTGAGCCAGCAAGCAAACCAGCCCAGCCCCGGCCAGGACTGACGAAAACAGACGGGAAGATCCACAGAGTGAAAACATGAACCCAGTATAGGTCTGCGGCCAGGCACGCCGTTTGAAAATCCCGCTAACTCCACGCTCCAACCTACAGCAAAAACGCCTCGAGCAGAGCATCAAGCTTCTCCGGCTGGTCGTACATGATGAAGTGCCTTGAGTCGTCGATTCGGGCCAGCATCACGTTCGGCATGGTCTTGTAAGCAGCCTTGACGGCGGCCTCATAGGTTGCCGAGTCTGGTTGCTGCGCCGCCGGGTCGCAGGCGTAGACCACGAGCGCGGGCGTCTTGATCCCGGCCAAATCCGCGCGCAAATCGGTCTCGAGATCCTCCTGCATCGCCTCGACGGCAACCGCGCGGTCGCTGGCGGCGAAGCTGTCTGCCACCAGCTTCTGCGCCTCGGGATTCTTCACCATCCGGGCCGCCATCATCGGTTGCAAGGCAGCGTATTGGTTCGCGGGCATAGCCATCATCTGCTGCTTGATCGCCTCCACCTGCGGCATCATGCTCTCGGGTGTCGCCGCCGGGTCCATCAACACGGCCGCGAAGGGCAGCGCATCCACGATGACGATCTTCCGCACATCCTCCGGGTGCCTGCCGGCCAGCATCAGCGTGATCAGCCCGCCCAACGAGTGGCCAATCACCACCGGATGCATCTTGCTTTCCACAAGATACGCGTGCAGTTCCTCGACGATCGGAATCAGCAACTGCCCTTTGGCGTTCGACCCCGCCGGTGCGCCCGCAAAGCCGTTCACCTGCACCAGGTGCAGCCGGTAGTTCGGCGCCAGCAGCTTCGCCTCCGCATCCCAAACGGCCCGCGAACTCGACATCCCCGGAATCAGCACCACGTCCGGCTTGCCCGCCGTTCCCTGGTCGACGACCGTAAAGCGAGCAGGCGCAAATGTGATCTTCGGAGGGGGCAAAGCCGCACCGGACTGCGCAGCCAGCGGGGCGATCGCGGCAAAAACAAATCCAACGGCGGCGATAAGGCGAAGTGCTCTCATGATCGGATTCCTTTCGATCATCTTAGACCGTCACGGAAACGTAAAGCCAACTTTGAATTTCTGGGATACTCTAGACTGAACCTATGGGTTTCCAGGATTTTCTCGGCAACTCGGCCACCGTCACCCATCTGCGCGAGAGCATTCGCGCGGAGCGCTTCCCCCAGTCTCTGATCCTGGCCGGGCCGCGCGGGGCGGGAAAGTACACGCTGGCGCTGATGCTGGCCCAGGCCGTCAACTGCCTCAACCCACCGAATCCGACGGCCTGCCCGACTTCTGCGGCGTCTGCGCCAACTGCACCCGCATCGCCCTTTCCGCCAATCTTGAAGCCCTCGTTGCCGAAGCCGTAGCCGCCCGCGACGAGATGCGCGACACCGACAAGCGCGAGACCCGCATCCTCATCCAGACCCATCCCGATCTGCTCGTCATCCCGCCCGACCCGCCGCAACTGCTCATCAAGCTGGGCCAGGTTCGCCAGGTCGATTCACGTGGCCTACTACCGCCCGCCGGCCGAGTCGCGGCGCACCTTCACCATCTTCACCTCGTCGGCCTTCATGAAAGAGGCGGCCAACTCGCTGCTCAAAGTTCTCGAAGAGCCGCCCGAGCACACTTCGCTGATCCTGCTCACCGAAAATCCGCAGGAACTGCTGCCCACCATCCGCTCCCGCGCCGTCGTTCACCGGCTCGGCGCAATTCCCGCCGCCGATCTTGAGGCTCTGCTCGCCCGGCGCCGGCCGCTAGCTCAAATCCTCTGACCGCGCTCTGGCCGCGCGACTGGCCGAGGGAGCCGTAGGCCGCGCGCTCACCATCGACCTCGACGTCTATCTCGCCAGCCGCCAGGATGCGCTCATCCTGCTCCGCACCGCTCTGCGTGAGCCGGACTACTCCGCGCTCTTCCACGCCACGGAAAGTTACCGCGCCGGCGCCGACGGCCAGGAGAAGACCATCAACCTGCTCCGCGCCCTGGGCAGCCTCATCGAAGACCTGCTGCTCTTCGTGGCCGGCACGCCGCAGCTCATCCGCAACCTGGACATCGAGGCCGAGCTGGCCCGTCTGGCCCAGGGCCTATCCGTCGACTGGATCGACTCCGCCGCCTACGCCCTCGTCCAGGTCGAGCAAGGCATGCGCCGCAACCTGCTGCGCTCGCTCTCGCTCGACGCCATGGCTTTCAGCATCGATCGAAATTAAACTGCCACTTCCCTAAGGAGGAGTTTATTCACATGAGCCTTGAATCTCCTGTACCTGGCCCCAAGAAACGATCCATCGCCCCGACTGCCCGCGCCGTCAGCCGGCCGGGCTCGGTCTCCAACTTCCGCCTGCCGGCCTACCCCTACGGCTCAAAGTCAGGAGCAGGAGATTCCCCAGCGCCAGGCCGAGCTCTTCTACCTGCAAAAACAGATTCAGGCGCAGACCCCGATGGTCTTCGTCCTCGAAGACGGAGAGCTGGTCGAAGGCTGCATCGAGTGGTACGACCGCAACGTACTCAAAGTCCGCGGCCGCACCAAGACGCTGGTCTACAAAGCCGCGATCAAGTACATGTACAAGCTAGGCGACGCCGGACAGTGAAAAAAACAGGGACTAGGGACTAGGGAATAGCCAGCCCGTGAATTGACAGGTCAGCGGAACTGCCGGCGATGCGGGGTTTGTTCCCTACTTCCTAGTCCTTGTTCCCTAGCCTGTTCCCTGTTCCCTGTTCCCTAGTCCCTAGTCCCTTATTCCCCGCTTTTCCCAGCCGGTCGCGAATCGCCGCGCCAATCCCCTCGGCCGACGGCAGCGGGCAGAGAATCACCGTGCATCCCTTTGCGTCCAGCTCTCGCAGCCCCGCGTAGAGCGCATGAGCCATCTGCTCCGGCTCCGCCCACGGTCCCCATGCGAAGACCGCCGCAACTCCCACCGGTGCCGATACCTCGGCCGGCAGCATCACGCCAACGCGTTCGCCCGCCAGCCTCATCGTCGCCTCGGCCATTCGCGCCGCCAACTCCTCCAGCTCGCATTCAATCAACACCAGCCGCGCGCTGGGCGCATAGTGCCGCAGCCCCATTCCCGGCGACGGCAGCAGCTCCGGCGGTTTGACCTCCGCCGCTCCGCCTCCGCGGTACAACTCCACCGGCCCGGCAATGCCGCGAATGCGATCGATCGTCACAGCTCCTGGCCGGTAGACGATCATCGGACTCGCGCAGGGATCGAGCACCGTCGATTCGACTCCGCAATCGGTCGGCACCCGCGTCCACAATCGCATCAATCCGCCCGTCCAGATCCGCCAGCACATGCTCGGCAGAGGTTGGGCTTGTGTGGCCAAAACGATTGGCGCTGGGCGCGGCCACCGGAACTCCAGCCCGCCGGATCAGATCGAGAGCCACCGGATGCGCCGGCATCCGCACGCCCACCAGCGGCCGCCCCGCCGTCACAATATCCGGCACGGACTTCGACCGCGGCAGCAGCAGCGTCAGCGGACCCGGCCAGCAGGCCGCCATCAACTTGCGCGCCGCGTCGGGAATCTCCACCACCAACCCGGCAAGCGCGGCTTCATCGGCGATATGCACAATCACCGGGTCCCACGAAGGCCGCTCCTTGGCCGCAAAGATCCGCGCCACCGCCACCTCATCCAGCGCATTCGCCCCCAGCCCATAGACCGTCTCGGTGGGAAACGCCACCAGCCCTCCGCCGCGCAAGATCGCCGCCGCCCGCTCTAGAGCCTCCTGAGCCTGGGCAGTATCGAGATGCGCCGGGTCTACCACCAATCGCAAAGTCTTCACTTCTCTATTGTCGCCCGTAGAAACCAGCTGCCGCCACGCCAACCACCAAAGCCCCGTGCCCCATCCTTTCCGTTTCCTTTTCCGGAAAGGGTGGGAAACCACGAACCTGAGACAGCGTCCCAGCAGTATAGTGGAAGCGAGTCGAAAGAGCTCCTGAATCGGTTGTCCATTCGGTTACGTTGATCGAATGCCAGAGTTCTGCATCGTTCCGTCAACCTCGAGGAAATCGTATGAGTTCGTCAGCAAGTCATCGTTATCTGTCACCCGGCCAAATGTATTACACAGGCCTTCTGTTGTGCTGTTACGCAAGCTGTCTCGCACCGACAGCACATGGCCAAACCGACCGCGTAACCCAGCTGATCAACCAGCTAAAGGACCCGGACGTTCGAGTGGGCGAGTCTGCAGTCGCAGAGTTGAATCCATACAAAGACCCGCGCGCAATCGAACCTCTACTGGCTGCCCTCAAAAAGTGGCCGGTCGAGAGTCGAAAGTATTCGCCGAGCGTGGCGGACGCGCTCGGCAACATCGGAGCGCCAGCAGTTGAGCCGCTTATCGCAGAGCTTAAGAATCCAGATATCAACGTGCGAAAAGATGTAGTCGAGGCTCTAGGCCTTACCAAAGACCATCGAGCGGTTGAACCCCTTATCTCCGCTCTGAAGGATCCGGATGCGAAGGTTCGAGCGGGTGCCGCCGAAGCATTGGGTATGACCGAAGACCCTCGCGCTTTCGAACCACTGACCGAACTGCTAAAGGACAAAGATTGGAGCGCGCGGCGGAATGCGCTCTTTGCGTTGGGTAAGAATCGCGCCCCCCATGCAGTTGAATTCTTGATCGCCCTTCTGAAAGACCCAGATCGGTTCATTCGAGAGACGGCAATCCCTGCGCTCGGCCTGACCAAAGACCACCGCGCCATCGAACCACTCATTGCAATCCTGAAGGCGCCAGCAAAGGAGTACGACCGCTATCATGCCGCAGATGCCCTGGCTAAGCTCGGAACTCCAGGGATCGAAGCTCTGAAAACTCTTATCGCCGATCCGAATGTTGACGTCCGGCTGGGTGCGGTGGGGGCGTTGAGTCGTCTCCAAGAGCGGGGGGCCTCCAAGCCTCTGCCAGAAGTTCTGGAGCCTCTGATTACCGCCCTTAGAGACCCGGACGCTCGCATCAGGAGAATCGCGGTTGGCGCGTTGCAGTACGCCGAGGATACCCGTGCGACAGAACCCCTGATTGCTTTGCTCAAGGACTCAGAGGCCGACTTGCGGAAAAAAGCGGCCGATGCTCTGTGTCACATCAAGGATCCCCGAGCCGTCGAGCCACTCATTACTTCTCTCATCGGTCCGGATCTGAGCGTCCGAAGCGGTGCATCGGCAGCCTTGGGTTGCATCAAGGACGCCCGAGCCGTCGAGCCGCTGATTTCCGCCCTGAGAGACAAGAATGAGAATGTCCGAAGAAACGCCGCTCGCTCGTTGGGCCAGATCGGGGATCATCGAGCCATTGGCCCGCTGGTCTCTGAACTCGATGACCCCAATTCCATCGTCTCGAAGAGTGCAATGTGGGCGTTGAACGACATGAACGATCCTCACGCCGTCCCACCTTTGATTGCGACCATGCAGAAATACATTTCTCAGGGGCAAGTTTTCAGGATGCCATTGCATCAAAACGTGATCGCTTTACTGGGAAAAACGAGAGATCCCCGTGCGTTTGAGCCACTGATCGCCGCACTCAATACTTCGGATTGGAAAATCCGGGGAGAGGCAGCCTACGCTCTGGGAGAGTTGGGAGACCGACGGGCCGTTGGCCCTCTGCTCGTGACGTTAGAGAATGCCGACAATAAAGAGCCTTGTCAAGCGGCCGTTGCAATCGGCAAGATTGAGGCTCGAACGTGCAAACCGCTTCTCACCCTCATCAAGCACCAACCCTTGGAAACCCGGCGTAAGTTGGCAATCGCGGAAAAGTTCTGTACCGAAGATCCGAAGGCGTTCGGTCTCTTGACCAAGGCAACGAAGGACAAGGATGCCGTTACCCGCGCAGCTGCGGCGGGTGCATTGGGCTATCTCAGAGATTCCCGCGCCGTCGTTCCCCTGAGTGCCATGCTGAGAGATCCGGACCGCGAAGTGCGTGAGAGTGCAATCGCCGCATTGGGCGTGCTCGGGGCACCAGGTGTCGAAACATCTTATGGGAGCCCTAAAAAGCTCGGATAGTCGTGATCGCTTCTATGCCGGCCAGGCGCTCGGAAAAATTAAGGACCCGCGCGCAGTCAGCGCGCTTGAGGCTGCATTGAAAGATCGTGACACAGAAACGATATCTGGAGCCTTTTTCTTCTTCATACAACGAGGCGCGGCAGGATCGGAGGATGCATTGATCGAAGCGTTGAACAAGTCCGGCGACGAGCAAATGGCGGAGGCATTTCTGGAATGCGGAAATGAAAAGCTGCTTGTAGCTGTGCGAACATGGACGCCGATTCCGGGGCGTGAAAGATGGCCAAGAAACATCACGCGCTGGCTCGAATGGGGCCATCCACCGAATAATTAGTTGCAATTCAATCGGTGAATACGGTGGAGGTGCTTAAGCCTACCCCACCCTCTGCCGTATACTCGCTCTTTACGATGCCCATCGAGACCGAGATCAAATTCCGCGTGGACGACCTTGCTGGCCTCGCCCAGCGCCTCGAAGCCGCCGGCTTCACCCTGCAAACCCCACGCGCCTTCGAGAGCAACATCCTCTACGACACGCCCGATCGCACCATGCGTGCCCGCACTGAGATTCTGCGCATTCGCAACTATGCCGGCCACTGGACGATCACCCACAAACGCCTCCCCGATAACGGCCCCGGCGAAGACGCACACAAGCATCGCATCGAAACCGAGACCGAGGTCGCCGACGGCGAGGCGATGGCTCAGGTCTTTCTCTCGCTCGGTCTGGTTCCCGCCTTCCGCTACGAGAAGTGGCGCGCCGAGTGGACCGACGGCGAAGGCCATTGCGTGGTCGATGAGACTCCCATCGGCAACTACGCCGAGCTTGAAGGCTCGCCCGAATGGATCGACCGTGCAGCCGAGCGCCTGGGCATCGCTCGAGCTCAGTACATCACGCTCAGCTACGGCCGCCTCTTCGACCAATGGCGAGAGCAGCACCACTCCGGCATCCAGGACCTGACCTTCGCCTCGGTAGAGACAGCTAGTAGCTAAAAGCTGCATTTCGCCCCATTCCCACGGTAATCAGAATCTGAAAACGGATTAATGAGCGTTCATTCGACGCCGATAACCTCAAAGAGCGGCTTGAAAGCTCAGAGGTTCCCAATGAAAGAACGTCATCTCGAAGTTCATCCCAAAGCCTTGCCGCGCGTGGGAGTGAGGCTGTTTCAGGCGGCTGCGCTGGCCTTGTTGCTGGCTCTTGCCATCCCCGCCGGCGGGGCCGATAACCGCGCCGTCAAGTCTCGGACCGCTCCGGTCTATCCCGAGATTGCCAAGCGCATGAAGGTTGCCGGCGAGGTACGGCTTGAAGTCACCGTGGACCCGGAGGGCAAGGTGACCGATGTCAAAAAGCTCAGCGGAAACGCCATGCTCTCGGCCGCTGCCGAGGATGCCGTGCGCAAGTGGAGATTCGAGCCCGGCCCCGGCGCATCGACGGTTGAGGTCTCGCTCAACTTCGCTCTCAGCCAGTAGCTGAAGCCTCCTTTAGTTACGAAGGCCGGGGAGATAATCGACTCCTTGTCTGTGCACTTTGCGCCCCGTCCTACGATCATTCTTGGAAGGTTGGGTTTGTTCGTCTTGAGGACCCCGCGTCATTTTTGGAAGGGCCGTCTGCATTTCAGGTGTTTGAGGCTAAACCAGGCGGCGAAGCAGGCCAATGGAATCAACGGACGCAATGCCGGTTTCCGACCAGATCTCCGACGCCTCTGGCGCCGTCGTGCTGTCGATTGCGGTGATTGATCCGGACGATCAGTGCCGCAGCGAAGTGGCCTGCGCATTGGCTGGATTCCAGGGCACAACGGTCAGGGAATTCTCTTCCTTCCCGGCCGATCTCGACGATCTTCCCCAGATGCTGGAAAAGCGATACGACGTTGTTCTCATCGGCATCGACAGCGATCCCGAGTACGCCTTCGATGTGGTCGAGAGCATCTGTTCCCACAACTCCACGGCCGTGATGGTCTACTCGGCGCAAACCCAATTGGAGCTGGCAATTCGTTTCATGCGCGCGGGCGCCCGCGAGTTCCTCACCGTGCCCCTACTCCGCGCCGACATTGTCGGTGCACTGGCGCGGGCCTCGATCCGCCGTTCGGCGGGATTTCCACGGCAAGAGAGCAGGCAGAAGGCTCTTCGTCTTTCTCGGCTCCAAAGGCGGCTGCGGAGTGACGACCATCGCCTCCAACTTCGCCGTGGCGCTGGCGCAGGAGTCGGGACAGCGAACCCTTTTGATCGACTTCGGCCTCCCCTTGGGAGATGCGGCAATCAACCTGGGAATGGTCGGCGAGTACTCGACCGCCAACGCTCTTCATGATTCCAACCGGTTGGATCCGAACTTCCTGCGTTCGCTGCTGGCCAAGCATAGCTCGGGATTGTGCGTGCTTGCGGCTCCAGGCGAATTTCAGCCCAATGAGCCCGCAAGCGATGCGATCGACAAGCTGCTGGCCGTCGCGCGCCAGAGCTTTGACTATGTTGTCGTTGATGCGGGTTCGAGAACCGACTTGAGAAGCACGGCTCTCTTTGAAGAATCGGCCAGCATCTATCTCGTCACGCAGGTAGGCATCTCAGAGCTGCGCAACTCCAATCGTCTGATCACTCAGTTCTTCTCTACGCGCAACCGCAAGCTTCAGATCGTGCTCAACCGATACACGCCTCAGTCTCTGGTTCTGGACGAAAAGCAGATTGCCAAAGCTCTGACCAGGCCCGCTCATTGGAAGATTCCCGACGACTACGCCACTGCCAGGCGCACGCAGAACACGGCCAAGCCGGTTGCGTTGCAAGACTCGCCCATCTCGAAGGTCATTCGCCGGATGGCAAGGACGGCTTGCGGCCTGCCCGCCAATCCTGAGAAGAAAGGCTTCTTCCTCTTTCGCAAGGATTTCTGGTCGTCTCCAAAACCAGCGCGCGAACCAGCCGAGGTCGGAGAGGGATAACTCGCGCGTCCGCTTTCCTTCTACATCTCCGCTCCGTGGAATTGCTTCGAACTCCCTAATACCTGTTCTGGTATAATAAATCCGTGCGAAGCCCTGCAAGACCGCTAATTTGGATAGGGAGCAGCAAGAAGGATTTGATGGGCCTTCCTATCGGCGTGCGAAAGTTCTTCGGTCATGTCTTGAACTTTGCGCAGGCGGGGGAGCAACACGACGCCTGCAAGGTCTTGAAAGGCTTCGGAGGCGCGGGAGTGCTGGAGGTTGTCGAAGACGAAGCGGATGGAACCTTCCGGGCCGTTTACACCGTCAAGTTCAAAGAAGCGGTCTTTGTTTTGCATTGCTTCCAGAAGAAGAGCAAGAGTGGGATAGCGACGCCCAGAAGAGATACGGAGATCATCCACGCACGGCTCAAAATAGCCGAAGCCGTAGCAAAGGAGATGAGAGATGGCAAAGCGTAATCCTAAAAGCATCGAAGTAGAAGCCAGCTCCGGCAACGTGTTTTTGGATCTCGGCCTACCCGACGCAACACAGCTCAAAATCAAGTCGGGCCTGGTCATCGAAATCACGCGGGCGGTTCGGCGCCTCGGCCTGACTCAAGAGGAGGCCGGCCGCCGCATGGGAATCTCGCAGGCCAAAGTATCTGGACTAATGCGTGGCGATTTCTCGAATCTATCGGAACACAAGTTGATGGAGTGCCTGAACCGCCTCGGCTACGACATCGAGATCAAGCTGACTCCCGCTGCGGAATCCATTGGACATCGGAGCCTAGCTGTCGCGTGATCGAAGTCGCGGTGGCCGGGTGCCCCACCCTTGCATTTTTTCTAGCGAAGGGTGGAAAGCCGAAAAAGCCTATGCGAGCGAATAGCGAGCAGTTGGCCGCACCGCAGGTGCTACTTCTCCGCCCCGTGGCACTTCTTGTACTTCTTCCCGCTGCCGCATGGGCAGGGATCGTTGCGCCCCACTTTTTCGCCCGTCCTGCGCTGCGTGGGCTGGCTTGACTCTCCGGCGCCGGCCCGGCTCGCCGCCTCCAGCTCCCGCTGCTTCTTGCGCTGGAACTCCTTCTCCAGCGCATCGATGGTGGTCGAGGGCTGCCGTGTCGAAATTCCAATCTCTCGCGGCGCTGCATCGAGCGTGAGCGGGTGCGCCGCGCTGGCCACTGGCGGGGCCTTGCGGAACAGCTCTCCTTGGCTGCGGCGGCCCATCGACCGGCTGCCCATCCTGGCCGAGAATCTGCATCCTGAAGAGGAAGCGGACCGTGTCTTCCTGGAACTTCAGCATCATCGCCTCGAACATGTCGAAGGACTCGCTCTTGTACTCCACCAGCGGATCTTTCTGCGCATAGCCGCGCAGACCGATTCCTTCTTTCAGGTGGTCCATCGACAGCAGGTGATCCTTCCACAGCCCGTCGATCACGCTCAACATCACCATCCGCTCGTGATAGCGCATGGTCGCAGCGCTGAGAATCCTCTCCTTGGCGTCGTACTGCTCCTTCAGCTTCTCAAAGATCGTCTCGCCCAGCTCGTGCCGGCTGAGTTGGCTCGGATCGATTCCAGTGGCGCCGATATTGAGCGAAGCCAGCTTCAGCCCGAAGTGGTCGATCAGCTTCTCGTCGAGCCCCTTCATGTCCCACTGATCCGGATGGACCTTTTCTCCGGCAAATTCGTCCAGCAACCCACTCAGGACTCCGCCGACATAATCCTCAAGAATCAGCTCTTTCTGATCCACGCCCTCCAGCAGTTGCCGCCGCAATCCGTAGACCGCCTCGCGCTGCTTGTTCATCACGTCGTCGTATTCGAGCAGGTGCTTGCGGCTCTCGAAGTTCTGCGCTTCAACCGCCTTCTGCGCGCCCTCGATGCGCTTGGTGATCATCTTCGACTCGATGGGCACGTCCTCTTCCATGCCCATCCGCTGCATCATCGAACTCATCCACTGCTTGGCGAAGATGCGCATCAGGTCGTCTTCGAGCGAGAGATAAAAACGCGATTCGCCGGGATCGCCCTGGCGGCCTGCGCGTCCGCGCAACTGGTTGTCGATGCGCCGCGACTCATGCCGCTCCGTGCCCAGGATGAACAGTCCGCCGGCCGCGATCACCTGCTCGTGTTCCTCGCGCGCCGTCTCGGCATGGACCTTGTAGACCTCGGCCCACTCCGGCTCGGCAATCTCGAACTCCTGCCCCTGGTAATAAAAGCGCAGAAATCCCGCCGGAGCCATCGGGATTGATCGCGCCCTCGGCCACGCTGATCGCGCGCGCCTTGTTCTTCTTCACCAGCTCCTGGCGGGCCATGAACTCCGGATTGCCGCCCAGCAGAATATCCGTTCCGCGGCCGGCCATGTTGGTCGCGATCGTCACCATCCCCAGCCGCCCGGCCTGCGCCACGATCTCCGCCTCGCGCTCATGGAACTTCGCGTTCAGCACCACGTGCCTCACGCCTTTGCGCTGCAAGAATCGCCGACAGCCGCTCGGATTTCTCAATCGACGTCGTGCCCACCAGCACCGGCTGCTTCTCCTCGTGCAGCTTGGCGATGTCGTCGGCCACCGCCTTGTACTTTTCCTTCTCCGTCCAGATAAACCACATCCGGATTTTCAAGCCGCAGCATCGGCTTGTTCGTCGGAATGACGACGATCTCCAGCTTGTAAATCTTCTCGAACTCGGCCGCTTCAGTCTCCGCCGTGCCCGTCATGCCGCACAGTTTTTTGTAGAGGCGGAAGTAGTTCTGGAAGGTGATCGTCGCCAGCGTCTGGTCTTCCTTGCGGATGCTCACGCCTTCCTTGGCCTCAATCGACTGGTGCAGCCCATCGGACCAGCGCCGCCCCGGCATCAGGCGGCCAGTGAAGGTATCGACGATGATCACTTCGCCGTCCTTCACCACATACTCCACGTCGCGCTTGTAGAGCGCGTGCGCCTTGATCGCCGTCTCCACGTAGTGCTTCAGTTCCCAGTTCTCCGCGTCGGCGATGTTGCCGATTCCCAGCAGCTTTTCAATCGTCACCCAGCCTTCGTCGGTCACGCCGATCGTCCGCTGCTTCTCGTCCACAATGTAGTCGCCGGTCAGGTACTTCTCGCCCTCCCTGAGATTGAGGCCCAGCTCCTCCACGCGCTTCGTGTCGCTCGCTTCGATCTCCTCGCCCAGCTTGAGTTCAGGAATGATCTTTCGCGCCCGCGCATATTTGTCCGTCGTCTGGTCGGTCGGACCGGAGATGATCAGCGGCGTCCGCGCCTCGTCGATCAGGATCGAGTCCACCTCGTCGACGATGGAGTAGTAATGCCCGCGCTGCACGCAATCTTTGATCTCAAACTTCATGTTGTCGCGCAGGTAGTCGAAGCCAAACTCGTTATTCGTTCCGTAAGTAATGTCGGCGGCATAAGCGGCTCGCCGCTCGTTGTCGTCCAGATCGTGAACGATCACGCCAACCGTCAGCCCCAGAAACTCGTAGATCTTGCCCATCCACTCGGCGTCGCGCTTGGCCAGGTAGTCGTTCACCGTGACCACGTGCACGCCGTGGCCGGCCAGAGCGTTCAAATAGCAGGCCAGCGTGGCAACCAGCGTTTTGCCTTCGCCGGTCTTCATCTCGGCGATCTTGCCCTGGTGCAGCACCATGCCGCCGATCAACTGCACATCGAAGTGCCGCATCTGCACCGCGCGCCAGCCGGCCTCGCGCACCACCGCGAATGCCTCGGGCAGAATCTCGTCCAGCGCCTCCCGCTCGGCCTTGTCCTGCTCCTTCGCCCTCCGCTCGGTTGCCTCCCGCGCCTCGACATCATGGCCCGCCGCCCGCAGTTCGTCGGGATTCTCCAGGCCTGTCAGCCGCTCGGCAACCTTTTCCGCAATCCGCGCCCGGAATTCAACGGTCTTGGCCCGCAACTGCTCGTCGCTAAGCTTCTTCGTGTCTTCTTCGAGGGCATTGATCAACGCCACGAACGGCATCATCCGCTTGATCAGGCGCTCGTTCGCCGTGCCAAAAATCTTTGTTAATGCTTTATCAAAAAACACAGGATTCTCCGTCTACCAGTGTAAATGCTGGGGGTTGCAGCAGCTTCAACACCGCTGATTCGCTGAAAACAGCGCCGTGCCCCATCCTTTCGCCTTTTTCCTGGCGAATGGGTGGGAAACCACGAACCTCAACCGGCAGTTCTCATTACGCCATCCACCTCAAAGCCGCAAAACCAACCTCTCGACCGGCTCACCCCGTCGAATCCGCTTGAGTTGCCGGTTAAGCTGTTTTGTCAGGCTCTCTGGGTCGCCCTCATCGTCCTCGTCGGCATCCTCTTCCTGCTTTACCTCCACAACATTGGCAACGCTGGGCCGATAAAAGACCTGTAAGAAGAGGAACGCCATTCCCAGGGCGGAGGAAGACGGACAAAATCCAGAGTTCTTTCTTCCCAGCCGTTGATTCAGCCGCCAGCGGGCGCGCAGCAGGCAGTAGTAAACAAGAATGGCGCCAATCGCCAGAAATGGCGCGCCCAAAGCAAAGGACCCCAATGCCGAGACAAAATCGACGTGCATGAACACCCTCGCAAATCGCAGGCAGAACTTCTCGAAGGAAAGGTCCGCGGCCACAAAACAGCCGTATGCTGTTCTGCGTCGCCGGACCAGTTCTGAGGGAATTAAGCGAGTGCGAAAGGAGGCGGGCGCTGGAAGAGTGCAGGAAGCGCCGGAGCATCAGGCGCGCGGCCAATGTACTCAAAGGCCAGCGGCGCGAGCAGACTCAGCGGCGAGATAAGTCCAACAAAGAGAAGCGGCAGAATCGCCAGCAAATCCGCGCCGCCGGAGTGGCCGTGCGGAACCAGCATGCACACCAGCGCGATTCCGATTGCGATTGCCGCAATCAGTAACCACCTGCGCTGCTGTCGATTCTGAATCATCCGGGCTCCAGTATACATATTAAGCGGTCAAGAGAATACGGGTGCCCAGGTGCAGGGCAATCGCATTTGGATTGAAGGTACTCGTTTTGAAAGTGGACGGCTTCATCCGTGCCGATCGTGAGGGCATGACAGCCGATGCATAATCGCTCATTTGCTCAATGATCTGGCGGGCGATCGATAGGGGAAGGGTACATGCGAATCCGGCGGCTTACCAGAATTGCGAAGCGACGATCGTGGCGGGCCCCGACCGGCCGCGAATCACGTCGGTCGAGAGAACGAGTTCCATGTTCTTCTTCTCCCAGCCGGGAGGAGCGATGGCGGCAAGTTTTCTCATCTCGCTTTTGTTGGTGAGGAAATTTCCTGCCGCAAATGTGCCGAAGACCGTGATTCCCGCAACCACGACGACCGGCTTCTCTGTTTCTGGATCTGTCATTCTCATGACCAATGCGTAGTCCCTGGTTACGTCAAGATAGGGAGTCGCGTAGTCGATAGACCAATTCATCCGCGATGGATTCTCTCGATCGCGAATCACAACTTTGGTCGGAGTTACGCGCACAATCGTGTATCGAAGACTTGGCAGCAGACGCTCCGTCCAAGTGTTATTCATCAGTCCAACCAGGATTGCGGGCCCATGCTGCAGATCGGTATAGGTTGCATCCGATTGCGAGACAAGTTGAAATTGTTTTCCCCTGGCCTGCATCAGGCCGGCGAATTTAGCCAGCGTGATCGCGTCGTCGAGATGGACGGTTTCGCTATCCAGGCTATGAAAATCACTCAGCGTCATTGTGGAGATCGAAGAAGGATCGAGGCTTGGCGATGTCCGCGCGCCTGCCAGATTGCCCACGCAGAGCACGACTGGCGCATGCGAAGACAGAACCGGCCGCCAAAAACTCTCGAAGGGATCCTGCAATCGCACGGCAACCATCAGGGCGACAGAGGGGACGAAGAGTACCAGGCAAGCGGCTGCAAGCCAACTCGGACGAAGCCTGCCGCGAAGAGTTCCTTGCCGATGCATTGAGCCGGAAGTCTTGCGACGCGCCGGTTCGAGACGTGGAGCCGGAGCCACGAGAGGCGCGGCGGAATCTTCGCCGGCCCAGCGGAACTGCGGCACGTAAGAACCGGGCAAGACCTCAATCCTCAACCTGTCGCCGGAGTTCTGCAGATAGTGTTGCGCCAACCTCTTCCGTACCTCGGCAGCGGCGCTTCGCACCACATGGTCCGTCGCGGTGTCATAGTCTGGAGCGCGCTTGAAGACGTCAATGCCGATTGTCCGTTCCTTCAACTGGTCGCCGCATCCCTCCAAAGTTTGATCCACGATGTACTTAAGCACGGCGGCGTAGCGCTTGCTGTGATGAAAGGCCCGGCTCGCCAGGAGCCTGTCGAGCTGGTTGCGCACCTTTTCCCGCTCGAAATCCGTGCTGGGCTGGAAGAAACCATTCGAGTCAGGCGAAACAAATTCTTTGACTGGGGTATCTTGAGTGACCACGGCCAATCCCCTCTCAATTGTTGGATTTGAGCTATTGGAGTTGAGCGTACCGTGCGCGCCGAGCCAGAGGCATAGCGCTTCCACCATCAAGATAGACGTCGGTCTTTTTCATATGTCACCTCCGCTTGTAGAGGGACACAAATGACCGGTTCCTCTGCAAACATGACGATCAATGACAGCCTGTGACGGACATGACGAGCCGCTCTTCCGCTTAGTTCGTCGTGACTTGGGGAAAGAAGCACGCTCGAATCCTATCGTGAACAATCTGTTCATGCATGCCGGACAAGTAACTCCCCAGCGGCTTTCCTACGCCACCTGGACGACAGTCATGCGATTCGCTTGACAATGCCAAGTGGCTTCAATTCTTAACCTTTTCATGTCTTTAAGACCGTTGACTCTGTTTTCGATCCGACTTATATTTCATCCCGCGTCGGAGAGCAGGTCGGTTTTCGGCTTCCCCAGAAGCGACGAGTCTCAACTCCCTCCGAAAAGATGATCCCGCCCGGCGCAGATCGTTTGGTCCAACTCAGACAAAATAGGAGGCAGAATGATTCGGGAGAGTTTTATCAGGCAAACCTCGGCGTGCGCCAATCCGGTGTGCGTCATTCCTCAGAGTCGAATAGCCAGCCAACGCCAACAACCGTTCAGCCAACTGAGATCATTTCCGCTTTTGCTTCTTGCGCTTGCGCTCCTCAGCTTTGCGCCGGCCTCGCAGGCGCAGACGACGGCGACAATCTCCGGTTGGATACAGGACTCCGCTGGAGCGGTCATCCCAGGAGTGCAAGTTACGATTACCAACGAAGCGACAAATGAAAGCCGCACATTGGAGTCGAATGGAACCGGGCTCTATGTCTTCCCCTCCTTGGTGCCAGGAACCTATTCGCTGAAAGCATCCGCAAAAGGCTTTGTTCCCAAGCAGATTACTGGCATTCAGTTACACGCTGGCGACTCGCGCACAGTGCCTGCGCTGGCGCTGACCATCGGCTCGGAAACTCAGACGGTGACGGTCACAGCCGACTCGCAGATGATCCCTATCGAGAATGGCCAGCGAAGCGACGTGCTGGAATCGAAGGAGATTGAGAATCTTGCTCTCGAGGGCCGCGATACGACAGAACTGCTGAAGGTGCTGCCAGGCGCGACGACCATGTCGGGCGGACTTACCAACACAGGCCCAAGCTTCAACGACCTCAATATTACCGTGCAGCAGAGCGCGATTGGCAACGGCATCAACATCAACGGAGTCGTGAACCGGGGCGGCACGGCGCTGCTGGCTGACGGAGCGAATGTCATCGACCCAGGAAATATGGCGTCCTCGATTTCGATCATCAACCCGGATATGACGCAGGAAGTAACCGTGCAGGCATCGAACTTCACCGCGGACGTTCCGTTTGGGCCGGTGGTGGTAAGCACGATCAGCAAGTCGGGCGGCGACCACTATCACGGCGAAGCATACTTTGACGCCCGCAACAGCGTTCTCGAATGCCAACAGACTGGCAGAACAACCACGCTGGCATCTCGCAAGGGTCCCAGCACTACTACTATCCTGGCGGCAACTTTGGCGGACCGGTTCCAGGCACGCACAAGAAGCTCTTCTTCTGGGGCGGCTACGAGCGGTGGCTTCAGGATCAGGGCAACGCAAAACGTTCTCCAGTCGTACATTCCCACACCGGAGATGATGGCGGGAGATTTCTCCACCGACAACGCCGACAACCTCGCTCTTTGTCCCAATGGGTTTTTCGCGACACCGACCTCCGCCTACCCTCAGGGTCAATGGTGCAGCGACCTCGGCGGAACAATCTTCCCGGACGGCAGCACGGCAACTGCATCCTCCGCCCTCGCCTCTTATGGGTCACAGGGTGGAGATGTCGGCCAGAAGATATCCTCTGGCTTCCTCGATCCGGGAGCTGCGGCTCTGGCGAAGATCTGGCCCACGGCCAACGCCAATCCGGCGACTACTCCCGGAGGATACAACTACGTCCAGGCGATCGAAAACGTCAATGACGGCTGGCTCTATCGCTTCCGCATCGACTACCAACTCGGCGACAATACGAAGATTTACGGCACCTATCAGCAGGCCTCCGACAGTGAACTGGCGCAGGGCAACGGCGCGCACCTTTACTGGACGCCTGGCAATGCCATCCCGTACCCCGGAGGCGGCGAGCCTGAAGTCTTCCATGGCAAGTCCATGGCCGGGCACTTCGTTCACAACTTCGGTTCCTCGGCGACAATGGACTTTATGGCTGCCTGGGCATTCGGCAGCTTCCCCTTTACAGAACCTGATCCGGCGGCTGTCTACAGGAGCACGCTGGCGTACCCTTACGGAAAGGTATTTCAGACAAGCTCACTCAATATCCCTGCTTACAGCAGCGCCGGAGGCGAAAGCTTCCCGGACTTCTCGCAGCCCTCGATCTTCGACAATCCTCCTGGGATGTACGCGGTTCGCAAGGAGGCGCCGCAGTTCAGCGACACCTTTACCAAGGTCTGGGGCGCTCACACGGTGAAAATGGGCGGATTCACCCAGACCACCGATAACTTCCAGAGCACCTTCAACAGCTTCGAGGATGGAAACCTCACGATCCGCTCCGGGCAGGCCCCGGACATCCTTAGCGGAACCGCGCTCGGCTCGCCACATAACCCGGTCGCCAACTTTGCGATGGGCGTGCTGACAGGCTACAGCGAAAACAACTCCTCGCCCATCGCCGATACCGCATACATGACGACGGCTGGCTTTATCGACGACACATGGAAAGCAACCAGCCACTTGACCCTCGAACTGGGCGCGCGGATCGAGCACATCGGCCACTGGTATGACCGCAATCATGTCGGGATGGCAGTGTTCTATCCGTTGCGCGTGCAGTCGGACTACAACGCCGGCAAATATGCTCCCGGCTATTACTGGCATGCAATCGATGCCGGCGTTCCACTGAGCGGCCAGCCCAACCGCTTTGCGTACTTCAATCCCCGGTTTGGCCTCTCCTACGATATATTCGGAACCGGCAATACGGTGGTCCGTGGCGGATGGGGCTCCTATCGCTTTGTCACCCAGGTCAACGATGTTGCAGCTCCGCTGGAAACTGCGCAACATGTGTTGAGCTACAACATGCCGGGCGGCCATAACGCGTTGCTCTCTGACCTGAACAAGCTGGCCTATTCAGGTTGCACTGTGAAATGCGGCAGCGGAAACCAGAATGGTTTCGATCCGGGCGACTATGGCCAACCGCTCACCTTCGCATACAACCTGACGATCGACCAGAAACTCAAGTGGAACTCGCAACTCGAAGTTGCCTACGTCGGAAACAGCACGAGCCAGCTCTCCGACAACAGCGAGGGAATCGAGGGCAGCAACTTCGCGGCGCTGGCCGATCAGAACAAGACACCGATCGGATCCCTTTTCAAGCCAGATCCGGTTACCGGAGTCCTATCAACCAACCCGGAGAATGTCACCATCAACCCGAATCTCGGCGCCGCCGTCGGCACGCCAACCGGGAACACATTGGCCGACTATCACCCGTACGGCTATGCTTACGGCACCAGCTCCGCCTATATGACCCAGAGCATTTCCTACGCGAACTACAACAGTCTTCAGGTTTCGTGGATCAAAACGGGCGGACACGTGATCTTCGATCTGAACGGGACCTGGTCCAAGGCGCTCGGAACCAGCCTTCAGGCGAATCCGTTCGATGTCAACGCGAACTACGGGCCGACGGCCATTGATCGTCCGTTCGTCTTCAACTCCTCCTACACTTATCAGAGCGAAAGGCTCCATACCGGGAGCAATCTTCTAAACGAGTTGGGTGGAGGCTGGACAATCTCGGGCATTTCGACCTGGCAGGCAGGCGGCTACATTCCCGCCGAACTCGGCAACGGCGTGCCCAATTTCGGATTGGGACTGACCTACACCGGTCTTCCGACAGGACCGTCCGGCGATGCGACCTACTTGAAGGATCAGGGTCTAACCACTGGCATCGGAGCGCGACCTACTTCGGCACGGATGCAAATCTCCCGATTATGCCGGTGCTAACTTGCAATCCGACCCATAACCTAGCCCATTACCAGCTTCTCAATGGGAGCTGCTTTGCGGCGCCGGCAGTGGGAACCCAGGGAGGCCAGAAGTATCCCTACATGAGAGCCGCCGCCTATTTCACCAACGACCTGGCTGTCTATAGGTCATTCCACATCCACGATCAACAACAGGTGCAGTTCCGGGCGAGCGCCTTCGACTGGATGAACCATGCACTGCCGGAGTTCAGTTCGCTCACGCCAATTACGGTGGCTTATAACGTGGACTACGCCAGCAAGACCATCACTCCAAACTTCAACCAGGGACACACCGGCGCCGGCGCGTTCGGCGTTATGGACACAAAAACCCAGTCACCGTACCAGCGCATCATTGAGCTGAATGTGAAGTATTTCTTCTGATCGCATGACCCTTGGAACCCGGAAGGTGAGTTAGTTGTCACCTTCCGGGTTATCTCGCGATCAGGTCACGATGTTATGGCCGGACTTCTGACGAATTGCCGATGACTTCTCAATTGAGACGGACCATTTTCACGGCTATGGCCGCGGCATGCGCTTGCACTTCGCAGGCGCATGCCGAAAGGGCCTCTTCGGGCGATTCTCAGCTCCATGAGCATCTCTTGGCCGCGCAAAGTCTTCAGCGATCGGGTAAACTCGACCAGGCAGCCGCACAGTACCGCGCATTTCTTGCCGAGGCGATTGGCAAATTGGCGATCGAGCACGCCCGCAATGGGAACTATGCCAAAGCCGCATCATTCTTCGACGAATCGCTTGCGATTGAACCCAATTCTCCGCATCTTCGTCTGGAGTACGCGAGGGCAGCGCTGGCGCAAGGCGATCTCTCGCGCGCCGAGACGCTCACCCAGGCTCTTCTAAAAGACGATCCTCACGATTCTCAGGCGACGGCAACGGCCCATCAGATTCTCGGACGCGCGCTGCTCAAGATGAATCGTGATCAGGACGCGAAGAAAGAGCTGGAAGCAGCGGTCGCGCTCGATCCGAGTTTTGAAAACGGCTATGACCTCGCGGTCGTATGTCTCGATCTGGACAATGAGAAATGCGCCTCGCAGGTCTTTGGTGAAATGCAAGCATCGTTTGGAGACACTCCCGAGATTCACATGAGTTTTGGTCGGGCCTATGGCGATTCGGACTTCGCTCCAAAGGCAGTTGCCGAGTTTAGGAAAGTCATCGCGAAGAACCCGCGCTTCCCCGGAGCGCACTACTCCCTTGCCGCGGCGTTATTAGGTACGAGCGATGATCAGACGACAATTCAAGAGGCTGAGAAAGAGTTAGAGGAAGAGCTGGCAATATCTCCCAATGATTTTTTGACCTATGCCGCGCTTGGCAAGCTTGCCTCGTCGCAACACAGATATGCCGAAGCAGAGAAGTATCTCAAGCGAGCCAGGTCGCTTAATGAAAAGAATCCCGATGCCTTCCTCTATCTTGGGCAAATGTACTTCGATACTGATCGAAGCGCAGAAGCGGAAGCCGTTCTCCGCCGGGCGATCGAACTTACAAAAGACGAATCGCGAAATAATTACCAGGTGCAAAAGGCGCACTTTCTGCTGGGCAGAATCCTCATGCAGGAGCACCGAGAAGACGAAGCGCACGCAGAGATGAGGCTTTCCCGCGCAATTGCAAACAAGGGGTTATCTCAGGATAAGCGCAATCTTGCCGGCACATTATCCAATGGCGCTGGAACTATTTCGTCCGCGGAAGATTCGAAAGACTCAAAGTCAATGTTCCAGCCGGCGGCGTACGATCCTGATCCCGATGCCATAGGCCGGCTCAACGACTTAGAAAAGCAACTTACGCCGGCAATCGCCGATGGCTATAACAATCTCGGCGCGATTACCGCAACCGGTGGCCATTACACGGATGCATTGAAATACTTCGAGAGGGCCGGGGAGTGGAACCCCTCGCTCGAAGGCCTGGATCTGAATTGGGGAAGGGCTGCATTTATGGCATCCAGATTCTCGGATGCGATCCAGCCACTCTCTCGATATCTTCGGTCGCATCCTGACGATTCAGGCATTCGCAGCGCACTTGCCATGAGCGAGTTTATGACCGGTAACTATCAAGGTTGCATCGACACGTTTGGGAACTCAGTGAGTCAGATAGGATCCATACCCCAGATGCAATATGTATATGCTGAGTCTCTGGTGAAGACCGGCCATGTCTCATCGGGAGTGGAACGTCTGCAAACGCTTGAGGCGCTGCACCCAGAGATCGCCGATGTGCACAGAGCACTTGGAGAGGCGCTTGAAAGTCGTGGAGAGAGGGCGCGCGCGGTGAAGGAACTTCGCGCTGCTGTTCGACTCAATGCAAAGGATACGGAAGCGCGCTACGCTCTTGGCAAGATCGAACTCGAGATGGGAGACGCCATGGCAGCCGCTCAGGAACTGGAATCCGCGATCAAGATACGGCCAGACGATCCGAAGTTTCATCGGGAGCTATCTCTTGCATACAAGGCTGCTTTGCGCCCCGCGGATGCGGAAAAGGAACTTCTCGTTGCTAACAAGCTTGTAACTTCTCCGGCGCAACTACAGCACCCGACTAATTAATAACAGATCGCAGAATGCGAACGCGTGTAACTTACGATCCAACGGACTTTCTGAGTTACATAAAGGCCAGAGAATTACTGACCTTTCACCGTGCGGCTTTTTTCGGCGTGAGCCGGTTCATGAGGGCGGATGCGTTCTTCCGGAACAATTCCTTGCCCTTCAAGCACCGAGTAGAATTTGTCCGCGGCAAGATTCTCTATCTTATCCACGGCTCCCGACGGCCAGTGGATCTCTACATGATCGATTCGCTGCGTTGCGCCGAGGCCGAAATGCACCCGCAGATCATTTTGCGAGAGATAGCTTCCGCCGCTGTGAATCTCATCGGTTTGCGTCATTCCGCCGGCAACGATCTTGACGCGGGCATTTAGGGCGAGGCGATTGCTCTTCGTTCCTGCTAGCTCGAAGCTAACCCAGTGACGGCCGGGTATTCCATGATTACGCAGAATCACGGGCTTGCCATCCAGGTTGTTCGATCACGATATCCATGTTGCCGTCATTGAACAGGTCGGCCACCGCAAGTCCGCGAGAGACACGCTTTTCATCGAGCGCGGGTCCTGCTTCATCGCTTGCATCGCAGAATGTTCCATCTTTTTGATTCATGTCGAGCAGTGCTGGGCTGGCGATATCCTGGATCGCCCGGCATTGTGTCGGTTTGCGGATACACATGGCCAGTTACAGTGATCAGATCCAGCCATCCATCGTTATCCAGATCGACAAATGCCGTACCCCATTTCACCCAGGGAAGAGACGCAAGAGCCAAACCGGAAGAATAGGATTGCTCGGAGAAATCCCAATCGCCATTGTTGCGGTATAGGTCGTCGTTCTCGTCTTCGAAATTAGTAACATAGAGCGAAGGCCGCCCTGTATGGTTATAGTCGCCCACGGCAATCCCCATCGACGCTTGCTCGGAGCCATCTTTGCTAAGTGCCGTTCCGGACTCATAGCCGATCTCTTTGAACTTGCCATCGCCGAGATTCCGGTAGAGATACTTGGGAGTGGAGTCATTGGCAATATAGATATCGGGACGGCCTGTTCCATTGAAGTCGGCCCAGATCACGCCGAGGCCATAATAGCCATCGGGATCGCTAACTCCGGCGCGCTTGGAAACATCGGTGAAGGTTCCATCGCCATTGTTATGGAAGAGAGAGTCGCCGGCGCCCTTCAATCCACGCGGACCGCATTGCACATCGACTCCGCGGTATTTGCAGTAAGGCGTGCTGCCGAATTGCGGCAGGTCATTGAGATGAAAATCGACGTAGTTGGCCACCACCAGATCGACAAATCCATCCCCATCGTAATCTCCGAAGGCCGCTCCGGCAGACCAGCGGCCATCGGCAACGCCGGCTTTCGCCGTTACGTCGGTGAAAGTTCCATCGCCATTGTTGTGATAAAGGATGTTTCCGCCGAGACACGTGATATAAAGATCGGGCCAGCCATCGTTGTCGTAATCGCCGACCGCGCCGCCCATGGCCAGACAAGGCTTTGTCAGTCCTGACTTCTTGGTAACGTCGGTAAAGGTTCCATCATGATTGTTGTGGTAGAGGGCTCCCAGACTCGTCTTGCCCGCGAGAGCCATCTTGACCGTCGGCGCATTGGTGAAATAGATGTCGGGCCATCCGTCGCGATCGTAATCGAAGAGGATCACGCCGCCGCTCATCGACTCGAAGATGTATCGCTTATCTTCCGACGATGTATGGGAAAAAGTAATACCCGCTTTCGCGGTGATGTCCTCCAACCGAGGTACGGGGCGATTTGAGCATTGGGGAGACTTGGCGCCAGCGGGAGGCGGCGCAGGCACGGGGTGCCCTTGACCATAGAGCCGGCCCGCGATAGCGAACCATAGGAGCAGCAACCAGAGATCGGCTCTCGATGAACGCCGAGTCATATGAACTTATTATATGAAAAAGCTGGCATATTTACCTCATCGAATTTCGATCCCCCCGCCGATTCTATTGAGGCTCTTCCGTCACCTCAATGGCGCTGACACAAGCGTAGTTCTTCACCGGGACAAAACTCAGAACGATCAGGCCGGCCGCGTTGGGCTCAATACCATGGAAGGTCTGTGTCACCGGCTTGTTGGGTCCGCCGGCTTTTTTGAAGATGTCGAAATCGCGCAGCAACGCAACGCCATTTGCATATACGTCAAAGAGACGATCCTCCTCGATATTCAGTGGATGCGCCGCGCCGATATACGATTCTATAAAGTACAACGTCACCGCATAACGGCCTGGAGCCACGGGTATCTGATAATCGAAGTGGCCAAATCGCTCACCGTCGAAAAGATCTGTGTCGGTAGCTGTCGCTGCCGGATTCTGATGAGTGGCCAAGACTCCTCCGATGGCATATTGATCGGAAGACCAAAGGCCGCCTGCATGATCTACATAGGAGTTGCTCTGCATCACAATCCGAATCGGATTCAACTTACCGCCAAATTCGGGCACCAGTTCGATGGCATTGACCATGGGTTGATCGAATATCCGGTGGAATTCGAGATGAACCATTCCGTTGCTGCCTGGCGAAACACCTTTGAAGACTCGCGTATACGCCCGGTAATTTCCACCCGCCTCGCTCAGAATGTCGAAGTTGGTCAAAAGAGGCTGTCCACCCAGGGAAACCGAGAAGACCCTGCTACTTTCCCCCCTGCCGGTAAATGTTCCCGGCCCGAAGACTGTTTCGACAAAATGGAGCCGCAATTCATATTTGCCGGGCTTTACGGGAATGTCGTAGCTGAACTCGCCCACTCGAGCAGTACGGTAAATTGTTGGATCTTCCGTTCCTTGAACGTATGGAAGTTTCAGTTCAACTGCGTCTCCACCCGTGAAGTAGCGATCGCCTTCCCAGACTTCACCTTCGCGTCCGAGATACTTACCTTTTGAATATCCGGACAGTATGCGTACCGGTCCACTTACGGCTGTCGTAGGATTTGAGGAGTTAAACACAGATGCAACTGGCGAGGTGGGGATGCGGGCCAGTCTGGCTTGTAATCGCTCTCTATGCAACATCCAAGAGAAGACCGCTAGAGCGGCAACAACGATAATTAATGCCGTAGCAATCGCCATGTTCTTTGTCGACATGAGGTGGATGCGGCTTCTCTCCAGCTTCTCAGTAGAGTTCCCCGCCGCGAGGGGATTAGCGGCTGGAGCGCTTTGCCGGGCCACATGAACCCCCTCTGGCGTACCGTGTGGAGCAGCAGCATCTTCATGCGCGACAAACTGAAGTTCGTAACGGCCCTCGACCAGCGTGATCCTCAGTGCGTGATCCGCTCCTTCAGTTTCGTAGTATCGCCGCAGCCTCTGACGAAGCCTGTGCATCTCCACCCGGACGCTGGAGTTCTTCGCGGGGTCAAAATCCGCGGGACGCCCTAACGCCTCCACGCCAATTCTGTACTCGTTAAGGCTGCTCTTGCTGTGGTTGAAGCGGTTGTCGCATAAGAACTTGAGGAGTCTGGCCAACAGAGGGGCCTCAGAAAAGGCGTGTGATGAAAGGACTGCCTCGATTTCTTCCGCCTCGCCCCGAATCTCCGTTTGGTTGGAAATGGCGAACACCCCCTACGTAGCTAAGATACCACCAAGCAAATTCGAGATATCAATCAGATGGTGGAGTAACAACTTGTTACCTCTGACATGGAACATATTGCAAACAAAAGAACTAATCGCGAGTAACCGTTGCATAGCCGGTGGTTGCTTGACTTGGAGAAGAAAATCTGTTGAAACTTCTGTAGCCGCGAGTTCGTGATCCCAATCCCCATGTCCGCGGGAACGAATTGCAGGCAACCCACTGGCCGTCAATGGTTTTTGAGAAACCAGCGATCCTTCAGGAGGGGGTCAAGAGACGCGACTGAAGCAGGAGTCCTGTCGGCCAACAATCAGTTTTGGAAGATGTCGTCCGAACGGGTTGGGCGAAGAGGAGAGCTTTGCCCTCCCCCGGATCTAGAAATGCAGCGATGCGCAACAATGCCGTCGAGGACCTTCTTACGATCAAACGCATGGCCCAAGGCGAGGCCCTGCGCAATCCGTCCCCAACAAACTCAAGAAGTTAAAAAGAATCGCCAAAGATTTTCGGGAGGTTAAGGATGAACCTCAAGCTGATTTCAGTTGCCAGGTGGAGCGCATTCGCAGTATTGCTTTGTCTCTGGTTGCCATGTCACGCGCAGTTTAGCAGCAACGTGCAGGGGACGGTAACCGATTCAACCGGGGCGGTCGTTCCCCAGGCGGCCATCACACTCCACAACACAAATACCGGAGTCGACCTTAAGCAGACAACCAATGAGACCGGTTATTACCGTTTCAGTGCCGTGGCTCCTGGAGCCTATGCGGTGATCGCCTCGGAGGCTGGATTCAAAACCGTATCGATCTCGGTGACAGTGACGCCGGACGCAACTCGCGGCGTAGACTTCACCCTGGACCCCGCCGCCGCGGGCACCACGAATGTCACTGTATCGGCGGTGGCGCCGGACCTGAACACAGATGAGACTCGTGTTCAGACGACACTGGACGCCGAAGAGGTTAGCAAACTTCCGCTGGCAAACCACGATGTCCAGGAACTGATCGCGCTCACTCCCGGCGTGACCGGCTTTCAAAATGAATCGCCGAGCAACGGGTATGGCTCTTCGATTTTTTCACCGAACTACAGCCCGCCCTATAGCGCCAATGGCACGGGCAGCAATAGCAATCTCTATCTGATCGACGATCTGCCCGTAGGCGATGACATCACGCAGGGCAACGCGATGATTCTTCCCAACTCCGACATGATCGACCAGGTGTCGCTGCAGACGCAAACCTTCTCCGTCGAGAATGGCACTTCATCCTCGCTGCAAGTTGGGTTCAGCACCAAGACGGGCACGAACCAGTTTCATGGCGACATCGACTACAGTTATGCCGGAAAAAATCTGGCCGCTGCTAACGGCATCACCAACTCGTTTCCCACCACCGCGGGCGTAGTTGTTCCCACGCCGGTGAAAACCGACCCCGAGTTCCATCAAAACCAGATTCTTGCCTCTTTGGGCGGACCGATCATCAAGGACAGGACATTCTTTTTCGGATCAGTTGAAAAGCAATTGGCGGGAATTGGAAATGCCGGTAGCGTGGGTACGCAGGAGTGGGACCCCGCGTTTGTCGCATGGGCCCTGACGGCCTTTCCGGACTCCGGCTTTCCGAAAGCTCTGACGTTCGCGCCCAACACGCGCGACTACGGCGGAAAAGTGGCAACCGCCCAAGACGTGATACCCACCACATGCGGAACCACACAGACGGTTCCCGCAAATACGGCGCTCACCTACAATCTGCCTTGCAGCACGCCGATGTACGACTCTGGCCTGCTCTTCAATCAGGCGCAGCCATTCAACGGCATCCAGTGGAATCTCCGCCTGGATCAGAGCTTCCGCGAAGGCAAGGACCGCGTCTACGTCATGTATGAGCGCATCGACCAGACTCTGGGCAACCTGGCAGAACGTCCAGTGTTGGACGGAACCACTCCCAGCCAAAACAAGTACTTCTCGGCCAACTACGTACACCTTTTTTCGGCGAAGCTGCTCAATGAAGTGCATGCTGGCAACCTTCGCTCAATCAACGGAAATCAACTTGCCAATCCAGCCGCGGCGGGAATTCCATATTATCCGCAAGGGATTGACACCTACAACGGCTTCGCCTTTATGCAGCCGGTCGGACATGAACCCTTCGCGGCTCAGACCAATTGGGAGCACACCTACGCGCTGCGCGATACTCTGAGCTACACCCTCGCCAATCACACCATTCGCGGCGGCTACCAATTCAACCGCGAAGACTACTTCCAGGACTCGAGCGGGATTTACAGCCGTCCGTTCTTCCCGTTCTATTTCACAGATGTCTTTTCCTGGATCAGCAACAGCTATGCTCCCGGCTTCAGCCTTTACACGATCGGCGGGAACGGCCTGTTCACTCCGCAGTATTACGGTGCGACCGTCATCTACAACGGCCTGTGGAGCGACGACACGTGGAAGGTGCGTCCGAATCTGACCATAACGGCCGGCCTTCGTTATGACGACTTCGGCAACCCGGCTCCCTATTCCAGGTCGGGACAGTTCTCACCGCTGTTCCCCGGCGCCGGTTCCACATTCTATGCACGGGCGCTGGGCACGTCGACCCACGTCTCAAAGCATGCGTTCACCAGTGCGCAGAACAAGAACTTCATGCCGCGTGCCGGCTTTGCCTATACTCCGTTCAAAGGCAGGGAGTTTTTTGTTCATGGCGGCATCGGCCTGTATGCGAATGTGTTGACTCCCTACCAGATTGCCAATAATCTCCCCACCCAACCGCCGGAGCGCATCAGTTTGTATACGACGAGCGTTCTGCCCTTTGGCGATTTCAAGACAACCACGGCGCCCTATGGCTACAACTACGGCTCGTTCCCCGTTTTTGGGACTGACCCCTTTGGAAACATCTACTCCAATGCGGCTCATACCGCGGTGTACTCCGCCAACCTCAACGGCTATGACCCGAAGGTCAAACCGGAGAAGTATCTCAACTGGAGCCTGGGGGTCGAGCAGCAGTTCTTCGCTAACATTGTTGGCGGCATCACCTATTCCGGCGGTCATGGCTATGACCTGGTCGCTGGAGCTTCTTCGGCGAACGGCGGCGGCAATGTGGACTTTAACCTAGCTCCGGGGTCGCCGACGGCCCGGCCAGACGCGGAGTGGGGTGAGCTGAACTATGGCACTAACGCGCTGTCCAGCAACTACAACGCCCTGATCTTGACCTTGAGGCAACACTACAAAGGGCTCAGTTATCAGGCCAACTACAACTGGGAAAGGGCGCTGCAGTGGGCTCCAAACTATACCGACTTCAATACGGGCGGCGGCATCTACGTGTGGCCAGGAGCTTACGATCCCAAGGTCTACTACGGTCCATCGAGTTTCGACGTCGCGAATTCGTTCTCTCTTGGCGGTTCCTATGAGGTACCACAATCCTCGACCGGCAGCCATCTCATGAATGAGGCGGTATCCGGATGGAGAATCAGCACCATCGTCGTCGCCCAGACTGGAACTCCCTTTACGGTGGGCTGGACCGGAGCAGCCCATGACTATCAAAACGACGGCAGCAACCACTTCGACGGCAACAACTCCGGTACGCCGGGATTTCCAACCTATAAGGCGGGCTTACCGAGAAAGGGATTCTCGCGCAAGGCGGTGTCGCTCACCGGAGCCTTCACCGCCGCGGATTTCACCGACCCGCCGGGTGTTGGCACAGGGCCTGTGCTCAGCCAGCAGGGTGCGAACACCTTCCGCAACCCAGGATACTTTTCCATCAATGGAGGCTTCTCAAAGGCCTTTGCAACACCGTTCTTCTTCAAGGACAACGCCAAATTTGTTTTGCGCGGGGATTTCATCAACCTGCTCAATCGCACAAACTGGCAGGGAATCGATAACGACATCTCTGACCAGTCTTTTGGATTTTCCGCGAACGCCAACCAGAAGCGCTATTTGCAACTGGGCGGTCGTTTCGAGTTCTAGGAGAAAGACAGTTCGCGGCGGATGGCATAGGCAGCCTTCCATGGGAGATTAGACTGTAATTCGTTCCTATCTCGAACAGTGGGAGGCACTGGTGCAGTCGCGAAGAAAGTTTATTGGATTACTGCCAGCGAGTCTTCTCGGTGTACGTTGCCTGCCGTCTCTCCAGGCTCAATCGCAACCGGGATCGGTTGAGCCGGCGCTCACCTTGGCGCCCGCGCAGACCATCTTATCGTCCACTCGATGAAATTACGGTACTCGGTCAAGGAGAGGGGCGTCTTCTTGTTCTCGATGGAGATGGAACGGCCTATGTTGACCGGCAGGTAACGCTGCCGGTTTCCTTCCCTTTGGGTGGAGCATTGGGTACACACTCGGTGCTGCTGCTGGATGCAGGCAGCAAACTGATCGGCAAAGCCAGTCTCTCCGTCGATACGCACACCGAGATAAGTGAGCCGAGCGGCGAGTTTCAACATCTGCTCGATACTTTGTATTGGACGATGGCTTCGGATGGTCCCGTGGGTGCGCGGCGGCACGATGGGAAAGTATTTACCTACTGGGACGACTGGCTTTTGGACAATACAAACACGTTGAGAGGCATGCGCTACTTCTGGCCCGAAGTGCGCCAGAGCTTCGAAATCTTCTCCGCGACGCAGCGGGAAGACGGCATGATCTGGGAAAACTATTTTGACCGGACGCCTCCGGAGAATGACTGGGACAGGCGCTTCAAGTACGGCGATTTCTCACGTGCAGTCGATGGCGGATTCCTCAACCTTCGCCGCGCGCCCGTCGAAAACCACGTGGAAATGTACTTTCTCGAAGCTCTGTATCTGGTGTGGAAGACCACCGGCGATGACGCATGGATGCGAACAGCATCTCGACCGTGCCTTGCATGCCGTGCACTACAGCACAAGCGATCCCTACCGATGGTCGAAAAAGTTTGGCCTCCTCAAGCGCGGTCTCACCATCGATACATGGGACTTTCTTTGCGCGAGCGAGGCCGCTCTTGTTGGTGGCGACTTCATGGTCGTCGATCTTGAAAAGACACACTTCGGCATCTTCTTCGGCGACAACACAGGGTTTATCGCTGGTTGCCGCTATCTCGCCGAGATGCTCGATCGGGCGGAGCGCGGCCAGGACGCTCAGACGATGCGCAAACTCGCCGACGAGTTAGAGGAGCGGCTTAATCGCATCTCATGGAATGGACGCTTCTATACGCACTGGGTGCCTGAGGACCTCGAATTTAGGCCTGATCTTGGCGTCGATATGAGCAGCCAGGTGTCACTCTCCAACGCATACTCGTTGAATCGCGGCATTGCTCCGCATCAGGCTCGGGCTATTATTCAGATTTATCAGGCCATGCGCGAGCAGATGCCTAAAACCTCGCCAGGAGAGTTTTATTCGATCTATCCGCCATTCACAAAGGGATTCGGAGAAGAAGAAGATATTTGGGATTATGTGAATGGCGGTGTGCTGGCATGCACTGCGGGCGAGTTGGCGCATGGCTGCTTTCAGCACGGGTACGAAGAATATGGCGTCGATATTCTGAAGCGACTGCATGAGATTGCTAAAAAGCACCGCGATTTTCTTCCAGGCATTCTGCGCGGCAAACAGCCCGAGCGTCCACCCACTGACTTCGTGCGGCTTGATTTGAGCGCTCAAGCCAACTGCGATACTGGCAAGGGAGGCGACGGCGTGCCCGGCTGGGTGAATGAGCCCAATAACTATCTGATTCATTTTCCCGACGGAACACAAACGTTTCGCGGCGTGCCCTTTGAAGTTGCATCGGCCGAGCACAATGGTCATCGTGTCTGCATCGGAGTTTCTTCTTCGCCAGGCTATGCCGCAAAGATTCACGTCCCAGTGCACAAACCCTGCCAGTCCTTCTATCTGCTGCATGCGTGCTCCGGACCGGGCTCAACGCTCGGCAAATTGACGATCCATTATGAAGACGGAGGCAAGCAGGTCGAATACATCGAACGAGGTGTAAACATTGGTGCTTTCTGGGCTCCGGAAGACGATGAGTATAACAACCGCTATGGAACTAACAAGCAGGAGCGCTTGCAGGTTGCCTGGCGCGGCAGTTCTCCGCTGATCGACAACGTAGGCATTTGGATTGCAAGCTTCGTACCGAGAAAGACCGACGCGGCGATTGCCTCGCTGGAGTTGGAAAGCATGGAGACCGGCTCAAAGTGGTTCGTGATCGGTATAACTCTATCAAACATGCCGCCGTTCCTTCCGCCATGGAGCGATGTCTCGACGGGAATGCCCAACAATTGGGGAGCCGGATGTGTGATGGCAGCATTGCTCGAAGGGCTTGCCGGTATTGAAGACACGGGCGCTGGTTTTCGTTCGGCGCGAATTTCGCCGCGATGGCTCTCGGCCGGCGTGAAAGAAGCTCAAGTCAGTGTGCGCTATCCAGCCTCAAGCGGGTACGTCTTCTATCGCTATCGGCAAATGGGTAAGACCATCTCTCTGGAGTGCACAAGCTGCGCCGATAAAGCCACGCTGCGAGTGCAATTGCCATCCGGCGGCCGAGTGACCAATGGACTTCTCAACGGAAGAGCTGTTGCTCCGCGGACGGAAACAGTGGAGGCAACAATATATGCGACAGTCGAAGTTGAAGGGCGCGGTCCGCACAGTCTGCAAGTGGAACTGGCGTAAAGGAGACAAGCTTACTTAGATTCTTGCCTGCATGTGAGTCTTTTGACACGGCACACCGCGTCAAAGCTATAGAACTTCGCACTGCAAGCCTCTGAGAACGCCTCGTCTGGTTTCTTCCGTCAAAGGTTCCCGAGAGATCGAGAACCCAATGCTTGCACGTTGGCTGTATCCTTTGGACTGCGGGCGTCCATGTGGCGTTCGTTCCGTCTGATCGGGGGAAAACCGTGAACAGGAAACTCAATCGTCGCCAGTTTCTTTGCACCGCGGCCGGGGCAGCAGCGAGTCTGGCGGCGGCCGGGGCAACCAATGCGGCGGGCAAGACAGCCGGCGTGGCCATCGTGGTTGATCCGGCGGATTCGGTAGCATCCTCAGGCACTGTGCGATGGGCCGCGGAAGAACTGGAGCGCGCGCTTACGGAGCGCGGCGTCCATGCCCGCATTTTTGAAAACGCCGCACAGGCTCCCGCATCGCACCTGCGAATTGTGGCCGCCGGAATGGCTTCGCCCGATGCCGCGGCTGCGCTCAATGCCGCAGGAGCGCGCGTGGAAGCCGTGCCGGAAGCGCTCGCATTGTGCCAGGCAAACGGGAGCCTATGGGCTTGCGGGTATGACGCGCGAGGCCTGACGTATGCGCTTTTGGAACTGGCTGACCGCGTGCGCCACTCCGATGACCCGCTGGCCTCGTTGGCCGTCCCTGAGCCGGTGATCGAGCGTCCGGCCAATTCCGTGCGCAGTGTCATGCGCCTTTTCACCAGCGAGATTGAAGACAAGCCCTGGTACAACGATCGCGAGATGTGGCCTGCGTACTTGTCGATGCTGGCTGCCGCAACGCTTCAACCGGTTCAACCTCGCCTTTGGAATCGGCTACGACTTTCTCACTTCCGTCACCGACGCCTACTTCCTGTTTGCCTATCCGTTCCTGCTTTCCGTGCCCGGATATAACGTTCGCGTGCCGCAGTTGCCTGACGCCGAGCGCGAACATAACCTCGATATGCTGCGTTACATCAGCGAGCAGACCGTGGCGCGCGGCATGGATTTCCATCTGGGCATTTGGACGCACGGCTACCGTTGGAGCGCGAGCCCCAACGCGAACTACACCATCGAAGGCCTCACTCCCGAAATCCACGCGTCATACTGCCACGACGCAGTGCGGGCTTTGCTCCAGGCGGTCCCGAAGATCAGCGGCATTACTTTTCGCATACACGGAGAAAGCGGCGTCGCGGAGGGCAATTACGATTTCTGGAAAACCGTATTCGACGGGTGTTGCGACATGCGGCCGCAAGGTGGAAATCGACATGCACGCCAAGGGCATGGATCAGGGCATGATCGACGCCGCACTCGGCAGCGGACAGCCAGTGAAGATTTCGCCCAAGTACTGGGCCGAGCACCTCGGAATGCCTTATCACCAGGCGGATATCCGCGAGCAGGAGTGGCCCCGCGCGGGGCAGAGGGATCAGGTCTGATGAAACTCAGCGCCGGCTCGCGCAGCTTCCTGCGCTACGGTTACGGCGACCTGTTGCGCGAAGACCGCAAATGGGGCGTACTGCATCGCATCTGGCCGGGCACGCAGCGCCTGCTGATCTGGGGCGACCCGCTCACCGCCGCCGCGCACTCCCGCGCTTTCTCCTTCTGCGGCAGCGAAGGCGTGGAGATTATGGAGCCGCTTTCGTTCAAGGGGCGGCGCGGTTCCGGCATCGCGGGCGGCCGCTGCGCTTACGCCGACAAGTCGCTCGATCCGCGCTGGGACTGGCAGAAGTACAGCTACAGCTATCGTGTCTGGGGGCGGCTGCTCTATAACCCGGACGCCGATCCCGACGTATGGCAGCGGGCCATGCGCCATGACTTCGGCGCAGCCGGCGGGCATCTTGAGACCGCGCTCGCCAACGCGAGCCGCATCCTGCCAATCGTGACGACCGCGCACCTGCCCTCGGCCGCCAACAACAACTACTGGCCGGAGATGTACCTGAACCAATCACTGATCGATGCGGCGCACCCCGGCCCTTACACCGACTCTCCCACGCCGCATGTCTTCGGGACCGTGAGCCCGCTCGATCCGCAGTTGTTTTACCGAATCGATGACTTCGCCGACGACCTGCTCAAGGGCCAGCGCAGCGGCAAGTACACGCCCATCGAAGTGGCCCACTGGATCGAGAGCTACGCCGCGACGGCTGCCTCATCGCTGGCGCTCGCCGACGGTCGTGCGACGCGCAAGGCCCGGCCTGAATACCGGCGGCTGACCATCGACATCGCCGTGGCCGCGGACCTGGGCCGATTCTTCGCCGCCAAGTTTCGCGCCGGAGTTCTGTATCGCATCTTCGAGCAGACCGGCGATCGCCTCGCGCTCGAAGAAGCGCTCAAGGCCTATCGCGCGGCACGCGAAGCCTGGGCCGGAACGATTGCTCGCACCAAGGGCGTCTACATGGCCGACATCACCATGGGCGAATTGCGCCAATTGCGCGGCCACTGGGCCGACCGGCTGGCAGACATCGATGCCGATATCGCCGCCATCGCGTTGAAGCTCGACTCCGCCAAGCCCGCTTCGGCTGGCGGGCCGGCTGCGCATGCCATCGCCGAGGCCCTCGGTCGGCCCCAAAGACCGTCTCTATCGGGACGGCACACGCCGCCCTGCCACCTTCCAGCCCGGACATGCCTTGCCAGTGGAGTTCACTGCCGAGAGTCCATACTCCTCCATCGAACTGCACTACCGGCACGTGAACCAGGCGGAGCGTTGGCGGAGTGAGTCGATGCAGTCCGACGGCCGCATCTGGCGCGCCGCAATCCCATCCGAATACACCCAGAGCCCCTACCCGCTTCAGTACTACTTCGAAATGAGAGTCGCGCCGGAGTCCGCCGTGCTCTACCCCGGCCTAGGCAAGGAGCTTACCGGCCAGCCGTATTTCGTTGTTCGAAAAGCCTAGTCTGGCTGCACTACTGACTGGCTATCACCGATGAATCGCATTGACAGAATCAAGAAGACGACTGGTGTCAGAGGAAGCCTCATCATGATTAAGTACGCAATGTTTGGTACGCTCGTTTGGTTATCGATCGCGCCTGTCGCGCTGGCGCAGCAGACGCACGCAGGCAAGACCGTGAGCAACCGCATCCTGCTCGGGCGGCTCACAAACGGCGCAGGTGTCGCGTTCGTTCGCTCCGGCTCCGGCGATTGGGGCATCGAAATCTCCGGCGACTCTGTTCCGCGACTGACGCAAGAGAAGCCCGCGCAGATCGAGGTCTATCGCGGCGATGAGAATCCGCGCGACTTTGCCGCGGGCTACCAGTCCGTGCAAAAAGAGACCGGCGTAGTTGTCGCAAGGGCAAACGTCGCTGGCGGAGGCGATGCGGCGTTCGCTGTCGAAGACAGGTGGAAGATCGCGGGCGACGTGTTGTCGCTTGACCGGAAAGTGCGCGTGACCGGCGGGGAAGACAAGGCCGGGTTTTATTCGGCGATCCGGCTCTCAACCGCGCCCACAGTCACATGGCCGGATGCGGATTACTTTGCTCCGGGCCTTCTCTACGGCGATCCGACCTACGACGGAGACAGCTCGCCCGGAGGTGAATTGAATTACCGCGCCAAGCGCTTTGAGATCCGGGAGGACCAACTCTCCGCGCCGCTGTTCGCAGTCTCATTTCGCGACGGACGTTGGGCGGCGGTCATGGACCTGGCGCCGCGCGGCGACACCACCTGGGCCGAGGCAACCGCTGGCGCCGCCAAGCCGGTGATCGACGAGCGCATTCAGTTTGGAGCCCTCGGCGCGCGCGAAACTCCCGAGGCGGCGTCGAGTTCGGCTTCTGGTTTCCAGGCACTACCAGCGAATTCAGTCGAGGGTTTCAGACCCCGCCCGCTCCTGTTGTGCGGCATCGCTATCATCCGGTGAAGGCGGGATTCTCGCAGAGTTACCGGGTGGGATTCCGATTCGGGCAGGGTGGCTCCTTCCTCGACATGGAACGCGATGCGTGGCGCTGGGCTTGGCAAACCCTGAAGCCGCCGGTGATGCACCTGGACCTGGAAGTCGTACGGCGCGTGCTGACCGATCATCTGGACGATCATGTCCTCACCGTGGAAGACCGCGCCGGCGTTCCGTTCCTCTTCGATGCCGTCACGGGGAATCCCGGCTCCTATCGCAATTGGAATCGATATCGCAATTCCTTCCCGGTGCCGCCGCGCCTCCCGGCCAACACGCCGGTCACGGCTCATGAACTGAGCCCGGAGAAGAGCGCGGAGTTGGCGGCCTGGGCCCGCGCCGTGGGCATCCATGTTGACCCCGATGCAAATGAATTGGAGCAATGGCCGAAGGTCATCATGGGTTTCGTTTCCAAGGGCGTCGAGGTGGCGGATCAATTGCTGATCGAGGCAGACCGCGATCCAGGCCCGCGCGGCCAGAAGATGCGCAAGGATGGACTGGCGATCATCGACACTTTCATCCGCCTGGTGCCGCTTTCGCCTCCGGCGGGGGAAGGCTTCAACCTCTGGACGGGCAAGGCGGATTCATGGGCCGGCGACACGGTCACGCTCAGAGGGCCGTCGGAGGGCACGCGCACTCTTCTGGATGCGTATCGCCGCGAGAAGAAAGCAGGGACGCGAACACCCGGACTGGCTGCTCTGGTGCCGGCAGTTTGGCGATTGGCTGCTGACGCAGCAGCGGGAAGACGGCTCCTTCCCGAGGAGTTGGCACGGTGGCACAGGCGAGGTGCTTGAGTCCTCCGGAACCAGCAGTTACAATCCCGTGCCGATGTTGGTGAAACTGAGCCGGGAGACTGGGCAAAAACGCTATCTCGACGCGGCGATCCGCGCTGCGGACTACGTCTGGGAGAACTACGGCAGCCACGGCGTATTCGTCGGTGGCGCGACCGACAATCCGAACATCACCGACAAAGAGGCCGGCATGTTGTCCCTGGAGGCCTTTCTGGATCTTTACGATGCCACAAAGGATCCCAAGTGGCTGAGCCGCGCCAAGGCCGCGGGCAATTACACCGAGAGCTAGATCTGGATCTGGAATGTGCCCATGCCGCTCGACGCCATCGACTCCGATCTGAACTGGAAGCGCGGCGTCCCAACCGTAGGCGTGCAGGGCATTACTGCGCGCGGCCAGCGGCGGCGTGGACGAGTACCTGGATTGGGCCGTGCCTGCTTATGCCAGGTTGTATAAGTACACCAACGACGAGCACTACCTGGATGTCGCGCGGATCCTTCTGCTCGACACCAAGAGCATGCTGGCTCTGCCGGGACGCACCTACGATTTGCTGCGGACCCGGATGGCAGCAGGAACACTGGAGCATGTCGACCAACAGAGGCTTTGGAACCCACCGCAGTTGGCTGCCATGGGTTTCAGTCAACCATCTGCACGGCATCACCGGCCTCGAAGAGTTCGATCCCGCGCTGTATCGACGGCTCGCCAATGGAAATTGATGTACGCGAGCCCTTGTGGGAAGTAGCGAGATAGCCACATAGGGATCGCAGAGCGTGACCATCACCATCGCGCCATAAGATGAAGACGACACTCAACCGGCCAATCGCCGAGAGCATTGGCCGGTATCTACTCACTCATGGAGAAGATCGATAGCGGAACGTCGGCCAGGGTTCAGAAAATCGGATCATCCTTTCCACTCCGCCCCGATCGTCTACTCTGAAATTACGTGATTTCTTATTGGATCTTCTCCGTATCCCGCACGGCGCGCATCGGCGGGCCTCGATGAAAGCCCGAGTCTCTGACCTGACGGCCATCTTCTTTGCTGTCTTCGGCTTTACGTGCTGGGTGCTCGGCGACAGTTGCATCAAGTGGATCGGGCAATACGGCCTGCCGCCGGAAGAGATCGTCGCCTTCATGGGCTTCTTCATGGCGCTCACGCTCATGGTGCAGGCCGCCGTGCGCCGCAGCCTCGGCAATCTGCGTCCGCGCTCGGTGGTTCGCCAGGTACTGCGCGCTCTGCTGGACATGACGAACAACATCTGCGTCGTCATCGCGCTTCGCCATCTCTCGCTGACCATGTTCTACATCCTTGTCTTTACCTCGCCGCTGGTCATCTCCGTGCTCTCGGCCGCCTTTCTTGGCGAGCGCATCACTTCCAAGAAGGCTTTTGCCTTGCTCGCCGGCTTCTGCGGCGTGGTCATCGCGGTCGCCCCCTGGAGCCATGATCAGCGCATCGATCTCATCGGCCTCGTCAGTTGCCTGGTGTGCGTCGCCTGCTTTTCAGTCAACATGGTCTGGTCGCGCGTGCTTACGCGCACCGAGCCGCCCGAGAGCCTTGCCTTCTGCTCCGGCCTGGTGACGGCCATGGCCGGCCTGGCGCTCACCAGCCTACACCCCCAGCCCCTCACGGGAACGCTCTGGATCGCGCTGGGAATGATGGGCATCTTTTGCGCAGCCGGAACGCTCAGCTTCTATGTCGCCGTCAAACACACTTCGGCCGGCAACGTCTCGCAGTACCACTACACCCAGCTGGTCACCGGCTCGTTGATCTCATACCTCGTCTGGCACGACAAGCCGGGCCTGCCCATGCTGGCCGGCGGATCGCTGATCATTGGCTCGGGCCTGCTGATCGCCCTCACCGCGCGCAACGCCCGGCCGGCCCTGCTTCCCGACATCGCCATCAGATAGAGGACTCCCTGCCGCGGACTCAACTGCTGCCGCACAGTCAACTGCCGACGATAGCCAGGCGGCGTCGAATACACCTGCACCTTTCCGACCCGCGCACATCGCGTGCGGAGTCTTACCGGCTACAATTCCGTGGGAGTCAATCTGCAATGAATCTTTCATCGAAAGCGTCTGTTCGTTCCTTCACGATCCTGATTTTTGTTTTGGGAATCTCCTTCGCCGCGCTGGCACAGCCGGAGACCGGGTCTTCGTTTCCAACGGCCTCTTCACGGCGCGCAGGAAATCAACCTGCTCCTCCGCCTCCGTCAGCCAACTACCGCGCGGTGCAGCAGCGCCTGGCCAAGGGATGGAATACGTGGGACACAAACAGCGTGACTACGCAGGTGCTGCTCCCCGAGGGGCTGGCCATTCATGTGGGCCTGAAGCACAACGCCACTCTGGGCGGCGATGCGTTTCTTGGCGATGTACTCATCGGCCGCCTGCAGCCCGGCGCCGAGCAGGTGATTCCCGGTCCACATGCCTGGGATGGCAGCTACACCGATCTGCGCGTTAGCTGGAAGGGCCACAGTTGGCGCATCCAGAGCGCGCACGATGCGGGGGACCTGGTGCTGCTGGCCACGCCTCTGCCGTCCAAGCCAATCTCCGCGTCTGCCTCCGACGCTGGTGGTCTCCGCGGATTTCCTCTGGAACCGGCCCGGCACCGCGCTGCGCCGCGCGGATTTCATTGAGACTCGCGGCGCGGCGGGCCTCGTGCCTGTGTACTGCACCTGCGAGCCACCCACCACCAAGGCCGAAAGCAACGACTACGCCGACGTTCCCGTTACGGCGCCGTACTTTTCAGTGGATTTGACGGCGCCGGCCGGTATCGCCACGGGACGACGCCGCACCGTGGCCGAGATTGAGGCCATCGTCGATCGCCAACACAAGGCCTACGAGCAGTCCATCGCCGCCGCAGGTTCTTCTGCGCCGATTCTCGATGCAATTGAAACGACGCTGGGCTGGGACACGATCTACGAGCCGAACCAGCGCCGCGTCATCTCTCCGGTGAGCCGCGTCTGGAACCTGAACTTTGGCGGCTACGTGCTTTTCGACTGGGATACCTTCTTCGCCGCCACTCTGGCTGGGATTGGCGACCGCGACCTGGCCTACGCCAACGCCATGGAGATTTTGCGCGAGGAGACGCCGAATGGCTTCGTTCCCAACTTCGCGCCGGCCCGGCGGCTGGAAGACCTTCGATCACTCCGAGCCACCCGTGGGCGCGATCACGGTGCTGGGACTTTATCAGCAGTTTCACGACCGCTGGTTTCTTGAGGACACCTTTGAGCCGCTGCTGAGCTGGAACCGCTGGTGGGACCAGCATCGCCAGACGCAGGGCTACCTGGCCTGGGGCAACGATGGCCCCACCGAACCCACCAGTTTCGACGACAGCTTCCGTGAAACCCTGCAAGGGACCGTCTACGAATCCGGCCTCGACAACAGCCCCATGTACGACGGCGCGGGCTACGACCGGAAGTCGCACCTGATGGAGCTTGCCGACGTAGGCCTGATGAGCATGTACATTGCCGATTGCGACGCGCTGGCCCAGATTGCCGGTGAGTTGGGCCGGGCAGCCGAAGCCAAGGAGCTGCGCGCGCGCTCTGACCGCTACCGCGCCAGCCTCGCCACGCTGTGGAGCGAGCCGGACGGCATCTTCCTCAACAAGGACCTGCACACGGGCCAGTTCAGCCACCGGCTTTCGCCGACCAACTTCTATCCGCTGCTGGCCAGCGCCGCCACGCCTGCCCAGGCGCAGGCCATGATCAAGAAGCACCTGCTCAACACCGAGGAGTTCTGGGGCCAGTGGGTGATTCCGTCGATTGCGCGCAACGATCCCGCCTTTCACGATCAGGACTATTGGCGCGGCCGCATCTGGGGGCCGATGAACTATCTCGTCTACCTTGGTCTGCGCAACTACGACGACCCCGAAGTGCGACAAGAATTCGCGCAGAAGTCCTATGAGCTGTTCCTCAAGGAGTGGAAGGAGAACGGCCATGTACACGAGAACTACAACGCGATAACCGGCAGCGGCGACGACGTGAAAAGCAGCGACCGTTTCTATCACTGGGGCGCTCTGCTCGGCTACGTGGAATACATGGAGCAGACGCAGACTCCGTCGGCAGCGCCGACTGTACGCTAGGGCAGGAAGCCGAGATCATTACTCGATGCGTTAGGCTGGCATGTCACCTGAGTCCTCTCTATTAGAAGGCTTCTTACAAGAAGCCCGGATTCTCGATTGAGGTTGAGAACTTATTTGTAAATTGAGAAAGGAATGGAGCGCCGGTCTCGAGACCGGCTGTGCTGGCGGCGTCCGCGCCGCCATACGTCGTCTGTGGGTCTGGAGAGTTCCTGTGATGACGCTAAATCGCCGAAGATTGCGATCTCCCCTATCCAGAAGATTGAGATCTTCCCCATCCACTTGACGGCGGATTTCGACGAGAGAGGTCGCACAGAAAGAAGTTGACAGGAGATTAGCGAGCGACGTATCCTTGCCGCGCCATTAGTTTGCTTCACGAACTAATGGCGAATTGCTAAACATGCGTAATCGAAAGAGAGGCCAATGATGCAGCAAAAGTTTACGGCAGATGCCACTCACCGTAAGTGGGCCCTTCAGATGGGGGTTCTGCTCGGAATCCTAACAATCTTGTCCGGTGCATTCGCGCAGGGCGGAGGCAATGTCGCCATCACCGGAACGGTCATGGATCCTTCCGGCGCGGTGATTGCCGGCGCCAAGGTCACGGTGACGCAAAAGAGCACCTCAAACGTCACGCACCACGAGTGACGAACGGCAGCGGCCAATTCAACATTCCTTCGCTGCCTCCGGCCACCTACACGGTCTCGGTGGAGGCGACAGGGTTCAAGAAATACGTGCAGGACGTCGTGTTGCTGGCCGATCAGATCCGCAGACATGGACGTCCATCTGCAGGTCGGAGCAGGCGACCCAGCAGGTCACCGTGGAAGAGTCGGCGGTGCAGGTCAACACGGTGAGCCAGGAACTCAGCCAGGTGATTGAGAGCTCGCGCGTGACCGATCTGCCCCTGAACGGCAGAAATGCCGCCGACCTGACGCTTCTGGTGCCGGGCGCAGTATCGGCCATCGCGAACAACTCCGGCGCGCTGCAGGGCGACACGAAACAGATTCCCGGCGCCGAAGCGATCGCCGTGAACGGCGCGCGGCCCGACCAGATCGGCTACAACCTGGACGGCGGCAACAACGAAGACCTGATGAGCAACACCAACGATCCGTTTCCCTTTCCCTGACGCGCTTGCAGGAGTTCAGCGTCCAGACCAACAGCTTCGACGCGCAGTATGGCAACAACGCCGGCGCGGTGGTGAACGTCGTCACCAAGTCGGGCACCAACCAGTGGCACGGCGATCTGTTCGAATTTGTGCGCAACCGGCGTCTTTCAACGCCCGCAACTATTTTGCCGACAAGGTCGATCCGCTCAAGCGCAATCAGTTCGGCGGCACCATCGGCGGCCCGATTCACAAGAACACCAGCTTCATCTTCTTTGGATGGCAGAAGACGATCATCCGCAGCGTCAACAATGCCACCAACGCGATCGTTCCCACCGCGGACAATTTGAACGGAGACTTCTCGCTTCACCAATCCCACCACAACGCATCAACAATCCCGTTTACGCACGTTCCGTATCGCAAGCAACGCTTCGATTGGGCCCATCGATCCGGTGGCACTCGCACATGGCCAAGCTGCTGCCGGTTCGCCCGGCCGGATCGACAAGCGGATCGGTGACGTTCGGCACGCCCCTCCAGCAGAACTTCAACGAGTACATCGCGCGGTTCGATCAGGTCTTCCGCGGCCAGGATCGGCTCTTCGGCCGCTTCTATCTCAACAGTTACCATCACGCGCCAACCTACGACGGCAAGAACCTGCTGACGGCCGGGCCGGGCTCGACGGTGCAGACGCAGAACTGGGCGGTTGGCTACACATGGGTCATTTCGCCCACGGCTGGTGAACACCATCATTCTCGATGCTGTGCGCTCGGCCTCCGATCGCGGCCAGCAGGGCGGCCCGGGCGGCACAGTTCCGGATATGACCGACCTTCGGCTCAAGCATCTGGCAATTGCCCAAGGCGCAGAGCGGCATCCGCAACTTCGCTGTCTCCGGCGACTTTACCCTCGGCAGCTTCACCGATGCCAAATTCATCCGCAACACCGGCGACGTTGCGCGAAATGCTGAGCTGGAACAAGGGCAAGCATGACGTTCAGCTTCGGCTTCGATCTCGAACTGGATCAGTCGAACATCCGCAACACCGATCTGGAGAATGGCAGCTTCAACTTTACCAACGACGTGACTGGCCTGGCGCATGGCGAGCTTTCTGCTGGGCTATCAGCACACAGTTCAGCCAGACCTCGGGCGACTACTCCGACTCGCGCGAGAACCCCATGGGCTTCTTCGCCAACGACAAGTGGAAGATCTCGCCGCGCCTTACGCTGGACTATGGACTGCGCTGGGAACCGCAGCAGGTGATGAAGGAAATCTGGGGGCGCATCGAGCAGTTCCGTCCCGATGCGTAGGCTGCCGGCGTTCACTCCAGCGATCGATTCCCAGCGCTCCGGCCGGCCTGTTCTTCATCGGCGACAAATACAACGGAATCGCCGTTCCCGATCGCGGACGAGACGGGCGACTTGAACAACTTCGCTCCGCGCGTCGGCATCGCCTGGGATCCGACCGGTTCGGGGAAGATGTCGCTCCGCGCCGGCGGCGGGCTGTTCTATTACTCGCGGCTGCCGGGCCTGTTCCTGAATGACGCGGCGATTTCGGCGCCCTTCAGCCTGCGCATTGACCTGAACGATTCGACCACCGGAGCCTCGCAGATTGGTCCGCTCTCCAATCCGCTGGCGAACTATCCGAGCTTCTACGCAGCGGCTTCCCGCAGCGCTTTACGCTCAAGAACGCTCCCAAGAACGCGACCTTTGTGGCCAACCCGACCGTCTTCGGCCTGCAGCCGGGCGTCAAGTGGGTCACGCCTGAAATCTACGACTGGAACATCACCTTCGAGCGCCAGCTGCGGGCGGATACAGTGGTGCACGCCTCCTATGTGGGAACGCGCGGAACGCCACCTCCGCCAGGACGTGAATCTGAACCCCGGCGTCTACACCGCCGGGCAGCACGGCATCGCTGCAGGCGCGGCGGCCCTATCAGCCGTTTGGCGTCATCTACCAGAATCGCAACACCGGCGCCAACGCGCTACAACGGTCTCCAGCTCGACCTGGAGAAGCGGCCTGGGGCTGGCGGCACAGGGCATTCTGAACCAGATCACCTTGCTGGCCAATTACACCTATTCCCATGCCAACGACTACGGATTGTCGGAAAATGGCGGGATCACCGACATCGGATCGAGCATCGGCTCGGGCATGTCGTTCTACGATCCGCGGCAGCATGCCTTCGAAACCGGACCTGCGACCTTCGACCGCACGGCACCATGTGGTGGCTTCGTACGTGTGGAATCTGCCCAAGCTCAGCGGCTCCAACGCGCTGGTCCGCAACGTTGTCGGGCGGATGGCAATGGACCGGCATCTACTCCTTCACGTCCGGCGATCCGCTGACCATCCTGGCGGGAACCGACCAATCCCAGACCGGCAACAACATCGATCGCGCGGATTACATCGGGTCCTGCAAGCCAATTCGGCAAGTCGTCCGTCGAGCCAGCGCGGCGGGTGCACGGGAGTGAAGCATTGCCTGCCGTGGCTCAACCCGGCGCTCTTCGCAAAGCCGGCAGCAGGCAACTATGGCAACGCCGGCAAAGGAACCTGGCGTGGCCCGAACCTCTGGGATGTGGACACGGGCCTGCTCAAGAACATTCTACCCGTTCGCCGTCGCATGAAAACATCAACTTCCAGTTCCGCGGCGAGTTCTTCAACCTGTTCAACCATCCGCAATGGTCCGATCCGAACGTGACTTTCGCCAACGGCGCGTTTGGCAGCACTCGCTCAGACCATCGGCACGGCGACGGGCAACGTGGGCACAACCGCGGATTCCCGCATCATCCAGCTCGCGCTGAAGATGAACTTCTGACGAAGCGAATATCAACGTATCGATTCATCTGCCGGCCGATTTGTATAATCGGCGCTATCAGGGAGAGACTGGAAAACCCGGTCTCTCCCTCACCATAGGTGAGCGTTCCTCAAATCTTCTCTTGACGACGGTGCGCCCAAATCTCTCATCTGGAGTGCTCTCATGGCCGCCTCTTCTATTCCTCGCCGCGATTTTCTTCGGAACGTCTCTGTTGCAAGCATGATTTCCGCTCTCCCCTCCTTCGCTGCCTCTGGCTCTCCTCTGGCTTCTCCATCGAGTGCTAGAGAGGAAGTGCTCCCTCTGGTGGAAGATGCGCCTCCGCGCGATTCCATCAAGTTCGCCGTGTGCGGCATCAGTCATCCACACATCTATGGCATGGTTGAAGCCGTCAAACGCGGGGGCGGCGTTCTCGTCAAAGTCTGGGCGCTCGAACCCGATCTGCTCGCCGCGTTTCAAAAGCGTTATCCTGACGTGCCGGTCGCCGCGACACAGCAGGAGATCGTAGACGATCCTTCCATTCAACTGGTGCTGAGCTCCCAAATCGCCAATGAACGCGCGCCCCTCGGCGTTCGCTGCATGAAAGCGGGCAAGGACTTCCTCTCCGACAAGCCCGGCATCACCACGCTCGAACAACTCCGCGAAGTGCGCGAAACGATCGCCTCTACCAAACGCATCTACGCCATCATGTATTCGGAACGGCTCGAGGTGAAGGCTGCCGTCAAAGCAGGAGATCTGATTCAAGCCGGCGCGATCGGCAACGTGATCCAGACGATCAACATCGCGCCGCACCAGATTCGTCAGAAGCCTGGCAGCGATGCGGGGAGTTCGGGATCGATCGACGGCCGGCCGGCCTGGTTCTGGAAAGACGTTCAGTTCGGCGGCATTCTTTGCGACATCGGCTCGCATCAGGTCGATCAATTTTTGTACTACACAGGCTCAACGCAAGCCGAGGTGGTTGCATCCCAGGTTGCCAACCTCCGGCATCCGAGCCATCCTCAGTTTCAGGATTTTGGCGACATGATGCTGCGCGGGAACAATGGCTTCGGTTACGTGCGCCTCGATTGGTTCACTCCCTACGGTCTCGGCACGTGGGGCGACGGAAGGCTCTTTATCCTCGGCACCGAGGGCTACATTGAAGTCCGAAAATACACCAATGTTGCCGTAAGCAAGCAGGGCAACAATCTGTTCATCGTCGATCAAAATGAGGCCAGATACATCGATTGCAACAATCTGACTCTTCCATTTGGCCGTCAATTTGTCAGCGACATCGTCAATCGAACCCACACCGCCCAGGATCAAACTCAGTGCCTTCTTGCTGCCGAGCTTTCGATCAAGGCACAGATGAATGCGGCCCGCGCTCACCTCGATTGGGAAAGCCGGGCCTGATCGCCCTTAGGGAGAAACACATGAAGGCGTCACGCAGAGACTTTATCAAGGCCACAATCGCCGGCAGCGTCGTTGCCGGTTTTCCAACCATCGTACCGATGTCTGTATTTGGAGCGACTGCTCCATCCAACCGGATCAGCATCGGCGCGATCGGCGTGGGACGCATCTCTCGCGGGCACGATATGCCTGGCGTCATGCAGTTCACCGGCGTCGCGGGGCGTGACAATCGCATCGTGGCGGTATGCGACTTGAGCCAGGAGCGGGTCGAGTCGGGCAAGCAGTTTGTCGATAAGACATATACCGAGAAACTCGGCAAGACCTTACACGGGCACCAAAGGCTACTCGGATTTCAGAGAGCTTCTTGCAGACAAGGAAATCGATGCTGTCCTGATTTCAACGCCAGATCATCAGCACGCCCGATTGGCTGTCGCCGCGGTGAAGGCGGGCAAAGATGTCTATCTGCAGAAGCCCGCGTCGCTCACCATTCGCGAAGGCCGCATCATGGCCGACCACGTCAAAGCCAGCGGCCGCATCCTTCAGATCGGCTCGCAGCAGCGCTCGTGGAAGCAATTTGCGCGCGCGGTCGCGCTGGTGCGCAACGGCCGCATCGGCACAGTGAAACAGGTTGAAGTGGGGCTGCCCGGCGATCCTGCCGGCGGCAATCCCGAGCCCATGCCCGTTCCCGCCGGATTCAATTACGATGCGTGGCTGGGTTCGACTCCCGAGGTGCCTTACACGCTCGATCGCGTGATGCCCACCAACGGGTTCTCGCGTCCTGGCTGGTTGCGCCTGGAACAGTTCGGTGCGGGCATGATCACCGGCTGGGGCGCGCATCACGTAGACACCGCTCATTGGGGCATGGATACAGAGCTTACCGGCCCAGTCGAAATCTGGGGAAGCGCGGAATTTCCGAAGGAAGGTCTGTGGGACGTGCACGGCCCGTTCAAGACTTACGGCCGCTATGCGAACGGCGTCGTCATGACCATCTCCGGCGATTTCGAAAACGGAATCAAGTGGATCGGCGACAAGGGATGGATCTTCGTATGTCGCGACGCAATGGCGACTCACCGACCGCATCATCCAGCGATAAGCCGGTGCCGATCGTGCCGCTACGCGCCAGCGATCCCAGGATACTCGACTCCGAGATAGGTCCCAACGAGTTTCATCCATACACATCCGACGACCAGCATGGCAACTGGCTCGATTGCATCCACTCGCGCAAGGCGCCGACCGCGCCGGTTGAGATTGGCCACCGTGCCTGCACGACGTGCCTGCTTCACTGGATCGCGATGAAGACGAGTCATCGAATCCACTGGAACCCGGTGACCGAATCAATCATGGGAGACGACATCGCGGCAAGCCTGCTCTCGCGTCATCAACGTCACCCCTACGAGCTCGTTTGACGCAGACTTTGAGCATCTTCGCCGATAGTGCAAGGAATCTCCGTGGCCCATCCATTCGCCTTTCTTCTGGCGAATGGGTGGGAAACTGCGAACCACAAAGTGCAGAATCACGCGGTCATGACACCGGGCCTGTCCGCCCGGTCTCGCATCGCCGGCAGCATGCCCCAAATTCAATCTATGAAAAACGGGCCAAATGATATGCAAAACGTAGCGATTTTTGAGATGTTTCACTCAAATTGAATGCCCTCCGGGGGAAGTTTTCACCTCTTTCCACCCACCTGGAGGGTATGTTTCAGGCAAATCGGAAACCGCCTCGACCGTTTGCGCCCTTCCATGGCGTCGGATTTTTGAAGCTTCGCGCCTTGCATGTCGTCAAACCATTGCGCCCGTTCCCTGATCTCTGAACCGTACAATGGAGAAGACAGCCGAACCCAACTCAGCCGATGGCCGACCAGGAAAAAAAGATACCCAAAAAGCCCGACGATGAAGTGACGGGCAAGGTCTACGACTCCCGCCTCATCCAGAGGCTCGGCCACTATCTGCGCCCTTATTGGATTCAGGCCACCGTATCGACCGTGGCCATCAGCCTCAAATCCCTCTGCGATGTCGCCGGCCCGTATCTGGTGATGGTGGCCATCGACCGCTACTTTGGCCCCGGCGAGACGGCAACGCACCCCTCCGGATTTCTGGTCCAACTGCTGCACAAGAGCAACTGGCTCGGCCGCCTGCTTCCCGACGATCCTTACCAAGGCATTACCCGCCTGGCCGTCATCTATCTGTGCGCGCTGATCTCGGCCTATCTCTTCCAATTCATTCAGACCTACCTGATGCAGTGGACCGGCCAGAAGCTGATGTTCGACCTGCGGCGAGATATCTTCCGCCACATGCAGCGCATGCACATCGGCTTCTTCGATGCCCACCCGGTCGGCCGCCTTGTCACGCGCATCACCTCCGACGTGGACGCCATCAACGAGATGTTCACCGCCGGCGTGCTGGCCATCGTCGACGACTCGCTCAACCTCACCTTCATGGCCATTCTGATGCTCAAGATCAACTGGTGGCTGGCCCTGCTGGCGTTCAGCGTACTGCCGCTGATCCTCGTCGTCACGCGCCTCTTCCGCGACCACGTACGCGCCAGCTTCCGCCGTGTCCGCACCGCCATCGGCCGCATCAACAGCGTCACCCAGGAACACATCTCCGGCATGAGCGTTGTGCAGCTCTTCAATCGCGAACAGCGCGCCTTTGACGACTTTGAAGCCGTCAATCGCCAGCACATGATCGCCTTCAAAGACACCATCTTCGCCTACGCCCTCTTTTATCCCGCGGTCGATCTCCTCTCCGCCATCGCCATCGCCCTGGTCATCTGGCGCGGCGGATTTGGCGTTTTGTCGGGCGTGGTCACGATCGGCGTACTCAATATGTTCGTCCAGTATTCGTTGCGTTTCTGGCGGCCGATCCAGGACATGAGCGACAAATACAACATCCTGCAATCGGCCATGGCGGCCAGCGAACGCATCTTCAAGCTGCTCGACACCGAGCCGGAGATTGTCTCGCCTGCCCGCCCGCTCCCAGGAGATGGCAGCAATCGAATCGAGTTCCGCCACGTCTGGTTCACGTATCAGAAACTCACTGAAGAGCAGCAGGCCGCCGTTGACCGGGCCGTTGCCGGCAAAATCTCCAGCGGCCGATTTGGCCGCGATCTCCGGCATCGAATGGATTCTCAAAGATGTCTCCTTCACCGTCGAGCCCGGCCAGACGGTGGCGATCGTGGGCCACACTGGCGCAGGCAAAACTACCCTCATCAGCCTGATGATGCGCTTCTACGACGTAACTGCCGGAGAAATCCTGGTGGACGGCATCGATCTTCGTCAGCACGATCTGACCGCGCTGCGCCAACACTTTGCCGTCGTCCTGCAAGACCCGTTCCTCTTCACCGGCACACTGGCTGAAAATATTCGCTTCGGTAATGAGGCCATCACCGATGCAGGCCTGCGCCAGGCCGCCCGCGACGTGAACGTGCTGGACTTCATCGAGAGCCTGCCCAATCATTTCGACGAGCCGGTGCAGGAGCGCGGCAACTCGCTCTCGACCGGCCAGAAGCAGCTCATCAACTTTGCCCGTGCGCTGGCTTTCAACCCGCGCATTCTGATCCTCGACGAGGCCACATCGAGCGTCGACACCGACACCGAACTTCGCATTCGCGGCGCATTGGAGCGCATGGTCGAGGGGCGAACCAGTGTTCTCATCGCACACCGGCTCTCGACTGTTCAGCGCGCCGACACGATCCTGGTAATGCACAAAGCCCAGTTGCGCGAGATGGGTTCGCATCAGCAACTGCTGGCCCAACGCGGCCTCTACTGGAAGCTCTATCAGCTCCAATACAAAGATCAGGAGATCGACACGCTCGCCGGCCAGGCACGTCAAGCCTCGATCGCTCCCGCAGTCTAGTGAATGCAGACGTTATATGATCTCCCAAGACAGTTTGAATTCCTTGCCGTATCTCAGGTGATCGTATGATGCCTTCCGCGCCCGTCCCACTCGATTCCAAATCGCAGTTGCGCAAAACGATGGGCTTTTGGGATGTGCTGCTCTTCAACATCGCCACGGTGCTGGGGCCTCGCTGGATCGCGGCCGCCGGGCACAACGGCACCTCCTCGATCAGCTTGTGGGTTCTGGCCGCGGTCTTCTTCTTCGTGCCCGGCGCGCTGGTGATCAATGAGCTTTCCTCGCGGTTTCCCGAGGAAGGCGGGCTCTACGCCTGGTCCAGAGAGGCCTTCGGACCCTTTCACGGCTTCGTCGCCGGCTGGACCTACTGGATCTATACCGTCTTCTACTTTCCTGGCCTGCTGCTCGCCAGCGCCTCCATGAGCGCATACATCATTGGCGGCCGCGGCGCGGCTCTCGCGCAGGACCGCAGCTTTCTGCTGATCGTCTCGCTGGCCATGCTTCTCGTCGCTGTGTTGCTGAACATCGTCGGACTGAACATCGGCAAGTGGCTGCAGAATGCCGGCGGCGTTGGAACCTATGTGCCTCTGCTGATGCTGGCCGGCATCGCCGCGATCGTCTGTCTGCGCTACGGTTCCGCAACGCATTTTACCCTCGCCAACATGATGCCCACATGGAACTGGGATACGGTCAACTTCTGGTCGCAGATCGCCTTCGCCTTCACCGGCCTTGAACTCGTCTCCGCGATGAGCGAAGAGGTGCGCGATCCGCGCCGCACGCTGCCGCGCGCCGTCTTTGGCGCTGGCGCGCTGATCGCGCTGATGTACATCGCCGGGACCTTTGCGATTCTCTCGCTGGTGCCCGCAGCCAATCTCGACCCGCAGAGCGGCGTCTTTCACGCCATCACCATCGGATCTACCGCGCTGAAGCTCGGCTTCCTTGGAATGCTGGCGGCCGTCCTCGTCACTGCGGGAAATGCAGGCGGCGTCGGCTCGACTGTAGCCGGCATTGCCCGCGTTCCCTTCGTCGTGGGAATCGACCGCTACCTGCCCGCCGCGTTTGGCAAGATTCATCCTCGCTGGAAGACGCCATGGGTCTCCATCCTCGTGCAGGCCTCACTCTCCGGCGCGATTCTGCTGGTGAGCCAGATCAACGAGACGACGCGCGGCGCCTATCAGATCCTCATCGATGCAGCCATCATTCTCTACTTCATTCCGTTTTTGTACATGTTCGCGGCGGTCATCAAGCTGGCGCATCGCAAGGACCGCAAAGAGAATCCGCATGCGGTGCTCGTGCCTGGCGGCACTGCCGGTGTCTGGATCTGCGGAGGTCTTGGATTCATTGTTGTTCTCGTCGGAATTTTTGTTTCGCTCGTGCCCCCCGGCGACTCCTTGGACAAGCTCGGATTTGAGCTGAAGCTGGTGGCAGGAACGCTCGTCTCGGTCCTGATCGGTCTGGCCTTGTATTGGCGCGGAGCCCGCGCAAAGAAGACGGCATCGTGATCCATGCGGCGCGTTACAGCGAGAGTTGTAAGCGAAGCCGCGATCCAATGGTTGACTTAACTCAAAGCACCGCCAACTCGACCAGCTTGTGTTCAGGCCCCGAATTGGCTCCGCCTGTGCGGTAGGCGCCCAAGCCCGTTGCCATATTCTCCAGCTTGTCCGCATTCGCTGCGAGAGAGCACGGATGGTCGTGCGTCTCAAGCATCGGCCCGTTGTCGCGGATCATGGTGAAGAAGGAACCGGCGAGAGCCTCGGAAACCGTTGAAGTGCTCACGTTGTGCGTTGCAAGAGCCGAGAACGGACATGCCGTTACGTCGCCGGTTGGCGTCACATGCGCGAAGCCTCGCCCGGCAGAGACGCAGCCGCCGAAGAACTCCTCGTCGGCGGGCGAGTGAACGAGGTAAGCCGCGCCCGTCTCGCGGCTGCGAACACGTAGCACAGTCTCGCGGAAGCGTAGCCGCTTTTCTTCTGGAATGGCAACGATTCCGTCGCCTTCGCCCGTTGGAATCTGCTCGATGAAAAATGCCAGCGGCCCGCTGCGAGCCATGATCGCGTCCATTCTTTTTTCGTCGGTCCAGTAGTCGATATTCGCGGCTCCGACTGTGATTGAAAGGCCGGTCAACACGCCCGCTTCGCGAAGCCGGTCGAGCGAGCGCAGCGCACTCTCATAGACGCCATTTCCCCTGCGCTCATCGGTCAATTCGCGATCCCCCTCAAGGCTCACCACAACCGCCGTGTTGCGGCAGCTTTTCAAGATTTCGTAGTCGCGATCGCGCAGAGCCGTTCCATTCGTGAAGACGAGAAACATGCGGTCGGGAAAGTCGAGGAAGAGGCTCTCGATCCCCGGCAGCATAAATGGTTCGCCGCCCGCAATCACAAAACCCATCACCCCAGCCTCGGAGGCTTCGCCGATTACTCTGCGCCAGTCGTCAAGGCTAAGCGGCTTCCGCTCTGCCTTCGCGGTCGTGGTGATTCCGACTGCCCCGGCAAAGCAGCCGGTGCAGCGCAGATTGCAACGCGACGTCACGCTGAGAACGAGAAACGGCGGCACCTGCATTCCGCGTTCAAGCGCCTCGTCGCGCATGCGGCTGGTTTGCCGGTGTGCACGCGCGAGGCGAAAGAATGCTGGCAGGTGCCGTGGATGCTTGAGAGCCCACGGAACAAAGATGCGCGGCAGATTCGGGTCGACATCTGTGAGCAGGCGCTCAATGCCCAGAGCGCGGCGCGAACGCGTTTCAGTGCGTGAAGCAGCCAGTTCTGGCATGGCAATGCTCTCCAAGATGCAGTGACGTTCGTGTATAAATACGATCCGACGGCCTGAATGGTTCCATTGTCTCAGCGAAGGTGCGCTCGGCGCCGTGCCAGCGCGCACTGGTCATCCTTATGGCCCCTTTATGAAGAGTGGGTGAAAATGGCCTATGTTCAGCCGGATCAATCGCGCTCATCGGGCCCTTCCCGTAATCTTCGGATTTGTCGCACTGGCAAGCGTCGGAGTGCTGTTCGTGTGGGATGCCATCCCGCAGCGGTTTCCGGCCGGAGCCCACAATGTTCTTGGCGCATTCCCGCTGGCGATGATTGCTTTCGCCTATCTGCTCTACCAGAGCGCACACCGGCCAGCGCGCATGGAGGCCGTCGAAAGCAGTCCTGCTGGCCATCGCCTTTCTCTTCTGGGCTGCCAACCAGTTGTGGCCCGATCTGCCGCAGGCGATGCTCTTCAACGACATTGCCATCGGGCTCTTCGTTCTTGATGTCTTCCTCGTCATGATCGGCTGGCCGGCCACATCGCCCGACGAGTCTTTTGCCGAAATCTATCCTGCGGAGTCTCACAAGAGGAAGACGCAAGCGCGCTGATTTTCTTAACGATTTCGGAGCGATTTTTGCCGATTTCCGCCCCGAAAACGCCAAAAAATGGGGCGAAATTGGGCATTTTCAATTACTAAAATTTCTATAGGGTAAGTGCATAAGATTTTTATTTTGTTTGTCTTAACTTGATGCGGTGCACCAAAAAACTGAGGTTTTGCGGGGTAGGGGGGTGGGGGTAGGTGTCGGGGGTGGTACAGACCGGTCGGAGATCAGGGGTAAGGGATCAGTTCGATTACGCTCTGTCGACTGTTTCCATTGTGCGCTAACGGAGGATAATTTTCTGCAAATCCCTGGGGGTGCCGACTGGGCGGCGAGTCGGCAGGTTGCCTACGTGGATTTGGCACGGCTGATTGCGTGAGTGCCTGGTCTCCGGCGCCTGATCCCGCCCACAGGATGGATCTCACTTCGCGATAAGGCCTGAAATCAACAGTTGACTGCAGAACCGGTTGGATCTCTGCACACTGTGTATGTGTCCGCCGCAAGGCAGCAAGAGGCAAGGAATGCGATGTACCGGCAACGCCCTCAATTGGAATTTGAAGCGACAAAGGCCGGAGCCACCCGCTCGGTCTGATACCGAGGGCAGTGCGCCACAGGTTTGGTATAACTGCTGAATGGACGAGATCCTGAAGATTACCGAAAAATACGATGAAGCTTTCATCAAGGAAGGACTCCGCTCCGTCGATGCGCTAAATAAGTTTGCGCTCACCTTTTACAAAGACGTTGCGGAGATTTATGACTGCATCACGCGGATAAAGAATTTCGAACGCAATCCAAGAGGTTTCTCGCTCAATGACGCTCCCGTCCTAGGCTTGCTCGTACGGATTTGGAAGTTGTTAAAAGAAGTCATCCGTTACTACGAAGAGAACAACGCCGAGATCATCGGTATCCTAGAGCGCCCTATGATTGAGGCGTCTGTCGTTGCTCAGTACTTGATGACGAGCGATCAAAGCATCGTCGAGGATTACAGGAAGTGTTCTTATAAAGATCGTCTGCGCCTGCTCCGCAATCTTCAAATGGGCTCGGCGTTTTACGAGACCAAAGCCGGACAGCGACTCATCAAATCCGTGCGGGAGAAAATGGACTTCGAAAAGCTCACCCTACAGGACTTCGAGGTCCAAGAGAAGCACCACTGGAAAATCCAAGGAAAGAGCTTCTATAACATTTTCGCTGAAGTGGAGCATGTAGACCTATATGCGGCAACATATGGCATGATGTCTGAGTCAATCCACGGCTCGTGGAATGAGTCGATGGATTTCTGCCTGAATAAGAATGACGACGGGACGTTCTCGACCTATCCGTTTCCTCACGCTGCAGATATTCGCTTCGTATCACCGACATTGCTCTTCACGAACAAGCCATACCAGCTATGGCTTCAGCGCATCGACGCTTATGACGAAAACCTGCAAAAACTACTGGATTGGATAGAGCGGGTAAACACGGCGCTGTTTCGGCAGTTTGATGAAATATACGATGGATAATTCTCAACTGAGGGGCGGGAAGCTTTCAGCGTTCGACTGGGTAGTCACAACAAGATCGATCCCCAGAAACGGGCTCTACTCCAGCAAAATGCTGGCCAGGACCGTCGACTCTCTGTTTCTGCCAAATCGCCGAAGCATGTTTTCAGCGGGGCGGGTATGGAAGCGCGGGATGGCATGAAATCATCAACTAGGTCTCTGGCCGTGTGAATTCGTACCAAGTGCGGGTCTGGAGACCCGCACGACAGCCGGTCTGGAGACCGGCGCTACAGATACAGAATCATGCGGTCAGATAACTAGCATGAACTCGCCGTTCACGAGAATATGATCTGAGGAGCGTTCGGCTCTGGATTCCTGGCGCGCGCCGAAGACTTTGCCTTCAATACCGATAGAGACGTGCGGCGTCCCAATCAATTGCAGGATGTCTCTGCCCGGCCTTATCATTGATCCTGCGATTGGGGTTCCTGCGATTGGGAAGGCTGAATTTCGCTGCTCATCTCCGGACCCAATGAGATCGCAGCAAAACAGCTTATTCGAAGCAGAAAAACTCGCCTTACAGGTCTTCCAAAAATGACAATCATGCGCTCGATTTTCGCTGCTCTTGTCCTGGTCGCCGGCTCGCTCATTGCTTCCGCGCAGAGCGCCGGCCCTTCTTCCATGAAAATTCTCCGGCTTTCGCCTGCTCTCGATCAGCTTATTGCGCCGGGAGTTGAGCCGCAGGCCGTTTCCGGCGGGTATAGCTTCACCGAGGGACCGATGTGGCGTGGCGGCCGGTTGTGGTTCTCTGACGAAGAGGGAGACCGGGTTCACGCGGTCACTGCGGAGGGGCACGACACATTACTCCTGGATCTCAAAACCGGAGCTTATGCTCGTCCGAATGGGAAGAAGACCGGCCCCAATGGGATGGCGACAAACAAGGACGGCTCAGTGGTGATGTGCGAGCAATATGGCCGCGCCGTCGTGCGGCTGGTTGGAAGTGCCGGCGACCTGAAAATCGAGCCTCTCTTCGACAATTATCAGGGGAAGCGCCTCAACAGCCCCAACGATCTGGTTTTTCTTCCCGATGGCTCGTTCTTCTTCACCGATCCGCCCTATGGGCTGCAGGGCCTCGACAAGGACCCCGCCAAACAGCTTGCATTCGACGGAGTCTTCCATTACAAGAACGGCAAGCTCACGCCCATCATTACCGACCTAACCCTTCCCAACGGCATCGCACTCTCGCCCGACAACAAGACTCTCTATGTGAACAACTCCGGACCGAGAGAGCGGGTGATCGCCTATCCGCTCCACGCCGATGGCACGGTCGGGCCGCCGCACGACGTGATCGACTTCACCGGAAAGGAAGGCCCCGGTGTGCCCGACGGCATGAAGATCGACAGCCGCGGCAACATCTGGACCACGGGCCCCGGCGGCATCCGCATCCTGACGCCGGAGGGAAAGGTGCTGGGGCAGATTCTGCTGCCTGAGGTTGCCGCGAACCTCGCCTGGGGCGGCGACGGAACCACGCTCTACATCACTGCCCGAACGCATATCTATCGCCTGCAAACGCGAGTGCGTGGCTATCTTCCCGTCTTCCAGCAGTAGATTTGCATGCAACCTTGAGGGCTCGATGGATGTTGTTGAGCCGAATCGTATTCCTACGGAGGAGCCATGACCATTTTCGATCGCCGCAGCTTCATCAAAGCTTCCATGCTGGCGGCTGCCGCCAGTTCACTCCCGCTGCGCGGTGAGGCGCAACAACCGGTGCGCTTCGCCGCCGTCGGCCTCGGCAGCATCTCCGACATCTTCATGCGGGCCTGCGCGCAGTCCTCGAAGTGCAAAGTCACCGCGCTCGTGACGGGACACGCCGCCGAAAAGGCCCCGAAATACGAGACCCTCTACGGAGTCTCTCCGAAAGCCGTGTACAACTACCAGAACTACGACGAGATCGCGCACAACCCCGACATCGACGCGGTCTACATCGGCCTGCCGAACAGCATGCATGCCGAATACACGATCCGCGCCGCCCGCGCCGGCAAGCATGTGCTCTGCGAAAAGCCAATGGCCATCTCGTCAACCGAGTGCCGCCAGATGATTGACGCCTGCCGCGAGCACAACGTCAAGCTGATGATCGCCTACCGCGTTCAATACGACCCCATGTGGCAGCAGATTCGCAAGATGGCGCGCGATGGAGACATCGGCGAGATTCAAGGCTTTCAAGGAGGCTTCTATGGCGTCAAAACCTCCGGCTGGAGGCTCGACCGCAAGCTCGCGGGAGGCGGCTCGCTGCTCGACCTCGGCATTTATCCGCTGAACGCCATCCGCTGGATTACCGGCGAAGAACCCGTGTCGTTTTCCGCCCAGGTAGGTACCCGCGCGGCCGACTCGCGCTTTTCCAGTGTCGAAGAGAGCATTGAGTTCTCGATGAAGTTCCCCTCTGGAGTGCTCGCGTCCAGTGGCTCGTCGTATGGCGAAATGGGCGGCGCGTATCTAAGCATCGACGGAGCCGACGGCAATCTCTGGGTCGACCCAGCGTTTTTCTACGAAGGGTTGAAGTTTCATGGCCAAACCCACCATGGCGCCGTCAGCCAGGCAAGCGCTGCCAAGCTGCCGTATCAGTTCGTCTATGAGGCGGACCACTTCGCCGACTGCATCCGCAACAATCGCGAACCGGATACCTCCGGCGAGGAAGGCCTCAAGGACCTTCTCGCCATCGAGGGCATTTACCGCGCGGCGGGTGCGCCGATCGCGTAAAGCTGGTGCTCGGAAAGCCGGCCACAGTTCGCGCAGGGACAAATGCCCGTCCTCGTGCGGAAGAATCTCCGACGTATTCGGATTTCAACCAGTGGTGAACCGCCAATGCACTCAGTGCGCGGTCCGGGGGAATAGCAAAGGGCCACTCCGCATCGGCGGAGTGGCCCTTTGAATGTTGCGCTGGGTCAGCTGCCGGAGTTACTTGGCGGCGACCAGCGGCGTGTGTGCTGAGTGTGCCGTCGGCGTAGCCCTTGGCAATCTGGGCGATGGAGACGGGCTTGTAGTCGCCGGCGTGTCCGGCCTGGCCGAACTGCTTCATGCGCGAAGCAACGACATTCTTCATGGCCTCGCGGGCCGGCTTGAGATAGTCGCGCGGATCGAACTTCTCAGGCGTCTCGGCAAAGACCTTGCGGATGGCGCCGGTGATGGCCAGGCGATTGTCGGTATCGACGTTGATCTTGCGCACGCCGTTGCGGATGCCGAGCTGAATCTCCTCGACCGGCACTCCCCAGGTCTCTTTGAGCTTGCCACCGTACTGATTGATGATGTCCTGCAGGTCCTTGGGAACGGACGAGCTGCCGTGCATGACAAGGTGGGTGTTGGGCAGGCGCTTGTGAATGGCGATGAGGACGTCCATCTTGAGGACGGAGCCATCGGGCTTCTTGGTGAACTTGTATGCGCCGTGGCTGGTGCCGATGGCGATGGCCAGAGCGTCAACGCCGGTCAGTTCGGCAAATTCGACTGCCTGGTCGGGGTCGGTGATGTGGTCGAGGCCGCTGCCGCCGGCTCCATGGCCGTCTTCGACGCCGCCGAGCACGCCGATTTCGCCCTCGACGGTGACGCCGCGGGCATGGGCGTATTCAACCACTTGCTTGGTCACGGCGACGTTCTCTTCAAAGGTGGCCGGGGTCTTGCCGTCGGCCTTGAGCGAGCCGTCCATCATGACGCTGGTGTAGCCCAGATCGATGGCGCTCTTGCAGGTCTCGAAGCTGTTGCCGTGGTCCTGGTGCATGGCGATGGGAATCTCGGGATTGAGCTCGGCAGCGGCCTGGATCAGCTTGAAGAGGTAGAGATCTTCGGCAAACTGACGCGCGCCGCGGCTGGCCTGCACGATGACCGGCGACTTGGTTTCTTTGGCGGCCATCATGATGGCTTGAATCTGTTCCATATCGTTGACGTTGAATGCGCCGACGCCGTAACCGCCCTTGGCGGCCTCGTCGAGTAGTTGCCGCATGGAGACTAGAGGCATAGAGGATTCTCCTTCGAGGTTTGAAATCTGTTTTGGGCTGCTTCGGTTCTGGCCGCCTCCGTGCACGGGCACTTGAGCGCAAGCATTCAGCCTGACGGACGGCAGGAACTGCAATCATCCTTATGGTAGCAGAGACGCGCAATCGAAAAGTGTGCGGGAGAACACAGCATCGAAACATCATTTGCGCAGCCCGATTCAGGATGAACGGTTCCCAATGTGGCCCAGCCCGCGCATTTCGTATCTGTATGGCCCCATGTGGAATAATCTGCCGGTGAGCCTTGCCGCACATCATGACTGGTACCTGGTGGCCTGCGCCGCCGGAACGGTTCTGCTGCTTTTAGTTCTCATCGCCAGGGTCAAGCTGCATCCGGCGCTGTCGCTGGCGGTCGCGGCATTTGCGCTGGGCATTGCATCGGGGATGCCGTTGAAGCAGGTGCCGCTGTCGTTTACCGGCGGCGTCGGCAACTTGATGGGGCACATCGCCATCGTGCTGGGGCTGGGTGCGATCCTCGGCCGGTTGCTGGCCAGCTCGGGCGGGGCGATGGCGCTGGGCAGTGCGCTGGTGGACGGCTGCGGACCTCGCGGTTTGCCTTGGGCGCTGATGGGCATGGGCATTCTGGTGGGGATGCCGGTGTTTTTTGAAGTTGGCCTGGTGCTGTTGATGCCCATCGTGGCAGAGGCGGCGCGGCGCAGTGGAAAGTCCGCCGATTCTGGTGGGAATGCCTCTGCTGGCCGGACTCTCGATCGTGCATGGCGTGCTGCCTCCGCATCCGGCTGCAATGCTGGCGGTTGCGCAGTTTCACGCCGATCTGGGACGCACAATCTTGTTTGGCATGGCCGCCGGATTGCCCGCCGCTACGCTGGCCGGGCCCGTGCTGGGCTGGCTGATGCTGCGCCGCTGGCAGAGGCGGAAGGCGCAGGGCGCACCGGGGTTTGTAGAGGACGAAACACCTCTCTTTGCGGCGGATCTTGATGTGGTTAGAACGGAAAAGGGCCTGACTCAGTGCGAAGCCCACGAAGAGCACACCTCAGGGGCTAAAGCCCAGGTCAACGATGCGGCGCATACGGCACGACTCAAGTCGTGCCCTTTCAAAACATCCAGCACTGATGCCATCCCGTCGCCTGCTGGGCCGATTCGCGCGGCGACGGCGATTCTGCTTCCCTGTCGCGCTGATCTTTCTGGGCAGTTGGGCCGATATGCTTGCCGCTCCCGGAGGTCTTGCGAACCAGATTCTGCACTTCGTGGGCAGCGCGGATGTTGCATTGCTGATTGCGGTGCTGGCCGCGTTGGTGACGCTGGGCGGGCACAACCAGACCGGAAAGATCAGGAGTCGCGGAGGGTCTGTGGAAACTCACCGGCGAATCCTTTACGCCGATTGCGGAGGTCTTGTTGGTTCTGGCCGCAGCCGGGGGGCTCAGCGGCATTCTGCGCGACTCGGGAGCAGCGCAGTCGACAGTGAGCCTGGCGCTGGGGGCGCACATGCCGCCGCTGGTGCTGGCTTGGCTGCTGGCCGCAGTGGTTCGCGTGGCGATGGGTTCGGCGACGGTGGCGATGGCTGTGGCCTCGGCGATCCTGGCTCCGATGACGGCGCAGACCGGTGTCTCGCCTGAGTTGATGGTGCTGGCGACCGGCACCGGCTCGCTGATTCTCTCGCATGTGAACGATCCCGGTTTCTGGCTGATTCAATCCTTCTTCAAGATGGAGCTGAAGGAGACGCTCTCGACCTGGACCGTGCTGGAGACGGTGCTGTCGGTGGCCGGGCTGGGAATGACGCTTGTGCTTTCGGCGGTGCTGCGGTAAAAGCCGACGCTGTAGGTGCGGAAAACCTGTCCCAGATATAGGTTGTTATTCGACTGGCAGATAACCATCATCCGAAGATGTTTTGAAGATGACATGACTCGGCATCGATCTGGATCACGTCCGGAAATTCGGAATGGCAAGCGCGAAGCGCAGGGAATCGAATCAGTCTAACTTGCGGAGGGGCCACGCCAGTTGGCTCCCGACTCCCTGCGATTTCGCGGCTTTGGCAGGCTGGTATTAATTCGTGGATTTCGCTTTCGGAATCAGCAGAAATCCTGATGCAGGAACGACAAAGCCCGATGAGGTATCGACCTGTTCCATAACAACGCCAACAACCACACCCCAGTCGTTGACTCCGTAGGCGGCGCAGGCCCGCTCATAACCGCACGCACCTGGAGAGCCTAAGTCCATATCCGTGAAGGGAGTGAACGTCTCCTGCAAGAATCTAAACCCAGGGCCGACCATCTCTCCGCGATTGTTGATTCCTATTGGTAAAGCGTTCTGGCCCGCGAAAGCGTCGGGATAGTCTGGCGGTAACGACCAATCGAAGGACTCGAACTTGCCCTGCTTGAGGGTAAAGCCAAAAGCAGCAGTGTCGGCCATGATGTAATCACCGACGATCTCGCCCCGATCATTGATTCCTTGTGCTCTCGTGCAGCAAGCATTACTAAACGGAGCGTCGATGGATGTGAATTTGCCCCGGCTGAAGACAAACCCACGGTTTTGGTTGCTGTTCAAATCATAGTAAGAGCCGACGATTGTCCCGTAATCGTTGATCGCGTTCGCTTCTGTGTCAATCACGTCCGGCCCGGGAAAGTCGAGCGATCTAAAGACACCCCTCTTGAGCGTGAATCCGTGAGAGGATCCATTCAAATCAAAGTAGCTCCCTACAACATCGCCAAGGTTGTTGATCCCCTCGGCAGCCGTATAGGTTGCACCGGAAAACGGAACATCGATCGTTTTGTATGTTCCTCTTTTCAGGATGTATCCATGTTGTACGAGGGTGGGTGGATAGTTGATTGGAGCTTCGTTAACCTGGTAGGCTCCGACCACATCACCGAGATCGTTGATTCCGTAACCGAGGGTCGAATAGACTCCTGGGAATGGCGCAGCGAGGGTGATGAACTTGTATTGCGGGGGTGTGGACGGCGCCTCTTGCGCACCAGCCCAATACGGCGTGAGGACAGGTGGAATGGGCAGCCGCCAGGATGAGAATCAAGGCTAAGTGAGAGGTCATGGAGACTCTTGCAGACTTCAAGGCAAGCATCATTGCGGACATTGGGATTCTCCTTCTTATCTCCGAGTTTGGCCTGCGTCAGGCGTTGCTTCTTTGTTCTTGGTTTGCGGTGGGCCTTGTTATGGGTTTACTGTGGGATTTGTTTATGAATTGCAGTGGGCTTTTCTGCGTCATTCTCTCGCATGAGCTAAAGAATCGAGGCATCTCCCGTTGGGGTCAAGCCGAATTCCTCGCAGGCTTAGATGCCTGCCGACGCATTGACGAGCGTGAAATATTGCGGGACTCAGCCGTCTGCCGGAAAAAAGAACTCAAAGCAGAAAAAGAACTCAAATGAGTAGTGTTCGATCTCTGAGACTCGTTTCAAATGAAGTCGCGTGAGCACTGAGCCGATAGAGGGCATAGGTGGAGGTGTGCGTGACGACGGAAACTGGGCAGGCAAATCACTTCGAGGAATCAAAGTCTGATGCGACGGCTGGAGTACACTTTCTGGCGCGCCAGCCCATTCTCGATCTAAAGGGGCGGGTTCATGCCTTCAGGCTCCTCTTTCGGGAAGAACCGGGAGAAGGCGGGCTGCCCGGCCGGGCAATGATGGAGACGGCGGCATTCCACAAGTTGAACAAGCCCAGCGAGTTGAAGCGGCTGACCGGCAATCTGGTCGCCGTCGTATGCTGCGCAGCAGAGGCTCTGAGCGAGGAGCTTGCGCAGGCGCTGCCGCCGAGCCTGACAGTTCTGGAGATTGCGGCTAGCGGTGATGCGCCCTCCGAACTGAAGGCCACATGCGAGAAGCTGAAGGCGCAGGGTTTCCGGTTGGCGTTGGCCGATTTCACAGGTCAGCCTGAGTTCGAGCCTTTGGTGGCGCTGGCCGATTACATCAAGGTGGATTTCAGCCGGAGCCAGCCGCAGGAACGATGGGAGTTGCTGCAGCGGCTGGGCGGCAAGCCGACGATCCTGCTGGCCGCGGGGTTGGAGACACAGAAGGAAACCCTCAAGGCGCGCCAGGAGGGTTTCACGCTCTTTGAAGGCTACTGGTTCTGTCAGCCGGTGATGAAGAGAAATCGCAGGCCCCCAGCAAACCAGATGCTTCGGCTTGAGATTCTGAAAGCGCTGCAACAGAACCCTCTGGAACTGGTCAAGGTGAGCGGATTGGTGAAGCGCGATGGACCGCTGACCTACCAACTGCTGCGTCTGGCGAACTCGCCTCTTTGGGGACTGCGCCAGCCGGTGGAGTCGATTCAGGCGGCGCTGCTGGCGGTGGGCGACGACGCCTTCCGACGGATCGCCACGCTGGCCATTGCAAGCGAGTTCAACGGCGACCAGCCGCCGGAGTTGCTGTGCATGGCCATGGTGCGTGGACGATTCTGCGAGACGGTGGGAGCGGGGCTTGGTCTCGACGCCTTCGGGCAGTATCTTCTTGGGCTGCTGAGCCTGGTGCCCGCCATGCAGGGCCAGCCGATGAGCGAATTGGCTCCGGCGCTGGCAGTCACTGCTGAGATTCGCGATGCGCTGATGGGAACGAAGAACCCTGAGCGCCTTCTGCTGGGGTGGCTTGAAAGCTGCGAACGCGGCGATTGGGCAGGATGCGATGCGGCGGCACAATCCGGTGGCTTGAACCAGGCGGCGATGGTGAAGGGCTACATCGAGGCCGTGGCGTGGGCTGAGGCGGCGTTGCACTCGGGGGGATAAGGGCAGAGCGCGTGACTAGGGATGCGTCTCCCGTCGCGTCAAGGTAGGATTTCTCCCTGAAATTGTGAAAACTTCGGCTGCAAAGGTGGACCAGTGCAAATACTTTTGAAGCTTTCCAACATAGAAGAAGCAAGCTTTTGGTTTATCAGAAACACACTCCGGCCATGAGGCGTTACAAGGGGTACCCTGACTGTCTGTGAAGTCTCCTGTGCTTTATCTTGCTCGTGCTGCGCGATAAGGCGGTGTACCTCTGCTTTTGAGATCAGGGACTTCATCAAAGAGGCGCTAACCACAAATTCAGGCGTGTAGTCCCAAGCGATGGTCTTCTTTAGGACGACCCTGCTAAACCACTCGGCTCCCTCCTTGGAATCGCTGATCACGATGGGGCCGATTAAGTGGTCTGACGGTCCAATATACTCGATTGCAAGGACATAGAACTTCATATGCTCCTGAGCCCTGGATACGAGCGTGACTGCCGTCGAGAAGAGGACCATGAGAATAGCAACTGCATTTCGTGCCATTGGTTCTCCACAAGTGCTTTTACTGAAAGATAAACGCAGGGGCTAAAGCCCAATATGATTTTGTTGCCTTATCGGCACGACTAAAGTCGTGCCCTGACGCTCTTTCGCACTCTCAATGGGGTTTTGCAGGAAGCCCAGTTGAATTTGAAGAGCCCTATGTTCCCAGCACCGCCCGCTGCGCCGCGAAGATCTCCTTCAATCCCGCCTCGGCCAGATCGACCAGCTCATTGAGCTGCGCGCGCGAGAAGCTGCCCTTCTCCGCCGTGGCCTGGGTCTCGATCAGGCCGCCGTCGGCGGTCATCACCACGTTCATGTCCACCTCGGCCTGCGAGTCTTCTTCGTAGCAAAGGTCGAGCAGCGCCGTGCCGCCGACGATGCCCACCGAGGTTGCGGCAACCAGTTGCTTGAGCGGCGACGTCTTGAGCGTTCCCGCCTTGACCAGCGCATTCAGGGCCAGGGCCAGCGCCACCGCCGCGCCGGTGATGGCGGCGGTGCGCGTGCCGCCGTCGGCCTGGATCACATCGCAGTCGAGAATCACCGTGCGCTCGCCCAGGGCCTTCATGTCGACAACCGAGCGCAGGCTCCGGCCGATCAGCCGCTGAATCTCGTGGGTCCGGCCGCCGATCTTGCCCCGTTCGCTCTCGCGCGGCGTGCGGGTCACGGTGGAGCGGGGCAGCATCGAGTACTCCGCCGTGACCCAGCCGCGGCCCGAGTTGCGCAGCCAGCCGGGGACGCCTTGTTCCACGGTGGCGCAGGTCAGCACGCGCGTATTGCCCAGAGAGACCAGAACGGAACCCTCGGCGGTCTGGACAAAGCCGGGAGTGAGCGTGAGCGGGCGAAGCTGGACAGGAGTGCGGCCGCCGGGACGAAAGAAGGAGGGAGATGCTGGTTCATTCATGGAGAGATTGTACGGGAAGCGGCCTGCGAAAGAGCTGCGGGAGAGCCGACCCAGAATGGGAATCCGCTGGTTTCCGAAACTGAAACGGGAATCATGATTTAACTCGTTGAAAATAAATATTTTAGGATATATGCCGCGATCTGTGTCGTTCCATTTCAGGACAAGATGCCCGAACCGGGCTGGAGGGGAGTGTCTGGGAATCGGACACTCATCTCTTCCCTTATCAGGAACTTACCAGGAGTGTTCTGGTTTGGCACGCTGCGTGTATTAGAAGAGGACAAAGCAGGGACTAGGAAAGCAGGGACTAGGGACTAGCGGAACAGGGAATAGGGAATAGGGAATAGGGACTGGGTTTTGAAGCTGATCTCTGACCCCTGATCCCTGATCTCTGACCCCTGACACGAAAGGGAGCGGGCTATGCAACAGCAGACAGCGCAGGCGGATGGATTCATAGCAACCGGGCTGGCGGCGATGGGAGTGGCCGAAGCAGCGGCGGAAGAGGGGTTGGCCGGAGGCCGAATGGCCGGGATCGAGCGCAAGCGGGTCGAGGCGGTGGTCGAGACCCTGTCCAATCTGCGCGGCGGGGGCGAGAGCCTGGCCGAGGTGGCCCACGACGCCCGCAATATGGTGACCGCGCTGGGGCTTTACTGCGATCTGCTGGAGGAGCCGGGGGTGTTGACCGGCTCGTTCCTTCACTATGCCGGCGAACTTCGGCTGGTGGCCACGGCCAGCCGCCGCCTGGTGGAAAAGCTTCTGGCTCTCGATCTTCGCCTGGGGCCGGCCGCCGACCGTTTCAGCGCATGCCCGGGTCGCAGCCGATCCCGTCTCAGCCAACCGTCTGGAGCACGCCCGCCGCTGGGAACTGATGCCCGCCGAGCCGATCGGCAACCTGGCTGCCGAGGTGCATGCCAACCGCAATCTGCTGGCTGCGCTGGCCGGTCCCTCCATCTCCTTGACCGTCGATATTGAGGGGGGAGCGCTTCCGGTGCGGCTGACCGGCGAGGATCTTACCAGGATTCTGGTCAATCTGGTGAAGAACGCCGCCGAGGCGATGCCCGAGGGCGGACGAATTCAGGTCGGTCTGCATGAGCTGCCGCCGGCTGGCCGGAAGACCACGCAAACTTTGTCGCTCACCGTGGAGGATAACGGGCCGGGCATCCCGCAGAAGGCGCTGGAAACAATCTTCGAGTCCGGTTACACGACCCGCTCCGGCATCGCCGGACAAGGCGGCTGGCAGGCCACCCATCGCGGGCTGGGGCTCTCGATCACCCGCTCGATCGTCGAAGCCGCCGGCGGATCGCTTCATGCCGCCAACCGGGCCACGGCCGGAGCCCGCTTCGAGATCGAGCTGCCCGTCCGCGGCCGCTGAGGCGTCTGCGGAGAGCCGTCGAAGGAAACCCCAACAACACAGGAAAGACTGGAATCCAATTTAGCCATTTGCACGTGAGGCGAATACAATGCTGGAAACAGTTCTAAACACAAGAACCATGGAGTTTATCCCCCAACTCGCGGAGCCGCCGGTGCATCTGCACCTGCTGGTGGTCGATGCCGACGCGGCGATGCGCTCGGCCTGCGCGGAGATCGCGGCGAGCCTGGGCTACGCGGTCGAAAGCACCGGCGACCTGGGCCAGGCGCGCACGATGCTGCGCGGCAGTGCGTCCGATATATTGCTGGTCAATCTGCCCGCGGGCAACAATCAGGGCCTGGAACTGGTCTCCGAGGTCAAGCTCCTCTACCCGCAGACCGCGGTCATCGCCATGACCGCCTCGGGATCGGTGAACGCCGCCGTCGAGGCGATGCGCTGCGGGGCCTCCGACTATCTGGCCAAGCCCTTTGCCATGGACGAGCTCTCGACGGTGCTCGATCGCGCCGCATCGAGCCTGGTCACCGACACGGCGACCCGCCAGTTGCGGGAGCGGCTGCGGCTCTCGCAGGGACTGGGAGCCATGATCGGCCGCTCGGGCGAGATGGAGAAGCTCTACCGCATTCTCTCGAAGGTGGCCCAGAGCTCTCATCCGGTTCTGATTCTCGGCGAGAGCGGCACCGGCAAGGAACTGGTGGCGCGGACCATCCACGCCTACGGGCCCAACGCGCAGAAGCCGTTTCTGCCCGTCGACTGCGGTTCGCTGGTGCCGACGCTGATCGAGAGCGAGCTCTTCGGCTACGTCAAGGGCGCTTTCACCGGGGCCAACCGCTCCAAAGACGGATTGCTGGTCTCGGCCGAAGGCGGCACGGTCTTTCTGGACGAGATTGGCGAGCTCTCGCTCGACCTGCAGGCCAAGCTGCTGCGCGCGCTGCAGGAGAAGGAGGTCCGGCCGGTCGGCGCCACGCACCGCGTCCCCATCAAGGCGCGCATCGTGGCCGCGACCAACCGCGATCTGGCGGCGATGGTCGAGAAGGGCAGCTTCCGCAAGGATCTCTTCTACCGGCTCAACGTGGTCAACCTGCGGCTGCCTTCGCTGCGCGACCGCCGCGAGGACATTCCGCTGCTGGCGGCGCACTTCCTGGACCGCATCAGCCGCGAGCACGGCAGCAAGTTCACTCTGAGCGACGAGGTGCTGCGCACCATGATGCGCCACGACTGGCCGGGCAATGTGCGGGAGCTTGAAAACTCGGTCGAGCGGGCCTGCGCTCTTTCAAGTGGTCCGGTTCTTCACCTGGGCGATCTGCCCACGCAGCTTCAGCAGCAGGGGCTGGAGGCGCGGATCTCGACCGTTGCCGGCGAGCCCGAAGCCGAGAGCGGCCAGCCGCAGTTGACCACGCTGGCCGATCTGGAACGCCAGGCGATTCTGGGAGCCATCCGCACTCTGAACGGCGACAAGCTGCAGGCCGCGAAGCTGCTTGGCATCGGCAAGACCACACTCTACCGCAAGCTGAAAGAGTACGGCATCGCCGACCCGCTTCGGGAAGAGTGACTCGTTCCGATTCAAGCCGGAACCAACCACGCCGATAACTGCAATTACGGGAAAATTCAACAAGCCCCGCGAGAAATGAACCGCGAAGGGTCAATCAAGCTCCGGCCACAGGCTGGCCGGGAAAGCTGACTAGGGAGCATGCAAATGAGCATTCTGATCGTGACCGGAATCGAAGGCGCGCGCAACTGCGCCGACGCAGTGGGAGCGCAACTGGGCATGGAGGTCGAGGTGGCCGAGGGACGCAAGGCCGCTCTGGCGGCGCTGCGCCGCCGCGAGTTTGTGGCCGTGGTGGTGGACGAGACGATGGCCGAGTGCGATCCGGCCGCCGCCGAGGCGATCTGGGAGCACGCCGGACTGGCCATCCCGCTGCAGATCAACTTCGCCCTCTCCGGCGCGGCCCGGCTGGTGCGCGAGATTCGCGCCGCCCTGCACCGCCGCGAACGCGAGCAGTCGCTGGCCCGGCGCGCCGCCGCCGCCGCCATCGAAATCGAACTCAAGTCCACCGTCGCCGGTCTGCTGCTGCACTCGCAACTGGCCCTCAACGGAACCGAGTTGACTCCGCCGGCCGCCGAGAAGATGCGCATGGTGGCCGACCTGGCCGGCAGTCTGCGCCAGCAGTTGAGCGCGCCCCTCGCCGTTCGCAACCAAACCGCCGCCTAGCCACCTTGTATGTTTCGTTCAGAGGCGTGAGGATGAATTCACGTTTCGGCGGTAAGGCCGTAATCACCTCAGGCCAACCCTGGTTGAGCCTGAACCGCAGATCGGCCACCGCCCCTCTGCTTGTACGCCGTGGAGAATCGAAGGCCTTTTGAGCCTGCATGTTCAAGGTCGGCGCGCGCAGTGAGTCCGTTATCAGCGGATAGGGACGGCAGCCGAGACCATCCTATGCCTGAAGGAGGTCTATGAACAAGCAGGTTTCCGCCCCGCAAGCGACTGTGTTTTGCGGGATCGATGTCAGCGCCCGTTCTCTGTCAGTGGCCCTGATCGAGCCGGATCACGCCGTCACGCAGCGTGAATTTCCGAACTCGGCCAGCGGTCACAAGGCGCTGCTGAACTGGCTGGCCAAGCACAACGCCAAGGTGCGCGTTTCGCTGGAGGCCACGGGCATTTACTCGCTGGATCTTGCGCTGGCACTCGATGCTGAGCCGCGGATCGAGCTGGCCGTGCTGAACCCCAAGCTGGTCAACCGGTTCGCACAGACGTTGCGCCGTTCCAAGACCGACAAGGCCGACGCGCTTGTGTCCACCCGACTCCTGACTGGCCGAGTACAGCCAGCGCATGCCCTTCACCGTCTGGCAGAGGCCTGGCGTAGAGTATCTGCGTCTGCGCACGATCAGCCGTTACATCGAATCGCTGGTGGTCGATCTGACGGAGGTGAAAAACCGCCTGCACACCGCCGCGAGTACGTCCACCACGCCACGTGCGGTAGTTGCTGATTTGAAACAGGCTCAGGCGGCAGGTTTGCGGCGTTTGGTGAAGATGCGCCGCGAAGCGATGAAACTGGTTCAGGCCGAAGAGCAGCTGCGGCAACGCTTTGCGTCTGTTGGTCAGCATTCCCGGCATTGCGGAAATCAGCGCTTTGCACATCCTCAGCGAATTGGTGTTGCTGGCGCCGGGCATGACGGTGCGGCAATGGGTAGCCCATAGCGGGCTGGACCCGGTGCATCAGGAGTCGGGAACTTCGCTTCACAGGCCCTCGCATATCAGCCGCGCCGGCAATCGCCATCTGCGGCGTGCGCTCTATATGCCGAGTCTGTCGGCGGTGCGCCACGATGCGCACATGCGCGCCTTTTATCTTGCCCTGCGGGAACGCCACAAAACTGGCTTGCAGGCGCTGATGGCGGTCGAACGCAAGCTGCTGCACGCCATCTATGGCATCTTCAAAAGCGGAAGACCTTATGACGGCAATCTGTTGTTTCCGAACCTCCGGTTGGAGGTAGAATCAATTGCCGGGTGAAACGGAAGCAGGCTCTGCTGGGAAGCAACCATGCCGAGGGATAACCTGGCGGGCTCATCCTGACGATGAGGCGACGGGGCGGGCATGGAAAAAGGTTGCTCGCCCCAAAAACATCGGAGGGATAGACCCCAATGCCTTGAAAATCCAATCCGGCCACGCCGAAAAATACTTGACTCGCAACAGAGAATCTGCGGTGGGGCAGACGGCCCTTCGACTGCGCTCAGGGCAGGCTTTCGGCTCGTCCCGCGCTAGAAAAAGCGCGGGGTCGAGACTGCAATGAGAAGCCGGCAAAAGATTTCATTGCGTTGCACGCGCATCGCCGGGGCGGACATTGCCCCGGCGCTTTTTTGGCTGTGTCAGTGCGCACTCCATCCATGCCAAGGCATGCAGCCTGACTCCGAAGCTTCGCCCGACACTCATCGTCGATGGCGTCTTGCTGCGATCGCCTGCTACATTGGAACCGCGCGATGCGAGGACGGTGACAAAGTGCAGCTAAGCGTTCAAGAGCAATTCGGCCAGATCGATATTTACGTCTTCGATCAGATCCTGCGAGGGAACATCGCCGCGGGCATGCGGGTCCTCGACGCCGGCTGCGGATATGGAAGAAATCTTGTGCACCTGCTGCGCGAAGGCTGCGAGGTCTTCGCGATCGATGAGTCAGCCGCTGCCGTCGAACATCTTCGTCAGCTTTCCGCTTCGCTTTCGACCGGCTTGTCCGAGGATCACTTTCAAGTCGGACTGATTGAGCGGATGCCATTCCCAGACGGATTAGCCGATGTGGTGATCTGCAATTCAGTGCTTCATTTTGCTCGCGACGAAGAGCATTTCCGCGCCATGCTGGCCGAACTCTGGCGGGTGCTAAGACCCGGCGGCATGCTCTTCTGCCGGCTGGGCTCCAGAATCGGCATGGACTTCGAGCGGGTCGGACCCAACATTTTTGTAGTGGGCGATGGCTCCAGGTGGTTCCTGGTCGACGAGGAGATGCTGCTCGACCTGACCGAAGAGATGAATGCAGTGCTCGTCGATCCTCTCAAGACGACCATCGTGCAGGACTTTCGCTGCATGACGACCTGGGTGCTGCGAAAGCGCCTGAAGTAAGGCAGATTGTCAGGCACTCACGCGCCGCATCAGCCTGCTCGATGCAGCGCGGTTTCAGCTAACTCATCACGTATCAACAGGTCGTGACTCAGCAAGATTCCTGATATAAACCACCCCCGAAGTAAAACGCCATACATCTCTCATGACCTGAAGGTCGAAATCTTAGCCGGGTTTTCCTGGTATGGCTGAAGCCGTCACCTTTCCAACCCAAAGCCAACGCACACTCCCGGGATGCCTCATCCTGCAAACAACAACCGCGGCAGTGCTCTTTGGGAGTGTCTGCCGCGGTTCGTCTCTGGACTGGAAGACTGCCTGCCCATCCCTCTGCCAGGAGGGATGGGCAGGCCAGTCTTAATAGAACTTGAAGTTCACCTCGACATTGAGAGTCGCCTCGACCGGCTGACCATCTTTCATGGCCGGTTGGAAGCGATATCTCTCCACTGCCACTTTGGCCGACTTCCAGAAGACCTCCGGCCCTTCGACGCCGAGCACCGTGGGCTGGCCAGAGGCATCGATCTTCGTCTTCACAATAACAAGCCCCTCCTGGTGCGCGGCCTTGGCCTCGGGTGGATACTCGGCATCAACCGACTCGATCAACTTGGGCGTACTCGCCGCTTCCGCTTTCTCTTCGGGCTGCGCATCGTTTTTTTCCGGATGCTTTGCGCCAAGCGCATAGATCACATGGATCTGCGTTTCCACCTCGACCGGTTCTCCCTTCAGCAGATAAGGCTTATAAACCCACTGCTTCACCGCATCCATGGACGACTGCTGCAGCATGGCTGGGCCGCTGATCACCTGCAGATTCTTCATGTGCCCGTCCTTGGCAATCACCGCATTCAGCAACACCGTTCCTTCGATGCCTGCCGCCTTGGCCACCGCCGGATAAACCGGCGCAACCTTTGATACGAGATTGCCTGCCGCGTAGCCGGCGCTCAACGAGACCACGCCGTTCTTGACCACTGGCGCACCATTCATCGCCTCCCCTGGAGGATTGACCTTGGTCTGCAAGGCCATGGCCGTATAACTGGCCGCCAGAGCCAACACTGCGCAACCGGCCACCGAAGCCGCGCGCCTCATCCACGAAACTTCTTCCGTCTTCCGCATCAGGTTCACGATTCTCCTTTCAAAGATGTTGCAGTCGTAAATGCCCATGGCTTCGATCGGCCGAAGGGCAGGGTGCGCGGCCAGCCGTGTGGCAATCCGCACGAGCGAACGCGCATAGGTTTTGTTGCCGGCTAACAGCGCTGCGGCCCGGTCATCCACAGCTAGCTCGCGCGTCTCGTTGATCTGCCTACGCGTAAGCCTCAACAGCGGATGCCAGTCCACCGGCAGAGCAATCAGCGTGAAGAGCAGGTTCCAGGCAAAGTCGTGGCGGCGCATGTGCTCAAGTTCATGCGCGAGAGTGGCCGAGAGTTCTTCGCGCTCGTCCTGGCTGAGCGCCGCACCGCTTTGCGTAAGAAGATCGGCGGGCAGCAGGAGCGTGTGTCGGAAGAGACCCAGCGTGGCCGGTCCATGCAGATCTTCGAGTCGCGCCACAAACACACGCGCCGGGTCGATGCCCAACTCGTCTGCATAGCTTTCAAGTACAAGCGCCAGTTCGCCGGCGGGCTCAACAAGCTCGGCCCGCCGCAGCAAAGCATGAGTACGCCACAAACTTCGGCCCACGCGCAGAAGCGCAATCAAAACCAGCAACAGAAAGATGGTGGCCAGCATCCTTTGCGCCCAGCCCGGCAGCCAAGGCTGGGCAGCGTCGGTGGACGCCGCGGCTGCAATGCGCACAGTCACAGCGCCATCGCCCGCCTGCGTGAAGATTGCGCGCAGCCGCTCCAGCCAAAGCCCAGGTTGCAACCGGCAGAAGGGCAGCAACGCTTCAAGCAGCAGCGCCGTAATCCACACGCGATGAATGGCCCGTGGCCCGGCAGGACGCAACAGGCGCGCCGCAAGCCACGCCGCGCAGAAGATGAGCGCCGACTGCCACAGCGCATTCAGAAACGTAGCAGCGGCCCAGGCCGCCAGCGCGTTCACTGCTCGCCTCCCTGCTCTTCTTCGAGCCGGCGACCGAGTTCGGCAATCTTTTTCCCATCCAGTTGGTGACTCTTGACCAGGCTCATCACCAGTTCCTCTGGCGAGCCGCCGAACATGCGGTCTACCATATCGCGCAGGGCATGACTGCTGGCCCGCTCCTCGCTGACCACGGCGCTGTACTCGTAGGCGCGGCCGTGCAGCTTGCGCTTGAGCTGCCGTTTGCGTACCAGAATATTCAGCATGGTCTGCACGGTGGTGTAGGCGAGCGGCTGTTCCAGGCCTTCCTGCACGCCGCCTACGTTGCTTGTCCCCTGCCGCCAGATCACCTGCATGATCTGCAGTTCCAGCTTGGTCAATGCGGTTTGTTTTGTTGAGGTCACGTTCGTACTCCTAATTGATTAGGACTATATGTCAGATATTTCCGTCTTGTCAACTAAGTTTTTAGGAGGACTTTCCACCGCTGCGTCGATTCTCCGTAGTTCCATTTGCAATCTATGAGATGCATTCACCGCCTTGAAAGGGGGCTTGCAACTTTATGTTGGCGGGTTACACCCGGCCGGCTGACCCACTGCAGGTGGTGGATTAGACTGAAGGGAGCATGAAAGAATCCGCCGTTCTGCTCATCGACTGCCCGGACCGGAGAGGCCTGATATCGCGCGTCTCCACGATGCTCTACGAGCATGGCGCCAACATTCTGCACGCCGACCAGCACCAGGACCATGAACTGGGACTCTTCTTCATGCGCGTCGAGTTTGCGCTCAATGGAACGAGCGGCGACTCAACCACGCCGGGAGCCAATCCGAAGCCCTTCGATCTCGAAGCCTTCAAGGCCGTCTTCGCGCCGATGGCCGTCGATCTGGAGATGCGCTGGCAGTTGACCTCGACGGCCCGCCTGCCGCGCGTCGCTCTCTTCTGCTCGCAGTACCTGCACTGCATGGCCGACCTGCTGCACCGCTGGCGGACGGGCGAGCTGGGGTGCGAGATTCCGGTGATCGTCTCGAACCACCGCGATGTCGAAAACCTGGCCGCATTTTATGGCATCCCGTTCGAGCACATCCCGGTGACCGCTGCGACGCGCGCCGAAGCCGAGTTGCGGCAGCTCGAAGTGCTCTCGCGCAACGGAGTCGAAGTGGTGGTACTGGCGCGCTACATGCAGATTCTCTCGCCGGCCTTCATCGCGCGCTACCCTGACGCGATCATTAACGTGCATCACTCATTTTTGCCAGCTTTCACCGGAGCCAAGCCCTACCATGCCGCCCATGCGAGGGGCGTCAAGCTGATCGGGGCCACCAGCCACTACGTGACCGAGGTGCTCGACGACGGCCCCATCATCGAGCAGGACGTGGCTCGCATCTCGCACCGCGACCAGGTGGAAGATCTTGTCGCCCGTGGCCGCGATCTGGAGCGCATTGTGCTGTCGCGCGCTGTTCGCTGGCATCTGGACCGCCGCATACTTTGTTATGGGAATAAGACGGTGGTTTTCGATTAGAAGCTAGAGAACGGAGATCAAGGGTCAGAGATCAGCTATTCCGTGGCTTTGGAAACGGCCACCGGCTTGCTCCCGGCTCAGATGCTGTTTTCTGATCCCTTGTCTCTGATCTCTGTTCGCTGAGTTAGAATCGCCCTTGTATGAAGTGTCCTTATTGTGGCTTCGGGCAAGACCGGGTGGTGGACTCGCGTGAGAGCAAAGAAGCCGACTCCATCCGGCGGCGGCGGGAGTGCGAGCGGTGCAATCGCCGCTTCACGACCTATGAGCGAATCGACGAAATCCCTTACATGGTGGTCAAGAAAGACGGCAGGCGAGAGCGCTTCGACCGGCAGAAGGTTCTGAGCGGCCTGCTGCGCGCCTGCGAGAAACGGCCCGTGCCTCTGAAGAATCTGGAAGGTATCGTCGACAGCGCAGAAGCCTTTCTAGTGGACGCGCCGGAGCGTGAGCGAACGACAAACGAGATCGGCGAGCTGATTATGAATCAGCTCAAGGGGCTGGACACGGTCGCCTACATTCGCTTTGCCTCGGTCTATCGGGACTTCAAGGATGTGCGCGAGTTCAAGGAAGAGCTCGAAGGGCTGCTGGGAAGCCGCAGCTCTGGCAAGGCGAAGAAGTAGAACAGTGAACAGAGGACAGTGGACAGTCCGCTCGCAACACCATTGAGCGGTCGGGAACAGCAAAGAACTAATCACTGACCACTGTTCACTGTCCACTGAAAAGGAGCACCATGCCCGAGACGAAGACGCACAAGGTAACTCTGATTCCGGGCGATGGCATCGGCCCTGAAGTGACGCAGGCCGTGGTTCGCATCCTTGAAGCCACTGGGGTCCGCTTTGAGTGGGAGCGCTTTGCCGCCGGGGCCGAGGCCTTCGAAATCTTCGGCGAATACATTCCCACCGCGCTCTATCAATCGATCGAGCGCAACGGCGTCGCGCTGAAGGGGCCTGTCACGACGCCCATCGGCGGCGGCTTCAAGAGCATCAACGTGACGCTGAGAAAGAGATTCGATCTCTTTGCCAACTTCCGCCCGGTCAGGAATCTTCCCGGTCTCGAGACAAAATGGCCCGGCGTAGATCTGATCATTGTTCGCGAAAACACAGAGGGCGAGTACGTGGGCCTGGAGCACGAGGTGGTGCCGGGCGTGGTCGAGAGCATCAAGGTCATCACCGAGAAAGGCTCGACGCGCATCGCTAAATTTGCTTTTGAGTACGCGCGCAAGCACGGGCGCAAGAAGATTCACTCGGTGCACAAGGCCAACATCATGAAGCTGTCGGATGGCTTATTTTTGCGCTGCGCGCGCAAGGTGGCCGAGGGCTTTCCCGATGTGGCCTATGCCGAGCATCTGATCGACAACACGTGCATGCAACTGGTGATGAATCCCTGGCAGTACGACACGCTGCTGCTCGAAAACCTCTACGGCGACATCGTCAGCGATCTCTGCGCGGGACTGGTGGGTGGACTGGGCCTTGTGCCCGGAGCAAATCTTGGTTTGGATTGCGCCATCTTCGAGGCGGTGCACGGCTCGGCGCCGGACATTGCGGGCAAGGACGTTGCCAACCCCACGGCGCTGTTGCAGTCGGCGGTTCTGATGCTGCGGCACCTCGATGAATCTGCCGCGGCGGACAGGGTGCAGCGGGCGCTGGAGACGGTTTACGCCGAACGCAAGACTCTCACGCGCGACGTAGGCGGTACGGCCGGAACAAGCCAGTTTGCCGACGCCGTGCTGGCGGCAATGGAGTAGACCCAACCCGAAACTCTGAGGCGAGAATCGGACGATGAACACACCCAAGCCAATCACGCTACCCGAGTTGACGACCGGCGAAATCGCGCGCTATGCGCGGCATCTGATTTTGCCCGAAGTGGGCATGGAAGGCCAGCGAAAGCTCAAAGCCGCGCGCGTGCTCTGCGTGGGCGCGGGCGGACTCGGCTCGCCTTTAGCGCTCTATCTGGCAGCGGCCGGCGTCGGAACGCTGGGGCTTGTCGACTTCGATGTGGTCGATGCGAGTAACCTGCAACGACAGATCATCCACTCGACCAAAGACATAGGCCGCAAAAAGCTGGATTCGGCGGCGGAGAAGCTCGGCGACCTCAATCCAGAGATCACGATCCTCAAACATGAGACTTTGCTGACCAGTTCGAACGCCTTGGAGATTATCCGCGACTATGACATCGTCGCCGATGGAACCGATAACTTCCCCACGCGGTATCTGGTTAACGATGCATGCGTGCTGACAGGCAAGCCCAACGTCTACGGATCTATTTTCAGATTTGAAGGCCAGGCCAGCGTCTTTGCCACGGAGCAAGGCCCGTGCTACCGCTGCCTTTATCCCGAGCCGCCGCCGCCGGGAATGGTGCCGAGTTGCGCCGAGGGCGGAGTGCTGGGAATTCTTCCCGGCTTGGTTGGAGTCATTCAGGCTACTGAGGTCATCAAACTGATACTTGGCAAGGGTGAATCGCTCGTTGGCCGGCTGCTCTTGGTGGATGCTCTCACGATGCGCTTTCGCGAGGTAAGGCTGCGCAGGGACGCCAAGTGCCCGGTCTGCGGCACGAATCCGACGGTTACTGAACTCATCGACTACCATCAGTTTTGCGGCATCGCACCCGCGACAAACCAGGAACCTACACAGGAGAAGACTTTGATGAACGGAGTTCCCCAGATCACCGTGAAAGAACTGAAGCGCCGCATCGACGCCGGCGAGGAGGTTTACATTCTCGATGTGCGCGAACCTTGGGAGTACAAGATCGCTCAGATCGGCGGCAAGCTCATCCCGCAGAATGAGGTTCCGCAGCGGCTGGCCGAGATCGATCGCGAGCGCGAGGTCATCGTGCACTGCCAGGCGGGCGTGCGCAGCCAGCGCATCGCTGAGTTTCTCAAGCAGCAAGGCTACCCGCGCGTCGCGAATCTCGCCGGCGGCATCCGCGCCTGGAGCGAAGAGATCGACCCCAAGGTTCCGAAGTACTGAGCGCGAAAGATTCCGCCTTTTCGGTTTGCGCCTGATGCCGAATCAGGACGGCTGCTCAACCTTCCATACATACAGGTGGTCGGCGTCGCTCGATGTGGCCACATTAAGGCCTTTCTGGCGTGTCGCTCGATTCAGCGCGGCACGGATATTTTCTTTTGTATCCGGCAACGCCTTCAGGGGCACTTTCAGCGCCGTTCCATGCTCCAGATTGCCGATATCGTTTAATAATTGCGTTACGATCTGCTTGTGCTTGCCGTCCCGACCCTTGGGAACGTCAAGCTGAAGAACAGACTCAAATGTGCTCGAGCCAGGTATTCGAATTGGCTGTCATGATGCCGCTCCTTTGCGTTGGCAGCAATCGTTCCCTTCCTCGGACTTCCAACCAATCACTTATCTGGTTTCCTGTTAGAACGTATGCTTAAATTGCCATTAACCTATCCTCAGAAAAAAAGGATACTAATGTGCCGAAGATTTTGCAATGTGCTAATTGAAAATATTGTGATCGCTTTTATACGATATTTTGATTGGACCTTGTCTCCAGGAAAAAGTCGCGCCTCGCGCACGGAAACCTCGCCCTCTCTTCCCAATCTTCTGAGTTTGCCTAGAAATGTCAGATTTTAAAAGATTCTGCGCGTCTCAAAAAGAGTTTCCCCGTATCGCGGAAGGCCTGCTAGATTGCACTCAGTGGCCCTCCCCGCCACTGGGCCAGACCGATTACCCCCCCGGCCCCAGAACAAGAAAATCCGCTTAATGAACGATTGAGTTCACCCCGATCGCAATTGCAGCCAAAAAGCCAGATGCCGTAAACACTCCATTCGGCGAACTCGACTTGAGAGGTGAAGGATTCTATGAAAAGCGATCAATCAGATTCAAAGCCCACTTCAGAAAAGACGCAGTCCAAAACTTTCCCAGCCGTACCAATCGATGAGGTACCGATGTCCAACTTGGCAGGTGAAGCCAGTCACTATCGTCCCGTAGTTCTGGTGGTCGACGACGAGTCCGTCATAGCCGATTCACTTGCGGAAATCCTCAATCGAGGCGGCTATGCGGCGATGGCCGCTTATGACGGTGAGAGCGCACTGGAGTCGGCGCTGCTGGTGCCTCCGGAACTCCTGATCTCCGATGTCTTTTTGCCTGGGATGAACGGGATTGAACTCGCGAAGACGGTCAAACGAATCTTTCCGGACTGCAAAGTCATCCTGTTTTCGGGGCAGGCATCCACCGTCGATCTGCTCGCTTCGGCGAAAAACCGCGGATATCAATTTTCGCTGCTCAACAAGCCTGTCCATCCGACGGATCTGCTGGCGCGGGTCACAGAAAGCTTCAGCTCCCGGCAAGAGCAAACCACGTCCAACTCCACTTACTGAGGCTTTCCGATTTCTCTGAGGTCATTGCGCCCCTTGTATATTGCACTCAGCGGCGTGAGGATTGTTCGCATTTCGGTAGTAAGTCCGCGATGAACGGTGCACAACTTCTCATAGCTCATGATGATTTCTTGGGACTGATGAGGCTATAGCTACCCTGCATTTGCTATAAATTGATGCCTTCAACAGCGAGTCGAGGCTCAACCACCGTCTATGCGGAGGGAAGAGTCGAAAATAGCCCAAACTGGAGCGAAGCGCAAGCCTGGGTCAGTGTCCCGGCAAGGTTCTCGCGTTCAGGAGAGCCGCGTCGAAGTATAGTGCGGAGTTCTCACCATGTTTCAGCAATTGCCTTGCCGCTCGCCAGGCCGAGCCAGCCATAAAAAATACTTAAGTTTCCACTTGACAAATGATTCGGATCGACTAATACTTAACCTTGTACTTAACTATTCCCCTTAGAGGTGAGAAGACCATGAACGAGCAACCCGTTGTCCACAACACGTTTGTCGTCGAGCGCAGCTATCCCGTCAAGCCGGAGCGCGTCTTCACTGCCTTTGCCGATCCCGCGCAGAAGCGCCGCTGGTATGCGCAAGGCGAACATCATGAAGTTGAAAGCTATGAGCAGGATTTTCGCGTCGGAGGCAAGGAAGATTACACTTCCCGCTTCAAAGAAGGCACTCCGCTGATGGGTCTCACGCTCAGGAGCGAGAACGTTTATCGGGAGATCGTCCCCAACCGCCGCATCATTTTCACTTCTACGATGGCCGTCGCGGACAAGTGCATCTCGGTGTCGTTGGGCACGGTCGAACTGCTGCCGGCCGAAAAGGGTACCGACCTGATCCTCACATTTCAGAGTGCATTTCTCGAAGGGTCCGATGGCCCCGAGATGAGTGAAGCTGGATGGCGCGGTTTGCTCGATAAGCTGGCAAAGGTGCTTGAGAGCCAAAGCCTGTTATGAACCTTGTGGTTCGTGATTTCCCACCCATTCGCCAGAAAAAAGCGAATGGATGGGGCACGGTGCTGGTACAAGGTCAACTATCGGAGACATCATTGCGAAGCGGCGTAGGAAGGCGCGGATCATGAGACGAAAGAAACCCGATATCGACCGAATCTTTCACGCCCTCGGCGACCCAACGCGCCGGGCCATGATGGAGAGACTCAGCCGGGGCCCCATGTCGGTGTCGCGGTTGGCGGAGCCTTTTGAGATGAGCCTGGCCGCGGTCGTTCAACACATGCAGGTGTTGGAGGAGTGCGGCCTGGTCGAGACGGAGAAGGTTGGCAGGGTGCGCAGTTGCCGCATTGCTCCCACCGGCCTCGACGCGATGGAGCAATGGATTCGGGATCGACGGTCAGTCTGGGAACGCCAGCTGGATAGGTTGGGAGATTTGCTGGTGTGAGGATGGAAATGGCTAGGGATTTGGCCGCGTGAATTCGTACCAAATGCGGGTCTGGAGAACCGGACGACAGCCGGTCGAGACCGGCGCTCAGATACAGAATCGTAGCGATCATAAAATAGCTCATTACGCTACCGTCCATGCATTCAGATTTCGTGGTATCCCACCCTAGCCGCAAAAGCAAAGACGCGGCGAGGGTGGGGCACCCGATCGATCGTTTGACCGTCGCTATTTCAGCGAACTCATGTCGATGACGAAGCGGTACTTCACGTCCTGCTTGAGCATGCGCTCGTAGGCTTCGTTGATCTTCTGGATGGGAATGACTTCGACGTCGGCGGTGATGTTGTGCTGGCCGCAGTAGTCGAGCATCGCCTGCGTTTCGGGCATGCCGCCGATCATTGAGCCGGCAACCGAAACGCGGCGCGCGATCAGGTTGAAGATGCTGACCGCCGGAGGCTTTTCGGGCAGGCCGACCAGGCACATCGTCGAGTCCTGCTTGAGCAGGGCGGGGTAGTCGTCGAGCGAGTGCGGCGCGGCTGCCGCATCGATAATGAAGTCGAAAGAGTTCTTGTGGGCCTTCATTGCGTTGGAGTCTGTGGAGAGCACGACCTCATCAGCGCCGAGGCGCATGGCGTCTTCCTTTTTCCTGAGATTGGTCGTGAACTGCACCGTGTGTGCGCCGAACGAGTGGGCAAACTTGAGCGCCATGTGGCCGAGTCCGCCGAGGCCGACGATGCCCACCTTCATGCCGGGGCCGACCTTCCAGTGGCGCAGCGGCGAATAGGTTGTGATGCCCGCGCAAAGCAGCGGAGCGACGCCCGCGAGGTCGAGATTAGCGGGGACGTGGTGTGCGAAGCGCTCATCGACGACATAGTTTGAGGAATAGCCGCCCATGGTGATGGAGCCGTCTACGCGGTCCTTGGCGGCGTAGGTGAGCGTGGGACCCTCATCGCAGTAGTTTTCCTCGCCGCGCTTGCAGGGGGCGCACTTGCGGCAGGAGTCGACGATGACGCCGATGGCCGCGATGCCGCCAACTTTGAATTTGGTGACTGCGCCGCCGACGGCCGTGACGCGGCCGACGATCTCGTGGCCGGGGACGATTGGATAGACTGACTTGCCCCACTCGTTGCGCGCTATGTGCAGGTCAGAGTGGCAGACGCCGCAGTAGAGAATGTCGACAGCGATCTCGGTGGGGCCGGGTTCGCGGCGAGAGAAGTTGTAATGGAGCAAGCGGGGATTGCGCATCAAGCGCGGCATAACCTTTGGATGCGGGCATGAAAGTTTCCCTTCGGAGAGAATTCTACAGCACGACGGTAAAAGGGTTGCGCGTCACGGCCGTCCGGGCGCATTGCGACGCGGGGAATGCCTTGCAGATCGGGGATGAATTCGATCGGCTCGAAGCCCGAGCGAGCAAGCAGATCGCGATTGCGGTCGACTGGCCATAGCCGATTTCAAGCAGCGAGAAAGCCGCCGGAGACGAGTGCGTCGAAGGCTGCGGGGATCAGGCGGCGATAGATGTCGAGGCCGTCGTCGCCGGCAAAGAGCGCCAGCGCGGGCTCGTAGTCGCGAACTTCGACGGAGAGCGTCGTCGCGGTCGGCGCTCGGCACGTAGGGCGGATTCGAAACGATGAAGTCGAAATGCTCACCGGCGACCGGGCGAGCAGATCGCCTTCGAGGAAGCGGATGGCGACGCCGTTGCGTTTTGCGTTTTCTTGGGCGATGGCGAGCGCGGCGCGGAGAGATCGATGGCGGTGATTTGCGCGTGAGGCAGCATGTGCGCGAGCGCAACGGCAATTGCGCCGGAGCCGGTGCCGATGTCCAGGATGCGCGGCGTTTCGAAAATGCGCGGCCAGCTCAAGAACTTTCTCCACCAGGTGCTCGGTCTCGGGGCGCGGAATCAGCACATCGCGCGTGACACGAAAGGGCAGGCCGTAGAACTCGGTTTCGCCGGTGATGTATTGGATGGGCTCGCCGTTGCGGCGGCGCTCGAGCAACGCGGTATAGAACCGCTGCCTTGTTCCGGCCAATTCGTCATCGAGATGGGCCAGGAGCCAGGCTTTGTCTTTGCCTAGAAGGTGAAGCAGCAGGTCTCCGCATCGCGGCGGGCGCGTCGGGATGCGGCCCGAGCGTTCAGCTGCGCCTGCGCCGTGGAGTACGAAGCTACTCAGCGGAGGCAAACATCATGCCGCCTGTGCTGTCGGCCTTCAACTGCTCCGCCTGGTAGTGAGTGATGAGCGCATCGACGATGGGCTGCAGGCGGCCTTCCATCACCAGGTCGAGCTGGTGGAGGGTCAGGCCGATGCGATGGTCGGTGAGCCGGTTCTGCGGGAAGTTGTAGGTGCGAATCTTTTCGCTGCGGTCGCCGGTGCCCACCTGCTGCTTGCGCTCTTGGGCCAGCTCGGCATTCTGCTTGTCCATCTCCATTTCATAAAGGCGCGAACGCAGCACGCGCATGCCCTTTTCGCGATTCTTGATCTGCGACTTTTCGTCCTGGCAACTCACCACAGTGTTGGTGGGAATGTGGGTGATGCGCACGGCGGAGTAGGTGGTATTGACCGACTGGCCGCCGGGACCCGAGGAGCAGAAGGTGTCGATGCGAATATCCTTGGCTTCGATCTTGACGTCCACTTCCTCGGCCTCGGGCAGCACGGCCACCGTGACGGCGGAGGTGTGCACGCGGCCCTGGGTCTCGGTGGCGGGAACGCGCTGCACGCGATGCACGCCGCTCTCCCACTTCATCTGCGAATAGACGCGGTCGCCTTCGATGATGGCGATGACTTCCTTGTATCCGCCCACGCCGGACTCGGAGATGCGAGAGCACTTCGACCTTCCAGCGGTGCTGCTCGGCAAAGCGCGTGTACATGCGGAAGATCTCGGCGGCAAAGAGCGAGGCTTCGTCGCCGCCGGTGCCGGCGCGGATTTCGAGGATGACGTTCTTTTCGTCGTTGGGGTCCTTGGGCAGCAGCAGCACCTTGATCTCTTCTTCGAGGGCGGGCTCGCGCGGCTCGAGCGCGGCAATCTCTTCCTCGGCCATGGCGCGCAGATCGGGGTCGCTCTCGGCAAGCATGGCGCGCGCTTCGGCAAGCGCCTGGCGGACCTGCTTCAACTCGCGAAACTTCATCACCGGCGTTTCGAGGTCGCTGAGCGCCTTGCCGGCCTTCTGATATTTTTCGCGGTCGTTGACTGACTTCAGGCAACGAAAGCTGCTGGTGCAACTCGTCGTAGCGCTGCTCCATTTGTTCCAAACGGTCGATCATGTGAACCTCCACCGCGCAGGCGGTGTGCTGGTGTTGAAAAGGAAATCGAATGAAAAAGGCGGAGAACAAGTATAGGCGGCGGGCGCCGCTAGAGGAGGGCCGGGATGGGCTGATGGAGGACCATGGTGCTGCTTCTATTTTAGCGCGAAATGAAGCGGCTCAGAGAAAAGGATTGACGATCTTCACTCCTTCGATGACCTGCCCGTGCTGCATGTCTTCAGTCAAAAGAACGCTGCATCCGCTTTGGCTTGCGCAGCGGATCACCAGAGCATCCCAGAAAGAGAAAGCACTCAGCCGGTGCAGGTCGATGGCTGCGAGGACATCGCTAACTTTGGGTTCGACCAGTTGGAAGCGCGCGTACACCTCCACTTTCTGTCGAGCCAAGCCCGGATCAAGGCCCAGCTTTCGAGTAGCGTTGACAAAATACTCTTGAAGTATCTGGAGCGAAATGACACCGGTTCGCTGAATTCCGTGTTCAAAGATATGTTCCGAGGCCTTCAATTGCTTTGCCGGGTTCGCGAAATCATCGCAATAGAGTAGAATGTTCGTGTCCAGGAAGCTCAGCGGCTTCCCCTAGACTTTCCCTACACCGAACAGTTCCTGCTCTATTGCCATGATTTCGCGAACCCGGCAAAGCAATTGAAGGCCTCGGAACAGATCTTTGAACACGGAATTCAGCGAACCGGTGTCATTTCGCTCCAGATACTTCAAGAGTATTTTGTCAACGCTACTCGAAAGCTGGGCCTTGATCCGGGCTTGGCTCGACAGAAAGTGGAGAGGTGTACCGCGCGCTTCCAAACTGGTCGAACCCAAAGTTAGCGATGTCCTCGCAGCCACTACCCGGCTGAGTGCTTTCTCTTACTGGGATGCTCTGGTGATCCGCTGCATCCGCTTTGGCTTGCGCAGCGGATCACCAGAGCATCCCAGTAAGAGAAAGCACTCAGCCGGTGCAGGTCGATGGCTGCGAGGACATCGCTAACTTTGGGTTCGACCAGTTGGAAGCGCGCGTACACCTCCACTTTCTGTCGAGCCAAGCCCGGATCAAGGCCCAGCTTTCGAGTAGCGTTGACAAAATACTCTTGAAGTATCTGGAGCGAAATGACACCGGTTCGCTGAATTCCGTGTTCAAAGATCTGTTCCGAGGCCTTCAATTGCTTTGCCGGGTTCGCGAAATCATCGCAATAGAGCAGAATGTTCGTGTCCAGGAAGGTCCGGGGAAGCCGCTGACTTTCGGAGTTCATCGCCGGGGCCACCGCAGCCTATCTTCATAGGCATCTTCCCTGTTGTACTTCCACCCGTTCGAGTTCCCAAGCCCGGCTGTGCTCTTCAGGAACTCGATGTCCCGCTCCAGTTGATCGTCTCCTGCAAGGTGCGCAAGATGCTCGCGAATCTCTTGATTGAGAGACTTGCCCGTGGCCCGGAGCTTCTCACGTGCGCGCTCGACGACCTGCTCGTCAATGGAGAGGGTAATATTCATAAACACAGTATATGTGCGCACGTAACCTGTGTCAAGTCGTACCGGGATCGCAAATCAAGAGCAGAGGATCAAATATACTTGAGGATCGTTTCTTAGGAGACTCCCTTGTGGGCGGCAATGCTCGAGAGAATAGCGTTCAAAGTCCCGATGCGTAAAGTAGCATGCTCCGGAACCGCGATGCGGTGGTGTGTCGGATGCTGGGTTTGCAGAATGATGTGGCTGCCAACCTGATGGACTTTCACGTAATCTCAACGCTTCGAGAGATGCTTGACCTGGTATTCTCCGCTCAAATTGCGTGGGAGTTTCATGCGACGGCCAGTACCTCATCGCGAATCAAATGAAGACGAATGGAGGCCGGCGCGGCGGAGTCGAAGTAGAAGGCTTGCACGGCCTCGCGGACGTTGGCCTTCAACTCATCCCAGCTATCGGCCTGGGTGAAGATGCTCTCGCCGAGGGCTTCGGCGGTGTAGCCGCCGTCGGCCTCCTGCATCACGTCAAAGACGAGTTCCCTCATGCGGTTTGCACCCCGCTGGCGATTTTCCTCTCATCATGCCGCGACTTTGGAAACGAAGCGAAGGAGACCGGGAAAGGTCCGGTAGAGCACTAACTTGGATTCTCAGGCTTCTTTTGTGACGGCCTGTTTGTCGGGAGCAGATCAATGCCTGCGTACGCAGAAGGTGCCAAACCTTCGTGCCAATCGCAAATCGCTTCGCCTCCAAAGATATTAAGAACTGTTTCGCAGAACTTGAGCCGCCGAAGCGGGTTCCCGAGAGTGTCTCCATAGCAAATATACCCGTATGCGCAAAACAGCTTTTCCCGGTTGACGATAGCCTTCACATCTTCGAGAGAAAACTCTTGCCTCTGGAGAGACATTAGATTGGAGAGTGTGTATTCTGCTCCTGGCTGAATAACTATTTTTTCAAGGACGATTCCAGATCCTGGCCCCTCGTATATGGGGACATCGGGCAATTCCTCGCATGTGCAGCAAATACAGAACCACTTCAATATGGCGGGGGTCTGGCCGTAATTCTTAACGGCAATTTTGATTTTCGGGCGCTGGAAGAAAGCCTCTACGTTTGCGGTTCCCACATCGCCTGCTCCGAAATCATGAATAACCAGTGCGGGGACAGACAGGCCAGCCGCTACGTCTGCGCTGATTTTGGCAGCATCAGCGGCTTTCTGAGCAGCGGCAACGGAATCCTCAAGAATCTTCGACTGGCGTTCCATGTGTCCGGCTTGAGTCTGCATCACCTGAATCTGAGCATTGGAAGCTTCGGCACTAATTGACGCTGCCTCAGCGGCCTTCCGAGTCTGTTGGGTTTGTTCCGCGATGGCAAAAAGCGTCAAGAGAATGGCCCATGCCGTTACCCCTTCTGGCCAAGTGAAAAGCTGAAAGAAGAAATGAAGCCAAAATGGAGTATTCTGCTTGGGAATCTTCGGTATCTCCAGCGCTTGGTTATTCTGCGGATTTGGGGCAGCAGCCCCATTGGTTGTCGGTGCGGTCTGTCTTGCGTCTTGCTCGGCGATTTGCTGGGTTTGATAGGAAACGAATACCGTGAGCCCGAAGACCACAACGAACGCAAGGACATACTTCCACATGATTTAGAGATTCTACTCGTAGATATCGGGCATGTGGATTCCAAATTAGCCCCCAGGTCACCTTGGCTCACGCCGCACGTGGCGTGAGCTTGATGCCCAGCGCCTTCATCACACCGAGAAACGTCGAGAGCCGAGGATCGCCAGTAGGCGAGAGCGCCTTATAAAGTGCCTCGCGCGTGACTCCCGCCTTGCTGGCAAGCTGAGTCATTCCCATGGCACGCGCCACATCGCCCAGCGCCGCCGCGATCAAGGCTGGATCGCCGTCCTCGAAGGCCGCTTCTAGATAGGCCGCAATGGCTTCCGGGCTTTCAAGATATTCGGCAGCATCCCAAATTGTCGTCTTAAGCGCCATTCGTCCACTCCTTTGCCAGCTTCCTAGCCTTGACTATATCTGTAGATTGCGTCTTCTTGGTGCCTCCGGAGAGCAAGAGAACAAGCACATTTCCCCGTTGCTGAAGATAGACCCGGTATCCCGGTCCGTAGTCGATCCTCAGTTCGCTGACGCCCTCGCCAACCGGCTTTACGTCACCGAAGTTGCCCAGGGACAGGCGTCGAATACGAATCAGAATTCGAGACCGCGCCTTTTCGTCACGCAGTCTGTGAAGCCAATCGGAGAAGACGCCGGTCTGACGGACCTCGATCACGTGTTAACTATAGTTCACAGCGGCCATTTCTTCAAGCGTTTCTATCCCACCATCGCCGGCCCGACTCTAAAACGCCACCTCCGACCCGGTCGCGCGGACCGGTCTGGAGATCAACGCACCCAGCAAGACGACCGGCCTGACAACGAATCCTGCAACCAGTCTTGGCATGCGGCGGAAGTCGTCGAACAACGAGCGGCCGGTGCCTGTCAGAAAGACTCCATTGCGCATAGCGTGCAGATGAAAGAGCGCCGAGATGGCTGCGAAGACACAGACGGCCAGCGTGGCTCTGCCCGTAACGTCCGCGCCGGTGACGCGATGGGCAGTCCAGTCCAATGCCTGGGATAAGCCTGGAACTCCGAGCACCACGATCAGATCTCCCAGCCACCGCGTGCGAAGCCCGAGCGCTTTTTGCTGCATCCCGGCGTAAACTCCCGCAGTCAGCGTGACATAGGCGATCTCAACCCCAACCACTGCAAGGCTGCCGCGAAGACCGGTGCGGCTCATGGCTGTTAAATAGACCGCCGAGCGAGCGGCTGCGCTAAGAAGAGCGCACTTCCAGTTCCAACAGAAAGAGAACTTCCTGAACCTGGGTCGGATTTGTGAAAACATGACTTCATAGTGCCAGATGCACCAAAAACGGAGCATCAAGGCCCGGTTACAGGAAGGTTGAGATTCGTCGCGCTCCGTAATCAGGCCCGCGTTATTCAGCGCTCTCCGGCCTCTCGTTCGAAGCGCGCATAGCTCTTCACGCCTCGGCTTGCGATAATCTCAGCAGTCAGCAATAGAGGCTAGAATTCGAGGCAAGATCGAGCGCAAGTTTCGCTATTACAACACCAACCTCAGCCCCGATGCGGCGCGGCTGAACTCAGTGATCCGCCAGCACTGGCGGATCGAAAACAACCTGCACTGGGTGCTCGACGTCGGCTTCGGCGAAGACTTGGACCGCAAACGCACTGGTCACGCAGCGCAAGACTTCTCCATCCTCAACCGAATCGTCCTCAATCTGCTTGAACAGGACAAATCCTCCAAACGCGGGATCAAGGGAAAACGATTCAAAGCAGCTTGGAAACTTCCCTATCTGCTCATGTTGATGGGAATCTGATATGTGCCGGCCTCGCTTCTGGTCCCTCACGATTTTCCTCAATGCGCGTCTATCGAATAGAATTCTTGCGTACCGCAACCAATCCCCCAGATCCGGAGATACGATGCGTCTTCCCGCACTTGCCGCACTTGCGCTTGGCATGGCCGCCGCAGCCGTCGCGCAGACCGCCACTCCCTGGGAGTATCAGGGCAAGCGCGGCGAACTGAACTGGAGCAAGCTCGACCCCGCTTACCGGGTCTGTTCGAAGGGCAAGGAACAGTCGCCCATCGACATTCGCAACGCGCACCTGAACAAGGCACTCCAGCCCATCGAATTCCACTACATCAGCGGATCGGTCCGGCTGGAGAACGACGGTCACACGATCATTGCGCATGTTGGCCCAGGCAGCTATATGGTGGCCGGCGGCGTGCGCTACGATCTGATCGAGTATCACTTCCACCACCCCAGCGAGACGGCTGTGAAGGGCAAGCTCACTGAGATGGAGGTGCAACTGCTGCACAAGAGCGCCGACGGCAAGATGGCCATCTTGGTGGTGCAGGCTACGCGAGAACCTAGATGCTCCCAATGCCGTGCTGGCCGCGCTCTGGCCGCATCTGCCCAAGACCGCCGGGGCGGCCGACAAGGTGACCGAGATGGTGAACGCCGGAGGCCTGCTGCCCGCCGACCGCGGCTATTGGACCTACATGGGTTCGCTGGCCACGCCGCCCTGCACTGAGGGCGTGCGCTGGTTTGTCTTCGAACAGGAGTTGACCGTCAGTCGCGACCAGTTGCGCGTCTTTGCGGCGATCTTCCGCATGAACACCCGTAACTTGCAGGATGCGCATGGCCGGCGCATCGAGGCCAACGAGTAAGCGCTTGCAGGTGCCGGTATACTTTTCCTATGCATCTTCACGCGACGCCCGCCGGCTCGAGCGTAAGCAGGACTCAATCCGTTCTGCGCTTCTCGCTGGCGGCTACGCTCGCCTACGTTGTGGTCACCTTCGTGGCCGGGCTGCGCGCCCACTCGCTGGCGCTGCTCTCCGAGTCGGGCCACAACGTCTCGGACTTTCTGGCCCTTCTGCTCAGCTTTGCCGCCGTCTACTTCCAGTCCCGCCCCGCCGACAACTCCAAGACCTTCGGCTACCAGCGGGCCGGCGTGCTGGCCGCTTTTATCAACGCCGCCACGCTGATCGTCATTTCCATCTGGATCGGCATCGCGGCCATCCACCGGCTCTCGGCGCCCGTCGCCGTGCAGCCCCGGCTGATGATGATCGTGGCCGCCGCCGGCGTGGTGATGAACGGCGTGATCGCGGCTCTTCTGTGGCGCGTGGCTCGCGACGTAAACCTGCGCTCGGCCTTTCTGCACATGGCCGGCGACACGCTCTCGACGGCCGCCGTCATCGCCGGCGGCGCGGGCATTCTCGCTCACCGGCCACAACTGGATCGACCCGGTTCTCTCGCTGATTATCGCCGCGCTCATTCTCTGGTCCAGCATCGGCATCGTCCGCGAGAGCCTGAATATTCTGCTGGAAGGCACGCCCCGCGGCGTCTCGCTTGCCGAGATTCGCGCCGGCATGGAGGAGGTCGAAGGCGTCATCAACGTCCACGACCTGCATGTCTGGAGCCTCGGCTCGAACTGCAGCGCGCTGGCCTGCCACGTCACCATCGCCGACATTCCGCCGTCGGAGAGCGCCTGCATCCTGGTCAAGCTCAACCACGTGCTTAAGGAGCACTTCCACATCGCCCACGCCACCATCCAGTTCGAGCATGTGGGCTGCGAAGAGCTGGAAGGCTGCGTTGTGCCGATAGAAGAGATGACCGGCAGCCAGGGCCACGAACACCACCACGGACACACGCACTAGGTTATGACCGCATGATTTCGCACTTTGGGGTTCGTAGTTTCCCACCCATTCGCCAGAAGAACGGCGAATGGATGGGGCACAGAGATGGTACAGAATTAAACGGTCAAAAGACCTAGAGCTTTTTTGAGGAGATCCTTCGTTTGAATCGTTTCTTGCCGCCTTCATTGCTGCTCTGTGCTTTACATTGCTCTCCGCTGCCCGGTCTTCGCGCTGAGGCCGTCCGGGCGGATTCAGGCCGCCGCGCCCACAGCCGCCCAGCTTGAAGCTCTTGCCGGCGAATACACCGATCCAAATGAGCCCGACACGCCGGTCAGTTTTTATGCGAACGGCGGCAAGCTCGTCGTCGAGATCGGAGCGGAACACCCCGGTCGAGCTCAAGCCCCTCTCAGCCACTGAGTTCGTCCTCTCCGATTCCAACAGCGCGAACACCTTCCGCTTCACGCTCGACGACGCCGGCCACGGCGCAAGCGATGGTTCACTCCGACTGAGCCCGAGATCGTCTACCGGCGCACCGGCCCGCCCGTTCATCACTTCTTTCACGACTACCGGCGCACTGAGGTCATGATCCCCATGCGCGACGGCGTCAAGCTGCACGCGGTGATTCTCAAGCCCGCCGACATCGCCGCGCCGCTGCCTTTCCTCATTCAGCGCACGCCCTATGGCGTGGACGGAACCAACCTCGCCACATTTTCCTATAGCCGGCCCGAACTGGCCCGCGACGGCTACATCTATGTTGCCGAGGATATTCGCGGCCGCTACAAGAGCGAGGGCAAGTTCATCATGAGCCGGCCGCTGGCCGATCATCGCAACCCCAAAGCCATCGACGAAAGCACCGATGCCTATGACACCGTTGCCTGGCTGCTCAAAAATGTCGCCGGCAACAACGGCCGCGCGGGCTTCATCGGCACCAGCTATCCGGGCTTTCTGGCCATGATGGCCGGCATCGATCCGCACCCCGCCGTCAAGGCCATCTCTCCGCAGGCGCCGATGATCGACGTCTGGATGGGCGACGATTTCTTCCACAACGGCGCCTTTCGCCAGAGCTACGGTTACGACTATGTCATGGGTCTGGAGTCGAGCAAGGAAGAAGTCGAGGTCAGCTATGGCAAAGACAAGAAAGGCAAGCCCCGCGACGGCTTCGACTTCTTTCTTGGAACGCGGAAGTTTCGCCGAGGATGTGAAGGAGTCAGGCTCCAGAATGTCTGCCCACCTGGAAGCTCTTTCTCAAGCATCCCGCCTACGATTCGATCTGGTCCTCGCGCGGCGTCGAGCACTCGCTCAACACAGTCGCTGTGCCGACGCTCACCGTCGGCGGCTATCTACGACCAGGAAGACATGTACGGCCCGCAGATCGAGTACTCCACGCTTGAACCGCACGACGCGAACCACCAGAACTTCCTGGTCCTCGGTCCCTGGCGGCATGGCTCGTGGTCGCAATCGTCTCGCCATCTCGGCAATCTCGACTACGGCGAGCCCATCGGCAAGGAGTACCGCGCGCAGATCGAGGCGAAGTTTTTTGCCCACTATTTGAAGGACGCGCCGGCTCGAATCCTTCCGGCTTCGATCTCGAAGACACGGCCAGCTTTCAGACCGGCTCGAATACCTGGAAGCGCTACGCGCACTTTCCGCCCGCCGAATCGCGGCCTGCCAGCCTGCACCTTGATGGCGATGGCCTGCTCAGTTGGAGCGGATCGACGAGTGAAGCCCAAGCCAGTCTATCTAAGCGACCCCGCCAATCCCGTTCCTTACCGCCATCGGCCGATCCAGCCCACCTACAGCGAAGGCTCGCAGTGGTACACATGGCTCACCGAAGATCAGCGCTTCGTCACCGGCCGCAAGGACGTGGCCGTGTGGAAACTGCCCGTGCTCAAGCGAGATATGGTGCTGACCGGCGAGGTTGTCGCCGACATCTACGCCTCGACCACCGGCACGGACAACGACATGGTCGTCAAGCTCATCGACGAGTACCCGGCCGACGATCCCGATAAGAAAATGCGCGGCTACCAGCTTATGACCAACGCCGAGATCTTTCGCGGCCGTTATCTCGACAGCTTTGAAAAAGCCGCGCCGCTGGAGGCCGGCTCAATTCGCGAGTACAAGTTCAGCCTGCACGATGTGGACCACGTCTTCAAGGCCGGCCACACGGTGATGGTCGAGATTCAGAGCACATGGTTTCCGCTCTACGATCGCAATCCTCAGAGCTTCGTGCCCAACATCATGACCGCCAAGCCCAAGGACTACCAGCCGGCCACGATCACGATCTACTCCGGTCCCGGCCACGATTCGACAGTGCAGGTGCCGCTGATGAACGCCGTCGAATAAGCCAGAGCGGAGAGGGTGGCGACTTAGAGCCTATCCGTAAATTGGTAGCGCCGACCTCCAGGTCGGCTGTTCTGTGGGTCTCCAGACCCACAGGCGACGTCCGGCGGCGTGGACGCCGCCAGTACAGCCGGTCTGGAGACTGATTACATGACAGCGTCGGCTCCCTCGACCTGAGTAGACTGGTTGCTGCGAAACGACCACGAGCTCGGGAGGAAAGGAGCCGAGCATGATGATTATAGGATGTGATTTCCATCCGCGTTTTCAGCAGATCGCCTTTATTGACCGGGAAACGGGCGAGTACGGTGAGCGGCGCTTGAACCATCCGGAGGAGGCCGAGCAGTTCTACCGGGAGTTGGCCGGCAGGCCGGTGCGGATTGGCGCCGAAGCAACGGGGAACTTTCGTTGGTTTCGGCATCTGATGGAGGAGCTGGGTCACGAGTTTCTGCTGGGGGACGCGACGGCGATTCGTGCCGCCTGCCCACGTCGGCAGAAGACCGACAAGCGAGACGCCAGACACATTTTGAACATGTTAGTGGAAGATCGTTTCCCGGTTGTCTGGCAACCTTCGGCGGAGAACGACCATGTGCGGCAGTTGCTGCTTCATCGCTGCCGCATGGTGCGGATGCGCACCCGGATCAAGAACCAGTTGGACTCGATGGCCAAGAACGAAGGCATATTGAGTTCCCGGGTGTGGTCTGCCAAGCGCCGCGGCGAGATCGAGGCGCTGCCGTTGCCAGGCTGGTATGCGCATCGGCGAGCGGATTTGCTGGGATTGCTGGATGAGTTGGACGAGCGCATCCGTCCTTTGGACGAGGCGGTGCACGAGGCCGCCGAAGATAACCAGGAGGCTCGTCTGTTGATGACTCATCCGGGAGTGGGGCCGATTGTTTCTCTGGCCTATGTATTGACCATCGGCGACTGGAGACGGTTTCCGCGGGGCAAGCAGGTGGGAAGCTACCTGGGCCTGATCCCAGCCGAGGAGTCGAGCGGAAACATGCGGCGCCTGGGCCAGGTCAGCAAGCAGGGCAGCGTGCTGGTACGCTGGCTGCTGGTGGAGGCCGCGGTTCATGCGCAACGGCATGATCCGAGCTGGCATCGGCAGTATGTGCGCCTGTCGATGAACAAGCATCACGGGGTGGCCAAGGTGGCCATCGCGCACAAGTTGGCGGTTCGGTTGTATTGGATGTTGCGCTCCGGCGACGATTACAGCAAGGTGATGGAGCGCGGTTCACATGCGGGCCAGTCCGTGTAGCGCCGTGGCCTCAGGGCCGAGAGATTGATTGGACGCCCCGCCTCTCTTGATGCTGGAGAGAGTTTGAACAAGTAATCATGGTGTGGTACCGGACCGAATACATGGCTGATGGAACCAATTGGGCTGCCATCGAAAAATGATTCAACGCAAAGTGTGAGCTTGGGTGGTTTCGCAAAAGCAGGACGCTTTTTCAATGATGGGTTGAATCTCAGAAAGTACCTGAGATTCAACCCAAGCCAATTGTGGATGTGGGGAGGACGGTGTCAAGGGTCGAGATGAACGCAAAGAACGCGCCCTTGACACCGTCCTCCCCACGCCGACGCTTCTCTACGCATTTTTTCCGGCCAAGGGCCGCAAAAAATGCCTTGACAAGACCGACGCTGTCATACACGGCGCTACATTCCTTTCTTAATTTACGGATAAGTTCTTACTTCGACTTCAACGCTGCGGAGAAGCTGATCAACTCCACCGGCGCACCATTGTCGACGATCATCGCCACCGTGATGCCTTCTCCCGGAGAGTTCGGCGGCGTCAGGATCTCTTTTCCTTCGAGCGCCTCGGCCAGGTCATCCACTTCAAAGGCAACGTGGGGCAGAGTCTTCACGATCTCCGGGTAAGGCGCATCGTAATCGAAGCGCATCCACTGTATGCCATAGGGACTGGATTCAAATCCGGCCACGTGAATCTTCAGATGCGGCACATGCACTTCGCCTGGACGCGGCGTTTGGGTTGGGATGCCGATGTGATGGTATCGCCATCCATTTATCGCAATTGCCGCCGGAGCCTCGTGGTCTCGCCGTGAAAAGATCGCCGCGAGATCGCCGTCTTCTGCTGTTTTGTCGCTCAAGCTCTTCTCCTTTGGACGAATCCAGCAAAAGCCCTGTCACGTCGCCAGCACCATCGTACCTCGCCGGCGGCCTGTTTTTTCGACAGAGAGAGATTGACGAAAGTCCGGTTTGCAATTCGCGGGCCGTTTGGATATGATTCATAGATGTGTCCGGGGGAGATCCCTGGACTGTCAATAGCACCACGGTTTCTGGGCCTGTTCCAGAGCTTGCACCGGCAACGAAAGAGGTTGCCTCGGCGGCAAGCCGCAGGTTCTTCGCAATGCGAAGCTGGCGGGGGCGGTGGGAGACGAGGGAAGAATGGGAAAAACCAGCAAAAATATTACGAAGGCGCGCGCGGCTGTGTCCAAACCCGCCTATGCACTGCCCGAGGCGGTTACCCTGCTGAAGCAGGTGAAGTACGCCAAGTTCGACGAGACCGTCGACCTGACGATGCGCCTGGGCGTCGATACGCGGCATGCCGACCAGATGGTGCGCGGAACCGTGGTTCTGCCGCATGGATTGGGCAAGACCAAGACCGTGGCCGTGATTGCCACGGGCGATCGCCAGAAGGAAGCGACCGAAGCCGGGGCCGACTTTGTGGGCGGCGAAGAGATGGTCGAGAAGATCCAGAAGGAAAACTGGACCGCCTTTGACGCGCTGATCGCCACGCCGGACATGATGAAGGTCGTTGGCCGGTTGGGCAAGGTTCTCGGTCCCAAGGGCCTGATGCCGAACCCGAAGACGGGCACGGTGACGATGGATGTGGCAGCGGCCGTGAAAGAGATCAAGGCCGGCAAGGTGGAGTTTCGCGCCGACAAGACCAGCCTGGTGCACGTGCCGGTGGGCAAGCTGAGCTTTGACCCGCAAAAGCTGATCGACAACGCGACGACGGTGATCGGCGCGATTGTGCGCAACAAGCCATCGGCGGCCAAGGGCAAGTACATCAAGAGCGTCACGCTGAGCTCGACGATGGGTCCCGGAGTGCCGCTGGATTCGGCGGTTGCGGACGCGGCGGGCAAGCACTAAAAGCCAGTGGTCAGTGAACAGTGGACAGTGGACAGACGAAGCAGTGCCCCGCTGATCCTTGTTTCTGAACTTGTGGGTTCGACAGAAGGATTGATAACAAAACGCCCGGTATGGGTGATTGACAAGGGGCAATTCGAGCGGAGAGCACAGAATAGCCGGGGTTAAAACGCTGTTCACTGTTCACTGTTCACTGTTCACTGTCGGAGCGGAGCGACGAGATGGCGATTTCAAGGGCGAAGAAGACGGAGAAGGTCCAACTGCTGGCTAAAGAGTTGGAGACCTCGACGACGGCGATTATCGGCACATTTGCCAAGCTGACCGTGGCCAAGGATTTTCAACTGCGCAAGGTCATTCGCGAGGCGGGCGGCAAGTATCGCGTGGTGAAGAACAAACTGGCGGCGGTTTCCGGCAAGGGTACGCAGGTAGAGGCCGCGCTGAAGGGGCTCAAGGGCGTGAACTCGGTTGCGTTCACGGCGGGAGATCCGGTGGCGCTGGCGAAGGTTTTCGCCAAGTGGGCGAGCGACAACGCCGAGTTCCAGTTCAAGCTGGGCATCGTGGACGGCAAGCTGCTGTCTGTGGACGAAGTGAAGGCGCTGGCGACGATGCCGGGCAAGGAAGAGCTCTTCTCGAAGCTGCTGTTCCTGATCAACGCGCCGGCGCAGCGTCTGGCCACGGTGATCAACGCCACGGGCCGCGATCTGGCGGTGGTTCTGGGGCAGGGCGTGGAGAAGGAAAAGTTTGCGGCGTAGTTTGCGGCGGTAAGGGTTCGTAGTTTCCCAGGTCTGAAAATCCAGACCTGGGGCACCCAGGGTTCGTGGTATCCCACCCTAGCCGCAAAAACAAAGACGCGGCGAGGGTGGGGCACCCTGAGAGTTTTTCAGTGGGGCACCCAAAGAGTTTTTCGGTGAGATACCCGAAGAGTTTGTCAGTGGGGCGCCCTGAGAGTTTTCGGTGAAGTACCCCAAGAGTTTTTCAAGGGATTTGGCTGTTGAGGCAGGCGGGAAGTGCGCGGGTCTGGCGCATCGGAAACTTCCAGTTTGAGTTCGCGGCCGGGAACGACAATTTCAAACGTTTTGAATGGAGAAGAAAATGGCGGATCTAGCGCAGTTGGAAGAACAGATTGTAGCGTTGAGCCTGCTGGAAGCGGCGGCTCTGGTCAAGAAGCTGGAAGAGCGGCTTGGCGTTTCAGCGGCGGCAGCGGCCCCGGTAGCGGTGGCAGCAGCAGGCGCGGCGGCTCCGGCGGTTGAGGAGAAGACCGAGTTCCAGGTGATCCTGAAGGACTTCGGCGCCAACAAGATCAACACCATCAAGGCCGTTCGCGAGGTTACCTCGCTGGGCCTGAAGGAAGCCAAGGATCTGGTCGATGGCGCTCCCAAGGCGCTGAAAGAGAATGCGACCAAGGACGAGGCCGAGGCGATCAAGAAGAAGTTCGACGGCATCGCGACCATCGAAATCAAGTAGTTTCAGCCAAGCGGCCCGGCCGCGAGGCCGGGCGGCTTGCAAGGCTGGCCGTGACGCGCTACGATAATGATTGCGCGTCTTTTCGGCTCATTCCGTTTTTTTAGGGGATGAGACTATTTTTTGGCTGGCGCATCTTGAGAAGCGTGGAAAGGCACAGGAAGCCTCTTCCGGTCAGGGCAGAGCCAAGCCCATTGACGGCGGGGTTAATTTTTGGAACAAGTGCCTTGTGGTCAACGGTTTACCAGCGAGAAAGGCTGGGGTCCGGTTGACGGTTGGCGAGGGTTTGGCGAGCGAGCGGCAGAAGCGAGCTTTGGGATCGGCGAGAGCAACGCAAGCGAATTCGGATGGGAGCACAGGCTGTGGGCCGCGCTCGTGAGGCATTGTGTCCTCGCGGGCTTTTCGTGTCTCCCGGCTTGGCGGTGTGAGTTCTTTTGGAAAAATCACCCCATGTGCACCAAATTTGTAAACGCACCAGAATAGTAAACGGGTTCAACCTTCGCGGTTGCTTCCTCGACTGTGCGCAGTCTAGCGCACGCACCGGATTTGCGGCAATGGCCACCACGCGTTTTTGACCGAATTCTCACTGAGAGATGCATGGCACGGGAGATCGATGGCCCTGGGAGAATTCCCGGTGTGTTTACGCGGCCTGTCCGAAGCCTTGACGCGAGGGTTTGCCGAGGGTTTTAAGGAATTGGGGCTGGAGACAAGCAGTGCGCCAGTCCGTTTTTTTGAGTTACTTACCGTAATTAGCCGGCGCCGACAAGACTCGGGCGCAGGCCCGGGCCAAAATTGGCGCCGGAACGACCAGGGTCAGGAGTGAACATGCCCAACGAGAAGCGCGCGATTCGCAGCCGGCTCGATTTTTCAAAGATTCCCACAGCAACCCAGATTCCCAACCTGATTGAAGTGCAGCGGCGCTCTTACGAGCGTTTTCTGCAGATGGACAAGCTGCCGAACGAGCGCGACGACGCTGGTTTGCAGTCGGTCTTTGTCTCGGTGTTTCCGATTACCGACTTCCGCGGCATCTCGCAGTTGGACTTTGTGGACTTCTCGATCGGCAACTGGGAGTGCAAGTGCGGCCACTTGAAAGGGCTGCATCACCTGAGGACGGCCTGCGTGCATTGCGGATCCATGGTGATAACAGACCCCTTTCATCCCGGCGATGTGCTCTGCCAGAAGTGCGGCACGTACAACAAGAACACGCCCGACTTCTGCAACAAGTGCGGCGACCCGGTAAGCCTGCAATTGAAGTATGACCAGCAGGAGTGCGAAGAGCGGGGCATGACCTTCTCCGCGCCTCTGCGGGTGACGGTGCGGCTGACCATCTATGACAAGGACGCCGAGACCGGCAACAAGACGATTCGCGACATTAAGGAGCAAGAGGTCTTCTTCGGCGATATTCCGCTGATGACGCCGAACGGCACCTTTATCGTGAACGGCACCGAGCGCGTGATCGTTTCGCAGTTGCACCGCTCGCCGGGCGTGTTTTTCGAGACGGCCAACAATCGCACGTACTTCCTGGGCAAGATCATTCCCTATCGCGGCTCGTGGGTTGAGTTTGAGTACGACCAGAAGAACACGCTCTATGTGCGCATCGACCGTAAGCGCAAGTTCCTCGGTACGATCTTCCTGCGCGCGCTCGGGCTGCGTTCGGACGAAGAGATTCTGAAGACTTTTTACACCGTGGACCGGGTGCATATCGCCGACGGCAAGCTGCTGTGGGCGGTTCCCGAGAACGTGCAGGCCAACACGCACCTGGTGGGTGCGAAGCCTGCGCACGCGGTGGTGGTTGGCGGCCAGGAGATCGCATTCTCAGGGCGCAAGATTACGCCGCACTCTCTGAAGGCGATCCGCGCGGCAAACATCGACAAGATCGAGGTCGAAGCGGCCGAGATGGACGGCGCGCTGACCGCGTCCGATGTGGTGGATCTGGGCACCGGCGAAGTGGTGGTGGAGGCCAACGTCGAGTTGACCGCCGACCGTCTGCACAAGATCATGGCCAGCGGCGCATCGAGCTTCGAGGTCTTCTTCCCCGAGCGCGACGATGTGGGCAACATCATTACCAATACGCTGAAGCGCGACTCGATCCGCAAGCCCGAAGAGGCTCTGATCGAAATCTACCGCAAGCTGCGGCCGGGCGATCCGCCGACGCTGGACACAGCGACCGCGCTCTTCGAGGGCATGTTCTTCGATCCGCGCAAATACGATTTCTCGCGCGTGGGCCGGCTGAAGTTCAACATCAAATTGTATGAGAACCAGGACGCCACAAAGCTCGATCATCGTACGCTGACGCCCGAGGACTTCTACGCGACCATTCGCTATCTGCTCAAGCTGCGCAAGAACATCGGCATGGTGGACGACATCGATCACCTGGGCAACCGCCGCGTGCGCGCGGTAGGCGAGTTGATGGAGAACCAGTTCCGCATCGGCCTGGTGCGCATGGAGCGCGCCATCAAGGAAAAGATGAGCGTCTATCAGGAGCTTTCGACGGCCATGCCGCACGACCTGATCAACGCCAAGCCGGTGATGGCGGCGATTCGCGAGTTCTTTGGCTCGTCGCAGTTGTCGCAGTTCATGGATCAGACCAATCCGCTCGTCGGAGATCACGCACAAGCGGCGTCTCTCGGCACTTGGACCGGGCGGATTGAGCCGCGAGCGCGCGGGCTTTGAAGTCCGCGACGTGCATACGACACACTACGGCCGCATCTGCCCGATTGAGACTCCTGAAGGCCCGAACATCGGCCTGATCAGCTCGTTGAGCTGCTTTGCGCGCATCAACGAGTACGGCTTCATCGAGTCGCCTTATCGCAAGGTAAAGGACTCGCGGATTCTGGACTTCGTCGAGATTGCCAACGCCGGCGAGAGCGGCCTGCGCGTGGGCGACCACATCGAGAAGGAAGAGGCGGCGAAGCTCAATGCCCAACTGAAGAAGGCGGGCAAGCGGCAGATCGACCATATCCCGTTCAGCTTCTACCTGTCGGCATGGGAAGAGGACAAGCACACGATCGCGCAGGCCAACATCGAATTCAACGATGAGGGCATGATCACCGAAGATCTGGTGAATGCGCGGCGCATGGGCAACTTCGTTCTGGTGAACCGCGAGCGATGTGGATTACATCGACGTGAGCCCGAAGCAGTTGGTTTCGGTGGCCGCTTCGCTGGTGCCGTTCCTCGAACACGACGACGCCAACCGCGCGCTGATGGGCGCGAACATGCAACGGCAGTCTGTGCCGCTGCTGGTGGCCGAGGCTCCGCTGGTGGGCACGGGCATGGAAGGCGTCACCGCGCGCGACTCCGGCGCCGTGATTCTGGCCAAGCGCAACGGCATCGTGGATTCGGTCGATTCGCAGCGCATCATCGTGCGCGTCGAGGGCGAGCATCATCCGACGCAGCTCTCGCGCGAGGTGGGTTCCGACATCTACACGCTGATCAAGTTCAAGCGGTCGAACCAGAACACCTGCATCAATCAAAAGCCCGTTGTCCGCGAGGGCGAGCGCGTTATCAAGGGCCAGGTGATCGCCGACGGACCTTGCACGGAGCAGGGCGAGCTGGCGCTGGGGCGCAACGTGCTGGTGGCCTTCATGCCCTGGCGCGGCTACAACTACGAGGACGCAATCCTGATCAGCGAAAAGCTGGTGCGGGAGGACTACTATACCTCGGTCCACATTGAAGAATTCGAGATCGAGGCCCGCGACACGAAGCTGGGTCCCGAGGAGATCACGCGCGATATTCCGAACGTGAGCGAACATGCACTGCGAGATCTGGACGAGAGCGGCGTCATCCGCATCGGCGCCCAGATCAAGCACGGCGACATTCTGGTCGGCAAGGTCACGCCCAAGGGCGAGACGCAGTTGACGCCGGAAGAAAAGCTGCTGCGCGCCATCTTCGGCGAAAAGGCCGGCGATGTGCGCGACGCATCGCTCACCTGCCCTCCGGGCATCGAGGGCACGGTGGTCGATGTTCGCATCTTCAGCCGCAAGGGCCAGGAGAAGGACGAGCGCGCCAAGCAGATCGAGGGCGAGTATGTTGCCAAGCTCGAAAAGAACCTGGGCGACGAGATTCGCATTCTGACCGATGAGCGTCTGAAGCGGCTCGACGGCATTCTGGGCGGCAAGGAGGTGTTGGCCGATCTGCACGACGAGCGGACCAACAAACGCCTGCTGACCAAGGCTGCGATTCTCGACCGCGAGACGATCGAGCGCATCTCGACGAAAAATCTGAAGCGCATCCGCTACAACGACAAGGACCCGCGGGTGAACGAGCAGATCGACGAGATCGAGGAGATGACCTCGCGTCAGATCGAAGTGCTGCGCAAGATTACCAATGAGAAGGTTGCCAAGCTGCAAAAGGGTGACGAGCTGCCGCCGGGTGTGATCAAGCTGGTGAAGGTTTACGTGGCCATGAAGCGCAAACTGTCAGTCGGCGACAAGATGGCCGGCAGGCACGGCAACAAGGGCGTGATCGCGCGCATATTGCCAGAAGAGGACATGCCGTATCTGCCCGATGGCACTCCGGCGGAGATTGTGCTGAATCCGCTGGGCGTGCCTTCCCGTATGAACGTGGGTCAGATTCTTGAGACGCACTTGGGCTGGGCTGCGCATGAGCTTGGCGAAAAGATTGCGGCTCTGATCGGGACCAACAGCGATGCAGCCTACACGCGCGAATTGATGAAGAAAGAGTTCGCGGGAACGGCCGCGCTGCGGCAATTGCTGGAGTTGGACGACGAGATGCTGTTGCGCGTGGCCAAGGGCATGAAGCGCGGCATCTGGTTCGGGACCGCGGTCTTCGACGGAGCGCGCGAGGAGGAGATCAAGGCGCTGCTGGCTTCGGCCGGCCTGCCTTCCTCGGGCAAGACGATGCTCTTCGACGGCATGACCGGCGAGCAGTTCGAGCAGCCGGTGACGGTGGGCTACATCTACATGCTCAAGCTCTCGCACCTGGTCGACGACAAGATTCACGCGCGTTCGATCGGGCCGTACTCGCTGATCACCCAGCAGCCGCTGGGCGGCAAGGCGCAGTTCGGCGGGCAGCGCTTCGGCGAGATGGAAGTGTGGGCGCTGGAGGCTTATGGCGCGGCTTACATCCTGCAGGAGTTGCTGACGGCGAAGTCGGACGATGTCTATGGCCGAACCAAAATTTACGAAGCAATCGTAAAGGGCGAGGCGGCCATCGAGCCGGGCGTGCCGGAGTCGTTCAATGTTTTGATCCGCGAGTTGCAGTCGCTCTGCCTGGACGTGGAACTGATCAAGCGCGCGGACCTGATCAAGAAGCTGCCCGCGCCGGAAGTTGCGGCGGTCGCAGATTGAGGATTGAGGTATCCCACCCTAGCCGCAAAAACAAAAGCGCGGCGAGGATGGGGCACCCGGTCGATTGAGGTTCGAGGTATCCCAGGTCTCAAAATCGAGACCTGGGGCACCCAGATGACAGAGATGGTTTTTGAGAGTTCTTCTTGAAAGCGGCAAACACCGCTTCCCGGGAAGGAAGGACTCCTAATCAATCCCGGGAAAAGCCAAGGCAGGCGCCGAAGAGGCCCGCCAAGGAGGGTCGCCTTGTTCCGCTCAAATCCCTTTGAACTATCGAGCCCGATTACCGATTTTGACGCGATTCGCATCATGCTGGCTAGCCCTGAGAAGATCCGCAGCTGGTCGCATGGCGAGGTCACGAAGCCGGAGACCATCAACTACCGCACCTTCAAGCCAGAGCGCGACGGCCTGTTTTGCGCGCGCATCTTTGGGCCGGTGACCGACTGGGAGTGCCTCTGCGGCAAATACAAGCGCATGAAGCACCGCGGCGTCATCTGCGACAAGTGCGGCGTTGAAGTGACGGTGAGCAAGGTGCGCCGCGAGCGCATGGGCCACATCGAGCTGGCGTCGCCGTGTTCGCATGTCTGGTTCTTCAAGGGCCTGCCGTCGAGGATCGGGCATCTGCTGGACATTTCTCTGCGCGACCTGGAAGGGATTCTCTACTTCGAGTCCTATGTGGTGGTCGATCCCGGCGACTCGGGATTGAAGGAACGCGAGATCATCAAGGACGAGACGAAGTACCGCGAGCTGGATCAGCAGTTCCGCCCCTCGGGCTTCAAGGCCATGATGGGCGCGGAAGCCATCAAGGAACTGCTCAAGCGGGTACAGATCGACGAGCTGGGCATCGAACTGCGCGAGCGCATGAAGACCGAGACCTCGGCGCAGAAGAAGCTGAAGTATGCCAAGCGGCTCAAGGTCGTCGAGGCCTTCCGCAAGAGCGACAACAAGCCGCAGTGGATGATTCTGGACGTGCTGCCGGTGATTCCTCCAGAGCTGCGCCCGCTGGTGCCGCTGGATGGCGGACGCTTTGCGACCTCGGATTTGAACGATCTCTATCGCCGCGTCATCAACCGCAACAACCGGTTGAAGAAGCTGATGGATCTGCATGCGCCGGAAGTGATCGTGCGCAATGAAAAGCGCATGCTGCAGGAAGCTGTTGACGCTCTCTTCGACAACGGCCGCCGCGGCCGCGTGCTGAGGGGCGCCAACAACCGCCCGCTGAAGTCGCTCTCCGATACGCTGAAGGGCAAGCAGGGCCGCTTCAGACAGAACTTGCTCGGCAAGCGCGTGGATTATTCGGGCCGTTCGGTCATCGTGGTCGGGCCTGAGCTGAAGCTGCACCAGTGCGGACTACCCAAGAAGATGGCGCTCGAGCTCTTCAAGCCGTTCATCTATCACCGCCTCGAACAGACGGGCCACTGCACCACCATCAAGCAAGCGAAAGAAATGGTGGAGATGCAGGAGCCGGTGGTGTGGGACATCCTCGAAGAGGTCATCAAGGACCACCCCGTGCTGTTGAATCGCGCGCCTACGCTTCACAGGCTCGGCATTCAGGCCTTTGAGCCGGTGCTGGTCGAGGGCAAGGCCATCAAGATTCACCCGCTGGTCTGCACGGCTTTCAATGCCGACTTCGACGGCGATCAGATGGCGGTGCATATTCCGCTCTCGCCTGAGGCGCAGATCGAGGCCAGCGTCTTGATGCTGGCGTCGCACAATATTCTCTCGCCGGCCTCGGGCCAGCCGATCACCGTGCCCTCGCAGGATATGGTGCTCGGTCTCTACTACCTGACCAAGGCGAAGAAGAACGCCAAGGGAGAGGGACGCGTCTTCGCAAATTACGAAGAGGTCCTGATGGCTCTCGAAGCCAAGGAAGTCGAGACGCTGTCGCCGATCCGCCTGCGCTACACGGGCAAGATGCTGGATCTGACCACGGCCTATGACGACCAGGATTTGACGCACATCGAGCCGGTGGACTTTAACAAGCAGTACATCTCAACAACAGTCGGCCGCGTGATTCTGAACGACGCCTTGCCGGCGGGGATGCCGTTCATCAACGGCCTGCTGAAGAAAAAGGGCATCGGGCAACTGGTGAACTATTGCAACCAGAACCTGGGCCTGGAAGTGACGGTCGGGATGCTGGACCGCATCAAGGAGCTTGGCTTCCAGTACGCCACGCGCTCCGGCTTGTCGGTCGGCTTGGACGACATGGTGATTCCGGACTAGCAAATACACGGTTGTGCATGACGCCGATTTGAAGGTGATCGAGGTTCAGAAGCAGTACATGGACGGCGCCATCACCAACGGCGAGCGTTCGAACAAGGTCATCCAGATGTGGTCGGCGGTTACCGATCGCGTGGCGGATGAGATGTTCGGCAACATGAAGCGGGCGGACGACGAAGGAGCCTTCAACCCGATCTACATCATGGCCGACTCCGGCGCCCGCGGATCGAAGCAGCAGATTCGCCAGCTCAGCGGCATGCGCGGACTGATGGCCAAGCCGTCAGGTGAGGTTATCGAGACGCCCATCACGGCGAACTTCCGCGAAGGACTGACGGTGCTCGAATACTTCATTTCGACGCACGGAGCGCGCAAGGGCCTGGCCGACACGGCGCTGAAGACGGCCGACTCGGGCTATCTGACACGCCGCCTGGTGGACGTTGCCCAGGACGTGATCGTGACCGAATACGATTGCGGGACGGTGGAAGGCATCTACGTTGGATCGATCGTCGAGTCGGGCGAGATCATCGAGGAATTGCGCGACCGCATCATTGGCCGCGTGACCCTGGAGCGGATCAAGGACTACGACGGCAACATCGTTGTGGATGTGAACCAGGGCATCGACGAAGATATCGCCTCGGCGATTCAGGCCGCGGGCAAGGAGAAGGTGAAGATCCGCTCGGTGCTGACCTGCGAGTCAAAGCGTGGAGTCTGCGCACTGTGCTACGGGCGCAACCTGGGCTCGGGACGCATGGTGGAGCTGGGCGAAACCTGCGGCGTGATCGCGGCGCAGTCCATCGGCGAACCGGGAACGCAGTTGACGATGCGTACCTTCCACGTCGGCGGCACGGCCAGCCGCGTGCAAGACAAGTCGCGCCTCGACGCCAAGAACAACGGCTTTGTGCGCTTCATCAACCTGAATTACGTTGAAAGCAAAGACGGCACGCTGGTCGCAATGAACCGCTCCGGTTCGGTGGCGATTCAAGACGACCGCGGCCGTGAAAAGGAGCGCTACCAGGTGGTCTATGGCGCGCGCCTTCGGGTGAAGGACGGCGAACAGGTGAAGCTGGGCCAGTTGCTGGCCGAGTGGGACCCGTACACCTACTCGATCCTCACCGAAATCGGCGGCACGGTGCAGTTCAAGGACTTGCAGGAAGGCATCACGCTGAACGAAGAGGTCGACGAAGTGACAGGCCTCTCCCGTTGGGTGGTAGCCGACGCTCCCGACGAAAAGCGCCAGCCGACGTTTGTGGTGAAGAATGCGAAGGGCCACAAGCGCTATCTGCTGCCTCGCGGCGCTCACTTGATGGTGCAGGACGGCGACGAAGTTGGACCGGGAGACGTGCTGGCGAAGATTCCCAAGGAGAGCACGCGCACCAAGGACATCACCGGCGGTCTGCCGCGCGTTGTCGAGCTCTTCGAGGCGCGCAAGCCGCGTGAGACGGCCACGATCAGCGAGATCGACGGCGTGGTTCGCTTTGGCGAAGTGGCCAAGGGGCAGCGCAAGATCTACGTGACCGCGGACAACGGCGACGAGAAGGAGTACTCGGTGCAGCGCGGCATTCACGTCAACGTTCAGGAAGGCGAGCGGCTCAGTGCCGGCGATCCATTGATGGATGGCCCCTTGAATCCGCACGACATTCTGGCCGTGCTGGGCGAAAAGGCGTTGCAGGCTTACCTGGTGAACGAGATTCAGGAAGTCTACCGGCTGCAGGGCGTGGCTATCTCTGACAAGCACATCGAAGTGATTGTGCGGCAGATGCTGCGCTGGGTCAGGATCGACGAGATCGGCGATACGAACTTCCTGCTCGAGCAGCAGGTGGACCGCTTCCGCTTCCGCGAGGAGAATGAGCGGGTGCTGGCCACTGGAGGCCGTCCGGCGATCGGGCGTCCGCTGCTGCTGGGCATCACCAAGGCGTCGCTCTCGACCGACAGCTTCATCTCCGCGGCCAGCTTCCAGGAGACGACGCGCGTGCTGACCGAAGCCAGCATCAACGGGGCTATCGACAATCTGCGCGGCCTGAAGGAGAACGTGATTGTCGGACGGTTGATTCCCGCGGGCACCGGTCTGGAGTACTACCGCAACGTGCAGCTCTCGCCGGAGCTGGAGGAAGCGGCAGCCCGTGTGCAGCAGGAGGTCACGGCCGAGATCGAAGCCGCCGAGCGCGAACTGGAGCTGATGCGCCAGGAGGGCGAGGCCGAGGAGATGGCAGCCGAATAACCACCTGCCTTGGGGCAGCCGCTTTCGGCTCGTCCGCGCCAGAGAAAAGGCGCGGGAGTTGGGCCGGCGAATTTGTTCGAGGCGGGTGGGGTTCGCGGTATCTCCCCTGGATCACCCCAACGGGGCGATGACTCAACACGGAAGGCCCGGCGAAAGCCGGGCCTTCCGTGTTGAGTGGTGATTGCGTCAGAGGGCAGTTTGGGGAGTCGGGCGCAGCGCTGTGCTCGGCTTGGCGCTTGCCGTTCTTGACGGCATACATGGCGGCGTCGGCGGCGTTCAGCAGGCTGTCCTTTGTGGCGCCGTCCTCCGGGTAGACCGCGGTACCGATGCTGGCTGAACCCATCAGTACATGGCCATCGATGACGAACGGATCGTCGAAGCAGCTTTCCAGCCGGGCAACGATTTTTTCCAGGTCGAAATGGCCATGCTGGAGCGAGACCAGCGCGGCGAATTCATCTCCGCCGAGCCTGGCCAGCATATCGCCGCCGAGCAACTGGCGATTCATGCGCACGGCCACTTCCTGGAGGAAGAGGTCTCCGATGTGGTGGCCGTATGTGTCGTTGATCGGCTTGAATTTATCGAGATCGATATAGATCAATCCGAAGATGCCGGAGCTTTGGTTCGCCTCTTGAATCATGATGTCAAGACGCTTGTGCAGAGAGAAGCGATTGTAAATGTCGGTGAGCAGATCGAACTCCGAACGGCGGCGCAGATCGGCGTAGAGCCGCCGGGTCTCGATGGCCAGCGTGGCCAGCCGCGCGCCGTTGGAGAGAGCCTCGATTTCGCGGGCGGCGGGCGGAATCTCGGGAGCGATTGCGGCAAAGAGCGCGCCTAGTTGCGATCCGGAGCGGGCATCGATGTTCGCCCGCACGATGCGCAGACTATGCGGCTCAGGCGGGCAGTTTCCATGCACCGATCCATCGGCGACCTCGCACCAGCAGGGGCGCCATCGAGTTTCAAGGAGACCATCTCGGCGATCTTTTCAGCAGGATATTGGCCAGGGGCTTCGATCCGTTGATGTCCTCGAGGATGCGGCTGCGTTTTTGTTCGAGCAGGGCCGAGTGGCGCTCCAGCGCGGCCTCCGCCTCGATGCTGAAAGCCAAAGCGGAGGTCTTCTGGCGCACCTTGCGCTCCAGAGCCCAACCACGGGCGCCAACGATCGCGACCACCACCAGCAGCAGGCCAACCATAATAATCAGGTTGCGAACATTGAGCAGGGAGGGCTGCTGCACGACAGCGATGTCATCGAAGGAACGAAGCAGAATGTTGAATGGCACCTGGGCGATGTATGGGTTGGAGTATTCGAGCAGGCAGATGCCGGTGACGCGGACTTTGGAGCCCAGGGGAATCTCTCTGGCATTCGGAACCGGTCCATCGGGTGGCGGTAGATGGCAGAGAACTTCTTGCCGTCGATGGCGAGGACGTACTCATCCTGCGAAGCCTCGTGGACCTCGGTGACCACCTGGCCTTCAATGGAGACCAGATCGAAATGGTGTGCCTGGGGAGTCGTTTCCCCTTGGCGTCAGAGTATCCCATGTTGCCGGCAGCGGCGTGATGGGTGCCTGAACGAAGCTGTCCCGAATCTCGCCATGCACCAGGTTGAGAAAGCCATCGCGAGCGTCGGGAAAGCCGCGTGGCATCGGCCTCATCGCCGATCTTGAGCGGTTGTAGGTCAGCGTTGAGATCCAGATGCTCTTGCTGCCGTTTTGCAATACAACGGCTGAACCGGGCTGGTAGTAGGTGATGGTTCCATGAACCCGTACCCTGGGCGTGGAATCATCGATGTGAGAGGCCGAAATGACTCGATCCATCGGGGTGACGGGGAGCGACCACGGACTGGAACTGGCCTGTCCGACAATCTTGATGTCGGAAATCGATTGAACGTGGACCAGAATTCCAATTTCCTGCATCTTGCTGTCGAACTCTTCCGAAGCGACGCCGGTGAGTTCCACTTCGGCATCCAGCAGCTTTTCGACGATACCGGGATCGTCGCTGTCGAGCGTTGCGTCGAAATATCCGCCATCCATGAGCAACTGCAGGTGGGTGAAGCGGACCGGGGCAACCAAACTCAATGTAACGTCAGCCGTGCGGACCACGCCGCGAACGGTGACCATCTTGCAATCGGATCTCGGCGCGGATCATCTGATCGAAGGTTGCCGGTTCCGGCTTTGGCAGCGGGCCGTGGCGCAGTAATGTGATGCTCTCTGCTGGTGATAAAGGGATTGAAGCTCTCGCTGCGTCTCTCCTCGCACCAGAACGCGGTCGCCTGGAGAGAGCTTCAGATTCGACGGAGCATAAACGTAAATCGCCGTGTCGCCATCCTGCACGAACAAGGTGTTTTCGTAGTTGCGGAAATAGGTGACGGTGGCCTCGAAGGCTACCGGCAGCTTTTGGCTGGCCTGTGCATTGGTGAGGGCATGGATCTCGCGCAGGGTGGTAAGCGGAGCGGGCGCACCCCAGCCTGCCTGGGCCATGCCAAGGATCACCGCGACCGCTGAGATCAGTCTCTTCACTGGACAAAATCCTGTCGAACTAGCGCGACACAGTCCATGCCTTTCATCCTATATCGGCAATGTCGGGGTGAATGAACAGTTTTGCGGAGGAAAAGGCGGCTGATTTGCCTCTTTGGGGGCGCCTGGCCGCACGGGGTAGCACAAGATCCCGTTTTGGGAGCCTGCGCCGGCGCTGCCGAATGTAGCGATTCTCTTTGCTTGTCGTCTCGGAAGCCTGTTGAAGAATGAGTGGTAAAGAAGCAGGTCCTTCGACTCACTTCCCCTTCGCAAAGCTCAGGGCATGGTCGCTCAGGATGACAGTGTAATTTTGGAATGGACTTCAGACTCAGGACATTACCGGGGATTTTGATCTGTGGAAGCTGGTCCCTCTCGCGCGGGCTTGCCTGCGTTGAATTGCTTTTTGATGTTCTTGGCCGTGTACATGGCGGCGTCGGCGGCACTGAGCAGGCTGTCTTTGGTGACGCCGTCCTCGGGATAGATGGAGTAGCCGAAGCTGGCCGCGCCTTCGATCTGATTCCCATCGATGGAGAACGGCTCGATGAAGCAATGTTCGAGACGCAGGGCGATCTCCTCGATGCGCGTCCGGTTGCGCACCATCGGAAGCAGCACGGCAAACTCGTCGCCGCCCAGACGCGCCAGCAGGTCGTGGGAGCGGAGCTGTTGTTTCATGCGCCTTGCAACCTCTTGAAGGAAGAGGTCTCCGACGTGGTGGCCGAAGCGGTCGTTGATGGGCTTGAACTTGTCGAGGTCGATGTAGATCAGGCCAAAGACGCTGGCATTCTGGCGCGCCTCTTCAATCAGCGCATCCATGCGCTCTCCCAGCGAACGGCGATTATGGACATTGGTGAGCAGGTCGACCTCGGAGCGGCGCAGCAGGTCGGAGTGAAGCCTGCGGGTCTCCAAGGCCAGCATGGCCAGCTTCGCCCCGCCAGAGAGAGCCTCCCTTTCGATGTCGAATGTGCGGCGGACGCCAAGGAATATTCTGGGATCGAGGCCGGCAGAGAGGATTCCCAGCGGTGGTCCTGAGCGGGCTGAGATCTCTTCCTGAAGAATCTGCAACCGGTCCGCATCCGGGGGGCAATTGCCAAGACGCGCCCCATCTTTGATGTCGCACCAGCATGGCGCGCCGTCGAGCATGAAGGAGACCATCTCGGTGATCTTCTCGATAATCTCGACCAGAGGCTTCGAGCTGTTGAGATCGGCCAGGATGCGGCTGCGGCGTTGTTCGAGGTAGGTCATTGTGGCCAGCTTGCCAGTTTGATGGCGCACTTTGGTCTTCAGAATGAATACCCAGACGGCCAACGCGATCGCCACGACCAGCATTGGGATCAAGATGACGATAGGATTGCGAAGGTCGAGCCAGAAGGGTTTGGCAACGATCGCAAGATCGCCGGGAGAGCGCAGAAGAATCTCGAAGGTCGCCTGGGAAGCGGATGGGCTGAGGCTCTGAGGGACCGAGATTCCGGTCACGCGGACTCTGGCTCCCGGCGGAAGCTGCTTCATCGGTTGAGCCGACGTGCTCAAATGGTTATAAACCGCCGTGAATAGTTGTCCGGCGGAGGACAACACATACACGTCCTGCGAGGGCTCCCGTAGTTCGGTCACGACCTCTCCGTCGACGGAGACGAGAGTGAGTGGATGGCCGCCTGATGCCAACTCCTGCGAGCTTGCCGGTTCAGCCACGATCGCGGACGGAACGTTACTGTCCCAGATTTCACCGTCGGTCAGGGTCGCGAAAGCGCCGTTGGAGGCGGGGAGTCCGGTCGCGTCCGCCTTATTGCTGATCCGCAGATCGCCGCTGGCTTCGCGCGTTGCGATCCACACGCCGCTCGAACCATTTTGGAGAACGACAGCTTTGCCCGGCTCGTAATATGTGATGGTTCCATGAACTCTGATTTTTTGGGAGAGATCGTGCGCGCGATTGGCGGTGGAAAGCCTTTCGATCGGCGTGAGGGGAAGGGAACTCAGTTTTGCGGGCTGCGCTGCCCACGCAGCCGAGGCCCAGCCAAGGGTGAATGCAACCGCTGGAATCAGTCTCTTCAATGGACAGAATCCTGTTGAACAGGCCTCGCTTCGATCCGTGGTTCCTAGTTTAAATCTATGCGCGGAGCAATCAACCGCTCACGAGGAAGAATGAGCCTCTTCGCTCACACAAAGGTAATGCGCATTGAAGTCTTTTCACGCTGGTTTTTGCATTACTTCGGCGCTGATTCAGATAGAGAAAAGAGCCTTGCTGTCCTCCATGCTGAACAATCTGCAAGATGTGGATGGCAAAGAATCTTCAATCAAATGTCGCGAGTTGGCCTCCGCTTCGCGGAGTTAGCGAGTTGGCAGGTTGGCGACGGGGTGCTGGTGTTTGGCCGTTGCGCCGGCGGCCTGCTTGCGGGAGTTTTTGGCTGCGTACATGGCGGTGTCGGCGGCGTTGAGCAGGCTGTCCCTGGCGGTGCCGTCTTCGGGATAGAGCGCAATGCCAAAACTGGCCGAGCCTTGCAGGTTGTGTTCTTCAAGAATAAACGGATCGTTAAAGCAGTTTTCCAGCCGCAGGGCGATCTCTTCGACGCCGGCGCGGTTGCGCACTAACGGAAGCAGGACGGCAAACTCGTCGCCGCCGAGGCGCGCCAGCAGGTCGTGGGAACGCAGTTGCTGTTTCATGCGCCGCGCTGCCTCCTGTAGATAGAGGTCTCCGATGTGGTGGCCATAGAGGTCGTTCACCTGCTTGAATCCATCGAGGTCGATGTAGATCAGCCCAAAGATGCCGGCCTGATCGCGCGCCTCTTCAATCTGGGCGTCAAGGCGCTTGCCGAGCGAGAACCGGTTGTGAATATCGGTGAGCAGGTCGAACTCAGAACGGTGCAACAGATCGGTATAAAGGCGTCGGGTTTCGATGGCCAACGTGGCTAGCTTCGCCCCCACGGAGAGGGCTTCGTTTTCATGCTCGGATGCCTGAAGCGGATCAGGCAGAGCGGCGGAATTGAGACCAACATAAAGAGCGCCGAGCGGTGGTCCGGAGCGGGCGGGAATCTCAGCCCGGACGATGCGCAGGTTGTCTGCGAGGGGTTGGAAATCTCCCAGCCGCGCGCCATTGGTCACCTCGCACCAGCAGAGCGCGTCGTTGAGCGCGAAGGAGACCAGTTCGGTGATCTCCTCGAGGATCTCGGCCAGCGGCCGTGAGCCGTTGATGTCTTCAAGGATGCGGCTGCGCTTCTGTTCGAGTTGGGCCATGCGCCGCTCATAGGCGGCCTCGGCCTCGATTCGCTTGGCCAGGGTTGCGGTCTGGCGTCGGACCTTGTTGTTGAGCGTCGCACCCCAGACGGCCACCGCGATCACGATCAGCCCCAGTGCAATGGCGATGCGAATCATGTTGTCGATGTTCAGCCAGGAAGGCTTGGCGATCACCGTAAGATCGTCGAAGGAGCGCAGCAGGATATTGAAGGGAACCTCTTCGCCGGGATTGACCGAATTGGCATCCATGACCGTGCAGATTCCGGTGACACGGACCGTGGAGCCTAACGGGATCTTCGTCATCTGCGGAAGCACTCCCGCTGGGCGCGGATGGCGGTAGATGGCGGTAAACATGCGGCCATCGACCGTGAAGACGTATTCGTCCTGCGCGGCCTCGCGGACCTCAGTCACCACCTTGCCCTCGATTGAGACAAGATCGTTTTGATGTCCGTCGGGGCGGTTGGAACTCCAGAATCCGAGCTGGCGCCAAGTCGCGATGTGCGGCGTGATCGGCTGAAAGATGTGGGTATCCTTGATTGCCGCGTCGGTGAGCATCAGGAGGCGGTTGTGGGCATTTGGAAAACCGGTTGCATCCGCCAGATCGCCGATCTGCAAGGGTTCGCGGTCGTGGGTTTCGATCCACAGGCTCCTGTTGCCATTCTGCAGCACAATGGCGGTGCCCGGCTGGTAATAGGTGATGGTTCCCTGTACGTGGACCCGCGGGGTCAGATCCTGCAAGCGATATTCAAGAAGAATCCGATCCATGGGCGTGACCGGGAGGGACCACGGACTGGCACCAGCGCGCTTGAGAACCTTGATGTTCGCCAGGGACGTAACGTAGAGAATGACGCCGGTCTGCTGCATCTTGTCGTCGAACTTTCCGGCGGCGACGCCGGTGATTTCGACTCTCGGCGTCGAGCAGATCCTTGAGCGCATCCTCATCGGTGCTGTCGAGATTGGCCTCGAAGTGGCCGCCCTCGGCCTGCAATTGCAGGCGGGTGCTGCTTTATGGGCGCCGTAGTGCTCACGATCACGTCCGCGGCGCGGACGACGGCGTGCACAGTGACCAGCATGGAGTCGTATCGGGCGCGAATCAACTCCTCGAAAGTGGCGGGTTTGGGCGCCGGCGGAGCGCCGTGGTGGAGCAGGGTGATGGTGGCGCCAACTACAAGCGGATGAAAGCTCGCCTGCATGGTTCCGCGCACCAGGATGCGATCTCCGGGAGTGAGCGTCGCATTGGTTGGGGGCTGCACGAAGATGCCGTAGTCCCCGTCCTCGACAAAGAGAAGGCTCTCATATCCGCGCGAATAGACGACGGTTGCCTCAAAGGCAACGGGCTGCGCTTGCCTGGCCTGGTCATTGGTCAACGCGTGGATGGCGCGCAGTGTTGTGAGTGGGGCGGGAACGGCTGCACAGGCTGGAGAAATCAGGGCGAAGATGATTGCAACCGCTGAAATCAAAGTCTTCTTCGATAAAACCCGGTGATGGCCGCTTCGTTTCATTCGATAGCCAACAGCTCCTGCCGACGGGATTCACTCATCTTTGTCATTCCCGCATGAAGGTCTATCCGGGCGCCGGCGCCAAAAGAAACTCTACCCGAAAGGAATATGCCTTCATCTTACTCCCATGCACGCGGATCTGATCTAATGGCTATTCTGGGCCACCAGAGACGCATTGTGCGGTGCTAGATATCTGTTGGACGCGGCACGGGCTGTTTTGGACCCCGCCGGCATCTGCGCGACAGGCATGGCGGCTGGTTTCCGCAGAAAGGAAAGGAGAACTCCGATGACGAATCCCGCTGAAGTTCCCGACTCGGCTTCCGCCGCCCCATCCCGCGGCACGCAGGCCCAGCCCACTCGACACATTCGCGTCATCGGCGTTCCTCTCGACCTGGGGGCGAGCCGCCGCGGGGTCGACATGGGTCCCTCGGCGGTGCGCGTGGCGGGACTGGAGGCGCGGCTGGAGGCGCTGGGCCACCAGGTCACCGACGGAGGCAACATTCGCGTCGAGATCGCCGAGACGCAGGATGCCGGCAGCGAGAAAGCGCGCTTTCTCAAGCAGATCGCCGAGACATGCACGCGTACCGCCGAGGCCGTGGTGAAGACTCTGGAAGAAGGGATGACTCCGTTGCTGCTCGGCGGCGACCACTCGCTGGCGGCCGGCTCGTCTCAGGCGTGGGCCACTTCTTTCGCCGGCAGAACCAGAAGATCGGTGTACTGTGGATCGACGCGCACTCCGACATCAACACGCCGGAGACCTCGCCCTCGGGCAACGTACACGGCATGCCGCTGGCCGCGCTGCTGGGCCTGGGACCCGAGCCGCTGGCGAACATCTTCGGCTACGCGCCCAAGATCGCGCCGGAAAACACGGTGCTGATCGGGCTGCGCGACATCGACGCCGGCGAGCGGGAGAACATCCGGCGCGCAGGCGTGGCAGGGGTCTACACCATGCGCGACATCGACGAGCGGGGCATGAGAAACGTGATGGAAGAGGCTCTGCGCGTGGCCGGACGAGGGACGGCCGGCTATCACGTCTCGCTGGACATGGACTGGATCGACCCGGAAGATGCGCCGGGTGTCGGCACGCCGGTGCGCGGCGGCGCGACGTATCGCGAGGCGCATCTGGCGATGGAGATCATCGCCGACCACGGACGCATGCTGAGCTTCGAGATCGTCGAGGTCAATCCGGTGATCGACGAGCATAACCGCACGGCGGATCTGGCGGTCGAGCTGGCTTGCTCGGCATTTGGGAAGAAGATCCTGTGAAGGGTTCTACACTGAGTCAGTGACGATTTTCTTGCATTTGGAGCGGTGATCAAAGAAGAGAATGACAAAAAAACTGCGGGTTGGAATTGTATTTGGCGGGCGGAGCGGAGAGCATGAGGTCTCGCTGCTTTCGGCGGCTTCGATTTTGAAGGCGATCGACCGGCGGAAGTTCGATGTGGTGCCGATCGGCATCAACAAGGCCGGCCACTGGCTGACAGCACGCGCGGCCGAAGGGCTGCTGGAAGGCTCTCAGCCCGCAGAGCTGGCTGCGGGCGCGGCTGGCGAGGCGAAGCCGCAAGCTGAGGCAAAGAAGCTGCGGGCCGGCGATCCTGCGGCGACGCCGGGAGCACGCGTGCTGGCCGAGGGGCAGCCGACGCTGCTGGCGCCAGAGCCTGAAAAGCCGGCGGCGTCGGCGCTGGCGCACAACGAAGCGGCGGCTCTCGACAGCCATGCGGCGTTGGGCGGCCAATCGCTCGATGTGGTCTTTCCGGTGCTGCACGGAACCTTTGGCGAGGATGGAACGATCCAGGGGCTCTTCGAGCTGGCGGGCATCGCCTATGTCGGCTCGGGCGTGCTGGGCTCGGCCGCGGGCATGGACAAGGACGTGATGAAGCGGCTCTTTGCACAGGCCAAGCTGCCGATGGTCAAGCACGTCACGCTGCTGCGCGCCGAGTGGGAGCGGTCGCCAAAAAAATCCATCGCCCAAATCGAGGCGGCGCTCAAGTACCCGGTCTTTGTGAAGCCGGCGAATCTGGGCTCGTCGGTGGGCATCAGCAAGGTGCACAACCGGAAGGAACTTGGGCCGGCGCTCGACCTGGCCGCCAAGTACGACCGCAAGCTGGTGGTGGAGCAGGGGGTTGGCGGCAAAAAACTGAAGGCCCGCGAGCTGGAGGTTGCCGTGCTGGGCAATGATTCGCCCGAGGCGAGCGTGGTGGGCGAGATCGTTCCCGGCAAGGAGTTCTACGACTACGAGGCCAAGTATCTCTCGGAAGGCTCGACGGCGGTGATTCCCGCCAAGTTGAGCAAGGCCGAGACGAAGCAGATCAGGGAGATGGCTGTCGCGGCCTTCCAGGCTTGCGATTTGTCGGGGCTCGCGCGCGTGGACTTCCTGATGGAGCCGGACGGCAAGCAGCGCATCTTTTTGAACGAGGTGAATACGCTTCCGGGCTTCACCAGCATCAGCATGTACCCCAAGCTGTGGGAGGCCACCGGGATCGGCTACAAGGATCTGATTACGCGGCTGATCGAACTGGCGCTCGAACGCCAGGCGGAGAAGAGCCGGACGACTTATAGCCGGGAAGAGTGAGAGAAGCAGGGAACAGGGAATAGGGAACAGGGATCAGGGATCAGTTGCCATTGGGAGTGGAGAAGAGGATGCTTGGGAACTTGCGGTCTGGTTCCGGTGTCTACAGAAGAGTGGGGAATCAGTCTATCCTGTAATGGCCGGGGCACTGATCTCTGATCCTGCCACTGTTCTCTGAAAGGCATCCGCACCATGACCTTGCTTGACGCTCCTGTATTTGACGAAGTTCGAGATCGCCGCCGGCGCACGATTCTCTTGAGCGCGGTGGGGGTGTTGTTTGCGCTGTTTGTGGGGTGGTGGCTGGTGGCCGGCCGGCCGGTCGACTGGCCCTGGAACTGGAACACCCACATGCGGGGCAGGATGACGGTCAACGCCTTCTTCACCGATCTGGAAAAGAACGATCTGCCCGCGGCCTACGCCATCTGGACCCACGACAAGGACTGGCAGCAGCATCCCGCGCAACACGCCGGCTACCCCTTCGATCGCTTTGAGAAGGATTGGGGCCCGATGAGTCCGGATAACGATTACGGCGCGATTCACAGCCACAGGGTTGCCGCGACGCGCATGATCGGAAACATGCTCCAGACGGGGACCTTCGTCAACGGACGCAAGAGCAAGGCGATCAATCTGGACTACGACCCGAAGGAGCACACGCTGCACTTTTCGCCGGAGGATGTGCAGTTTTTGGAAGGGCCGGGGGGGATTTCGTAGGGGAGTCGTGAGAAAGTGCGCGCTTTGAAAGGGCACGACTTGAGTCGTGCCGTAACGCGAACAGGAAAGAATCGTGGGCTTTAGCCCCTGAGATAGGTGTTAGGGGCATCTTCGTCCAAGAGCCTGGAAGCATCACCACCACTCGGCCCGTGTAAAACATCCCTCAGAGGCTAAAGCCATCAATTGATCGGACCTTTTCCGGCACGGCTAAAGCCGTGCCCCTTCAAGGCCGATGCGTGAGATATCGACCTGTATTTCCCCCGGTCCGCATCAGTTGGACGTCTCAGCGGCCTTCAGCTCGGTCAGCGTCTTCTCCAGGCTGGCGATGTCTTCGACATTGAGCGATTTTTGCTCGGGGTCGATCTGCTTGAGCAGGCCGCAGAGCACCTTGCCGGGGGCGAGCTCGATGTAGGTCTGCGCTCCCTCGGCGATCAGCGTCTTTACGCAATCCACCCAGCGCACCGTGCCGGTGACCTGCCGCGTGAGAGCGTCAAAAACCTCGCTGGCGGTGTGTACAAGGCCTCCGGTGACGTTGGAGGCAACCGGAAATTTCGGATCGGCGAGGGTGAGGGAGCCGAGCACGCGCGCAACTTCCTCCTGAGCCGGCTGCATCAGCGCGCAGTGGAAAGGAGCGCTGACGGGAAGCATGACGGCGCGGCGCGCGCCTTTGGCTTTGGCCAGCGCGGCGGCTTTCTCAACCGCAGCCAGAGCTCCGGAGACGACTGTCTGGCCGGGCGAGTTGAAGTTCGCCGGGGAGACGGTCAGGCCGGTCTCGGTCGCGGCCTCCGCACAGACCTCGGCCACTACTTCGGGAGTGAGGGAGAGGATGGCGGCCATGCCGCCCTGGCCAGCCGGAAATGCCAGTTGCATGGCTTTTCCACGCGCCTTGACGAAGCGCACGGCGTCGGCAAAGCTGTAGGTTCCGGCGGCCACATGAGCCGTCCATTCGCCCAGCGAATGACCCGCGGCGAGATCCGGCTCGATGCCGTGAAGCGCCAGCACGCGCAGGGCGGCCACGCTTACCGTGAGGATGGCAGGCTGGGTGTTTTCGGTGAGCTTGAGCTCGTCCTCGGGCCCCTCGAAGATCAGCTTCGAGAGCGGGAAGCCGGCGGCTTCGTCAGCCTCGGCGAAGGTCTCGCGGGCGACGGGAAAACGCTCGGCAAGTTCGCGGCCCATGCCGACCGCCTGCGAACCCTGCCCCGGAAATAGAAATGCAAGTTTATTGGACATGCCAGAGAAGATTGTAACGCCTCGCGGCGCGCATCTCGCAGCCGCAGACAGGAATGCCGGGGCATTTGCACGAACGCATGATCATAACAATCTATGGTTTGGCATGAAGAAAGCGAAAAAACGGAGAATAGGACCCAGGGGGTGGGTGGTTATTTTTCCCGTCGCATAAGCGAGGCCGGCCCGTTCTGGACGGCCGACCCCAGCTTCAGGGTAGCAGGATGCCGGAAACAATATGCAAAGCCAGGCCCTTTCTATTGCCCCGACGGGGATGCAATCGACCAGAGTCTTCGGCGGTGGTGAAGTTTCCGAATGGGCGATTGTCCGGGCGCAATACCAATCCCGGAGCCTGCGGCGTTTTCCGTTACCGATCCTGTCGAGTTGGCAAGATACATGAATGCACACGGAGAACCAGAACGCATTGTTAAGACTTCTTATAACAAGCCGTTGACATAGCGCGTGATCCGATGTATAGTCGTTTAACGATAGATCGTTGAACGAGCGCAGCCATGCCCAGACGAAAACTCGATCCGCTTCCTTCTGTCGCCTTTCAGATTCTGCTCGCATTGGCAGATCAACCGCTGCACGGTTACGCCATCATGCGGGAGGTCGCGGAGCAGACCGCGGGTCGCACGCGCCTGGGTCCGGCCACCCTTTACGGCTCGATCCAAACACTGCTCGAAGCCGGGCTGATTGAAGAAGTGGATGCGCCAGCCCAAGATGATAGCGAGGACGGGCGCAGGCGCTATTACCAGATCAGTGCGGCTGGGCGCAGAATCGCTAGCGACGAAGCCCAACGGGTTGCGGGCGTACTGCGCATCGCGCGCGCAAAGAAAATCCTGCGAGGTGAATATGTCTGACATGCTCCTGTCAGGTTTGCTCGCACTTTATCCAGCGCAGTTTCGCCGCGAGTACGGGGAGGAATGTGCGCGTTTGCTGCGGGATCGTTTTCGCGAGGAGTGCGGAGTGATGGCCAGAACCCGGCTGTTCGCTGACCTGCTCAAGGATTTGTTATTCGGGGTTCCACTGCTTTATGCCTCCCGCCGCTGCGCACTTGTAGAAGCTGCACCAGTGCAGGCAGAGGGAGCGATAATTCGGATGGCGGATGAGTCACGACTGAGCCTCGGTGCGCTGATGTGCGCGGCGGTTCTTTCCGCGGCCGCATTCGGAGGCATGATGGGCTGGCTTGCCCATGTGCGGTACGCGCGCGAGGTTGGATTCCTGCGGCAGGCGCAAACGCAGACGCCTGTGAACAAATTCCACCCGTCCTCAATGCGGCTTGCGTCGTTCTCCATGGTGCAGCAGCCTGTTCCCGCGCCAGTCGCGAGTATGCCGCCACCCGTGCGGGATGCGACGGCTGCGATGGTCGACGCGATCAACACACATACGATTGTAATGTTCGGCGAAACCCACGCGAACAAGCAGGAATACGCCTGGCTCTGCAGCCTGGTTCGCGATCCGGCGTTTCACGCGCGCGTCGATGACATCGTTGTCGAGTTCGGAAACTCCCTCTATCAGAACTCGGTAGATCGATGGATCGCAGGGGAAGATGTCCCCCTAGCGCAGGTTGAGAAGGCCTGGCGCAACGTCGTCGGCTCGGTTGGGCCGGTATCGCCGGTCTATGCCCAGTTTTACCTGGCTGTCCGAGAGTCGAACCGGATGCCCGGCCGCCACAAGGTTCGGCTGCTGCTCGGCGATCCGTACGCCGATTGGGAGAAGATCAAGGACGCGGAAGGCCTGGGACCGTTCATCACACACCGCGATGAGTGGTACGCGCAGGTTGTAAAGGATGAGGTGCTGGCAAAAGGCCATCGCGCGTTTTTGATCATGGGCTCTGGCCATTTCCGGCGGTCGAATGGACCGGGACTTATTGAGCAGAAACTGCGCGCATCGGGAGCTGATCCTTATCTCGTCGTGTTCGGCACAAATGTGGTCGGCGCTTACGATGATGTGGATCCGCGCTTCGGTTCCTGGAAGACACCCGCGATCGTTGCGCTGGTCGGCAACTGGGTAGGCGACCTGCCGGCCATCCCGGTGCTGACTGGCGGCATGGGTCAGGCAAGCTCACTGAAGATGTCCGCTGCGGCGGACGCGATGCTGTACGTGGGTCCGCGAGACTCGCTTACGGCGGTGAATGTGCCTGCATCGGAGCTCGAGAATTCGGATTACGGCAAGGAGATTAATCGCCGCTTGATGATCCAGATGGGGCGCCCCATGACGTTTACGCTTCCTGCTGAGACGCCCCAATTCCAGCGGCCGGCGCCACAGCAAGCGGCGGCAGGAAACGTTCAGCGCTTCCCGCAAGCTCAGGCGCCTAAGAGCATGCACGACCCACTCCCACCGCGACCGCCATCGCAGTAAGCCATTGAAGAAGGAATCAGTTCACTTCTCGGGTCGAGATTCGGCAATAGGCGGTTTTAATCTCCGGCTGACAACGTGCAGTGCGCCGCTGTTGCAGGCGTGTCACTAGGTGTCTTCAATCAGCGCTAAATCTGTCGACCGACCGACCGAAGGTGATTACTCCTCAAAAGTGTGCGTCCAGCGAAGGCTGGCATGAACAGTGGGTGAAAGTCCCACCGGGGTAAAAGTCCAAGCCCCGTAGCTTGAATAGCAGGAAGGAAGGAAACTGAGAATCCTGAAGCCTATTGACAAAGCCATCTGAAAAGGATGGTGAGCGAGTCACCGGGCCGTAACGCAAGTGAACCCATATGGCCTCGAAAGGACAGAAACCCGAAGGCCGAGCCCTCACTTTTCGGGCGAAGGCAGCATGGAGCGTCGCAAGGACTGATGCGGCGAAACACTTCGGCGGGGTTGGTAGGGACAGCACGGTGACAAGGTCATGCTAAGCAACTGGAGAAGCCCTCCTCGTCCCGTCGAGAAATCGGCGGAGCAGGGAAGCCGTATAACCGGTGACACCGGGAAGTCGGTGGACGGCGAGAGGGATTCGGCCGGGTCTGTAGTAGCGAGGAAGCGGAGTAATGTCCGTGGAGCGAAGAGGCCCTGCTGTTTGTAACGGCTCTAACAAAACGGGAGGCAAGGGTGAAATGACAAAAGCGCCCATCAGTTTGCAGGACCTGAGAAGGAGTCTATATGTCAAGGCGAAGGCAGAACCGTCTTGGCGTTTCTGGGGACTATACGTCCACGTCTGCAAGATGGAGACTTTGCGGGAAGCCTACCAGATGGCGAGAAGTAATGGCGGGGCACCGGGTATTGACGGGGTCACGTTCGAAGCCATCGAGGAAAGCGGAGCGGAGAGTTTTCTCGTGCAGATTCGGGATGAATTAGTTACCAACACGTATCGGCCCATGCCGGCACGGAAGAAGGAGATTCCAAAGGATGGGGGCAAGAAAGTCCGCGTCCTGTCGATTCCCGCCATCCGTGATCGCGTGGTCCAGGGGGCGTTAAAGCTCATCCTGGAGCCGATCTTCGAAGCTGATTTCCAAGCAGGGTCGTTTGGATATCGACCGAAGCGGACAGCGCATGAAGCCGTAGCCCGGGTAGCTCGAGCGATCGTCGAAGAGAAGACGCGCATCATTGATTTGGATCTCAGCCGCCTATTTCGATAACGTGCAGCATTCGCTGCTGTTAGAGAAAGTGGCTCGGCGGGTCCAGGATGATGCGGTCATGCATTTGCTCAAGATGATTCTGAAGGCGACCGGGAAGAAAGGCGTTCCCCAAGGCGGTGTGATTTCACCGTTGCTCAGTAACCTCTATCTGAATGAGGTAGACCGGATGCTGGAAAAGGCGGTGGATACCACGCGAAGGGGCAAGTCAACCAACGTCCAATATGCACGTTTTGCGGATGACATGGTGATCTTGATCGACGCCGAACGGCGGAGTGACTGGCTGGTGAAGGCGATAAACAGACGGCTGCGCGAGGAGTTCGCGAAGCTACGCGTTGAGATCAACGAGGACAAGAGTCGAATGGTGGATCTGAAGAAGGGAGAGAGCTTTACTTTCCTGGGTTTTGAATATCGGCGCATACTCAGCCTTCAGCGGAAGTGGCGGCCATACTATGCGCCCAAGCTGAAGAAGCGGACAGCGCTGTTTGAAAAGCTCAGGGAGGTCTTCCGACAGCATGTCAGCTGGCCCGTCGAGATTGTGATTGCGAAAATCAATCCGATTCTGCGCGGTTGGGTGAACTACTTTCGGGTCGGTCATTCGAGTTCTTGTTTTTCAATGGTCAAGCAGCTGGGTAGAGAAGAAGGTCAGGCAACATCTGATGCGTGCCCGGGGACGCAAAGGCTTTGGCTGGAAGCGGTGGAGTAGCGAATGGCTATATGATCGGCTGGGTTTGTTTAACGACTACCAGCTCGTTCGATGGCCAGGTGCGAAAGTCGCCCCAGCACGATAGGCCCCATAACTCTTGGCACGAAGCAAACAGGTGCGCCCAGTGCGGGAAATCCGCACGCTGGGTGCGATGTGGCGGGGGCTGGAAACGGATTCACGGTTTGGCTATTGAGGCACTCCCAGAGGAAACGGGGAGCAACAGATAGGCCGGACCTTCGGAACACCGCGCCAGTCCTCGACCCGACCGCCATTCTCGACAGTGTTTCGGAATCTCGGGGTCCGGGGGATCGCTGGCTGAATGGAAACTGGGCCGCTGCCGGGCTTTCCTGGGCGGTTTCTTTGCGGCTGGCCGGATCTGGGGAAGGCTGCGCTTTACAATCGATTGCGTGAGCCATTCCTTTGAAATCGGTCCGGTCCATGTGGGCGAGGGCCAGCTTTTCCTGATTGCCGGGCCGTGCGTCATCGAGTCCGAGGCGCACGCGCGCACGATGGCCGAGCAGATCCAGCGCATCGCGGCGGATCTCGGCATTCCCTACATCTTCAAGGCGAGCTACGACAAGGCCAACCGAACCAGCGTGAAGAGCTTTCGCGGGCCTGGGCTGGTCGAGGGCACGCGCATCCTGGGCCGGCTGGCGAAAGATACGGGCCTGCCGGTGCTGACCGACGTTCACGAGCCCAGCCATTGCGATGTGGCCGCGGAGGCCGTGGACGTGCTGCAGATTCCGGCGTTTTTATGCCGGCAAACCGATCTGCTGGTGGCCGCGGGCAAGACCGGCCGCGCGGTGAATATCAAGAAGGGGCAGTTCGTCGCGCCGTGGGATATGACGCACCCGGTCGAAAAGGTGCGCTCGACGGGCAATGAGCGCGATCTTCCTCACCGAGCGCGGCGCCAGCTTCGGCTACAACACGCTGGTGGTGGATTATCGCAGCTTGCCGGTGATGCGGCAGCTTGCGCCGGTGGTCTTTGACGGAACGCACTCGGTGCAGCAGCCCTCGGCGGCGAATGGAGTCAGCGGCGGCCAGCCGGAGTTCATTCCGCTGCTGGCGCGGGCCGCGGTGGCGGCGGGCATCGATGGATTGTTTCTTGAGGTTCACGACGATCCGGCGAATGCCAAGTCGGACGGCGCGAATGCGTTGGATCTAAAGCTGCTGAAGCCGCTGCTGGAGAGACTGCTGGCGATTCATGCGGCTGCCGGACGGGATTAATCTGAGATTGCCACACGGCTGCAGAGCGCCCTCTCGTTCAAGCGCTCTGCAGCCATACTGTAAATGCCCGAAACTCATGGGACTAGGCCGCCATCGACCTCGACCTCGTGGGTCTTCTTGGCCTGTCGTTGTTCACGAGCAGCGCGGGCATTACGGCCGTTGGACAGTTGCGCCGATGCTCTTCCAGTTCAAACCTGGCGCGCTCCATATCGACATTCTTCTGTGCAGCAAGCACTGTGCTGATGCGGTAACGCACGGAGGAACGAGCCTCGACGTATTCATTGAGTACAGCCTCATAGGTTCGTTCCAAATATTCACAGACTGAGCAAGTCATAGTGACCTCCTCCGGCCCTGAGCCAGAGCTGCGGGAACGTAGACAAAGCAGGCTGGCTAACATTTGGACGACCCGGCTTGAGAGGCCGGCGATCGATTCAGACGTTAAGCCCACTCGTTCTAAGGCGTTGCGAGAAACCCGGCTGGAGCCAGGCATGTGCGCTTTAAAGTCCCATCGCATTCGCGGGAGCCCCGTTGGCGTCGCTTCAGGATGGGAATCCGTAACACTGGGCGGAGTTTTGCAGCTCTCTCTGAGCGGTCTTCGATCCGCGCTGCCATCCCGATCAGAGCGATGCGCAAGCCGGAGCTCGTATGTTCGAGCATGAAGTCCTCTGCAAATGAGAGCCGTTCGGTTGTTGTGTTCTTCTGCTCGACCGAGGAAGAAGCGGTTCTTTTGGTTTGGCTCGCCGGCCTGAAGGTATGCTGACTCCTGCTACGGCCGGTAGAAAGACGATCTCTTGCGTCGCATTGATTGGCGAGGCTCATGGCAGCTCCAATTTTTCGGTTGGTTGCTTGTTCGAAGCCCCCCGAGACGAGCCTGGAACGGCTCGAGGCGAGAAGAGCGCATCTCGACTTCTCTAAGCTTTGGTCACACCCGAATTGGCCCGTGTGCCGCCTGCGTGTTGGCAGGAAGAGCTTTGAGGCGGCTGCTGCACACCCGAATCTAAGAGAGCCTAAAAGGTCGAAACTCTGGGGAGGCTCAAGAGGCCAAAAACCATGACCGGCTTGCTTCAGATTGTCCGCCTTAGTTCAGACAATCTGACCAAATTCACGAACGCTACGGGAGAAATCCCCCTCACTGAGTTCATATCTACGCTGAAGCCATTCACGTGTCAAGGGGGATTTTCATCTTAAGAACAATTGGCGGAGGATTTGTATCGAACTTTAACTTTCGATCTGGATAAAACGCATCAAACTGCCTCTGGCCCTTCGCGCCTGATAGCATTTTCGTATGATTTTGCAACCGATTCGCGCCTCTCTCCGCGCCGGAAAGATCGCCGCGGCAACATTGTCTCTGAGCGCATTGTTTGGCGTCTTATCGGCATTTGCGCAAGGACCGGCGCTGGCTCCGCCACAGACCGCGCAGTCGCTCGATCAAGCTCACATTGAAGAGGTGCTTAGCGGGATCAAGCGCGGGCGGGTGATCGATCAGGTGGCAATCTCTCCCGACGGGAAGCGGCTGGCCTGGATTCAACATACAGCCGAAGGCACCGAGATTCGGGTTGCGGAGTTGAGCGATCTGATTGAGAACGCACAGGCAAAGAGCGAGCGCGTGACGGCGGCTGCGAAACCCGAATCGAACTGTCACGAAGACCACATCGCGTGGGCGCCGGATGCGACGGCTCTGGCCTTCTTCTCCGATTGCGCCGATCCAGACCAGCCCGACCTCTATCTGACCCGGCTGGACGGCAACCCGGCGCGGAGGCTGACGGCGTTGAAAGGCTACGTCGATGCCCCTGCCTTTGCGCCAGATGGAAAGAGCGTGGCCTTCTTATATGTTGAAGGCGCGACCCGGCCGGCCGGAGCGTTGGCGGCGATGAAGCCGCCGGCGGGGGTGATCGGCGAGGAGGGCGTGGAGATTCAGCGGGTGGCCGTTGCCAGGGTCGACGCCGTGAAGCCCGAGACCCCGCAGTGGGCTACGCCGCCGAATCTTCATGTCTTTGAGTTCGACTGGCGGCCGGATTCCAAGGGGTTGGCCTATGTCGCAGCCGACCCACCTGGCGAAAACAACTGGTGGGTGGCCAAACTGTATACGCAGGAGTTGAACGGGACGGCGAATGTTGTTCTGGCTCCCGCCGAGATCGCCGGGCCACTGCACGGGTTGCAGATTGCCGTGCCGCGCTGGTCGCCGGACGGCAAGAGCATCGCCTTCATCGGCGGGCTGATGAGCGACCAGGGCTCGACGGGCGGCGATGTGTGGATTGTTCCGGCAACCGGCGGCGCGCCGAGAAACCTGACGGCAAATCGCGCGGCGACGGCCTCGTGGCTGGAGTGGAGCGCCGCGGACCAGCTCATTGTGAGCAGCCTCAAGGGCGGCAACGCGCAACTGGCGCGGCTCGAACTGCATGGCAGCGGGGCGGCAAGCTTCGACGAGCCGTTCTACAGCGTGCCGGCGACGATCGGCGATGGACGCTTTGAGATGAGTGTCTCGGCGACCGGGAATCACAAGCAGTTTGTCTTTGCCGCCAACAGCTTCGACCGTGCGCCGGAGATCTATCTGGCTGGTACGAAGAGCAAGACCGCCGATAGCCTCTCGGATCTCACCAGGCTCACCCACATCAACGACGGTATCGAGCCGGTCTGGGGCAAGGCGGTTTCGCTTGAGTGGAAGAGCGGAAAGTTCAATGTGCAGGGGTGGCTGATGTTGCCCAGAGAGTACGATCCGGCGAAGAAGTACCCGCTGATCGTCGAGGTGCATGGCGGCCCGGCCGCGGCTGCGCAGTCGCACTGGGGCGCCGGGAGTCTGAGTGCGGAGGCGTTTTCGGCGCTGGGCTACTTCGTGCTGCTGCCCAACCCCAGGGGCAGCTTCGGCCAGGGCGAAGAATTTATGCAGGCCAATCGCAAGGACTTCGGCTACGGCGACCTGCGCGACATTGTCGCCGGCGTGGACATGGCGGAAGGGAAGTACCCGGTGGACCCCAACCGCGTGGGCTTGACGGGGTGGAGCTACGGCGGATTCATGACCATGTTCGCCGTGACCCAGACCCAGCGATTCAAGGCGGCGGTGGCCGGCGCGGGCATCTCGGACTGGCTGAGCTACTATGGCGAAAACTCGATCGGCCAGTGGATGATTCCGTACTTCGGCGCATCGGTCTACGACGACCCGGCGGTGTATGCAAAGAGCTCGGCGATCGACTTCATCCGCGCCGCGCACACGCCCACGCTGGTGGTTGTGGGCGACCGCGATGGCGAGTGTCCCGCGCCCCAGTCCTACGAGTTCTGGCATGCGCTCAGAGACCGCCACGTGCCCACGCAACTGGTGGTCTATCCCAACGAGGGGCACGGCTTCGTTGATCCGGCTCACCGGCGGGACGTGATGGAGCGGGCCGCGGAGTGGTTTGCCCGCTACATGCCGCCCGCACCCTAGCAAATGCCCGCTCGCCATCGGGGGCTGGCGGAGTCTATCGAGTAGCTGGGAATGGGGGAAGCGTCGAGGCGCTTGCTGCCGGCTGCCAGCCCGTCCTGATACACTTTTCATTGGAGATTTGTTCGCGCGTTTGGTCATCCGGCTGCCCGGCAAGAGAGTGGAGCCGGGAGCCGGTCAATCGAGCGGAATTCACCGGCGGCAGGCCAGCCATGGCGTGTTGACGGATCGCTCGACGAGAATGTCTTTCCAATCTCCGCAGCCTGTTTGGGCGCCGTGCAAGAGGGATTCTGCTTCCGTTCGCAGCGACGAAGATCTGTCGCATGAGCGGCGGGAAGAAGAAGCCACTCCAGAGCGGCGAACGCGGGAGGCGGCGATGGAAAGCTCACTTGTAATTCAGGTTTTCCGACGGCTTCGGGAAAGACCGTTCCGCGGTTCGACACGACGGGGCGGGGAGGATTCATGCGGCGGTTTTTGACGCTTGTTTGCTTGTTATTTCTTGCCATTCCGGCCGGAGTTTCGATCTCCGGCTGCACCCGCAACCCGGGCGCGAACTATTGCAACGGGCTGGGCTACGGGATGAAGATCACGGACATCGCAGTGCTCACCCTGGAGCCGGCGACCACGGGAATCTCGATGGCATACGGGCAGACCCGCCAGGTGGGATCTCCCTCGGCGGCCACCTGCCAAGGCGACAACGGCCATCCGCCGGAACGATCACCTGGGGCACCACCAACAACCAGTTGGTGGACATCTCGCCCAGCGGCAACATCTGCGCCGGCACGTGGAATCGGAACACCGGCGGCGGCATCGCCAATTACACCATCTGCAGCCCGCCGAAGACGCTGCCCTCGACCGGCGGCTTGCCCTATGCCACGGCCTATGTCACCGCCTCCGCGGCGGCGGTAAGCTCCAATCCCGTGGAAGTCTTTGTGCATGCCCAGGTGACATCTGTCGGCCTTGTCACGCAACCCGCATCGGGGGGATCTGCGCAGCAGTGCTATTCGCAAGGCACCCAGGCCACGCTCGACGCAGAGGCTTGCTTTGTCAAAAATGGCACGCAATATGAGTTTTGCGCGCCGCCCTCGGTGACCAGCAACTATGCCTGTCCTGGGGGGCTGCCTCCGGGCGTAACCTCGGTTCCAGACTGCACATCCGCCATCGGCACGCTCAGCTACTCGGTGGGCACCGCCAATATCGCGCAGGTCACCACCAACACGGCCAACAACGTTGTGACCATCACCGCCGGTCAGCCAGGCACCACCACGATCACCGCGTCGGTGGCCGGAACGGGCTCTTCGGCCGGTTATTTCACTACCTGCCCGCCAAAGTCGATCTCGGTGACTCTGGCCGATGGCACCTACTGCGGGCACCATCACCCGGGGCGTTGCGCAGAATCTGGTCACCACCATCATCGACACCAACGACCAACCGATCACCGGCCTGAGCCTGGACTACCAGTCCACCGACCCGATCGACATCTCAGTGGGCTCGACGGGAACCATCACCACGACCTTTCCCGGCGTGGCTTCGGTCTATGCCATCTGCCAGCCGGCCTCGTGCAATCCCGCCCCGATCGAATCAGATCGGCTTGTTTGGCACCGGACTGCCCATCTCGTCGAACAAGGTCACAATCACCACCCCCGGCACAGCCAGCGACTACGTCTGGTTCGGGGCTCCCGGCCAGTCGCAGTACATCGTTCCCGTCGAGTTGCTCACAGGCACTGTAGGCTCCACGGTGCGTCTGCCCTACGTGCCGAACTCGATGGTCATGGACCGGCTGGGCAACAACATTTACTTCGGCTCTGCTCGCGAGTTGATGAGCGTCAGTGCCTCCAACGGCACCATCACCAAGGCAGGACACAAATGTTCCCGGCGTGGTGCTGGCTGTCTCGCCGGATGGCGGGCAAGTGCTCATCAACGACCAGATGCGCCAGATCTTCTATCTTTACGGCAGCTCCGGCAGTAGCGCGCCGACCTTTGGCGGCATGGGCGCCGCCGCAGCCTGGACCCCCGACTCGAAGACCCTCTACATCACCGACAGCGCATCCCTCGGCACCGGCCACTCCGACACGTTGTATGTTTACAACGTGAACACCGGCTGGACCATCGTTGTACCGCAGATGCTGGATCGCCCTGCGCGGGCGACTTCAAGCGGCGCCAAGAGCGTGGCGCTCACCATTCCCAGCGTTGGAGCGTTTCTCGAGCGGCAATCCACGGTCTCCCGCACCTGGTGCCCCATCGGAACGGTTGGGAACTACAACAGCATGATCTTCTATCCGCAAGGCGACACGGTGAACGCGCAGACCGACGTGCTGGCCGCCACGACCGATGGCCAGCACATCCTGGGCGCGGCCGTTACCGGAAGCGGGGTCACTCTGAGCGATATCGGAGTGGTCGTTTCGCCGGCCGAATGCTCTCTCTCCAGTCCGCTCTCTACCGGCCCGACGCTCGAAGCCACGCTTCCCGTCACTGTGAATGCGGCAACTGCCGACACAGCGATCAATCAGTTGATCACTTCGCCGCAATCGAACCTGGCGTTTCTTACGTACACCAACAGCGGTACCACGACCGGCGCGACGCTTCCGTACTATATGCCGGGAAGCGGCCGGTCAACTATGTGACGCTGACAGGAAGCTCGGCGATCACCGCGCCTCTGGCTGGCGCCTTCACCCCGGACGACAAGCTCTTCTTCGTCTCAACGGCGGGCGACAACATGATCCACTACATCAGCATTCCCACATCTCCCAGCCCATCGACGCCGCCCACCGACACGCAGCAGATCAGCCCCAATCTGCCGGCCTGCACACCCGGCGATCGATGCCGGCTGCACGCTTCACCGGCAGCGGCGACAACTCGTTCCGGCTACGGTCATCGTCGTCAAGCCGCGCTCCACCACATAACTCCGAAACGCAACACGCAAAAAGAAGGCCGGCCGGGCGCCGGCCTTCTTTTTGCCTCCCGAAACGCCGAAGTTATTCTGCTTCATCTTCTCCGTGCTCTGACGATGCGCGAGGGATGAGGTCTCTCCACCGGCGCAGGATAGAATCAAGAGATGATCAAGGGGATCTCCTTTCTTCGTTCCGCAGGCAGCCGGGCAGTCTATGACCGGCTGGCGAGCTTCTTTTCCGCGCTGGGATTTGAGTCCGGCAAAGGATGGAACGAGCCGGACAGCCGCGGCGCATCGTTTCTGGCTCCGCTGGGCAATCTGGAGTTTGTCGACGGCCAATTCCCCTCGACCGCCGATGTGCTGGTGGAGGTGACCGCTCTCGACGCCGTGCATCAGGCCGCCGCCGCATGGCTGCGCGCGCAAGGCGGCGACGAAGCCGTTGCGCGCCTCTCCGCCATCACGGAGACCCACTGGAAGTCGCGCATCTTTACCGTCGAGCCGGAGCCGGGCTTTCGCCTTCAGCTTCTGGGCCTGGACCGATCCCATGCGCGGCAAGCCGGTGGCGGTTGAAGGCGATCTCTCTGCCGCCGGAATGAAGTTTGCCATCGTCGTGGCCCGCTGGAATGCGGTGATTACCGAGCGGCTGCTCGAAGGCGCGCTGGACGCGCTGCTGCGCAGCGGCGCAAAGCGTGCCGATATTGAGGTGGTTCGCGTTCCCGGCGCATGGGAGATTCCCGCCGCGGCACGCACTGTGGCCAATCGCGGCAGGCGTAGATGCGATCATCACGCTGGGCTGCCTGCTGCGCGGCGAAACCGCCCACTACGAGGCCATCTACAACGAGGTGGCCCGCGGCATCGGCCAGTCGCAGCAGGAGACGGGCATTCCCCACAGCTTTGGCGTGCTGACCTGCGAGACTCTGGAGCAGGCGCTCAACCGCGCCGGCATCAAGGCCGGCAACAAGGGCTTTGAAGCCGCCGTCGCGGCCATCGAGATGGTGAGCCTGAGCCGCAAGCTGAAGCAAGGCTGCGAAGCGAAGGCGGTCGCTGCTTGAACAGTGGACAACATCACTCCTCGGGCCGCCGCAAATCGCGCGAACTGGCCATGCAGATGCTTTTTCAGGCGGACATCGGCAAGCAGACGCCGGAGCAGGTGCGCGCCACTTTCTGGAAGGCCGCCGACGAGGTCGAGCCGGAAGTCCGCGGCTTTGCCGAAGATCTCTTCCGCGTAGCCATCGCCAACCAGGAGCAGATCGACGAGCTGATTGTGGCCAACTCAAAGCACTGGCGGCTGGAACGCATGCCCGCCGTCGACCGCAACCTGCTGCGCATGGCCGTGGGCGAGATGCTGGGCTTCAAGGCCACGCCCTTCCCCATCGTCATCAACGAAGCCCTGGAGATCGCCCGCCGCTACTCCGCCCCCGAGTCCATCAACTTCCTCAACGGCATGCTGGACACGATCGCCCACGGCCTGATCGACAAGTAACTGTCAAGGTTCATCGAGCGGTTGCAACTCATGTGGCGTCTCCGAAGTTCGTTGAAGAGTTGAGTGACGAAGAAGCAGGTCCTTCGACTCCCTTCGCTTTGCTTCGGTCGCTCAGGATGACAGATTGATGATGTGAGGAACTCAAGAGACGGGATACTCACTTATCGGGACTTTCCCCAGGGCGCCCTCTTGTGGCACACTTGCATGCATGGGAAGCAAAGACAAAGGCAGGAAAGAAGCAAAGAAAGCGCCCAAACCCAAGCCCAAACCAGAACCAGCCCAACGCAGGGAAGTGTTCACGCCGGCTCCGCCGAAGTAGAGGCTTGGAGGCAATAGGGTTTTCGCCGCTTGAGCGATGCCGCTTTCGGCGAGCGCTTGAAATTGAGGTGCTGGATCGCCGTTGCCGGGTCCAGTGCTGCGATTTAGTGCGCCACAATTCATTCGTTTCTCCCGCTTCTCCGAGCCACGGCCAGGATGAGGCCGAAGGTTCCCATATCACTCTAGGGCGGCCTCTGAGAGAATCCATCCGCCTTCAGGATGCGATTGCGGGCATTCCTCCTCCTGCAGGAATGGAAGCGTTCATCGCCCGCAAGGGTTAACTTGAAGACAGGTGCTTCACCTGGGGGTGTAACCGTGCGCTGGAAGATTGCCGCGACCCTGCTTGCCGTCCCGTTGCTCTTCACCGCCGCCGTGGCGCAGGAGATCACAATTCCTGTTCCCGCCCCAACCGGCGCTGCTCTGCCCGCAATCGAGCCGCCTGGCCGCGCCTCCGTCGGCGTTGCGCTTGAGGGTGGCGGCGCATTGGGACTGGCGCACATCGGCGTCCTCCAGTGGTTTGAAGAGCATCACATCCCCGTCGACCGCATCTCCGGCACCAGCATGGGCGCGTTGATCGGCGCGCTCTATGCCACCGGCGATACACCTGCGCAGATACGCGCTCTGGCCGTCAGTGACGCCTTCACCCGCGTCTTTGCGCTGCAGAGCTCCTACTCCGATCTGAGCTTCCGCCGCCGCCAGGACCGCCGCGAGCTTCCCGAGGCGTTGACCGTCGGACTCCGCCACCGCCTCGCGCTGCCCAACGCGCTGCTCACCGACCGCGGCGTCAACGAGTTTCTCACCACCAACCTGCTCCGACTACAACAACGCCGAACTCGACTACAATCGGCTTCCCATCCCTTTTCGCTGCGTAGCCACCGACCTGAACACCCTGGAACCGGTCACTTTCTCCGCCGGGCCGCTGCCCATGGCCGTGCGCGCCTCCATCTCCATTCCCGGCGTCTTTCGCTCCGGTTCAGGATCGCAACGGCCACTATCTCGTCGACGGCGGCATCCTCGACAACCTGCCCACCGATGTTCTCAAGCGCGAACTGCACGCCGACATCGTCATCGCCATCCGCCTTGAGGATGCGCGCTCTCAGCAACTCGACACCGGCTCCATCGTCGGCGTGCTCAACCGCGCCTTCGACGCCGGCATCGAGCGCAACGTCGCGCAGTCCGCTGCTGCTGGCCGATGTCGTGGTCAGCGTGCCGGTGGGCAGCTTCTCCGGGACCGATTACAGCACGTGCGGCGCGCTGATCGAAGCAGGCTACAAGGCCGCCGAGCAGAAACGCGCGCGCTGCTTGCCCTACGCCCTCGACGACGAGGGCTGGAAGGCCTACCTGGCCGCGCGCGAGGGCCGCCGTGCTGCCGCCGCCCGGCTTCCTGCGCCAGGTTCGCGTGGAAGGCGGCGAGCCGGGCGCTCGTCCGCGAGGTTCTCGCACGATCTGAAGCCCATCGAAGGCCAGCCCATCACGCCAGCCGCAACTCTCGACGCTCTCAAGCCTGTTCAGTCCAACGGCGGAGTTGCGGCCACCTGGGAGACCTTCTCCGCCAACTTCCGAACGCCGTCCGCAGCAGGACCGCGTCTCGCCCGCTGCCCGACACGGGTCTGCTGGTCCACCTCAGCAACGACCCCACCGGCCCGCCCTATCTGCTCATCAGTCCCGAGCTGGCCGCCTCTACCTCCAACATCAGCCGCGGCGAACTGACCATGCGCCTGGTCGATCAGAATCTCGGCGGCTTCGGCTCCGAGCTGCGCGCCAACGCACGCATCGGCTACATGACCGATCTGTCGGCTGAATACTATCGCCTGCTTGCCCCCGGCGGATACTTCGTCGAGCCGCGCGTCGGCATTCTTCGCGATCCGGTCTACATCTGGGCCAACCAGAAGCGCATCGCCGAGCGCTTCCAGGAGAATCTCGATGCGGGCCTGGAAGCCGGCCGCACCTTCTCAAATCAGTTGCAGATCTCGGCCGAGTGGCGCGCCGAAGACACTCGCTGGAGCCTGAGAACCGGCACCGGCGGCGGGCCATATCTGACCGGAACAGCGCAAACCGGCCTGCTGCACATCAAGATCGACAGAGCCTCTTCGGGCGCCATCTCGCCCAACGGTTTCCGCCTGGCAGCCTCGGCCGGCGCGCTCTACCACGCTGAGGCAAGCGACAACGCTCCGCTGGTGAAGCTCTCTTCTGCCGCAACGCGCTCCTGGAGAGAGACCAACATCTTCGGCTTGCGCGGGGAGGTCAACTCCTACCTGCGCGCCAACGTGGCCGAGCCTTACCGCTTCACTCTCGGCGGGCCGATGCGCCTCTCCGCGTCTTCATTCGACGAATATCGCGGCACCGATACGTACCTGGCCCGCGCCGGCTATCTGCGCCGCATTGCAGCTCTGCCCACCGGCCTGGGACACGGCCTCTACGGCGTCGTCGGCTACGAGGCCGGCGAGGTCTGGTCGCCCGAGGCGCGGTCGATTCTGCGCCAGGACGGCCTCACCGGCCTGGTGGCCGACACGCCGCTCGGCCTCATCACCTTCGGCATCTCGGTGGGCGACGCGGGGCATCGCAAGGTCTTCGTCACGCTGGGAAGGTGGTTTTGAGCGAAGATACAGCCTCTTGAAAGATCAGGATCGCCCGGAGCACCGCGGAAGTCCGAGCTCGGTACAATCCATGCAACAAGCGTAGCTGAAAGGAGCAAGAGCTATGTTTACCAAGAGTTGCGGAAGTTGCGGACAGATATTGCCGGCCAGCACACAAGGCGGCGACCGGTGTCCATACTGCCATGTGCACTTCGGTTCCGTGAGGCATAGCAGCAGTGACTCAGGCTGCTTGTCGGGATGCCTCCTCGCTTTGCTGAAATTTGTTCTTGCTTGGACTCTGCTGATTGGCTCCATCTTCGCCGCGCACTACATCTACGAGAAATGGCAGAACTGGACGCATCCGCAGCACCCCGCCGCTCCGGCGCAAAATCCGCCGCAATCGACGAAATAACCGGCGAATAGAGCGAAAATCGCCAACTCAAATATTGCTTCCGCCAGACGCAGAAAGGCCCTCCCTATTCAGGAAGGGCCTTTCAGAGCGAATCGGAAAAGTCCGCGGCTTACGCTACGACTTCAATGCCCATCGAGCGCGCGGTGCCCTTGATGCTCTTGATCGCCGTCTCGACCGAGGCGGCATTCAAGTCGGGCATCTTCTGCGTGGCGATCTCGCGCACCTGCTTCTCGGTCACCTTGCCCTTCTTTTCCTTGTTGGGCGTGCCCGAGCCCTTGGCGATCCCGGCTGCCTTCTTCAGCAGCACCGCCGCCGGCGGCGTCTTGGTGATGAAGCTGAAGCTGCGGTCGGCATAGACCGAGATGACGACCGGAATGATCAGCCCGGCCATCTCCTTGTTCACGTGCGCGCGTTGAACTGCTTGCAGAACTCCATGATGTTGACCTGCGCCTGGCCCAGCGCGGGGCCGACCGGAGGCGCCGGCGTGGCCTTGCCGGCCTCGATCTGCAGCTTGACGTACCCGGTAATTTTCTTCGGAGGTGCCATGTGTGTATTCCTTCGGAACCAGCTTTTAGCTCCTAGCTTTTAGCTGCTAGCTGATCTGTTCCTGGTTCAAATTTTGGTGTTGCCGCTTCAGCGTTCGCTTTCAACCGGCGCCCGCCAGGTGGGCACAACCGGCTAGAAGCTGAAAGCTAATAGCTAAAAGCTGCAACTACTCAATCTTTTCCACTTTGCCGAACTCCAGTTCGACCGGGGTGGACCGCCCGAAGATGGTCACCATCACCTTCAGCGTCTCGCGATCTTCGTTGATCTCATCCACCACGCCGTTGAAGTTGGCAAACGGCCCGTCGGTAATGCGGACCTGCTCGTTCTTTTCAAACTTGATCTTGAGCCGCGGCTTGTCTTTGGCGGTCTCGGAGCGGAAGAGGATTCAACTCACTTCTTCCTCGCTCAGCGCCACCGGCTTGTCGCCCGTGCCCAGGAATCCCGTCACCTTGGGCGTGTCCTTCAAGACGTGCCAGAGGTTGTTGTCGAGATCCATCTCCACCAGCACGTAGCCGGGCAGGAAGACCCGCTCCACGGTGCGCTTTTTGCCGTTGACGATCTCCGTCACCGGCTCGGTGGGAATCATCACCCGGCCCACCTTGTCGTTCAGTCCAAAGGCCTGCACACGGCTCTCGATCGACTCGCGCACCTTGCGCTCAAAGCCCGAGTAGGCGTGCAGAATGTACCACTTGAAGCGCTCGTTGCGCTCCGGCTGCGGCTGCGCCTGTGGCTCTTGCTGTTCGGCGGCTTGCTCGACTTGTTCTAATTCTTCTGCCATCTTCTGCTCTCGTTTCGCGCCTTGCAGTTACTGCTAAAATCCGCCCAGCCGGCCCAGCAAACGCATGCAGGCCGTACTGGAAGATCGCGTCCACCACGAAGAAGAACACCCCGAAGATGAAGACCGCGATGATGACCACCGTGGTCGTGGCTTTCACTTCCTTCCGCGAGGGCGTAACCACCTTGCGCATCTCCGCGCGCACATCGCTCAGGAAGCGCGTGAATTCTTTCCACTGTTCCACTACGCTGTCGAAGAATCTTCGACACAGGATTCTCCCCCTGCCGCTTTGCCGGCGGCTGCCGTTCTTCGCCGTTCACCATTGCTGCCTTCGTTGCCATACTATCCATTCCTTCGCGCCGGGCGTAATCCCAAGCGCATTCCAATTCAATCTGGCAGGGGCGGAGGGATTCGAACCCCCAAGTTCGGTTTTGGAGACCGACAGTTTAGCCGTTGAGCTTACGCCCCTAAAAGCAGTGGTCAGTGATTAGTGGACAGTGGCTCAGTTTCATCGCCCGTGACTCGCAAGGCGTTCACTGATCACTGATCCCTGACCACTGTTCCCTGCTCTACTTCGTTTCCTTGTGCGGCTGGTGCTTGCGGCAGCGGTTACAGAACTTCTTGAACTCGAGACGGCCAGTGGTCGTCTTCTTGTTCTTCGTCGTCGAGTAGTTCCGCTCCTTGCACTCGGTGCACTGCAATGTAACAATTTCCCGCATTTCAAATTCCTTCCAGTGGTCAGGGGTCAGAGATCAGTTCGTTCTTGTTTCCGCAAACCGTCATCGCCTAATCTAGGCGCTTTCTGTTCCCTGCTCCCTGTTCATCGCTGTTACTTGATAATCTCGCGAAACCGTGCCCGCGCCCACCGTGCGGCCGCCTTCGCGGATCGCGAAGCGCAAACCCTTTTCCATCGCCACCGGCGTAATCAGCTCCACCGTCAGCTCCACGTTGTCGCCCGGCATCACCATCTCCGTGCCCTCGGGCAACTCCGCCACGCCCGTCACGTCCGTCGTGCGGAAGTAGAACTGCGGCCGGTAGCCCTTGAAGAACGGCGTATGACGGCCGCCTTCTTCCTTGCTCAGCACGTACACCGAGCCCTTGAAGTTGGTGTGCGGCGTAATCGATCCCGGCTTGGCCAGAACCATCCCGCGCTCCACGTCTTCCTTCGGAATGCCGCGCAGCAGGATGCCGGCGTTGTCGCCCGCCATGCCCTCGTCCAACTGCTTCTTGAACATTTCGACGCCCGTGCAGACGGTCTTGCGCGTCTCGCGGAAGCCGACGATCTCGACGTCCTCGCCCACCTTCACCTTGCCGCGCTCGATACGGCCCGTCACCACCGTGCCGCGGCCGGAGATCGAGAAAATATCTTCGATCGGCATCAGGAAGGGCAGGTCGACCGCGCGATCGGGCCGCGGAACATACGTGTCCACCGCCTCCATCAGCTCGTCGATCTTCGCTTCCCACTTCGGTTCGCCGTTCAGCGCCCAGCGCCGAGCCGCGAATCACCGGCGCGTCGTCCGGGAACTGGTACTTGCCCAGCAGCTCGCGCACTTCCATCTCGACCAGGTCGATCAGCTCTTCGTCTTCGACCGCGTCGCACTTGTTCAGAAACACCAGCACGCAGGGCACGCCCACCTGGCGGGCCAGCAGCACGTGCTCCTTGGTCTGCGGCATCGGACCGTCGGTCGCCGCAACCACCAGAATCGCGCCGTCCATCTGCGCCGCGCCGGTGATCATGTTCTTGATGTAGTCGGCGTGGCCGGGGCAGTCGACGTGCGCGTAGTGCCGGTTCTTGGTCTCGTACTCCACGTGCGCCGTGGCGATCGTGATGCCGCGCTCCCGCTCTTCCGGCGCGTTGTCGATCGAGTCGAACGAACGGAAGACGTTCTTCGGGTTGTGCTTCTGCAACACCTTGGTGATGGCCGCCGTCAACGTCGTCTTGCCGTGATCGATGTGCCCGATCGTCCCCACATTCACGTGCGGCTTCTACGATCAAATTTTTCCTTCGCCATGCCCTTTCAGTCCCTTCCGTTAGACTTTGTTTCTGTCGCGCCTCCGAAGTGACCGAAGCGCAAAAGCTTTGTGTTGCCCGCCTCAATAGTAGGCGTAAACCTTGAGATAGCGTTGCCGCAATTCCAGCGGCACCGCTTCCACCATCTGCAGATAGCGCTCGCGAGTCAGGGCCTGGTCCGAGACCGGCAGCGCCTGATAAACTCCCGCGCTTCCTTGCCCAGCAGCCCCCGCTTCAGAATACCCTCGAAGTCCCGAATCCGCAGCTTCGACCGGCCCACGCGGTTCAGGAAAACCTCCACGTCGTGCGCGTCAAAGGCCGCATCGATGCGCGCATGAAGCTCGGCGTATCCTTGCTGATCCTGGACCGCTATGGCTGCCTGCTCGAACTTCATTCTCTGCCTCGCATCGGGCTCGTTCAGCCCTGCTGCCTACTTCCAATCTTGGAGCGGGAGACGGGGTTCGAACCCGCGACCAACAGCTTGGAAGGCTGTGACTCTACCACTGAGTTACTCCCGCCAAAAACAGTGGTCAGTGAGCAGTGGTCAGTGATCAGTTATCTCTTGCCGTCGAGGCCAAATTCCACGCCCGCCGAGCAACTGTTCACTGTACAACTGAGCACTGACACTTGAATTCTGGAGCTGATGACCAGGATTGAACTGGTGACCTCTCCCTTACCAAGGGAGTGCTCTACCAACTGAGCTACATCAGCCCTCTTACAAACTCGAGGTACTACCCTTATCCCCGTCGCGGCGAATCTTCTCCGCCTGGCGGGCCAACACCGTCCTCAAAGCCATCCCGCCCACAATAATCAGCGGAAGCAACCGCAACTCCACCGGCCTGCCCGCCACGAGAATCTTGCCCTCTCCCACGGTAAACCAAACCAGCACTGCCAAAACCCATACAACGCCAGGGCCATCCAGAACTTTCGGTCCAACTCTGAACCGGTACTCTTGAGATCCTTCAACCCGCGGTCGAGTTCGCGCCCATCACTGCTCATGCCGGCTGCGATCCTTCACGCATTCCTGCCGCTCAATTCATGGTGCACAGGGGAGGATTCGAACCTCCGTAGGTCTAAGGACCGGCAGATTTACAGTCTGCTGCCATTAACCACTCGGCCACCTGTGCCCAAGGTCACCCCAGCGACGAAGACCTGTCGCCGGGGACCCCACCCAACCCACTACCCAGACCCCGCAAACAAGCCCTCTTCAGCGCATTAGGCCCCCTCCCGGAAGATCTCCGGTAACCAGGAGCCTGCACCTGAAGTGGAATCGCCGCGGAGGACAGGCCCGGCGTCAAAAAGATCGACGCCGGCAAAACTTTCCGCCGTACCAGCTCCCGTTTTTCGTGCTTCCTAAAGTGGAGCTGGCGAAGGGATTTGAACCCCCGACCCTCTGATTACAAATCAGATGCTCTACCAGCTGAGCTACGCCAGCCCTTCCCACCCGGAAACCGCCCCGGAGACCCGCAAATCCGTACGGGCACACTACCACTGCGCACGTACTACGGCACAGAAATCAAGGTTAGCACACCCCCGGCAGAGGGAGCAAACCGCAGCGAAAAATGGGTGATGTCTGGCGGCGTGGACGCCGCCAGGACAGCCGGTCTGGAGACCGGCGCTACCGATTTACGGATAGACCCTTATCTCCTGACGCAACACTAGCATGACAGATTCAATTCGCTCTTCACTCGGTTCGCTCAGGAGTCCGCAGGTCCCGGTTCAGACCGCTTTAGACCGCATTGAACTCGCCCACGGCGCCATTCGCTGCAATTGATTGCCTTCGGCACAGCGTGGCAATTACGATGGAATGATGCATCCCAAGGCGCAAGCCTGACGGTGCTGGCATGTCCTTTAGCGGGAGTGGGTCCGATGCGGGAGAGAATGTTTTGCTCTCGCGCCGGTGATCCAGCATGAACCGGTCCTCGCTCCAGGCTGCCCAAATTGAATTCCCTGCAATGGGAGGAGCTTTAGATTGAGCGACCGTTTTTTGTTTACCTCTGAATCCGTTACCGAAGGCCACCCCGACAAAATTGCCGACCAGGTCTCCGACGCAATTCTCGATGCCTGCCTTGAGCAGGACCCTTACAGCCGCGTCGCCGCCGAGACGCTGACAGCCACGGGCCTCGTGGTCATTGCCGGCGAAATCACCACCAAGGCCTACGTCGATTTCCAGAGCCTGGTTCGCGGCGTCATTGCCTCGATTGGCTACGACAACGCACTCTATGGCTTTGACTCGAACACCTGCGCCGTGATCTCGACCATCAACAAGCAGTCGGGCGACATCGCGCAGGGCGTTGACACCGGCGGCGCCGGCGACCAGGGCATGATGTTCGGCTACGCCTCGAACGAGACCCCCGAACTGATGCCTGCCGCCATCTCGCTGGCCCACAAGCTTTGCCGCCAGTTGACAGCTGTGCGCAAGTCCGGCAAGCTGCCTTATCTGCGCCCCGACGGCAAGAGCCAGGTGACGGTCGAATACGACGAAAACGGCAAGCCCGCCCGCATCGACGCGGTCGTCATCTGCAGCCAGCACTCCGAGAGCGTCACCAACGAAGAGTTGCACGCCGACATTCTCAAGTACGTGATCCAGGCTGTGCTGCCCGCAGCGTGGCTCGACGAGCACACGAAATACCACATCAATCCGACCGGCCGCTTTGTCATCGGCGGACCGATGGGCGACACCGGACTGACCGGCCGCAAGATCATCGTCGATACCTACGGCGGCGCGGGCCGTCACGGCGGCGGGGCCTTTTCGGGAAAAGACCCGACGAAGGTGGATCGTTCGGCGGCTTACATGGCGCGTTACATCGCCAAGAACATCGTCGCGGCAGGCCTGGCCGATCGCGCCGAAGTCCAGCTAGCTTACGCGATTGGCGTGGCCGAGCCTGTCAGCGTTCTCATTGACACCTTCGGCACCGGCAAGCTGAGCGCGGCCAAGCTGACCGAACTGGTTCGCAAGAACTTCTCGCTGACTCCGAAGAAGATCATCGAGACCCTCAACCTGCGCCGGCCCATCTATCAGAAGACCGCCGCTTACGGCCACTTCGGCCGCACCGAGCCCGAGTTCACCTGGGAGGCAACCGACAAGGCCGCCACCCTGGCCGAGCAGGCCGGATTGAAGGCTGCCGCCAAGTAACCGATTCATTCAGAATGCCCCATTTCTTGCGCGTTCTCGGCGTGGGGAATGGGGCAGTTTTTTTGCGAGAGGTTTAGCAAGATGTTCTGACGGCAATGAGCGGCTTTTGCTTCACTCCCGAGATAGTCTCTTCAGCCATCCAAAAAAGCGAGCTTCAGCAATGTGCGGATCAATGCACTCGCGTCTCAGAGTATTTTTACAGAAATTGCAGACCGGAATTTTGTCACTATCCCAACCACTTGCGGATAGGCTCTCAAAGGCGCGAACAGCCGAAGGTGTTACCCTGCGCGACCGGTCTTGTTCAACTCGCTATAAAAGGCAAGGTCCGCATCGCGTAGTTGCTTCGTGATGTAGACGATCTGCCCGTAGTGCAATCCGAAGTGCTCGACGGCCTGATAGACGGCATCGATGCCGTGGACGTGATAGCCCTGAATTTCGTAAGGTGCCAGCAGGTCAGCCTCGGTGAGGCGCGCCAGAACCTCCGAGGCTTCGTTCATCGTCGCGCCGAGTTTTTCAAGAAGAGCCGAAGCTGACAATTTGCCTTCCGCCGCGAACTCTGCAGGCCGGTCGCGAGTGTCTTGCTGGCGATTGAACGAGGCTACGAGCCACTGACGCACGTTGCCATTCAGATGCAGCATCAGATTGCCGATCGAGTTCGAGGCCTCGTTGGGACGCCACCAGATCTGGCTCTCGGTGAGCGATTCGACGCACACGCGCAGCCGTAGCCAGTACTGCTCCAGCAGCTTCCGCCGGGAGAAATCGAGAAAAAGTGCGGTCATATTTACGTCAGTCGCGGTCATCGGAATCCAAAGCTCCTTTGCGCAAAGCTCATCGGAGTAGGGTACATCTAATCGCCGACCGGCCGCCCAATCTCCCAGTGGTGCCCGAATGGATCGGCCACGCGTCCTACTCGCCAACCATGTTCTTCGCTCACAGGATGGATCGCAAATGCCCCAGCCTGCACAGCCAGCGCGAAGATGGCATCCGGATCGGCAACCGTCAGGATCATCCGCACCGCCGTCTCGGAGCTTGTAGCCGGGCGCGTTTTTCCCTGCTCGGCAGACCCATCGCTCACCCAGAACTCCGCTCCGTCAACGGAAAGTCGCGCCACCACATTCCCGTCAGGATCTTCGATGTGATAGACCTCTTCCGCACCGAAGGCCGACTTGTAAAAGTCGACAGCCTTTGCGCCGCCGTGCACCGAGAGCCATGGCGCAATCGTCGTACGAATCGATCTGTTTTCCGCTGAATCCATTCCCATCAACGCCTCCACACGAATGAATCCTAACAAAACAAGCACGCGGCGTCATTGCAGAACCCCGAGCCGCAGGCATAGAATTCCCTCTGAAATCGTTTTCAAAAAGGATCGACCATGCGCATCTCCATCGCACTCCCGCTCGCAGTTCTCGCACTATCTTCCGTCGTCTCAGCGCAAGCACCTGCTTCCGCACCGATGGTGCCGCCAGCCCCTCCGCAGGCGGCCCAGACGCCGCCGATGGGATGGAACAGTTGGAACTACTATGCCGAGAGGGTAGGCGACAAAGATATCCGCGCGGCCGCGGACCAGCTTGTCTCGTCCGGCATGAAGGACGCAGGCTACACCTACGTGAATATCGACGACACCTGGGAAGGGCAGCGAGACGCGAATGGCGTGCTGCACACCAATGCCAAGTTTCCCGACATGAAGGCCCTGGCCGATTATGTTCACTCGAAGGGCCTCAAGATCGGCATCTACTCTTCGCCCGGCCCCAAGACCTGCGCGGGCTTCGAGGGCTCGCTGGGCCATGAGGATCAGGATGCGAAGATGTACGCCGAGTGGGGCATTGACTATCTGAAATACGATATGTGCAGTTTTATCCCCGCGGTCATGATGAAGCAGGCTCCCAGCGACAAAGCGGCTCAGATGCGTATCATGATCGACGCCTACGCCAAGATGGACAAAGCGCTAAAGGCCACCGGCCGTCCCATCGTCTATTCGTTCTGTCAGTACGGCTGGGACTCGGTCTGGGAGTGGGCGCCCTCGGTGGGCGGCAACCTGTGGCGGACGACCGGCGACATCACGCCCGAGTGGGACCGCATGTATGTGATCCTCAGCCAGCAGGAGGGATTGGAGAAATACGCGGGGCCCGGCCACTGGAACGACCCAGACATGCTCGAAGTGGGCAACGGCAAACTGAATCTCGCCGAGAACCGTACGCATTTTTCCATGTGGGCGATGCTGGCGGCGCCTCTGCTGGCGGGCAACGACCTGCCCAACATGAAGCCGGAGATCAAGGCCATTCTTACCAATCGCGACGTCATCGCGATCGATCAGGACCGGCTGGGCAAGCAGGGCGCGCGCATCTATTCAGACGGCGAGGTCGATGTCTGGACCCGCGATCTCTCGGGTGGAGCCTTGGCAATTGCCGTGGTCAACGCCGGCAGCGACCGCTACTCCTCGCATCCCTTCCACCTCAATCTGAGCAAGCTGGGTCTGGCCGGAACGCAGACGGCCAAGGATCTCTGGACAGGCAAAACCATGGAGCTGAAGGACAATATGCCTTTGGAACTCGCCAGCCACGACATACTCCTCGTGCGCCTGGATGCGCCTTCGAAGGCGCACAAGTAAGTATCCCAGGGCAATCGATTTTGATTTGAAATCGTGAGACAGAGCGGTTTTGAAAGGGCACGGCTTCACATTCGCAGATAAACGCGGAATGTGCGGTGCACGGCGGTCTACGACAAAAGCAAAAATTCCCTGGAGAGTTCAAGAAGAGGCGAAGCCGCGCAACAGCCTGTCAGAAGGCCGAATTCAGTGCTGACTCAGCCCACATCGCGGCTTCGGCATAGCATTCGACCAGGTCTTTCTGCTCCACACCCTCGGCCAGTGCCACGGCATCGCACGTGATCCACTCGCCTCGTTCGTAGCTTTCCAGCCATTGCAGCAGGGCGCGTTCGGAATTGGCTCTGCCTTCGAGCGCCTCGCGGATATCCTCGCGCAGCGGAAGCGACGGGGTCAGTTTTTCCATGGGCAGGCGCAGCATGGCCGGCAGCAGGCTGAGCATTCCCAACAGGAACTGCTCAGAGGAGTTTTGCAGGCAGAAACCGGCGGCCAGCTCGCAGAATCGCCCGCGCACAAATGCCATGCGCAGAATCTCTGCCGGGCGGCCCGAGTTGAGTTCGCCGGCGATGGCCAGCATGGCGATGTTGCGAAAGGTGTCTTCGCCCACCACGAGAAGCGCCGCCTGAATCGAGCGAATCTCCTGACGCATCGCGCATAAGGGCGAGTTGACCAGCCGCAGCAGCCGGTAGGTGAGCGAGGTATTGCGCTGCAGCAGCCCGGTCATCTTGGGCACGTCGATCTCGTCGTGCCGCAACTGATGCATGATTTCGATGTGGGAGAGCCGGTTGGCGGGAATCTTCCGGTTTTCGATCAGCGTGGGGCGGCAGAAATAGTACCCCTGAAAGAACGTGAAGCCCTCTTTGCAGGCCTGCTGGTAGTCCTCTTGGGTCTCGATCTTCTCGGCGACCAGCGCGACTGAGACGCCGCGCAGCCGCAAAAGCAGGTTCTTACGCTCCTGCGGACCAGACTGCACAAAGTCCACCTTGATGTAGTCGGCGAGTTCCACCAGAGGATCGACGTTCGGCTTCCAGGTAAAGTCGTCCAGCGCAAAGCGATATCCCTCGGACTTCAGCTTGCGGCAGGCATCGATCAGTTCTGGCGTGGGCTCGATGTTCTCCAGGATCTCTAGCACGGTCATGCTGGAGGGAAGGACGCGAACCATATTCTCAACCAGCGCCTCGCGGGTGCAGTTCACAAAGGCCGGCATTCCCCCGGCGAGCTTTTCCAGCCCGAAGAGGATCGTATTGTCGAGCATGGTGCGGGTGGCCGTGTTGCCGTCGCCGCGAAAGGATGGCTCAGGCCCCGCCCGGTAGAGCAATTCGTAGCCATGCACGCGACCGCGCAGGTCCATGATGGGCTGACGCGCCAGATAACAGAGCCCGCCGGCAAGATCGGGCACTACGGATTGCGTCCTCGTGGCCGGTCGAGAACTCGGCGCCATCAGTTCCATTCTGATTGGTATATCGGCCAAAGATGAGAAAACGTTAAGGAAACTTTTGAGTTTGGCGAACTTTTTTCGAGAATTCGCCGCCAAACCCCATCATCCCATGAACATGCCGCCGTTCACGTCCAGCACGTGACCGGTAACGTACGAGGCCGCATCCGAGGCCAGAAACGCGACAGCCTGCGCAACGTCGAGGTCCGTGCCGCGCCGCGCCAGCGGAATATTGGCCAGCATCGCCGCGCTCACCTTTTCGTCCAGCACAGCCGTCATCGGCGTCTCGATATAGCCCGGCGCCACGGCGTTCACGGTGATTCCCCGCGAGGCCACCTCGCGCGCGAGCGATTTCGTCATGCCGATCAGCCCGGCCTTCGAGGCCGCGTAGTTCACCTGGCCCGCCTGGCCCGCACGGCCCACCACGCTGGCCATGTTCACGATCCGGCCCCAGCGGTTCTTGATCATCTGCCGGATCAGCGCCTGGGTCAGCAAAAACGGTCCAGTCAGATTGATGGCGATCACGAGATCCCAGTCGGAGCGCTTCATGCTCATCATCAGGGCGTCGCGAGTGATGCCGGCGTTATTGACCAGAATTTCGACTTTGCCGAAGCGATCGAGCACGGCCTTTGCCCCGGCCTCGATCGACTCCTGATTTGAAACGTCGAGCTTGAAGGCCGCCGCCGTGCCGCCAAGCGCCTCGATCTCCGCTGCGACCTGGGCCAGCTTGGCCTCGTTGATGTCGGCCAGCGCCAAGGTAGCTCCGGCCTTTGCCAGCTCCAGCGCAATCGCGCGCCCAATGCCTTGCGCCGCTCCGGTGACCAGCGCAACTCTTCCCTGTGTATCTGCCATGCTCTCCCTAACCTTCGCGCGCAACTGAAGCGCCCTTTCGAAGCCAATTATAAATGGCTTGATCAGGCCTTCACGGAGAGCAATTCAGCTCTCCCCAGCCTCACCGCGCGATTGACCGCGCTAAGAATCGCATCGAGCGAAGCCGTGACGATATTCGGATTCGTCCCCACGCCAAAGACCGGCTCCGATGCTGCAAATCGAATTTCGACGAATGCCATCGCGGTTCCCGAGGCGCCTTCGCTGATCGATTGCTCCTGATAGTCAACGATCTTGATGCCCAGGCCAAATCGCATGTTCAGCGCTCCTACGAATGCATCGATGGGGCCATTGCCGCCGCCGGAGATCGACTCGTCCACGCCACCCGTCTGGACAGTCGCCGTGATCTGCACAGTCCCCGCTCTCGAGCTTTCTGAGTACTGAACGCAAGAGAGCGGGCTTCGCTGATTGAGATACTCTCGCTCGAAGGCGCTCCATATCTCGGCGGGGCGTATCTCGCGGCCCGTCTCGTCACTGATCTTCTGGATGATGCTGCTGAACTCGATCTGCAACTTGCGCGGCAACCGCACGCTGTAGTCGCGTTCGAGCAGATAGGCCACGCCGCCCTTTCCCGACTGGCTGTTGACGCGGATGATCTCCTGATACGTCCGGCCAATGTCGTTGGGATCGAGCGGCAGATAAGGCACAGCCCATTGCGTCTTGCCGGCCTGCGCGGCGAAGCCTTTCTTGATGGCGTCCTGGTGCGAGCCGGAAAATGCCGTGAAGACCAACTCGCCGGCATAAGGATGGCGCGGATGAACGGCAATTGAGTGCAGGATTCGGCGCACTCGATCACGCCCGGTATGTCGGAGATATCCAGTCCAGGATCGATGCCCTGGGTGTAAAGATTCAGCGCCAGCGTGATGAGATCGACATTGCCTGTGCGCTCGCCGTTGCCAAAGAGCGTGCCCTCCACGCGGTCGGCTCCAGCCATCACTGCCAGTTCTGCCGAGGCTACAGCCGTGCCCCGGTCGTTGTGCGGATGCACGCTCAAGACGATCGAATCGCGGCGCTTCAAGTTGCGGCCCATCCATTCGATCTGATCGGCATAGACGTTGGGCGTCGAGTTCTCAACCGTCGAGGGAAGATTGACGATGGCCTTGTGCTGTGGCGTGGGCTGCCAGACATCGAGCACCGCCTCGCAGATCTCCAGCGCGTAGTCCAGTTCGGTCCCGGTAAAACTCTCCGGCGAATACTCGAAGATCCACTCCGTTCCGGGATACGATGCGGCGATCTGCTTGAGCATCCGTGCGCCGTCGATAGCGATCTTCTTCACGCCCTCGCGATCCAGCTTGAAGACCACCTCGCGCTGCAACGTCGATGTCGAGTTATAAAGATGAACGATCGCGCGAGGCGCGCCCTGCAGAGCCTCAAAAGTCCGATGGATCAGGTGTTCGCGCGCCTGTGTCAGCACCTGCACGGTCACATCCGCCGGGATGCGGCCCTTCTCAATCAGCTCGCGGCAAAAATCGAAGTCGGTCTGCGAGGCGGCGGGAAATCCGATCTCGATCTCTTTGAAGCCCAGCCGCACCAGCAGATCAAACATACGGTTTTTCCGCTCCGCGTCCATCGGCTCAATCAGCGCCTGATTGCCGTCACGCAGGTCAACGCTGCACCACGCCGGAGCCTTGTCGATGGTCTTGCCCGGCCACTTGCGGTCGTTCAACCGCACAGTCGGAGTCGGAGAGTACTTGGCTGCTGGATGTTTCAATGTCGGTCCTTTTTTTCGCTTTCTCGCTAAATTTCCAAGATGTAACAGCTTCTCAATTCAATTCGATTCTGCAGTCGGAGCGAAGATGCGCCTGACGAAACAGGGGCACCGGCTCGTACACAACGATTTTAGTAGAACGGGCAGGTGACACGTTCTTAACTCTCGAAGATTCACTCTGAGCCTTGAGAAGCTGTGCCCCGTTCATCGCGGCTTTATCGCGATGAGCGGGTCTTGAGGTCAGATCGTGACTGGACTTATGATCGAGCCATGCCGTACGGTCTGAAGCGGTTCCAGAAAGCGGAAGCTCTCCACTTCATCACGTTCAGTTGCTTTCACCGGCTCCCTCTTCTCGATGCGCCGGGTTTTAAGAGCACAGTGGAGGCCGTACTGGAACAGACCCGGGCACGCCACCAGGCGATGGTTTACGCCTACGTCCTGATGCCCGAGCACGTCCATTTGCTCATGAACGAGCCACCATTGATCCTCGTGGCCCAATTTCTTAAGACTATGAAGCAGATCACTTCGCGTAGGCTGAGAGGTCAGAGCGAGAAATTTTGGCAGGAACGCTACTTTGACCGCAACGTCCATGGTGAAGCTGCTCGCTCCGAAGTGATCCGTTACATTCATCGCAACCCGGTGAAGCGCGGATTAGTTCCATCTCCCGGTGACTACCGGTGGAGCAGTTTCAACCACTACGCGACCGGCGTTCAAGGGGAGGTTGAAATCGAATCGGAGTGGTCGGCAAGACTCCACGGCCCACTCATCGCGATAAAGCCGCGATGAATGGGGCACAGCCTTCAATTCCTGCCACGAATTAATGAGGCGAAGATCGATGCTCGGGCCACCTGCCACACCAAGCCCACACCGCTAAATCCTGTTCCCTAGTCCCTATTCCCTTGTGCCTGCCTTCACATCCCAATCGAAGCTGATCTGCGAGATCAGCTCATTCAGCTTCTCGATCGCAACCTTCTTCTGCGCTTCGAGATCGGCTGTCTGCTTGCGCGTCGCCTGCAAGAGATCTTCGGCGCGATTCAGCTCGTCGACAAAACGCTTGGCTGCATCGTTGCCTTTGAGGGCGGTCAGGTTCTCGCGGTCGCGCGCCTCGTCGGCTGCGGCGGTTGCTTCGGTGTTCTTGGATTCCTCGATGCGGCGATTGAGATCGGCCAGCGCGTCTTCGGCATCGATCACCGGCTTCAGTTTGTCGAGCGCATCGGGAACGCGCTTGACCAGTTCGAGCAGATAGACCGACTGATTGTTGTAGGCGTTCAGGTAGACGGCAGTCTTCTCCGGCCCGCGCTCGCGCACCTCAAGCTTGGCCGTCGTGTGAGCGGCGACCGGCAGCTTGAAGCGATAGATGTTCGGCGAAGTTTCGGCGGCCTTCAGATCGCCGTCCAGTGTCCAGTCGTTGCCGTGGCGCGGCTGTTCGATCAGCACGTCGCGGTCAAGGTCGCCGGAGTTGATCGCCGAGTAGGTCTTGGCATCGACATCCATGTAGGTCTCGATGACGGAGCCCTTGTGGATCTGCACATGATGCAGCGTGCGCTGGCCGTCGCGGGCCGTCACCTTCACGCGCACGGCCTGATCGGCGGCGTAGGAGAGCAGACGCCGCTCGCCGGGATGAATCGGATCGAGCAGGCCTTCGCCGGCAAACTCGCCGGACTCAAAGATCGGAAAAGCTGCCCGAGTCGAGCGTCAGCTTGGATTTGTTTTCCAGCCAGACCGCGCGCAGCGGCGTCGGCTCCTTCTCGCTCCAAAGCGTGACGTGCACGGCGGGCAGTTCCTGTTGCAGGATCGGCACCATCGCCGACTCGTTCTTGTGAATGGTGACCGGCGCGGTGAGCGCGTACTCAAAGAAGTCGTCGAAGGCGTTGGTGGTTACGTCGCCTTCGTTGAATGGCGTCGCTGAGGCACGGTCAACGCCACCGCCACTGCTGAGCCAGCCATTTGGCGCCAATGGATACCAACTCCGCGGCGTTCGGTTCTCCATGTCGCTGCATCTCGGATTCTGCTCGCTGCTTAAGGCTCTTGCGTGGGTAGACTTGCTATTCGAGTCTCGTCTGCGACAGCCCGAGCATCCGCCGCGGAGCACGCTGCTGCTCGGCTACGGTCAGCTGAGCTGTTCAGTCATGCTCGCAGACTGCGCGTTGCAGCCACTTGTTCTATTGACTCATTTTCCGCTGCCTCATGCGTCTGCGGTGTCATCTGCGCCTCGTGGCGATCGGAATCTCAACCCGCCGCATATAGAGCGGCTGCGAGAGCGGCTGGATGAAGCTCTGCGGCGCTCCGGCGACCAACGAGAGCTGCACATTGTCCCAGTCCGCGCCGACGGTGTTATCGACCACGGCCCAGCCCTGCATCGTGGCGCTGCCATTGGGCGTGCGCGGGAAAACCAGCCTGATAAGTCGACTTCCAGACCGGCACTTCGCTGATGTAGCTCACGCGCAACTGGCGCTGGCCCGCCCCAAGTGCGTCCAGAGTCAGATGCCGCAGCCCGGTCGAGTGGGTCGTCGAGAGCAGTTCAAGATAGCGGTCGAGTTGGCCCTGGAGATTCGCGTCCAGCGGGCGCACGCTCAAGGCCGGAGTCAGCTCAATCACCCGCACCGCGCCCGAACCGGCAATCAGCGTCAGATAGTACTTATCAACCGTTGTTGCGTTGTCGCCGCCGCTGGTCTTCTCCGTACGCGACTCGATCGACATCAGCCGTCCGGTGATCGCGCCGCCCGGCGCGCCGGTCACCTCAACCCGCTGTCCGCGCAACGCCTGAAACAGTTCTGTCGAAGTCGGGTCGTCCGTCATGCCCAGCGACAACGACTTGAGCTGCTCGGCCAGCGGCGTGGTCGAGTTGTAGTTGACCCCGGCAATGCGCCCGCCGCCCTCGTCGAGCACAGTGAGCGATTGCAGCACATCGTTCAACTGCGGCGAAGTGAAGTCGATGGCCACACGCTGATTGCCGTTGACCGACCCGGCATGCTCGAAGTAGCCCACGCCGTTTTTGTAGAGCACAACCTTGCGGACCGGCAGGTCCTTCACCGTCTGCGGCACCTGCGGTGCGGCCAATCGCGACTTCGTCGGCAACTGCGGTGCGGCCGGCGGCGTCTTCGGCGCGGTTTGAGCGGCAAGCGAAACTGTGACGGTGAGGGCGAACAGACACAAGACGGCGGAAATTCGGCGCACAAAGCCTCCTCGTAGCAACCAACAAGAAACTCTACTCCCTTGGACCCCGGCAAAGGAAAAATGGTTCCCGCGAAAGAGAATGATCTCTGTTGCCGCTACCTTTGAACGATGCAAGCGCGCGATCTTGCGCATCTCCTAAGACTTTTTCGGGAGAAGATACATCGGCGACCGCCAACGCCGGTGTGGCCAACGGAATGAGCGAGCGTTCGCACTCTGAAAGGCGTCTTCTACGGTATGAGCTTCGGTACAGCGCATGGGACGCGCTGAATGGCGCCGCCCGGCGCGCCTAGCTCAAACATGAAACTGCATTGCAGGTACGAGTTCCCCGTCGTCGCGCCTTGATAGACATAGACGGTCTTGGTTTCCGGCTGGTAGACCAGCAGCGAACTGTGCTCGCTCACGCTGCCGAGCTGAAACTGCACATTACCGGCATTCGCAGCATTGCTTGACGCCTTCACCGTTCCGCCTGCGCCAAACCAGTACCCCAGCGCCAGCACGCCCACCAGCGCCAATCCATTCCGCAACCACAGTGACAGCTTTTCCATCGGTCCTCCAACAGACGAGTGCTTTTCTCACTGGACGCAGAGGATTTTGTATCTGCTCGAACGCACATGGCAATCGCTTGAAGGGTATTGCAGCGACTGGTGCATGCGACGTACGTTGTCCGGGGCCAGACGCGCCGCCATCGGCTCGACCGACTTGCGCTCCCCGGGCAGCAACAAGCCGGTGCAATACAACTTCAACGGAACAGCGCGATCCACGTGCCCTGCCGTTTCCGCAAGACGGTCAAGATAGCTCGTCAGCCGTTGCTGCCGGGCGACTGAAGTTCCGATCTTGGTGCTCATGCAGCCAAGATGCAACCATGCTTGCCTGCATATACCGGAACATTCGTGCGCAAGTATCCGGTTTATAACACAGTAGTATTAGGTCAAGACCACAAATCAGCCCAGTTTCGCCAGGAATTCCTTCATGCGGCGGGTGCCCTCGTCTATGTTCTGCTTGGTCACCGGGTAAGAGATGCGGATGTGTTCCGCGGTTCCGAAAGCCTCGCCCGGCACCGAGACGACATGGGCCTCGTGGAGTAGCCGCGTCGCCAGTTCGGTCGCCGTCTTGATGCCGCCCTTGCCGATATAGGCCGACATATTCGGGTAGACGTAGAAGGCGCCCTCGGGCTTGGTGCATGTGATGCCGGGAATCTCCCGCAGCTTGGCCAGCATGTGATCCCGCAGGTCGATGAACTCGGCGCGGAACTGGCTGACGCACTCCTGCGAGCCGGTCAGCGCGGCGATGGCGGCCTTCTGCACAAAGCTGGTGGCGTTCGAGGTGGACTGCGACTGGAGCTTGCTCAGATTCGCGACGACAGATTTGGACGCCAGCGCAAAGCCTGCGCGCCAGCCGGTCATGGCATAAGTTTTTGACAGCGAGCCGAGGATGACGATGTGCTCCTTGGCCCAGGTAAACGATCCGCCGGAGACCGGCCGGCCGGCGTAGTTCAGATAGACGTAGCACTCGTCCAAAAGCAGGAAAATGCCGCGCTCGTGAGCTACGCGGATGATCCGCTCGAGGTCTTCGGCGGAGAGGACCGAGCCAGCCGGGTTCGAGGGCGAATTGAGGATGATGGCCTTGGTTTTGGGCGTGATGGCCTTCTCAATCGCATCTGCCGTGATGCGGAAATTCTCGGACTCCTGCGTTTCGAGGAAGACGACCTTGCCGCCAGCGTACTGGATGATGTCTTTGAAGCTGACCCAGTAAGGAACGGGCAGAATCACTTCGTCACCGTGGTCGACGAGGATTTGGATGGCGTTGAAGAGCGCCTGCTTGCCGCCGGTGGTGAAGATGGCCTCGGTGATGTCGTAGTCGGAGCCGAAGTCGCAACTGTGGCGGTCGACGATGGCCTTGCGCACGTCGGGGATGCCAGGCACGACGGTGTAGCGCGAGAAGTTGGCCTCGATGGCGGCGATGGCGGCGTCCTTGATGTGGCGCGGAGTGGGGAAATGCGGCTCGCCGGCGCCGAAATCGACCAGGTTGGCGCCCTGGGCGCGCAGCTTGGCGGCTTCCGCAGCCACGGCCATGGTTGCGGAGACCTCGATCCGACCGATGCGGTCGGCAAAGACTTGGGAAGGGGTAGAGACTGTCATAACTACATCTATCTTGACAGATTTTGTGGCTGGGGCAAAATGGGCCGGTTGAACTTCCCAGAAAGGCCTGCTTGGTCACAACCGCCGCGATAGCAGCGCACTCGGAGATAATCGCATCGTGGGGAGTTCGTGGTCGACGATCCGTTCAAGCAGCGTCGTCGAGGCTGACGGTGACCCTGCGGCCGAGCGCTGAGGCGATATTCACCAACGCATCGAGCGAGAATCGGGAGATGCGACCGCGAAGCAGGTCGTTGATGCGCGGCTGAGTGACTCCGCAACGCTTCGCGGCCTCGGCTTGGGTCCAGCCGTTTTCTTTGATCAACTCTTCGATCTGATCCATCAACTCGGAACGCAGAGTGAGGTTGGCGGCCTCCTCCGGCGTGTCGGCAAGTGCATCCCAAACATTCGCGAATTCTTCATACTCCAGCTTCTTCATCTTCGGCCTCGCATCAATTGGCGGAACCGCTCACGCGCAATTTCAATATCACGCGGGGAAGTGGCCATGGTCTTCTTTTGGAAGGCATGCAGAACAAATACCGCATCGGCAAGTCGAGCCGTGTAGATGATGCGGTATGTGCCCGATGCTTCCCATACTCGAATCTCCTCGACACCCTTGCCAATCGCGGGCATCGGTTTGAAGTCGTCTGCCTGTTTCCCTTTTTGCACTCGAGCCAACTGGCGGCCAGCGTCACGGCGAGCATCCTCTGGAAACTCCGTCATCACTTTTCGAGAGTCGCCGAGGAATCGTACCGGCTTCATGACGACATTATATCCGGTTGGATATAAATTGCAATGATGATTTTTAGAACGAGGCTCTAGACAGAACCCATGCGGCTGCGGAGGCGCTTCAGCACGCTGGGCGGGACGAGGCCACTGACGTCGCCGCCGAAGGCGAAGACTTCCTTGAATATGCGTGCGCTCTTGATCCGTTTTTGTTTACCAAAAAATACCAAAGATTGACAAAGCCTGTTATTCAGCTCAGCATGGAATTCAGGAGGTTTTTCCATGAATGTTTCGCTGACCCCTGAGCTGGACAGCTTCGTTGCAGGGAAAGTTGAATCCGGTCGCTACAACTCGGCCAGCGGGGTCGTGCGCGAAGCCTTGCGGCTGCTCGAAGAGCACGACCGGGCACGAAGCGCGCAGATTGCCGCCTTCAACCAGGAGATTGGGGCAAGGCTTGCCTTTTGGATCGTGGTGAGCATGTCAAGCCAGGGAAGGTGCGGCAGCGGCTGGAGCAAAAGTCCCACGAGCGGAGAAAGCTGAGTGCATGAAGGAGTACGTTCTCTCGACCGCAGCGGAACTGGACTTGGACGATATTTGGGAGTTCATTGCCGAGGACAACATTCGCGCCGCGGATCTCTGGATTGAAAAGCTCTTCGACGCCTTCGAGGGATTGGCGCGCAACCCCGGAATTGGACACCAGCGGAAAGACCTTACCGCGTATCCGATTCTCTTCTGGCCGGTGGGCGCTTATATGATTCTGTATCGCACTCGAAAAGAGTTCATCGAAATCGTGGCCGTGACACAAGGCGCGCGGGATATTCCTTCATTTCTGCGTGAGCGTCTCTAAAAGCTGGCTACGATACCGCTAGCTCGCACTC
>CAWJLK010000002.1:0-197270 GCA_963843625.1 uncultured Acidobacteriaceae bacterium
ATGCTGAATGGAGTCGGGAAGGACAACTGCATCGTTATTGAGCACAAAGATGTATTCGCACGAAGTGCGCGTGAGCGCCCACTCAATTCCCAGATTGCAACCTCTTCCAAAGCCGATATTTGCGTCGGCGTGAATCAGTCTCACATCTTGGGCAGATCCCAACGCATCCTGCAGTTCAGGGTCGTTTGGAGTCGTGTCCACGACCACGATCTCGACCGGCACACTGGACGCGAGCAGCGACCGCACGCATGCCGTGGTGTCGGCTGATCCGCGATAATTCACGCTGATAACGCAGGTCTTTGAGTTAAGCATTGGTCCGGTGTCCGGTTGTCAGTGGAATTGAGAGTGAAGGCGTGCGCCGTGGTTGAGTCCAGTAAGGTGATAAAGAATAGTGTCGCGCCGACGTCCCATACGCACAGCCCAGTCTCGAAAGAATAGATGGCAGAGAATAGAATGAATGCTTTGGTGGCATCGATGAGAGGACTATGAAAAGAGGGGGGTAGTTTCTTGACGGCAAGCCATGCGATCCAATATTGAATCGCATACAGAAAAAGACCGATGAAGCCGAAAGAAAATACAATTCCGAAGATTCCGATATCGGAAGCAAAGAAGTATTGCCCCAGCGCCATCTCGCTCCCGCCTTGCCACTGGTGACTTACAACACCATTGCCTAGAAATGGGTGAGCCTGGATATATGGAAGGGCTGCTATGGTTTCGAAGAGCCGTGCGTTTGCCGAGACATCGCCGGTTGTTGAGCCTGTAGTCGCAACAGTAAAAGCGTCCGAAAAGCCTGCAATACGCGCAGAGAATCTCTGAGAACTAACGAAATAGATGACTACGCCGAGAATAACGGCCAGGCTTGCAAACCTCGCCAGCGCAATCGATGCCGCGCGGGGACCACGAACGCGATAAAGAACGACTATGAGCGTTGCTGCCGCACTGACTGCGAGCCCGCGACCGCTGCCTCCCAGTGCCGAGAAGAAAAGAATTGCCGACGCAAGATAGAATCGTCTCCGTTCACTTCTAATTCCAAGAATTGCGTAGTAGAGCGTTCCAAAAACAAGGAAATACGGCTGGAATTTGAAGTGTGGTTCAGTGCCTATCATTGCGTGGGTGACAAGTCCTTCGCCATAGTTGCCAAAGTCTGATGGTTTGAGAAAAAGACGCGCACATGAATAGAGAGCGAAGGTTCCCCATGCCAGATAGAGCAGAGCGGATTCCAGGTTGGCCATCTCGATCATCCCTCGACGCAACAGATTCGCCAATATGAGCCAGGCAGCAATCAGCACGATATCCCTTTGAGAGAGAATCCCAAACTCGAGCGGTTGACCGAAGACCTGCTGTGCTCTCCACGCAGACATAACCGGATCAGCAATCATCAGCAGAAGGAGATATATCTCAAATCGGGTAAACTGTAAGCCCGCATGCATCTTCCAGAATGGATAAGCAAGTAGCAGAATCAAAAGGCAAGTCATATACCACGTCTCTTGCGCATAGAACATCCCCGGGAAGAACTGAAAGGTTCGGAAGCTCATGCTCACTGCAAGGACAATCAAGATGCGCGAGAGCAGGCGCCTCATGCCTATTACGGAAACTGGTGCGTCCTGGGTGATCACGCCTAATCTCCTCCGGCTTGCTGTGCCTCGTGCAAAAGTCTTTCTCCGATCGTCCATCAAACCGCGAAAACTGCGGGACTACGGTGCATCTCACCCCAGCGCCAGGTCATTGTCGCAGTGGCAAGCAGCGCTAGTACAACTGCGAGAGTGCGAATCGTTGGGCTATGCAGATCATTGAATACAGCTGCGCACGCGATCAGTGGCAACAGACAGAAGAGCGGCCGGATGCAGCCTTCTACCAATAGATCCGCTCGCGAGACAATCGGCTTTCTCAGCCACCCGAGCGTCAGCAGCAGAACACACGAGATGCTGACGATGGCTCCGGCCATAGTTCCCCAGGCCACGCCGATTGCACCAACAAGCAGCGCGCCGACGATGCTGAACGCGAGATTACTGAGGCCCTCGGCCACCGCTCCTGAGATTCCATAGTGTTGTTGATTGGTGGCAACTAACGCGGCTGAGAGAGGTGCTCCAACCAGGCGAATGGCGTTTGCGACGACAAGTATCTTAAGAATCGGCAACGCCTGGACCGCATAGCTTTCGCCGACCCAGTGTCGAAGGAGCACGCCTCCAAACAAAAAGATAAGCAGCGAAGTTACCACGTCGAAAAAGCTGCTCAGGCGCGTAACATCGACGACCAAATTCCTGATCCGGTGCCACTCCGCCCGCTCCTGAAGCACGGCAATAGGGGCGAGCAAGGCAGCCGATACCGAGTAGTTAACACCCGTGAAGAAAGCTACGAGCACTACTGCGACCGAGTAAGCTCCAACCGCGGCGAAATCGTAGTGACCGACAATGATCACGTCCATGCCGCAAACCAATCCCATGCAAAGAGACCAGATAGCGAGAGTGCTGCAATATCTGACCAGCTCGATTGCAATCGCCTTTGAAATTCGGCTCAATGCGATACGCATTGACGGTACCAGCCGTCGAGCAAGGATGTATTGCATCAGGCCACCTGCAATATTGCAGATCCCTACCACGGCTGCCAATAGGATGAGAGAGTGGGAGCGTTGGATTGCGACAACAACGAGCAGAGCTCCCAAGAGGCGTGAACCTCCAATGGCCAAGGCCGGAAGCTCGTTGCGGCACAAGCCAGTGAGAACTCCGGTGAAGGCGGAAAACGGTAGCAGAAGAGCTGTGCTGAGAGCTAATATGCCCGTTCCAACGCGTAATTCTCCGACGAGCGATGCGGGGGCTTGCTGAAAGAAAGTCGGCAGAAACACCAGAACTATGCCGATGGCTAACACCGAAACCAGCGCTCCGGCAATGAGCAAAATGAATGCCGTGCTAATGACATTGTCGCGCAACACATCATCTTTGCGCTCCATGGCCTGCGCCAGATAGCGTGCTATCGCTGTCTGAAGGCCAAAGTCCAAATAGTTGGCGTAGGCTGCAATGTTAAGCATCAAAGCCCAAGCGGCAAAGCGATCGTGATCGAGCGCGCGAGCAAGAAAATGAGGCAGTACCAGCGCAACGAATGCCGAGCCGCCAGCGCGCACTATATTGGCAAACGCGTTCTTTATTACGGTGAAGTGTAACCAATTCAAATGAATGTCCTAAAGAGGCTTGCTACGTCCGCTTCTCAATTCCGGAGAAGATTTGTACTGGTGACTTATTTGCTCATGAACTTATCGCGGGTTCCAGCCGGTGTAACAGAAGATAAGAACACGATCTGACGTCCGTCAACCTTCTGGGTAAGTGTCTCTGGCTGTCAATTGGCTGCTATCAGGTTTCACTATCGGATTACCGGGTAGAGCCACTAGGCTCCCTCCACGGCGAGCCTGCCTAGCCTTTCGATTGCCCAATCCAAGCTGGAATAGCGAAGTTCGAGCGCGCCGGGCCCAAGCACGCGGTCGATCATTGCGCTCTGGACCTTGATCGTGTCCGGCAGGCCGTAAAGTCTCTGAAGCATAAAGTATCTGGCCACTTCAGTCGGGAAAGGAGATAACTCCTGACGCTTTACTTCGTACCGGTTTAGAAACACAACGTAATTGACGCGGGAGATATGGGAAGTAGCAATGCTTCGCAAAGACGAAGTCTTTAGCTCAATGGACGGTTTACCTGCGTCAGCGCGTTTCGTGATGGGCATACCTGAAAGCTCTTGAAAGAATTTCTGCGCCGCGGGCCGGAAGCGTGCTTGATTGCTATTGCCGACGACGAGACGGTCCTGGCGGCTGTTCACAAGGTAACTCGCGTCGTCGGTAATATAGGTCCATCCCGCTTGTGCACATGCATACGCGAGCGTTGACTTGCCTGCTCCAGAGTCTCCGCATAACAGAACGCCACATCCCTCCAAATCCACGCAGGCGGCATGAATTGGTGTGGTGTAGGAGGTGCAAATCATACTCAAGGCTGCGGCTTCAAGAAAGAAGTATCGGCAGTAGTCCCGTTGTGCAGCCGCGGCGCTGGTCAACCAAACTGAGGAGAAGCCTTGGGCAAGGTCAGTGATGCTGAAATTGTCGCTGTCCGCGACACTTGACGCGATGTGCTGCTGGATCCGGTGGATTGGTCTTGGGGGGCACGCAGAAGAATGGCCATCCAGCACGCAGACTCGCAGCCGGAACGGCGGGGTATTGAATAGCTTCATAAACCCATGCCAGCTCTCTGCCATCGCAATGAGCATCTCTTCTGAGTTTGTTTCGATTTCGAGGGGAAACCCGAGAGGATAGAACGTTTCCTTAAAAGGGAGATCGATCCGCGCAGACATGGGATCGCCTAAGACAACCCGCTCTGATCGGTGGCATGCGGATCGTATCTGGTCGACTGTGAGCAAGACCGCACCGTTATCTTCTCGAGCGCTCGTCTCTAGCCCGTGGATTTCTTCGTTGCAATCAGTGTTCATCGGAATTGATACTTCCGCGCGAGTTGAATAGAAGGCCGGCAGCCATGGATCTTCATTCCGTCATCCCTCTAGCACAGATTTTCGAGTTCAAGGTCAGCCTATAATCAAGTGCTCGAAATGTTGTCATTGGACTGTCTTCGCTTTGTCATTCCTCAACCCTAGGTATTCTCGCTCTGTTGATGGCACAGGGACTGGCTGTTCTCATGCCAGGCGAGTCAAGCGAACGGGGTTAAAAAAAGAGGCAGGCGGGTCAGGGGTTCAAGAAGCGCAGGATATCTTCTTCGTCCTGCTTGCTAAGTGACGCTCGCACCCGCATATGACGAACGATCGTCCCGGAAATATGCGGTGAGAAGCTTTGCGGAGGTGTGTGGCAACGGCTACAGTTCTGCGCGAATTTCCGTTCACCGTCGCTTTTGTGCACGGCAGTCGAGCGATCATGATTGGCCGATCCCGCGCTGGCATTCCCGCTGGCCGAAGCGCCTCCGCCAGTCTGCGCGAGCAGAGGTAATGAAGCAATACAAATAAGACCACGAAACAGGTATTTGCTATAGCGCATCATTTGCCCCTCCATGCTGGAAAAAGGAATCGGTATACAATGCCGGTCTGCCAAATGTTGTTGTTGCCCGCCGAGGACAACCGACGCGAATAACTGGTGTTGATCCTCACCTCGTGAGGCAGATGGTAGTCGAGACCCGCGTCGATCTGACGAGTATCGGCAGAAGGAAGACCGTCGTTTGGATCCGGGCTGTTGCGGAATACCTGTTGCCAACGCAAGACAGGCTCCAGACGTCCGATTGGGGTTTCAGGGCCACTGAAATGCGCGAGCCGATAATCGGCTTCCATCCAGTATCCCTGTGCGTGCGTTCCGTGGTCGTATTCTGAGCGCAGCTTGAAGAATGTTTCAGCGGGTTCCCACCAAGCGTGTATGGCGACGTTATTGGTCCGTTCTCCAGCAGCGACGCGGGCAAATGAGGCGCCTAATTCAAAGCGCCCACGCGGGAGATAAATGCTCGATCTTCCTCCCCACGAGTTATCCGAGGCAAAGTTCTGGTTGGAACTCGCCGCTGAGTAGTATGCGGCGTAATCAAGCGAGAAATCTGGTGTCGATACAGCCGAGCCGCGTACCATGCCACCTACGCCTGCTCCGGTGCCTACACCGAGAGCGAAACTCAGCGGGACAGATTGGAAATTGCTGATCCAAATCGGCGTAAGGCGCTCGTTGTAACTCCCGAATGGGGTCAGATACTCACCAGCTACGATTGTCAGGTGTGGACTGACAAGATAGTTCAGTTGAAGGTAGCTGAGTGCGACATAGTGAAGGTGCGAATAGCTTCCCCACTCGGATAGAAGTCTTCCAGTAGCGTAGCTCGACTCTCCACCAGCGCCTTTGAGCCGAGCGGAGCGGCGATCAGAGGCTCGATGGTGGGGATATATGAAGTGTTGCCGCCACTGGTGTTTGTGAAGAATCCAACGCCACCGGAGATCAGTGGAGTATTTTGCGCGGGGGAGTTGATCGCAGTGAAGATCGCTCCAATCAGCAGAACGATCCTCCTGAAGCTGGGGCAATGCAGGGTCGTTGATAGATTCAAACGGTTCCACATAACCACACAGTAACGCGGGAGAACCCCAAAAGTGTCAACAGTCCGTCTTCATTTTGTCAGCGTTTTGTAATTACCGAGAAAATCAAAATGAATAACATTCTCGCCATTCCAATGAGTCCCGCGTCTTGGGATAACTGATAATCCTTGTGTAGTTTGCGGTGCGACAAACCCATGACAATCGGTTGACAGGGGCATGACACCTGTTTTGTCGGAACCAGCTAAGGTGGTGTCAGAGCCAGGGAACTGAATCTCAATGTACGAAAACGGAATCATATGTGCGAGGAAATGTATTGATCGCTCCTATACATGATGTTCCCGGCTTGAACATTCATCGTTGCGGAGGGTTTATGAAGTGGAAATACGTGGTGCTGGCCGTCTGCGCCAGCGCGCTTCTGGGATGGACGGTTCTAAGCGAACCGGCGGCAAAACACACCTCTCCAAAGACGATCCAGATTACGGCAAAACGGTTTGCTTTTGAACCGGCCGAAATCACCGTTGAACAGGGAGAGCCGGTGGTGCTTGTGCTCAAGAGCCTGGATGTTGCGCACGGACTCAGAGTTCGCGAACTCAATCTGAATGTCAAGGTGAACAAAGGCGCGACGATCCAGGTGCCATTTACGCCTAAAGTGGTTGGTGATTTCGTCGGGCATTGTTCGGTATTCTGCGGCTCAGGTCATGGCCAGATGAAGCTAACCATCCACGTCGTGAAAAAACAGTGAGGAATCGTTGAGGCGCACTATCGAACTGGCATGGCTTCTATCTATCCTGTGGATCGGGGGGTGCAAAGCCGATTCTCCGGGCGCTTTGCAGACGCGCGTCATGACCAAGGCGAAGCATAGCCTCTTCATTGGCAATAAATCACAAAAGAATCCTCTGGCTTCAACGCAACAGAGTATTGCGGACGGGAAAGAGGCATTCTCGCACTACTGTGTGGCCTGCCATGGATTGGATGGCCAAAACACAGGTGTTCCGTTTGCGGATCGAATGTCCCCTCCGGTTCCCTCCCTGGCCTCAAAGGAGGTACAGAGTTACACCGATGGACAAATGAAGCAGATCATCGACTACGGTATAGGTCCGTCAGGCATGCCAGGCTCAAAGGGCATATTGAGCGATGAAGAGATTTGGTCCATTGTCGTGTATTTGCGTCACCTTCCTCCGGCCGGAAGTCTGGGCGAACCCGAAATGTACAGCCATTGAACCGTAAGCGCGCATCTCAGGATTGGCATGAAGTTTAGTGGCGAAGATCGAGGTTCGCGCCTGAAAGACGCCATCATTGCATCTTTTGCCGGAGAAGCACACGAGGTTGCCCGGAGTCTCGAGGCATTCTCTGAGCGCGATTGGCGCCAGGCTCTGTCCTGGCTGGATATCAGTGGCTTGGCGCTCTACTTGCTCGATCGCCTGATGGCGCTGGGAGTTGAAGCAAGCCTACCGCCTCCTATTCTGGATCGGCTGCGGCTAAACCTTAAGCAGAATCGCGAACGCACTTACGCACTTTTTCGCGAGGCAGTGGAAATCTGCCGTGCATTGAAGGACGAGGATGTATCGTTTGCTCTTCTGAAGGGCTTTACCCTTCCTCTGGAGGCAGCCCCGGATCCTGTTCTGCGCTGCCAGATGGATATCGACATCCTCGTGAGGGCATCGGATGCGTTCATGGCGCGAGAAGTACTTCTAGGCTTTGGATATCTGCAGGATTCTGTCAAGGGATCGGAATGGGCCTTCACGGCTGGCACCGATAAGGCAATGAGCATGAAGAACCTCTACACGGTGCGTCCGCAAAAATTGGTCGAGCTACACCTGCTTCCGGTCGCAAACGAGGGAATATCGCCGGCTCGCAAAGACCGGCTGGCTCGCGCGCAGCTTCGTAATTTTGACGGCATCGACTTGCCGGTACTTTCGTCCGCAGACATCTTCGTGCAGCAGGCGATCCATATCTTCAAGCATCTTTGCAGCGAGCACACACGCGCGGTGTTTTTGTTGGAGTATTGGCGGCACATGGAATCCCGGCGTGGCGATTCGGGATTCTGGAAGGAGGTAAGATCGATCGCCGGGAGCGAGCCCGAGGCAAAGGTTGCCATTGGCGCTGTAACATTGATGTCGGCACAGCTTTTCGGCCAGCCGGCGCCTGAAGAATTGTCGAAGTGGTCAGTGGATCGTCTGTCGCCTTCTGTCCGGCTGTGGATTGAGCTGTATGGAAGGCGGATCTTGTTCGATGATCCTCCGGGGAACAAGCTCTATCTCTTTCTCCGGCAGCAGATTCAAGCTCAGGCCAGGGTGCAGCAGGCTCATTGGCGCCGGTCACTGCTGCCATTTCACTGGTGGCCTTGCCGGATCACTCACGGCCGGGCGGGCGAGGATCTTGGCACACGCCTTACCCGCTACCGGACTGAGGCTTGTTTCGTTCTCGGGAGATTGCGATTCCACCTCCGGACAAGCATTCCGTTTATGCTAGAATCCCGTCGATGGAAGCGGATCACCGATGCGGGAAGATAAGTCCGGCATACGCAGCTCAGCCTAACCCGCCTGGCGCCTGATTGAGTTTGCGCGACGGTGAGAGCTCCAGTTTTGGAACGACTCCGCTGGGAATCAAGGATCAATTCATTCGTGAGCAACTGGGCAAATGCAGGTGCGCAAATGACTTCCACCAATTGTCATCCCATTGTCATTTTTCGATTAGGGCTTGTAGTAGCATGACCTCGCGGAGCAAACTGTGACTTATGGTGAGTGAATTATGACGGCGACCACTGAAATGCGCGGCGAAGACGCCGCTGGAATCCGGCTGGGTACGATTCTCGTCGTCGAAGACGATCCGAATATGCAGAAGGTCCTTCGGCGCATCTTCATCAAGGAAAACTATTCGGTCGAGGTTGCCGGCGACGGCAAAATCGGCCTGGATATGTTCCGCGTTCATCGCCCCGCAGCCGTGGTGCTTGACCTGATTCTTCCACAGATCTCCGGCCGCGATCTTTGCCAGAGCATGAAGGCGCTTTCAGGCGACACACCGGTTATCGTTTTGAGCGCCATCACAGAAGTTGTCGATAAAGTTCTCCTGCTACAGCTTGGAGCCGACGACTACGTTACCAAGCCGTTCAGCCCGCGCGAGCTGCTGGCGCGCGTGCAGTCGGCCATCCGCCGGCGCCAGCGCACCGCGCCTTCAACCACCTATCGCTTCGGGGACTGCGAAATTGACTTTCAAAAAATGACGGCGCAACGCGGAAAGCAATCGGTCACTCTCACTTCGCATGAATTTAAGCTTCTGAAGTTCTTTACGGATAACTGCGAGCGCGTGCTCAGCCGGGAGCTTCTATTGAATGAGGTCTGGGGCTACAACTTCTACCCAACCACTCGAACTGTGGATAACCAGATACTCAAGCTTAGACAGAAGCTTGAGCCTGACCCGGCCAACCCCCGGCACCTGCTCACGATCTATGGAGCTGGATATAAGTTCGTCCCATAGAGTTTCGATGAATAAGGAGATCAAGTTGGCACGCGACCACCGAGCGCCCGGCATGCAGGTCAAGAGAGGCATCCGAATGCGGGTGCTGCTGGTGGCGGCGATGGCGCTGGTGATAGGAGCCGTCACCCTGGCCAGTCTGCTCCTTGTGCGCCGACAATTGGGAATTCAGGTCACGGATAATCTATCGAGAGATCTCGCGCACTCGGTACTGACATTCCAAGGCCTGCAAGCCCAGCGGCTGAATGCGCTCGAGCGAGAGAATGAACTGCTGGCAGATCTTCCCAGCCTCAAGGCCCTGATGACCACCAGCGACCAGCGCACGATCGAGGATGGAGGAATCGAGTTTTGGAAGGTAAGCGGCAATGACCTCTTTGCGCTCGGAGACAATCAAGGTCACGTCGTCGCAGCCTATGCCGACGGGTCTTCATCAACCGTAACGCTTCGCGCGGATTTGCAACTTCTTCTCGCCCGGCCAGCGGTTCGCTATCTGGTGACTGGCGGCAGGCTTTACGCTTGCTCAGTACGGCCACTTTATTTCGGAAGTGAGAGCAGCGGTACTCTGCTCGGTTACGTAATCAGCGGCTTTGCAATCGACCACGACGTAGTCAGTCAGGTGAGCGGAGCAACGGCCGTCGAAACGGTCTTCACCGGCAACGGTCAGGTTTTGGCAAGCACCCTCTCGCCGCTCGTCCTCAGAGAATTGATGGCTCAGCCCTTGCCCGTCCCGCATGAACCGGCAGCGACGGTCTCAATGAGGTTCGGAAACGAGCGATACCTTGCCGCCACGGAAGATCTTTCTTCCAGCGCATCCGCGCCGTTACAGCTCGTCGTGTTGAAGTCCTTCAATCCGGCAGAACAATCAATTCGTCAAATAGATCGCCTGGTGCTGATTGCGGGACTCCTGGCTCTGATGATCGGAACGGGCTTGATGATTGCGCTTTCCAAGGCGGTAACTCGGCCACTCGAAGAGCTTGCGGAAGGCGTGCGCGCTTTTGGTGTTGGCGACAGCGCTTACCATTTGCCCAATCGAGGCACAATGGAGGTGCTCGAATTGAGCACTGCCTTCGCTGGCATGCGGGATGAGATCCAGAAGGCCAACCGCGCTCTGCTTGAGTCGGAGCGGCTGGCAACGATCGGCAGGATGGCAAGTTCCGTCTCGCACGACCTGAGGCACTATCTGGCCGCCGTTTATGCCAATGCGGAGTTCCTCGCCTCTTCGCCGCTCTCTGAAACCGAACGGAGCGAGATCCTCTCCGATATTCGCGTTGCCGTGCATGGCACAACGGAACTGATCGAGTCGATGCTCATCTTCAGCAGGACCGGGAACGCGATTTGCCGGTCGCATGTGCTGGTTTCGTCCCTGCTGGAGCGCGCGGTGGCGCTGATCCGCGTTCATCCCGATGCTGCCGGAATTTCTGTTGTCACCAGGTTCGAGGATCCTCTCGAAACAGCCGCAGTCCTCGATGGCAAGCAGATTGAGCGCGCGATTTACAATCTGCTTCTGAATGCATGCCAGTCAGGCCGCACTGCGACTGTGGCTCCGCAAGTTGTGGCGACGCTCAGGGTTGCAGGTAGCCAGATTATTTTCGAGGTCATGGACAATGGCGGGGGTGTTCCGGAGAGCATTCGCACCAGCCTGTTTCAGCCATTCGTCAGCCAAGGGAAACACAAAGGAACAGGTCTCGGGCTAACATTGGCGCGCTGCATCGCAGTAGAACACGGAGGCGAGGTCATCCTTGTAAGTAGCCGCCCCGGAGAAACCATCTTTCGAATGTCGCTCGCACACGGCATCCAGCGGGACGAATCGCCGGCAACTGAGAATCGCAAGAGTGAGGTAGCGGAATGAGACGCTGCTGTACCAGAAAAAGCCATGGATGGTCAGGCAGATTGCCTGTCTCCCGGTACGGACTTCTGAGTTTGATTGGACTCTTATGCTCAATGTCAGTTCCTCTCAGCGGACAGAACCCGGCGCAAAACGGTCTTGAAACGCGAGTGGAACAACTAACAGAGGCCGTGACGCGCGCTCAACAGCAGCTTGAGGAGTCACAAAAGCAACTGGAGGAGTTGAGACGCCAGCTTGAAGCATTGCGACAGCAATTGGCTGGCGCCGCGCCTGACGCTGCATCCTCTTCGGCAGCGGCACAGCTTGCGAAGGCCGTCGATGACATTCGCGAACGCCAGGCCGTTCAGGAGTCGCAGATTGCCACTCATGATCAGGACAAAGTCGAAAGCGATTCAAAATATCCGGTGAAGGTAACGGGGTTCATTCTCCTGAACGGTTTTGTCAACACGCGGAAGGTTGATAGTGCTGCCACGCCTGCCATCGCGTTAGCTGGGGCCGGCAGCACTGGGGCTTCGATGCGCCAAACCATCCTGGGTCTCGATGCCCGCGGACCTCATCTCTTCGGCGCCCGCAGCCATGCGGATATGCGGGTGGACTTTGACGGCGGCAGTCAACCAGGCGGCGCGAGCGGCTACGCAATCAATCAGGTGCGGCTGAGGACGGCTCATGCGGGACTCGATTGGGATCATACGGAGATCTTTTTCTCTTACGACCATCCGCTGATCAGTCCCTACACTCCGGACTCGCTGAGCGCAGTTGCGTTACCCGCGCTGGCCTGGTCCGGCAATCTGTGGGCGTGGAATCCGCAGATTGGACTGACGCATGACATCTTGCGGTCAACCGGTCCGCGGCTCCGCTTGCAGGCCGCATTGATCGACGCTCTTGATCCTCCCTCGCTCTACAACAATCCTTCCGGCACAACTCCAGGAACGGCAGTGCCACCGACAACGGCCGAGAATAGTCGTTGGCCGGGCGTTGAAACTCGCTTTGCGCTGCTTGGAGCCAACGATGAGAAGAGCGCTCAAGTCGGCGTGGGAGGGTACTTTGCGCCGCATCGAACCCTTGGCGGAATAGACTTCAATTCATGGGCGGGCACATTCGATTATCGCCAGCCACTCCCCGGCCGAATGGAACTGACCGGCAGTTTCTATCGAGGACAAGCGCTGGGAAGCCTGGGCGGAGGAGCCTACAAGGATTATGTCGAACGGGTCAATCCCACTATTCCCAATGAAGTCTACTTCCGCGCGCTCGATGATGTTGGCGGATGGGCGCAGTGGCAATTGCAGGCAAGCGAGCGGCTGCGGTTCAACGCGGCCTTGGGCATCGATAACATACCTGCCAGGCAGTTAGCGCCTTACGCGGGCCTGCCCACAGCCGTCTATCAAAACCTCGCACGCAATCGAACCCTGACTGGCAATGTCATCTACAGCCCAAGCGCGTACCTGCTTTTTTCGTTGGAGTATCGTCGCCTTGCGAGTTCGCCTGTGGTTGGTCAAACGGCTTCGAGCAACGTGATCGGAATCGCAGCGGGGTACAAATTTTGACGCCGCGATCGCAAAAAGTGAGTTGGCTGTTTGGACCCATCATCATGGCTTCCATGTTGGCGCATGCTCAGAGCTCGGAGATGGTAACGGTACGGATGCGGATTGCCGGTGCCGGCCAGGCACGGCATTCCATTCCCCCGGCTGTGATTTGGTTGCAGCCGCTGACGCCGCTCCCTTCAACATCAGATCCGCCTCACGAGCGCTACACGCTCCTGCAGCAGAACCGGATGTTTCATCCGCATCTGTTGGTCGTTCCCGTCGGCAGTGTGGTGCGATTCCCTAATGCCGATCCATTCTTTCACAACGTTTTTTCTCTCTTCGACGGTAAGCGATTTGACCTGGGCCTCTACGAAGCCGGTTCCACCAGGGAGGTCACATTCTCCCGCGAGGGAGTATCGTACATCTTCTGCAATATTCATCCGCAGATGAGCGCGGTCGTTCTGGCTCTTTCCACGCCATTTCATGCTATCGCGGACGCGCATGGAGCATTTCACATACGCGATGTCCCCCAGGGAGACTACGATCTGCATGTTTGGGAAGAGGGTGCGCCGGAACCTGCGCTGGAAGGCCTTACTCGCCGCGTTCACCTTACTTCCGGTTCCGGCGATCTCGGCGAACTAACCCTCCCGGCAATTGAACGGCGGCCAACAAACCACCTAAACAAATTCGGTCAGCCATACGATCGGAATGCACCTTCAACGTATTGATTCGCAGTTGATTCGCCGGCGCGAGCCGATGCATAACCAACTCATCACTGCATGGGCGGGAAGGCTCCGGCACACTGCCCCAAAGTGGTCTTTGGGTCGATCGCGATCAGCGAGCTGCCCGAAGCATTGTCTTTCGTCGGATGCGGCTGTGCCGGCGTGACCACAACTGCCGTTCCCTTCAAATCAAAATTCACATGAGCCACAGTCGCTTTCGTATATTGTGAATGCACCTGCTCCGGCTTGATGCCATTGATCGTAACTGTATCGAGCGTAATCTCGGTCGTATGTGCGGCATCGTTGCCCGCAATCAGCACATCGCCCGGAGTCAAGGAAACAATGTTTCGCAACGTGATCCCTTTGTAGTCCGGTATGCGATCACCCACAACGCCGGGATCCACAAACCCTTCCACCGTGCCATTGTTGTAGAACGGGCTGATGGCGATCGGCATCGCGACACCTTTCATGCAGATGTTTTCATAGGTCAAATCGTGCACCAAGCCTCCGCGCGCCGCGTTGCTCTTGATTCGAATGCCGCTGGTGGTGTTCTCCTCACTTAGCCCATTCACCAGAACGAAGCTGTCTCCACTGAAGGTTTCACTGCCAATCGACATCCCATGCCCGTCGTAAAAGTGATTATTGAGAACGCTCATATGAGTTGTGCCGGTCTTGATGGCAATGTTGTCGTCGCCGTTGTCGATCCAACTGTTGGCGATAGTAATATTGGTCGAACTCCCCGGATCGATGCCGTCCGTGTTGCGGGCGTCTGTGCCGCGGATCGTTGGAGTCAGCAGATGCACGCCCCACGCTGTGAAGCCGTCCGTGTTGCTCACCGTGACATGATAGTTCGGCGAATTGTGGAGTGTAATGCTATACAGAATGAAGCCATCTGCATGGTTTGCAGTGATCAGCTTGGTGCTGAAGTAGCGCAACTGCTTGGGCTCGGCCGCGCGAGCCATCTGCCACCAACTGTAATCGTGCCCCACTAACGTCGCGCCTCCGCGTCCATCGATCACGCCATTGCCCATGATCGCGGCGTTCTTGACACTAACATTGATAAGCGCCTTGCATGGACGGCCTCGCGGCATGGCTGGCATCGCTGGCCGCGGTGCAACCGCAGCCGCATCTTTGGCGGTGATGTACGGCGTGCTCACATCGCTGAGGGTTCCGCAAAGCAACGTGCCTTCTCCAGACGGGTTCGGATCGTAGTCTTTCGGATTCCTCGATCCATAGAGCGTCACACCCTTGTCAATCAGCAGCGTCACGCCCTCCCTCATCTCCAGTGAGCCGGTCAGAAAAGCATTCCACTTATCGCTGGGAGCAAGTTCAACAGCCATTCCAGGCTTGCATGAATCAAGAGCTTTCTGAATTCGAGCCGTGTCGGTCGTTTTCTCAAAAACCTCAGACAGCTTTTCGCCATCCCCCAGCCGTTCCGCAAGCAGTGTGGTGCATACGGGTGGAAGCACCGGTTCAATCACAGTGCGAGTGTCTTGCGCCAACCCTGAAAGCGTCGTCAATACCACCGCGATACACGGCATCAAAACGCGATTGATCCTTCTCATTGCCATCCTCTTCTACGACTTCCTGAAGTTTTGGTGATCATTGCTCGTCTGAGCCGCGCACTGACGCCTTGGCGACTTCACTCTGAATGCTTTTCTGGGTTCATTGAATCCATTCCTAATCGTATCTACCAACGGTACGCTTCCGTCGCGATTGATGCGGCGGCAACCGTCATCAGATCCCTAATTCGGTTCTCGCTTCAACAAACTTTGTCAGCGCGAATTCGAGCTCTGCCAGAGTGTGCGCGGCTGAAATCTGTGTGCGGATGCGCGCTTTGCCCTGCGGCACGACGGGATAGGAAAACGCAACGACATAGACGCCCTTGGCCAGCAACAATTCCGCCATGCGTGAAGCGACAACCGGGTCGCCAAACATCACGGGTACGATTGGATGCTCGCCAGGCAGGATGTTGAAGCCGGCTTCTGTCATTCGCGTACGAAAGAAGCGTGTATTTTCGCGCAACTGCTGCCGCAACTCAGCCGATTCCGTTAGCAGGTCTAGAACCTTCAGCGATGCCGCAACGATTGGTGGCGCCACGGAGTTGGAAAAAAGATAGGGCCGGGAACGTTGGCGGAGCAACTCGACGATCTCTTTGCGCCCGCTAGTGTAACCACCGCTGGCCCCGCCCAGCGCCTTGCCCAGCGTACCCGTGACGATGTCGACGCGGCCTTCGACACCGCAAAGTTCCGGTGTGCCGCGTCCGTTCTCGCCGATAAATCCTACGGCGTGCGAGTCGTCCACCAGTACCATCGCATCATACTTTTCGGCCAAGTCGCATATCTTGTCGAGCTTGGCAAAATAGCCATCCATCGAGAAGACGCCGTCGGTGGCGATCAAACGATGTCGCGCCGATGCAGCCTCTTTCAACTTCGCTTCCAGGTCGTCCATGTCGCCGTTGCGATAGCGAAAGCGCGCCGCTTTGCATAGCCGGATGCCATCGATCAGGCTGGCATGGTTCAGTTCGTCGGAGATGACGGCATCTTCGGCATCCAGCAGCGTTTCAAAAAGTCCGCCATTGGCGTCGAAGCAGGAACTATAAAGGATCGTATCTTCAGTGCCGAGAAACTCACTCAGTCGTTCCTCTAGCTGCTTGTGAAGCGCCTGCGTTCCGCAGATGAACCGTACGCTGGCAAGACCGTAACCCCACTGCTGCAAGGCCTGCTGCGCAGCCTGAACCACAGCGGGATGATTGGCGAGGCCGAGATAATTGTTCGCGCACAAGTTGAGAACCGGCTCACCACCGGCGACGACAACTCTTGTCTGTTGCGGACCGGTAAGTACGCGCTCCTGTTTGTACAAGCCTGCGCTCTTGATCTCGGCGATTCTCGTTTGCAGATAGCCTTGCACCTTACCGTACATAACAATCCTCCACCTGCTTCCGGTTCCCTCAACGCGTTCCGCATTCGCGTCCGCAGTTGTCTCAGCGAAGACTTGTCCAGTTCAGCACGACTTTGCCGGCCTCGCCGGAGATCATCGCATCGAAGCCCATCTGAAAATCACTGTAGGTAAAGCGGTGCGTAATAACAGGAGCGATATTCACTCCGCTCTCCAGCATTACCGACATCTTGTACCAGGTCTCGTACATCTCGCGCCCGTAGATGCCCTTGATGGTCAGCATGTTGAAGATCACGTGGCGATAATCCAAGGGCGTCTCCCCGGCAGGGATACCCAGAACGGCGATCTTTCCTCCGTGGGACATGTTGGCAATCATCTGTTGCAGCGCCTGTGGGCTGCCTGACATCTCCAGTCCCACGTCGAAGCCTTCTACCATGCCAAGTTGCTTCTGCACCTCAGGCAGCGGCGTCTCGTTGGGGTTCACAGCCAAGGTTGCGCCCATCTTGCGCGCCAACTCCAGACGGAAGGGGTTCAAATCTGTCACAGCTACATGACGAGCCCCGGCATATCGCAGAACGGGAATTGCCATGATGCCGATCGGCCCGGCGCCAGTGATCAGAACATCTTCCCCCAACACCGGAAACGAAAGCGCTGTGTGCACCGCGTTGCCAAAAGGATCGAAGATCGCCGCGACCTCTTGATCGATGCCGTGGTGGTGCCGCCAGATATTGGCCATGGGCAACGAGATTAATTCTGCAAACGCCCCGGCGCGGTTCACTCCGACGCCTTGCGCTGAAGCACAGAGATGGCGTCGACCGGCAAGACAGTTACGGCAGCGTCCGCAGATCACGTGCCCTTCGCCGCTCACGATGTCGCCGGGGAAAAAGTCATTGACGTTTGACCCGACCTCGACAATCTCGCCCACGAACTCATGCCCAATCGTCAGCGGCACGTGAATCGTCTTTTGCGCCCACTCGTCCCATTTGAAAATGTGAACGTCCGTGCCGCAGATTCCCGTGTAGTGCACGCGCACCAACACGTCGTTGATGCCAATTGACGGCTCTGGAATCTCTTCAAGCCACAGTCCTTGCTCTGCCTTGCTTTTGACCAATGCCTTCATTGCCGACGCTCCAATTCCGTTAATTATCCTCCGAAACGATGTCTCCGAATTTCCTTTTCGTGTACGCTCCTCAGCGAAAAAACGCCAGGCTGTAGAGCCGTGCGGCTACACGGGAACGAGCGCCATCACTTCCTTTTCAATCGTCCCAGCGCGAGAGAAGTTGTCAAGCTTTATAAGAAGAGCCTGAGTAATCTCATGCCCTTCCGGAACGACGAGCATTCCTGTTCGAGTCCGAATCTCCTGTCGCAGGAGCATGCCAGGCAAAAGTTTTGAGGTTGAGACCTTGCGAAGCTCCATTTTGGCAGTCTCTGGTTTGATGTCTTTCAATGCCTCGATCAGTTCCGGTCCAAACTCATCGCGCCGGCCCCGGAGTTTCTCAATGGCAGCTTCGTCGGATAACCCTCTCATCCTCAAGTTATCCAAAGCGACAGCAAGTCTGAGGATCTTCGCTCCCAAAACAATGGCTTCATCGGAATTTGGCTGCGCACCGGGGTTGCTCTGTTCGCCCTCGGGAGCAAGTTGTTGACCGATCATCCACGCTATCGTCTCCATCCTGGGAATGTTGGCAAGGAAATTACTCGCTACTCTAGGATGAGCGGCGAACCGAGCCCTCACTTCGGGTGTGAGATGTTCCCCGACATAGGAAGCTTTAATCAGTTCCGGGTCAAGCGTGACGCAGCCCAACTGCGACAGCATTGCCGCGGCTTCAAAGCGCCACGGAGAAGGGAGATTGAATTTGGCAACCAGATGCCGGACATAACGCGTAATTCGCGTGGATCTTCCGAAAGCCTCGGGGCTCGCCGCGTTCAGAACTTCTGTGAGAACCTTGATGCTCCCCATCAGTGTCTTTTCGAGGAGTTCCTTCTCTGCTGTTACCAAGTGGTATTGAGCCACTCCGGCATTGATGGCATTCGTCAAAATATCTTTTTCGCACGGCTTGGTGAGAAAACGGAAAATATTCCCCTCGTTGACCGCGCGAATGGCAGCGTCAAGGTCGGTGTAGCCCGTTAGCAGCATTCGCACAGTGTCAGGATATCTCTGTCGCACCTGAGCCAGAAACTGGGCGCCATTCATGCCCGGCATCCGCATGTCTGAGATGACGACGGAGTACGGGCCTCGATCGCCGATCGAAGCCAGGCCCAGTTCCCCACCCAGAGCCGTATCCACCTCGAACTCCCGATAAAGAAGGCGTTTGTAGCCATCCAGGATCGGCGGTTCATCGTCGACAAAGAGAATTCTGTCAGTCATCGTAAAACTCCAAACGTCATTCTATTCTTACATCACGAGTGTCGCTCTCTTTGCTTGGGCGCCGGACAAGATCGAGCCGGCGCGTCCAAGGCCGTTGGCGCCTTGACGCTGCTCCTGCGCCTCGCTATGGAATGCGAGCCGGTCTCGGCCCATGATCGTTTCATTGGCACCTGATCGAAACGAATCAGTCACTTAATCTCCATCGAGAGGGTTTCGCTTTGGCTTAGTTCGCGCTTTGAAGCGAACCTCCCTTTGTGCCGATAGATCTAGCGGTAGACCTGGTCATCCACCGCGTAGGCGCGGCACCCCACTTGTGCGATCTGCCACAGGAGGCGCGAAGGCGCATGCACACCAACAGAGGAGCTCGGTACTACCAACGTCAGATGAAGAGAGCGCATGCAATGTGGAGCAGCGCCTTTGCGCGCTGGAATTCGAGTCCTGGGTTGATGAAGAACAGCATTATCGTCACGGTGTTTGGGACCGTCGCGCTGGCAGCGATCATGCAGTGGACCGCACACTCAGTTCACAAACACGTCAGAATTGCATCTCAGTCCGTCTTCTCGGCTGCTCTCGACAGCCAACGAGCCACCATGGCTTTTGAGAAAATGAATCGTGAATACAGCGACGCCGTCGTGATTCAGGAACAGGCAGCGCTCAAACGCGCCGATCGAGAAGCTGCCACGGTTTTGTCGTCGCTTGATCGTGTCGGAGCATCCATGAACTTCGACCCCGCACGCCATCGACAGGTCGTCGCTCTCCGACAGCGGGTTGCCACTCTGCAGATACAGTCGATGGCAGTGTACACAGAATTTGCTGAACCCGACGCCACCCCCCCGAGCCAGCAAGTGTTGGCGAGTCTAAGTCATGAGAACAAGGCAGTTCGGGCGGAACTAGAAGCACTACAAAACGACTTAGCTGGCGATTTCAGAGCCGAATTGTCCTTGATCAACAAGTTGCTATGGATTCAGGGAATATTTCAGGCTGGGGTGATCGTCGGCGTGATGATCGCTCTGTTCTTCAGTGTTCGTTCGTTGATTCATGCTACCGTTCAAAAGCGGGAAGATGACATATTGCGCCAGACTCATTCTGAACGGGAAAGCGAGCGCAAGATGCTGCACGCGCTCATCGATAATATCCCCGATTTCATGTACGTCAAAGACCTTGAAAGCAAATTCATCGTGGCCAACCCTCATCTGGCGTACGTAGTCGGATTGAAATCGCCTGAAGAATTACTGGGAAAGTCCGATTTCGATTTTTACCCGCCGGAGTTCGCCAATCACTTCTATGAAGACGAACAGAATGTTATGCGTTCAGGGCAACCGTTATATGACCACGAAGAAAAAGGTATCGATAGTCAAGGAAATGAGGTCGATATCCTGACGACAAAGGTTCCCGTACGCGACAGCGAAGGCCGGGTGATCGGCATTGCGGGTGTAGGCAGGGACATCACTGCGCGCAAGAAGATGGAGGGGGCGCTGCGAGAGGCAGAACGGAACTATCGAGGCATATTCGACAATGCAGTCATCGGAATGTTTCAAAGCACGCCCGAAGGGCATTTTCTCAGCGTAAACTCGGCATTGGCCTTCACATTCGGCTACGACTCTCCTGAAGAGATGATCGCGGGAGCGGCCGATATCTACCACCAGTGTTATGTCGATCCCAAACGCCGCGAGGAATTCGAGTTTCTGATGCGCACTGTGGGCGGAGTGCGCAACTTCGCGGGCGAGGCTCTTTGCAAGGATGGAAGCAAGATTTGGATTGCGATGAGCGTTCGCGCCATTCGGCAAAACGGAAGTGTTGTGCGTTTCGAAGGGATGTGTGAAGACATCACCGAGCGGAATGAGTTGCGGGAACAGCTCCTTCAAGCCCAAAAACTGGAATCGGTGGGCCAGCTTGCCGCTGGAATAGCTCACGAAATCAATACGCCTACTCAATACATTGGAGATAACGTGCGCTTCATGAAGGATGCGTTTCAGGAGATCAAGAGCCTTCTAGCGCATTATGAGAGGTTGTTGCTGCTGGCCAAGAGCAACACTTTGACCTCCGAGGCCATACAAGAGATGGAGGAGACGATTAAACGCACGGATGCCGGTTATCTGCTTGAGGAGATTCCCAAGGCGGTTGACCAGACGCTCGAAGGCGTGACCAGGGTATCCACGATTGTGAGCGCCATGAAGGAGTTCTCCCATCCGGGGACGAAGGAGAAGGTTCCCGTGGATTTGAATCGAGCCATCGACAGCACGATTACGGTTGCGCGAAACGAGTGGAAATACACGGCGGATCTGGAGACCGACTTCGACCCTGCATTGCCGATGATCGAGTGCCTCCCCGGCGAATTCAATCAGGTGATACTGAATCTGATCGTCAACGCCGCTCATGCAATCGCCGATGTCGTACGCGACGGGGGCCCGGAGAAGGGAAAGATTACGATCAAGACACGGAGTCTTCCCAATTGGGCTGAAATCCGTATTCAAGACACGGGATCCGGAATTCCGGAAGAGATCCGAGGCAGAATCTTCGATCCCTTCTTCACGACCAAAGAGATTGGCAAAGGAACCGGGCAGGGCCTGGCTATCGCTCGGTCGGTGGTCGTTGACAAACATGGCGGAACCATTCATTTTGAAACAGAGACAGGAAAAGGCACAACCTTCATCATTCGTCTTCCTCACGTTGACGATACTCCTGCACTCAAGGCGGTTGCCGCGTGAAACGTATTCTTTTTGTAGACGATGAGAACAATATCCTCGATGGTATCCGGCGTTCGCTTTATGCGGATCGGGATCGCTGGGATATGCAATATGTTGTCGGTGGCGAAGCCGCATTGCAGGCATGCGCGGCATCGAACTTCGACGTTGTGATCTCCGACATGCGGATGCCGGGAATGGATGGCGCAACCTTGCTGGGGCACATCCGCGACCGCTTTCCCAATACCGCGCGAATTATCCTCTCCGGATTTTCCGACGCCACGCTGGCAACACGCGCCATCTCAGTAGCGCACCGTTTTCTGGCCAAGCCGTGCAATGCATCTGAGTTGCATTCCGCCATTGAACGAGTTTGCGCGATGCAAGACCTGTTGAGTTCTCCGGAACTTCGCAAGATCGTTGGCGCAGTGAGTGAGCTGCCCTCGCTTTCAAGTGCCTACACCGATCTCACTCATGCACTAAATGACCCGAAAACATCGATCCGGCAAGTGACAGAGATCATCGAGCGGGATATTGCAATGTCGGCGAAGGTTCTGCAACTCGCCAATAGCGCTTTCTTCGGGCTCGCGCGGAGAGTCTCAAGCTTGCAGAGCGCCGTCTCATGCCTGGGGGTTGAAACCATCAAGAATGTGGCTTTGACCTCAGAGGTCTTTAGAGTCTTCGTGCCCGATCCGCGCGTTCCGCAAACCATTTGCGACTCGGTCCAGCGACACGCCGTTCGCACGGCGGCGATTGCCGGGTTGCTGCCGGTGGAGCGGGGAACTCGCGATATTACCACCGTGGCCGCGCTTCTCCACGACATCGGCAGTCTCTTCCTGGCCAGCGTTATGCCCGGCGAGTTTTGTGCTGTTCTCGCCCGCGCCAATGAACGCGGATGCAAGCTTTTTGAAGCTGAAGAGGAATTGCTTGGGACCTCGCATGCCGAAATTGGCGCTTATTTGCTGGGACTATGGGGCATACCCAATCTTGCTGTTGAGGCGATCGCGCACCATCACCACCCTACCCGAATACCGCACTCCGCCTTTGATTCCACAATGGCCGTTTATGTGGCCGACCTTCTGGCTGACGAACTGGAAGAGCATCCACAGGGTTCCAAAGGAGTCGAAATCGCAGAGTCCGACCGGGTCTGCCTTGAGACATTGGGGGTTTTGGACAGACTTTCCGAGTTCCGTGAGCTTGCGCTGCAGAGCTGTAGCTGATCCTCTTTTCTTGCTGTCCGCCAAATTCATGTCGGTCTTGATGGGGGCAATTGGGAGCATGCCGAGTGAACAAGTTTATAGTAGTGATAGCCCGAGTTCCGCAGCCAAAGATGAGAGTCGCAGTGTGACAGTTGCGTTTCTTGAGCAAAAGCGATCTTCACAATTTGAAACAGGCGAAAAACCACGAAGACCTAGGGAAATAAAGTGAATCTGCCCAATTCCATCACGATGAGCCGGATCGTCATGATTCCGCTGCTGCTGTGGATCCTTACGCCGCACTTTCCATGGCAGGGGAACGGGGCGCAGGAGGTTACTGCCTCGGTCCTGTTTGTGCTGGCTTCGATCACAGACGGCCTTGACGGCTATCTGGCCCGCAAGCGCGGTCAAATCACTACCATGGGCATGTTGCTCGATCCGCTGGCCGACAAGATCATGGTCACCGGCGCGCTGATCGCCCTGGTGGCCTATAACCCGTCGGTGGTCAAGGTCTGGATCGTGGTGATCATCGTTGGGCGCGAGTTTCTCATCAGCGGACTGCGTTCCATTGCCTCCACCGAGGGTTTCACCATCGAGGCCAGCGATTTGGGCAAGCTCAAGACCGTGACGCAAATCGTCTGCGTGGTCTCCGCCATTCTGGCCCATCATTGGCTCCAGTGGCAGTTCGGCATGCTCATCTTTCCGGTTGAATGGATCGCCATTGCCGCCATCTATTTCACATTGCTGGTCTCGATCATCTCTGCCATCGATTACTTCGTAGGCTTCTGGAAGAAGATCGACCACGCCAGCAAAGACCGCCGCAAGTCGTTCGTGCTCACCCGCCGCAAGAGCGCCAGCACGTCCGCCGGCACACAGTAGCCACTATCGTGTGCGACAATCCTGAAAAGAACGATTTTCTTATGGGACCCTCACGTCTGCTTCTGCGGTGCGCCGTTGGACCGGCTCTGGCTGCTGCTCTGGCCTGGCCGCAGCCCCCCTCTCAAATCTTGCCTAAGATTCCGCCCTCGGTTCCGTTGGTTTTGGCAGGCGGAACGGTGGTAGATGTTACCAACTGGGGACACTCGGCAAAAGACCTGCAAGACGCAATCGTGATCGTGCGCGATGGCCGCATCACGGATGTCGGCTCGCGCATGGCGGTCACAATCCCCAAAGACGCGCGGGTCATCGACTGCACCGGCAAGTTTCTTATTCCCGGCCTTGTGGATGGATTTGCCGGCATGAACTCGCAAGGCCAGGCCAACGCCAATCTCGTCATGGGCGTGACCACGGTCGTTGCGGTCAGCGACGCCCGCCGCGGAATGGTCGATTTTGCCGCCTCGCCCACCCCCCACCTATATCTGTTGGACTCAGTTGGCTCGACCGACAACTGGAGCTTGCTGGCCAAACGCCCCCAGTGGGCGCTCAAGCTCAGGCAAGGTACGCGTCCAGCCGAACTGAGTCCAGCGGATACCGCCCGCCAGCTCGCCGACACCGCGCGGCTGGGAACGCGCGCCGTCTGGCTCGGCCATAACATCACCGCCGCGAATAGCCAATGGATCATCGCTCGCGCCCACCAGATGGGTTTGGCCACCTATGGCGAGTTTGTTTCCACCCCCTACACCGTAGGCGTCGAGGCAGATGTGGATGCGCTGGTTCACATGGGCCGCTACGAGCTGGGCGTGATTCCCGATGAGCTTCGGCGCCCGCTGGTCGAAGACTCCGGAGGTTCGGCCGCCTCCACGGCGTACGACTACGCCGAGCGTGTGCCTCCCAACGACCCGCACCTGCGGGCTTATGCCCGCTTCCTGGCCTCTCACCATGCTGCGCTTGTGCCCACCTTTAGCATTTCCTACGCGCTGTTGCCCTCTCATCGCAATCTTTGGACGGAGCCCGCCGCTCAGTTGCTCGATCCCGCCCATGTCTTCGAGCCCACCAACCGCGCCACTGGCGATGTCGAGTACCCGCTCTCATATTGGGCGCGCCACCTGCCCGGCTCTGCCCAGCGCTGGATGGTAGAGAGCCAGCGCAAGAAGGCCGAACTGTCGGCTCTGCGCTTGTGGCTCATCAACGAGACTCTGTTCTCGGCCAAACCGCACTACCTGGCCGCCTCGGGTTCGCCGGTCCGCGCATCACTGCCTGGCATCTCCATGCACACTGAACTCGAACTGCTGGTCCGCCTTGGGCTCTCCCCGCGCGAGGCTTTGGCCGCCGCCACCAACAACTACAGCCTGCAATTTGGCTGGAACGAACTGGGGCAGATCACCCCCGGCCGCCGCGCCGACATCCTCGTCGTTGACGGAGACCCCACCCAGAACATCTGGAACGCCCGCCGCATCTCCACCCTCATCATGGATGGCAACGTGATCGACACCACGAAACTCTATCGACTCGGAGAATCGTCGGCTGCAGCGGGAAATGGCCACGCACGCTAGGCTCTGATTGTGGATATGTCTCCGGGTGGCTGGTCATCCAATAGGAGCAGCTAAAGACGGCAGAAACGTCCGAGATGACGACTCCCGGTACCGATTCCTTGAGACTCGCTCCGGATTGTTAACATCAATCTCTGGAACAGAGATGATTGAACATGATAAAAAAGCGATTGTTCCTGACAAGCCCCTCTGGGAGAGGAAGACTTGAACACGATTTCGGAACAATTCGACTTTTAGATTTGCCGCTTTAAAAGACCTGCAGATCCCGCACTTTTGGACAGCGACTGGGGACCGAATCAGAATTGTTGGTCAAACACGTGGAATACGAAATAATCAATTCCGGCGAATTGGAACCGGCATATTGGGATCGTGAACCTCAGGACTAACCGCTTCAGATTCTCTCCAACCCAGTTCACTCCCCGGCATCGGTCTTCATTCTCTCAGGCGTTTTCACGAGCAGGCTACGCAACTTGCCTGCAGCGTCATCGACGGTCAACGGCCGGCTGAAATAGTAGCCTTGAAATTCGTCGCATTGATGCTCCCGGAGAAACGACAATTGGGCCAGGTCCTCGACGCCTTCGGCGACAACCTTCAAGCCTAGACTCTTCGACATGCTGATGATCGCGTTCGTGATCGCCGCATCGTCGGGATTAACCGCGACATCGCGGATAAACGAACGATCGATCTTGAGTTTTGTGAATGGAAACTGGCGCAGATAACTGAGGCTCGAATATCCGGTTCCGAAGTCGTCGATGACCAGCTTCAATCCCATTTCCTTCAGTTCGCGCAGAACTTCAAACATGACATCTGCATTGGACAGCAAAAGACTCTCGGTCAATTCGAGCTCGAGGTAGCAAGGGTCAAGGCCCGTCTCGCGCAAGACTTGCCGGATGAGATCCCGGAATCCCTCCTGGCGAAACTGCACGGCGGAGACATTGACTGCGACCGGCACCACGGGAAGCCCCTCCCTCTGCCAATTCTTCATCTGAACGCAAGCAGTTCTCAGAACCCATGCGCCAATCTCGGTGATGAGCCCGACGTTTTCCGCAACTCGAATGAATCGATCCGGCATGACCAGGCCCAACTCCGGGCTCTGCCAACGGAGGAGCGCCTCCATTCCCGTGATGCTGCCGCTGCCGATGTCTACCTGCGGCTGATAGACAAGAAATAACTCTCCTTTCCCGGTCGCCAATCGCAAGCTGTTCTCCAGCGTCAAACTCTCCATGAGCCGTGCATTCATTTCGTCGGTAAAGAAGCACAGGGTATTGCACCCCATTTCTTTAGCGCTGTACATGGCCGCATCGGCATTTTTAATTAGTGTCTCCGCGTCTTCACCATGCTGGGGAAAGATGCTGACTCCCAGGCTACAACTGACTCTGAGCGACCGGCCCTGAATGGTGAATTCTCCTGAGAGCGAATTGACGATGCGTGTGGCAATGGCCTCAACCTCAGTCGTGCTCACGACGTTGGTCAGCACGATGAGAAATTCATCGCCGCCTACCCTGGCTACGGTATCTTCCTCCCGGATCTCATGTTTGAGACGGCCGGCCACCTGTTGCAAGATCAAATCGCCAAACGAGTGTCCAAGCGAATCGTTGATGATCTTGAAGCGGTCGAGATCGAGGAACAGGAGCGCTACGCATTCATGCTTCCGCCGGGCTATGGCTAGAGCCTGGTTGAGCCTGTCGCGCATAAGCGTCCGGTTAGGCAGCCCGGTGAGCCCGTCGTAGTAGGCCAGAAAGTCGACCTGCTCCTGCGCAAGTTTGCGTTCGGTGATATCTTCCACCGAGCCCTCGTGAAGAACGACCTTGCCATCGGCAGACCGCGCGGCTCGAATACTCGCCAAGAACCACTTCCGGGTTCCGTCTTTACATCGCACTTGAATTTCTGAACCCCGAATTGTGCCATGCGTTTCGAGCACCTGAGCCCACTCCTTCAGTTTCTCGGCACTGACAAGCGGTTCATGTGCACCATCGGATGTCTCTGCAAGCAATTCAGCCGGGGATTCATATCCGTGCATCGTCGCGAAAGCACGGTTGATATGCAGGAGCCGGCCGTCTGGCGTCGCCTGAAAGATGCCAACGACCGCGTCTTCAAAGAGAACACGATACTTTTCTTCCGCCTCGCGAAGCGCGCTCTCAGCCTGCTTCCGCGCTGCAATGTCATGATTGATGGCAATGTAGTGAGTGATTTCTCCGGATTCCGATGCGACCGGAGTGATCGTCATTTCCTCTTGACTCAGGCTTCCGTCTTTACGGCGGTTGATCACCTCTCCGCGCCACACTCTTCCCGAGGAAATGGTCTGCCACATCTCTTTGTAGAATGTTTCGTCATGCATCCCCGACTTGAGAGCGCGGCGATTTGTTCCGCGCACCTCATCGGCTGAATAGCCGGAGATAGCCGAGAATGCCGGATTGGTCCAGACGATCGTTCCCTTTGGATCGGTGATCGTGATCGAGTTAGCGGCGGCCTCCAACGCAGCCGCAAGAAGCTCGAGCCGCGAATTTGAGGCAGTGAGTTCCGCTGTGCGCACTGCAACGAGCCGATCAAGTTCGTCCACGCGCAACCGCGCTTGATGCATCGCGGTCCACTTGGCAGTGAGCGCGTGCGCCAACTGGCTAACCTCGATGATGTCGAAGGGCTTCTTTAACACGACAAAGTTGTCGGAGAGGCCCAAGCGTCGCGAGATGTCGTTCCAGTTGTAATCGGAATGCGCCGTGCAAATAACGATTTGCAGGTCGGGGTCGGCCTTCCACAGATGTTCGATCGTTTCGACGCCATCCCAGCCGGGAGGCATTCGCACATCGACGAAGGCCAGGGCATAAGGCCGATTCTCAGCCAATGCGCGCATCACGCATTGGAGCCCATCCTGGCCCTGAAATGCTGAATCGATCTCAAAAGCGACTCTTGGCGCGTTCGTCGCTCCAAACAACAGCGCTTCATCGCCGAAGAGATTCAAGCCGGGATTCTCTGGCGAGAGGATTTTCTTCAAGTCATCGTGAATGGCCTCCTTATCGTCCACGATGAGCAGCCGAAAGTGATTGTTTTGAGTGGTCATGCGGTCTTTCCCTCTCCGGCAAAGCTGCTGGCAACGATGGGGAGCTCAAGCGTGAAAGTGGCTCCCATGTTTGGGCCTTCACTCGCTGCGGTTAGCGCGCCTCCCAACTGTTTTGCCGCCAATGCGCCGGAGTGCAATCCAAAACCGTGGCCGTCTTTCTTGGTCGTGAATCCATGAGAAAAGATGCGAACGAGATTCTCAGACGGAATGCCGATCCCGTTGTCTGCCACGCAAATCGATACGCGGGTCTTCGCTGACCCGCGTCAAGCAAATGCTGATGCGCCGGTCTTTCTTGCCTGACAACTTGACCGCGTCTTTCGCGTTGCGTATCAGGTTCAGCAGGATTTGCAGGACCTTGTGCCTATCGGTCGTAATGGGCGGCAGATCCTTGTCCTGAATATCCAATTCAATGTTGTGACGCTCCATGCCAGACCTCGTCATGCCCAGCGCATCTTCCATGACATCCGCGAGCGCGACCTTCTCCAACACTCCTGAGGAGCGGGCATAGGTCTGTTGCATTGCGACAATCTGCTTGATATGTCCGACATGCTGCAATAGGCCTGCCACTTCCTTGCCGAGCTGGTTGCGTTCCTGCTCGAGGTGTAGCGACAGGTTGCTCATGTAGGGAATGATTCTCTGGCCGCGAGGATCATTGGCCACAAAATCGTTCAGTTCGCTCTTATGGTCATTCAGAACTTGAGCCAATTCACTTATCTGGCCGACGCGCAGTGCGCTCAGATGATCGGCCACGATCGTGGCCGAGACATTCACGCTGTTGAGGACGTTTCCAACATTGTGCAGCACGCCGGTCGCTACCTCGGCCATTCCCGAAAGACGAGAGAGGTCGATCAGCCGGCGTTGCGCTTCTGCCAGGTCCGCAAGGGCAGCGTCCTTGGCGACAATCTGTTCGCGCAACTCCTGGGTGCGCTCGTTAACTCGCCGCTCGAGGTCACGCTTGGCCTCTGACAGTTCTTTGTCGCGATGCAGGATCATATCCGCCATGCCGTTAAAGGAATTGGCCAGTTGTTCAACCTCATCCCGGCTGTGGACGTCTGAGCGCGCCAGCAGATCGCCGCGCCCGATGCGCTCAACCACCGATTGCAGTTGCAGAATGGGCCGGACAAAGCGTCTTGCATACAGTACGGAAACCAGCAGACCGGCCAGTACGCAGACGATCGCCAGAATGCCGGTGCGGAGATTCACCTGCCGTGAACTCTCATCATAGGAATCCAGCGATAACCCGACATGAATCCACCCCCACTGGATGCTGCTGTAGTCGAAGGGAACGGCGTAATGAAAGACTCTACGGTTGAACATTGGGACTAATCCGAGTTCGCTCGATGGAAGTCTTACAGAGGGATGCCAGTATTCATCGATATTTGGCTCCATGCGCCAGCCCTTGCGGTCGACCACAACGGAGAGGCCGTCATTCTTGGTGATCACCAGGAAATCCACTGCACTATCGCCCTTGAGAACCTGCATCGCGTGTTCAACGACGGACGAATAGTCCTCGGAGATGGCGGCTTCGGCAACCTCGCCCTGGAGGGCCACTGCTACGCCGTTGGCCTTGGATTCCAATTGGGCGCGCAGGTCCCGCTTTTGTTCCGGTATCATGACGGCTACGAAGATACCGAGGGTGACGAGCGTGATCGTCCAGGCCAGCACCATGGTGCGACGCGCTATCCCCGTGATGGCAAATGCGGGCTTCACGGTTTTCCCTTCGATAGCCCTTGTTGCGCCCTGAGCCGATCGTACCTGTGCACGATGTCGAGAGAGTTCTTCATCACCGAGATGGACCGCACGACGAATCCCTTGGACTGATAGAGAGCGACGATCTGCGCTCCCGCCGTTAGGGTGGAAACGCGCTGAATCGAATCGATAAGCAGCTTGCGCGAACTCGGATTGGTGCCGCGATGAAAGCCGAAGACGATCGGGATCACTTTGGGCGACACCAGCAAAGGCCGAAGATCTCGGCCAAGCTGGGGATTCAGCTCCTTCGCGGTCTCCCAGCTTTGGCGCGCCAGGCAGGCCCCGTCGAAACGGCGAAAGAATACCGGTAATACAACCTGGGTCAGGCTGGCGTTAAGTTTTTGACTGGCAAAAAAGGACTCCGGCGCAGGCAGGTTGTTGTCAGCCAGCGTGACGCTCAACCATGGCTGCAGCAGAACCATGTCGCGATGGAGGTGCGAGACAATGTTGGCGCCTCGCAGGTCGGAGATTGTCTTGAACCTGCTCTGGTTGTGAACAAGCAGGAGATACTCCATTCCATCGGAGAAGTAGTCCTGAACAACCAGATAGTCCGGATCGGTCAAGTCGGCGATCTTTGTGAATTCAATTGCGGTGACACCGTAGCAGTCAATCGTATTCTGGCGGACATCTCGAATGATCTCTTCGGAAGAGATGAAGATATCCGGAACGGGTTCAGCGGTCTTGACCCCGTATTGACTGGCAAGTTCCCTAAGCCATACCCGGTAGGCAGCGCGAGCGTCATTGACGTTGGCGCCTGCGAGCGTCTCCTCGCTGATCGCTACGAGCAGAAGGGTTCTCTTGATCTCACTCCACGAGAGTGCGGGCGTGAGCGAAGCGGCCAATGCTGCTGCCATGCCGGTCAAGCATTGCCTTCGGGTTATTTTTCCACCAACTGTCTCCATCTCGTGACTTCCTGGGCCTGTCCGGTATGCGGGCCTCACAATTTTCCTTTCCGTGCGATTGCGGAGATTCGTTCATGCTGGCGCACCATCTCAAGCGTACTGTTCATCACTGACGTTGGCCGCACAACGAACCCATTGGCTTGATACAAGGCGAGGATCTGCTGCCCTTCTGGCTGTTTCGATACGCGCAGCAAGGAATCGATGAACTGCTTCACGGCAGGCGGACTGCAGCCACGGCGAAATCCAATGGCGCAAGGAATGACGCGGGGCGAGATAGCTATAGGCCAAAGATCGCGGCCCAGTTGGGGATTCAGCTCGGTTGCTGTCTCCCAGTTGCGGCGCGCGAGGCAAGCCCCGTCAAGGCGGCGAAAGAAAACCGGCAGCATGACCTGGGTTAACTTTTCGTAAGGAGTAAGGCCGGAAAAAAAGCGTGATGCCTCGGGAAGACCCTTCGAAGCCAGCATGGTGTCCAGCCATGCTGGAAGCAGAACCATGTCGTGATTCAGATGAGTCGCAATTTGCGCTCCTCTGAGATCTTCGATCTTCTTGAACGGGCTGTTCTTGTGTACGAGCAATACATAGTCGATTCCGTCCGCGAGATAACTCAAGAGCAACAGATTTTCCGGATCAGTCAAATCGGCGACCTTTGCGAACTCGAGCGCGTTGACTCCATAACAATCGACAGCGCCCAGACGGACCTCTCGGAGAATCTGTTCGGAAGGAACAAAGATCTCCGGGTCGAACTCAACATTCGCTTGCCCGTTCTGATGAAAGGCCCGGCTGATCCAAACCCGGTAGGCGGCCCGGGCATCGTTGATATTGACCCCGATGAGCGTCTCGACGCTGATCGCCATACGCAAGATAGCCCTGTCGCGCTCACTCAGGCCGAGTCGAGGCGCCAGCGCCGCGGTGGCCGCCGCCGCTAGCGTCGCCATGCACTGCCGCCGGTTCATCAGTTTGTCACGATGTGTCATCGCCTCATCCCACTCTTTCACTGGCTTCAGGGTTTCTTTCTCTGTGCGCCTGTCGAGATACGTTCAAACTGACGAACCATTTCTACTGTGCTGTTCATGACCGAGGTTGGCCGCACGATGAATCCGTGGGACTGATACAGGGCAACAATTTGCTGCCCCGCAGTTACCGAAGCGACCTTCATGATCGAATCGATCAATACCCTGCGTCCCTCCGGACTGCATCCGCTGCGAAATGCGATGGCGATGGGGACGAGCTTGGGGGAGACCGCTAGAAAACGAAGATCGCGGCCAAGCTGTGGATTGAGTTCTACCGCCGTTTCCCAGTTCCGCCGCGCGAGACAAGCCGCGTCGGTCCGGTGAAAAAAGACCGGGAGCACAACCTGGTTCAGGTTGTCAGTCAGTTTCTGGCTGGCGAAGAAATGATCGGCTTGCGGCAGGTTCTGCGCGGCAAGCATTGTTCCTATCCAGGCTGGGGCCAGGACCATATCGCGATGAAAATGCGTCACGACGTGAGCCCCGCGCAGATCGGCGAGTTTCTTGAATGGGCTGTTGCTATGCACCACAATGATGTATTCCATGCCTTCAGACAGATAGTCCTGAAGCAGGAGATAGTCGGGATCGACAATATTGGCGACTTTGACAAATTCCAGGGCGGTGATGCCAAAGCATTCGATCGTTCCCTGCCGAACTCTCCGAATCAATTCTTCCGAAGGGAGAAAAATCTCGGGGTCCATCTGTGCAATGGTAGACCGGGACTGACGCGTAAGCTCACCTATCCAGACTTTGTAGGCCGCGCGCGCGTCGCTGACATTGGCTCCGGCCAACGTATCCACGCTGATCGCGACACGCAGAATATGCGCAGGCTTTTCGCCGAGGAATAGTCCTGGCGACAGAGTGGCGGCAGCAGCTCCGGTCATGAGCGCCAGGCATTGCCTCCGGCTGATTTGCACTTCTGAACCTTGCATCGACTGCATTCTCCAATCAGGGCCTATTCATGCTCGAGAATCCAAGAAATCTTGCTGTTCAAGCAGTTCACCCAGACCCGTGACAACGAAGAACAGATCGTCGTTTTCCATCTCGCTTCAATGACTCGGAACCAACTCCGCCTCAACGCTCTTGCCAACCGCCAGGTCAATCCTGGTTTGCAAGGCCAGGTGGTCGTAGATCGCCTTGTCATGCGCCGCGGTAACGAGAGCCTCCTGCAATTGAGCCCGGATCACCTTCTCAGTCGCAACCAGGCCGCTTTGATATCCGCGCAACGTCAGATCGCTGTCGTCTTTGGCCGAGGCAGCGGCATCCGCCGTCGCCTTGACGACTTTTTCACTGGCCCCCATGTCGATGAACATACTGCGGATCTGGAGGCCAAGGCCTTCTGAAAGCAGAATCTTCTTTTCCTTCAGTTGGTTGATCCGGGCACGCGCTTCCGCCACTTTGGCCTGGGTGAGGAAGCCGTTGAAGATCGGGATTTCGACTCCCAGATCGACCGACCAGCCATCTCGGTTCTGCGGGGTCGAGAGCCCGCCGTCATAGCCGTTCCATCTGCGATGCAGCTCGCCTTTGAGGCCGATCTTGGGGAAGTAACCGCTTCTCGCAGTGATTCGCTGCCCCTCGAGCGCCCGGAGACCCGCCTCGACCTCAGCCCAGTCGGGATTGAATTCGTAGGCCGTGGCGACCATTTCATTCAGGTCCCCGGCATACTCCTTGAAAGGCACCTCTTCGTCCTTGGGGACGACGGTCGATTTCCACGACAGGCCGATGGTATAGGCCAGTGCGGCCTCAGCCGACGCTTCGTTGGCTTCGAGCGGCGCAACCAAGGAACGTACCGTTTCGGTCATGACTTTGTTGTCGAGGTAGTCCGTTTTGTTGACCGTGCCTGAGCCATCCTTGTAAAGGGATTCGGTCATGCTTTGCGTGGCTTCCATGCGCTCAAGCGTGTCCTGGCCAAGCTTGTGAAGTTGGCGAGCCAGCACCGCGCCGTAATACAGGCGGATCACATCTTCCTTTAGCTCCAGATCCGTGCGCCGAACCTCAGCCTTCGCCACGTCCAAGGCGCCGAGCGCTTGCTCCTTATACCCGCGCCGCATTCCTCCATCCATCAGGAGCCACTTGAAGTCGCCGGAAACCGACTCGGTCAGCGGACTCATCAGCTTGACGTTTTGTGCCGGGATGGGAAACATCTGAGTAGTTGTCGTGATCGTCTGCCCCGGAAAAGAGACCGGCATCTGGACGGCGACAGGCGGAAACCCTGGGCCGAATGCGTTGGCCGGAATGGTGACGGTCGCGCTGCCGCCGGGAACGGCGATCGACTGCGCCGGGATGTACATTGTGCTGGCCGGGTAAACGAAATTGGGCGAGGCGCTCATCTCGTCGACTCCGCCGCTTGCGTTCACCTGCGGCCAGTACGCAGCCAGCGCCTGGCGATGCTGCGCCTCGGCCATGGCCACGGCAAACTGACTGGCTGGACGGGTGTGATTCTTCTCCATGGCAATCTTCAGACACTCGTTGAGAGAGAGCACCTGCTTGTCTTCCGGCGTTGATTGACTGAAAGCCGGGACGCTTGCCACGAGTTGGAGTGAGGCAAAAAGCAAGAAACAAAAGCTAGTTAGCCGTGTGCGAATCATTGCATAAATATCGGCAAATTCGATGGTTTTCTTCAACCTGCGCGGCTTTTTGTTTCAACACAGATCAAGAAGGACGGCGCGTAAATTGCACCGCGAAATCAAATCGCTGGAATCGCCAAATGACTCTGAACACAGGCATTTCTTCCGGCTTTCCCTAAAAGCAAGAGTCAGCCTCACAAGGCAAGTCTCAACCGATGTCCGGTATGGCGGGATCGAAATCGATCTCATTAGGAGAGAGAGGCTATCCCCAAGGTCGTGATTGTCGCCTGCTGGCCGGTCGTTTGTCCGGAACCCGAAGATAGCGGAAAACAGTCGAGAAGGCGACATTCCGGCACTAATCCCAAAGGGAGATCCTCGGCTCATGGGGAAATACAATTTAGCGCGCGTGCCAGGGTTCAGAGATCAGGGAGCAGCAATCAAGGATCGCAAAATTCGCGCTTGACATTGACAGAAAATACACTACCATATGGTTGTGGATAGATTGGGTACAACATTTACGGCTTTGTCTGATCCCACCCGTAGGGCGATGATCGAACGACTCAGCCACGGGCCTGCCTCTGTGCATGGGTTGACGGAACCGTTTGCACTCTCGCAGCAGATGATTTCGAAACATATTGCCTACCTGGTGCGGGCGCGGATTGTGATCAAGACGAAGCGTGGACGAGAGAGTGTGTGCACGCTTAGGCCGGAGGCGATAAAGACCGTCAGCGACTGGGCGATTAGCTATCGCCGATTCTGGGAAGAGAGCTTCGACAAGCTGGATGTGGTTGTAAATCAAATGAAACAAGGAGGTCAGAGATGACAAGCAACACGGTTAACGAGACGGAGCGGATGGTTGTTTCAAGAGTTTTTGATGCCCCACGCGAGCTGGTTTGGAAGGCGTGGACAGACCCGAAGTACGTAATGCAGTGGTGGGGACCGAAGGGCTTTACTGCGCCCGTTTGCCAGATGGATTTTCGCGTTGGGGGAAAATCTCTCTACTGCATGAAGGCGCCGGATGGGCAGGAGTTCTGGAATGCGGTTGAATACCACGAGATTATTCCCTACGAGAAGATCGTTTCCCTGATGTACTTTTCCGACCCGGAGGGAAACAAGGTTGACCCTGCGCAATTAGGAATAGAACATGAGGCCATTGACGGCGCGTACGACGTGACCATCTTTGAGGATCTCGGAAACGGCCAGACGAAACTCACCTTCATAGGAAATGAACCCATGGAGAGCGCGAAAAATAGCGGTCAAATGGAGGGCTGGAACCAGATACTCGATAAAGTTGCCGCGGTTGTTGCGGGGCTAGCGCAGGCGAAATAAGAAGTTGAAGTGTTGACGATCGTGATACGCGAGATACCGCTAAGGGTGGCGGGAGGCGGCTTAGTTCGGGCTTCTCGTCACCTGGCCGAATAGTCGCCTGTCCGCTAAGTGACCCTTGGTTCAGCTGTTGCCGGCAAGGCATATCACTCAGCCAGCATAGTTCCGAGGTCTTTATCGGATTTGTACTCTAAAACGCCGATGGCTCCCGAATTGCCGTTGCGCCTGATTTGTGGCCAATCCGGAAACTGCACCACCACCTGAGCCTCGCACCGAGCGTAACCCGCCCCCGAGGTAATACACTCACTTCATGCGCCCCCGCACCACAGCTCGCATCAGCCTCACCGCGCTCCTCGGCACTCCGGTCACCGATGCCCAGGGCCAACTGCGGGGCCGGCTCAAAGACATCGCAGTAGCCACCGGCGCGGATGCCGGCAAGGTGGCCGGCCTGGTGCTGAAAACGCGTACCGGTCTGCGCATCGTTCCTTCGCAGGACGTGATGGAGACGCCAGCCGGCACCCTCGAGCTGCGCTCGGCCGGCGCCATGATGCCCCTCGAAGATCAGGGCAACTATCTCTACCTGCAGCAAGACTTGATCGACCGCCAGATCATCGACATTCACGGCCGCAAGGTCGTCCGCGTCAACGATGTCGATCTGGAGTGGATGGGCCAGGGCGCGGCTCACCTGCTGCGCGTGGTCGAGGTCGAGATCGGCCTGCGCGGAGCCGTTCGCCAGGTCTTCAGGGGAATGTTGCCCCGCGCCGCGCTGGAGACGCTCTCGCGCAAGTTCAAGGCAAACGGCATTCCATGGGAGTTCGTCGACGTCATCGAGGTCGATCCGGCCCGCCGCGTCAAGCTGCGCATCGAGTACGAGCGCCTCTCCGAGATGCACCCCTCCGATCTGGCCGACATCCTCGAAGACCTCGCTCCCGCCGAACGCGAAGCCGTCTTCACCTCGCTCGACGAAGAGGTGGCCGCCGAGACCCTCGAGGAGGTCGAGCCCAAGCTGCAAAAGTCGCTGCTCGAAAAGCTCGACGAAGAGAACGATCGCCGACATCGTCGAGGAGATGGACCCCGCCGCCGCCGCCGATCTGCTCGGCGAGCTGCCCGAGGAACAGTCCGACGCCATTTTGGAAGAAATGGAGCCGGAAGAACGCCAGGATGTCGAGGATCTTCTTGAATTCGACGAGGACTCAGCCGCCGGATGCATGACCACCGACTTCGTCTCCGTGAGCAACGATGCAACCGTAGCCCAGGCCGTCGAGGCTCTGCGCAACTTCGAAGGCGACCCAGAGGGCGTCACCGAGATCTATCTGCTCGATGAGAAGCAAGTCTTGCACGGCGCCATCACTCTTGCTCGGTTGGTGATGGCTCAGCCAGGGACACACCTCTCCGTGCTGACCGAACCCCGCGTCCTCTCCTGCCCCATCAACCTGCATCAGAACGAACTGGCCGAACTCTTCGACAAGTACAACCTGCACTCGCTGGCTGTGGTCGATCCTCAGGGACGCATGGTGGGCGTCGTCCAGGCCGACCACGTGATCAGCTTCCTGCGCGACAAATTATAGAAATGGTTCAATTTGACATTTTCTGAGCAGAAATGCTCACTTGAGTGCCATTCGTGTCGTCGGAATGCAATAAAAAATGCTGGACCATCGAGATTTGTGAAACAATTCATAGATGATGCAGTTTCCCAGGATCATTCAGGGCGGCATGGGGGTCGGCGTTTCCAATTGGCGCCTGGCCAACGCCGTCTCCAAACTCGGTCAACTCGGCGTGGTTTCAGGCACGGCGCTCGATTCACTCTTTGTACGCCGTCTCGCCGATGGCGACCCAGGCGGCCACATGCGCCGCGGCCTCGATGCCTTCCCGTTTCCCGAGATGGCCAAGCGGCTTTGGGATGAGTATTTCGTCCTTGGCGGCAAGGCGGCGGGAGCACCCTATCCGGTTCCGCCTATGCATCAGCGCCGCGACGTGCGCAAGGTGGTCGAGCTCTGCATCGTCAGCAACTTTGTCGAAGTCTTTCTGGCCAAGGAAGGCCACAAGAATCCCGTCGGCATCAACTTTCTTGAAAAAGTCCAGATGCCGCACCTTTGCTCCATCTACGGCGCAATGCTTGCCGGTGTCGGCTATGTCCTCATGGGCGCGGGCATTCCGCTTCACATCCCCGGCGTGCTCGATGCATATGCGGCCCATCGTCCGGCCGAGTACAAGCTGAGTGTCACGGGCGCCGCTCAAGGACAGGACACGGCCATGTTCTTCGATCCCTCCGAATACGTGGAGGGACCGCTGCCCTTGCTCCACCGGCCCCGCTTCCTGGCCATTGTCTCCTCCAACACTCTGGCCACTACCATGCTTCGCCGGGCCAGCGGCCGCGTCGACGGGCTGGTCATTGAATCTCCCACGGCTGGCGGACACAATGCGCCACCGCGCGGCAAGCTGCTGCTCAACGAAGCCGGCGAGCCGGTCTATGGCGAGCGCGATCAGGTCAATATCGCGGATCTGCGCGCCCTTGGCGTTCCTTTTTGGCTGGCGGGCGGCTTCGGCAACGCCGAGAGCGTGCGCTATGCGGTCGAGCAGGGCGCCGCAGGCGTGCAGGTCGGCACAGCCTTCGCCTTCAGCGAAGAGTCCGGTATGCGGCCCGATTTGAAACAGACGTTATTGGACCAGGCAGTTACAGGCAAAGGGGATGTCTTTACCGACCCGCTGGCCTCGCCCACGGGCTTTCCTTTTAAAGTGGCGCAGTTGCAAGGCTCCTATTCGGATGCCGAGGTAGCCGAGGCGCGGACCCGCGTCTGCGATATCGGCCTGTTGCGCGAGTCTTACGTCACGCCGGAGGGAAAGATCGGCTACCGCTGCTCCGCCGAGCCGGTGGCCAACTACGTCGCCAAGGGTGGCAAGGTCGAGGAGACGGTCGGACGCAAGTGCCTCTGCAACGCACTCTTTGCCAACATCGGTCATCAGCAGATACGCAAGGATGGCAGCGTCGAGCCCCCACTTGTCACAGTCGGTGACGACCTGAATACCGTCGCGCAGTTCCTGGCTCCGGGACAAACCTCCTACAGCGCAGCCGCCGTGGTCGAGTCTCTCCTGAGCTTGACCGCTAGTTCCATGACCGATGAACAGGTCGAGCGGGTTTTTGCTACCGCCTGATTCTGGCCCAGGACGACGGTTTGCGGAAGACTTAATCAATCAATCGGCGGGGGTTTTATTCCCCGCCGATTGATTTTTCTTGCCTTGTCTCACTGCTTTTTTGCCGAAGGCGTCCGCCCCACCGCAGGTGGCCGCTCCTTCAGGTTGTGGCTGTCGGTGGACTTCAGCGTCATTCCATAAATCGACTTGAACTGCTCGATCTCCTTCAGCGTCTGTGGGGAGAAGGGAACCGGCTTGCCCTCGAAGGCGTGCAGGACGATCCCTTCCAGAAGGTCGCCGAGGGTCATCTCTTTCAACTCGGCGACTGCTTTGAGCACCTTCAACAGGCGCTTTTCCATCCGGACACCGGTCTGGACGCGCTCAACGACGACAGGTTCGCGATGTTGCTGTTCTTGCGGCATAACTTCCTCCGTGGTACATGAGTACCAATGTACCAAGATAATAAGATCCCGTCAATCCCTCCCTTCGGGCTTCTCGTTAGCCCGCTCTTCCCTGGTTTCGCCTCCCTGCCTCGGCCTGTTATGGTCAGAAAGGACCCGCAATGAATCCACAATAGGAACCAGCTCGCATGTTGAAGCGTTGGCGAATCCGGATACTGCTGTTTTTGGCCGTCCTCGGCCCCGGATTCATTACCGCCAACGTCGATAACGACTCCGGCGGCATCCTCACCTATTCGCAGGCCGGCGCGCAATACGGCTACGCGCTCCTCTGGACCATCATTCCCATCACCATCGCTCTGATCGTGGTCCAGGAGATGTGCGCCCGCATGGGCGTGGTCACCGGCAAAGGCCTCAGCGACCTCATCCGCGAAGAGTTTGGCCTGCGCCTCACGGTGATCCTGATGGTCCTGCTGGTGGTGGTCAACTACACCAACGTAGTTACGGAATTCATCGGCATCGCCGGCTCGCTGCATCTTTTCCACGTCACCAAGTTCATCTCCGTGCCACTCTGCGCGGCCTTGGTCTGGTATCATGGTCGTCAAGGGCAGCTACAAGAGCACGGAGAAGATCTTCCTCATCGCCTCGGTGGTTTACATCGCCTACATCTTTGCCGGCGTGCTCTCGCAGCCCAGTTGGCACGTCGCCATCCTGGCCACCGTTCAGTTGCCTGCCCGCTCTGTGTGGAGCGACAAGGCCTATATGTATATGGCCGTCGGCATCGTCGGAACGACCATTGCTCCGTGGATGCAGTTCTATCTGCAATCGTCGATCGTCGAAAAGGGAATCCGCGTCAAGGATTATGCGGCCTCGCGGCTCGACGTGATCGTCGGCAGCTTCTTCACAGACATCGTGGCCTGGTTCATCATCGTAGCCTGCGCGGCCACGCTCTACGTGCATGGCATGGGAGCGATTCAGGTAGCCTCGGACGCCGCCGAAGCCATGCGCCCGCTGGCCGGCGACTATGCCTTTATCCTCTTCGCCTTCGGCCTCTTCAACGCCTCGCTCTTTGCCGCGTCGATTCTGCCTCTCTCGACGGCCTACACCGTCTGCGAGGGCCTCGGTGTCGAATCCGGCGTCGACAAGCACTTCAAGGAAGCGCCCTTCTTTTATTGGCTCTATACGTTGCTGATCGTCGGCGGAGCGGCCACGGTGCTGCTGTCTGCCTGACGCGCAACTGATCAACGTCGCCATTCTCTCGCAGGTGCTGAACGGCGTTCTGCTGCCGGTGGTCATCATCCTGATGCTGATGCTGATCAACCGCTCCGACCTGATGGGCGAGTACAAGAACTCGCGCCTGTGGAACGTCATCGCCTGGTCCACCAGCATCATCGTCATCGGCATGACCATGGTGATGCTCTGGGGCATGATGCCGGGGCATTGATGACTCGCATCCGGCAGTACTCCCAGACCTCAGAACAGAGGCTGGGGATACCCGGCGCTCAAGCTGGTTTGCGGGCGTAGATCTTTGCGCTCCACACCTTTCCCGCCACGGATCGAGTGAGTTCACGCAGCCTCGCTATGTCCTGTGGAGGAAGCAGAGAAAAAGCCTTTGAATCTTTGAACCCGCTCTCCAACTGGTTGGCGTCATAGACCAGACGGCCGCGCACCGCAACGTCCGTCAGGCCCACTGACCGCAGCCCATCCAGATAGAGTTCCTCACTGATTGCGCCCGCAACGCAGGATGCATAGAGGGCCGCGTTGGCGACAATCTCCTCGGGCAGGTCTTTGGCCACGATATCGGAGACCAGCATTTGCCCACCCGGTTTGAGCACGCGAGCAATCTCGCGGAAGACCTTAGGCTTCTCCGGGAAAGATTGATGACGCAATTCGAGATGACCCAATCAACTAGGCGCTCTACGGGGAGATCTTCGATGATGCCCTTGCGCACCTCAACGTTGGTGAGGTTTTCGGCGCGAATGTTTGCGTTTGCCCTGGCGATCATCTCGTCCGTCATGTCGACCCCGATTACCCGGCCGCTCGGCCCCACTTTTTTTGCCGCCAGCAGCAGATCAATGCCAGCACCCGATCCAAGATCGAGCACCACATGGCCCGGCTTGAGAGCGCTGAACGCGACCGGATTGCCGCAGCCAAACGAATCGATTACCGCCGACTCCGGCAAGGCGGCAACTTCGTCGCCCGAGTAGCCTGCCAGGTCGACGAATGAGCCCTTTCGAACCGGCGCTGGCTGACCTCCACAGCATCCTCTCTGTGTTTTTGGCGGACGGGCGACTGCTTCGGAATAGCGATTCGATACTTCGCTTCGAACTTCTTCTGCCTTCGTGTTCATTTCACTTCTCCTTGTACTTGGTTGATTGTGCATACATGCATATGAATGGGCGCAAAATGGAGAATTGATCTCCACCAAACGCTCCCTCCTATGCCGGTTGAGATCGTTTTCTGCGCGAAGCGCGGCTCTTCTGCGCCGGCAACCGTTTATCAGAGGGTACGGAATCAGGCCCTTCCTGGCCGCAGCCTTCCGGGCAACAGAATTCAAGTGCATCGGCAAGATCGCGCAGAACCTTCGGAACGGCGTTCACTCGACGGTGCAACAAAGCTCTTTGCCGCGCTTAACGCATTTGATGATGCCCGCCTCGCGCAGGATCGCGAGATGGCGCGAAACCACCGAAAATCGACCCCGCTTTCTCCATCAGCCATTTGACGGACCGATACACGGGCCTCGATCTTCCGCAAGGCGCATAAACAGGGAAAGGCGCTTGGGATCGGAGAGAGCCTTGAAGAGGCGGGGGAGAGCAATTGGGCCAGGCCACTGCTGTCGGATTTTCGATCCGCCTCATTTCTGCCACGCTTGCTTACTTGCACCATAATGCAAACGTAGTGCATGAATCTCCGCTTGTCAAGTCCAAGTCCATTTCTCAGACCTGGAAAAATCATTGCTAAACTTACGCCACAGCCAGCCGTTAAAGCTGAATCCGTCCGGCGGGAATCTCCGCCAGGTCGTAGTGTGCCTGCTCGCGTAATCCAGCTTTGCGCGCTGCCGCCAAAGACCTGCGACAGCCGGATGGCCATCTCCGGCGAGATGCCGCGCTTGCCGTTGACTAATTCTGAGAGCGTAGTGGAGTAACGCCCAGTGCATGCGCTGCTTCAGTGATCGTCAGACCAGCTCGATGCATTCGCTGAGTACAACGCTTCCGGGATGGGCGGATTCTTCATCGGCATGGGAAACCTCCTTAGTGATAATCCAGATAATCGACGTCAGAAGCATGGCCATCGGCAAATCGAAAGATTACTCGCCAATTGGCTCGAACCGTGACTGCCATCAAGCCATGCAATGGTCCTTCAGAGCGTGCAAGTCAAATCCTGAAGATCCAAATTTTCACTGGCCTGCCGCATCCAGGCGCGCAAGGATGTTGCGCAATTTGTCAAATGTTCCGCCAAGACGCCGCGAGGGTCGTCATCCTCATAGAGGCGTTTCAGCCCCTTGGGACGGAACGATTGAATCATAATGAATCGTAATGCGTAACGTGACGGAGGTCAAGCGTTGCTTTTGCCAACCTATGCGAGCGATCGGCCCCACAGGCGGTTGCAGATAATTACCCGCATTTAGCGCACACTGTCAGATAGGAGACCACTGTGCGAAATCTGTCAGACATGTTACCGGTTCAAAATGTCAGGTATCTGCCCGGTCCTAGTACCCTACGCTCGCCCCCCACCCCCCTACCCTGTGTAAATCTCTTTTACAGGCTTCTATCTGTTATTAACTAACAAATAATCAATAGTTTGCAATTAAAACTATGGACTATAATTGATCGGTCAACAATAGAGGCGGTTTTGCCTCTTTTTTGGCCGAAAAAGCCGTCTTTTGAACGATTTTGAGGTGATTTTTGCGCACCGAGCGAGAGTCTCCCTCAAGCTCCTGTTCTTCGATTGCGGTGGTCTTGTTCTAGAGCAGCTTCCCCGCGGCCAGGTCGCGGATGAGTCCTCGGTCGGCGGCGAGAAACTCGTAATTTGAGAGGTCTTCGAGCTTGACCCAGCGCACCTGATGATAGATGCGGCTCTCGATCTCGCCGGCAAACTCATGCACTGCAAAGAACGTCAGATCGACGGCGCCGCCGTGACGATAGTTGTGGCGAACATGAGTGACGCGCGGGCCGACGGTGGCGCGAATGCCGAGTTCTTCATCGAGTTCGCGCGCCAGCGCCTCCTCGGGACTCTCGCCGGCCTCGATCTTGCCTCCGGGAAATTCCCAAAGCAGAGCCATCGGCTGATCCGGACGACGCTGACCAATCAGCACTTCGCCGCCGCGAACAATCAGCGCCGCCGCTACAAAGCGAAGCGCGGGACCGGCAGGCCGATGATCGTTATTCGATTGAGCTTCTCCCACGCTTCCAGTGTAGTGCACCAAGATGGATGCGGGGCTCAGCGGCGCATTTTCCGTCTCGCTTCATGAACGACGCTCTTTACATTTTCAAAGGGCTTGGCTCACCAAACGGCGTCATTCTCCAGCGACGGCCGCGTGGACACCCTCGGCGGCCTCGGGCCGAAAGTAGCCCCAGCCGCTCTTTGCGGCGGCCTCGATCAGCGCAGGGGAAGGGTTCACCGGGAAAGCGTTGCGCGCGATCTTGAGCATCGCCAGGTCATGAATGGAGTTGCCAAAAACCGCATCGGGATTGCGGCATTCCCACCCGCGCAAGCGTAGCGGCCTTGCCCTCGTCGGTGGGCACGTCGAGAAGTTCGCTGGTAATGATGCCGTCCGCGACACGTACTTCGGCGGCAAGGATGCGCTCTTCGAGAATGCCGAATTCGCGCACACCCTCGGCGACGACCCATTTGTTGGTCGAGCTCACGGCCCAAAGCTGGACGCCAGCCTTCTCTCAGCGCAGCCACCAGCGCGGCCATCTCCGCGAAGAAGCGCGGCTGAACAAACTCGCGCACATAGCGCGCCGCGCCTTCGCGCAGCTCCTGCTCGCGCAGACCCGCATACATCTGCACCATCGCGCCGCAGATCTCCAGTTCGCTGACCTTGCCGGCCATGTAGCCCCGGTAGCGCGTATCGATCCAATCGCTGGTCGAGCGCGACACCAGGCCCTGCTCGATCGACCAGGTCATGAATCCATGGCCTGCATCGCCGCCCCAGAGCGTTCCATCGCAATCGAAGACCGCAACCTTGGGGTTACCAGCGAAAACTTGCCGCTCGAACTCCGCGGCAGTCCAACGTTCAATTTCCATTTGTGTAGGTACCAAGCGTTCCTCTTGTCGTCATCCGAATATTCGTCTAATTCTATTGTCTTTCAAATCGCGCGAATTTGCACGTTAAGGTCTGATGAAGGGCTTGATTCGGCAAGAGAATCGGGAGCAAAGGTGAATCAGAAACTCGGCAGGTGGAGGAACCGAACGCGAATCCTGGCTGGGGTAGAACCTCTTAGCTACTTCTGTGCTGACTTTTGGGCAGATTGATCTTCGAGGCTCTTATTCCACTCGGCACGTTCCTTCATCTGCTGATTCTGCACCAAGTGGAGGGCCCCAATAAATGTGTGCATCACGTCGTCCAACGTCCGGCCTGGAGCCAAGGCACAACTGTTGAATATGTCGGTATCGGGGTTGGCTTCGATTTGCGGCGCAATGCAGGTCAGCAGCAAACCCTTCTCGTCGTTGACCTGGAAAGTGTTACCTCTGGGGGAAGAATCAGCGGTAGACGCAGCAGCCGGAGTGGTCTTGAGAAGCTTCGCCTGTGTTGCTGGCTCGTCACTCCTGTTCGCGCCGACAGAGGCGGTCTGGGTTGAGGCCGCAGACTGCGCGGCAGCGAAGGTGATCGAGACTACAATTGCCAGAAGCGCCAGATGATTTCTCACAATCACTCTCCATTCTCTTGAGCCAGGATATCTTGCGTTCTTTTGCGTATCGGCAAAATGGAGAATCCGTTCACGTTGGAATTCGTCAAGGCCATTACCTCCGGTTCGCGGAACACGCCGAAATGCGCTGTGCTCTTAATGATCGAGACGAGCTTGCTCTTTGCGCTCAATATGATCTACCAAACCGATGGACTTTGTTCAGGCTGCGGGCGAGGTTGGGTGAAAGTGCCGCCAGATCACTTCAGCCGTCTTGCGCGGCACGACTGCGGCCAATGACTCGGCGGTGGCTTGCTGAACGTCGCGCAGGCTGCCGAAGTGAGTTAGCAGACGCTGCCTGGTCTGCGGGCCAACACCGGGAATATTCAGCAACTCGGAGTCGCGGTCGCGCATGGCCCTGCGCTGGCGATGATAGCCGATTGCGAAGCGATGGCTCTCGTCGCGGATGAGCTGAATCAGATGCAGTACCGGCGAGCGGCGATCGAGAACCACCGGCTCGTCCTCGTTGCCGTAGAGATAGATTACCTCTTCGCGTTTGGCAATCGATGCCAGCGGCTGCGAGGTCAGACCCAGCGACTCAAGAGCCTCAGCCGCGGCGTGAAGTTGTCCGAGTCCGCCATCGACGAGCACCAGCGATGGCATCGGCTTGCTCTCTTCGAGCAGGCGTTTGTAGCGGCGCGTGACCACTTCGCGCATGGAGGCGAAGTCGTCAACGCCGAGGACGGTCATCACTTTGAACTTGCGATAGGCCTGCTTGTTCATCTTGCCGTCTTCCCAGACCACGAGCGAGGCCACGGTCTCGGCGCCCTGGATGTGCGAGATGTCGAAGCACTCGATGCGGCGGGGCAACTCGGGCAGCATGAGGATGTCGGCCAGCGCCTCCTGAATGGCCTTGCGCGAAGGCTCCAGCACGCGGAAGCGCTGCGTGTAAGATTGCTTGGCGTTCTGGCTGGCGAGATCGACGAGCGAGCGTTTTTCGCCGCGCTGCGGCACGGCGATTTCGATGCGGTGGCCGGTGCGTTCGCTGAGCAACTCGGCCAGAGCCTCGCGGTCGTCGAATTCCGTGGGGACGAGGATTGTGCGCGGAACATAATGCTGGTCGATGTAGAGCTGCTTGAGCAATGCGCAGAAGACCGGGCCTGCGTGGAACGGCGCTTCCGGCTGGCCATTTCCCTCAGGGGCTAAAGCCCCATCCTCATTGTCGGAGCAATTTGCGGCACGACTGAAGTCGTGCCCTTTCAAAACTGAGTCACCTCGTGAGCTTTGATCAACTTCAGTGCTTTGCGCAGAGGAGGCTTCAAGCAGCTCCGGCAGATCTTCCCAGAAGAACTCGCGGCGATCGACGATCTTGCCGGCGCGCAGGTGAAAGAGATTCACGGCCAGCGAGCCGGCCTCGAAGTGGTAGCCGAAGACATCGGCATCGTCGCTTTGTTCGGCGGTGGCGATGCGCTGCTTTTCCTGCAACTGGTGAACGGTCGAGAGCTGGTCGCGCAGACGCGCCGCGGCTTCGAACTGCTCGGCCTGAGCCGCGGCCATCATGCGCTCGGTGAGTGAGTGCTCAAGTTCGGCGGCACGGCCTTCAAGAAAAAGCTGCGCATCGCGCACCGCATTCGCATAAACCTCCGGCGTGGTGAAGCCTTCGACGCATGGGCCCAGGCAGCGATGAATGTAGTACTGCAGGCAGGCGCGTGGATGATAGCGCGAGAGATCGACCTTGCAACTGGGAATGAGAAAGCTGCGATGAATCAGCTCGACAATGCGATAAGCGAGGTTGCCGGGAAAATAGGGGCCGTAGTAGGCCGCGCCGTCTTTGCGCAGGCGGCGAGTTACAAAGACCTTTGGAAAGCGGTCGGCCATCGTCAACTTCACGTAAGGGTAGGTCTTGTCGTCTCGCAGCAGGATGTTGAAGCGCGGATGGCGTTGCTTGATGAGATTGTTTTCAAGAGCCAGCGCCTCGTGCTCGTTGGCAACGAGAATGTAGTCAAGATCGACAGCCTCGCGCATCAGCGAGCCTGTCTTGGCGTTGGCCTGCGCACTCTCAAGCAGATACGAACGCACCCGCGACCGCAGGTTCTTGGCCTTGCCCACATAGATGATTTCGCCCTCGACGTTTTTGTAGAGGTACACGCCTGGCTGAGTGGGCAGAGTTCGGATTTTTTCGTAGAGATCCATGGCTTGGTGCGATCAGTTCTTAGGATAACGGTCGCAGCTTATGGCTGCCATTCGCCACGCAATCCTTACCGGTTCGAGTAAAAAATACACGATCGGTATGGATATTTCTTAACCTAGGTCGATGAAAACGCCTTTGTTTTCAGGGTATTAAAGTTGATGAGTCTTTGGCCCTGCGGATGCTATGTCGGTAACGAAGAGGGAAGCTAGCACTCGATCAAGACGAACCGTACGCAGGAAGCGTAGCGGAGGAGGGAACAAGACATGAACGCATACCGGTTTGGAGCGTTGAGTTTGGCGGTAGGTTTCGCCGTAGCGGGCGCGACGGGGTGTGCAACAAAGAACTATGTGCGCAATCAGACAGCGCCGCTGATCGACCATACCAATCAACTTGAAGAGAAGACGGCTACGAACAATCGGAATTTGCACGATGTAGATGACCGCTCTCAGGCAGGGATCAAGCAGGCTCAGGGCGCAGCCGACACGGCCAATCGAAGTGCGCAGGACGCATCGAAGGCAGCCGGTGATGCGCAAATGGCGGCAGACAACGTTGTGCATCGCGCAGACACACTGGAGAGCGTCGTGAAGGGATTGGACAACTACCATCCAGTCGCCAATGTCTCGGTGACCTTTGGCTTTGACAAATCTGTGCTGACCGCGGATGACCGCGAGCAACTGGACAGTTTTGCCGCGCAGCTTGGTTCGGCGAAGAGTTTCATCCTTGAAGTAACGGGCGGAACGGACTCGACCGGGCCTGCGCAGTACAACTATGAACTGAGCCAGCGGCGAGCCGATGCTGTGGTGCAGTACCTGGCATCAAAGTACGGAATTGCCGCGCACAGGTTCTATTTGATCGGGATCGGCAAAGACCAGGAAGTGGCTCCGAACACCACCGCCGAAGGCCGGAAGCAGAATCGCCGTGTCCAGGTGCGGCTGCTCGAGAACACAGCCGATGAGCCGGGACAGACGGCACAGATTCGATAACCGAATCTCAAGATCTCAATACAGGCAAAGAACGACAAAAACTCCGGCTAAGCAGCCGGAGTTTTTGTTTGGTGGGATCGAAGCGTTCATGATAGCGATCTCAACTCTGGAGGAAGATCGGAAGAAAAGGAAGGTGTCGCGGCGCAAGTTCTTCAGAGCACTCATGCTCAGAAAATAACTTGTGCGCGGCTATTCAATTGCGCTAGTATTCACGCGATAGTAGATAGAAGATTTGAAGTGGCCAGATAAAAGATACGGAGTGGCCGCCTATCTCCACCTCAGTCAGCGACAAGATCAGGCCACCGCTGAAGGAAAGAAGGATTACATAGACCACTGATAGACCACTGGATGACGCTTTAGATGCTTGCAGTCTTCTCCTGAGGAATGTGTGCGATTTTTCCGCTTCATATCCCCCACTTGACAGCACACCAAGGAGAAGCTCAATCATGAAATTCCGACTCGTAAGCATCGTTGCATCCACAGTCCTGCTGGCTTCCGCAATCGCCAGCGCGCAAACCGCGGACAACATTAACTTCAACACAACTTTCCAGACAATCCGTGGATTCGGCACCGCCACGGCCTGGCAGCCAGTGCTGAACTCAACTCAGGCCAATAACCTGTTTGGTGTCGGCCCTGGCCAAGTCGGTTTCACCATCCTGCGGTCGCGTATCGATCCCAGCTCCACTACCGGCGGATCAAACTGGGCCAATGAGCGGGCCAATGCGCAACAGGCGCAGTCCATCAATTCGCAGGTCATCGTCTTCGCCACACCCTGGACCCCGCCAGCGGTCTGGAAGAGCAACAACAGCACGATCGGAGGTGTGCTCAATACCAACGAATATGACGCCTTCGCCAACTATTTGAACACTTTCATTGCATATGAGAAGGCTGGCGGAGTCAATCTCTACGCGATTTCCGTGCAGAACGAGCCGGACTTTCTCCCTGGAACCTACGATTCTTGCTCCTATTCTGGCGCGCAGATGGATGCCTGGATCGCGCAGGAAGGCGGCAAGATCAACACCAAGCTCATGGCGCCAGAGTCGGATAGCTTCAATCTCCCAGAGTCCGATCCGTTTCTCAACGATGCCAATGCGGCTAGCCACGTTGCGATCGTGGCGGGTCACACGTACGGAAGAGCTCCGTTCTTCTACACCAACGCCAAGAACAAGGGCAAAGATGTATGGATGACCGAAACCACCTATAACAATGCGAATGGCGCCGCTCAGCCTTCTATCAGCGATGCAATCAATGCAGCTGTGCTCTATCACCAGTCCATGGCGGTGGCGCAGTACAACGCCTATGTCTATTGGTGGACGCCTCTGATGCTGAACGGAAACAGCCCGAATTTGGATGCCTATGCCCTCGGCCAGTACTCGAAGTTCGTGAGACCGGGCTACGTAATGACCGGAGCCAACAACAATCCAACCTCCGGCGTCTTCGTCACGTCCTACAAGGGGAATAACAACTATGTGATCGTGGCCGTCAATTCGAATGGCGGGTCCTCAAATATCTCCTTTGACATCACGGGCGCGACTCTGACTTCGGTTACACCTTACCAGACCTCGTCTTCCCACCAGTTGTCGCAGCTCAGTGCAGTCGGCGTATCGAACAACTCGTTCACCTACTCGCTGCCGGGGCAGAGCATTACCACCTTCGTTGGAACGGCTTCCACCGCCGTACCCAGCTTCACGCTGACGCCTTCCAGCTCGGGGCTCTCTGTCACACAGGGCAGCACCGCGACCGACACCGTCATGGTGACGCCGGCGAATGGATTCAGCGGCAGCGTAACTCTAGCCGTCTCAGGTCTGCCCAGCGGAGTAACCGCCGCAATCGGCACCAACCCTACCACCGGCAGCAGCGTCCTTACTTTCACAGCCAGCAGCACGGCCGCTACGGGTCCGTCGACGGTGACCATTAACGGAACCTCGGGCAGCACGACGGCGAGCACGACCATCGCGCTCACAGTCAGTGCCAAGACGACGACGGGATTCAGTCTGAGTCCTTCAGCGTCGAGTCTTTCGGTGAAGCAAGGCGCAAGCGGCACCGACAGCATCGCGGTGACCGATATCGGCGGATTTACGGGCAGCGTCTCGTTCACTGCAACCGGCATGCCCAGCGGTGTGACGGCTTCGTTCAGCCCCGCATCGTCGACGAGTTCGAGCGTGCTCACGCTGACGGCCAGCAGCACGGCCACCATCGGAGCCTTCACGATCACGGTGACTGGAACCTCCGGGAGCACGACAGCAAGCACCAGCTTTGCTCTTTCCGTGAGCTCATCCGGTGTTGGCGGCGCATGCGAGGTTGACTATACAGTCTCGCCGCAAAACTCGAGCCAGTTCGGAGCCAGCATCACCATCAAGAACGGCGGAACGACCACTCTGAGCAACTGGGTGCTGACGTGGGCATTTGCCAACGGACAGACGATCGCCAGTTCATGGAATGGAACCGTATCGCAGAGTGGAGCCAACGTCACGGTCAGCGAACAGGCCGGACAATCATGGCAGAACATCCCCGCCGGCGGCAGCTATAGCGGCTTCGGCTTCAACGGCACGTGGAACGGCGTCACCAACGCAATCCCCGCGGCCTTCTCGCTCAACGGAACGGCATGCACGGTCAACTAGCAAGCTGACGCGACGCATCGTCGCCACGACTGAGATGCGGCGGAGCAGGCTACTTAACCTGCTCCGCCGCGTTTCGAGGAGCCCCCGCATGAAATCTTTCGTGAATCTTGCAGCCGCCTTATGCGGCTTGCTTTCTGTTTGTGGTCTCGCAGGCTCTGCCCTCGCACAGACCATTCCCACGTCGTATTCATGGACGTCGACCGGCCCAATCATCAGCGCCAAGTCCGACTCCACCCATAACATCATCGCGGTCAAGGATCCGTCGGCAGTTCTCTTTAACGGCCGTTGGGTCATCTATGCCTCCGACGTCAACAGCGCCGGGAACTATAACATGGAGTACCTGAACGTTGCCTCCGACTGGAGCGATGCCTCGACGGCAACACCTTACTTCATGGACAAGACTCCCGGATTCAGCGGCTATCACACGGCGCCGCAAGTCTTCTTTTTTGCCCCGCAAAACAAGTGGTATCTGATCTTCCAGAGCGGCCAGCCGCAGTACTCCACCAACAGCGATCCCACCCAGCCTCAGAACTGGACTGCACCGAAGAATTTCTATGCATCGATGCCCTCGTCGGTGAGCGCCTGGATCGATTTCTGGGTGATCTGCGATTCGCAAAATTGCTATCTCTTCTTCAACGGTGACAACGGAAACTTCTATCGCGCCTCGACCCCCATCGGGAATTTTCCGAATGGTTTCAATACCCCTGTAATCGTCGATTCGAGCTCTCAGTTCAATATGTTCGAGGCCGACAACGTCTATAGCATCGAGGGGACCGGCGAGTATCTGGCAAACATCGAGTGCCTTGGACCCAACGGGCAACGCTTCTTCCGAGCCTTGTGGGCCAGCAGCCTCGGGGGCACCTGGCAGTCGCTCGGCAATACGGATAACTTCGGGACTCCATTTTTAGGACAGGACAACGTTACTTTCAATAGCGGCGTGAGCGCCTGGACTACTTCTTTCAGCAGCGGCGGTTTGCTCATCGACGGCAACGACCAAACCGATTCGGTCAACCCCAAGAACCTTAAGTTTCTTTACCAGGGCGCCAATCCCTCGGCGTATGCGAGCGATCCCTACGGCATGATCCCCTGGCAGCTTGGCCTGGCAACTTCCAAGGCCAACACAACTACACCCAGCTTCACGCTAACGCCTTCCGCATCGGCGCTCTCTGTCACACAGGGCAGCACCGCGACCGACACCGTCATGGTGACGCCCGCGAATGGATTCAGCGGCAGCGTAACTCTAGCCGTCTCCGGTTTACCCAGCGGAGTAACCGCCGCAATTGGCACCAACCCCACCACCGGCAGCAGCGTCCTTACTTTCACGGCCAGCAGCACGGCTGCCGCTGGAACGTCGACGGTGACCATTAACGGAACCTCGGGCAGCACGACGGCGAGCACAACCATCGCGCTCAGCGTCAAGGCCAAGACGACGACGGGATTCAGTCTGAGTCCTTCAGCGTCGAGTCTGTCGGTGAAGCAAGGCGCAAGCGGCACCGACAGCATCGCGGTGACCGATATCGGCGGATTTACGGGCAGCGTCTCGTTCACTGCAACCGGCATGCCCAGCGGTGTGACGGCTTCGTTCAGCCCCGCATCGTCGACGAGTTCGAGTGTGCTCACGCTGACGGCCAGCAGCACGGCCACCATCGGAGCGTTCACAATCACGGTGACAGGAACCTCCGGGAGCACGACAGCAAGCACCAGCTTTGCTCTTTCCGTGAGCTCTTCCGGTGTTGGCGGCGCATGCGAGGTTGACTACACGAGTCTCGCCGCAAAACTCGAGCCAGTTCGGAGCCAGCATCACCATCAAGAACGGCGGAACGACCACTCTGAGCAACTGGGTGCTGACGTGGGCTTTTGCCAACGGACAGACGATCGGCAGTTCATGGAATGGAACCGTATCGCAGAGTGGAGCCAACGTCACGGTCAGCGAACAGGCCGGACAATCATGGCAGAACATCCCCGCCGGCGGCAGCTATAGCGGCTTCGGCTTCAACGGCACGTGGAACGGCGTCACCAACGCAATCCCCGCGGCCTTCTCGCTCAACGGAACGGCATGCACGGTCAACTAGCAAGCTGACGCGACGCATAGTCGCCACGACTGAGATGCGGCGGAGTGGGTTCTCTAACCTGCTCCGCCGCATTTTCGATTCTTCTGAGAGCTTGTCGCACAGTCCGAAGGCTACGCGCTGGCCGCGAGCTGCTTTACATGTTCAGTGCGGACTTGATCCGCGGTAAAGAGGCTGAGGAAGGGTGCGCCTTGCGCGGCGGCTTCGACTGCGGGCCGGCCATTGGCCTCCTGGCGCTCGACGATGCAGACTACCGCGACCACATTCATTTGAGCCTCGCGTGCGGCTTCGACGGCGTTGATCGTCGAAGCGCCGGTGGTGCAGACATCGTCTACGATCACCACGCGCGCGCCGGGCTTGTTGAAGCCCTCGATGCGACGGCCGGTGCCATGTGCCTTCTCGGCCTTGCGAACCAGAAAGCCATGCAGCAGCGGTGCACCTGGCTTCGACTGCGCACGCCAGGCGCTGGCAGTGGCCACATTGGAGACGATGGGGTCGGCTCCCAGCGTGAGTCCGCCAACGGCCTCGGCTTCTATGCCGTTCTGCTCCAGCAACTCGAGGATTGCATGGCCCGTGAGGCGTCCGCCCTCGGCGTCGAGGGTCGTGGTGCGGCAGTCGACATAATAGTCGCTCGTCCCGCCCGAGGAGAGCTTGAACTGGCCGAGGCGGAAGCTCTGGCGCGCGAGGATCGAGAGCAGTTGTTGTGCGTAGGTTGCGGTGGTCATCACGGTTGATTGTAAAGTGTGCGGGGGGAAACGGAACAGCGAGCCGCCGCTGGCGAGGCGTCTGAGTTGAAAGAAGATCGCCGGTCTGCCGTTAGCGGAAGTGCCTCGCATAGGTTAACGTAGAGACAGGGAGGAGTTTTTGCGTGTACACCGCAGCAGAATGATGGACGATTCTCCCAAACAGCTCCACCCGCCACATCGGCGGCACAATGCGTGGCTCATCCTCATCGCGGCCTTCAAGCTGACGCAAGCCCTGCTCTTTGTGGCTGTCGGCGTCGGCGCTCTGAGACTGCTCCACAAGGATGTTGGCGACGAGCTTCAACGCTTCGTCGATCATCTTAACTTCAACACCGAGCCGCATTTCGTCAACCTTCTCCTCGAAAAGGCCATTATTCTCGATGACCGCATGCTCCGGCGAATCGGCGCGGTGGTCTTCATCTATGCCGGTCTAGACCTGCTTGAGGGAATTGGTCTTTACCTCGAAAAGGTCTGGGGTGAGTACCTCACGTTGGCCATCACAGGTTCCTACCTGCCCTGGGAGATATTCGAAGCCTGCCGCCGGTTCACGCCGAGCCGCGTGGGTTTGCTCACGGTCAACGCACTGGTGTTTGCCTATCTATTGAAACTGGTAACGACGCGAGGTAGGCAGCGGAACGGCTTGCCAAAAGTAGAGTTGGACGCTTAGATCGATATTTTCGCACACATCTACAAGAGAAAGCCTCAACTTTCGCTTTTTATTCCCTATCATGAGTTTTTCACCGTGTCCAGACCAGGTACCAATGCGGTAAACACTACATCTTGTGGTAGATGATTCCACTTATCTATTAGAAGAATTTTCCACAGCGACTCGCTCTTCTCCCAATCTTTCAGCGATTTTTCGCTCGACGCAAGCCCTTATTAGGGTTACTATCGCGTCTATGGAGTCGAACGGAGTGAATTGGAGTTTTCTGGAGTCTCAAGGAGTTCAAGAGCCAATTTCCGACCTCTCCAGGGCAGTTCGAACTGAACCAGCCCCAAGGCAAGTCTAATCGCATTTCTTTCCCTCCACCCGGAAAAAGGGTAAGGGAATCAGCCTTGCAACCGGAATGGGCCGGAAGAGTCGAGGCAAACGACGCGGCGCAGAGTTTGGATTTGGCCGCGAGAGGCAGAAGGACATGGAAGCGTTTCGTGGCAATCATCCGGCGAAGGTTGAAGAGGGCGGGAGGCTCAAGCTCCCCGGTCCCTTCAAGAAGCTGCTGGACGATGCGAACGTCACCCAGTTCTACATCACTTCGATTGACGGCCTGAGCGCCCAGATCTGGCCGCTGCCGGCCTGGGAGAAGCAGGAAGCGCTTTTGGCTGAGTTGAGCGCTGAAGACGACGCAGCGGAAAAGTATTTGAACCTGACTAGCTACTACGGTCAGCAAGTGGAGATGGACAAACAGGCTCGGGTCCAACTGCCGCAGATTTTGCGGGCATCGGCCAACCTGGATGCGGAAGTTGCAATTCTCGGGAAGTTGAACCACCTGGAAGTCCAGAACTTGAAGAATCTCGAAGTAAGTCTGCCGGCCAACCTGTTGACAGCCGAGAATCGCAAGAGTTTGGCTCCGATCTTGAAGCCGCGCAGTGACAGTTAATACCCCTCAGGGGGAGCGCATGAAGAATTCGACAGAACGCCATGCGCCAGTTCTTTTTCAAGAAGCGATCGATCTTCTCCGGGTACGGCCCGGAGCTACGGTGGTGGATTGCACGCTCGGGCTGGCGGGTCACGCGGCTGGAATCGCAAGGCTGCTGGGAAGCCAGGGGCATCTGATCGGCTTTGACCGGGACCCCGAAGCGCTCGCACTGGCCAAGGCGAAGCTGGATGCGGTTTCAAGCGAGTTAGGCAGCCAGGCTCCGAAGGTAACGCTGATTGGCGAGGCCTTCAGTTCGATTGCGAGCCACTTGCAACCGGCTTCGGTGGATGGCCTGCTGGCCGACTTCGGAGTGAGCAGCATGCAACTGGATGAGCCGCAGAGAGGATTTAGTTTCATGGCGGATGGACCCTTGAATATGCGCATGGATGGATGTACCGACAGGCGCACAGGGCCAACCGCCGAACAGGTGGTAAACGAGGCGAACGAGCGAGAGCTTGCCGACCTCATTTACGAATACGGAGAGGAAAGGAGGTCGCGGAGAATCGCCAGAGCCATTGTTCGAGGGCGGCCGGTAACAACTACGGGGCAGTTAGCCCGGATCGTTGCCTCAGCCGCCCCGGCAATGAAACAGGCGCACATTCATCCGGCGACCAGGACCTTTCAAGCTCTTCGTATTTATGTGAATCGCGAGTTGGATGAGATCAGCAGTTTGATGGAGGCCGCACCAAAGTTGCTTAAGCCCTCCGCAAGACTGGCCGTCATCAGTTTTCACTCGCTGGAAGATCGCATCGTGAAAGACAGCCTGCGCGAGGGCGCGCGGCAGGGGATCTGGGAGATTCTCACAAAGAAGCCGGTCACGGCCGGCGAAGAAGAGTTGGAGCGCAACCCGCGCTCGCGCAGCGCAAAGCTTGAGAGCGGCGGAAAGAACAGCTTCAGAAGGGCAGGAGCTGAGGAGACAAACCATGGCGGCATGCACAACAACATATTTCGAAGCGGGCCGAAGCCTGAGCGCGCGGGTCGCCGAGCGGAACGCCGAATTGATGGCCCAGCAGGCGCTGCGGCGCCGTGGCGTGCGTACGCCGGAGTTCAGCTTTCCCAAGCGCTTTGACAACAGCCGCCTGGTCAAGGCGCCCGATCCGGTGCGCTCCCGCCAGATTCGCCACTTCTCCGCCGCTATCACGATTCTCTTTTCGCTGACCATGATTTATGGTTTGCAGCACTTCAGCGCCATCGAGAAGGGCTACCGCATCGAGTCGGAAAAGCAGATTCGCGAGCAGTTGCGTGAAGAGAATCGCCAACTGCGCTTGTCCGAGGCGCAACTCACTCAGCCGGAACGGATTGATAAGATGGCCCGCGAGATGGGCCTTGCCGAGCCGCAGCCGGGCCAGATGGTCAATCCAACGCATGGGCTCAGAACCTGGAGCTCCAGTGATGGCGCAAGCAACACCTCCACCCGCCGTACAATAGATCCGGCGCAGTCTTCTCACCGGAGCAATTGTCCATGGCGTCACCCGTTCGACCCAGCCGGAACCGCTACATCGCGCCGCGCGCCACGCCTCTCAAGCTGGCGCGCTTCTGGCTTATCTGCCTCTTCTTTTTCTTCTGGGCCGTCCTGATTGCATCCCGCCTCTTCTGGCTTCAGGTGGTGCGCCACAAAGAGTACGTGGAGCGGGCCGAGCGGCAGCAGCAGCGCACCTTCGAGGTGGCTCCGCGACGCGGTGTGCTCTACGACCGCAACCTGCGTGAGCTGGCCATGACGGTGCAGGTCGACTCGATCTTTGCCGTTCCCAGCGAGATCGACGACAAGCAGGCAGCAGCTCACACCCTCGCCGCAATCGTCCACACCGACCCGCAGGACGCGCAGACCACCGAAGAGCAGATCGCCGCGCGTCTGGCCGCTGGGCGCAACTTTGCCTGGGTTGCCCGCCGCGTTACGCCGGATGCTGCTTCCAAGGTGAAAGCGCTCGTGGCCTCCGGAGCGATCAAGGGCATCTACTTTCAGAAAGAGTTCCAGCGATTTTATCCGGACAACGAAATCGCCGCGCAGGTGCTGGGCTATGTGGGCCTGGACGACAAAGGCCTGGGCGGCCTGGAGCTGAAGTTCGAATCGCAATTGCACGGCGTGCCCGGCCGCATGTTCACCGCCATGGATGCGCGCCGCCATGTACTCGGTTCGAGCGAGCGCGAGCCCGCGCCGGGCCGGAACCTGGTGCTGACCATCGACGAAAACATTCAGTTCCTCGCCGAGCGGGCGCTCGATCACGCCATGGAACAGACGCACGCCGACAACGGCACCGTGGTCGTGCAGGATGTGCATACAGGCCAGATCCTGGCGCTGGCCATTCGTCCCACCTTCAATCCGAACCTCTTCCGCCGCACCACGCCGGCTCTGCTTGCGTAACCACGCGGTCAGCGATGTTTACGAGCCCGGCTCGGTCTTCAAGCTCGTCACGTACTCGGCTGCGCTCGATCAGCATGTCGCCTCGCCCGACGATACCATCGACTGCCAGGGAGGACAGATCACGCTGGCAGGCCGCGTGATTCACGACAATCAGGGCGAACATTACGGCGTGATCCCAGTCCATCAGGCGCTCGAAGTCTCCAGTGACGTGGCCGCCGTCAAGCTGGCGCTCAAAGTTGGCCCGGACCGCTTTTACCAGTACATCCGCGATTTCGGCTTTGGCGCGCGGACAGGCGCCGAGATGCCCGGCGAAACGCGCGGCCTGCTGCGCCCCGTGAATCGCTGGGGAAGCTCTTCGATCGGGTCGATCGCCATCGGCCAGGAGGTTGGAGTCACTCCGATCCAGCTCGTGACCATGGTTTCGACCATCGCCAACGGCGGCGTCTATCTTCCGCCGCATGTGCTGATGCCCGGCCAGACGGATGCAGCAACGGCAAGACCTCCGCCGCGCCGCAGCCCTTCAGGCCCGGTGGCGATCTGCCCAATCCGCTGCCTCCGGGCGCGCACCGCGTTCTCTCCACGCTGACCGCGGCCGAGATGCGCAAGATGATGGAAGGCGTGGTTCTCTATGGTTCGGGCAAGCCGGCGCAATTGAATGGGTACTCCTCAGGCGGCAAGACCGGAACGGCGCAGAAGATCGATCCGGCCACGCATCTCTATTCGAAGACGATGCACATCGCCTCATTTGCCGGCATCGCTCCGGTCAACAATCCTGTGATCGCGGTGGCAGTGGTCATCGACAATCCCAAGGGCGGTTCCTATTACGGCACAGCGGTCTCCGCGCCGGTCTTTGCCGAGGTGGCGCAGCAGGTCCTCGAATACCTCGCCGTGCCGCACGACATCGAACTGCGCCCGGCCAGCGCCTTCCAAGCCCGCAAAGCCGGCGGCCGAAGACGACGCTGCCGGGAACGTCGAGCGACATCAATGCCCTCTACGACGCGGTCAACGATCTGCCGGCCGACGATCCGCTGCGTGCGCCGGCAACTCCGCCTGCGCAGGCGGCCCAGCCTGTCGCGGGTCAGTCGCAAGCCAGCTCCCAGCAAACGAGCGCACCCGCAAACGCCCAGCCCGCCGCACCGCAAGCGCAGACGGCAACCACAGTCATCATTCCCGACGGAAAGACCCTCCGCGTTCCTTCGCTCATCGGTCTGCCGGTGCGCAAGGTCATCGAGCAGGCCGCAGCCTCCGGCCTTGAAGTCCAGATCAGCGGCAGCGGCATCGTGCGCGAACAAGCTCCCGCCGCCGGCGCCATGGTTGCGCCCGGAACGAAGATCGTCGTTCGCTGCAGGCGGTAGGGCATTCTTAACGCCTGTGAGCCTTCTATGAGACGGCTCTATCTCTGGCTTTCATCGAGTTGACTGGATTCAGCTTCTCGAATCTCTTCCACATCGGCAAGATCGCGCAGCCGCCCTGCCGCCAGCTTGGACTCAATTAGATCCGCCTTGGAGATGATGAAGACGATCAAGCCGCTATTCGGGTCGATGACGCCTTCCACCCGTCGCTCCCATGCCTGGTCAAAATTAACGCCGTCGATTCCGGGGAGGATGTCGATGGCGATGGGAGGTTCTCCGAATCGGATGAATTTGCTCGGGTCAGCCAGGTCGTTCTTGTCGATATCAGCGAGCGGGGCACCGAAATCGGCAAGCGCCGCATATGCAGCGTCTGCATTGGCTGGATCTGCCTTGATGAAGATGTCCAAATCCTTGGTCGCGCGGGGCTGCGCATGATAGGAAACCGCATAGCCGCCTACAACGAGATATTTAACGTTGCGGGCGTTGAAGGCAGACAAGAGTTCTTTGAAGTCGTCGAACATGGGAAACGGGTTCCTTCATTGCGTAGGCGGCAAGCGTTAGCTCAGAAACCGCGCTCATGCGCTCGTGTGCTGGCCGGCTCTGCCAATACCGGTACTCGTCCGCCTTCATCTCCTTGAAGCTGGCATATTTGCGGGCGGTCATTTCCATACCCTGATTGTCGGCCGTAATTTCAAGACTTGCAAGCTTTTTATTGACCTCTCTCCGGTGTTTCAGGATCGGGCTTATCCGGTTCCGGAAGAGAAATAGCCCCGAGATTCATATGGGGTCGAGGCTTTTTCGGTGCGCCAATAGGCGCGTCTGGAAGTGCGTCTGGCCCACTACGTTCTGAGATATCGCCGAGCAGGAGTTCCTGCAGTTTCCTGATCGTCTCTGCATCCGCTTCCAAATATGCTTTCGCATACGCGCGGACGAAGTCTTCGACTGGAAACCCACGCAGATCTCGCTTCAGATCGTCATAAATACTCTTTCTTTCTTCGTCCATGCAAGCATCTTATCTCCAATTCCATCCTGTAGAGGCGAAGCAATCTACAATTGAACCCGTGATGAACTGGAAAGAACTAATTGAAGAAGTGACAGCGGTTGGCTCGGGCGGCGACTCGAACGGCCACATCACCGGCGTCGAGTACGACTCGCGCCGCGTGCGCCCCGGCGCGGTCTTCGTCGCCATGAAAGGCGGCTCGACCGACGGCAATCGCTACGTCGAGAAGGCCATCGCCGCCGGCGCGCTGGGCATCATCACCGACTCCGCGCAGACCTTCGATCATCTTGCTGGTCTATCGAGCCGGGCCTGCCGGTGCTGCGAGGTCGAGCACGGCCGCCGCGCGCTGGCCCAGGCTTCGGCCGCCTTCTTCGGCCATCCCGAGCGCAAGCTCGCCGCCACCGGCATCACCGGCACCAACGGCAAAACCACCACCGCATTCCTGATCGAAGCGCTGCTCAACGCCGCCGCGCGCAAGACCGTTCTCGTCGGCACCATCGAATATCACGTCGCCGGCGAAGTGCGCCCCTCCGTCCACACCACGCCCGAGTCGCGCGACCTCTTCGAACTGATGGCCGAAGGCGTTGCGCGCGGCGCGACCGAACTGGTCACCGAAGTCTCCAGCCACGCGCTCGACCAGGGCCGCATGGCCGGCATCAACTTCGACGTCGCCGTCTTCACCAACCTCACGCGCGATCATCTCGACTACCACCAGACGATGGAGAAGTACTTCGCCGCCAAGCGCCTGCTCTTCGACGGCACCGTCTATCCGCGCTCCGCGCGTTGCCGTGATCAACGCGCACGATCCGCGCGCCGAAGCAACTTGCCGAGGCTGCGCGCAAGGCCGGCGCGGAGGTCCGGACTTATGGCATCGGCACAGGGCGACTGGCGCGCCGCCAGCTATCACGCTCACGCCCTCGGGCGCGAGTTCTCGAGCTCGAAACTCCCGCCGGCTCGGCCAAGGTCAGTCTCGCGCCTCGCCGGCGAGGTGAACATCCTCAATCTGCTTGCCGCCTTACCGCCGCCCACGCGCGCGGCGTTTCCTTCTGCCGATCTCGTCGCAGCCGTTCCGCGGCTCCAGCCCGTTCCCGGCCGCTTTCAGCCCGTCGATGCCGGCCAGCCCTTCACCGTGATCGTGGACTATGCCCACACCGACGATGCGCTGCGCAATCTGACCGCGCTGGCCCGCCAGATGACCGGCTGCGTCCGGCGGCCGCGTGATCACGCTCTTCGGCTGCGGCGGCGACCGCGACCGCACCAAGCGCCCCAAGATGGGCCAGGCCGCGGGCGAGGGCAGCGATTTTGTCGTGGCCACCAGCGACAATCCCCGCTCCGAAGATCCGCTCGCCATTCTCGCCGAGATCGAGCCCGGCCTGCAAGGCACCGGCGTCCGATATATCGTCGAAGCCGGATCGCGCCGCCGCCATTCGCCTCGCGCTCATGAGGCCGCAAGCCTGGCGACGTGGTGCTGATTGCCGGCAAGGGCCACGAGAAGGAGCAGATTCTCGCCGACCGCACCATTCCCTTCGACGACGCGGAGGTCGCGCTTTCCATGCTTCGCGAATTGGGCTATGGTGAAGTGCAATGAATCTCACACTTGCAGAAGCGGCGATCGGCGCCGGCGCGGTGCTGGAGGCGCCGGCCAGCGTACCCAACGCCGGCGCGCTGGTCGCGACCGGCTACTCCATCGACTCGCGCACCATCGCGCCCGGCGAGCTCTTCTTTGCCGTGCGCGGCGAGCGGCTCGACGGCCACGACTTTGTCGCCGCCGCGCTTGAGCGCGGCGCCGTCGCCGCCGTGGTCTCGCGCGCGCGCGTGGCCACCCTGCCCGATGCCGCGCTGGCCGTGCCGCTGCTGATCGCCGAAGATCCGCTGCATCGCCCTGCAGTCGCTGGCCGCGCATGTGCGCCGCCAATGGGGCAAGCGCGTGGTGGCCGTCACCGGCTCGGCCGGAAAAACCACCACCAAGGAAGCCATCGCCGCCGCGCTCGGCGCAAAGTTCAACGTGCTCAAGTCGCAGGGCAATCTCAACAACGATTTCGGCCTGCCGTTGCAACTGCTGCGCCTCGAGCCGGAGCACGAGATTCGCCGTCGTCGAAATGGGCATGAACCACGCCGGCGAGATCGCCGCGCTGGCGCGCATCGCCGCGCCCGACTGGGGCGTCGTCACCAACGTGGGCACCGCGCACATTGAGAACTTTGCCGACGGCCAGGCCGGCATCGCCCGCGCCAAGTTCGAGCTGGTCGCAGCGCTGCCCGCAAACGGCGTCGCTTTCCTCAACTGCGACGACGCTTATGTCTCGCAGTTCGGCCGCGATTTCCGGCCGCGTCGTTTACTTCGGCGCCGGCCCGTGCGCCGATCCGCAGATTCTTGACGCCACTGAAGATCTAGCCGGCCTGCACGTCCGCTATCGCGCCGGCGAGCGCGAAGGCGAACTTCACGCTGCAATCTGCTCGGCGCGCACAACGCCTCGAACGCCATGGCCGGCCTGGCCGTCGCGCTTGAAGCCGGCGTCGATCTCGATGCCGCCGTCGCCGCGCTCGCATCGCTCACCGCCGGCGACAAGCGCGGCGAGGTGATCGAGATCGCCGGCGCCACGATTCTCAACGACAGCTACAACTCCAACCCCGAAGCGCTGCGCTCCATGATCCGCACCCTCGCCGCGCGTCCCGCCGGACGCCGCATCCTGGTGGCCGGCGAAATGCTCGAGCTGGGCGAGCATGGCCCCGCGCTGCACGCCGCTTGCGGCCGCGCCGCCGCCGAGGCCGGCCTCGACCTGGTCGTCGGCGTGCAGGGCAATGCCGAGCATCTGGCCGCCGCCGCCTGCGCCGGCGGCGTCGCCGTCGCTCTTTCTTCCCGATGCCGAAGCCGCGGGCCACTGGCTCGCTGCAGAATCTGCGCCCGGCGATGTCGTGCTGGTCAAAGGCTCGCGCGGCGTGCATCTGGAGCGCGCCATCGAGATCGCTGCAGAAGCAAATCGCCATCGGCGGAGGACCAATGAACGGTCGAAATCTCTTCAGCGCATCGCGCTTTTCGCTGCTCTCGCGTTTCGCTGCCCGTCATCGCCGCGCAGACCCGATCCGCATGGACGCAAACCCTTTCCGCCCTTCCGCATCGCCGGCAATCTCTACTACGTGGGCAGCGAAGATCTGGCGTCCTATCTGATCGTCACGCCGCAGGGCAACATCCTCATCAACAGCGATCTTGAGTCCTCGCCGCCGCTGATCCAGCAAGAGCGTCGAAGCCCTCGGCTTCCACTTCAGCGACATCAAGATTCTGCTGATCAGCCACGCGCACTACGACCACTGCGCGGGCAGCGCGCAGATCATGAGGCTGACCGGCGCAAAGTACTATGTCATGGACGCCGATGTGCCGGTGGTCGAGTCCGGCGGCAAAACCGACTTTCAGTACGGCGACGCAGATAAGACGATGCGGTATCCGCCAGCGCATGTGGACCGCGTGCTGCACGACGGCGACACGGTCAGCTCGGCGGCGCGGTGCTCACCGCGCATCTGACCGCCGGGCCACACCAAGGGAACGACCACCTGGACGATGGACGAGACCGAAGGCGGCAAGACGCTGCACGTGGTCATCGTCGGCAGCCCCAACGTGAATCCCGGCTACAAGCTGGTCGGCAACAAGGCATATCCGCAGATCGCCGACGATTACCAGCACGGCTTTCAGGTGCTCGAAGAGCTGCCCTGCGACATTTTTCTCGGCGCGCACGGCGTCTACTTCGGCCTGCAAGGAGAAGTACGCGCGCTGGAAGAGCGGCGACCGCGACGCCTTCATCGATCCCGCGGCTACAAGGCTTACGTCGCCGACCGCGAGCAAGCCTTTGAGACGGAGTTGAAGCGGCAAGAGGCGGGAAAGTAGCAGCGACGGCATCCACAGCCTTCGTGCTGCCCCCGGCCTAGTAAAATCAAGCTGAATCCCGCCTCAGCCGGCTTTGGAGGCCACTTGCTTTACTGGCTGCTCTACGAAAAGCTCTTTCCGTTCTTTCACCCATTCCGCATCTTCCGCTATCTCACGTTCCGCACTGCGTTTGCCTCTCTGACGGCGCTGCTGATCGCGCTCTTCATCGGTCCGTGGGTCATCCAGAAGCTGCGCGAATTCCAGATCGGCCAGTACATCCGCGACGACGGGCCCCAGTCGCACCAGAAGAAACCGGCACTCCCACCATGGGCGGCGTGCTGATCGGCATCGCCATCCTGCTGCCCACGGTGCTCTGGTCCGACCCCGCCAATCCCTTCGTCTGGATCACGGTCTTCGCCACCCTCGCCTTCGGCGCCATCGGCTTTGCCGACGACTACATCAAGGTGGTCCAGCGCCGCAACCTCGGCCTGACGGCGCGCGCCAAGCTCTTCTGCCAGGGGCTGGCCGGCGCCGCGGTTGCCATCGCCCTGGTCGGTTCTCCAGCAGTTCAAGCTCTTCTCCACGCAGCTGACGGTGCCCTTCATCAAGAGCTGGCGGCCCGATCTGCTCTGGCACTGGCTCGGCACCATTCCTCACCTCGGCCTTGCTGGCCTTCCTGCCCTTCGTCGCTCTTTGTCATCTTCGTGCTGATGGGCTCGTCGAACGCCGTCAACCTGACCGATGGCCTCGACGGCCTGGCCATCGGCTGCACCATCATCGCCGCCGGCGCGCTGGCCGTGCTCACCTACGTCAGCGGCCACGTGGTCTTTGCCGACTACCTCGAACTCCAGCGCATGCCCATGGTCGGCGAGCTCACCGTCTTCTGCGGCTCCATGGTCGGCGCCTCCATCGGCTTTCTCTGGTACAACGCCCATCCGGCGGAGATCTTCATGGGCGACGTGGGTTCGCTGGCCCTCGGCGGCGCCATCGGCACGGTCGCCATCATCATCCGCCAGGAACTGCTGCTGCCCTTCATCGGCGGCATCTTCATCATCGAGGCGCTCTCGGTCATGCTGCAGGTGGGCAGCTACAAGCTGCGCAACAAGAAGCGCATCTTCAAGATGGCTCCCCTGCATCACCATTTCGAGCAGATGGGCTGGAGCGAGTCCAAGGTCATCGCGCGCTTCTGGATCGGCGCCCTGGTGTTTGCATTGTTTGCACTCACCACGCTGAAACTCCGTTGAGACGATGCCCGCGCGGCGCATCCAGCGGTGCACAATAGAGAAGCATCGCCCGGAAGCCTGAGGAAATGACTCGATGATGGAACTCAAAGGCAAAAAAGTTCTGGTTGTCGGACTGGGAAAATCCGGTCTGGCGGCGGCGTTGTTTCTGCGCCGGCGCGGCGCGCAGGTCACCGTCTCCGACGTGCGCTCGCGCCGATGCGCTGGCCAAGGAAATCCCCGCGCTGCTCGAAGAGGGCATCATGGTCGAGGCCGGCGGCCACGGCCTGCTCACCTTTCGCCGCCAGGACCTGATCGTCGTCAGCCCCGGCGTGCCGCTCGACACTCCCGAACTGGTGCAGGTGCAAGCAACTTCGGCCTGCCGGTCATCGGCGAACTGGAACTGGCCGCCCGCTTCCTCAAGGGCAAGACGCTGGCCATCACCGGCTCCAACGGCAAAACCACCACCACCACGCTGCTGGGCGAGATTCTCGAGGCGGCCGGCCTGCCCACGCTCGTCGGCGGCAACATCGGCGTTCCGGTCGTGGCCCTCATCGACCAGAGCACCGATGACACCTGGTCGGTCCTCGAAGTCTCCAGCTTCCAGCTCGAAAGCACCGAGCAGTTCCATCCCGCCATCGCCGTCATCCTCAACATCACGCCCGACCACCTCGACCGCCACGGCAGCTTTGAAAACTATGCCCTGGCCAAGGAGCGCATCTTCGCCGCGCAGACCGCAGAGGACTTCGCTCGTCCTCAACGCCGACAACACGCGCGCCGCGTCGAGGCCGCGCCGCGCTCCGAAGCGCCAGGGTTTACTGGTTCTCGATCGAGCATCCGGTCGACCAGGGAGCCTGGCTCGAGCAGGGTTCCGTCGTCTATCGCGCTTCGGCAGAACGCCGCCGGTCGAAAACGTCATGCCGCTGACAGGCATCCCGCTCAAAGGCGCGCACAACGTTGAAAACGTGCTGGCCGCGGTCTGCGCCGCCCGTCTGGCCGGTGTCGCCGGCCGAAGCCATTCGCCGCGCCATCGAGAATTTCAAGGCCGTCGAGCATCGCCTCGAATACGTTGCCACGCGCAACGGCGTCGAGTTCTACAACGACTCCAAAGCCACCAACGTCGACGCCACCGCCAAAGCCATCGCCGCCTTCACTGGCGGCATTCACCTCATCCTCGGCGGCAAAGACAAGAACTCCGACTACACATTGCTTGCCGAGCTGCTGCGCGAGCGCGTCCGCGCCGTCTACACCATCGGCTCGGCCGCGGCCAAGATCGAGTCGCATCTGCGCGGCGTCGTCTCCATCCACTCCTGCGAAACGCTGGAGAAGGCTGTCCAGCGCCGCTGCCTCCGCCGCGCGTCCCGGCGAGGTGGTTCTGCTCGCTCCCGCCTGCTCCAGCTTCGATCAGTTTGAAAACTACGAGCACCGCGGCCGCGTCTTCAAGCAACTGGTCAAAGAACTGGCGAGGACTGAGCAGGCATGGCAAAGCGCGTAGGTGGAGACAAGTGGCTCTTCTTCGTCACCCTGCTGCTCATCGTGGTTGGGCTGGCGATGGTCTTCTCCGCCTCGGCCGTCGTGGCCCAGGAGCGCTACCACTCCCCTTACACCTTCGTCGGCAGGCAGGCTATCTGGGCACTGCTCGGCGTGCTGTCCTGCTGCTGTTCTCATGCACATCGACTACAACCTCTACAACTCCCCGCGCTTCATCTATCCCGCCCTGTGCGTCACCACCTTTCTGCTGGTGCTGGTCTTCTTCATGCCCGGCTCGCACAACACCCATCGCTGGATTCGCTTCGGCGGCTTCTTCACCTTCCAGCCGTCGGAGATTCGCCAAGCCCGTGCTGGTCCTCTTTCTCGCCTGGTTCCTCTCCACGCGCCTCGACAAGATGCACGACTGGAAGAGTACCCTGCTTGCGCGCCGCTCGTCATTCCGCTGCTCTTCATTGTGTTAATCGTTGTCGCAGCCCGATCTCGGCACCGCGCTGGTCCTGGCCGGCGTCACCGCCATGATGCTCTTTCTCGCCGGCATGAAGTGGAAGTACCTGGCCGGCGCTCGTCGGCGTGGCGCTGCCCGTGCTGGTCGGCATGCTCTTCTTCGTTCCCTGGCGATTGACAGCGCATGCTGGTCTTCCTCCATCCCAACTGCGACGCCAAGACGCAGGCGGCGCGGCCTACCACATCAACCAGTCGCTCATCGCCGTCGGCACCGGCGGCCTCACCGGCCGCGGTTACATGGAAGGCGATGCAGAAGCTCTTCTATCCTCCCCGAGGCCTCACACCGACTTCATCTTCGCCAACATCGCCGAGGAACTGGGCTTCATCGGCGCCATCATCATCCTCGCTGCTCTTCGTCATCTTCGGCTTTCGCGGCCTGCGCACGGCCTTCCGCTCGCAAGGACCCCTTCGCCCGCCTCGTCGCCTTCGGCATCACCACAGCGCATCGTGCTGCAGGCCTTCTTCAACATCAGCGTGGTCCTCTCGCTGCTGCCCACCAAGGGCATTCCGCTTGCCGCTGATCTCCTCCGGCGGAACTTCGCTGTCTTCACGCTGGCCAGCATCGGCATCCTGCTCAACATTTCGAAGAAGACTGAATGACCCCACCGGAACAGAGATCCCGAAGATGCCAACAGTGGAATCGAATGGCTAACCTCCGCGTACTCATCGCCGGCGGCGGCACCGGCGGCCACATCATCCCGGCCCTGGCCGTGGCCCGCGAACTCGTCGCCCACCACGCGGCCGAACTCCTCTTCGTCGGCACCGCCCGCGGCATGGAGTCGCGCCTCGTCCCCGAAGCCGGATTCAATCTGCGACTCGTCGATGTCGGCCAGCTCAAAAACGTCTCCCTCGTCACCCGCCTGCGCACCCTCATGGACCTGCCCCGCAGCATCTTTGCCTGCCGCAAGCTGATCCGCGAGTTCCAGCCCGACGTCGTCTTCGGCGTCGGCGGATACGCCTCCGGCCCCGCGATGGCCGCGGCCTTGCAACTCAAGATTCCCGCCATGGCCTTCGAGCCCAACGCCATGCCCGGCCTCGCCAACCGCCTCGTCGGCAAGCGCGTCCAGGCCGCCGCCGTCAATTTTCCTCGGCGGCCAAGTGGTTCCAGAACGCCGAAGTCACCGGCATTCCCGTCCGCCCGGAGTTCTTCACGCTGGCTCCGCCCCCCGCCGATGCACCACCCCATCTGCTCATCTTCGGCGGCTCCCAAGGCGCGCGCATCTTCAACGTCAATCTGCCCAAAATTCGTCCCCGCGCTGCTCGATGCAGTTCCCGGCCTCACCATCCTCCACCAGTGCGGCGCGCGTCACGCCGAGTCCACCCAGGCCGCCTACGCCGCCAGCGGCGCCGACCCCAGCCGCTGGCAGGTCCGCGCCTTTCTCGACGACATGCCCGCCCGCTTTGCCCAGGCCCACTCTGGTTATGGCCCGCAGCGGCGCATCCACCGTCGCCGAACTGGCCGCCGCCGGCAAGCCCGCCCTGCTCGTTCCCTTTGCCGCCGCCGCCGACAACCACCAGCAGCGCAACGCCGAAGAGATGGTCAAGGCCGGCGCAGCCCTCATGCTTGACGAACCCGACCTCGACGACCCCGGCAAGCTCCTCGCCGCCCTCACCGGTCTTCTCGCCTCCCCGATCGCCTCGCCGCCATGTCCGCCGCCGCCCGCACCCAGGCCCATCCCGACGCCGCCCAGCGCATCGCCAACCGCCTGGTCGAGCTTGCGCGGCAATAGACCACTGGCGACCCAGACCTCCCTAGTTTCAAGGCTTCCCCCAGGGCCCTTGCATTTATCTCGAAGAGTGAAGCTCTGTTAAGATTTCCTTGATGACGCTAACTGGATATTCACTGCTGAATGGCAAGCCCCTGGAGGGAACCGGAGCTGAGTTTGCCGGCTTCGATCCCGCTACTGGAACTCGCCTCGATCCGCCGTTTCACTCCGCTTCCGCCGAAGATGTCGATCTCGCGGCGAATCTCGCCGAGGAAGCCTTCGCGATCTACGGCAAGTTATCCGGCCAGGAGAAAGGCCGCTTCCTTCGCCACATCGCCGCCGGAATCGAAGGCATCGCGGCTGAGCTGGTGGAACGCGCGCATCGCGAGACTGCACTGCCGGAGAAGCGCCTCCAGGGCGAGCTCGCGCGAACCACAAACCAGCTTCGGCTGTTTGCGCAGCTCGTCGAAGAGGGCTCGTGGGTCAATGCTCGCATCGATCCCGCGCAGCCCAATCGTAAGCCGTTGCCGCGCGCCGATCTTCGCTCCATGCTGCGTCCGCTCGGCCCGGTTGCCGTCTTCGGCGCGAGCAACTTTCCTCTCGCCTTCTCCGTCGCCGGCGGAGACACCGCCTCCGCTCTCGCCGCGGGCAATCCGGTCATCGTCAAGGCTCACTCCGCGCATCCGGGCACCAGCGAGTTGGTTGGCCAAGTGATCTGCCGCAGCGTGAGAGAGTGCGGCCTGCCTGCGGGCGTCTTCGCGCTGCTCTTCGGCTCGGGCTCTGCAAATTGGCTCGGCGCTGGTCAGGCATCCCAAGGTGAAGGCCGTTGGCTTCACCGGCTCGTTGTCTGCCGGCAAGGCTCTGATGCAGATGGCCGCGTCGCGGCCCGAGCCGATCCCCTGCTTCACTGAGATGAGCGCCACCAATCCGCTCTTCGTGCTTCCCGAGGCCCTGCACACACGCGGCGCGCAGATCGCCGAAGGCCTCTTCGGCTCGTTCACATCTGGGCGTCGGCCAGTTCTGCACCAAGCCCGGACTCGTTTATCTTCCGCGCAATGATGACGCTGACGCGCTGGTCGCAGGTCTTGTGTCTCGCGCGAATCAAGCGTCGGCCTCTCCTATGCTCACCGAGGGAATCTGCAGAAGTTACAAAACCGGAGTCACTCAGCGGCAAGGGCATAACTCGGTTGAGTTACTCGCGCAGCCAAACTCAACCGATAGCGCGGGCCATGTCTTGCCGGCCGTTTTTCAGGTAAGTGGCAGCGAACTTCTTCGCGACGGCGAGCTGGCGAAGGAAATCTTCGGCCCCAGCACACTCATCGTCCGCTACGCCAATCGAGCAGAACTCATCGCGCTGGCGCATGCGCTCGAAGGCCAACTCACCGCGACGTTGCATGGCACGGATGCCGATATTGCAGCCTTCTCCGATCTCATCGATATTCTGGAGCACAAGGCCGGAAGGCTCATCGTCAACGGCTATCCCACGGGTGTTGAGGTCTGTCACGCCATGGTGCATGGCGGGCCGTACCCGGCCACCAGCGACAGCCGCTTCACGTCGGTCGGCACCCAGGCGATTCTTCGCTTCGTTCGCCCCGTCTGCTACCAGGATTTTCCGCAAGCCGCGTTGCCGGTCGAATTGAAGGATGAGAATCCGCTTGGCATCTTGCGGCTGGTCGACGGCGCATACACGCGAGATGCTCTTGGACGTAAACCGGCATAAGCGCACGCTGCTTATACGCTGGCGTGACTCGCGGTCTTCGTCTCCTTCAGCCTGAAGATGATTCCGCCCGCCAGCATCAGCAACATCGACATGAAGAAATATCCGGCGCGCGAGTTGCCGGTAACGGCTTGCAATTGACCCACCAGCCACGTGCCCGCAAACCCGCCCAGCGCCCCAAAGCTATTGACCAGCGCCATTACTTCACCGGCCACATTCTTCGGCAGCATCTCCGGCATGATCGAGAAAAACGGTCCGTAAGGCGCGTACATACAGCCGCCGGCAATAATCAGAAATGCATACGCCAGCCAGAAGCTATACCCGGCAGTCATCGAAGAGATGAAGAGTGCGACCCCCGCGAGCATCAGAAATGGCCCCACAAAGCGCTTGCGGCTAAGTGACCGATCGGAAAAGTGCGCAACCCCCAGCATCAGAATCACAGCCAACAGAAACGGAACGGCGTTGAGCAGGCCAACCATCTCGATTCCTCGCTCCGATCCTGCTCGGATCATCGTCGGAAGCCACAGCACAAAACCATAAATCCCCGCGCTCCAGCAGAAATACTGCACGCAAAGCAGAATCACGCCGGGCACGCGCAGCGTCGCCCGAAAGTTTGCCATTCGCGGCAGCGTCGTCTGCTCCAGCGCAAGGTCGCTTCCAAGTTCGTCGCAGCACTCCTTGCTCATCCATCGCGCCTGCTGTGGATGGTCGCGCACGATCAGAATCCACACAAACGCCCACAGAATCGACGGAATTCCTTCAAGGATGAATGTCATCTGCCAGCCGACCGCCTTGATCAGAAATCCAGTCGCGGCAGACATCCACAGCACGGTCACCGGATTTCCAAGCATCAGCGCCGCATTCGCCCGCGACCGCTCTTCGCGCGTGAACCAGTGGGTTAGCAGAATCAACATCGCCGGAAAGATCGCGCTCTCAGCCACGCCCAGCAGAAACCGGTCCAGCGCCAACAGCCAGAACTCGCGAATCACGCCCGTCAAGGCGGCCAGTGCTCCCCAAAACAGCAGAGCAAAGAAGACCAGCCGCGTAGCGCTCTTCTTTTGCGCATATGCCGCGCCCGGTATCTGAAACAGAAAGTAGCCAAAGAAAAAGAGCGATCCTAGAAACGCCGACCGGGAGTTGTTGATGTGCAGCGTTTCCGCCATCCCGGCGGCCGCGCCAAATCCATAATTTGCACGATCCAGATAAGCGAGGCTATAGGTGACAAACACCGCCGGCATGAGAAAGATCCAGCGGCGCCGCAGACCCGGCTGACGGGGTGCCGAGTTTGGCGGCGGTTCATCGATCACACAGATTTATATCATCTCGCGGCTGCTATTCACTTTGTGAGTGGCTACCCCATCGCGGGCCCGGTCTCTATACTGTGAGAGCGAAAGGAAACTCCCATCGCTTCTATCTCACTCACGTCGGTGCTGGAATCGGCGGACCCAGCCTTCTCGCAGTCGCCACGCACGCGCGCGGACCGGCGGGCCAGTTGCCGCTCTCCGCTGAGATGCTGCTCACGCAGCCATCGGGCAATCTCTTCGGCCTGACTCAAGACGCCGGCATGGGCTGGGACCCGGATCGCCTGCTCGATCCCGAGTTCCTGATCCTGAGCACGCATGGCGGCCTGCGCGCTGAAAACGGCGCGCCCATCGCTCTCGGCTTCCATACCGGACACTGGGAGGTCGGCCTGCTCGTGGCCGAGGCAGCCCGCGAATTGAAGGCGCTGCACGCCGTTCCCTTTGCCGGCGCATGCACCGATCCCTGCGATGGCCGCACACAGGGCACAGCTGGCATGATGGACTCGCTCCCTTTTCGCAACGATGCGGCAATTGTGCTGCGCCGCCTGATGCGCTCGCTGCCCACGGGCAAGGGAGTGATCGGCATCGCCACCTGCGACAAAGGCCTGCCCGCGATGATGATGGCGCTCGCATCGGCGGGAAAGCAACCCGTCGTTCTTGTTCCCGGCGGCGTCACGCTGCTGCCCGAGTCGGGCGAGGATGCCGGCAAAGGTCCAAACCATCGGCGCGCGTTTCGCGCAGAATCAGATTACGTTGGAGTACGCCGCCGAGGTGGGTTGCCGGGCCTGCGCATCTCCCGGCGGCGGATGCCAGTTTCTCGGTACTGCCGCAACATCGCAGGTAGTTGCCGAGGCGCTTGGCCTTGCGCTGCCTCACACCGCGCTCGCTCCCTCAGGCCAGCCCATCTGGCTCGACGCTGCCCGCCGCTCAGGCCGCGCGATCTTGCGCCTGCATCAACTGGGAATCGGCGCTCAGGATATTTTGACGCCGGCGGCGCTCCGCAACGCAATGGTGCTGCATGCTGCCTTTGGCGGTTCCACCAATCTTCTCTTGCATATTCCCGCCATCGCCCATGCCGCAAAGCTCGCGAGGCCCATAGCCTCAGACTGGGCCGAGGTCAATCGTCTTGTGCCGCGCATCGTCGACGCTCTCCCCAACGGCCCCCGCAACTTCGCAACGGTGCAGGTCTTTCTCGCAGGCGGCGTGCCAGAGGTGATGCTGCATCTGCGCAAGGCCGGCCTGCTCGATACAACCGCAAAGACGGTCTCCGGCGAATCGCTCGGCACGTCTCTCGACTGGTGGCGCGAGAGTCCCAGGCGTCATGAGTTGCGGCGGAGTCTGCTGGAGAGAGACGGCATCGATCCCGATGACGTGATCATGTCGCCCGATCGCGCTCGCTCCAGAGGCCTCACTTCGACCGTCTGTTTTCCCGTGGGCAATCTCGCGCCCGAAGGCTCGGTCATCAAGAGCACCGCAATCGATCCTTCGCTCGTCGATGAAAAGCAACGTATACAGGCACATTGGTCCTGCGCAAAGTTTTTGTAACCGAAGAATCAGCCATTCAGGCAATCAAAAGCGGTCAGGTTGCGCAGGGCGATGTGATCGTCCTCATCTGCGGCGGGCCCGCCGGCGCAGGCATGCAGGAGATTTATCAGATCACCGCAGCGCTCAAGCAGATTCCTCACTGCAAGCATGTTGCAGTGTTGACCGATGCACGTTTCAGCGGCGTCTCCACCGGCGCCTGCATCGGCCACATCTCTCCCGAGGCTCTCGCCGGCGGCCCCATCGGCAAAGTTCAAGAGCGCGACCAGATCGAAATCGTGATTGATCGCAATTCGCTCAACGGCTCCGTTCATCTCGTCGGAGACGTAAATGAACGCTTTGGCGCGGAAGAGGGCGCGCGCCGCCTCGCAGAGCGCGAGCCGCGCGCTGACCTGCATCCGCATCCCCAACTGCCCGACGACACCCGTCTTTGGGCCGCGCTCATTCATGCTAGCGGAGGCGTTTGGGGAGGCTGTGTCTACGATGTCGACAAGATCGTCTCGCAATTGAAGGAGCAACCGTGAAGCTCTATCGCACCACGCAACGGACAGTTTGTAGAAGATGGCGGCAGCTACTACCGCGTTCCCGAGTCCAACTGGGATGCGCTCGTCACGCACGGCGATCTGCAAGGGTATCTTCGCTCCGTCGTCAACCAGGGCGAGCCGGCGGAAGATTTCTTCTCGGCGAAGATCCTGGCGCCCATCGGCAGCCAGGAGGTCTGGGCCGCCGGCGTTACTTACTACCGCAGCCGCAGCGCGCGCATGGAAGAAGCCAAGACTGCCGGTGGCGGCGACTTCTACGATCGCGTCTACGCCGCGGAGCGTCCCGAGCTGTTTTTCAAATCCACGCCGCACCGCGTGGTTGGCCCCGGAGACGACGTCCGTATTCGCAAGGACGCAAAGTGGTCGGTCCCCGAGCCGGAGCTAACGCTGCTCATCAACAGCCGCGGGCAGATCATCGGCTACACCGCCGGAAACGACATGAGCTCGCGCGACATCGAGGGCGAGAATCCACTCTATCTCCCCCAGGCAAAGGTCTATCTCGGCAGTTGCGCGCTGGGGCCGTGTATCCTCATCGGGAGTGAGCCGCTCGACCCATCCACTCCGATTCGTCTGGAGATCATGCGCGGCGGCCGCACCGAGTTTGCCGGAGCCACAACGCTTGCCGAACTCAAGCGCGCGCCGGCGACCCTCGCCGAATATCTCTTTCGCGACAACAGCTTTCCCTCAGGCGCTTTTTTGATGACCGGAACGGGCATCGTTCCACCGGACTCCTTCACCCTGGCCAGCGGAGACCGGATTCGAATCACCATCGACCCCATCGGCACGCTCGAAAACACAGTCGCATAACGAATGCAGCAAGCCGTGCTGCAAACCACATCGAGATGTGATTAAATCTCAGTAGACCCTGGGCCTCCGCAGAGAGATGCACCTCTCTCCGGCGGCAAATTCTTCCCTGCGATAAGCCTCTTCCCTGCACGCCGGCTTGTTGCGCCGATTGTCCCGTTGAGACATTCGCCTCCATGAGGTCGCCGATTGCAGACTAAGAAACCAGATTCGCGCCAAGCGGCGCGTTCGCTCGCCTCAGTGGCAGCCCGCGCCTTCGCTTTTGCGGCTTGTCTTCCGCTCTGCCTTGCTGTGGTCACCTGCGGCGGAGACATTCACTCGACACCAGCCTCTCACGCAGCAGGATTTTTCGCTCACAGCGACGCCGTCGAATCTCACAATCGTCGTTGGCAGCACAGGTCAGCCGATCAGCCTGAATGCGGTCCCGGCGAACGGTTTCACGGGAATGGTCGCGGTCGCAGTCACCGGGCTTCCTGCCGGAATAACCGCCAGCCCAACCTCGCTTACGCTTACGCCCGGCACTGCGCAAAATCTCACGCTCACTGCCGCTTCGTCCGCCGCCGCTGGCAACGCGACCGTCACCTTCACTGGAACCTCGGGAACTCTCAGCCACTCGGCCACCGTTGCTTTAACCATCTCCGCGACTCCTCCCCCGCCGGATTTTTCGCTGACCGTTTCGCCAACATCCCTGACTCTCACAGCCGGAGCGACAGGTTCACCGGTCAGCGTTCTCGCGACTGCACTCAACTCTCTCAGCAACACTGTTGCCATCACAATCACCGGACTTCCCACCGGAGTGACCGCCAACCCGGCCTCGCTTACGTTATCCCCCGGCACTGCGCAAAGCACAACGCTGACGGCAGCCTCCGGAGCAGCAGCATCCACATCGACCATTACATTCACAGGCGTCTCCGGCAGCCTCTCTCACTCTGCGTCTCTCGGCTTGACAGTGCAGCCGGCGGGCTCAACAACCAACGCACCGGATATCACCACCTATCACGACGACATTGCGCGTGACGGTCTCAATGCGCAGGAAACCATTCTCAATTTGAGCAATGTCAACTCCGCGCAATTCGGCAAGATCGGCTTCGACACAGTGGACGGCCTGGTCGACGCAGAGCCGCTCTACCTGGCGAACGTCACGGCCGGCGGCATACTGCGCAATGTGTTGTATGTGGCCACTGAGCACGACAGCGTCTACGCTTTCGATGCCGACACCAGCGCTCAGATCTGGAAGACAACAGTCCTCGGCAGCGGTGAAACCACCAGCGACAACCGTGGCTGCACGCAGGTTACCCCAGAGATTGGAATCACCTCGACGCCGGTCATCGATCGCACACTGGGGGCCAACGGAGTCCTCTTCACCGTGGGCATGAGCAAGGATGCCAGCGGAAACTACCACCAGCGCCTTCATGCGCTCGACATCGCCACTGGCGCGGAGGTTGCCGGCAGCCCGGTAGAGATCTCCGCCAGCTATCCGGGAACGGGAGACAGTTCTTCAGGCGGCAACGTCCTCTTCGAGCCTGGCCAGTACAAGGAGCGCGCGGCCCTGCTTCTATTGAACGGCAATGTCTATCTGGCCTGGGCCTCGCACTGCGACATCAGGCCGTATACCGGCTGGGTGATGGCCTACGACGAGTCCACTCTGCAACAAACGCAAGTGCTCAATCTGACTCCGAATGGCAGCGAGGGCTCGATTTGGATGAGCGGCGATGGAATGGCCGTCGACAGCAGCGGAAATCTCTACTTCCTCGCTGCGAATGGCACCTTCGAAACGAATCTCAATGCCAACGGCTTTCCCGCGAACAACGACTTCGGCAATGCCATGATCAAAGTCTCGACGAGTGGAACGCTGGCGGTTGCCGATTACTTCGATATGTACAACACCATCTCGGAATCGAATGTCGACGAAGACTTAGGGTCGGGCGGAGCGCTTCTGCTGCCCGATCAAACGGATGCCAACGGCGTCGTCCATCATCTGGTTGTTGGCGCGGGCAAAGACAGCAACATCTATCTCGCGGATCGCGATAACATGGGAAAATTCAATGCCAGCAGACAATAGCAACATCTACCAGGAGATCTCCGGCGTGCTCTCAGGCCAGGTCTTCTCTACGCCGGCCTTTTTCAACGGCGTGCTCTACTACGGAGCCGTTGGGGATTCGCTGAAGGCCATTCCCATGACCAATGCAAAGCTCGCGACAACACCATCGAGCCACTCGACTGCCACCTTTGCTTATCCCGGCGCGACGCCCAGCATCTCCGCCAATGGCACGCAGAACGGAATCGTGTGGGCCTTGGAATCGAGCATGAGTTCTCCCGCCGTCCTGCACGCCTACGATGCGGCGAATCTGGGGCATGAACTCTACAACAGTAAGCAGGCAGCCAGCGGAAGAGACAGCTTCGGAAATGGAAACAAGTACATCACACCCCTGGTCGTGAATGGCAAAGTATATGTCGGGACACAAACCGGTGTGGCCGTCTTTGGACTCCTATCCCCTTGATTTTGCCTACCCGCTGCCCGACGCGCCTACTATTGCGTATATTCGAAAGATCGAATATACTGCCAGATATGCAGGAGACGTTGCGCACCTACAAGGCCAGTATCTTTCGTGCGCTTTCCCATCCAACCCGCATCGCCATCCTCGAGTTGCTGCGCGACCGTGAGCTTTCCGCGCGGACCATCCAGGAAAAGCTTGGCCTCGAGCAAGCGAATCTCTCGCAACATCTGGCGATCTTGCGCAGCCATCAGATCGTCGTCAACCGCAAAGAGGGCAATCAGGTCTTTTATTCCATTCGAAATCCGATGCTGGTGAAGGTCCTCGACATTATGCGCCAGTACTTCCAGGCCAGCCTTGCGGACGCCGTTCAAATGCTTGAGGAAGTTGAATGCGAGGTCCTTCCCCAATGATCTCTGGGCTTTTCCTGAGCAGCATCATCGTCTGGCTTCGCAGGCGCCATGGCCTGTCTGGCCCTGTGGCGCAAACCCTCCGACGCTCGGCGGGTCGCGTGCGCGGCGGCGCTCGCGGGTTCGCTTCTCGATCTGGTTGCCTCGGCCCTGGCAATCTTCAGCAGCAGTCCGGAAGTGATCGGCCTTCCCTTCGGCAATCCAATCTTTTCCCTGACCATAAGAATCGATCCGCTTTCGGCATACTTCAACCTCACGCTCGCTGTGTTGGCGGCCGCCGTCTCGCTCTATTCCTTCGGCTATCTGAAGGAGATGGAGGGGCGCCGCAACCTGGGCGCTTTTGGATTCTTCTTCAACCTGCTGCTGCTGAGCCTGGCTCTGGTCTTCACCGCTTCCAACGTTTTCTTCTTTCTGCTTGCATGGGAGGTGATGGCGCTCTCGGCCTTCTGCCTGATCAGCTTCGAACATGAAAAGCGGGAAACGCGCAGTGCCGGAGTGCTCTTTCTGGTCATGTCTCACGCGGGCACAGGTCTTCTCCTGATTGCATTTCTCATGCTCGCATCCGTTGGCGGCAGCCTGGAGTTCTCGAACTTTCATCTTCTGGCATCGGCGATGTCGCCGCTCTGGCAGGGTGCGGTATTTCTGCTCTTTCTCTTTGGCTTCGGCGTCAAGGCGGGCCTGGTCCCGGTTCATATCTGGCTTCCGGATGCCCACCCGGTGGCGCCCAGCAACGTTTCAGCGCTCATGTCGGGCATCGTGATCAAGACCGGCATCTACGGCATGGCGAGGGTCTTCTTCGATTTCTACGGGCCGTCTCCGATCTGGATGGGAACCGTGGTGCTGGCCTTGGGCGTGGTCTCCGCTCTGCTCGGAGTGCTCTACGCGCTGATGGAGCACGACCTCAAGCGCCTGCTCGCCTGGCACAGCATCGAGAACATCGGCATCATCCTCATGGGCTTTGGCGCGGCGCTGATGTTTCGCTCTCTGGGCCAGCCGAATCTCGCCGCTCTTGCTCTGATCGCGGGACTCTATCACACCTTCAACCACGCCACCTTCAAAGGCCTGCTCTTCCTCGGCGCCGGTTCCGTGGTGCAGTCCACCCACACCCGCAACATGGAAAAGATGGGCGGCCTGATCCGGCTCATGCCGGTGACGGCCATCTGTTTTCTGGTGGGCGCTGTCGCGATCTCCGGGCTGCCTCCGCTCAACGGATTCGTCAGCGAGTGGCTTACCTACCAGGCGCTGCTGGCCGGCTTCGGCACCACGCAGAGCCTCACGCGCTTGATGTTCCCCATCGCCGGCTCTCTGCTGGCGCTCACGGCGGCTCTGGCCGCGGCCTGCTTTGTAAAAGCCTTTGCGATTCCGTTTCTCGCGCTGCCTCGCAGCGAGCAAGCCTCGGAAGCCAAAGAGGCCTCGCCTACAATGCTCGCCGGGATGGCGATCCTCGCGGCGGGCTGCGTTATGGCTGGGCCTTGGCGCAACCTGGCTCGTGCGGATCTTCGATCCCATCACCCAGCAGACGCTTGGCGTGAGCGCAAGTTCCGCGCTGGTCACCGCGCGCGGCCTGGCCCTCTCGCCGGGAACGCCTCATGGCGGCACCATCTCGACCCTCGGCATGGCATTGCTCTTCGTGCTTTGCCGGCGCGGCATTCGCGCTTCCGCTGGCTCTGCGCTGGCGCCGTCGCAGCGTCAAAAGGCCCGACCTGGGATTGCGGCCTCCCCGGCTTGACCGCCGACAACGAATACACTGCCACGGCCTTTTCCAAGCCGTTGCGCATGGTCTTCTCAGCCCTCTACCGCCCGCGTCGCGAGATCCAGGCGGAGTACGAAGTCTCGCCCTACTATCCCAGCGCGATCCGCTTCGAGAGCGAGATCGAGCCTACGATTGAAAAGCACCTCTACGAGCCGCTGCGCCAAAGGATCATGACCACGGCAAGACGCATGAAAGCCATTCAGGCGGGCAGCCTCAGCGCCTATCTCGCCTATATTTTCGTTACGCTGATCCTCCTGCTGTTGTTTGGGGTGCGCCCATGATGGAGCGAATCCTTGAATCTCTAGCCCAGCTCTTCCTGCTCCTGGCCCTCGCGCCGCTGGTCACCGGAGTCATTCGCACGCTCAAGGCGCGTCTGCAAACGCGGCGCGGCCCCGGCATCTTTCAGCCGTACCGCGATCTCTACAAGCTCTTTCGCAAAGGCATGGTCATTCCGGAGACCGCATCGTGGATCTTCGCGGCAACGCCATGGGTCGTCTTCTTCAGCACGATTCTTGCCGGGCTGATGATTCCCATGGTTGCCGCCGACGCCCCGCTCGGCCTCTTCGGCGGCGTGCTGGCCGTGATCTACCTCCTCGGCCTCGGCCGTTTCTTCCTGGCGCTTAGCGGACTCGACACCGGCGGTTCCTTCGGCGGACTCGGCAGCAGCCGCGAGATGACCATCTCCGCTCTGGCGGAACCGGCCATGATGCTGGCCATCTTCACGGTCGCCATCGGCGCCGGTTCGACTGGACTGACGGAGATCGCCGGAGCCGCCATCGGCCAGACCTGGCGCTTTCTCGCTCCCGCGCAGATGTTCGCCTTCGCCGCGCTCGGCGCTCGTGTTGATTGCCGAGACCGGCCGCATTCCAGTCGACAATCCAGCCACTCATCTCGAACTGACGATGATCCACGAGGCCATGATCCTCGAGTATTCAGGCCCCTACCTGGCTCTGGTTGAATGGTCCGCCTCGATCAAGCAGCTTGTGCTGATGACGCTTGCTGATCAACTGCTTCTGGCCGTTTGGCTTGCAGCCAACATGGTTCGGTTTCGGCGCGATCATCGGCATTGGCTGGCTGATCGCGAAACTCCTTCTCTTGAGTTGTGCGATCGTCCTGCTCGAAACCGTCAACGCCAAGATGCGCCTCTTCCGCGTACCGGAACTGCTCGCCGTGGCCTTTACCCTGGGATCGCTCGCATTGGTTTCCACCTTCCTCTTCTGATGCTTATGAGACCGTTTCTTGACTTACAACTCGGCGAACGAATCATCACTTTGATGGCGGCGCTGGTGCTCGTGCTGCAAATCGCCGTGGTGGCACAGCGCTGGATCGTCACCCACATCCGAATCTTTGCGATTCAGTCGTTTCTTCTAGCGATGATTGCCGCCACCATCGCGTGGTTCAACCATGCGCCGCATATCTATATCGCTGCTGCGCTCACGCTCGTGGTCAAGGTGATTCTGGTGCCCATCCTCTTGGAGCGCCTCGTGGTCCGCATGGAGATCCGCGAAGAGATCAAGCCCATCATCAACGTGCCGCTCTCCGTTGCGATCTCCGGCGGCCTCACGCTGCTGGGTTATGTGGTCGCGGAGTCGTTCTATCATCCGGACGATCCCGGCCTGGGCCACAACGAACTCGCCGTGGCCATCTCTCTCTTCCTCATCGGCTTCTTCACCATGATCAACCGCCGCAAGGCGCTGACGCAGGTGCTGGCCCTGCTGTCGCTTGAAAACGGCCTCTTTCTCGCGGCCATCTCGCTTACCTATGGAATGCCGCTGATTGTCGAACTGGGAATTCTCTTCGACGTGCTGGTGGCGGCGATGGTGCTGGGCATTCTGGTCTACCGCATCCGCGAGACCTTCGAGTCGATCGATGTGAGCCGGTTGCGGAGGTTGCGAGGATAGGATGCTGCTGATTGCCTTATTGCTGATCCCCGTTGCCACTGCTGCCGCGTCGTACTTTGCGCGCCGGCGCGAGCTAGATGGAACGAGCCAACCTGGCCGGTTCCGGTCTTGTCTTTCTCGTCGCCATCGCCGTCGCCGCGCAGGTGCTCGCCCGCGGCACAGTCTCGCTTGCCAACGGCTTCTTCTACGCCGATGCGCTCAGCGCGCTGGTGATTCTTCTCACCGCAATGGTGGCGCTTGTTTGTGCTGACGTATTCGATCGGCTATCTGCGCGACGACCAGCAGAGCGGAGCGCTCGGCGACGAAGACAAGGAGCAGCTCGCGCAGCTTCGCATGTATTACACGCTCACGCCGTTGTTCGTCTTCTCGATGATGTTTGTCGCGGTGGCCAACAATCTGGGAGTGATGTGGGCGGCGATTGAAGCCACGACGCTGGCCTCGATCTTTCTGGTTACCTTCTATGGCAAGGTCACCTCTCTTGAGGCTGCATGGAAATACGCCATCATCGGCGGCGTGGGTCTGTCGATGGCGCTCTTCGGCACACTGGTGACCTACTATGCCGGCCATCGCCTGGCAGGCTCCGACGCGCTGGCCGGGTTGAACTGGTCTGTGCTGGCGCAGCACGCCGCGCAACTCGACAAGACCTCGATGCGGCTGGCCTTCGTGCTGATTCTCATGGGCTATGGAACCAAGGCGGGCCTCGCGCCGATGCACACCTGGAAGCCGGATGCCTACAGCGAGGCTCCAGTGCCCTCCGCCGCGATTCTCTCTTCGGCGATGCTCAACTGCGCCCTCTACGGCCTCATTCGCTTCTACATTCTCACCAGCCGGTGTCTTGGCGCGGAGTACCCCAGCCATCTGCTGCTTGCTCTTCGGACTGCTCTCGATGGGCATCTCCGTTCCATTCATTCTGGCGCAGAGAAATCTTCGCCGCCTGCTGGCCTATTCCACCATCGATCATGGCGGTATCATGGTCACAGCGCTGGGGCTCGGCGGCCCGCTCGGCACATTGGGCCTGATGCTGCACATGACCTTTCACACCATCGCGAAATCGCTTACTCTTTCTTTGCGCGGGCAATGTGCAGCAGCACTTTCGAACCGATCTCTTCTCTGAGATCAAAGGCAGCGTCATCCGAGTCATGCCGCTCACGGGCATTATCTTTCTCATGGCCATGCTGGCCATCATCGGCATGCCGCCCTTCAGCCTCTTTCAGAGCGAGTTTCTGATCGTGCGCGCAGCCTATCGATGGCGGGCATCTTCTTACCGGCGTGCTCTTCGTCCTCTTCGGCACGGGCGTCTTCGCGGGCGCTCTGCTGCACGTCGGCGGCATGATCCTCGGCCCGCGCGGCGAAACGCCAGTCGCGCCGCGCCGTCCCTGGCGCGATGGTTCATTGCTCGCTTTGGCCGCTGTGCTGGTCGTCATCGGATTCTGGGTGCCGGCTCCTCTGCTCGATCTGATTCGCGGAGCGGCGCAGGTGGTGAGCGGACAATGACGACCTTCTTTGATGAACTTCACGATCGCTTTCCGGATCTCGTCCGCTCCGTCGAGGAGCATGTCTCCGATCAGGTCGTGGTTCTGTTGAACGGCCCCGATGTCACCGCGATCGTCCGGCACTTCCTCACCGAGCACCAGGCAAGAATCGTGACCGTCTTCGCCGAAGACCGGGTGAAAGGCTGAAGGAGTTTTTTACAACTACTACGTCTTCGACCGGCCCGGCGAACCAAGCTGGGTGATTCTCAAGGCTCCCATTCCCGAGCGACTTCCCTCCTTCCCGTCTCTGGCCGCGGAGCTGCCAGCAATCAACTGGCAGGAGCGCGAGATTCAGGATTGGTTTGGCCTCGAAGCCGTTGGGCATCCGAATCCGCGCCGCGTTGCGCTCCACGATAACTGGCCCGACGTGCATCCGATGCGCAAGAGCTTTCCGCTCGAAACGGTGCTGCCCCCGTTTGAAGGCGAGCGGCACGTCTACCGGCCTACCTACGGCGAAGGCGTCTTCCAGATTCCCGTCGGCCCGGTTCATGCCGGCATCATCGAGCCCGGCCACTTCAATTTCGCCGTCGCCGGCGAGCCGATCCTCTACCTGCAACTGCGCATGTTCTACACGCACAAGGGAACCGAAAAGCTCTTCGAGAATCTCCCCATTCACCGCGCAGTCTTTCTTGGCCGAGAGCATCTCGGGCGACTCGGCCTTCTCCCACGGCGCTGCATTCTGCCAGGCCGTCGAGCGGGCGGCGGAGATCGAGGTCCCGGCGCGCGCGCAGTTCATGCGCACCATCCTGCTGGAACTCGAACGAATTGCAAATCATATCGCCGATGTCGGAGCTATCGCCAACGACGTGGGATTCGTGATTGCCAACGCCCATGCCGGACGCATGCGAGAGCTTGTGCTTGCGCCTGAACGAGACTCTCACCGGAAGCCGCGTCCTGCGCGGAATGGTCGCCATCGGCGGCGTGCGCAGGGACTGGCAGCCGGATCAGGTTGAAGCGATCGACAAGAACACTCGAAACAGTGGAGCGCGAATTCCGCGATCTGGTGGCGATCATTCAGTCCTCCGATTCCACCCGCGACCGTCTGGAGCACACCGGAATCCTGCGTCCGGAGAAGGCTTGACGCTGGGAATCGTCGGCGTGGCGGGGCGCGCATCCGGCGTCGATCGCGATATTCGCCGCGATCATCCCTACGAGGCATACAGCCAACTTCCCTTCAAAGTCCCCGTCTATCAGGAGGGAGATGTGCGCCACCGCATGCAGGTTCGCATCGATGAGGTCGGCGAGTCGATCCAGATGATCCGCGCGGCGGTTGCACTTCTTCCTGAAGGCCCGTACCGTGCGCCAACTCAGCCCATTCCGCCGGGCCGCTGCGCGATGAGCGCCGTCGAAGGGTGGCGCGGCGAGATCGTTCACTGGGTCCGTACAGGCGAAGGCAATCGCATCGAACGCTGCAAGATCAAGGACCCATCCATCAACAACTGGCCGGCCATCGTGGAAGCTGTCGAAGGCAATATCGTCGCGGATTTTCCGGTGATCAACAAGAGTTTCAACTTGTCCTACTCGGGGACGGATCGGTAACGCGATGTTCAAGATCCTCCAAAAATCGTTCAGAGTCGGCTCCGCGACGGCCGATTATCCGAGCGTTTCGCCGCGCCTCGCCAAGCAGTTTCGGGGATGCCCGGAGTTCGACTTCGAGTGCCTGGAGCGATGCGCGTCCCGCGGCCGAGGCATGCCCCACCGGAGCCATCGCCCTCCGCGACTCCGACGGCCTGCGGCAGGTCACCGTGGATTATGGCCGCTGCATCTTTTGCGGCGAATGCGAGGCAGCCTCCGCCGACGGAGCGGTGCGCATGACGCGGAAATTTGAGCTTGCGGCCAGCGATCGTCGCGACCTGGTTCTCACCGCCGAATACTCGCTCCATCCCGACGGTACTCATGCTGCGTTGCAAGTCGTCGTGCGAGCGGCTCACTTTTCGAGGAGCCTGCCAAGCGGATTGCCGAGGCGATTCAAAGCCTGCTCGGCCGGTCGCTGGCGATTCGCCAGGTGGACGCGGGCTCCTGCAACGGATGTGAGCAGGAGATCGTTGCGCTGAACAACCCGGTCCACGACATCGAGCGCTTCGGCATTCACTTCGTCGCCTCGCCGCGCCATGCCGACATGCTGCTGGTCACCGGTCCGGTCACGCGCAATATGGAACTCGCGCTTGCGCAAGACCTGGGCCGCGACGCCCGATCCAAAGATCGTGGTTGCTGTCGGCGCCTGCGGCATCAGCGGAGGCATCTTCGGCGCCAACTATGCCTCGCTTGGCGGAGTGGATGCGGTGATTCCCGTTGATGTTTATATCCCCGGATGTCCGCCACGCCCCGAGGCGCTGCTCCACGGCATCTTGCTGGCATTGGGCAAGAACGACGGCAACGAGCGCATTCCGGTCCGTTCAGCGGATTCGTCGAGCACTTCTCCGGAAACCCGGACAAACTCATCCCATAAAGCGTAAGCTCCTTACCCGGCTGCCTTCCGCCGTCGGCGCTCACCGTGCATCTGCTGAAAGACGCTCCAACAAAAAAGGCCCCTCTGCCGAAGCAGAAGGGCCTTTTCTTGAGAACAGCAAGTTGTCTTACCGGTGACCGCCACCGCCGTGGCCTCCGCCACCACCGTGGAAGCCTCCACCACCACCCCCGTGGAATCCGCCGCCGCCACCACCATGGAATCCGCCACCACCGCCGCCGTGGAAGCCTCCACCACCGCCACTGCGGAAACCGCCCCCGCCGCCATGGAATCCGCCGCCGCCTCTTGGAGGTGCAAAGGTACGTCCTCCGCCGTTTCCGCTAAAGGCTCGCGCTCCGCCGGCATATCCACCGCGATAGCCGCTGCCATTAGCTCCGTGTCCGCCATAAGCTCCACGTCCACCGTAGCCGCCACGTCCCCAGCCGTGCCCGACCGTAGCCGCCACGTCCCCAGCCATGTCCGCCGTAGAATCCGCGCCTGCCATAGTAGCCATAGCCTCCACCCCAGCCATACCATGGCCCGACGCCGATAAAGACGCCGTCATAGAACCAGCTAGGCCCGTAGTAGCCGTAAGGCGCGCAGGCATAAGGGTAATAAGAGTAATAGCCCCATTCGCAGACCGGTGGACCGTAAACCTCGGGGGCGGGAACGACCGCCGGACCGACTCCCACGTCGCCCGCATACGGCGCATCCTGGTCATCGTCGGCGTCCTGGGCGATCGCCATTGTCGCCAACGGCAACGCCAGGAGCATGTAAAGAGAACCAGGCGTGAGCTCCTCATGAAAATCCTCCTCGTGCCGCCCCACACCACACTCGTCGGTGGACCGGGAATCCGGAGACGAACTCTGTCCTCAGCACTGCCGGTTTCTGGGCTTTTCTTCCCAACCGGCTTCTGTTCTCTCAAACAGCGTTTCAGCGATTAAGTTGCGGTTCTTTCAAGAAAGATTCCTCCGGCTCAAAAGAAAGGCCGCTCCACCGGCCATGCTGCCCGGCAAAACGGCCTCTCGAAGCCAACTCGAGCGCCTATGATCCCGCGAACAGCCTTCTCTAATTCGCCAGCACCGCGCGGTAGCGCACCTTGTTCTTCTTCACCTTTTCGATGGCCGCATTGGCCTGGGACATGGGGAAGGATTCTGATCTGGGCCTTGACCCCGTGCCGTGCAGCCACATCCAGCATCTCCTTCAGCCGGTAGGGACTTCCGGTCGGGTTGCCGCTGATCGAGCGAAGTCCCGAGATGAGCGGGAAGGCATGGACGCTCACCGGCGACGGAGGAACTCCCACAAAAGCACAGCGTTCCGGTAGGCCGCAGCGCCTGAACGTACACGCCCCAATCCTGATCGGCGTTGGCGGTGCACAAGAATCAAGTCCTGCGTCCCGGCCGCTTCTTTCATGGCTTTCGACTCGCGGCTGTTCACGAAGTTGTGCGCTCCCAGCGCGCGCGCCTCTTCTTCCTTCGCGGCCGAGGTCGAAAACGCCGTCACCTCTGCGCCGAAGACCCGCGCAAACTGGATGGCCATGTGTCCCAGCCCGCCGATGCCCACAATGCCCACGCGCGACGACGGGTTGACCCCATGGGTGCGCAGCGGGTTATAAACCGTGATGCCGCCGCAGAGCAGCGGAGCCGTATGCTCGCTTTCCAGCGCATCGGGAATCGGAATCACGAAACGCGCATTGGCGCGCACCCGGTCCGCATATCCGCCATGCCGGTGGACGCACGTTCCCTCGGCCGCGGGGCAAAGGTTTTCCATGCCCCGGGTGCACCACTCGCAGATTCCGCAGGAGTTCGACTGCCAGCCAAGGCCCACGCGCTGGCCCACTTCGAGCGATCGCACCTCGCTCCCCACGGCCGTCACCTTGCCCACAACCTCGTGGCCGGGAATGAACGGATACTGGCTGATTCCCCAGTCGTTTGCGATCAGGTGAAGGTCGCTGTGGCAAACCCCGCAGTGGGAGATTGCGATCTCCACCTCCTGCGGGCCCAGCTCACCTGGGTCGTACTTGAAAGGCAACAGTTCGGCTCCTGCCGCGTGCGCTGCAAGTCCTTGAATTTGGCTCATGATTGGTCCTGAATCCTCGCTGAAGTGGATCAAACAGGGCGGCTCGAGTGCGGAGGCTCCGCCCTGTGTATGTCGGCTTGAACTCTCCCCGCCTCCCCTAGTTTAAACCGCCGCCCGGTTCTATGCGCAGATTCAGCACCTGAAAACCGCTCAGCACTCCGCCGGCTGGCTCATCGGCCTGCAACTCCGCCGACTCCCCGTTCAGGCTTGCATCCTGCGCAGGCGCGCAGGGGCTCCAGCACGTTTGCCACTGAAAGTGGAAGACTTGAGAGTGTTTGGCCCTCCATTCCCGCCTGCGTCTCCGGCACCAGAAGGCTCACGTAAATGCGGTCTGCCGCGTGCCGCAGCCGCGCCTGGGCCAGCGCAGTCTCCAGATCGGCGGCGTGGCTCTGCTGCTTTGGCTGGTCCAGAGTCCGGTCAAGCGTCCCGGCATCCGAGACCAGCAGCCGCAGGTTTCCCGGTCCCAGCCGCGCCGGTAGCTTCACCGCGATGCGAACGTTGCGCTCCGCTTGCCGCCACGGCCGGAGCGTTGCCTCCACGACCACCGTGTCGCCGGCATGAACGATGCTGCTTGAAGCCAGCCGCGCCCCCTCCAATTCCACAGCAACGTGCCGCGGAATGGCTTCTACATCGAGATCCACCTCGCGCACCGTGCCCAGCCGGCCGCCATTCGAGTAAAGCCGGGAGAACTGCTCCCCGGCCAGCAGGGCGGTCTGCCATCGGCGCCGGCAGCGCATCTCCGGCTGACGCCCAAAGGTCCAGCGGCGACGGCGGGTAACCCTCCAGTTCGATGTTGCCCGTCAGGTGGTAGCTGGTCTCCGCCGTGCTGTCGTTCGATCTGCAGCAGCGACTCGTACAGGGTCACCAGCAAAGCCTGCGGAGTCAACGAAGGCAGGTCCAGGATCTCGACGTCGAGCTTGCGATCTTCCTTCGTCGAATTGGCTTCGCGTCCTTGATTGTGAATCCGGATATGCACGGGAATCATCCGCGCACGGGCGCCCAGAACGCCTCGGATGGCGGCGTCGCGATCCTCGTTGAAGGCGCCGATCGTCGCTCCGGTATTCACGATCTTGAAAGCGTTCAAGGGCGAAGCCAGCGTGGCAACCACCTCGGCCGTGGTCATCGGCAGCGAAACAGGCCCGGCCTGCAAGATGGGGTGCCCGCAGGCCAGCAACTGCTTCGGGTCGATGTAGGTCACCGTACAGGTCGCTGCAATCTCCACGTCGCCGCGCACCAGTTGCGCACTCACCGCCGAGCCGGGCACGACACTCGCAATCGCCGCGGCCGAAGGGGCTGCCGCCGCGTCATTTGCTGTTTCGGAGCTGCCGCCCATCCCTCCGGCGGCCACCGTCTCCAGGCCGGTACCAGCCATCTTCTCCTGCCAGAGCCGAATCGCCTCGGGATGGAATCCGCTCATCACCAGCGGCGTCTCCATCGCCTGCATCGTCTCCTGGCCTGCCGCGTTCAGAGATCTGATTTCGGATTCCCTAGTCCCTGTTCCCTAGTCCCTGGTCCCTGCCGATCGGCAGATCCCGCACCTCCAGCATCTGCTCGATCGGCGTGATGCCGGCGATGGGGTCCTTGGCGAACTGCCCGATGCGGTAAGAGAGCGAGCCCAGCAGCCGGTTGCCGATGTAGACCGGACTGCCGCTCATGCCGGCCACCACGCCCGTGTACTCCGGCTTGGTCCCGTGCAACTGCGCCAGGATCATGTCGTGCCCCGGTCCGCGCGCCCCGCGCAACACGCCGAGAATCTCCACTTCCATCGACTCCGGCTTGCTGCCTGTAAAGACCGTCCACGCCGTGGCCTTCAGCCCGCGATGAACCTCGCTCAGCGGAAAGAAGCCGCCCCCAACGGGCGGTCCGGCGGTCAAAGCAGTCTTCTCCGGCGCGGTTTGCGCGCTCAGCGCGGCAGCGGTGAAGAACACGGTCAGAGCTGCGCCCAAAGCCAGCGCAGCGTGACGAGATTGTGTCTTGGTCAGGGAAGTTCTCACATCTACAAGAGTACAACCGGATGCGTGAGGAAGACCTGCCAGGCGCTCGTTACGAGGGTATATACCGCCGGTATAATAGGTAAGACGTGTCGTAAAAAGTAAGATACATGACTATAAGCTTACATATGAATACATATCTTATTATTGACAATAAGTCTTACTTAAGACATAATGTAAGCCATGGAGCAGGTATTCACAACCGTCAGCAGCAAGGGCCAAATGGTGATTCCCATCCAGGTTCGAGAGGCCATGGGAATCGAGCCGGGGACGCGTGTTGCGATTCGGATCGAGGGCGCAGAGTTGATTCTCCGGCCCCAAACGCAAGATACTACACGCCTAATGATTGAAAAACTGTGTGGCAGCACTGCGGGTGGATTCTCCATGAGCGATGCGCTAATTGCAGATCGCCGTGCCGAAGATGCCAAGGCGGGCTGGTAGGGAATGCCGGTGACGATCTTCGTTCTTGATTCTTCGGCAGTTGTGCGTTTTCTGGACAAGGAAGCGGGATGGGCTCGTATAGCGGCGATTTTGCAGGCCCATAAGACGCAGACAGCTGAAGCAGTGATCTCAGCAATTCAGTGGGGCGAGGTTGCCGGAATCGTGCGCAGGAAGCAGGGCGTTATCGGGCAGAAGCGCACCCTTGATGATCTTGCGTTTTTCCAACTGCGGACTGTGGCCGCAACTGGAGACCGCGCGGTTCATGCTGCGGAGATCAAAGAAGACCGCAAGCTTCCCTACGCCGACGCCTTTGCCATCGAACTGGCGATGGACTCCGCCGATCACGTGCTGGTGACCGCCGACTACGACTTCAAGGCAGTCGCCGATCTGGCGCACGTAGAATTTCTGCCGGCAAAATAGATCAACATCTGCTCCCGTCCTGGTGCGAGCGGTGCCCTTATCGCCTCTTGTATCGCATGTTGGAGAAGGTGGCTCCCGCCCCCGGCGGCATCGCCGCCTGCGTCTCCCCTGGATAGAGAATCGTGACGCCAGGGTTGCGCAGATTTTCTCCCGGTAAAAACTCTCCAAAAATCTCTTCGTGGGCCTTCAGGTACCGGCGCAGCTCCTCCCGGATCACCCCGCCGCTTCCCGACGAGCCGTAGCCATGGATCACCTCCAGCCGTCCCCGGTAGCCGCTCCGCACGCACCCATTGTAGAAGCGCACAAACTCCCGAATTGCCTCGGCAACCGTGAGATTGTGCAGATTGATGGATCGGCTCTCGCTCATCGCTCGGATTCACTCGATCGGATTGCACCGCCGCATTTCGCCCAAACCTGCTCAACATAGTTGTCCGTCATCCCGGCGATGTAGTCGGCCACGGTGCGCGCCAGCCCTTCGGTCGCAATCTCCGCCTGGTGGCTTTCCGGCAGCAAGTTGGGGTCGGCGACAAGCGCGGCAAACAATCCCGTGACCACCTCGGTCGCGTGCTCGTGCGCCTCTTCGATGCCGGGGGAGTTGTAGAGATTTGCGTAGAGGAACTTCTTGGCCGCTGCGCGCTCGGCCTCCATCTCCGTGCTCAGCGCAGCCAGGCGATGAGGCGCTTTGCGAATCTCTTCGAGCGTCGTCGCGCCCAACGCAGCCACCCGCCGGCTCGTCTCGTCCATCAAGTCCGTGACCATCGCGTTCAAGAGCCGCTTGAGGGTCTCATAGGTGGCCAGCTTCGCCGGTGCTGCGGGAAAATCCACCATCACGGCGTCATCGAAGCCGCGAAAGACCGCCACCCCTTCGCGCACCTGCTCCAGCGAGAGGATGCCCGAGTCGAGGCCGTCGTCGAGGTCGGCGGTCAGTATAGGCGATCTCGTCGGCCAGGTCGATCAGCTGGGCTTCAAGGGGAGGGAACTGGTCGAGAAAGAACTCGGCCAGCTCCGGATGGGCGGCGGCTGAATAGTCGTGGGAGTGCTTGACGATGCCCTCGCGCACGCCCAGAGTCAGGTTCAGGCCGCGAAAGCCGGCATAACGCTCCTCAAACCAGGTGACGATGCGCAAGGCGTGCAGATTGTGGTCGAAGCCCAGGCCAAAGCCGCGCAGGCATTGGTCGAGAGCCTTCTCGCCGGCGTGGCCAAAGGGCGGATGCCCGATGTCGTGCGCCAGCGCCAGCGCCTCGGCCAGTTCCTCATTCAGCCCAAGCGCGCGAGCCAGCGTACGCGCGATCTGGGTGACTTCCAGCGTGTGTGTCAGGCGGCTGCGAAAGTGGTCCGATGGTGCGTCGGCGGGCAGCCGCGCGAAGACCTGCGTTTTGCCGGCCAGCCGGCGAAAGGCCCGCGCGTGCAGCACCCGGGCGCCGTCCCGTGCAAATGGTGTGCGGTAGGGATGTTGCGGCTCCGGATGCGCGCGGCGAGCCAGTTCGTCCTCTGCGCAAACCGCGATCCCGGCAGGCAGCGCGTACTTCGGCCTGGCTTCCCGATCCATCTTCGCAGTCTAACTCACAGGTCCGGGTCTCGTTACTCCGGCTTGGGCTGGCCAAGGGTGCTGTCCTCCTGCGCCAGCTTCACGCGGGCCGTTTCCAGCTTCTTCTGCACTTTGGCCACTTCGGCTGGCTCGACGTCGGTCGGGGCCGACTTGGCAAACTGCGTCAGCGATAGCTGCCACTGCGCCGCGGCCAGGCGAATGCGGCCGGTCTTCTCGTAGAGGTCGCCCAGATGGTCGTGGACGGTGGGATCGGTCTGGTCGCGCTCGACCGCCTGGCGCAGGTTCTCCTCGGCCCGTTCGTAATCGCCCATCTTGAAGTAAACCCAGCCCAGCGAATCGAGGTAGGCGCCGTTCATCGGCTCCTGCTCCACCGCCTTGCGGATCATCTCGAGCGCTTCGGGCAAACGGATGCCCTTGTCGGCCAGCATGTAGCCCAGGTAGTTCAGGGTCATGGCGTTCTTCGGCTCGAGATCCAGCGCCTGGCGGAAGTACTGCTCAGCCGGCTCGCAGGTGTTTTTGCCGTTCGGCCAGCTCGCCGCGCAGGAAGAGAGGTAGGTGCGATCTTCCTTCTTGGTCGTCAGCGGCTCGGCCTTGTTGAAGGCATCCTCGGCCTCCTTCCAGCGGTGCGCGCGAATGTACATCTGGCCCAGCGCCAGCCAGACCACGCGGTCTTCGTTGGTGTTGGCAAGCAGCCCCTTGGCCAGTGCCAGCCCTTCGTCGGTCTTGCCCAGGTCGCCCAACTCGCCTGCCAGCATCAGCTTCAGGTCGCGATTTTTGGGGTTGGCCTCGACGGCCTTGCGCGCAGTCTCAACCGCCTTTTCGTACTGCTTGGCGTCGCGATAGGTGTCCACCTGGTACTGATAGCCGCGAACCGCCGAGTCGCCGCCCATATCGATCATCTTCTGGTAGGTGGCGATCGCCTCGGCAGTCTTGTTCTGCTCGTGATAGACCCCTCCCAGCCGCTCCAGGAAGATGCTGCGATTGTTCTTTTCATCGGCGGTGTAGGCGCCGTTGGCGTGCGAGGTCAGATCGACCATCTTTCCGTAAGTCTTCGCTGCATCGTCGAAGCGGCCCAGAACGTCGAGCAGCAGTCCCTCGTTGTAGCCGGCGTCCAGATTGGCCGGTTCCAGCTTCCGAGCCTTGCGGAATGGTGGCCAGCGCCTCTTCATACTTTCCCTGACGGCGCTGAATCTCGCCGATATGAACCAGGGTTCCGGCGTTTTCCGGGTCGGCCTCGGACAGCTCCTTGTATTGCTTCAGCGCCTCGTCGAGTTGATCGTCGTTGAGCAGAGCCTGCGCCAGCGCATCCCGCGAGGCCTGCATCCGTCGGCTCCATGTCGACGGCGCGCTGGAAGGCCGCGATGGCATCCTTGCCTCGCTTCAACTGTCTGATACGCCGCGCCCAGCTCGTCTTCCATCTTCGGCGTCCGGTCGTCCACCGGTACCGCCTCGATCGTCTTGACCTCGTGTTCGATGTCGCCGCTCTTCGGCATAGAGGCGAGCCAGATTCAGCACCACTTCCTCCGAGTCGGGGTCGATCGCTTGCGCGGTCTTGAATTGTTCCTCGGCCTTCTTATCCTCGTGCTTGACGGTGTAGAGCTGGCCCAGGATCATGTGATCCTCGACGTTCGTGGGCTCCAGAGCAGCCACCTTTGCGAACTCGGCGATCGCTCGATCAAGCGCGCTGCCGGTGGGCGAGGTGGAGGACGAGGCGCCTTTCCCTTCGCTCAACTCGCGCAGGTAGATGCGCCCCAGCAGCTTGTGCGCCTCGATGTTGTCCGGCGCGATCTTGAGCAGCGCATGTGCCGTAATCTCGGCCTCGTGCGAACGGCCCGAGCGGAAATAGAGATCGGCCAGCGCCATGCTCAACTGGGGCGAGGCCGGGTCGGCGTTCAGCGCCAGTTTGTACTCCTCGATGGCTCGCGTCACCAGCTCCGGCCGGCCCTGGGTGACGGCCTCCTCTTCGTACGTGCTGGCCAACCCCAGATGGTAGTACGCCTGGGCGCGATCCGGCGCCTTCTGGGTGGAATCCGCTGGCTCGGCCTCGTTATGCCGGAGCAATCTGGATCGGGCTGGCCACCGGCGTTTTGGCGGGGGCTGGGCTCGGCTGTGCAGGGGAACCGGAGTTGCTTTGGGCAAGGGCGGGCATCGCTGCCGGCGCCAGGGAGGCCATTGCTAAAGCAGCGGTAAGCCGAACGAGCAGCAGACGAGGTTTTCTTATCATCATCCTGGGGATTCCATTCCTTATTGCCAGCCCTGCAAGTCGAAAAATCCAACTCTGGAGGGACAAAAGGCGACGCAGGCAGCCGTTGAAGGCAACTCTGCCTACTATTCAGACGATTTTAACCTTTATTTGGTGTCAGTATCTTTGCGCAAAGCAGGATTTTGCTCGTCAGTACCCTAACCGGTCTTCCGCGGCCGGCTCAAAGCTTGGAAGCGCGCGAGACTGAGATATGCTGGATCGTCTTGCCCAGGAGTAATCACGGAATGCCCAGAATCTTGTGCGTCTGCAGGCTCAGGCGCCATTGCGGGTGATCGAGGCAGTAGCGCAGGGCGAGCTCGGTGTTGGCCTCGCGCTCGGCCCGTCCATCGGCTGCAAGAAAAAATGCCGGAAGGAGAGCGATTCGAACTCCGCCGGCTCGGCTCCCGGCTGCGGATAGACCAGCTTCAGCTCGTCGCCCGCTGCGCTGCATCAGCTCCGCGCCGGCCTTGGGGCTGACGCAGAGCCAGTCAATCCCTGCCGGCGCGGCAATCGTTCCGTTGGTCTCGACGGCAATCTCAAAACCGCGCGCGTGCAGCGCGTCGATCAGGGTCGCATCGAGTTGCAGCAGCGGCTCGCCGCCGGTGCAGACCACGAAACGCTTGCCCTGACGCGAGGCACCGGCGGGCCACTTTCTGCGTCGACGGCCGCTTCGGCCAGCTGACTCTCTCGGCGCGAATGCGAAACTTTCCGCCGCCCGGCCCGTTCGTATCGCGCAAAATCCGTGTCGCAGAATTGGCAGATCGCCGAGGCGCGATCAGCCTCGCGTCCCGACCAGAGATTGCATCCGGCAAAGCGGCAGAAGACCGCCGCGCGGCCCGTTGCGCGCCCTCGCCCTGCAGCGTGTAGAAGATTTCTTTGACCGCATAGCTCATCTAGAACAGCTTCCACCCTCCAGCTGGTAACTCGTACCTCAACCGCCCTCAAGCGGTTCGCCACACGACGCATCGGCGCGACGAGGGTTGGAAACCATGAACACCAAGCTCACCTTCAGAAGCCAAAAGCTCTCTTCTATCCCAGCGGATCTTCGATTCCGTTTTCGCGGAAGCCTTTCCGCCGCAACAGGCAAGAGTCGCATTGCCCGCACGGCGCGCCCGCCGGCGACGGATCGTAGCAACTGCTGGTCAGCCCGTAATCCACGCCCAGTTCGATTCCCTTGGCGAATGATCTGCGCCTTGGTCAGCGCGATCAGCGGCGTGTGAATCTTGAGATGCTGGCGGCCTTCAACGCCGGCCTTGGTCGCCAGGTTCGCCATCTTCTCGAAGGCCTCAATGAACTCCGGCCGGCAGTCGGGATAGCCCGAGTAGTCGAGCGCATTCACGCCGATGAAAGATGTCGCTCGCACCCAGCACCTCGGCCCACGCCAGCGCGAACGGAGAAAGATCGTGTTGCGCGCGGGCACATAGGTGATCGGAATGCCGTGGCCATCTCGTCCGGCGTCGCGGCCCTTGGGTACGGCGATGTCGGCGGTGAGTGCCGAGCCGCCGAAGACCCGCAGGTCGATATGCTGCGATGCGATGCTGCGGCGACGCCAATGGCGGCGGCGACGCGCTTGCCGCTTCGAGTCCCACACATGCCGCTGCCCATAGGAGAACGAGAGCGCGTAGAGCTCATAGCCCTCGGCCTGCGCGCAATGGCCAGCACAGTGGCCGAGTCGAGACCGCCGCTCAAGAGAACGACTGCGCGTTTGAGGGTTAGTTTCCATGTTTGTGCCAACTGATTACTTCAGATCTCCGCCCTTGCCGATGTCGATCGACGGCGGAATGCGGATTGCTCTCGTCGATAGAAGCCTCGAGGCACTGCTCGAGCACGCCCTTGCCTCAAGGATAAACTCGATTGCGTCGCGCCCCGCGCCTTGGCCGCCGCGGTTCGGAGTCACGTAGTGCGCCTCGGCCTTCACCTGCGTCGCGCGCATTGGCAACGGCCACAGCCAATCCGCACTGGCGCATCACCGGCAGGTCGATCACGTCGTCGCCCACGTAGCGATCTCGTCCAGCGTCACGCCTTCCTTCGCGATGATCTCGCGGACCGCCTGCATCTTGAAGGCCTGGCCCTGGTAGACGAACTCGAGCTTCAGGTCGCGGGCGCGCATGGCAACGGTCTCGCAGATGCGCTTGGTGATAACGCCGCACTTCATGCCGCCCAGCCGCGCCAGCGAAACGCCGCGCCATCGTGCGCGCTGAAGCCCTTGGCCTCCACCATCTGGTTGTCATTGTCGCCATCGGGCCCGGCCACCGGCACTGGAATGATCCAGATCTGTCCGTCGGTCAAAACGCCGTCGACGTCGAAAAGAATGATCTTGATGCGCCGCGCGCGATCTTGTGCGGAGAGTGTCATGCTTTAATTCTACCTATCCGAAACGCGGCTCCTTCGCGAGAATGAATGCATGAAGCAAAACCCGCCAGTCAATTTGCCGAAGACAGGGCTTGCACCCGAGGACTTCTACTTTGATGGGCCGAATCTTGTCTTCACCGCGGCCTATCACCTGAAGCGGGGCTCCTGCTGTGGATCGGGCTGCAGGCACTGTCCTTACGGATTCGCAGAGACCGGCACACCTGAGAATCCCATCGAAGAACCACCCGGAGGAACAGGCGAACCAGCCGGTTAAGACGCGATGATTGCCCTTGCAATCTCCTCCAGGCCATGTTTACTATTATGTCAATAATCTCTTGGTTGCTACCTTGTAAGTAAATTCGGCGGCAATCGAACAGGAGAATGCACGTGATCAAGATCGGCACCGCAATCCGCGCTCACCGGCTGCAAAAAAACCTCTCGCAAGGCGACATCGAAAAGAAGACCGGGCTGCTCCGCTGCTATCTCTCGCGTGTTGAGAACGGCCATACGGTGCCATCGCTTGACACACTCTCGAAGATTGCCCGCGCGCTCGATCTGCCCATCACACAATTCTTCGCCGACGAATCGCTTGGCCGTCAGGCAACACTGCAAAAGCTCTCCGACGAGGAACTGCGCTTTCTCACTCAGATCCGCCGCTACTCGACGAACCTGAATGACAGCGACCGCAAGTTGCTCTTGGCGATGGTGAAAAAGTTCGCCGCCACGGCGACGCGATAGCGCCAACAAACTTGTAGCGCCGTGTATGACAGCGTCGGTCTTGTCAAGGCATTTTTTGCGGCCCTTGGCCGGAAAAAATGCGTAGAGAAGCGTCGGCGTGGGGAGGACGGTGTCAAGGGCGCGTTCTTTGCGTTCATCTCGACCCTTGACACCGTCCTCCCCACATCCACAATTGGCTTGGGTTGAATCTCAGGTACTTTCTGAGATTCAACCCATCATTGAAAAAGCGTCCTGCTTTTGCGAAACCACCCAAGCTCACACTTTGCGTTGAATCATTTTTCGATGGCAGCCCAATTGGTTCCATCAGCCATGTATTCGGTCCGGTACCACACCATGATTACTTGTTCAAACTCTCTCCAGCATCAAGAGAGGCGGGGCGTCCAATCAATCTCTCGGCCCTGAGGCCACGGCGCTACACGGACTGGCCCGCATGTGAACCGCGCTCCATCACCTTGCTGTAATCGTCGCCGGAGCGCAACATCCAATACAACCGAACCGCCAACTTGTGCGCGATGGCCACCTTGGCCACCCCGTGATGCTTGTTCATCGACAGGCGCACATACTGCCGATGCCAGCTCGGATCATGCCGTTGCGCATGAACCGCGGCCTCCACCAGCAGCCAGCGTACCAGCACGCTGCCCTGCTTGCTGACCTGGCCCAGGCGCCGCATGTTTCCGCTCGACTCCTCGGCTGGGATCAGGCCCAGGTAGCTTCCCACCTGCTTGCCCCGCGGAAACCGTCTCCAGTCGCCGATGGTCAATACATAGGCCAGAGAAACAATCGGCCCCACTCCCGGATGAGTCATCAACAGACGAGCCTCCTGGTTATCTTCGGCGGCCTCGTGCACCGCCTCGTCCAAAGGACGGATGCGCTCGTCCAACTCATCCAGCAATCCCAGCAAATCCGCTCGCCGATGCGCATACCAGCCTGGCAACGGCAGCGCCTCGATCTCGCCGCGGCGCTTGGCAGACCACACCCGGGAACTCAATATGCCTTCGTTCTTGGCCATCGAGTCCAACTGGTTCTTGATCCGGGTGCGCATCCGCACCATGCGGCAGCGATGAAGCAGCAACTGCCGCACATGGTCGTTCTCCGCCGAAGGTTGCCAGACAACCGGGAAACGATCTTCCACTAACATGTTCAAAATGTGTCTGGCGTCTCGCTTGTCGGTCTTCTGCCGACGTGGGCAGGCGGCACGAATCGCCGTCGCGTCCCCCAGCAGAAACTCGTGACCCAGCTCCTCCATCAGATGCCGAAACCAACGAAAGTTCCCCGTTGCTTCGGCGCCAATCCGCACCGGCCTGCCGGCCAATTCTCGGTAGAATCGCTCCGCCTCTTCCGGATGGTTCAAGCGGCGCTCGCCATACTCGCCCGTCTCTTGGTCGACAAAGGCAATCTGTTGAAACCGTGGGTGAAAATCACATCCTATAATCATCATGCTCGGCTCCTTTCCTCCCGAGCTCCTGGTCGTTTCGCAACCACCAGTCTACTCAGGTCGGAGGAGCCGACGCTGTCATGTAATCAACCTCCAGGTCAGCTGTCCTGTGGGTCTCCAGACCCACAGGCGTGTACTGGCGGCGCGGACGTTGCCAGTACAGCCTGTCTTGAGACCGCACTACATTCCTTCTCAATTTACGGATAAGTTCTTAGCCTTCGTTTTCCTGTCAGAGGCCTAGCGCGCCAGCGTTGCCAGGTAGAACCCGAAGAGCACCAGGATTCCCACCACCATCACCGTGGCGACGCGGCGACTGAAGATAAACAGATCGCGTGGCGAGCCAAGGCGGGGCTCCATCGGGGCTGCGAAAAGCAATCCGCAGAGAACGCCGCCAAGGTGGGCCGAATTGTCGATGCTCACCCCGGTATGCTTCACCACGACATTGAGGCTGATGGCCAGGCCGATCCCCAGGTTGATGGCGGCAAAGTAGATCACCGACTTGCGCAGCTTGCGCAACTCCAGCGGAGGCACCGGCAGCCGGTGGGACTTGAGCAGAATAATCAGCGCCCCGGCGATGCCGAAGACGGCTCCTGAAGCTCCCGCTCCGGCCGGAAAGAAAACCGATGGGTCCATGGCCGTGGCCCCGGCTTGGTGGCTTACCCATGCGGCATGGTAGCGCATCCACTCTGGAGAAGACTCCCACCAGTTGTAGCCGGTGGAGAGTAGATTGCCCGCCGCGCCGGTAAGAATGTAGGCGGCCACAACGCCAGCAGAGCCCATCAGCGGCTCGGCCAGCAGGCCCAGGTTCCACAGACACCACATATTGGTGGCCAGGTGCAGGATGCCCACGTGCACGAACATCGCGGTAACTATACGCACCCACTGGCCGCTAATCAGCACCGAGCCGGCATTGTTGGCGCCAAACGACATCAGTTGATCGAGGGTCGGACCCCAGAAGCTGGCTCCGCGCGCCGTCATCACCAGGAAGACCAGGCAGTTGATGCCCAGGAGTACGTAGGTGGCCGGCGCATAAGACCACGCCGGGGCGCGGCTTCTGAACCTCCTCCTGGAACGGGTGGAGCCGAGGTCGGTCTCTGGAGACAGAATTTGTGGATCAGATGTGGGTGGGGGAAACTTCCCATAGTTCAACTTTATCGTATTTTCGGCAACTTCGCAGGATGAAGTCGTTTGCCGGGTCAGTGTCAGGGATCGTCGTACCGTCATGTGGTTTGGCTTTCCGCCGCGCCCTACGATGTACTCTGGTGTTTGGAGTTCGCGCGCTCGACGTGGCAGCGTTGTGCCGGAGGCGAAAGCTCTCAACAAGGAGTGCATCAGTGAGTGCAGAGAAGCGGATTCGGCGTGCGTTGCTGAGTGTGACCGACAAGACCGGCCTGGTGGAGTTTGCCCAGGCATTGGCGGGCTTTGGCGTGGAACTGGTCTCGACCGGCGGAACGGCGCGTGCGCTGCGCGAGGCCGGCCTCACCGTCAAGGACATCAGCGATCTGACCGGCTTTCCCGAGATGCTCGACGGCCGCGTCAAGACCCTGCACCCCAAGGTTCACGGCGGCCTGCTCTACATTCGCGGCAACGCCGAGCACGAGGCCGCGGTCGCCGCGCACGGCATCGAACCGATCGATATGGTAGTCGTCAACCTCTACGCCTTTGAGAAGACCGCCGCTCAACCCGGCGTGGCCTTCGGCCATCTCATCGAGAACATCGACATCGGCGGCCCGTCGATGGTGCGCTCGGCGGCCAAGAACTTCGAAGACGTGGCCATCGTCACCCGCGTCGCTGATTACCCGGCGTTGATCGACGAATTGAAGGCGAGCGGCGGCGCCCTCTCTCGCGCAACCCGCTGGCGGCTCGCCAAACAGGCCTTCGCGCTCACTGCCGCATACGACACCGCCATCGCCAACACGCTCGACAAGATCGGCGAAGCTCCCGCGCCTTCATCGCCAGCCGAACTAGACGCAACTAGTTTGCCTGGGACGCTGCGCATCAACCTTCCGCTGGCTCAATCCCTGCGTTACGGCGAAAACCCCCATCAGCGCGCCGCTCTCTATGCGGACGGCTCCGGCCTCGGCATCGCCGGTGCAACACAGCTCCAGGGCAAGGAACTCAGCTTCAACAATCTCGTCGATCTCGAAGCCTGCTGGGAGTTGGCGCAGGAGTTGAAAGGCGAAGATGCCGAGCCGGCAGTAGTCATCGTCAAACACACAAATCCCTGCGGTGCAGCTACCGGCGCGACCCTCCTCGAAGCCTACAAGAAAGCTCTCGCCTGCGATCCCGTCTCGGCCTACGGCTGCGGTCATCGGCATCAATCGCGAGGTGGACGCCGAGGCCGCCGAAGAGATCGCCAAGCTCTTTGTCGAGGCCATCGCCGCTCCCAGCTTCAGCGCCGCGGCCCGCGAACGCTTCGCCGCCAAGAAGAATCTGCGCCTGGTCGAGGTTCATGCCGCGCCGCCGAAGCCCGTCGTCAAGCACGTCTCTGGCGGCCTGTTGTTGCAGGACGCCGACACCGGCCACGTCAACGCAGCCGAACTCAAAGTCGTCACTCAGCGTCCGCCGACCGCCGAGGAGCTGCGCAGCCTGCTCTTTGCCTGGCGCGTCTGCAAACACGTCAAGTCGAACGCCATCGTCTATGCCAAAGACGGCCAGACCCTCGGCGTTGGCGCAGGCCAGATGAGCCGCGTCGATTCCGCCCGCTTTGGCGCCATGAAGGCCCTGCTGCCGCTCAAGGGCTGCGTCGCAGCATCCGACGCCTACTTCCCCTTTGCCGACGGCCTTGAAGCCGTAGCCGCGGCCGGAGCCACCGCCGTCATTCAGCCCGGAGGCTCAGTCCGCGACGCAGAAGTCATCGCCGCCGCCGACAAGTTGGGCATGGCCATGGTCTTCACCGGCATCCGCCACTTCCGGCATTGAAAGGCTTTCCTGTCATGACGTCAGTGCACTCAGTAAAAAAATGATAGTTGTAACGTACCGTAGTATGAGATATGATGCAGTTGACAATAACAATTTGTACCGCTGGAAGGCGGATGCCATTATCATCTGCCCCGCCTGTATGGCGGCGACCAAAACGGTGATACCCACCTGTGCGGTGGTGAACCCCACATCTGTAGGATGAGGTAAATTACTATGCTTGACGAAGAAATCCCTCTCTTGGAGAGGGTCGCGAGTTATTATTCACAACTCTCCACAGTTGCAGCCGACCTCAATGCCGTCTCAGACGAGCTTGGTAAGTCCATTGCCGAAATCGATGCTGCTCTCAAGAAGCTTAACCTAGGCATTACCACGTGGGTCACTATACGCGAAAGCCAAGAATACTTCTGCGACGGTTCGCCACTCTGGCGCTGGAGTATCGGGTACGCAAAGGTCGACGGTAAATGGGGGATAAGCCTCAATAAGGTCGAAGGTGATCTCGGTAACGCAGACGAGTCGAGTGATGAGACTTGGCTGTTTAGCTATGCTCCAAGATCTCTTCGGCTCGAAGCGATCGACAAAATCCCTGAACTTCTAGAAAATCTGAGCAATGAAGCGGTTAAAACTACCAAAGACATTCGAGCCAAACTGGGCGACGCCCAATCGGTAGCCGCCGCAGTGAAAGGGGCGGCCGATCGCACCGCGCGAATCCCGGTTCGCGCTTCTGTTAATGACCTAAGGCCCAAAATTGACCTCTCACAAGTCTCCAAACCCGGGGACGTGCTAAAGGCCATTCTAACCAAGAAGAAAATCGAGTTGGACGAAGCATCGGGAGTGTCGGAAGTTCCCACCTTCGACGCCAAGAACTTGGAATCTATTCGCCACGCTGTCCACTCTGCACTGGTGGAAGCTGGACACGAGTCCGCCGCGCAACTTCTCGGTGCCGCCACATGGGAACTCGATGGAGCAAATATTCGCATTGAAGTAGCGAGCATGGGGAAAAAGATGCTCGCTTTGACTATCAATGCGGCGGCAGAAAAAATCATCCGCCAGGAGCTACAGCGTCTGGGTGCGCCAACGCGATTTCTAGTGGTTCCACACGAAGCAACTGCACGGAATGCCACTCCAATTTCCGCTCCAACGCCAGTAGCCGGTGGTTCGAAGGGGGTGGAGGAATGGTAACCTACCTGGAGTCCAGTCTTCCTTTCTTGGCATTAGTGGTGCTAACTGTCATCATTGTTTTTGGCGGCCTCGTCTTCTATGCGCTCCGTACCAAAGGAGATGTGTTTGCGGAGTTGTCGCATGGAAAAACTGCTTTTAGATTTGATGCGAGGGATCGGCGGAACACGAAGAAATCGTAATAGCTGCCCCGTGCCCCATCCTTTCCGCTTTTTTCCGCGGAAAGGGTGGGAAACCACGAACCTCATCTCGTCCCCTGCCTGCGCCATCATTACGTCAGGCAGAACCGCTTTCTTCCTCGTCACCCCCGCCAGTAATATGCCTCTTTTCGCCCAACTTTAGTAAACTCAACCCCAGCATGTTTCTTTCTTCCTTTACGATCTCCCGCCGTTGTTCTGCCCTTCGTCTCTCCGCATTGGCTGCGGCAACGATGGCCGCTCTAGCATTGACGGCCTCCGCGCAGGGCACGCACCTCTGGACCCAGTCGCGCCTGGAAGAGTTCGAGAAAGGCACTCCGCAGGGTGTCGCGCTTTCAAGCGACGGCCATCTGCGCACGGGGCCCGGCTTGACCGAACTGCTCACCACGCCCTCGACGACCGTCTGGTCGGTCGCCGTGGACAAAACCGGCACGGCCTACCTTGGAACCGCCTCGCCGGCCACAGTTCTGCGCGTCGGGACGGACGGCAAGCCCTTCACGCTCTTCGAGACCAAAGACCTGACCGTGCAAGTGGTTCGCCTCGGCCCGGACGGCGCTCTCTATGCGGCCACGCTGCCCAGCGGCAAGGTCTATCGGCTGAAGCCGGACGCAACCGCCAAGCAGGACGAGAGCAGCGCCACGGTCGTCTTCGACGCGTCCAAGCTGGACGACACGATGCCCGGCGGCAGGAAGTCCGCAGAACCAGGGAAGGGAACCGACAAGTCGGACGCCAAGTCGCACTACATCTGGGAGATGACCTTCGACGCGGCGGGACGGCTCTACATCGCCACCGGCGGGCCGGGTGCGGTCTACCGCGTCGATGTCGCCAAAGCCGGCGCGAAGCCGGAGCTGTTTTTCAAGAGCGACGAAGGGCACATCCGCTCACTGGCATGGGACGCGAAGGGCAACCTGATCGCAGGCTCCGATGGCTCCGGCCTGGTCTACCGCATCAGTCCCGACGGCAAGGGCTACGTGCTCTTTGAAGCGCCGCGCCGCGAGATCACCTCGGTTGCCGTGGCCGCCAATGGAACCATCTACGCCGCCAGCGTGGGCGACAAAAGCCGCAATCCGCTGCCTCCCTTGCCCGTGCAGGGAGTCGGCTCGATCAGCATCACCATCGTCCAGCCCGGCTCGATGCAGGCGGCCAACTCCAGCGCTTCGGTCCCCGAAGGCAGCGAGATCTACGCGCTGACTGAAGGCCAGGCCCCGCGCAAGCTCTGGTCCGGCAAGGACGAGGTCGTCTACGCACTGGCCGCGCAACCCGATGGCCTGCTGGCGCTGACCGGCAATCGAGGCCGCATCTTCAAGATCGCTGCCGACGGCAGCTACGCCGACATCGGTCACCTCGCATGCGCAACAGGGGTTGAGCCTGCGCCGTGTGCAGGACGCGGAAGGCATGGGCGGCATTCTCATCGGCACCGGCAACACCGGCAAGCTTGTCCTTCTGGGCGCGAGCCGAGAAGCACGAATACGCCAGCGATGTGCTCGATGCCGGCGCGCTGGCCCGCTTTGGCCGCATCGAGGTTGAGCCCGGCTCGACCGGTTATGAACTGCTCACCCGCACCGGCAATGTCGAGCAGCCCGTGCGCGGCTGGTCTGAATGGCAGCCGCTCCAGGACGGCGCGGTGGCATCTCCCGCCGGCCGCTACCTGCAATGGAAGGCCGTGCTCCAGGCGAAGGGTTCGCTGGGCTCGGTCGGCGTCAACTACCTGCCCGTCAACTCCGCTCCAGTGGTCGACGATCTTGTGGTTGTGCCCGGCGCACGCGTGAATCCTCAGACCATGGCCCAGTCCGGTCGGCCAGCCGCACCACCGTCAGCATCACATTTCCCATCCGCCAGCCAGAATGCCGGAGTGACTGTCGACGCCTCATCTTTATCTCCCTTGCAGGCTATCAAAGATCGCACCGCCATCACAGTCCGCTGGGCGGCGCACGACGACAACGGCGATGACCTCACCTACTCGCTCTTCCTGCGCGGAGACGGCGAGAGCGTCTGGCGGCTGCTCAAAGAAGAGATGACCGACAAGGCGTACAGTTTTGATGCCGCGCTGATTCCCGACGGCGGCTACCAGATCAAGGTCGTCGCCTCCGATGCGCCCTCGCACACTCCCGCTGAAGCGCTCACCGGCGAAAAGGTCAGCGAGCGCTTCGAAGTGGACACCACACCGCCCGTCGTCTCCGCGCTCAAGGCTTCTCTCGAAGATATCGTTTGCAAGCAACAGCCATGCGCGAAGCAATTCCATCTGACCTTTGACGCCGAGGATGGCTTCTCGCCCATCGCTCATGCCGAATATTCGCTCGATGCAGGCCCGTGGCAATACATCGAGCCTGTCGGCGGACTCTCTGACTCGAAGCGGGAGCACTATGACGTTCTCATTCCTGCTCCTGCCGATGCTGCGAAGGTTGAACACCTGATCGCCGTCCGCGCATACGACCGTCACGACAATGTGGGCGTGGCAAAAACAGTGATTCCTGCCGAGAAACCGGCGCAATGATCGAAGCGCAGTTTGAAAAAGCAGCATTGTGTCAGGGCACGACTTCAGTCGTGCCGAAAGATGCCGTATATAGAGCGGGCTTTAGCCCCTGAGGGATGCTTCTTAGGGCAGCCTTCAATTCCAACGTAGTTGGATAACGTGTAACACAAGTTAGGGCGCAATGCGATTCGAGCTCTATGTGGCGGCGCGGTACCTCAAGGCCAAGCGGCGGCAAGCCGTGGTGGGCGTGGTCACCGCCATCTCGGTCGCCGGAGTGGCCGCCGGAGTGGCCGCGCTCATCATCGCGCTGGCCATCACCAACGGCATGCGGCGCGACCTGCAGGACCGGCTGCTCGGCGCCTCGGCGCACGTGGATCTGATGCGCGTTGCAGTCGGACGGCATTCGCGACTGGCGTCCGCTCCTCGAACGCCTCCGCCACGTTCCCCACGTCACCGCCGCCGCGCCGGGACTCTACGGGCAGGTGCTCGTCTCGCGCGGCCCGCGCGCCGGCTTCGCGCTCATCAAGGGCATCATCCCCGCCGAAGAGCGCACGGTGAGCAACCTGCTCGACACCATCGTCTCCGGCTCGGCCAAAGATCTCGATCCCGAGGCTCCCAACCACGATGCGCAGTCGTTTCCCGGCCAGGGCTCCATCGACGCGCCCTATCCGCCTCTGGTCCTCGGCAAAGATCTCGCCGAAACCATCGGCGCTCAGGTGGGCGACAGCGTTCTCGTCACCAGCCCTCAGGGCGAACTGACGCCGCTCGGCCTCGCTCCCAAGTACCAGCGCTTCCGCGTCGCCGCCATCTTTCAGTCCGGCTTCTATCAGTACGACTCGGCCATGGCCTTCATGCGCCTCGCCGACGCGCAGCAGCTTGTTCAGCGAGCCCGACCTGCTCTCCGTCATCAGCTTCAAAGTCGACGACCTCTATCGCGCCCCCGAGATCGCCAAGGCCATCGAAGCGGCTGCCGGCAAGGGTTTCATGACCACCAACTGGATGGAGCAGAACCGCGAGCTCTTCCGCGCCCTCAAGCTCGAGCAGGTGGTCACCTTCATCGTCATCGCCCTCATCGTCATCGTCGCCGCGCTCAACATTCTCATCGCCCTCACCATGATGGTGATGGAGAAGACGCGCGACATCGCCGTGATGATGAGCTTCGGCGTCGAGCCGGCGCAGGTCCGCCGCATCTTCCTGATGCAAGGCCTGCTGATCAGCGTCATCGGGACGGTTCTCGGCCTGGCTCTCGGCTACGTTGCCGCATGGGCCGGCGGGCACTATCACTTCATTCATCTCTCGGCCGAGGTCTATTCCATCGACACGCTGCCCTTCGCTCCGCGCCTGCTCGACGGCGTGATCGTGGCCGTAGTCTCGATCGGCATCTCGCTGCTGGCCACGCTCTATCCCTCATCCGCCGCCGCCAGCATCCTGCCCGCCGAGGCGTTGCGCTACGAATAACAGGCAAATTGCGCGCTTTCAATGAAAGATGGTTCTGGAAAGTCGAAATGCATGATCCGGGCGGAAAAGTCAGGCTTGCACTCGTCTGACGATGTTATAAGCTGGGCCAGGTTTGGCGGGAAAGACGACGAATATCGCTATGCTCTGCGCCGTGTGTGGGACGATTCACTCGGCTCCGTTCTTTTCGTCATGATGAACCCCAGCACAGCCGATCCATTTGTCGACGATCCAACGGTTGCCAAATGCCAGCGCTACGCGCGGGCTTGGGGATATGGAACACTCTGGGTTGGCAACACCTTTGCCTATCGCGCGACCAACCAGAAGCAGTTGTTGCAGGTAGCCGACCCGGTCGGGCCAGGGAACGACAAGTGGCTGCTCAAAATGGCCGCGCAAGCGGGAATCATTGTGCTGGCCTATGGAAAGCCGCACAACAACCTCCGCCAACGTGGGCGAGATGTCGCCGGCCTTCTGCGACGCGCCGGGCATCCGTTGCATGTTTTGAAGCTATGCAACGACGGCACGCCGTCGCATCCCCTGTATTTGAAGGGGAATCTCAAGCCGGCTTTATTCGCCGAGGCTGACGCGACGCAGTCTTCATCCTGTCTTTGATACCCTGATAAAGATGATCCACTCGGCCCTGGCTTACTTCGTCACACCACCGCGGCCCCCGCGCGCTTGATGGGCGACCTACTCCAACTTCTCCGCCGCAATCGCAACTATCGCTACACTTGGGCAGGCCAGATCGTCAGCGAAATCGGCGACCACTTCAACAACATCGCTGTCTTTGCGCTGGCAATGGAACTGACGCATTCCGGCATGGTTGTCACCGGAGTTCTGTTGGCGCGCGCCATTCCTGCCATCACCATGGGCTCGATCGCCGGCGTGTTGCTCGATCGCTTCGACCGCAAGCGGATCATGATTGCCAGCGATCTCATCCGCGCGTTGGTCGCTCTCGGATTCATCTTCGTAGTCGTCTCGCACCGCGTCTGGGTCCTCTACGCATTCAGCGCATTGCTCATGGCCGCCTCGCCCTTCTTCACCGCGGGGCGTTCGGCGATCTTGCCCACTATTGTGGATCACGAAGAGATCCACACCGCGAACTCGCTCACCCAGACCACGCAGTGGATGACGCTCACCATTGGAGCCTTCCTGGGCGCAACCGTCATCGCCATCGGTTACAAGTGGGCCTTTGTCTTCAACGCGCTTTCGTTTGTCTTCTCCGCGTGGTGCATCGGCCATTTGCGCGCTCCCGACGCCGCGGGCTTTCGCGCTCCTCGCAAAAAGCTAACCAACGATGAGATTCGCCCTCTGCGCGAGTTTCGCGAGGGACTTAGCTACATGCGCTCGGTGCCGCTTGTCTTTGCCATCGCGCTGCTCGCGGTGGGTTGGGCCTCCGGCGGCGGCGCCGCGCAGATCCTCTTCACGCTCTTCGGCGAGGATCGTCTTTAATCGCGGAGCCGGAGGCATCGGCCTGATCTGGGGTTGCGCCGGCCTGGGTCTGCTCTCGGGCGGAGTCATCGCCAACTGGCTCGGCAAGCGGCTCTCATTCGAGGCTACAAGCTGGTCGATCTTTATCGACTTTGTCGTGCATGGCGCGACATATGTTCTTTTTGCGCGCGCGCAGCAGTTTTGGCCTCGCGCTGCTCTTCATCTTCCTCTCGCGCTGCGCCATCGCCATCAACTCAGTCCTCAACTACTCCTATCTTTTGCGCACGGTCCCTAACCGTTTTCGCGGACGCGTCTTCGCCACCATGGACACTTTCACATGGTCGATGATGATGGTCTCGATGATGGTCGCGGGCATCGCTTCGATGCACTATAGCGCGCGTCTCATCGGCACCGTCGCTGGCCTTGTGAGTTCGACGACAGCGATCTTCTGGGGTTGGGCCAACTGGACGGGCCGCCTGCCGCTTCCGGCTCTTGCAACGGGGAAACAACCGGAGGCGGAGGTTCATGCGGATCTGGTCGTCTGAGTCTTCGAGTGGCTTCTTGCGATTGCGCACCTGTGCGAAGTGAGGCCGAACGCCGTCTACTGCGGCGTAATAATCCCGCCCAAAGCATGACGCCGGGGCAGCACGATGCCGCGATGATCGACCACCTGCGGTGGGGCCGGCGTTGGGTGATCCTCGATAGGGAGAGTCGCCCGCTCCACCAGCGCTCCGCCGCATGCCGGGCACCAGTCTCCCACCGTCTCCTCGGCCACCACCGCGCGGCACTGGGTGCAAATCCGTTCCATGCTCTAAAGCTTATCGGATCAGGTCACGGCGCATCCACGCAAGCTCCACCGCAGGTGGCCGGTACACTAGAGACATGCACCCTCCTGTCCGCCTGGTGGCGATCGATGTCGATGGAACCCTGCTGCCCGGCTATGTGAAGGGCTTGACTCCGCGCACGGCGCTAGCGCTTAAGGCTGCGCAGCAGGCGGGAGTCACTGTGGCCCTCGCCACGGGCCGCCGTATGGCGTACACGGCGCCGTTGCTCGAAGGCCTGGGACTACGAGCGGATATGCCTCTCATCACGTCCAATGGTGCAGTGGTCCGCACTTTGGGCGGTGACGTCATCGACCGATGCCATATGGAGTCGCGCGTGGCTCGAGGGTTGTGCGGGCTCCTCCGTCCCTTCGGGGCTTTGGTCTTCACCTTTGACCGCCCCGGCCGCGGCGAGTTGGTGCTCGAAGATCTCGAACTGACGCATGGACGGATCGCCATTTGGGTCGAGGCCAACCGCAACGCCATCGAGGTAGTCAAGCCGCTTGAAGATGCACTGATGGACGGCGAAGATCCGATTCAGGGCATGGCTGCCGGCACTCTTCACCAGATGGGCGAGGCAGAGGCGGCGGTCAAGGCCAGCGAATGGGCCGGCTAGTTGCGAGTGCGTGCGAACCGAGTATCCGGCCCGCGATCTCTCCATTCTGGACCTGCTGCCGCCGGGAGTCTCGAAGGGCTGGGCGCTCGAGCGGCTGGCCGCGCGGCTCGGTGTCGATCGCAAAGAGACCATGGCCATCGGCGACAACTGGAACGATGTGGATATGCTGGAGTGGGCCGGGCAGGGCGTCATCATGGGCAATGCCGCCTTGGAGTTGCGGACCATGGCCAAGATGCGCGGCTGGAAGCAGGCTCCCCCCAACGACCAGGACGGCGTTGCCGTTGTGCTAGAGCAAATGCTGGCGCGACGCACTTCTGCTAAAGTGTGACCGGAAGGTATGAGATTGCGAGCGGGATTCGGAATGCGCGGAACTCTTCTCATTGCGGCGGTGACGCTCGTGGTTTCGGCTCCAGTCGACCCGAGCCGCTGAGCGCGTAACCCTGCGCAATGGATTCGAGATCGACTGCAATCATCACGCACAGGTGGAGAATCAAGTCCGGCTCTACTTGAGCGCCGGCGAAGACAACTACATCGAGCGCCTCCCCGAAGATATCGCCAGCATCGAGACGGTTCCCGATCCACCCGCGCCACCGGATGTGAAGCAGCCAGCACCCGCGCTCTCGCCCAGGCCCAATGCACCCAAAGCCGATGCAGAGCTAAAGCTCTCTCCAGCGGACCTCGACGAGATGCTCACCAAGGCGGGTCATGAACACAATCTCGACGTGGACCTGCTCGCCAGTCTGGTCAAGGCCGAGAGCGGCGGCAACGCACATGCCGTCAGCCGCGCCGGCGCTCGCGGCTTGATGCAACTGATGCCCTCCACCGCAAAAGATCTCGGCGTCGATGACAGCTTCAAGCCGGACGAAAATGTGCGCGGCGGCTCGATCTATCTCGACGCTCTACTGACCCACTATCACGACAATCTGGCGCTGGCCTTGGCCGCCTACAACGCCGGCCCTGAGGCCGTTGCGAAGTACCACGGCATTCCGCCCTACCGCGAGACGCGGGCCTACGTAGCGCGCGTGATCCACGAGTTCAACCGCCGCGTGCTGGCGCGCGAGGCAGCGGCTAGCCGCGCAGCCTCGCAGGCCAGGCAGGCGGTTATATCATCATCCGATGAAAAGGCAAATCGCCACGTTCCCGTCGCAGTTCCAGGTGAGAAACTAGACTAGAGATAGAACAACTGGAACGGAGAGTTCCTTGAAGAAAAATCAACTGATCCTGGGCTTGATTGTGCTGGCCGCGCTGGTCGCGGTGGTCATTTGGGGACGCGACAGGATTCACTTCGACTTTGGTGTTTTTCGTTCTCAGTTGGCGCTGGCAGACTGGCGCAAAGATCGGCATCGCCTTCGGCTGCATCTATTTTTGTTACATCATTCGTTCCGTTCGCTGGGCGCTGCTGCTGCGCCACATGAAAAAAGTGCCGCCTGCTCTCGCTCCTGGGAACGCAGGTCATCGGCTTTACCGCAGTCGCGCTGATCGGCCGCATCGCCGATCCCGTGCGGCCTTATCTCGTCTCAAAGAAGACCGGCCTGCCGCTCAGCAATCAGGTAGCCGTCTACATCGTCGAACGGCTTCTCGACCTGGGATCCATCGCGCTGATCTTCTGCACCGTGATTCTGCTTGCTCCGGCGGGCGCGCTGCCTCACCCGGAGATCATCAAAAAGGCTGCGTATGGCGGGCTGGCCACCACCGCGATGGGGGCGCTCTTTCTTGTTGCCGTGCGGCTGGCGGGCGGCGTAGTGGCGTCGCTGCTCGAAGGCGCCTTCAGCGCCGTCTCCAAAGGCCTGGGACGCGCGATCGGCGAAAAGATCCGCACCTTTCGCGCCGGCCTGGACACACTGCGCACCCCCGCCGATTTTGGCATCACGCTGGGTCCTTTCGCTGGGCATGTGGGGCCTGATTACGCTGGCCTATCTGGAGATCACCACCGCATTTGTAGACAGCCCGCAACTGAAGGAGTTGACGCTGGCCAAGTGCATGTTGCTGATGGCCTCCAGCATGGTCGCCAGCGGATTTCAACTGCCCATCATCGGCTGGTTCTCCCAGATTGGCCTGGTCGCTGCCGCCATGTCCGGCTTCTTCGGCGTCGCGGCTGAGCCGGCCACCGCCTGTGCCGCCACGCTGCTGGTGGTCACATTCCTGGGTATCATTCCCGTGGGCCTGATCTGGGCGCGCATCGAGCACGTCAGCCTGCGCAAGGTGGCCGTCGAGAGCGAGCAGCGCTGAAGAGGCGCTGATTGTGGATGAGCCGGTCGGCTTAATTCTGGCGTCGACCGCAGAAAAACAAGTCCCTCGCCAAGGTCAAGCCAAGGGCACAGGCGGCGTAGCGACACGCTTACTCAAAGCCGATCTTCCAGCGCCGCCTGGGAGAACCGGATGCTCTCCGGTCCCACGGCTCCGCCCGTCATGATCATGCTCATCGCCTGCTCCATCGTCAGGTCGGTGTCAGTGACTCTCTGAATGGGCAAGATCTGCAAAAAGGCCGAGGTAGGGTTGATAGCGTTAGGCAACAGGACCGCGGCCAGCGCTTCGCCGGTCGTCGAGTCAGTCATCGTGCGGGTGAGGAACCCGATCGACTTCTGGCCTGGGATGGGAAAGTCCACCAGCACCACGCGCTGGCTGGATTCGTTCTTGGCCATCATGGTGTCCACCAGTTGGCGCACCGAGGTATAAATCTTGGCCACAACCGGCAGCCGCTCCAGCACCGCCTCGAAGAGTTCAAAGGCCTGGCGGCCGATCACCAGGCTGCTGACACGGCCCACGACCCAAAGCACGACCAGGGTGAGCACCACCGCAAGAGCCGATTGCAGCCACGGCTGCGTGAGCCATCCCTTGGGGAAGCCCGTGGCAAAGAACTGGACCACCGGCAGGCCGGCCTTGGCCAGTTCGCCAAGAAGGAAGCTGAAGATCAGATAGGTAACAAACAGCGGTCCGATCGTGATGATGCCAGCCAGGATGTTGCGTTGCAGGCTGCGCAGGGGACGGGCAAAGACTCGATTCACGCGCTTCTCCTGTCGATGAGGATACTCGAACGGGCCATTGTGCGCCTGTGAGAAACCGCGCTGCCTCTGCGCGCGTCAGCCGCTCCGCCAGCCCATGCGAACTCGCTATATAGTGGTGAAGAAGGAAGGCCATGAGCGACCCATCCATATCTCCGCCATCTTCGCCATCTCTGCCGAGGCACGCTCTTGAGCGCTCATCGAGCTCGGTCGATTCCGGGCAGCCGGTCGCAGGGTCCCAGCGTACTGCAGGCGTACTACGTACCATCCTTCCGCATCTGCTGCGGCTCCTGCCTCTTCTGGATGGCAACGTCGGCTCGGCGGTCTCCAATCTCCTGAGCTCGCCTCCGCCAGCTCCTCCGCCTCCGCCGCCGGTGAATCTGGAACCCATCAAGACTGGCCTGGCCAGGATTCAGGTGGAACATAGCCATCTACACGCCCAACTCTCTGACCAGAGTGCGTCGCTCAAGCGGGTTGAGGACCGGTTGGAGCAGGTCGAGGAAACTTCAGCCCACACCTCACTCGCGCAACAGGAGCTGCTGAACGAGCTAAAGACCGCGAGCCATCAACAAATGGAAGCGTTGAAAGCCGCAGGCCACAAGATGAACGTCTTTGCTCTGCTTGCGTTGGGTCTGTTCACTCTCTCCATCGTGCTCAACGTCATCCTGTTTCTATATCTCCGCCGTGTTCTGCACTAGATCGGCACTCAATAACTACACGCCGAATTGGGCCAGCCTCATCCAAAACGAGCGGATATTCATACAGTCAACCACTATTTCATCCCCGTGAATAGAAATTTCAAAGAGTCTGCTACCTTTTGCAAAGTCTGTGATGAGAGATATTGCCAGTCGTATTTTCGGAGGGCTAGTATTTGCGTTAGTTCATCCGGGTCAGTTTCTATCCCCCCGGTCTCATGCCCGTTATGCAGGTGTTCCCAAGTTCACAGTGCTTCACCAACGAGTGGCGCTTTCCGGCGCACGCAGACGGAGTGTCTCTTTATGGCATGGTATGCCTACTGCATCGGTGAAAAACAAGCTTTTCCTGAATTGGCCCGTCATCGCAAACCCATTCCGATGGAATCGGTTCTGGGAGTTAGTGGAAACCAGGTTTTCGTTTATCCCGCCAGCGATCTTGCCGTGATCGTCAGCGAACACAACCCTCAGGAAGCTCTCAACCAGAAATCCGGCGTGGATCACGCCAGGGTGATCGCCGATTGCTTCCAGCACTCCACGGTGCTGCCATTCCGCTTTGGTACTGTCTTCAACGACGATGAAAGCCTGCGCAAGTCCATCCGTTCCAACCAGCGCCAGTTTCTCGGCAACATCGACAAGCTGCGCGGCAAGACCGAGATGCACCTCAAGGTCTTCGTCGACGACTGCGCGGCTCCTGCTGCCGACAAGCACCCCTCCGCGGAGGGAAATGGCCGGGAGTATTTCACCAATCTGCGCGAGAACGCCGGCCGCCAGCGAGAGCGCCAGACCCGTGCCCGCGCCGTCAGCTTCCAGATGCACCGGCTCTTTATGCCACTGGACGAAGAGGTCAGCTGCCGGCTGACCGAGAGCGGCAAGATGATGCTGGACATCGCGCATCTGATCGACCGCAAGTGCGTTGAGCGCTACCTGAACAAGTTCTCCACCACCAGCGCTGTGATGCGGCAATACCAGATGCAGCTCTCCGGCCCTTGGCCGCCCTACCACTTTGTCCTCGCCTCACCCGCGGTCCTCACTCCCACCCGCAGCAGCAAATGGCGTCGGTGCCGGTCGCGGCAACACCTGCGCCAGTCCCCGCCCCGGTGATCCGCATTGCAGAAGCGGTCTCTGCGCTGGCCTGAACTGGCTGGCGTTTCGCATAAAGGTTGCACGCACCAAGCCCCGGCCTCGTCCGGGGCTTGGTGCGTGCAAGGGATCTTCCGTGCGCGCAGACGAAGAAAAGGCCATCCCCGCGAGGCAGGATGGCCTTTTCTTCGATCGTTCGTGACTGGTGCGCTGCCCTTGTCTATTTGAAGGAGGCGATGGCGCTGGCCTCGTCGTCCTTGATGTCGAAGACGGTGTAGAGCTTGGTCAACTGCAGCAGATCGTGAACTTTCTTGGTCAGATTCAGCAGCTTGACTTCGGCCTGCTGATTCTTGGCTGTGGTAAAGGCGCTCACCAGCTCGCCCAAACCTGAGCTATCGATGTAGTTGACGTCTCCCATGTTCAGCAGGATGTTTTTCGATCCCTTGCTGATCAGGCCGCGAATGGCATCGCGCAACTGCACACTGCCCTCGCCCAATGTGATTCGCCCGCTAAGGTCCAGTACGATTACGCCGTCTACTTCACGCGTAGCAATTGTCAGCGCCACAGGTATTCCTCCTCGTTGGTATTGCAATTATAGTACGTTAGCGGTGGGGAAATCCCCAGCCATCCCCTGCTTTGGGCGGAAATGATTGACCTCTCTCTGCCCCGTGACCGATCTGCAATCGCTTCAAGTCTTTCCCGCGGCCGGCGCCAGGTGTTTGACCAGCGTCAACTCCGTCCCGGGATGCAGTTGTCGAAAGTGTACCTCATCCATGAACGACCGGATGAGAAAGATGCCGCGCCCTGTTCCGCGCAGCAGATTTTCCGGGGCCAGCGGGTCGGGAAGGTTCTTCGGGTCCATACCCTTGCCCTGGTCGGCGATGGTGATCACCAGTGCCGATCCTGTGTTTTCAAAGCTGGCGATAACACTGCTTCGCGGGGTCGTATTCGTTGCCGTGCAGGACCGCATTCACGGCAGCCTCGCGCGCCGCCATGGCCACATGGAAGCGTTCGTCCTCGTCCAGACCGGCATCGGCGCTCAGTCTGCTCGGCTGCCGCCTCCACCTCGGCCACGCTCTCCATGGTCGACTTCAGCGCGAGGTTTAGCCGTCCTGCTTTTGGTCCGCTCACCTGATCTCGAACCCGCCTCTCCCCGCGCGAAGATGGTCCATTTTGACCCTTTGCGCTCCACAGCAGCCTAGAACCCGAGTTTCAGGGTTGCCGCGGAGTTGTGTCAAGCCATGGCCAGGCTTCCAGTCGCCCGTGGATTTCCACCTGCTCGCGAACGCGCAACTCTTCTCCACGCTGCAGAATAGATTCTGAAATGGGAGGGAAGGGTTCCTCTGCGACTTGTACTCTATTCAAGCTAAAGCATTAACCTTGCGCGAGCCAATAGCGGGCGTGTGTTCTATGCAATGGCGGAGAGACTGGGATTCGAAAGTCAATCGGGTAATCTGGAAAGAAGAGCGATAAGACGACGATGAATCCGCACTTGAAATAAAGACTATCTCTGCAACGTGTTATCCATCTAACTAATTTAAAAATATATACATGTTAGCAATTTCAGTGGGCTAGAGTGGTCCTGTTGAAGGGGGAGGGTGTCCACATTGAATGGGCGGTATTTACCTTCGTCCAAAGATCGCTTATCCTCTTGCTACATTCACAATACCCCCGAAAGTACCCCCGACATAGAAAGGTCGAAGCTCAGATATGGTGGACTTGATAGGGATCGAACCGATGACCTCTTCCATGCCATGGAAGCTACGGTGCAAAGGTTACAGACGGCAAAAGACTTATGAGCAGGTACAACCGGCAAAACCGGCACAGTCGGCGCGACTTGACACCAAATTGACGCCAAGATTTACCAAATCAGTCGAGGGCTAAATCGTGGCCAATTCAGCCCTTGACTTTCTTAACAATTCAACGCTTCAGAAGCTTCTGGACTGAAGGGAAGGGAACCAATCAGTACTCTGCAGATCCGGCTGCGCCGAAGCTAGCCAAAGCACCAACGGACGTACCGCGGATCGTTTCCTCGACAACGCTAATAAAAGCATTCACCCGGACTTTCCAAATTCACAACTCGGCGAATTTTGTCCGCCTCTGAGGACGAATCAGCCCATTTTCGTTCTTTCGTCACGGAGAGGGCGATAACGCACACTGTCCTGAAAAAGCCTGCTGGGCAGAAAACACTAGATCCAAGGAGACGCATTGAAGGCTCGGCCGAGATCGAACCGGCGAATAAAGGTTTTGCAGACCTTCATCGAAGTGGGGAAGAACCCAGTGTTTATGCGGGCTCCACTCGTCCGACGCCCCATTTTGTCCAACTTTTGTCCGACCCCCTTCTACGAAAAGCTAACATGGGATCCATTACAGATCGTTCGATACCAGAAGGAAATCGCACCTAGTTTTTGGAACCTGAGAGATCGGCGCCCCCAGTCGACTTTGATCGGAGGTCGATGAGCCGGTGTTCAACGAAGACCGGCGAACTGAACCGCAAGGGAAAAGGGAGAAGAAACCGTGAACTACAAAGCGGAAGAAGCTCCAATTATTGGACAGCTAAGAAACATCATCGGCCCGACGCAGGTTGCCTACATTGGCGGCAGGAAGAGCTCGCAAGACGCGTATCGCTGGTTGACCTTTGAAGCGGAGATGGTCCGCAACAGAACGGATCGGGATGCGGCAGCAACCAGGCTGCGCCGCGAAATCGAGCGGCTCTCGGAACTGGTGGGAACGCTGATCGATATGGCCCGGGCCGAGGGCGAGCCTGGAGAGGTCGAGATGGAGGTGCTTTGCCTGAACGATCTTTTGCTGGTTACGGCAGAAGACTCCGAGGTTGAAGCACAGGCAGCCGGTTGCAACATCGATGTAAAGGCCTCAGTGGAGATGAGCCTTCGAGGAAATGCCGAACTGCTGCGCCGTGCAATCGAAAACGTTGTGCGCAATGCGATCCGCTATGCACCGCCTGGATCGACTGTTGAAGTGAGGCTCGCACGCGAGGCAAACTACGCGCGGATTATCGTTCGCGACTATGGACCAGGAATCCCTGAGAAGTTGAGAGAGCGAATTTTTGATCCATTCTTCCGCGCGGACGCTTCACGTGACGAGGATACTGGAGGTTTGGGCCTAGGCCTGGCTATTGCGCAAAGAGCCGTACGCGTTCACCACGGAGACATCACAGCGACGAACGCATCTCCGGGCGCCTTGCTGACGATTACGTTGCCGTTGCATCCTGAGGCTCAATAGACGAGACAGAAAAGCTACATGTGAATACATGCCCAACCAACGCTCGGTGACAGCGGGACCATCTTTCGCAAGACTCGGACTCCGCCGTCAAGTTGGTTTTTGACGATCTACCGCATGAGCCACGACAGGAAGGGCGTTTCTCCGAGCAGAATGAGGTCCACGTACTATGTCGCGAAGTGAGTATCCTGCGGCGGTCGGAGGTTCACCCATCTGATTTGTTCAAGAAGCGGTTCAGTATCCATGACAGTCAGCATCGAAAGAAACGCGCGGAGATGTGTCCCCCGTCATTCCTGAGACGGCAATCCATGTTTCCGGTCTTTTTTGTCGAGATCGAGCACAATCTGGCGTTCGCGGCGGCTGTCTTCTATTCGGTGCTGCTTTTGGTAGATCGAGGCGAGTTGCACATGCAGCTGCTGAAAATCGGGCCACTTTTCCGCAACCGGTTCAAGATATTTCAGCGCATCTTCAAGTGCACCTGTTGCGGCCTTGAGCGCGTCCAGTTGATAGAGTGCTTTCACCGGGTCCGGGCGCAGGCTGAGGACCTTTTCAAGATAGGGCGCGGCAGCCTGCAACTCGCCGTCATGACGCAGCGTCCCACCAAGATTGAGGTTGGCGTCAAAGTCTTTGGGGTCGGCTTCGATAGCGCGGTGAAAAGCGGCCTTAACCGCATCGTACTGCTCATCCTCCAGCAGCGCGCGACAGTAGAGAGACCGGCCAAGCGGAAGGTTGGGATTCCGGTCAGTCGCCTTGCGTAGCATCGCGGCTGCCGCATGATAGTTACTCGCGGAAAACTGCATTGCGCCCATCAGCAGATCTGCTTCTCCGAGCTTCCATCTCTCAAGATTGGGTCGATAACTGCTGCGCCCTTCTCCTTCTCACCAGAAGAGATCAGCGCCAACCCGAAGAGATACATCACGGCTCGATCACTGGGGTCTTCTTTATAGACGGGTTCCAGCAGCTGTGCAGCCTCATGACACTCTTCCATTCGAACGTAACAATCAACCAATAAAAGCAGTGCCGGACCTTTATCCGGATGTTCCGCAAGGACAGCCTCCAGTTGCTTGGTAGCCTGATCGAAATGCCCTTCCTTATACCAGAGAATGGCACGGTCGGTTTGGATGATTGAATTCTTTGGGTTAAGTCTGAGGGCGTGCTGATACTCTGATGCAGCTTCGTTCGGGTGTCCGGAATGAGCCAGAGCAACGCCCAGATTTGTGTGCGCCGCCAGTGAATCCTGCTGCAGCTTGAGCAATTGCCGATACAGATCGATATCATGCGGCAGATCGCCGGCCTCGCGCGCTCTCTGTCTGGCGATACAGTTCCTCGTTGGATAGTCCTTGCGCAACTGCAAGAGCACAACCCGCCACCAGCACGATTAATGCAAAGATGCCTAAGGCGAGGCGGTATTGCCGCCTGCTCGAAATAGTTAGCACTCCGTTAGCCATGCCTCTTCTCTTGCGCGATCGTTACAATCTGATCTGCTTTCACATGCAACAGGCTCTGTTTTTGTCCGGAAGGCCAGAAAATGTCGATCCGGTCAACCACGGCCACATCGCCCAAGCCAAAGTGAACGCGTTTGTCGCTGGAGGAACTATATCCAACGGCTGTGGTTACATGGTTATACTGCACGCCGCGAGAAGTGGTGACCTTGATCTTTGCGCCCAATCCGTCGCGGTTGTCATGCTTGCCCACCAACGCAATCATCAGCCAGTGATTGGTATTTCTCGTCCGATTGATCAGCAGTTGGGGCGGACCGTTGAGTACAGTGACAGCAATATCGATCCTCCCATCGTTATTGAAATCGCCGAATGCTGCGCCTCGGTGAGCTGCGGGCATAAGAAAGCCGGCTCCGGCCGTAGGGCTCACATCAGTGAACTGCAGACCACCAATGTTGCGAAAGATCGTATTCGGCATCGGGAAGGGCCGGTGTTCGATCTCCATAGCGTTATCGAGTATAGCTGCATTAGCAGTAAAGATATCTTTTCGTCCATCGTTGTCAAAGTCGTAGGCGCCCATCCCCCACCCGGTGAGATTGGGCGTTAAGAATCCAAGATGAGAGAGACTCGTAACATCCTCAAAGGAGTCTCCGGCATTCTGCCGCAATACAAACGTATCGGCAAACATCGCTGTCTGGAAGATCTCCGGACGGCCATCGTTGTCGATGTCGCGAAACTCCGCGCCCATGCCCGCGACGGTTCCTCCGTTAGAGTTGTATGCCGCGCCCATCTCCCTTCCAACCTCGGTAAATGTTCCATTGCCATTATTGTGAAAAAGGAAGTTGCGGAAGCTGTCGTTTGAGACAAAGATATCGGTGAAGCCGTCATTGTCGTAATCCGCAAATGCCATCCCCATGCCCTTGCCCACGTGCATACCGATTCCCGATTCCTCAGTAACATCGGTGAATGTTCCATCGCCGTTGTTGCGGTAAAGGAGGTTAACGGTGCCTCGGAACTCATGAGGCCGGCAGTACGCAGGCAGGCCTTGCAGCATGCAGGGCGGTGCGGTCCGGATGTCGTAGTCAATATAGTTTGTAACAAACAGATCGAGCAGGCCGTCGTTGTTGTAGTCCAGCCAGCCGGCTGCTACCGACCAGGTCTTTCCATGTTTCGCGTGAATTCCAGTTACGCCGGCTTTGATCGTAACGTCGGTAAACGTGCCGTCGCCATTGTTGCGCAGAAGCTGGTTGAAATTGACGCCACAGATATATAGGTCGGCATTGCCGTCGTTGTTATAGTCCCCCGCCGCAACGCCCATGCAGTAGCCGCGGCCTTGAACACCGGCGGCCGCTGTCACGTCGGTGAAGGTGCCGTTGCCATTGTTGCGATAGAGACGGTTATAAAACTTTGGATCGTTCTTTTCGAGCGATGGAATCGACGCTCCGTTTGGAAAGAATAAATCCAGCAGCCCATCGTTGTTGTAGTCGAAAGCGGCCACGCCGCCAGTCATGGTTTCAATGGAGTAGCGACGTGGAGTGGAGCTATTGTGCAGCACAAAGTCAATTCCCGAACTGCCGATCATGTCTTCAAATTCGATCGGCGGCAAGCTGGAGGAAGACTCTGAAGAAACAAGAATCTTCAGTGCGGCGGCGCTCTGGCTACTCCCGGCAAGTGCGCCCGCTAACACATTCAGAAATTGACGGCGTGTCCAGCTCATGTGTATCGATTAGCACCTATTTTGCTGGAAGAGTCTCCCGAACCGTGAGAAACTGATCCGCCTTCACATCGTTGAGCACTTGCTTTGTGCCTCGCGGCCAAAGGATTTCGATCGACTTGATGCGTGTTTCATCACCAAGTCCAAAATGCACGCGCTTGTCGCTTGAACTCATAAGCCCGACGCTGACCGAAACGCGATTGTATAGCACGCGTCCTGATTGCGTTGTTAGCTTCACGCTGGCGCCGATCGCATCTCGCGCACTATACGTTCCGATAAGGTTCAGCCATATCCAGTGCTTACCGTTATCCGCGGAGTTCACGAGGATGCGCGGAGGCTCGTTTAGTGAAGTGACGACAATGTCGGGAAATCCATCGTTGTTCAAATCGCCGAAGGCAGAGCCGCGTTGGTATCCCATATGAAGAAAGTCCTTGCCCATCTCCTCCGAGACATCCACAAAATTCCGGCCACCGACGTTCTCAAACATGGTGTCATGCTGCTTTTCATTGCCGCCTTTATTGTCGAAGTGTCCATTCGCTGAATACAGATCCTTCCAGCCATCGTTGTTGTAGTCGATAAAGCCGCCGCTCCAGCCTGAATAACTTGCGCTCAACTTTCGCAGCCCAGACATTCCGGATACAGATTGAAAAGAGTCGCCCTGGTTTTGAAACAACCCCCAGACCTGCTCACGGAGATCACTGTAGAAAATGTCAACCTTGCCATCGTTATCGTAATCGCTTGCATCCGCGCCCATGGAAGAGGTTGCGTTGCCTTCATCGTCATAGGCAACTCCCATCTGCAACGATTCCTCCTCGAAGGTTCCATCTCCTTTGTTGATGAACAGAAAGTTAGGGTCCGTGTCGTTCGATACAAAAACATCCATCCGTCCATCTCCATTGAAGTCGGCGACGGAAATCCCCATTCCCTTGCCGAGCGCCTTTCCGATTCCAGAGACTCTGGTAACTTCTTGGAACTTGCCGTTCCCCGAATTGCGGTACAAGATATTCGAGACACTCGGATAGCGCTTAGGACTGCAATAGACCGGCTCCGATCCCATCAGGCATTGAATATCCGTCTCTGGTGTCCAGTAGGTGTAGTTTGTAACCCAGAGGTCGAGAAGGCCATCGTTGTCGTAATCGAGCCAGGCCGCGCCGACACTAAGCAGATTTGCCGGCTTGGTGAGACCCGATTGCACAGTCACATCCGTAAAAGTTCCGTCCCCGTTGTTGTGGTAAAGCGTATTGGTTCCCGCGTTGGCGATGAATATGTCCTCGAAACCGTCGTTGTCGTAATCGCCAATCGCCACTCCAAAGCTGAAGCCAAGGTTGGCGCCGTTGAGCCCGGCCTTCTCCGTGACATCTTCGAATGTTCCGTCTCCTTTGTTCCGATACAACCGGTTGTAGAAGGAAGCATCGCTTTTCTTCAAACTTGGCAATTGAGAGCCGTTGGTGATGAAAATGTCCATCTTGCCGTCGTTGTCGTAATCGAAAATGGCCACGCCGCCGCACATGGTCTGCGGAAAATATTCCCGGTCCTCTAGGCCATTCCGCGTGATAGAGCTGATCCGGGAGCGCGGCGCGATATCGATGAAGTGTGGGCGCGTCTCTGCGCTTTCCTTAATCTGCTTTTGCGCCCAGCCGCTTATCTGGTTTGTCAGCGTATAGAACGAGAGCGCGATCGAAACGAAGACCCAAAGACGCATTTGATGCAAGCACCTTGCAGGTCTGCGGCTTTTCAGTTCGCCGATCGCCTGTCTTTGAAGCCACATTGCCAAAGCTCGATTCAAAAGCAGCACCCTCTCATCACTCCCTGCTTTCATGCGCCATCCGACCGAGCCACAAATGCCGCTGACGTCACTCTCTCCGTCACTTGGCGGGTTCATTCTTGTAGGTCGTCTTTTCGATCTCTTTTTGGATTCGCTCCGCGTCTTCCTTCCGTCCTGCAACGCCATAGGCCCGCATCAATTCCCAAAGCACCCGGCTCTCGGCAGGAGCCAGTCTCCTGGCTGTCTCAAGCTGGGTAATAGCAGAAGAATTATCTCCCGACGCTCGTAAGACTCTTCCCTTCAGCAGATATGCCGCCGAATTAGTCGAGTCGCGGATGAGAACATCATCAATGTTCGTCAGCGCTTTGTCGTACACTTTTTGATCCAGGTAATATTCGGCTAGCGACAAGTGCGGCTCGGGATTTGACGGTGAAATATCGAGAGCCTTCTGCATTTCGACGACCCCTTCAGCGTCGTGATCCTCAAATAGCATCAGCCCATACTGAAAGTGCAATCCCTCTTCGCCGGGATACTGCTTCAACAATTGCAGCAGTATCTTCATCAGCTTCATCGCGACGCTGCTCAAAGCGCGCAAAAACCGCCATGCCCGTTTGACGCACCAGTTCGATACGGTCAGCGGGCGTCTCCTCCGACAGTATAGCATAACCCAGAGCGTTCAAGCCCATGGGGACGTCCAACGGCGCATCCACATGAATCCGCCCCTCATCGCCGTCCTTTAACTGGTAGAGCAGCGCCGCACTATCGTTAAAGTGCTCCTCGCGTGTGAGTAGAAGAGCTGAGTAGTAATAGACCGGTCCAGTGAGTTCCTTGTGTCCCTGCAAGCCCGACGCGAGTGCGCGCTGCAAATCCTCGCGAGCATGCACATACTCGCGAAGCTTGTAGTCGCTCATGCCCACCAGCGCCCAGCCAGCTCCCTTCTCAGGATTGCGAGCCAGATAGTGACGAAGCATGTTGCGCGCATCGCGAAAATTCTCATGCTCGTAGTAGATAGCGCCAAGATACCACAGGCCATCATCCCAATCGGGCCGCATCTTCAATCCATGCCCGAAGAGCTTGATCGCCTCATCGTCGCGGCTCTCTTTCCATGCCTGAATGGCCTCGTCGGCGATCCTGTCAAATGATTGGGCGTTTGCCGCGGCCTTGCTGCTTGCACGAGATGGCCGTGCTTGAGCCTGCGCGGACGAGGCCATTAGGCTGATCGCTATTGCAAGAGATGCAATTGCCGCAATCATCGGCCACGTCCATCCTGATACGGCGCCAGGCTTGCTGGATCCGCAACGGCGGTCTGGGATTCTTCCTTTTTTTGCAGGGCCTCAAAGGCCGCTTCCTCGCGTTCCGCATCCTCTTTACGGCCTAGCTTGCGATAGACTTTCGCAAGCTGAAAGCGCACTGTCGAAGCGCCAGGAGAAAGAGCTTTGGCCTTCTCCAGTTCGGCAGCGCTGTCTGTCCACTGATGCTTTTCCAGCAAGACTCGCCCAAGAGCAAAATGACTCCGCGCGTTGCCTGGCTCTAGCGTCACTGCTCTACGGGCTAGCTTCAGAGCCTCATCGTTGCGTCCAGCTTCGGCATAGAGCTGCGCCAGTTGAATCATCGGAGCCACTGCTAGCGGCACCACCTTCAGCTCCTTGCCATATTCGTCGATCGCGGCCTCGTCGTTCTTCATCGCTTCGGCCACAAAGCCTCTCAGAAAATGCACATTGGGCCGATCGCCGTAATGGCTTGCAAGGCGGTCGAGAAATTCCCTGGAGCGATCCACCTTGGAAGCCGAGAACCAGGCCGCTCCCGAGCCCGCCAGCCACACCATCTCACGCTTCTCCGGCGGATAATCCTCAGGCACGTTCTTCATTTGCATCCACGCCAGGCCCATCGCTTCGATGAGCGAAGGGTCGGGCCCGTGGGCGTAAATCTTCCTGTTCAACTGGAAGAGCGCTTCAAAGAACCGGCCATCCAGGGTAAGCAACTCAGCCCAGCGAAAGGATGCAACATCGACCAGGGACGCATCTCCGGGCCCGCCGGCCGCTTGCCACTTGCTTAGATAGGTTCGTGCCGCGGCGTAGTCGCGCATCTCATAAGCGCAGAGGCCAAGGAATCCGTAAGCCGGGGCAAGTTTTTTGTCTTCAGCGAGCGCATGCTCAAATGCAACACGCGCATCCGTGTAGAGATCCTGATCGTAGTAGATGCTTCCCAGCCACCACCAGCCATCGCTCCACGCTGGATGCAGCTGCACAGCTTTTCGATAAAGTTGGACGGCCTCAGGAAGCCGGTCGGCCAGGCGTTTCTCTTCCGCTTGCTTGGCGTATTTCTGGAAGGCCGCATCATTCGGCGCCGCATAAGCAACCAGGGAACCCAACCACAGGATTACGATTGCCCATTTCATCGCCAAGGCACCCGAGTCTTATATGGGGTGATTATAAATGGGTGGCCCGTAAGGACCACCCATGGGTTAAGAGAAGCCAGAGGCTAGAGCCTGTTATGAACTTTGCGTGAGTAGTCTTGCCAAATTGGCGAGCATGAGGATGGCGAAGGCCAGGTAGTGAAGTCCTTCGAGGGTTTGGGAGAGTCGTTCGTAGTCCCGTGCCAGCCTGCGGAAGCGGGCCGCCCATGCAAAGCTTCGCTCCACCACCCAGCGGCGGGGCAGCAGAACGAAGCCACGTTTGGCCTCCGTGTGTTTGACAACCTCCAACTGCACGCCGTGCTTCTCCGCTGCCTGCGCGGCGTTTTCCCCTGTATAACCTTGATCCACGTAGGCCAGTTCGACGTTGTTGCCGGTGACCTCCTGCACCGCCTCGGCTAACTTCTCTACCTGCGCGCGGTCTTGTTCATCGGCTGCGGTCACGTGCAATGCGAGCAGATGACCCAACGTGTCTACCGCAGCGTGTACCTTCGACCCCTTGCGGCGTTTTGCTCCGTCGTAGCCTGCTCGCGCGCCTGATTCCGGCGTGGATTGCAAAGTGCGGCTATCCAGAATCATCGCCGTGGGCTGGCTCTTGCGCCCGGCAAACTCACGCAGCAGCATGCGCAGATCCTCGACCATGATTTGAAAACATCCTGCCTCCATCCAGCGTCGCATCTGCTGATAAACCACCGGCCAGGGCGGCAAATCGTGCGGCATCATACGCCACTGGTTGCCCGTCTTCACGATATAGCGCAGCCCGTTGAATACCGCTCTGAGAGAATGCTCTCGTTGCGCTGCATCTTCACGACATAGCGCCAAGTACGGCGCCACAAACGCCCACTCCTCATCGTTCACATCGCTCGGATACCCGGTCCGATACTCCTTCGGCATGAATCCATGCTGACCGATCTATCGCACGGTTCATAACTTTTTCATTCCACTGGAATAAAGTTCATAACAGCCTCTAGAACCAGTATCTGGCTTCCAGTTGGATTGAGCGATGGCCCAACCGGTTCGTTGCAACACCGAAGTTCTGGGAACTGCTCGTAGGAGTGCCGCCTTGCGTCGTAATGACGCCGTTTGTAGTCGTTTGTCCGTTGAACTGCATGGTCAGGTTGGTATCACCCGAATAGAACGACCACAGCGGGTGATTGAGGAAGTTGAAGGCCTGCACCTTGAACTGAAGGTGCTGACGATCGTTGATGTCCACCGTCTTCATCAAGCCCAGATCGGAGTTGAAGAATGCGGGGCCGGGGAGGTAGCTTGGATGCGTGTTTCCCAGGCCGCTGGTCGTTGGCGCAAAACAAGCGGAGTTGAGGAATTGACGGCCCCCGAAGGTCGTGCTGCTACCCGGAAGACTCTTGTGCACTCTGGGATCGCAGATCAGCGTCGGGAAGACCGTCGCCTGATTGGCTCCGATCAAAGCAATGTTGTCGTGGGTCGCTGTAACAGTGGTAACCGCCGAACTGCCTGTTCCAGTGATTGTCTGATCTTGACCATATTGGTAGCCATAGTTGATTCCGCCGCCCGAGTTGGCAATCAGGTTGACGCCACTCGACAGTTGGGTCACGCCAGAGATCTGCCAGCCGTTGACGGCCCGGCTCAGCAAGCCGTTATTGACATGAACCCTTGGTTCGGTCAGTGTGTAGGACGCGTTGAAAGTGTATTTGCGGTTGTCGGGCGAAACACCCCAGTACTCGCTATCTCCACGATCCGGCAGACTCGAGTAGCTACCTCCATTGGCGACGGCGGCGTTGGAGTAAGCCTTCGACCATGTGAAATTTGTCAGCAGAAACAGGATGCCGCTGGAACGGTGAGCGCTGATTTGCAGACCGTCATATTGCGTTTTGCCGGCGATGATCGATTCGTTGATCCCCTGGTAGTTGACACGCGGGCGCCAATAGACGCCGGTCGAGTCGCTGCCGTTGGCATAGTTGCAGTTTGATGGTACGTGGTTGAGGCACAACAGATTCTCCGTTTCCGAGATTCTGCCCAACGGAATCGCGTTGATGTCCGCTTGATACTGATTGCCCGCGCCATAGTTGCCCACATACGAGGCCTCAACCATGAACTTCCCAGGCAGCATCTGGTCAATCTGCATGTTGTAGGTAGTCACGTACGGCTGATCATCCTCATTTGGGTCCATCGTGCTGACCGACTGTAGCCCAGGCGCGATGCCGGATGGAATGGTATGAGCTGCATAAGGCGCCAGTACAGGGTTGTCAGCCCCCAGAGTTTCGTACGTGGGGCAGTCTGCGGCCACGCAGTCAAAACTGGCCGCGCCGAAGGCGGTCATCTCGGCGCCTGTGTACTGGTCATTGACGATCTTGTCGTAGGCGTAGAACGTGCCGAAGCCACCGCGTACGACGGTCTTGCCCTTGCCGAACAAATCATAGGCCAGGCCAAGACGAGGTGAATAGAAGAGCAAGCGGGACTTGACACCGGACCTGGGAATACTCGAATCCATCCCGTGCCAAGAGACGCCGGTGTGTTCGTTCAGAGCGGTTGGTGTGTTGTCGTACAGTTTCTCGTTCCAGACTGCCAGGCCTGTGTTGTTGGTGGTGTATGGCTTGCCCATGTGGTCTAAACGCATGCCCACATCGACCGTCAGGCGGTGATTGATCTTCCAGTGATCCGTGACAAAGAAGCGTAACTGCTGCGTCGCGTTGCCGATGATAGGCGTATCCTGCTGTTCGCCGTAATCGTTGCCGACGATCCCCATCAGCATTGTGGCATAAGAGTTGCCCACGTCCTGGCCCCACCCCTGGGGCACCGTGATCAACCCGCCGAAGTTGCCGTAGTTGTCCTGCTTGTTGAGGATGTATTCATAGTAGACGCCGGCCTTGAGCGTATGCGCGCCGAGCACCTTGGTTACGTTCTCCTTGGCGCTGGGCATCAGCTTGTCGGCCTTCATCCCTAGCGGTTTACGCACATACCATCCACCAGGCCCCAGGGAGGGGAAATTGGACGACCAGTTCGTAAGTGAAGGAGTGAGATCCTCGCCAAAAACCGTTTCCGGAAGGCCAATCGCGGTTCGGCTGACCTTGGAGGGATCTCCAGGCTTGTTGGGCATAGTCACCTTGGTCCAGGTGACCGTTGTTTCACTCGTCAGGGTAGGCGAGAATACCTTTGTCAAGGCGCCCGCCAAGTCGTCTGCTGTGTTGGCTGCCACGGCGATGGTAGGAGCAGGAACGATCTCCTGGCCCGTGCCCGTGCCCCAGACGCCCATCGGGTTATTGGCGGATTCACGCGATATACTCGAACGCACGTAGATCTTGGTGTTGTCGCTGATCGACAGATCGACACGCGTCACGTTCTGCCACTGGTTCTGATCGGGCGAAACCTGTTGTTCGAAGTTCCAGCCATCGTGAGTGATGGGGTCGACATTGGGTGCAGCACCGGCGAAATAGGCCTTGAGGAGCGCTTGACCCGCGGAACTGATGCAACCTGCGCTCAGTTTTCCAGTGTTGGCGGGAGTATCGTTGGAAATCGTGCAGTTCGGCCGGAGTGCGGCATAAGGCTGTCCGCTATTGAAACTAGGCACGTTAGCAGCGGTGCCGTTCGCGGCAATGTATGGATTGAGGTTTCCAACGTTTCTGAGCCCGGGGTTGCTTGCCGGAGTGAAGTCGCCACCCAACATGGCGGCAGTGGGCACAACTGCTTTCATCACGCCCGGAGCGAGCCGCTGACGGTATACCTCAAAGCCGTCAAAAAAGAACAACTTGTCCTTCCACCTGTTGTATTTTCCGAAGGCTACCGGCCCGGAGATCTGCGCGCCCGGGTAGTACTGGTAAGAATTCAGAACGGGCAGCTTGCTGATCTTGACGTCGGATTCAACGGCATTGAGCGAAGAGTTTTGTGCATAGAGGTGAAGCTGGCCATGAAATTGAGAACCACCACCCTTGGTCTCCACGTTCACAACCACTGGACCATGGTCGTACTCGGCCGAAAAGCTCGAAGACAACACCTTCAGCTCCGAGATCATGTCCATATTCGGGTTCACTGGTGTGTTGGCGCCGGGAGAACCAGGATCGAAGTCATGCCCACCATCCATCGTTAGGTCGACACCTTGGCCGTTGATTCTCGTTCCGCCCAGTCCAGCCGCGGTGCCCGATGCCGTGAACGAGTTCATTCCGACGACGCTGGTGGTTCCAGCTGAATTTACGCCGCCGTTGGATGACAGCGTAGCGCCGCTCATCAACTTGACCACCTCGGCCGCGTTGCGCGAGGCCATGGTAATGTTCTGCAGGTCGTCGGCGGTAATTGTCTCGCTCTTGGCGCCCGAGTCTTCCTCGACGATCGAGCTATCCAGCTTCGCCGACACGATCACGCTTGCAGTCACGTCCTCCAATGGCAAGGTGATTTCGACCGATTTGGCATCTTGAGCGCTTAGAACGACATCCGTAACCATGAATGTGCCAAAGCCTTTTGCCGTAGCAGAAATGGTGTACGTGCCTGCACGCAGCCCCGGCACCGAAAAGTTGCCCTCACGGGTTGTAACGGTTTTACGCTCGTCCCCTGAGTTCTGGTTCTTCACCCTAACGGATGCGCCTGAAACGGCAGCCCCGAGCTTGTCCAGAACAGTGCCGGACAGCGTGGACGTGGATTGTGCATTGGCTAACAGCCCTCCTGCAAAAAGCAGGGCTACGATTCCCCACAGTAGTGAGAATTGTCTCGTCACAGCTTAGAAGCCTCCTATGCTTCTTGGTGCCTGCCTCTGGCACCTTCAAACTCCGCTTGCCTGCGCCTCCAAACCTAGGTTCCCGAATGGAAGTCGCGTGTAAACGGCATTCTTTTTCCTTGCAGCATTCCTGCGAGCCGATCAGCTTTGGCGGCCGGCGCAAAGAACGCGCCTAATGCATCCGCCTCTCATCAAACGGCGGACGCGCTTCTGGCAGAACCGCCAATTTTCAAGGCGAACGTCAAAGACCGATCTCAATCTCAGCAAACGTCTTCTCGGATATGGCAACCTCTCCAATCTCCTAGAATCGGACAAGGAGTGGTGGAAAGATCACACAGACAGAAATGCGAGTTGATTGAAACATCCGTTGATGAGTGGCGACAACGCTATTAACGGATAGCGGGGTTAAACAATCTTGCAAATATAACAAAACAATATATATGCTCAACGCGCTCCTAACGGGCCTCCCCTCACAAACCCCAGCAGCCATTCGGTGCTATAGTTGAACCTGCCCGAGGGTGAAGCGCCAAGAGAATCAATGTTGAACGCAGCCAAATACTCAGATGAAAGAACGATATCCAAGGAACAGGCAGCTATCATTCGGACGCACCTCCGAATTGTGGTCAGCAGCCCTGCTTTTGCAAAGAGTAAACGCGCCCAGGAATTCTTGACTCTGGTTGTGCGTCATTCGATCCATGGACAGCTCAGCAGCCTGCGAGAGCGCATGATCGGCTCTGAGCTCTTCGGTCGGCCTGTGGGATACGACACTGGAAGCGATTCCGTCGTTCGTGTGATGGCTACGGAAGTTCGGAGGCGGCTCGCTCAGTTCTACCTTGAGTCCAATGCGGACTGGCCGGTGCGGATCGAGCTTCGAAGCGGTTCCTATGAGCCGCATTTCCTTTTTACGAGCGCTGCTGCCGAGCCGGAAACCTCTTCTTTGCCGCACATACCCCAGCCGAAGGTTGAAGTGGAAGCCGCTGACGTTGAAGTCCCGCCCGCGGCCGTCGAAACGATCAGCCTTCCTGCGGAGGTCACGCCACGCAGCGGCAAGTGGAAAGCCTGGCGACTTTCCATTCTAATTGCGTGCGTTACGCTGTTCATCGCCGGCACGTTTCTCGCCCTTTATGAGAAGCGACACAACTCTTCTCCCGAACTGCAACAGATCAATTCCATCGTGATTCTGCCGCTCAAAAACCTCTCTGGCGACCCAGCCCAGGAATACTTCGCCGACGGCATGACGGAGGAGTTAATCAGCGATTTGGGGCAGATCTCAACCTTGCGCGTCATCTCGATAACCTCTTCGATGAATTACAAAGGCACTCATAAGATGCTGCCGGAAATCGCCAGCGAACTCGGCGTCCAGGGTGTTGTGGAAGGCGGCATCGAGCGGGAAGGCAACCAGATACGCATCAATGCGCAACTAATCGATGCCCGTACAGACAGACCCATATGGACGCAAACCTATGTGCGCGACATGACCAGCGTCCTTGACCTCCAGGGCGAAGTAGCACAGGCGATCGCGCACGAAATCAGTATTACTGTCACTCCGCAAGAACAGACTCGGCTCGCGCGAAGCCGAACAATTAATCCTGCGGCGCACGATCTTTATTTGCGCGGACTTCTTCTTCTCAACAACGATGATCCTAAGGGAGCGTCGGAATATTTTCACAAAGCGATCGCAGTAGACCCGAAATCGGTGCAGGCGCACACCGCATTGGCCGATTGCTTCTGGCACATGGGCAACGGCGGCCAAATGGCCTCTATGGAAGCTTTCGCCGCCGAAAAATCCGAGGCCCAAACGGCTGTTGAACTGGACCCTTCATCGGCGGATGCTCACGCCGAGCTGGCTTACGCCGACATGGCTTTGAACTGGGACTGGCAGTCCGCCGGCAAGGAGTTTCGCCGCGCTGTTGAACTGAACCCCAACTCCGCCGCTATTCAGGGAAAATATGCTATCTATCTGCTTTTCACGGGTCAAACCCAGGAGTCCATCAGCCGAGTTGAGCATGGGGTAGAGCTCGATCCGGTATCGGCCGTGTCTCTCCGCGATGAGGCTTTCATCTATATATTTGCCCATAGATTTGACAAAGCCCTTTCGCTGCTGGAAACGGTGCGCTCGCTTGGAATTCATCCGCCGGACTGGCCTTTTTTGCTGGGAGCCGCTTACTCCGGCAAGGGGCAGTTTGCCGACTCGATCAAATTCTTCGAGCGATGCCCAAAGGACGCACACAATCTAGGGCATCTTGGCTACTCATACGCAAGAGCCGGCCAAACAGAAGCCGCACAGAAGACAATCGCACAGATCAAGCAGGAGATTCGCAGCAAAGGCACCGGAACCTACGAACTTGCATTCATATACGCAGGACTGGGAGACAAGCGCAATGCTATTTACTGGCTGAAACAGGCCTATGCTGTCCATGACACTGGGCTACTCTACATAAAAGTTGACCCTTGCCTCGATTCCCTGAGGGCGGAGCCGGAGTTCCAAGAGTTGGTGCGAAAAATGGGTTTAACGCCCTGATCCGCTCTGAAGCTGATCAGAGAATAGAGCAGGTTGTTCTGTTTGTAGCTTTGTAGCACCTCCTTTGTATGAGCGTCTGATGAGTTCCCAGGTCCTTCGCGAGCCCAGCCCAGAGTGAAGTTTTATTCGCCCCTCGCGAGAAGAAAGCGAAGGATTAGGCACCTCATTTATAGTAGGTTAGTGGTGGAGTTCTCAGGCGGGAAATTCCGCGCTCTGTCTGCGCCAAGCCGAGGATAACCCCGACAGACTCCTAAGAAATACAGTGAAACAGGACCGGCACCGCTTATGGTCTGTCGCGGTTCCAGAGGCTCTGGAAGAGGAACAATGCCGACACGAAATTTCCAATGGATTCGGCGGACAACACCAGCAGTCCGGGCCGCATGGATACTATTGATCCTGGCGCTTTTCTCGATCGGCTTTCTGAAGTCTCGGGTGCAGGCATCCGAGACTGGACAATCCTCCGGCTCCGCGATCGCAGGCGTGGACTCCGACCCAAGTTTGTGGTCCATCTCGATCGACTACCCCGAGGACGGCTCTATCTTTCCGCCGGGTATCACCCCGCCTACATTCCTTTGGCGGGACGCAGCAGGAACTTCATGGAACATCGATGTTTTATTTGCCCGCAACACTCCTCCCATTCACGTTCACTCCAAAGGGGAACGTCTGCGTATCGGAACTATCGATCCGGATTGTGTCGGCAACACCGATGATCAGCCGAAGCTGACTCCGAGGCAGGCTGCCACACGGACCTGGACTCCAGATGCCGCCACGTGGGCCGCGATCCAAAAACATTCCTCCGGAAGACCGGCGAGCGTTAGAATCACCGGCTATCGAGACGGCCAGAAACCTATCTCCCGCTCCAGCATATTCCTCTCCACTTCGACGGACCCGGTCGGTGCGCCTATCTTCTACCGCGATGTCCCGTTGATGCCTACCATGGGCGTCAGCGGAGTTGTGCAACCACTCGCTCCCTCCCCCATCCATCTGATTCATTGGCGTCTCCGCGATATTCGCAAACCAGAAAGCCGCACAGTCCTTCAAAATATGCCCACCTGCGCCAACTGCCATTCCTTCTCTGCCGACGGCAAAACAATCGGCATGGATGTCGACGGTCCCGGCAACGACAAGGGCCTCTACGCCGTTGTTCCGGTGCAGCGGCATATTTCGATACTGGAAATAAAAATATGTTGCAGTGGAACGTCGATGGCCGGGTCGGGCAGGTCCGGGTCGGATTCATGTCGCAGGTCTCGCCCGACGGCCGATACGTCGTGAGCACCTTCGCCGGTCCTCCTCAAGCTTCTTGACTCTTATTACGTCACGAACTTTCTGGACTACCACTTCCTTCAGGTCTTCTATCCGACACGCGGCATCCTGGAGTGGTACAACCGCGCGACCGGTCTGCGACAGCCATTGCCGGGAGCCGACGACCCGCATTTCGTCCAGACAGATGGAGTCTGGAGTCCCGGACGGCAAATACATTGTCTTTGCCCGCGCCGAAGCGCGCGATCCGCGCACTCCTGGCCAAGAACCGGCGCTGCGCGCAAACGATCCCAACGAAACTCCTATCCAGTACGATCTCTACCGCATCCCCTTCAACGATGGAAACGGCGGCACGCCGGAGCGCATTGTGGGTGCCTCGCAGAACGGCATGAGCAACAACTTTCCTAAGGTGTCGCCTGATGGCAAATGGATCGTTTTTGTGCAGTGCCACAATGGCCAGCTCATGCGTCCCGACAGCCAACTTTATCATCGTTCCATTCGGCGGGGGCGTAGCGCGGCGGATGCGCGCCAACACTCCGTTGATGAATTCCTGGCATAGCTTCTCACCCAACGGACATTGGATGGTTTTTTCCTCGAAGGCCCGATCGCCTTATACGCAGATGTATCTCACGCACCTCGACGCCGGACGGCAACGACAGTCCCGCCATTCTCATCGACAACACCACCGCCGCCAACCGCGCCGTCAACATTCCTGAATTCGCCAACATCGATGCCGACGGGATTGAGGATATTCAAGTTCACGTTGCAGATGTTCAAAAATAGACCGAGCAAACGATGCCGATGAGTAATGTGTGCGGTGCAAGAATCTTCGAGGCGATGCTAGGGGTAATTCCAGCCCGTGTTCGTGAGCGAGCGCGTCATCGCGGTTTGCGTCGCGCGATTGGACTTGCCCAGTTGTTCTGGCTGGCATCGGGCTCGTTTCTTTCGGCGTCTTCTTGCATACCCCCTGAGTCGATGAAGGCGAGTCTGCAAGACAACCCTACCGCTGACGCTTATACCGATCTCGGAATCTGGTTTGCCGGACAGAGTCAGTACGCCTGCGCGGCGGACGCATTTGCTTCTTCACTTCACATGGACCCGGACCAGAAGAATGCGGGCAATGTCGCATTCATGTTCGGGGAGAGCCTTTACCTTTCAGGTGACGCAAAGGGATCTATCGCCAAATTCTCCGAGGCGGAGCGTCGCAACTTTCACAGCACCAAACTCCATCTGATGTTTGCCTCGGCATACGATCAGTTGCAGTGGACCAGCAGCGCAGAGACTGAATGGCGCGCTGCTCTGGCGCTCGACATGGAGTCTTCCGATGCCTTGGATGGTCTATCAAACGACCTCATTGCTGACAACGACTACACAGCAACCATCGTACTTCTGGATAATCCCCTCGTTAGGGGACAGAGAACTTCGGTTCAAAGCCTCAACCTGGGAATGGCGTATGCCAAAACCGAGAAGCTGGAAGAAGCGGTCAAAGTTCTGCGGGACGGCCTTAATACGTCACCCGACTCGCTCCCGATCGCCAATGAGCTTGCCGATGTGCTCGTGGAACTCAAACGATCACAGGAAGCAGCCGCCGTGCGGGAAGTGGCGCTTGCGCAGCATCCTGGAGACGCCGATCCTTCGCGCATCGGCAGTCAGCAGACTTCCCCCCAGTCTCTCTACGAACAGGCTGGCAAAGCTCTCGACGCGGGAAAGACGCCAGTTGCCATCGAACTCTATGAGGAACTGCTCCGGTTGGTTCCCGATTCAATCGAGGCCCGCACCAACCTGGGCGCGGCTCTCGCCCAGGAGGGACGCTACGACGAAGCTGTGCGGCAATATCGCCAGGCTCTCACGCGCGATCCCCAGAACGAGGCTGTGCTCCTGAACCTTTCTCTCGCGTACTATAAACAGGGCAATTTCAGCCAAGCACACAGCGAGCTCGATAACCTGCACAAACTTCATCCTTCCAATCAACAAGCCTTCTACCTGCTGGCTGACTGCGATCTGCGTCTGGGGAAGTTTCAAGACGCGATCGCACTCGTGGAACCTGCCTACAATGCTCGCCCGGATGATCAAGCCCTCGAATACATTCTAGGAACGGCATTGATCCAGGATGGACAGACGCAAAAGGGAGCGGTCGTCATTGACCGCCTGATGCGCAACGGAAATCCCGCAGTGGCGGGCGTTTTGATGGGCGCATCGCAATACGCCTCAGGCGACTACAAGACCTCAGCGGCAACGTTCGAGAAGGTGCTGGCCGGAAATCCGGAACTCCCCGGCGTGTGGACTCGCTATGGGAGGGCCCTGCTGGCCGGTGGTGAGAGCGAAAAGGCGAAGGTAGCTTTCCAGCGTGCGCTTAAGGCCGACCCCAACGACTTTGACGCATGCCTGCATCTGGGAGGCATCCTGCGCCACGACGGCGACCTGGAAGGCGCCGAGCCTTATCTGAAGCATGCAGCCACACTGCGCCCTGACTCCGCTGCGGCTCTGTTTCAAATCGCCGCTTTGCAAGCGTCCACGGGCCGCCTGGAGGAAGCACGGAGCGGTTTTGAAAAGCTAGTAAAGCAGTGGCCGGATTTCGTCGAGGCCCACCTTCAGCTTGCCATGGTCTATGCCCGCCTGCATCGAACCCAAGACAGCGAGCGGGAGCGCCGCATCGTCGTGGAACTGAATGACAAAGCGCGTGTCAAGGGCCCGCAGCCGGATATCGTTCCTTAAGTCAATCGAACGCGCAATCCTCGTGCGGCGCATTGCGCAATTCGCCGTCGATGCAGAATCATCGCCATCAATGCGTGTCTGCGCTCTTCTGCTGGTCCGGCGGCAACGGCAAGCGAACCTCCATTGATCCGATCTGTCCGCTATGTTCGTCGCGGACCACCAGGCGGATCACCGCCGTTTCAGCGGGTACAAAAAATGTCTGAATCGCCTGAAAACCATCCTTGCGAATACTGTCGATCTTCGACGCCGGAATCTCATCTTTGAGTCGCGTTTTTGTACCCCACAGTGTCTCGCCGTCTTTGTCGAAAGCCAATGTCGCCATCGAAAGATCCGAATGGTAGACGCCGTTTGCAGACTTGGGAAGATCCAAGTGGCTGACAAGCACCGCATACGCAATCGCGTACTGCTGCATCGAAATCGGAGTTTTCGGCTGAACGAACTTCTTGCGCGCATTCTTGGCCGCCTGCTCCTGATAGGGCGCAAGCGCCGCCATCTGCTCCGCTGTCGCAGGAGCAGGCGTTCCGATGGCGTCCACGTACACCGTGAAGATGAGTTGATGAGAAGGCGGCGCGCCAAACTGCGAGGCTGGCGCCATCGAATCAACAGAGGCCAGTATCTTATCCGGGGAGGAAGCAACTTGATCCGTCGCGCTCTGCTTGCGCGCGATTGAAGAAATGTCGTCTGCAATATAGCTTCTCCGGTAGGCAAGATGGTAGTTCCCATGCCCAAGGTGTACCGAGATGCGGCGCACCGATCCATCGTACTTCGCGTTGGTCGGCGCGTAGACGAGCGAATAGTATGAACTGCCTTCGTCGGCCGCCGTTTCCAGAGCCTGTTCAAGCCCGTTGGTGTTATAGAAAGCGCGACCGCCCGTCTGCTCGCCGATCAGGTCCATGGTCGCGAAACCTGCAGCCTGCGAAACGAAATATGAGTTGATGGTGCCGGGAGTGCTGCGAGCGGAAGCGTCAAAGGCGGAATCCGTTTGCAGACCGCGCGCATCGATGGGATAGACCGCAACCTCGGCGGAATTCAGATAGTTGGCTGCTGCCTTGATGCGATCATCGTAATTGCGGACCTTCCGGGCGGTTCTAAAAAATGCTTCCGGATCATTCTGCTGCTGCGGAGTCGGTGGGGCCGATAAGATTTGAGCCGGGAACGAACCCGAGTACCAGATCAGGTTCTTACGGCCAGGTGTTCCGGCTAAAAAGCGGCCGATTTGCATAAGCGCATCCAGAGTCATGTCCACGCGGAGATCGATGCGCGCGCTCTCCTCTGTCGCCTCCATTTCTTTCAGTTTCCCGGCCATTTCGTTCACGGCTTTATCAGCGTCAGTGCCGTTTTTTAGCTTAGCCAAATCCTCGGCGCCAGATGCTGGACTATACGATAAATTGGAGCGTTGCGGTATGGTGGAGGAATCGCTCATCGCGCGATCGATCAATTCGGGATCAGAGGTGAAGCCCTGCAGAAGACGAAGCCGGTCGCCGAGAGCGAAGATCGCGATCCGCCTTCCAGCACTCCTCTTGAGAAACTCGACCATCTGCCTGTGAGCGTCAAGTTGATCGCCCACATGCGTATTGAGAACGTCGTAGAGCACAACCATCAGGGGGCCATGTTCCGGTGCCGCAGGCAAGTTCATGAATGTATGCGGAGGCAGTGACGGGCGCTTCGGGAGCGCGGCCTCTGCATTCTCATCGCGGTAGTATTCAAACTGACGGACCGTCTGCGGCTTTCCGTCTTCAGCGACATGAAAATCGGAGACCTGCAAATCTGTAACGGGATGTCCCTGCGCATCGGTGACGATGACATCCAACCGCACGCGCCGCACCGTCTGCCGCAGGACAATCCCAGGGTCTTGGAAGTTGTTCTTCTTCGGCGTCTCTTGAGCACCCAGAAAGCCGGGCGAGGCAAGAGCGCCGAAGATGATGGTAATGACGGGGCAAAAGAAGAGCCATGAGAATTTTCGTTGGGCAGCATCTTTCTTCTCGCGAAGATTGAAGCGGTCGATAGTTGAGAGTTCTTGAATCGTGCTTGCACGCGAATCGAGCGCCATCATTGAGTCTTTCTCCTGTGGGCATTCCGATGAGATTACATTTTGATCTCTTCCAGCAGAGTTCGGCTATTGTGAGCGCGCATATTATTTTCCTGTCAAGCCAAAACCGTCGCGCACCCTAACGCGGCTCCTTCACCTGCAAAACCCGATCGACGGTCACGTTCTTGAGGATCTGCACCGTTCCGCTGGGCCAGCGAATCTCGACCTCGTCTGCTAAGTGCGCACCTCCCAGGCCGAAATGAACAGGCCCTAGGCTTGAGGAGGCATAGCCGCTTGCTGTGGTCATATGATTGAATTGAACTTTACCTGCCGCGGTGACTTTGATGCGCGCGCCGATTCCATCGCGATTGCTTTTGGTCCCTTGGAGCGCGAACTCAAGCCAATGATCCGCGCCCGGACTGTCATTCATCCAGATTTCCGCAGGAGCACTGAGAGCAGCCACCACCAGATCGAGCTTGCCATCGCCGTTGAAATCACCAACAGCTGCGCCGCGATGCCTGCGCGGTGGCTGCGCGCCAAAGCCTGCTTCTTCGGAAAGGGCAGACCACTTGCCGTGCAGGTTGCGGAAAACGGTGTTGAGTTGGTCCACGTGAACCCGATCGGCCATGTTGGGAGAAGCAACGTCACCGCCGCTGACAAAAATATCTTTCCAGCCGTCATTGTCGAAATCGGCGATGTTGACGCTGTAGCCCGACTTCGGATCGCTGAGCAGAGTCATTCCGCTACGCGCCGTGATCTCATCAAAGGTGTGGCCGGCGTCGTTCTGATAGATGGGAAAGGTCTCGTTCTGAAGCGCGGCCAGGGCGATGTCCGGGTATCCATCGTTATTCATATCGCGGAAATCGCACCCCATCCCCGAAATCAGGTTTCCGTGCTCCGGCAGAGCCACACCCATCTCAAAGGCAACCTCCTCGAATCGGTTGTGCCCCTTGTTGTGGTAGAGGTAATTGAAGAGCTTGTCGTTGGTGACAAAGATATCGGCCAGGCCGTCGTTGTCGTAATCGGCAATGCATGCCGACATGCCTTTTCCCGGATGGGTGCGGATACCCGATTGCTCCGAGATGTCTGTAAATGTACCATCGCCGTTGTTGAGGAAGAGTTGACTCGGTGTTTCTTTGTAGAACTTCGGATGACAATATTCCGGCAGTCCGTTGTATTTGCAGTCCGGTTCCTTGCTGCCATCCCATGAAAAATAGTTGACGACGAACAAGTCAAGGAGCCCATCATTGTTGATGTCGACCCAGGCGGCTGTTACCGACCACAACGGGCCATACTTTGGATCGATCGACTTATCCAGACCGGCCTTTTTCGTGACATCGGTAAAGGTGCCGTCGCCGTTGTTGTGGTAGAGCGTGTTGCGATAGACCCCGGTGACAAAGATGTCATCGTAGCCGTCGTTGTCGTAGTCGCCGATGGCCACGCCTGTATCGAATCCCGTTCCCTTGAGCCCTGCTTTTTCGGTAACGTCGGTGAAGGCGCCATCGCCATTGTTGTGAAAGAGGCGATTCCAGTACTTCGGCGAACTCTTCTTGAGAGTATTGATATCCGCGCCGTTAGTGAAAAAGATGTCGGGCTTGCCATCGCGGTCGTAATCGAAAACGGCCACCCCGCCTGCCATGGTCTCAGGAGCGTGCCGCTGCGGAGTCTCGCTGCTGTCGAGAGAGAAGGCAATGGGACGCGACGAAAAATGGACGGGAGATGAAGGTTGCTGCTGCGCCGCCGCTCCGCCCAGAAGCAGTACCAGGACGTTCGCCAACGAAATAGCAAACGCAAAAACTCGGTTAATGTGCCGTTGGTTCGTGCGAGGTGTCTCCGCCTGCACTTGAACCACTCGACTGAATGCTGCGAAATAGTTTTTCAATTTCATGCTTCTCCCGGTCTGCGTCTTCTTTGCGCCCGGCGGCGGTGTAGGCACGAAGCAAAGCCCAATGCGTCTGGCTGACGGCCGGGTCGTCCGCTCGAGCAATTTCAAGTTCTTTGACGGCGTCGGCAGATTGGCCTTTGGCCAGCAATGCTTCTCCTGCCATCAAATGTGCCGAGGCGCGTTTTGGCTCTAGCTTTATGGCTTGCTTGGCAAGCGCCAAAGCCCGGTCGAAATCCCGCTGCGCGATGAATTGCTGCGCCAAGCCGTACGCGTGCCAGCACATGCGAGGGGGAGATCTCCAGTTCGCGTTCGAACTCGGACACGGCTTCGTTCGGATGCAACTTCATGAGGAAAGCGCCGTACAGGAAATGAACACCGGGCTCGTTCGGATATGCGGTCACCAACCGCTTGAATGCCGTTTCGGTTTCTTCGATATGCTGCGTCTGAAGCGCAACCACGGCGCGACCCGCCAAGTCGACCAGTTCGTGACGATCCGGCGAGATCTCGGCAGGCAGAAGAGGCAATCGCAATCCGGCCAACCCCGCAGGCTCAATCAGTTCCGGCTGCTGCGTGCCGGACGCCAGCATCTTAAAAAGCATGTCCATGCTTTCGTCGTAGCGCTCGAACGCGTCAAAGAAGACGCAACATTGACGAAGACCGACTGGATAAGTTCCTTGCGGTCTCCCATGCCCAGCGCCATAGCGCGCTGCAGATGATCCAGGGCGCGCGATATTCTCCGTCTCGGAATTCGCTCAGACCCAGCAGCGCCCACCTGGACCGGCATCCGGTCGAAGCGTCAGAATTGCCGCAGCACATCGCGCGCTTCAGCGTATTGCTCCTTTTCGTAAAGCAGCGTCCCAGAAACCACAAGCCCTGTTCCGACTCCGGCTGTTCCGAGACGTGCGCGCCGGAACAGTCGGATGGCCTCATCATCGCGGTTCTCGTCGCGCGCCTTTCCCGCGGCATTGAAGCAATTGATCAAAACTCCTTGTCGCTGGCGGAGCTCGTTCCTGGCGACGACCAATGGAGCGGAGAAAGCACATGGGCGATGAACGAGAGAGTCAGCGCTTGCAGAATCAATGAGCCTTCTCCTGTAGTTCCACCGAGTTTCTCTTGCAGCGGACGCAATGACTTCTTCCTTGTTCTTTAGAACGAGGAAGGCGGCGGCCTCGGCCTTCGCTTCCGCGTTCGTCCAAGCTTTACTGTAGACCATCGCCAGATGCGCTCGGACGAGCGGGATTGTCCGGCGCAAGTTGTTTCGCTTTTTCCAGCTCGCTCCGGCTCGCGAGCAGATCGCCATTTGCAAGCAAAACGCGCCCAAGGAGATGATGCGGCCTCCGCATCTTTAGATCGGTGTCAACCGCCCGCCGCGCCAATGCGGCCGGCCTCGGCAAGATCGCCCTTCTCCAAATCGAGGCCGGCGAGCGCGACCAAAGAAGGCACATGGTTCGGCGAGATTTTGAGTTCCTCGCGATACTCTCGCTCGGCTTCCGCTGTCTTGCCTTGGAAACCGTAGAGCGTGCCCCGAAAGTAATGCATCTCCGGCTGCGTTCCGATAGCGCGGATTCCAGTCTTGAGGCGTACTCCTGGGCGCGCGCAAAATCCTGGGATGATTGCGCCGCATACAGCGCCGCCTTGCCTGCAAGCCAGATACGTTCTCGCTGTTCGGGAGGATAGTTTTCAGGAAGATAGCGCATACGCAGCGAGGCCAGGCCCATGCCCTCGGCAAGTTCCGGTAGTCGCCGGTAAGCTGGGCATCGGAGCAATCAGATAGAGAGACTCCACGAACCGGCCGTCCCGCGTCAGCAAGAGTGCGAAATGAAAGACTGCAACATCGCGAAGTCGCGGCGTACCGGCCCAACCCGCACCGGCCCATGCGCGAAATTGCGCCAGGGCTTCGTCGTAGTTGCCGGTCTCGTATTCGCAGAGGCCGAGAAAGGCAAATGCCGGACCGCGGTGGGAGGGATCAAAAGCAGATGCTGGAAAGCGGCGCCCGCTTCGGAAAAGCGATCCTGATCGTAGAGCAGGCTGCCCAAGTACCACCATCCGTCTGCCCACGACGGACGCAACTGCGTACCTTCGCGATACAAGCGGATTGCATCCCGCACATGATCCTGAGTGCGGGCAGCCTCCGCTTGACTGGCGATCGCATCAAAGCGCGGCGGAAGCGAGAACACCGGAGCCGCCAGCGAAAAAGATAGGAGGAGAGCGGGGAACATAGACGGCATTTTTAAAGAATACCTGGGGTGACCGAAACGGTCACCCCAGGCCTCCTGGTTAGGGTTTAGAAGCTGTATTTCGCGGATAGCTCGACGACACGATTTCCGTAGTGGAAGTCCGGGTATCCAAAGGTTTTGCAGGATGGCCCAGGGCAAGTGGTATTGCTGGTGGCGTTGGTCATTGCGCCGGTGGAATCGAAGTTGACTTTGGCGTTGTTGTCGCCGGACGAGAACGACAGCAGCGCATGGTTCATGAAGTTGAACGCGGCAGCGCGAAATTCCAGGTTCTGGTTTTCGCTGATCTTAATGTTCTTGCGCAGCGATAGATCGCTGCTCCAGAACTTCGGACCGGCAAGGTACGGGAACCGAGTATTGCCGATCCCATCGCTCGGCGTCATCGCCTCCTTGAAGCAACTGCCGTTGGCAAACTGCCCCTTCTTCAATCCCTTCTTCGGATCGCAGGTCAAGACGGGAGCTACCGTGACATCCGGCGAATACCCCAGCACCGCACCCGACGTAGCGTTGGCTAGGCCAAGTTGAGCGCCGTTGACGGCCGTTAACATGGCTCCAGACATCACCTGAGTGATTCCGGATAGCTCCCACCCGTTTAGGGCTGCGTGGCCGAAAGCGCCACCGTAGGTCATCTTCGGAAATGCGAAGGTATAGGCCGCATTGAAGGTGTGCGCGCGATTGATACCCTGGACGGACCAGTACTCCTTGACACCGTAGTCCTTCACGGCGCCCGAGGAGTTGGTGTCTCCAAGGTTCTTGGCGAACGTGTAGTTCAAGGAGGCCGTCGCCCAGCCCACGGAGCGGATCAGGCTAGCCTGGAGCGAGTCGTACCGTGCTTCTTTTGCGCTTTCCTGTGCGGTCAGTTTTTGGTAATTCCCGCCATAAGGACGGAATTTTTGCTGGCAGTTACCATCGTTCAGCATGCCGGCCATATCTGAATCCATCCCAGCGCAAGCCGTCGCCACGGCAGTGGTGGTCATGACTCCCATCGGCACCGAATTGATGTTTATCCCGTCCCGAGTCTTATAGGAGTGGTTGCCGACGTAGCCTGTTTCGAGCTGGAGTTTTCCGGGTAACTGCTGGTCGATGGTCAAGCTGTAGGTGGTGGTGTAGGGCATGTCTGTGCTTGTCGCATCCACAACACTGGCGCTTGCGTTGGTGAAGTCCGTCGTTCCACCCCACTTGATAACCGGAGCGCAATGATTGCCGCCCGCGTCGATCCCGCCAACTGCGTTGGCCGCGCATGTGCTGGTGGTTCCGTTTGCGCCGCCCGTGTTGATGAATTGGTCAACGGATTCCCAGGTGTTGGCTGCGCCTGGGCTGCTCCACCCGGCCGACCCCATCGCGGTATTCGCCGCGTCTTGATTGGCCACAACGTAACCCATGTAACGGAATTGCCCCCAGCCGCCGCGGACGACGGTCTTCCCGTTCTCAAAGATGTCGATGGCAGCTCCAACGCGAGGCGAGTAGAACAAGGTGGCCAAGCTTTGTCCGGCAATCGAAATGCTGCTATCGAGGCCATGCCACGATAGGCCCGAGTTCTTGACCCCTGCTTGATATTTGGCGGGATTGAAGGTCGCATCTCCGATGTTACCGTCAGGAGTATCCGGGCCATAGTGATCGAAGCGGACGCCGAAATCGACGGTAATGCGCCGGTTGATCTTCCAGTGATCCGTGCCATAAAAAGACATAGAAGCCTGCGACATCTTGATGGCTGGCGGCATGGCCTGCTCGTAATAACCGAAGTTGTCGCCCATCAGCATGTCGGCGTAGCTGTTTCCGGAGCCCCCATTCCATTCGTTGAAGGAGTACACGCCCATATACTGGGACCAGGCATCCTGCGTGTTGTATGTGTTCTCCCAGTTGAAGCCGAACTTTGCGGTATGGGTCTTGTAGACCTTGGTAAGGTCGGCCCCTGTGCTCGGGATTCCCTTCTCGGCATAGAAGGTCGGATGATAATCGTGGCCGATATCGCCGATGTTGGGGATATTGTTGCTCCAACTGGTTGCGACTGGCGCATTCTCATTTGCAAAGACTCCCTGGATCGGGAACTTCATCTCATTGCGAAGAACCTTGGTAGGATCTTGTGGCGCCCCCGGCATATCCATGTGGGTATACCCGAAGCGCGCTTCCACCGTCAGGGTCGGCGAAAAGATGTGCAGTACGTTCGCCGCATAAAAGTCAGAGGTGTTGGCGCCCAGAACTTGGCTGGGGGCAGGAATAATCCAGTCTCCCGCGCCCGCCCACAAGCCCAAGGGCATCATGGAGGATTCCCGCTGCCGGCTCCAGCTCACATAGGCCTTGGTGTTTTCAGCAAGATTGACGTCGACTTTCACCATGTTGTGAGTAGAATTCTGGGACTGCTGCACGGGCGCGATGTAGTTGAATCCGAGCGCGGTCGGCGTCCCGTCTGCGGTGGTGGGCAAGGGCAGGGAGGCCTTCATCCACAGTTGCGCCGCGGAGGAGATGCAATTCGATGTCATAACGCCACCGGTGATGGCGCATCCCGGACGGGCACTGGTGACAAAGCCGTTCGAGGTGTTGGGCGTGGTGCTCAAATTGTGACGTCCGGCCTGCTGGTTCGATCCCCATGTGGTGGTTGCGCTGAAATCGCCGCTGTTGATCATCGTGGCGGTTGGAACAAACGCCCGGTCGATGCCGCCATCGATGAGCTGCCGGTAGTTCTCGAACGATTCGTGGAAGAAGTACCTGTTTCTCGCTTTATTGAAATTGGTGCCCGGTATGAGGATCGGACCGCCGACGGTGAAACCCGGATAGTAGTAATGACTCGGAATCTTGAGCTGGCCCTGCGTAAGGCCGGCGCTCGGATCCGACTCCTGAGCCTTGTTGAATTTGTCCTCGGAGTTCATTGCCGAGTTCCGGGCATAAAAGTGGACGCCGCCATGGAATGTAGAGCCGCCCGACTTGGTCATGCTGTTGATCACGACAGGACCCTTTGCGTTGTCAGCCCCGTAGTTCGAAGTCAAAATCGTCACTTCCGAAAGCATATCGGGGTTGGGATTGACAGGCGTGGCGCTGCCAGGGCCGCCAGGATCCTCGACATTCTGGCCATCCATGTTGATGGAGAGTCCAGTGTTTGCTTGCCCATTGATGCTGACGCCGGACATGCCGCCGGCGCTGCCGTTCACGGTAGACCCATTGATACCGATGATTCCGCCCGAGTAATTGGAACGGTTGGTGCCGCTTTGAGTAATCTGGGCGGCGCCGGGAATCGTCCTGAGAATCTCCATGGCGTTGCGTCCGACCAGGGGAGATGCTGCAACTGTTCGGTGTCGATGGTGATTCCCTTGGCGCCTGTATCGGTAACCGCAAGCTCGCCGGAGGATGCAGTAACCGAGACCGTCTCGTTCACTTCGCCGACCGTCAGTTTGATGTTGACGGTTCGGGCGTCTGAGACGTTCAAAACGATTCCCGTACCCTGCCATTTCTTGAAGCCACTGGCCTCGACCGTCACATCGTATGTTCCGATCTGCAACTCCGTGGCTGAGAAAAAGCCGGTGCTGTTCGGTCACCAATGTCCGGATGACTGTGGTGCTCGCGTTTTGGACGTTGACTTTGGCTCCGGAAACCGCGGCTCCACTGGAGTCCGTAACGGTACCGGAAAGATTTGCGAAGATCGATTGTGCGCGCGCTAGTGGAGTATCCATTAGCAGCGCTGTTGAAAGAGCGACAAGAAGGGTAACCATCAGCATCGCTCTTGGAGTTGATCTACTCATGTTATTCGCCTCCATCCAAATGTCCCCACAGACCAGCTGCAGGGAGGAAATCCCACAAGAAGTGGGGGTTCTGGAAGATGCTGCCAACGCGCTGCTCCGTGAGTGAAGATTCGGGCCCTATCGCCTTCGTCTGTTCGGATGCGTTTCTATACGGAAGGGCCAGAGATTAATCGATGCAGTCAGCGTTAACTACAACTGCCGTCATTCCTGTATCCCCGCCGTAACTTATGGTTCGGCACCTGCCTGTTAAGTTGAATCGAAAAAATCCTATACGCAATAGAAAAGGCTTGAAAAGTTCAAATATGCACATACTTGCACGGCGCATGAAACGTTTTTATGTGTTTGATAATAAATATCTTACATGTATGATGAAACACGTTACATGACACGTTAATTACCTTTGAAACATTTGCTTTTTCCGGGGTTGGTCAGCGGCAGAACACTCCGACGCAAAACCCTTGGCTGGAGAGACCGCCGTCTTCTCATGCACTCGTTTGCTGAAGATTCGATCTACTGGCCTTATTCAATCTCGGCCGGTAAAACGGAGATCTCCGCGGCGCTGCTCAGCCCGCTGGCGCCAATCTCTTTCAATGCCGTAAATCGGAAGAAACGAGCATTGACCGGAGTGAATGGTACTTCCTGCAACACAGGGTTGTTCTCGATATTCCAGAAACGCCCCGAGTCAACATTTGTCGTCCAGTTCTGTCCATCCAAACTCGTTTCAAAGCGGTAAGTATTGACAATGCCATCATGGCTTTTGTCTTGGCGAGGGAGGTACGTAAAACCGGCAATCCGGTGAGTACTCCCCATGTCCACGGCGATATTGTGGGGAAATGCCAGGTCCGCATTCGAACGCGTTTGCCAAATCGTGCTTGAATCTCCATCGATCGCATTCGCTGCGGGATTGTTTGCATCCTCGCTGTCGACTTTCACGACTTTCCAGCCAATGGGTGCTAGACCGGCGAAGTACTTTGAAGCCATCATGCCGAGCCGCCCATCTCGCGCCAGGCAGCCAGCCTGCACCGTACCGCCACGTGGAAAGGCGATCGGCGCACTATATGCGGTGGATTTGGAAGATGGCGCCGTGCCATCCGTCGTATAAACCACAGGAAGGCCATTCGCGCCGCTGATCGTCACCGAACCATTGGCGTCGCGCTCGGAGATAATGGGCGCTTGAACAAATTCGGCCTGCTTGAAGAGTCCCACCTCGGCCAATGCCGGTTCAAGACGCGAGCCTGTGATACGAATGCGCACCTGATCAGTCGTCACGGGCGAGTTCCAGCGCAGCAGGCGTTTATGACCTACCGCCGTTTGCTCGTCCATCGTCTTCCACTTGGAGCCATCCCACACGTCGACACTGAAGGATTCTATGCGTTGGCCGCGGTGATCTACCGCTTCCTGCAACGAAACGACATCAAAGGTGACAGGTCTTGGCAGTTTCAGTGTCAGCGTTGCGGTCGTCTGTCCCTGCGCGGCTTCCCACCAAGTGTCGAGATCTCCATCCAGAGCCAGCGATGGGCTGTTCAGCGGGTTCGAAGTATCGGCAGTGAGTTTGCCGCCCGCTGCGAGATTTTTGGCAAAGGTCTCATCGACCACCTGCGCCATCAGGCGCAAGTGCGCAAGCTGATTGTCCGGTATCAGTCCGCGCGTGTCTGGTGATAGGTTCAGCAGCATATTGCCATTGCGGCCAACCGAGGAGTAGTAGATGTCAATCAGATCCGCGGCCGTCCGCACGTGCTTTCTCGGATGCCAGAACCAACCATAGAGGATGGGTTCATTGACTTCTGCCGGAAACCACCAAAGATACGAACCCGGTGTGAGTTTGGAGCGGCTTCCAAGATCGTTGGCCGTCATGTCTGGCCAATTGAAGGTATCGGGAGACGTGGACAGGGGAATGACGCTCCACTCCGTCGTCCGGCCGATTCCGGATTCATTGCCGACCCAGCGCGCGTCCGGCCCTTTGCCGAAGATAATCGCTTGGGGCTGTAGCTTGCGAATCAAATCGTACCAGGCGGCATAGTCGTAAGCTTCATGGACACTGGGGTCTGGATTGGCACCATCGAACCAAACTTCACGAATCGACCCGTATTCGGTCAGCAATTCGTACAGCTCGTTCAAGAAGTAACGATTGTAGTCATCCACATCGTACGCGTAGCTTTTGAATCCTGGGGCCGGCTTGCGACCGCGCGAAGGAACCAATTTGAAACTGGACGGATCCGTAGGAATGACTGAATGGAGCTTTTCGCTGCCATTTCCGTAATAGCCGTTGAGGTTCTTGGGATTGGTCCGCAACTGGTAAAGGTCGGCAGGCGAAAGATAAACGCCTAACTCGATGCCGTACTTGTGTGCGGCATCGGCGACGTCGCGGACCACGCTGCCCTTTCCTCCGCGCCACGGGCTAGCCGCGACCGAGTGATCTGAGTAGCGAGTAGGCCACAGGTTGAATCCGTCGTGATGCTTGCAGACCAAGACCACCATCTTGCCGCCGGCATCCTTGATTGCGTGAACCCACTGATCGGCATCGAGTGCGGTGGGATTGAAGATCGACGGATCTTCGCGACCATCGCCCCACTCGACGCCTCGGAAGGTATTGGGGCCAAAATGAATGAAGAAGGTCCTCTCCAGACGCATCCAGGCAGTCTGATTGGGGCGTGGCAGGACCTTCGCTGCCTTTTCTGCGATCACAGCACTGGAATCACTGCTGGAAATATATTGCTGCGTGGAATACTCGATTGATCCTGAAGAAGTCTCATGGACATTTGCCCGCGATTGCCCATGCGCTACGGCAAGAAGCATCAAAAAACATGTTGAGGTCGCCATTCCAATTTTCGTACTTGTCTTCTTCACCGTGTTCGTCACTCCATTTCAACTCACAATCGATCATTGAATCAGATCCGCTTCCTGAGGACCAAGGACCACGACTCCCTCATACGTGCGGTTGCTGATGATTCCCTTCTTGACGCCGGCGACAGGAATCTCTTCTCTTCCCCGGTCGTGTTTACATAGAGCGTTCGGCCATCGACAACCCTTGCGTAAACTCCTTCCGGAGTCCTGGGGCCCGGTTGAATGCCCGCAACCTTGTAGAGATAGTTCATCAACGGTCCGATCGCGGAGGGATTCGATTCCGTCGCCAGATAGATTGCATTTCCTTTGCCGAACTTGTTGATCGTGAGTGCGGGAGCGTGATCTCGCGGTATTCGTGAAACGCGCGACGACCGTGGCCGTGGACGGCTCAAGCACCTCATAGTGATGGACAGCGGTATCGATTGAGTCCCCATCCAACTGGAACTTCAGTGTCGCCGGAATATCGTAGAACGCGTTTGTCTTCAGTCCAAAGACATCGCTCAAACGGCCGGGCAGCGGCGTATCGAACCATTGCCCGTGCTCGTCGACTTTCGCCGAAAATGCTGTCATCAGCACGGTGCCGCCGTGCGCTCACATAGTCGCGAATGCGCCTTCGCGCTGGCGGCATCCATCACGTAATCGGCCGGCACAACGACCAGCTTGTACGGCGAAAGGCTGTCATGTCCGATATTGATGATCGCCGTGTCGATGTTGGCGCGGAAGAAGGGATCAAAGGCGCCTTGCACCTGCTCCGTATAAGAAGGCTTGAAGTATTGGCGCGTCGTATTGGAGGGACCGTTCGGGTTTGAATCGATGAAGGAATCGAAGGAATAGGCGATGGCAACTTCAGGATGCGTATATCGCGGGAACCCGAATTTCGAAAGCTGCTTGAACTCCGAAGCGATACGCGCGAACTCGTCGACCTTCCATGAGGGAGTGCCGTCGTGATCGACCAGACCCAAAGAGCGCCTGCTCCTCGCCGCCAAGATGACTGTTGAAGGTCCATGCGAGAAGTCCTTGCGCGCCGATCATGAGCCCGAGGTAGCGCATACATCCGGCTTCGGCCCGGCGTTCCGTAGTAGCCTCCGCCTCCCGCGGTGAATTCGTTGAACCAGATGGGCGTGCTCAGATCGCCTTTCGCCATGACTGCGCGCAAATGCGCCACCGACCGGGTCACCTGGGTAGAAGCCTTCAGCGCCGTAGGAGACGTAGGACTTATACGTTGCGAGATAGTCGAAGCCTCGCCTCGGTGCGTTATCCCACAGATTGGAGATCGATGGAGTTTCCGGCATGTTGCGGCGGCGAATTGCCTCGAGTTCCTCGAGCCGCGCCACCGTAACATCGGACCAATAGCGATGAAGATCGAGATAGCGCTCGGAAGGTCCAGGCCCGTCGGCAAGGGGCAGGTCAACATCCTCGAAGCTGTTCAGCCGGCGCGACCATCGCTGTGTCGCCCAGGCTTTGTTGAGTTCTTCGATGGTGCCGTACTTCTTCTTGAGCCATGCGATGAACCGCTGCCGGTCGGCTTCTGAATACGACATGAAGCCGTTGCCGATTTCATTGTTGTAGCCGATGGCGATTACCGCTGGATGATGCGCATAGCGTTTCGTCAGCGCGTCCGCGAGTATTCCCAATTCGCGCACGTAATCCGGATCGCTGATGTCATCCATATAGCGCTCGGCGGGAGGCAGGCGCGTGCCGTTCTGGCTGACGATATCGACGCCCGGGTACGCGCGATGCAGCCAGATCGGCGCCGGCGAGCCTGGAATATCCAGGATCACGCGAATTCCAGCGGCCTGCATCTTGTCCATGATTCTGTCGAACCATTCAAAATCGAATTTGCCTTGCGATGGTTCGAACGAATCCCAGGAAAGATCTCCCATGCGCACGACGTTGAATCCGGCGTGCTTCATGATGGCAATGTCGCGATCGATCTGCTCGGGCGAGCGATCGATGGGCTGATAACAAGTGCCGACAAAGAGCTGCCCAGGGCCCGGCCAGTTAGGATGCGCGGGAGCGTCCTGAGCCGCAGACGCAACGCTCAGCGTGCTCATGAGAACAGATGCCAGTGCTAGCTTCCTGAGGAATAAACCGTGTTTTTGAACTCTCACTTGCTCTCCTGACTACGCGTCGCCTTGACCAGCAGAACATCGTTGCTGTTCATCGGCACAGTCAACTCGACCATGCCCGCAGGCCCGCTTTGCACGACATCGTCTGTCTCCGGCAGATCGCGCGTCAACTCGTTCAGATGCGTAATCTGCCCCGAGCTTAGGCTCTTCGGAGAACCCATCTCAATATATGCGGAATAAGCATCGTTCGCGCGATACCCAACGCGATACACTTCCATGCGGTATGCCGCATTCGGCACAAGATGAGTTAACTGCAACAGCACAGGCGAGGCAGTGTGCGCGGGAATCAGCTTCGTATAAAAGGATCGATTACTTACCTTCTGATCGGGCTGTTCGAAGTCCCAAATGACGGCCGTTACGTTTCCATCCTGGGTGGCCAGCATTGCCTGAGGGTCAGTTGTCCTAAGGCTTTCGCCCTGAAGTGCATGAAGATACTTGTAAGCGAAGAACGCCGGCTTTCGAATGCCTTGCGGATTGAGGAGCCCGAATCCTCCTTGAAATGGCGCCGTTGGCGGTCCCGGCTCTTCAAAGAGATCGGTGTAGGTCCAGTAGCTCATGCCCTGCAACAATCCCTGGCTGGCTTTGAGCTTAGTCAGGATGTAGGGCGCACTGATATAGGAATCGTGCACCGAGTCGCGCGGCGTATAACTGGTGCTCCACTCGGTAAAGTACAGCGGAAGCCCCGGAAACGGTGAAGCAGAGATCTGCTCGCGAGAACGCCGCACATCTTTGATGATCGCATCGGGGGATGCGGAGAGCTTGGTGTCATCCGCTCCGTTTTCGTCCAGAAAGCCTCCATCGACGCCATAGGTATGCGTTGTCACGAAGTCAACGGCAGCACCGCTCTGCTTCACGTGGGCGAGAAACTCCGGAATCCATGCCGCTCCGGCAGTGCTTGGACCTCCCACCCGCAAGGCAGGGTCGATAGACTTGATCGTCATCGCGGTCAGATCGTAGAGATCAAAGTAGGCCTTTTGATCGCCGTCTTCCCAGAACCCGGAGAGGTTGGGCTCGTTCCACACTTCGAAATACCACGTGCGCACTTCGTCTCTTCCGTAACGCTCTTCGATGTGGCGTATGAAAGCATCAACGAGGTTGTGCCAGCCCTCCGGTTTAGGGTGCGATGTGTTGCCGTTCCAATAGAAGATGCTGTTCTGCGAGGTGGCAAGCGCCTTGGGCGTGAAACCGAGCTCGACAAACGGCCGAATGTGACGAGCCAGCAAGTCGTCATAAAGCTGGTCGATCTTTGACCAGTTGTAGACGCTCTTGCCATCTTCAATCCGCACCGTGCCTAACACATCGTGAAAGATCGCGTGAAAGCGGACATATCGAAAGCCGAGTTCATCCACTGTAAGCTTGAGCTGCGCCTGGCTGTCGTCCCGAATCAGTGTGCCAGGAAAATCAGATCCAACCGACAAGTCGAAGAAGCGATCCACCGGCCCCGACGTGTCTCTGACATTCACGACAATGGTCCGAGATGGAGCCTGTTGCGTTTGACCCACAAGTAATATGTGAGATGAAGCCGCAAAGAAACAAGTGGCAAGCACTGAAGGTCGCCACAGAACCGAATTGAACATCAGTTGCACTTCCTTTTTGAGAAATTGGTTGACGAGATTGAAGAAGGCCTCTTTATTGACCGCACCGCGTTGTCCGCAGCGAGATTTCTGCAAAGAGCTAGAATTTATATCATGCAAACCTTTCATTCCATTGATCTAGAGAAGTCCCCTAAGGGACTTTGCTTCAGTTGCCGGCTGAAGTGATCATCTGCTTTGGACGTTTCCGGCTCCCAACTCATCAAAGGAGAACAGGTCGCACTATAGGGGCCGAAGAGGGGCCGCGCAATCGTTAATGATGCACAGAATTGTTAGCGCGGGGCTTGAATGTTTAATGCTATTATTATCAGTACATTAGAAATGTTAAGCATTGTGAGCTAGGGCATCCCTCCAGGTACATTCCTGCTCTTAACATTGGCAAGTCCGCAAGCGGCTTCGTAATATGGTATCCGGAATGGATTTATGAATCAGGTCGACGCCTCGCAATTGAAGAATTCTGAACGCGCCGAGCTGGAACTTGTCTTGGCTGCCCTCGCGCGCACTCCTCGTCTCGATCATTTTTTGAGGTTTATTGGGGAGAGATACTTCGAGAACAGAATCGATGAGATCAATGAGTACAACATTGCGACTGAAGTCTTGGGTCGCTCAAAGAGTTCTTTCGATGCGTCCCGGGACTCCATCGCGCGCGTCGAGGCTCATCGGCTGAGAAAGAGACTGAAAGAGTACTACGAAACAGACGGCAAAGATCACGAGATTCAGATCTCGCTTCCACAGGGGAGCTACGTTCCGGCCTTCATCTACTGTGCCTCATGCTCTCAAACTGCATCTGTACCCGAACGTCGGGCAGAGTGACAGTGGAGTCGAGAGTTCGTCTTCCGCGCTTGTTGCGGATCTGAAGAGAACCAGGTTTCGCCAAAAGCGGAGATGGTCGAGACAAGCCACGCCGGATCGCGAGCTTTTGGAAAACGAACTCTTCTGTACGTCATCGCAGGAATTGCCATGCTGCTCGCTGTGGGCTTCGGCGTAGCCTGGTTCTTTGCGCGGAGCAAGTCAAGCCATCAACCCGGCACCGTCGCGCCGCTTCCGCTCAACGTCACTCAACCTTCCCCGCAAAATTTGGCTCAGGTTCCCCTTCGCTTACTTGCGGGTTACGATGGAACCCCAAAGATCGACAGTGCGGGTGCGTATTGGCAGGCTGATCGCTATTTTCTTGGTGGTGGCGCCTTCCGGCGTCCAGACTCTCCTGTGGCGCGTACCAGCGATCCGATGCTGTTTGAGCGATGGCGAACTGGCGACTTCACCTACGAGATACCGCTTGCGCCGGGGCCTTATGAACTCCATCTGTACTTCGTGGCTCCGCAGCCGGAAGATCTTAGAACGACATTCTTTAATGTGAACGTGAATGGCCAACCTCTCCTGAAGGGATTCAATATCGATTCCGATGCGCTTGGGTCGAATATTGCCGACGAACGAATATTCAAGGACATCTACCCAGACAAAGATGGCTCTCTTCACTTGGCTTTCTCCATGGACCGATCCGCGCCGTCACTGAACGCACTCGAGATACTACCCGGCTTACCGCATCGACAGCTTCCGATCCGCATCGTCATGCAGCCAACGGCTGTCACTGACCACGATGGGAATCTATGGCATCCGGATGACTATTTTCAAAATGGCGTAACTTCCGATCCGCCCCGACAGGTCAGCGGCACTCCCGATCCTGCCCTTTACGCGCAGGAACGCTACGGTCATTTCACCTACGCGATCCCAGTCGATACACGCGGTCGTTATACGCTCGTGCTACATTTCGCAGAACTCTACTGGGTCCCGGATCCTTTGGGCGGCGTGGGTGCTGGAAGCCGGATATTTCGAGTTTACTGCAATGGCACAACACTGCTCGACAACTTCGACATCTTCAAAGAAGCCGGCACCCTACACGCCTTGACCAAGACGTTCTATCATCTGCGGCCTTCCCCGGAAGGGAAACTCAATTTGACTTTCGAGCCGATTGTAAATTACGCAACGGTGTCGGCAATCGAAGTCATCGATGAATCCGAATAATGACTCGGAACCGCCGACCCAGTGTTTACGCCATTGTCAACTTGAGCGCCGCAGCGTAGTCGACGACCGGCCGGTACTGCTTAGGCAACTCCACTCGGAGCCCGTCGGGAAGCTGATTCGAGTTCAGCGTTGCTCCGGTTCCGAGCAGTTCAACTTTGGCGATCTTGCCGGGCTGGGTTGACGCCGCCAGGCCAAGCGCGCGCACAATGATTTGCCCAACAGGCCATCCAAGCACCAGCGCATAAACCACGCTGTTTGCCTGGTTGCGGGTGAAGCGAATGTCTTCCGCATCCAGCTTGCCCACGCTGCTGCCCTCTGGTACGACCCGGACTTCACGGAATGCGGACCCTCGCCGTGCATCTTCCACGGGCGCGTCTCGTAGATGGCCTCGCCGTTCACCTGCATCCACGCAGTTACGCCATCCAGCACTGCAATTTCTTTGCTGTCGATGGTGCCGTCGGGTCGGCCGGGGACATTGAGGATGAAGGTCCCGTTCTTGCTGGCCGTATCAATGAGCCAACGGATGACGGTTGCCGGCGGCAGATAGCCACCGAACTCGCCAAAATTGAATGCCGATTGGAAGTGCAGATAAACCGGCTCGGAACGTGACAATCCAAACTGCCACATTTCTTTCGACGGAGCTCTGGAAGGCAAATACGATTGATGCGCCATGGAGTCGCGATCTACGAACCACCGACGAATTTAAGCGACAGAATCAAATGGGGCGATTCGTGCGAAAAGATCTCAGCCAAGTAAAGGAGAAATTGAGCTTTTATGAAAACCTTGGTTTGCAGTATTGGCCTATCGACCTTGTTGCTATTGGGAATCGGCCTCTCCGCACAGGAGGACAAGACCTCCGTTCCGGTCGGGACTCAACCGGCTCCAGACCTTGGCATCAAGGTACGCAGGCTCAGTCCACGGGCCGCTGTGTTCGATGTCGGACCTTGGGATAACGCCTACGTGGCACTTTCGACCCAAGAAGGAATCGTCGTCATCGACTCCGGATTCTCGAAGACTGTCGCCCAAGAGGTTCGCAGAGCGATCGAGACGGAGTTCAAACGGAGCGACTTCGCTTACTTGATCAACTCCCACGAGCACAGCGATCATACCTTCGGCAATAGCGCATACTCCGATATCCCGATTGTCGGCAGCGATTTGCTACGCGCAGCTATCCTCGGGATGAAGTCCGATCCCGCAATCATCGCCGATCGGTTGGCGATTCCAGAGCAAAGCCTCGCTCGAATACGGCAGGACTTGCTCAAGAATCCCAAGCTGCTTGAGACCTCGGAGATTTCCAAAGATGAACGGTTCTGGAAGACGGTACAAGCGGACTATGCGGCCGGTGTCGACTTCATGCCGCCGACAATCACTTTCGACCGCCGGATGACTTTATATCTTGGCGATGTCTCCGTACAACTATTCTCCTACGGCCATTGGCACTCAAAAGCGGATACCATCATCAGCGTCCCGGAGGAAGGCCTGGTTCGCTTGGGAGCTCTCTTTTCCAGCGGCCGTTTGTCCGCGGGTCATCTACCCGTCGTTGATAGCCCGTATGGACCGAAGGAGGCGCTGACGTCCGCCATCGTAAACAACTGGATTGCGGTGCTCAATGAGGTTCTGGGCCAGACCAACGAAAAGACACAGTTCGTCTCCTGCCATGGGTGGACTGTGATGGATAAGGCTCAGGTTTCGCCGCAGGTCGACTATTTGGAAAAGCTCTGGAACGAGGTGCGCCGCGCAAAAGCGGAGGGGAAGACTCTGGAACAGACGAAAGCGGCTCTGCCGCGTGCGGAGCGTTTTTCGGAAAGCGCTGACCTGGCTGGCGGGGCGGAAGAAGTTCCGAACATTCACGAGCATAATATCGAGGCACTTTGGAACGCGGCCGATCCCGGCATCTCGCCGGACGGTCATATGCCAGCTTCTCACTAGGATCCCGAGTGCCCGGGCGTGATATTCGACTTGCTTTTCATCTGTTTTGATAATGGTCATGGCGGCTGGACCGCACCGGGCAAGGCGGGCGAGTAATTCGATAGACCGGGTTACCGGAGTTCACGCGCTTTCTCCCTGGATGGCCTGCGGTTCTTCTTTTCGTTTGATCCTCGCTGGTCCGGGCTCCGACAAGCAGAACCTGATGCGGCTGCCTGATCGCGCATCTCTGCGTGGTCGGCGCACCGAAAGACGGCTGGGCAGTTCGATCCTGGCCCTTGGAGCGGTCATTTTTCCACGTCTTGCTCTTTCGCCTCGGCAATCCACTTTACGCGTAGCAATTCTGTTGGGGTTTTGGGGAGGAAGCCGACTGGAAGTGCGGAGAAACCTGCTGGCAATACGCCAATCCTACCTGCCACATTTCTTTCGACGCGGCTCAGGCTGACAAAATACGATATAGACATGAGATATCTTGCCAGCAGTTCTCTGCCTATATCTGTGCAAACAGAGCGCGGTAGTTCCGTTCCCATGGACCGCCGCAGCTTTCTCAAGAACTCGCTGATCGCTGGCGGCGGCGCTCTACTTGCAGGCAAGAGAATTGCCGCATTGGAGGCTGGTGCTCAACCGCAGTTGGCGGGCGCAGTCTCGCCGGCACAGATCGCCGTGGCACGTTTCCCTAAGGATTTTCTCTGGGGCATGGCCACCTCCTCCTATCAGGTGGAAGGCGCATGGAACGCGGACGGAAAAGGCGAATCGATCTGGGACCGGGCCGCGCACACACCGGGCAAGATTCGCGACGGCTCAAATGCCGATGTTGCTTGCGATCAGTACCACCACTTCAAAGAAGACATCGCGATCATGAAGCGCCTGAATATGAAAAGCTACCGCTTTTCAACTTCATGGCCGCGAGTTCTGCCCACGGGAACGGGACCTGTGAATCAGAAGGGACTGGATTATTACAGCCGCCTAGTCGATGCTCTTCTGGAGGCCGGGATTCGTCCGTTCTGCACGATCTATCACTGGGAGTTGCCACAGGCCCTCGAAGATCGCGGTGGCTGGCCGAATCGCGATCTGGCCGGCTACTATGCCGACTTTGCCGCGATTCTGGCCAAGAATCTTGGTGACAGAATCACCGTCTGGGCGCCTTTTAATATGCCCGCCACCTTCACCTATCATGGCTATGGCGCCGGCTGGGACCCACCCTACAGAACCGGATACGAGACATTCCTCAAGGCGGCGCACACCGTTAATCTGGCGCAGGGCATGGCCTTCCGCGCCATCAAGGCGGCTTCATCGAAGGCTACTGTTGGCAGCGCCTACGGTATGGAGCCGGTTTATCCCAAGACCAACAGCGAAGCCGATCGTACCGCAGCCGAGCGCTTTCACGCGATCCACAATCTCTACTTCCTCGAAACCGCCATGCATGGCCAGTATCCCAAGGCATTCCTCGGCGAAACGCCGTATGAAGCCATGGGATTCAAACCCGGCGACGAGAAGATCATGAAGGTTCCGCTGGATTGGTTGGGCGTGCATTACTACTGCCGCCTGGTGGTTTCTGATGCCGGCGGCAAGCAGGAGAATACGTCGAATCCGGATCCAACTTCACGAATGCAGATCGATGTGCCCAGCGAAGGCACGAAGACCGACGGTGGACTGGAGATGTGGCCGCAGGGCTTCTACGACCTGCTGATGCAGCTTACGCGCGACTACGATCACCCCATCATCGAGATCACCGAGACCGGCGGCGTCTTCAGCGACCAGCCGGATAAACATGGCCGCATCCATGACCAAAGCCGTATCGAATTCTATCGTCAGCATCTGGCCGAATTGGCGCGCGCCATGAAGGATGGAGCCCGCGTCCGCGCTTATCACGCCTGGAGCTTGCTGGATAACTTCGAGTGGGGCAGCGGCCTTGCAAACCGGATGGGGCTGACCTATGTGGACTTCGCCACGCAGAAGCGCACCATCAAGGAGTCGGGGTACTGGTATAGCCGCATGGCTGCCGCCGGACGGCTGGACGTGTAGGTTTGCAAGCGAATGAATCGACGCAGAGCCGGCTGGGAGTCGATTTACTTTGGTGAACTGAGACACGGAATACCAGCCGAATCTCTCATCAGACGAGCCGTGTGGTTAATACAATGAGAAGAACGCCACTATCGAAATGAGCGGACGTTTGCAGAACGTGAATCGGCTGACTAAGACGTGGGTGGGCCGCTGTGTGTTGGCGGCGCTTCTCTGGACGCTTCTCAGCCTCATCTTTTCGCTGCCCAGTCTGGCGCGTGGCCAAGGAATCATGTACAAAGGCTACGATTCCATCCGCGGGCAGTTTGCATGGTGGTGGTCCTGGGGCCTGATCGCGCCGTTCATCCTGGCTCTAGACCGCCGCTTGCCGTTCTCCGATCAACAGATAGGGCGGCGCCTGCTGGTGCATCTGCCAGCCAGCCTGCTCTTCACGAGCGTCTATAGAATCATGAATACGGCGGCCTGCGTCGCGCTGGGAGTTTTCTCGTGGAAGCGTGTGAGCTTCTCCAATATTTTTTCTGCCTGGATCAGCGACGACAATCTTTTTAATTGGCTCATCTATTGGTTGATCTTAGGCGTTTTACTGGCTTATCAGTACTATGAACGCTATCTATCGAGCGAGTTGCGGCTGGAGCGGATGGAGAGAAGCTTTATTGAGGCACGGCTGAATGCCCTGCGCATGCAACTCGATCCGCACTTTCTCTTCAATGCGCTCAACACCATCTCCTCGCATGTGGAGCGCGACCCCAAGCTGACGCGCAGAATGATCGAGCATCTTGGCGACCTATTGCGCAGGTCGATCGAGACCAAGGATCGGCAAGAGGTTCCGCTCGCCGAGGAGATGGAGTTTCTGGCTCCTTATCTGGCGATCCAGAAGATTCGCTTCGGCGAAAAGCTCCGGATCGAGATTCAGATTGAACCGGAGGTGCAGTTTGCCATGGTGCCTTCGCTTTTCCTCCAGCCGCTGGTCGAGAATGCGATCCGCCACGGAATCTCGCATCGAGCCTCGGGTGGGACGGTGATTGTGTCGGCGGAAAGGGTAGACGATCGCCTCGAAATCAGTGTGCGGGATGACGGCGTGGGGCTGCCACCGGGATGGACGCTTGAGTCTTCGGTGGGATTGGGCCTGTCGGTGACGCGAGAGAGAGTGAAGAGCCTTTATCCAAATGGAAAGAGCAGTTTTGCCGTGCGTCCACGCAGAGATGGCGGCTCGAGGTAGATATATTTCTGCCGCTATGCTTGCCTGATCAATGCGCCAACAGAGGAGATGCCGATGGCCGTGCCTGATTCAATTCGTGTGCTGGTGGTGGACGATGAAGCGCCGGCGCGGCAACGGCTGGCCGACCTGTTGCACAAGGATTCTCAGGTTGCGACGATTATTGAAGCTGTTGATGGCATCTCCGCCGTCGAAGCGATCCAAAATCAGCGACCGGAACTGGTCTTTCTCGATGTGCAGATGCCGGAGTTGGATGGGCTGGGTGTGATCGATGTCGTCGGCGCCTGCCAGATGCCGCTGACGATCTTTGTCACCGCGTATGATCAGCACGCCATCCGTGCCTTCGAGGCCAATGCGCTGGACTATCTGTTGAAGCCCTTCAGCGATGAGCGCTTCGACGCTGCGCTGAACCGCGCCAAAGCTCGGCTGGACGAGCGCAGTACCTGTGAATTCGGACAGCGGATGATGAAGATGGTCTCTTCCGCGCTTGAACCAGCCCACCCGTGGGACCGGCTGGTGATTAAGTCCAGTGGCAGCACGCGCTTTATCCGCGTGGCGGAGATCGACTGGATTGAGGCCGCGGGTGTGTATGTGAACCTGCACATCGCGGGCCAACTGTTGCTCTATCGCACCTCGTTACAGGAGCTTTCCGAGCGGCTCGATCCGCGGCGATTCGTGCGCGTTCATCGCTCGGCAATCGTGAATATCGAAAGCATCGTGCAACTGGAGCCAATCTCGCACGGCGAGTTTGACGTGGTGCTCAAGAACGGCGCTCGAACACGCGTGAGCCGGAACTACCGGATGCAGTTGGAAAAGCGGCTGGGGCAAACACTGTAGGCAACTGGAGGAAGTAAGTTGAAAGCTTCACCGCTTGGCCTTGGAATTCTGCCGCTGTCAATGCTTGGTTCTGGTTGGATGGATCCCCGGCAGCCTAAGTTGCTGACTGACTGCGAATGGGGAGCCGGCAAGGACAGCCTATGACCTCGCGCACGCGACGGCTCTGGTGGGCGGCAGTCGTTACCCTGCTGATGACTCTCGCAGTCGAGCTATTTGTGCCTGCACACGAACAATCCCAAACTCCAGACGAGGCGAATCACCTGCTGGGTGGCGTACGCTCCTGGAAGTACGGTGATTTTGGGACAAACCCGGAACATCCTCCATTTGCCAAGCTCGTTGCGGCGTTGCCGGTTCTCGGCGTTCCATCACCCCCAGCGGTGAAATACACTCAGTACTTCAAGTCGGAAAACTTCAGCAAGGGGGCCGAGTTTCTTTATACCCACGATGCGGACGGAATGTTGTGGCGTTCGCGCGCAGCCGTCTCTGTCTTCACTTTTTTGCTGGCGCTGCTTGTGCTTGCCGCCGGCTCTGAGATCTTTGGGCCAAGCACGGGGCTGGTTGCTCTTCTGATCTTTGTTTTCGAGCCCAATCTGCTTGCACACGGAGCGATGGTCACCACCGATATGGCCGGCGGCATGCTGTTTCTTCGCAACGGTCTACGCATATTATCGGTGGCGAAGACATCCAACCGTTTGGCGGGTCATGATGTGTGGAATCGCCGCCGGCCTGGCGCTGGCGCGAAACACTCTGGATTGTTCCTGGCGCCGGTGCTTCTTGCATTGGCGCTCATCGACGTGCTTGCAACGTCTTCAGTGAACAAAACGGGGCGCAATGGGTGGCGCAAGGATGCGCTCATACGGCTTTCTCGTTGGCCGTTGCAGGCGTTGTGGCCTATGCAATTGTTTGGGCGTTCTATGGCTTTCGCTACCAGGCACGGCCTGGGAATTTAGTCATGGTTCCCACTCTTGGAGAATATGCGCTTTCCACTCATTCGGCCGTTGTGGAAGCGGTGATTCCACGGCTCGCCGCATGGCATTTGCTTCCAGAAGCATATCTCTTCGGACTCGTGGATATTGCCGGCGCATCCAAGCGGGATCCGATGTTTCTGCTCGGCATGGATTACGCGACAGGCCGGTGGTTCTACTTTCCCGTCGCCTTTTCGATTAAGTCGACCCTGGGATTTCTCGCGCTTCTTTTGGTTTCGCCGTTTCTCAAGGATTTATGGAAAGCCGGTAAGTGGCGAGTAAGTCTCCATCTGCTGATCCCCGCACTGATGTATTTTGGCGTCAGCCTGGCCTCCACGATGAACATCGGCATTCGCCATATCCTTCCGGTCTACCCATTCTTTGTTTTGATTGCCGCTGCTGCCGCGGTTGCCTTGGCCCAAATGCGAAGGTGGGGAGCATATGCAGCGGGAGCGCTGCTGCTAATCCATGTCGCTTCATCGGCCCATGTCTTTCCAAACTACCTGACGTATGCGAACGAAGCATGGGGAGGGCCGGCCAATACATATCGGCTGCTCACCGATTCCAATGCCGATTGGGGGCAAGGCTTGCGGCGGCCAAGAGCTATCTTGACGAGCACAACATCAAGGACTGCTGGTTTGCGCACTATGGCTGGAATGTAAATCCGGCTTACTACAACATTCCTTGCAAACCATTGCCTGAGGCTATTGCGCATATGTTCGGCGGGCAATTGCCGCCTGTTCCTGCCCGCATCGAAGGCACGATTTTGGTAAGCGGTTCTGAGGCTAACGGGGACTATTGGGGGCCCGGCGATCTGAACCCCTACGAACAGTTTCTCCATCGACAGCCCGACGCACTCATCGCCAACAGCATCCTTGTCTTTCACGGCCAATTCGACGTTCCGCTTCTCACTGCTCTATCTCACGCGAGCCACGCGCAGCAGCTTGCGAGCCGGCAAGAATTGGATCAGGCGCTGACAGAGGCCGCACTGCCATTAGCCTCGCGCCTCGATCCGCGGAAGCTCACGCCGTCCTTGGCAATATTCTGCTTGAGATGGGCCGCACCGAGGAGGCGCGAACTCCGTTTCGAGAAGCTCTATCCCTCGCGCAAACCAACCATCCGCAATATCAGATGATCCGAATTCTCAAGATTCCACAGGCGTTTTCATCTCCGTAGCTCTTGGCTGGATGTCGTTTCTCTTCTGACTCCGCTTGGCATCCCGGTGTCTCGAGCTTAGGCAGAAAAAAGTCTGAGGAATATGTGGTTTTCGAGTTGTTCGGGTGACCGCTGGATAGCGCTCGCCGATCTGAATGGAGGAAGCTGTCATGCTCAGGAAAGTAGTAGTTTGCGTTGCCCTGTTGATCTTCTTGTCTGTGCCGGTTTCGGCACAGCTTCCCACAACACCGTACGCTCCCTCGCTGTTGCTGGGGGCGGCATGGTATCCGGAGCAGTGGCCGGAGTCGCGGTGGGATGCGGATCTGGCGCTGATGCAGACGGCGCACATTCATCTTCGTGCGCGTGGGGGAGTTTGCGTGGAGCACGCTGGAGCCGAGGAGGGCGACTATGAGCTCGACTGGCTGGAGCGTGCCGTGCGCGCGGCCGAACGGCACGGCATCGCCGTCGTGATCGGCACGCCCAGCGCCGCGCCGCCGGCCTGGCTGACGCAGAAGTATCCCGAGACGCTGCGCACGATGGAAGACGGACGCAAGGATGAGCACGGCAATCGGCAGCAGTTCGACTGGTGCAATCCCGAAGTACCGTGAACTGGCGCGCAAAGATCGCCGAGCAGACTGGCCGAGCGCTTCGGGCACGATCCCAACGTGATCGGCTGGCAGATCGACAACGAGTATGCCAACGCATCGTTATGAGCGCGGATACCCAGGCGCAGTTTCAGCAGTGGCTGAAGGCGAAATACAGGACGCTGGACAACCTGAACACGCGCTGGACGACGGCCTACTGGAGCGAGACCTACCAGGACTGGGACGCAGATTCCGATCGCAGGAACGCTACGGAAATCCCGGGCTGCTCTTGAACTGGAAGGGATTTGTCAGCGACACGTGGCGCAGCTACCAGAAGAATCAGATCGACGCCATTCGCGCATACGCCGATCCGCGGCAGTACATCACGACCAACATGATGGGATGGTTCGATGCCTACGATCATTACACTGTTGCCCAGGATCTCGACTTTGCATGCGTGGGACAACTACGTCGGACAGGGCAGTCTGGACCCGGCTGCGCAACGGCGCGACGCACGACCTGACGCGCGGTTTTCTGCGCAAGAACTTCTGGGTGATGGAGACGCAGCCGGGCTTCGTGAACTGGGCGCGCGACAACAACACGCTCGACAAGGGCGAGGTGCGCGCCATGGCGTGGAACGACATCGGCCATGGCGCCGATGCGGTCGCGTACTGGCAGTGGCGCAGCGCGCTGAACGGACAGGAGCAGTATCACGGCACCCTGGTCGGACGCGGACGGAACGCCGGTTCCGGTGTACGATGAAGTGCAGCAGATGGGCGTGAGTTTGAAAAGGCGGCGCCCGCGCTTGGACGGCACAGCGTCGACTCCGCACGTGGCGATTCTGCATGACTATCGACAAGCCGCTGGGCGATCAATTGGCAGACGGCACAACAGCGCGTTCGATCCGGTGGATGCGCTGATGAGCTACTACGCGCCGCTGCGCGCGCTTGCCCAGTCCGTGGACATCGTGTCCGCCGGACAGCGCCGCTGAGCGCGGTACAAGTTGGTGGTGGCTCCGGCGCTCAACGTGCTGACGCCTCGGAGGCGCAAAAACCTGAGCGTATGTGCGCGGCGGCGGACACCTGGTGCTGGGGCAGCGCTCGGCGATGAAGGATGAGGACAACAGCTCTGTGGCCGCAGCGGCAGCCTGGGCCGCTTGCAGAACTGCTGGGCGCGCGCGTGGAGCAGTGGTATGCGCTCGACAAGCCGGTTCCTATCGACGGTGAATGGGGCGCTGGCGAGGACCGCGTGTGGGCAGAGCAACTGAGCGTCAGTTCGCCGGAGACCAAGACGCTCATGCGCTATGGCAAGAGCAATGGATGGTTAGACGGCCAGCCGGCGGCGGTGACGCGCTCTGTCGGACAAGGCAGCATTACCTACATCGGCGCTGAACTGGACGGGAAAGCCATGAAGGCTGCGGCCAAGTGGATGATGAGGGAAGCAGGTCTCGATCCGATCATGAGCGATCTGCCGGCAGACATCGATTTGGCGATTCGTTCCGGTAATGGCAAGCGGATCTTCATCTTCACTAACTACGGAGTTTCGCCCCGCACCATTGCGCTTCCCAGCCCGATGGAAGATGTGCTGATGGGAGGAACGGCTTCAAGCGTCACACTGCCGCAGTATGGAGTGGCGATCATGCGCTGAGTGCCGCGCATGCGATGAGATGCGGCGCACTATTGGCGCCGCATCTCACTTTCCCTGGGCGGTCGATTTGGAGATCTCGGCGAGCCGCTCGTTGATCCAGTTGAGGGGCTCCTCTTGAGCCGATGGGTCCATCGTGCGGGCGATGGACAATGCCTGGTTGTAGTGGGTAACGGCTTCGGCATTTCTTCCTTGGTCCTGGAGAATTCGCCCCAGAACTCTTTGTGCATTGATGAATTGTGGATCGGCGCCGACAGCAGCCTCGGCACTTTGGAGCGCCCCCGCAAGGTCTTTGTGCTCGCGCAGTTGCCAGGCATCGGCGACGAACTTGATCGCCCGCGCCATGGGTATGGAATAGTCGCCGTTATAGACGGCCACGCCATCCTGGATCACCGCATCCGGTTTCCGCGCCATAAAGTCTTGATATGGGTTTAGTTTCTCGCTGCCGAACTCATATCCGTTGAGATCGCCGTAGCTGATCAATACCGGACCATGAACGACGGCGGGAACCTCAATCTTTATCCCAGACCATCCGGTATCGGCGGTTGGCAGCGTCTTGCACGGAATGCCGTAGTCACCAGGCAGAATAAAGGGCGTTGCAAAGTACGCGAACCAGCAATCGTGAATATCGTGCTGGTCAACATAGGCTTTGACGGCAATCAACTGCTGTCCCCAATCGGTGTTGGAATCGGTCAGGTAACGATTCGTCTGGCTGGGTCCGCCCCAAGCCTCGTTTGCGTAGGCCAGATAATTTGGATATGCCATCAGTGAGCTGAGGCAATGAGCCGCCACCAGCGCGCCAACCGCGTAGCTCCATCGCCTGCTGTTGCGCGCAACCGCGCAGGCCCCGCCCGCCGCCAGCAGGATAAGGAGAGGCAACACAGGCAGAATATGGCGGATGCCGATGTTGAGCGGCGATGCGATGGCCGTGGCAAGATAGATCGCCGCCGGAACGATCAGAAAGAACATCTCCCGCGTGGGGCGGAATCGGCCACGGAAAAATGCCGCTGCGGCAATCAGGAGCAGCCCGATCATGCTCAGTGTCAGCTTGATCGCCAGCACCACCGGGAAGTAGTACCATACGCCGTGGTTGTAAACTCTTCCCAGGATGAAGGTGGGGTACCAGTTACCCACATTGATTACGTCGCAAAGACCGAAAAGATAGCTCTCAGGCAACAGGCGATGATGGGCAAGAAAGATAATTCCCTGCGCCATATATGGCTTGAGCCCATGTGCGGCGTGATCCACAGTCGCATCCAGATGCAAGCCTGCGGGGCGCGCCGCATAGCGGAATCCATAGAACGTCCAGAGAATCAAGACAGCGATGATGGAAATTGCCGCCAGCCCGCCGAAGAGCTTGAGCGCGTGCAGGCCGCAGCGGTGCCACAGGGCCGAGCCCGTGATCGTGCGCCGCAGCGAAAGCCAGCGCCCGAACACCTCTCCGGCAAGCAGGACGAGCATCATCGGCAGCAGCATGATCGCGGAGTGCTTGGCGGCCAGCGCCAATCCACAGGCCAGACCGACCGTGAGCAGCCTCGGCAAGGTGGGCGCTTTGACCCAGCGATACAAGCTATAGATGCTGGCCAGGAACATGCACGTCACTGTGGCGTCCGTAGCCACGAATGGCCCATGCGCGAGCAGGCTGGGCTCAAAAGCAACCAGAGTCATGGCTACCAGCCCAGCCGCCGTACCAAACATCTCTCTGCCAACCAGAAACGTGAGCAGCGCCAGCAAGAGAACGAAGGGCATCACGAACATGCGCACGCGGAAGATGATCGAGTTCGCCGAGTAGCGGCCGCCATCGCTCGGGCCGTTGCGATAGATCAGCTCCCGTCCGTCCAGGTAGGATTCCGCCTTGTACCAGCGACCCTGCAGTGGCGGCACGCGAAGAGCCAGCGGCAGCAAAGGCAGCGTCGCAACCATCTTCACCAGCGGAGGATGCTCTGGATTGAGGCCGTAATCGTGAGTCTTGAGCGACATATAGCCGGCAAAGATGTGGTCGCCCTCATCCCAGCTCAACGATTCGCCGCGCACTGAAAAAACGATCTCCGCCGCCATCACGAGCAGCAACGAAAACACTGCAACAATCGTCCAAACCCGAAATTTCAATCTAACCTCGTGCAAAATCAGATTTACCGGTCACACAGGCAAAACTTCTCAACGGAAAAAATAGCTTCCGTGATTGTAGTGGTCCAGGGGAATGTTGCAGGAGGGATCAGGGGTGTTGCAGACCGGCTACTATCGCGCAGATCCCCGATATAGATCGGACTGCAAATCACGATCTCAAAAGCGAACTTTCGGCCCCGTGGGGAATCAGCGGGTTTCTTGACGCCGACTCGGCCCATCTCCACTGGCCTCGATCACAATGCCGGGCCAAAGGAGAAAATCCCCATTTCCACCAACGGGTTGAGAAATCTTGAAAGCGACACTATGTGCAAAAAATTGACTTGACCGAGTCATCCGTTCTGTAGACAATTCGGTCGGCAGGCGAATCGCTCGGTCAACAGAGCCCTGGCAAGGAGCCTGCATATGCTGGCTGTCCCCCTGAGTCTATGCTGGCTGAGTTTGTTCCCGGTGGTGCGATCTCAGACAACAAAAAACCATTTTCTGCTGCCCTGTCGCCCAGTTGGCGGCGCGGCTCGAGGAGGGTTCCATGTTCAATAAGTTACGCGCCTTGTTATTCCTGGCGATGATCTCACTACCACTCATGGCGTCGTCCCAGGCGCCTGGATATAACAAACTGCAAGACATCTGGGTTTTCGAGAACACACTGCTTGGGACTTGGTCGGGAGGCGATGTGGTTGCGCCCAACAGCGCGATCCCGGTGGACACCACCCAGATGTATAACGGACTGCCTTCGCTCTCATTCGACGTGCAGGGCCCCAGCCAGTGGTGGTGGCAAACGATTCTGGCGGGCAACAGTTGGCGCCCATATTCGATCGAGTTCTATCCGCCCGACGGCTTCCTCGAATTTGACGTGAAAGGCGCGGCCGGAGGCGAACTTTTCAACATCTCCCTCAGCGATGACAATCCTGCCCGGCTAGCCAATCCGAACTTGGGAACTTTTGCGGTGAATGTAGGCAATTATGTGACGGTTAGCACCTCGTGGCAGCACGTCAAAATCCCCCTGACGGATTTTGTGGCGCCAACTGGCTTCATGTTCCGACAGTTGCAAGAGGTGCAGATCAGCGAGTCCTACAGCGGGCCCTACGCCAAGCAGTTCTGGTTGAATGGCATCAAGTTCTCATCCCCCAACACGGAACACAACTTCCCAGCCATCAAGGTGAATCAGGTCGGCTACAAGCCGCTGGGCACGAAATACGCGCTGGTGACCGGCTTCGCCGAGGCGCTGCCGGCCACGGCAGGCACGCCGTTTCACGTGATCCGCGTGTCCGACGGCAAGTCGGTCTACACTGGCAAGCTGAAGCTCGTGACCCAGTACGACGCAGCATCGGGCGAGGAGGTGCTTGAGGCCGATTTTTCTCGTGTGTTGATTCCCGGCACGTATTTCGTCCGCGTTGACGCCTCCGGTGTCGCTGACTCGCTCCAGTTCAAAATTGGGTTCGACGTCTTCGATGGTCTGCTGCGCGACTCGTTGCGCTACTACTACTATCAGAGGCAGGGGATCGCCATCGAGGAGCCGTACGCCGAAGGCTTCACGCGCCCTCTCGGCACTCCGAGCGAGACGGCCGCGCAGTTCCAATCGGGCGGCGTCACCCGCGATGTCTCCCGTGGCTGGTACGACGCCGGTGACCTCGGCAAGTACGTGGCGGACGCCAGCGGCGTGACCGTCGATCTGATGAACACGTACTCCACCTTCCCATGGCTGTTCCGCAACGGACAGAACAACATTCCGGAAAGTGGCAATGGCAAGCCGGATATTCTCAACGAAGTAAAGTGGGAGCTCGACTGGCTCGTGAAGATGCAGGACCCGGCCAGCGGCGGTTTCTATGCGATTGCTTACGCGGGCAACTGCGTGGCGGGCGCGTTACCCTGCCTTCCCGATTCGCAGACGAACAGTTACATAACAGACGTAGTTGGCGGGGTCTCCAACGTGCGTCCTACGCCGGAGACAGCCAAAGCCGTGGCCGCACTGGCCCGCGCTGCCGATGTCTACCGCAGCTACGACGCCACTCTGGCGGCATCGTATCTGGAGGCGGCGGAGGCTGGTTGGGCTTATTTGGAGGCCAACCCACAGGTCATTTCCTCCGCTGGATTGACTTACGGGCAGGACACCGACGCCGACGAGCGGCTTTGGGCCGCCGGCGAATTGTTCCGCACCACGCGGAAGCCTGTCTACAACAAATACTTCCTCGCCAACTATAAGAACTTTCAGGCCCACTTTACCGCGACGAATGGGAATGCCAGCGACACCGCCTTCCGGGCTTTCCTGGCCTACAATCTGTCTCGGTCGGCCGATCCTCGGGAGCGGGGCTGGTTCCGCAGCCAGTTCGCCACTTGGCGCGCTACGCAGATGGCCCGTCTAACCGGCGCCTGGCGCAACTTCCTGCCGAACTATTACTGGGGTAGTAACGGTGTCACATTGGGGACCATCCAAGTGCTGGTTCTCGGCGACATCGCTTCCGGCTCGGCGCCCGGCGCCGATCTTCTCGACGCGGCCAAATCGCAGCTCAACTACATTCTGGGCGTGAATCCGCTGCGGCACAGCTACGTGGTCGGAATCGGAGCGGACTCTGCACAGACAGTGTTCGCCGCCGGTCTCTACTCTCCCTACGGCATCTACATGCCGCCGGCGGGCTACATGGGAGGCGGCCCGAACTGGTACGATTCGCCGTGGTTCTCGCAATTCCAGGCGCGATCCTTCGCGGACTCGAATGTCGACTGGCCGACCAACGAAGACGCCATCGGCTACGAGGCGCCCCTGGTCTTTACCACCGCTGTTGTGGCGAACAGCGACTTATTCACAATCTGGCCTCTTTCGGCCCATTAGTTTGCACTCCTGTCTATCCCGGGATGGCAGCATTCCGGGATAGATAGAGGATGAAATGATCAGGTATGAATCTGGCGAGCTTCTGGCACAGAAGGCCGCAGCTTGGCCTGTTTGCTCGTGATTGTCTGTTTGGCCGATAGTGATCCTTGCTCATCCTCACCCTGTTTCACTGCTTCGATGTGGATCTCGCCAGCATTCTTCGTGCTCTGGACAATGACCTGGGCGAGGCCATTGAAGAGCGAGCGCTTCGGCCTTTGTCGCTCTCCTGGCAGTTGGGATCGCCATTGCCAACGCCAATCAGCTTGCCCGCGCCCGAGACCTTGAAGGTAATCAAGTCGTCGGCAACCGGCACGTCCTGCGCATACTGTCGAGCGCCTCGACTTTCAGCACCGCAACATCTTCGCCGTCGGCATTGATCTCGGTGCGATCCGCCGTCAGCCGAAGAGAGGCTGCGGCCCGGTTGTCTCGCGTTTTTCGGTCAGCACAACCTTGCCGTCTTTCGTGCCGCGCGCTTCGATCGCGCCCGGCTCGTACTTCACCTTCCACTCCACATGTCCCAGATGCGGAACCTTCTGGCTGCCGACAGAGTTGCCATTCACCAGCAACTCGACTTCGTCCAGGTTGGAGTACACCCAGACCGGAATCTCCTCGCCTTCCTTGCCCTGCCAGTTCCAGTGCGGAAACAGATGCAGCGACGGGTTCTTTCCGCCACCACGCCTTGTAGTAGTAGAAGTAGTCCTTCGGGAAATCCGCACATGTCCACGATGCCGAACTGCGAGTTGATCGAGGGCCAGCCGTAAGGCGTCGGCTCGCCGCGATAGTCGAAGCCCGTCCAGGCAAATCCGCCCGCCTCCCAATCGCGCGTGCCGTAGAACTTCCACCATTCTTCCGGCGTCTCGCCCCAGGGCACGACGCCGTCGTAAGCGTTCACCGTGTTGCGCAGCGGATCGGTGATGTATTCGCCGCGCGTGCTGATGGCGCTCGAGGTCTCCGATCCATAGATCGGCCGCTTCGGATACTTCTTGTGAAACGCATCGGGAAACTTCAGGTGTGTAGTTGAAGCCGATGATGTCGAGCGCGTCGGAGACGCCCTTCTCGTTGTCGCCGTTCACGGCGGCGGAGACCACGCGCGTCGGGTCGAGCTCATGGCAGCGCTCGCACCATGGTGGCCGCGATCTTCGCGCCCTGCTCCGCCATCCGGCCCTGCAGCAGCCATTCCTCATTCCCGATCGACCAGATGATGATCGACGGCGAGTTGCGATAGCGCTTCACCATCGCCTCCAGCTGCGCCATGCCCTCGGCGTTTGAGCTCATCTGCCGCGTCTCGCACATCATCATCACGCCCATGCGGTCGCAGGCCTCCACCCACTCCGGCGTGGGCATGTTGTGCGAGGTGCGCACGGCGTTGCAGCCCATCTCGCTGCAGCACGCCCAGCCGGAAGCACTGCAGCCGGTCGGGCAGCGCAGCGCCCACGCCGGCGTGGTCCTGGTGGTTGCAGGTGCCCTGGATCTTGAGCGATTTGCCGTTGAGGAAGAAGCCCTTGTCCGCATCGAACAGCGCCGTGCGCACGCCAAAGGTCACGCGCTCCGCATCGCGCACCTGTTCCGTTCATTGAGACCGTGACGATCGCCGTGTAGAGATTCGGCGCGTCGACCGACCAGAGCGCTGGATTGGCAAGTTGCGCAGTCGCGCTGTAAACGGCCGAACCGTCCGCAGCGATCGGCTGCGTCGGCGCTTCGGCTGTCGCAACGGTCTTGCCGGTTGCGTCGAGAATCTTCCAGCTCACATTGGCGCCTCTCGGCCTGCTTGCCCTCGTTTTCGACCATCGTTGCGAGAGTCGAGCGTCGCCGAGTTGCCGTTCAGCGTCGAGCGCACAGTCGCTCTCCCACTTGCCCAGGTGCACCGCATCCGTCTTGGTCAGCCAGACATGCCGATAGATTCCGGCGCCCTCGTAGAACCAGCCATCGCCGAAGCTGGCATCGACGCGCAGCACGATGTAGTTCTTCGCTCCGTAGCCAGAAAATCGGTCAGGTCGAAGCGAAACGGCGCATAGCCGTTGTCGTTGCGGCCGATGAAGCAGCCGTTGACGAAGACCAGCACGTCGCGGAAGGCGCCGTCGAACTCAACCCAGATGCGCCGGCCCCGATCGCTCGCCGGAATGTCGAACTCGCGCCGGTACCAGCCCACGCTGGTCTCGGGATAGCGGCGGCCGAGCGGCTTGTATCCGTGCGAGCGCAGCTGGCTGTCTCCGCTGCCGCGTCGTCATGCACAAAGGGCAGTTCGACCGCCCAGTCATGCGGCAGATCGAGCGTGCGCCAGTTGGAATCGTCGAAGCCGGCCTTGGCGAAGTTGAAGTCGCCGGTCTTGGCAAAAGTCGCTCTGGCCGAAACCAAATCCCAGATCTTTCGCGGGATCGGTGCCGTTGCCGAAGACGAACTTCCAGCCGAAATCGAAGAGCAATTGTTCGCGCGGAGACAAGGCAAGACCCGTTTCCGCCTCACCTCCGGACATTTTGCCTTCATGGATCGCGATGGCGCGCGCCCAGGACGGGCGGGTTGCCAGGCATGTAGCGGAGAATGCCAATCCGCACGAGATCAGGTCACGACGGGATATGCGATGCATTGTGCCTCGTTAATATGAACTCATCGTACGAACCTCAATATTCTAATCCCTCTCCTGTTCATTGGACGAAAAGACTCAGCTTTACACATTCTTTCCACAGCACAGGTTCGCTATGGCTCCTCCCGAAGAGGCCCAGTGATAATAGAGCCTGGGGCGGTCTCGACCGACCATTCGGGACAAAGTGCTTCGGTATTTGCACAATGTCCCATAGCAGGAGATCGAAGGTTCGAGAGGTATCTAGCAGAAGCTCGCGCAGCTTGGCATGATCTACTCCGGCGATTCGTTGCCCGACCCTGAGCGTACTGCTGCTATTCTGAAGCGATCGAAGAAGCCGGGAAACTACAATTTCCTTCGGAAATCGTCGCCAAAGCCTGTCCGAATGGCCCGGGTCATGTGCACCGATGGAGACTCCGATGAAAATACTCGCCGTCGCATTTTGCGCCTTGAACATTACAATGTTTTTCCCATCAGCGCTTCATCCACAACGAGCGACAGAGCGTCCCGAATTTCGCGTTGAGATCCATTCCACTGGGGAAAAACGTCCAACCTGCACCGTCACAAATCTTACTGGTGTTATGTCCCTGAAATAAATAGCATAAATATTGGAGGTGCGGCATCGGATAGAGTGGGAGGAAGCCCGATGCGAACTACGTCAGCCCGGCCGAGTTCGAGCAAGACTGGACGGATGCTACGGCGAAGATCGCAGCCTGAAAGTCGGCGGCGACAGAAAGCAGACCGTGGAAATGACGGTCTATGGAAAGCTCGGAAAACGATAGTGCTGTTTTCCGCCCTTCCCACAAACCTTGGAAATCGATGAAGCCGATTCCCACATTCCCACCGCCACGACAACGACGAGGACGAATTTAATCCTCAAAACCCGGCCGGCTAAGAGATACGCATTCTGAGGGCAAGGTCATAACGAAACGCACAGCGGATTCGCGCAAAGAACAAAATCACCAGATTTCTTTTGCCAGTACTCGAGGAGGACCCGAAACACCATTGATCACCTGAGTTCCAAGGAGAACTTCAAAATTCTTTCCCTTTGAGCCTCGCAGGGATTCACCAAGGGATTCCTGCAGCTGCTTTTCGTCCGTTATGAATTCGCTCGCCGCTTTTGTGCCGTCTTCTGCGAGTCCCGCGACAATCAACGTAGGCTTTTGAGTGTTTGAATCAAAGAATCGAGCGACAATTGCATAGTCGGCATTCAAAGAGGAATATGGCAAGTTGACGTCAACGGAGAATTTTCTGGAGCCGGGATCGCGCGCATCGAAAATCCAGTCCAGGCCGTTGTTGTCTGTCGCAAGCCGGTATCTTAATTGTTTTTGTGCTCGCAACGTCCACGGATTATTCAACCCACCCAAGAGAATCGCTGGCCCTGCCGTAGGTCTGCGAAGGTCGTTGCGCTTGCAGGCAGCAGGTTGTATTGGATTTCTTGGCCGTCGAGGAGTCGAACTAAACGAACGAGCGCTCGAGCTTCAGAGTAGCTGAGCGTATCCGTGTTCATGTGATGCCTTGCGCTCATTGAAGTTTGATCAATCGTCCGAATTCGGATTAGTCGTCGAATATGGGTTGGTATTCAGCGAGTGTTCTCCCACCGCGATCAAAGTGGTAGAACGGTAGTCCAGAATATCTCCCCAGGCCAGCTCAGTGGAAGAACGGTGCTGGCGAGCGAAGACGAAATACGCAGGCGATAAGCAATATCAAGTGCCAGGCCAGAAAATAGCCCGAGCCTTCGAGCCCAGGTCGATCGAGTGTGATCGAGCCAGCCAATCTTGTTTTGTTAATTGATCGGGTATGACCACTTTCGGAAAAGGAGCGAAGGAAGTGTCGGCGATGACGTCCATGCGGATCATCAAGTGACTTGGGAGGTTGAAATTGGGCCGTGTAGAAACCGGACGGGAGGTCGATTCGAAGTTCATCCCGATGAGCTGGCTCATGGTAGTACTGAGCGATGCGTTTTCGGATCTCCCCAGCTGTCATTCGAACGATCGGGTCGGCATTCGTATCGTAATCGGGTGCTCTCCCAAAAACCTCAATCCCGAGCGTTCTCTCCTTCAGAATGCTTGCTTGGCCTTCTAGAGTCTTGGCAACAATATATCGAAACAACAACTGAGAGCGTTTCGAGTGGGAGAAGTGCTGGCTCGCCAGAATCAAGCTCCATTTGAGCGACGATCTTGTGGTGCTCTGCCCTCGATTTTGGGAACGGCTGTTCGTTGCTGGACGATTCTGTCACAGCTGCTTCCATGTCCTCACATTACCTCATCAACTTGATTCGTACTTCAAGCGGCTCCATGGCTGGATTAGGCTTTCAACAAACAATTGTGCCATAGAGCAGCGCACATGCCAAAGCGGAGGTGAAAGGTTGGCAGTGGATGTGACCATCTTGGGGTAACGGATCACGTAACGTAGATCTATATATATGGTTGATTATAAAACGTTTTACGGTTTTCATTACGTACGCTCGTTCGTAGGGTTCCGTAGCGGACCTATACATCGGTTTCGATGTCATCTTAATCTCGCACCTGATTTGAGTCGGGGCCGATGGCCGAGTTCAAAAGAAGGTAACAGCCCTTTGGGAAATCTAGGGGCTACGGTTGCGTCCCGCATGTAACAGCATCGAAAAGGGGAAATCACGTGGTTCTATTGAAGCGAAGAGTAAAGCAGTTCGTTTGGGTCGTAGCTTGCATGTTGACTTTTGCCGGGCCTGGCATTTCGTTTCTTGCCAATGCGCAGCCGGCCGGTGGGGCGGGTGTCCCGAACTCGGCAGGTACGCCCAAAATGCGGACCCGCCTTTTGACTTCTCTAACCGGGTACGAAATCGACGATTATTTGAAGCGCAACGACGTCATCTTCGTCCCAGTCGGCCCAACCGAGGTAAACGGCGGCAACCCCACAGACGTTGAATATGTCATTCCGCTCGCATACGCAATAAAGCTCGCCGAAAAGTCCGACGGCCTCGTATTGCCTTATCTGGCCTATTTCTATCCCGGCAGTACAACAATTAGTCACGGGAACTGTGATGGTTACTCCCGAAGAGGGACTTCCGTATTTAAAAACCCTGACACACTCACTGATTAGACAGGGCTTTCGTCGCATCGTGTTTCTAACAGCTCCATGGCCCTTCGGGGGATACGATGAGGCCGTTGGTTCGGGAGATCTTCGACGAGAACCATGTGCCGGTTGTGTGGATGGATACCAGCGGAATCGCTGCCAGCGGGAGGAACTCGGAGGCAGGTCAGCAGGGTGCCAGACGCCCCAGCGCCCCCATTCCAGGTGCGCCTGCGGCGGCCGCAAGTGCCAGTGGGGGGATGGAAGAAATGTTCAAGCAAATGAAAATGATCACCTATGGCGCCTACCTGGCTGTAGGGCGCCTGGACGACATTCCAATCGATTTCACTGTACCCCACCATGAATTTGATGCCGACCCATCCACGGCCAAGTTGTCTCGCTTCCTCGGCGGACCGATCCAGTCGGACTACGGGAGATTCTACTCCGACCCTTCTGAGCATGGCGGATGGCCGACCGCCGTCACAGCCGAGCAGAGGCAGGAGTGGGGCAAGCAAGGCCTGCAAATGATCGAGTCGCAAGTAGCTGCCTATGACGTAATGGGCTTGCTGAATGCGATGAGGCAGCATGACCAATTCACCCAAACCCTCGAGAAGAAGTACGGCAACCTGCTTCCTCCCGGCCCGCCCAAGCCCTAAAGGATCTCAGCAGGTCGCTGCTGTATATCCGACACCCTGTTGCACGGCCTCTCAAAAAGCGAGGGCGGCAAATGGAGAACGACAATGAACCGCAAACTCAGAAAACTTCAGCATGGAGGCATCATGAACAACTGGCACTCAACGAAATCTAGAGTCAATCGCTTGTTCCTTCTGTTGGCTCTGGTCGTCGTGTCCTGGACGGGCAGTCCCTCATCGGCCCAGGTAACCACCTCTTCCATTCTCGGAAGCATTACAGATACGGGTGGTGCGGTAATTCCAAACGCAGCCATTTCGGTCAGGGACGTAGATCGCAATCTGACGAAAAAAGTTAACTCCAACGAACAGGGCGCGTATCGAGTCGATTTCCTTTTGCCCGGGAATTACGCAGTCTCTGTTTCCGCAGAAAACTTCAAGACATCTGTTCAGAACGGGATTAGTCTCAGCGCTGGTGTCCCTGCAACTATCAACGTGGTATTGTCGCCCGGCGCTGTCACTGAATCCATTGAGGTGACCAGCGCGGCGCCGATTGTCGAAACGTCGAATGCTGAGATCGGGACTACCATTGCCCCCAAGGATTTCACTGAGCTCCCCCTCGTCAATCGAAACGCTTATACGCTTCTCGATCTCACACCCGGAGTTCAGGCCAACACTGTCGTCCAGAGTTTTGGAGCTCCTACTCAATCCACGATCATCAACGGAGGCTCAACGAACGGATCTGGAACGACGAACTATTACTTTGATGGCGCTCCGAATATCAACGCGCTCAACAGCAACGGCGGCATCCTCCCCAATCCCGATACTCTTCAGGAATTCAGGGTTCAAACGAGCAACTATGGCGCGGCTTTTGGCCGGTTCCCCAACGGGATTATCAATGCGCTTGTCCGCACGGGCACCAATTCGCTTCATGGAACACTATTCGAGTTTTTGAGAAACCCGCATTTGAATGCCCAGCCCTGGGGAGCCCTGGCTTCCTCTCCCAAAGAACCGCTGCATAGAAACCAGTTTGGAGCTACACTAGGCGGACCGATCATCAAGGACAAGGCATTCTTCTTTGGATCGTACGCCGGCTTGCGCCAGACCGATGCGAACCTCATGACAGGCGCAATTGTTCCCTCAGCACTCGAAAGAACCGGTGACTTCACGCAGTCGATCGGCACACTACCGAAGGATCCAATCACGGGCACTAACTTCGTATGCAACGGGGTGGTGAACGTTATTTGTCCCGATCGTTTGGATAAGACGGCACTGAGACTACTCGACGCGTACGTGCCAGCCGCGAACACCACTGTAAAGGGTGCTCCCTCCTGGACGGGCTATTTCCCTGCACCCTTGAATCAAGATGACTTTCTCATCAAAGGCAACTTTGTCGCGTCTCCTAACCATACGATCTCGGCAACTTACTTCATGAGTGCAGGAAATACCTCCACCGCTGCATCTGTCGGCTCAGGTGCGTCTCAGATCCCCAATGCTGCTCTCGTGCAGTCATGGAGACAGCAGAACTCAGTGGTAAATGAACTTTGGGTCATAAGCCCTAACATTGTGAATAACCTTTGGGTCTCCTATACGCGGATGAGGAATACCCGCGTTGACACGCCGGCGCTTTCTCTTGCGGATTTCGGATCGACGTTTGCGCCGCAGGGTCCCCCTTCCCTTCCGGCTATCACCGTTAACGGATACTGGAACGCGAAAGATGCAAATGCAGGCCCCGCCGGAACCGACGATTATGCATTGCGCGAATTGGTTACCTGGACCCATGGGAAGCACACAATCCAGTTTGGCGGCGAGCTTTTAGTGGACAAAGCCGCTAAAGCAGCTTACCTCAATAATTACGGCATGGTCACATTCTCAGGAGTCATGACCAAGAACGCGCTCGCCGACTATCTGATCGGGGTTCCTTCATCTTTCACGCAGGATAGTCCAGCCTATACGCGTACAACAGCATTTACCTATGCTGGCTTCCTCCAGGATGACTATCGCATCACACCTCGCCTAATGCTTAACCTTGGGGTACGTTACGACGTGCAAACTCCTCCTGTGGAATCTGCGGATCATAACGTGACTTATATAGCAGGGCAGCAATCCACGAGGTTCCCGAATGCCCCCTTGGGAACCGTTTTCCCTGGGGATAAAGGCGTTCCTCGCGGAATCACTCCGGTCAGGCTTGGACACTTCTCTCCCAGGGTTGGCTTTGCGTTGGATCCTCGGGGCAATGGGAGAACATCGATTCGAGGCGGAGTTGGGCTTTTTTGGGGGAGTGTCTCAGAAGAGGTCTGGACTCAGGGCGGTAACACCAGCCCATTTGCGCTCTCCTATACTTTCCCCAACACGTCGAGCCTTACCGGCGCTACGCTGAGCGATCCATATCGCGGTGGGGTCAACCCGTTTCCAAATACAGGCACTACTTTTGCATGGGGTGGAAGGATGGGAGGCATCAGCAAGGATGCTGATTGGCCTGAAACCATTCAGACAAATCTCTCAGTTCAACAACAGATAACTGGCAACCTAGGCGTGACAATCGCATTTGTTGGTGGATACAGCAGCAATCAACTTATGGGAATCGATCAAAATTACCCAAGCTTGAATACCAACTATGCTGCCTCACTCGGAAAGGCTCTTTGCGGCGCAAGTGCCACAATCATTCCAAACGTATCCAATTCACAGTGCCGTCGCCCCATTCAACCCATGGGAAATTTCGGCCTTGCCAAGACCGAATTCAACACGTCCTATAACGGACTTCAGGTTTCGGTGACTCAGCGAATGGCTCATCACGTCAGCGCATCTGGGTATTATTCCTGGTCAAAGTCACTCAGTGACGTCCCCATGCAGGGAGGTGTTCCAACCGCTGGCATTCAGGATGTCAATAATCTGAAAGCCGAGCGAGGCCGAACCGCAAATGATCTTGCCCAACAGGCGGTAGTCTCTGTTATTTGGCAGCCGGAAATCTCAACCCAGAACCGGATGGCCCGGTTAATTGTGAATGGATGGGAGATGGCTCCCATTGTTCGCCTCCATACCGGCGCTCCTTTCATCGTGCTAAATGGCGTTGATGCAAATTTGGATGGCGCTTCGGGCGATCGCGCCCAATTGACGGGCAATCCATTTACGGGGGGGCACTCACTCGCACGCTGGTTCAATACGACAGCTTTCTCTCAGAATCCGGCCGTGGCGGGTAGCCCGGTTGATGGTAATTCGCCAAATTACTTCATCAACTCTCCTGCATTCCATAATGTCGATCTGACACTGGCTCGCACATTCCCGATCCGGGAGACGATCAACTTCCAATTCCGCGCAGAGGCGTCGAACGCATTCAACATCGCTAATTACTCGGCTCCTGGGAACACGGTCAAGACCGGAACCTTTGGGGTGATCACGGCGGCCAATCCTATGAGGCAGATCCAGGTGGGTGGAAAGCTTAACTTCTAGTCATCATGGAGTGACCGGTTCCGATTCGCTTGTAACTCAGGCTGTGTTCCGAGAAGGAGGCACAGCTTGAGTTACAAGCGAGTAGGAACCGGTCATGATGAACTCTGTTGAAGAACACCGTCCAGGCAAGTGCGAAAGCGGGAAAGCTCCAAAGCTTGCCAACTCAACTTCTCGTGCAGTTTCTGTAAATCGGAAACGCACGCGCGAGCAATGAAGAATTTACTACTTTCGACCCTTTGGAATGGAGATACCCGTGAAATTGATCCGATCAAAGCAGCAAATGATTCTCGTCTTCATAGCGGCATCAGTTATCTGCGGCGCACTGTCAACAGCATCCGGACAGACTGCGGTTAACCCGCATAACATGAAAGTTCTTGGAGAGGTAGGTCCAAGATACGCGTCGTATAACGTTGAAGCTGTAGAAGTAACCGGTGGCCGTTTTTGGGCTCCTTATAAATCTCTTTCCAAGGACATTGCGGCTCCCCCTTCTGCAATCCCAAATCATGGGTCCGGTATATCGGACTCGCGCTTCCAATATCGCCCGCCGATTAATCTTGCAAATCCAAAACTGCGGAAGCTAGCCGCTGCCCTAGGTCCGGCGTATGTGCGAGTCAGCGGAACTTGGCGTAACTCGACCTACTTTCAAGATAATGATGAACCGGCGCTTAAAACACCACCGGCAGGATTTCAGAATGTTCTCACTCGATCGGAGTGGAAGGGGGTCGTCGACTTTGCGCATGCTGTGAATGCCGAGATTGTCGCCTCCGTAACCACGAGCGCCGGCGTTCGCGATTCTGGCGGTACGTGGACGAGCCCGCAAACGAAGGCTTGGTTCGATTACACTAACTCCGTCGGGGGGCACATAGCGGCCATCGAATTCATGAACGAGCCAACTCTGATGAGTCTCGGAGGCGTATCAGAGAGTTACGGCGCAAACGAATATGGCCGTGACAGCAAAGTCTTCAAGGAGTTTCTGCGAAAGGAATCGCCCGGAACGCTGTACCTGGGCCCCAGCAGCGCAGCGGAAGGTCTCCCCGGAGCGCCTTTTCCCCACCTGGTACCCACAGACCAGTTGATGCAGGCGACGGGACCACTCTTTGATGCCTTTTCTTATCACGTCTATTACACGCGCTCCCACCGTTGCTCAGGTGCGAACGGCACGGATGTGAATACAGTTTTGGCGTCCGACTGGTTCGATCGCGGAAGCATGGTCCAGGATTTCTACTCGAAGCTCAGAGATAAGTACCTGCCGGGGAAAGATATCTGGCTGACAGAGACCGGAGAAGCCTCCTGTGGTGGGGACACTTGGGCATCCACCTACGTTGATGCATTCCGTTTGCTTGACCAGTTTGGCAGTCTTGCACAGAAAAGTGTGAAGTCCATTATGTACAACACGCTTGCAAGCAGCGACTACGGCATGATCGATGAGGAAACATATGATCCGCGCCCGAACTACTGGGCGGCTCTGCTTTGGAACCGTACAATGGGAACGCGCTCTTTGGATCCCAGCAACAGCCCATCTTCCGGTATGCGAATCTACGCACAATGCATGAAGAATGCACCCGGTGGCGTTGCGATGCTCATTCTCAATGTCGACAAGTCGGCCCCGCATTCGCTTTCGCTACCCATTGAAGGACAGCGTTACACATTGTCCTCCTCGGACCTGCTGAGCAAGACGGTCTTACTTAATGGGCAGGAGCTTAGGATTGCAGCTGATGGCGCTGTCCCTGAATACAAAGGAGAACGGTTCAAGCGGGGCGTAGTGAGTTTCGCTCCATCGACAATCACCGTACTCACTTTGCCTGGCGCCGGAAACGCAAGCTGCGCACAGCAATAGTAGATCCGATACAGGTCCTGACTCGATAATCTCGGAGTATATGGGACGGACGTGACACGCAACAAGGAGGAAGCATGGGTTTTGCACGCGTTCAGATTGCGAGATACGCAACTTTAATTTTGCTTTTTGGATTGATAGGCCTTGGCATTTCGGCCGTAGATGCTCAGATCACGCAGAGTATACCCGGTGATCCCCTGAAAATTGCGGGGGGGCTCGTCTCTGGCACGATGGGGACCGACGGCGTGAAGATGTACCTGGGGGTTCCATTTGCAGCGCCACCAGTTCGAGAGAATCGCTGGCGTGCGCCGCAACCGGTTGTTCCGTGGAAGGGCGTCTGGACAGCGAACAGGAAGCCGGCTGAGTGTCTGCAGAGATTGAGATCCACAACGGCAAACCAGTATTTCGAAGATGAGCTTGCCGGCGAAGATTGTCTCTACTTGAATATTTGGGCACCAGCCAATGCGAAATCATCAGTTCGCCTTCCTGTTGTTGTCTACATCTATGGAGGCGCATTCTACGTCGGCTCTGCTTCAATGCCGCTGTATGCAGGTAATGAGATCGCGAAGAAAGGCGTGATCTACGTGGCGGCGAATTACCGAGTCGGTGTGATGGGTTTTACAGCGCACCCGGAAGCTACCAAAGAATCAGGCTACAACGCGAGCGGAAACTGGGGCCTGTTGGATCAGATTGCTGCGCTTGAGTGGGTGAAGGAAAATATCGCGGCATTTGGGGGAGATCCCAGCAACGTTACGCTGGTTGGACAATCAGCGGGCTCCATGTCCATCAACATTCTTCAAGCGAGCCCTCTGGCTAAGGGTCTCTTCCGGCGTATCGTCGGCATGAGCGGCTCGATGCTGGGCGGCGTGATTCCATCGAATTCTACTCTCGCCGCTGCCGAGGCACAGGGAGAGAAGTTGCAACAGGCTCTGAAGGCTACCAGCCTCGAAGAGATGCGAGCGATCTCTTCCGACAAGGTATTTGCTGCGGCGCAAGCGGCAGGTATTCAATCAGGGCCGGTAGTCGACGGATACTTGCTTCCGGAACCAGTGGGCAGCATTTTCAAACAAGGCAAGCAGATTGATGTGCCCTTGCTAACCGGATCAACCGCAAACGACATCGGTACCGCGCCACCGATCAGAGCCGCCAATACGGTGGAACAGTTTACGGCACTCGCTGCTCAGACTTACGGAACCTCTTCCGCAGAATTGCTGAGATTGTGTCCAGTGCAGGATGATTCCGAAGCGAGACGGATGGCGGAGAAGATCGGGGAGAATAGCGGCTTTGCTATCTCGGCTCGTGAATGGGCTAAAGCGCAGGTTGCGACCGGAAAACAACCGGCGTATCTCTATCTGTTCGGACGCGCTCATCCGCTTACGTCGGGAGTTACTTTCTCCGACTTGGATCCTAAAACTGCCGGAGCGTATCACACGTCTGATGTGCCGTACTGGCTTGGAACATACAATGCGTTCAACCTCATCCGCCGAACCCGTGACTGGGCGGTTTGGGATCGCGAACTTTCGAACGACATGCAGGACGTCCTTGTCGAATTTGCAAAGACAGGAACTCCTTCCACTTCGGCCGCTAAGTTTATTGCCTATGACCCAGCAAACGAGGTACGTGTGATCTTCGGAGATAAGATCACAACCGAGAAACTGGATAGCAAGGTCATGGATTTTCTTTTGGCCCACCCACCTTCGGGAGGCCGCGATGACCGCGGCAGACGCGAACCTGCTCCCGAAAGCCCAGGGTTGCCACGGAATCCAAGAGACTAGACAAAGCGGATGGTAGTTTCGCTGTTAACCTGTGACGCATCGATCCATTACTCTGGCCGCTGAAAAAGAGAAGTGAGGGGCACGTCTTGTTTTGTCCCGCGCAGACTTCCATTTGATGGTGGTTCGGTAACGGTTCACTCGGCGGTTCAAGGTGTGGATCTGTCGGCGGAGTTCGCTGATAGATCCGACCCTTCGCCGACCTAGGCATAATCTGCTGAACAGTGTGAAATCCGTATCGGTTTGATTCGACCAGCTTCCGTCTATGGAAGCGATGTTTTCGCCTCGTCGAAAGAGGAAAGAATGGCTGAAGCCGTGGATAATCTGATGCATAACCGGGACGAGTCGGCCACCGCAGCGCGGCTCGGGAAGGTACGTTGGACGATCTGCGCGATGCTCTTCGCCGCTACGACGATCAACTACATGGACCGGCAGGTTCTGGCGCTGTTGAAGCCGACTCTCATGATGAGCGTCGCCAATCACGGCATCGGCCTGACAGAAGAGACCTACGGAACTGTTGTCGCTTTCTTTACTCTCTTCTATGCGGTTGGCCAGCTCGGCGCGGGGTACTTTATTGACAGGATCGGCACGCGCATCGGCTACATGGTCATCATGGCCCTCTGGAGCATCTCTGCGATGGGCCACTCGCTGGTCAATTCAGTGCTTCAGCTTGGCATCGCACGCTCCTGCCTTGGGATCGGAGAATCCGGCAACTTTCCCGCCGCCAATAAAGCGAATGCCGAATGGTTCCCTCAGAAAGAACGCTCGTTCTCGTTTGGCATCTTCAACTGCGGCGCCAATATTGGCGTAGTTTTGGCAACGCTCCTTGTGCCCATCGCAGTCAGCAGCTTTGGCTGGCACTCTGCTTTTCTGATTACTGGATTCTTCTCGGCGTCATGGATACTGATGTGGTACTTCAAATATCACAAGCCCACCGAACACCCGAAGCTCTCCGCCGCCGAACTCGCCTACATCAACCAGGACCCGCAGGAGAAGCCAGGTCCATCGACGCCGTGGCTCAAGCTGTTTGGCTTCCGTCAGACCTGGGCCTATGCCATTCCAAAATTCCTCACCGACCCTATCTGGTGGTTCTATCTTTATTGGCTGCCGGGCTACTTCAGCGATAAGTTCCATCTGAGCCTTGTTGGTTTGGGACTGCCCATCATTATCGTCTACAACGCCTCGGCCATCGGCAGCATCTACGGAGGATACCTGCCTGCAACATTCATCCGGCTGGGCTTTACTCCGCAGCGCGCGCGGCTGGCGGCCATGCTTCTCTGCGCCTGTCTCGTGGTTCCAGTCTTCCTGATCAACAACCTTCAGGCGGATGACTTCGGCAAATGGGCAGCGATCGGATTGCTCAGCCTTGCGGCCGCAGCGCATCAGGGCTGGTCGTGCAACCTCTTTACCACGGCGTCGGATATGTTCCCGCGCAGCGCGGTGGGCTCGGTCACCGGCATCGGCACCATGGCCGGAGCGGTCGGCGGCTTCCTCTTTGCCAGAGTGGTCGGTCATCTGCTGCAGATTACCGGCAGTTATTCGATCCTCTTCATCACCGCCGCCAGCGTCTATCTCATCTCGCTTCTCATCAATGTCCTGCTTGCTCCGGGACTAAAACAGGCGGAGTTAACGGCATGAGTTTGTATTGCTCCATCGGAAGCGTCGATACCGAACTGACGCCGCAGCAATTGAACGATCTGCTGGTAGAGAGTCTGGCCAAGCTCGGCCTTCGCAACAACGTGCTTGCCGTGCCGCCCGATCAAACCCGCGGCCACTCGCATGCTGGCGAGCTGACCGGCTATGCGTGGAAGTACTATGGCGAGAGGCTCAAGGCGGTGCTTCCCGCACTCGGCACGCATAGCGCGATGCGGCCGGAGCAGATCAAGAATATGTTCGGCGATGTGCCTCAGGAGTTATTTCGCGTTCATAACTGGAGAACGGATATTGAAACGGTTGGCGAGGTTCCGGCTGAGTATATTCGCGAACAGTCGGAAGGCAAGCTGAGTTATGCCTGGCCTGCACAGGTAAACAAGCTGATCTCGCGGGGCGGCTTTGACCTGATTCTTTCCGTCGGCCAGGTTGTGCCCCACGAAGTGATCGGCATGGCAAATTACACCAAGAATATTCTGGTGGGCACGGGCGGCCGCGAGGGCATCAACCGCAGCCACTATCTGGGCGCGGTCTACGGCATGGAGAGGATTATGGGCCGGGCGCAAAACCCGGTGCGCAACGTGCTCAACTATGCCTCTGATCATTTCCTTCAGCATCTGCCTATCGTCTATGTGTTGACCGTGGTGGGCAGCTGCGCTGGAGGCGGGCTTGCGGTGCGCGGCCTGTTTATCGGCGACGACGCGGAGTGCTTCAACCGCGCGGCTGAGCTCAGTCTGAAGGTCAACTTCACAATGCTCGACGAACCGATTCAGAAGGCCGTCGTCTATCTCGATCCGCAGGAGTTTCACAGCACGTGGCTGGGGAACAAGGCGATCTATCGCACGCGCATGGCGCTGGCCGATGGAGCGGAGTTGATCATTCTCGGGCCGGGAGTGAAAGAGTTTGGCGAAGACAAGACGATCGACAAGCTCATCCGCAAGTACGGTTACAACGGAACCCCGGCAACGCTCAAGGCGGTGGCCGCCGATGCGGAGCTTGCCAACGACCTGAGCGCCGCGGCGCACCTCATTCATGGCTCGTCGGAGGGGCGGTTCAAGATCACCTGGTGCCCCGGCCACCTCACAAAGGAAGAGGTCGAAGGCGCCGGTATTCAGCTATGGCGATCTCAACGCGATGCTGGCGCGCTTCGATCCGAAGAAACTCAAAGACGGTCCCAATCAGGTCGATGGCGAGTCGATCTTTTTTATCTCGAATCCTGGATTGGGATTGTGGGCCCACCGCAACAGGTTCTGAGCTTTGCAAAACTCTACTTTTCGTTGAGGGTAATAAAAAACCAAGGAGTGAAAGTTCGATGAGCAATGGATTGAATATCCGCAAGGATGCGGAACTGGATTTTCTGTCGTTGGGAGCATTGGTACACCGGCTTGACCCGGGAATTATCCCCTTCCGCAAAGCGACCGAATGCAAGATTCACGTCAGCGGCGGCGAGTTTAATGTGGCCGCGAACCTCTCCGATTGCTTTGGCATGAAGACGGCAATCGCCAGCGCCATGTCGGATTATCCGATCGGCGATTTGATCAACGAACGTGTTCGCGCCATGGGCGTCAAGTCCTACTACAAGCACTTCAAGCACAACGGAGTGAACGGCCCCAACATGGCGACCGTATACAGCGATCAGGGCCACGGCCTGCGTGCTCCGGTGGTCTTCTACAACCGGTGCAATGAGGCGGCGGCGCAACTGAAGCCGGGCGACTTCGACTGGAAGGCGATCTTCGCAGGCGGCGTCAAGTGGGTGCATTGCGGCGGCATCTTTGCCGCGCTCTCGCCGACCACGGCTCCGCTGGCCGCTGAGATGATGAAGGAAGCCAAGGCAGCCGGCGCTGTCACCTCCTTCGATCTGAACTTCCGCGAGAAGCTGTGGAATATCCACGGCGGCGCAGAGAAGGCCGTCGAAACCATCGCCACGATCGTCGAAAATGTGGACGTGCTGGTGGGCAACGAAGAGGATCTGCAGAAAGGCCTGGGCATTCCCGGACCGGAAGTTGCGGCCAAGTCCAAGCTCGATCCCAGCGTCTTTTTCGGCATGATCGATCAGGTGACCAAGAAGCATCCCAAGGTGAAGATTGTGGCTACAACGCTGCGCGAGGTGCACTCGACCAATCACCATAGCTGGAGCGCGGTTGCCTGGGTGGACGGCAAGACCTACACGGCGCCGACGGCTGAGCTGGATGTGATCGATCGCGTGGGCGGCGGAGATGGCTTTGCGGCCGGCTTCATCTATGGCCTGCTGAGCGGCGAGACGCCCGACGAGGCGATCAAGCTGGGATGGGCGCACGGAGCGTTGCTGACCACCTTTCCCGGCGACACGACCATGGCAACCCTCGATCAGGTACGCGCCTTCGGCAAAGGCGGTTCGGCGCGCATTCAGCGGTAACTGTGTCTTTGATTTCGAAGTACGACAGGAATGGAGAAAGTTAGAATGACTCAGATCTTAAGTCTTGAAGGCAAGGTTGCAGTGGTAACTGGTGGGACGTCGGGCATCGGACGCGCTTTGAGCCTCGGGCTCGCCGATGCCGGTGCGGATGTGGTGGCCACGGCGCGCCGCCAGCAACAGGTGGATGAAACCGCCGTTGAGATCGAAGCGCGGGGCCGGAAGACGCTGCGGCTCACCTCGGATGTCTGCGACCGGGCCTCGCTGGATGCACTACTTGCCGGCGTGTTGAAGCAATTCGGCAAGGTCGATATTCTGATCAATTGCGCTGGAAAGATCAAGCGCACGCCCACGCTGACAGTGCCGGAGGAAGAGTGGACGGACATCTTGAATACCAACCTGACCGGCACGCTACGCGCCTGCCAGGTCTTCGGCAAGCCGATGCTGGAACGCGGCTACGGGCGCATCGTCAATATCGCGTCGCTGAATAGTTTCGTTGCGCTGAGCGAGGTGGCGGCCTACGCGGCCAGCAAAGCCGGAGTGGCTTCACTTACGCGCTCACTGGCCGTGGAGTGGTCGAAGAAGGGCGTTACGGTGAACGCCATCGCGCCCGGTGTCTTCCGTACCGCGCTGAACGCCAACCTGCTCGATAGCACGCCACGCGGCCAGGAACTGCTGATGCGCACCCCGATGGGACGCTTCGGCAAGACCGAAGAAGTGGTGGGAGCCGCGATCTTTCTGTCTTCCGACGGCGCCTCTTTCGTAACCGGCGAGATCCTGGTCGTGGACGGAGGCTTTCTGGCAAGCGGCGTCAACCAGTAAATGAATACTGCAAGCAGTCAGAACACACGATACGCTCACTAAAAAGAAGTGAGAGTGGACAAGAGTGAAGCGCACTAAAACTGATTGTTGATTTGATGCAATCAGTCAGAATATATCACCGCAGTTTGTAACACATCCAGGAGAACTTATGCCAGAAGCAACGTGTGACATCGGCCTGATCGGCCTCGCCGTCATGGGACAGAACCTCGTCCTCAACATGAACGACCACGGCTTCAAGGTGGCCGTCTTCAACCGCACCGTCTCCAAAGTGGACGACTTCCTGGCCAACGAAGCCAAGGGCACCCAGGTCGTCGGCGCGCACTCCATCGAAGAGTTCGTCGGCCTGCTCAAGAGCCCGCGCCGCGTCATGCTGATGGTCAAGGCCGGCGACACTGTCGACCAGATGATCGACCACGTGCTGCCGTATCTTGAAGCGGGCGACATCATCATCGACGGCGGCAACTCCCTCTTCACCGACTCCAACCGCCGCACCAAGGACCTGGCCGAGAAAGGCATCCTCTTCATCGGCACCGGCGTCTCCGGCGGCGAAGAAGGCGCGCGCTTCGGCCCCTCGATCATGCCCGGCGGCAATCCGGCCGCGTGGCCGCATGTTGAAGCACATCTTCCAGGCCATCGCCGCCAAGGTGGAAGACGGAACGCCCTGCTGCGACTGGGTCGGCGAAGCCGGCGCCGGCCACTACGTCAAGATGGTCCACAACGGCATCGAGTACGGCGACATGCAGCTGATCTGCGAAGCCTACGACCTGCTCAAGCACGCTCTCGGCCTCACCCCGACGAGCTGCACGACGGTCTTCACCGACTGGAACAAGGGCGAGCTGGACAGCTACCTGATCGAGATCTCCAGCGCATATCTTCGCCAAGAAGGATGAAGACGGCAGCCCCTCGTCGACAAGATCCTCGACACCGCCGGACAAAAAGGCACCGGCAAGTGGACCGTCATAAGCGCGCTCGACCTCGGCATGCCCGTCACGCTGATCGGCGAGTCGGTCTTCGCGCGCTGCCTCTCGGCGATCAAAGAAGAGCGCGTCGAAGCCTCGAAGATTCTCACAGGGCCGGCCAGGCCGCGACCGCCGACCGCGCCGCCTTCATCGAGGATGTGCGCCGCGCGCTCTACTGCTCCAAGATCATCTCCTACGCGCAGGGCTACATGCTGCTCGCGCCGCCGCGAAGGAGAACGGCTGGCACCTCAACATGGGCGGCATCGCGCTCATGTGGCGCGGCGGCTGCATCATTCGCAGCCGCTTCCTCGGCAAAATCAAAGAAGCCTACGACAAGAATCCGCGCTCGACAATCTGCTCTTCGACAGCTTCTTTCTCCGGCGCTCAACGACTACCAGGCCTCGTGGCGCAAGGCGGTGGTGCATGCCATCGCGCTGGGCGTGCCCACTCCGGCCTTCTCCACCGCGCTCGCCTTCTTTGACGGCTACCGCACCGACCGCCTGCCCGCCAACCTGCTCCAGGCGCAGCGCGACTTCTTCGGCGCGCACACCTACGAGCGCGTCGACCAGCCGCGCGGCAAGTTCTTCCACACCAACTGGACCGGCCGCGGCGGCCGCGTCTCATCCACCACTTACACCGTTTAGCTCTTCTACCAAAAGGTGTCCCATCTCTACCTCACGGACAGTGCTTTATCCATGGGATGGAGACGTGACTTGAGAAAGATCATCACTGAAGCCTGCATATGCATTGCAGAGAAGGGGTTCAAGTCCATGCTGATCCACGAAGATCGTTTGTTTCCTGCCGAACCAAGTACGCGAAGGGTCGCCAAGGCGCTGTATGCGCAGATCAAGGCACTGCCGATCATCAGCCCACACGGGCATACGCAGGCGGCGTGGTTTGCTACAAACGAGCCATTCTCCGACCCGGCCAAGCTCTTTGTGCAGCCCGATCACTATGCCTTTCGCATGCTCTACAGCCAGGGAATTTCTTTGGAAGATTTGGAGATCGGGAAGCCAGAGATGAAGGATCCACGCAAGGTCTGGCGCGTCTTTGCTCGTAACTACTATCTCTTCCGCGGAACGCCTACGCGCATGTGGCTGGACTTTTGCTTTCAGGAAGTCTTCGGCCTCGATGTAGCGGCTTTCAGAGGCGACGGCAGACCTCTATTTCGATACCATCTTCGAACAACTCAAGACGCCGGAGTTTCTGCCGCGCGCGCTTTACGAGCGATTCAATATGGAAGTGCTTTCCACGACCGACTCGCCGATCGATACACTGGCCGATCATCAGGCGATTCGAGACTCGGGGTGGAAGGCAAGAATTTTGCCAACATTCCGGCCCGATCTTGTGGTCGACCCGGAGTTCGCCGGGTTTCGAGTGAACATAGCACTGCTAGGTGCACAGACCAGAGAAGATACAGAGAGCTGGACTGGATATCTGGCCGCGTTGCGCAATGCGCGCGCGCGCTTCCGGGAACTGGGTTGTACGTCTACCGATCATGGGCATCCCTCCGCGCGCACCGCCGACCTGCGCACGGAGGAGGCTGCAGAACTTTTCAGCAAGGTGATTCAAGGCCGTCCGGACTTGCATTTGTCAGAGCTTTTCCGCGCACAGATGCTGACCGAGATGGCGCGAATGAGCCTGGATGACGGACTGGTCATGCAGATCCATTCTGGCTGCGCACGCAACCATAATCGGAAGCTCTATGAGCGCTACGGCCGCGATGTGGGGGCGGATATTCCTACTCCTATAAATTATGTGGATGCGCTGCGTCCGCTGCTCGATCGCTTCGGCAATGAGCGCGATCTGACGATCATCCTTTTCACGATGGATGAATCGACCTATAGCCGGGAGCTGGCTCCGCTGGCTGGGCATTATCCTTGTTTGCGGCTTGGCCCGTCCTGGTGGTTCCATGACAGTCCGGAAGGAATGACTCGCTTTCGTGAGCAAGTGACGGAGACGGCAGGTTTCTATAATATGGTTGGCTTCAATGACGATACCCGTGCCTTCCTTTCCATTCCGGCTCGGCACGATGTGGCTCGCCGCATGGACTGCGCCTTTCTGGCTAAGCTCGTAACCGAGCACCGCATTCAAGAAGACGAGGCGTTTGAAGTTGCGCATGACCTTGCCTACAGGCTGGCCAAAAAGGCATACAAGCTATAAGGCACGGATGTATGGCAAGAGCATTTCAGCCGGTCTTGGAGTTGAGGCTCTCGTTAGAGGGTATGTGAGTTAGCAAGGATCATGAAGAGGAAGAGAGGAACGCAGTGGCCATGGATAAGTTAGAAGGACGTAGAGAAGATCTGGCCGGAATTCTAGGCAAGCGGATTGTCTATGTGTATGAGAACGGCTGGATGTATGAACTCTATGTGAAGAATGAGCATGTGGTTGATTACCGGATTCACTCGGGAATTGTGGGCGGTAGGTGGGTGCGGGATCAGGAGGTTTCGATTGCGCATCTCGGACATGGGATTTACAAGATATCGTGGACCGAGCCGACAGGAACGGATGTGAGTTTGTCGCTCAACATTGAGGCGGGGCGGACGCATGGGACGGCATATTTTCCGCGCTGGATTGAGCTAGACCCGGCAAAGACGGTGTGTTATCAGAACGAGCATTTGGAGCTGATGCACAAGTATCGCGACGAGGGACCGACGTATCCGAAGATGGCAGTCGATGAATTTTCGTCGATCTGTTATGTAGAGGATTGCGGTGTGGACAACGAATCGGTAATTACTTGTGCTTCGAGTGAGATTCCGGCCAAGGATCCGATAATGGTGGCGATCCGGCCGTTGCTCAAGTAGCGAAAGCGCGGGAAAGAAATGTCGCACCGAGCGCAGGCCGCCGCGACTGGACATGGACAACTATCCGCATCTGCCGCCAGCGCAAGTTCGCACTACGCAGGCCGTTGACTATATGAGTATGCTCGCCGAGATTTGCGCATGACATGGTGCCTAGGCTAACGGATGTATCGATCCTCATACTTTGGTGCGCCATGGACGCATAGCACTTGCGGTCCGAGCGGCCGGATTGGTCCATGACGCAGCTTCGACAACCATTTCACGTTCTCTTTTGTCAGAACGTCTTGTGTCCAACCCGCCGCAAATAACGCTAACCAGTTGTAGTTCAGATACTCGCCAAATTTCATGTTTCCGCTGCATAATCTGTCATGGTTGCCGCGGACCACAATTCCATTGAGATTCCTGGCCAATTCAACTACCTCGTTGGGATTGGCGCCGTAGCCAACGATGTCGCCCAGATTCCAGACCACATCATATTGCGGCGCAGCAGCAAGCACGGCTTCGAGGGCCTGGAAGGTTGCTATGGATGTCGGATATAACAAGTGCTCGCATCTCAAACCTTCCGTTCTGTCTTTGCTCTGCCTGAGCTTCTCGATGTCCGTGGTGACCCAGCATTTGCAACTGCGTCTTGCTCGTTCGTCTTCTGCAGTTCACGCTCACGGCTTGCCCGCAAGGCCCATGCTGTCGATACGAGAAAGATGATGGAGAAGCTGAGCATGTCGTGGGCTACCATCAGGCCGGCGCCAAGCACGACCATCCAGATCGCAACGTGCGGAGAATGGCCCCATCGCGCACCGATCGCCGCACCAATCGAGAGCAGCGCCAGGCTGTAGATGACGATCAGAATCGGGTGTCCCAGTTGCAAGTGAATCTTGCTCGACATACTTCGCCTCAACTCTCAATCAGTCCAAGTTTGCGCGCCCATGCTTCCGGCAAGCGGATGGTGATTGAGTCCAAGCATCTCCCGGAAATGAGGTCTGCACTGGCCGCCTCGAAAGGAACGCCATCGACTTCAAGGTAGACGTATGCGTTGTCCTCATCGAAGCAATCGCGGTACAGATGGAATCCCCCGCCACCGGCTTCCGGACTGTCCTCGTGGTGCTTGATTGTTGATTTTGTGCTCACTAGAATCTCCCTTCCGCTTGTCGCTCTTGGTTGGAATGGCGCGTGCATCCACACGATGGATTAACGGGGCACAATCAATTCCGTGATCGGCAAGAAACCTGTGTTCCCGGGCCAAGGCTCTCTAGACCTCATCGTCCTCCTTCGGCGTGCGTTTCGAACCTGTCATGTTTGCCATCCTCCGTGCTCAAGAGTTTCGCTTGTGCACGTTCACGACCTCCACGTTCGCACTCTCCTCCGTCGTCTTTAGCAAGCGTCGGGATCGCAAATACCTGAACGGACATCCAGTCGTGAGATCGATGTTCAGCCGAGCGGTTTCCATCTCCGGCACCGCGGCAATGATTTGATTCCAGCATGGCCAATCGATTCCGGCGTCCCACTTGCGTTGCACTTCTTCTGTGAAGCCACCGTGAACAAGCGTCAAAGATAGTCCGGTCGTGCCACACGTGGCACGTATAGCCCACGCCCTCCGGAAGCTCCGCGCGGCTGATCCACTCCTGCAGACGACCGGTGACTTCTTCCAGATTGGGCACTTCATTCGAAAGAAATTCAGCTATCGCCATGCGTGTCAAGACTGTGCGCGCAGTTTGAACGTCGGCCTCTCGAAGCATTTGTGCTGGTGTTCCGTACGAGCCCAACTCTTCCCACTTCCCGATCAAGAATCCTTGCGCGACGAGTTCAGATTCAACTTCGGCGATAGGTTTGGCCACATCGAAAACAGCCCTCATGCGAGATTCAAGTTCTGGAGGTAAGCCGTTTCGCAGCCAATCGACAACACTCTGGGTGCTGGTTGCGCCGCCGATGTACGCGGTCAGCTTGTAGCCGATGATCAAGACCAAATCCGCGAGATTGAATGACTTGTCATTCGATGCATGGTGCGGAAAGCTTGGGCGATCATTGCTCGCTTTCATTGGCTGCTCCCTCTGAGATCCTCTTAACTTGACCACGTTGAAAATCATGAAGAGCCTTCGAACGACTTGCATTGGCGCGGGCTACGATTGATATCCGCGGTCAGTCCAACTTCGGCGATGAAACAACGTGCAGGCACTGACAATGCTCACATCGGAGACTTGAAGACGGATTTGGCGGCAGAAGCCTATAGGTCAATGACCCGAACCTTGCCTGCCGGATCCAAAGGCTTGTAACGCTCGTTGAGATAGGCGGCGTTGATGAACCGAGTAGCACCGTTTTCAAACACTCCCGCGCCACCGTGAATGTGGCCGAAGATATGCACCTTGGGCTTCTTTTCCTCCACGGCCTTCAGCAGTTCCGCGCATCCGAGATGCTTGCCGTCAGGCGCGATCTGGTCGAGGATCCCGAATGGTGGCCCGTGGGTGATCAGCACGTCCAGGCCAACGGGGATCTGATCCCAGTATTTCTTGGCTTCCGGGCCGCGCGGGTACATAAAGGCCCAATCCAGAAACTCAGGAGTGTAAGGTGAGCCCCAGAACGACACATCGCCGATCGTCACGCCGCTGTTTTCAAGATACGTACGGCGTTTGAAAGAAGCGTGCGAGCCAGCGCAGGTGAATTCTCGAAGAGCCGGTCGTGATTCCCGCCAATCACGACGCGGCTCTCAAACGGCTGCTCTCCCAGCCAGCGGTTGAACGACAAAATGTCCTGCGGATCGTACCCCGAATTCATGAAGTCGCCGGCATGAACCAGGACATCTCCTTCGGGAAGGCTTTCGATCCGATCATGAAGACCGTGTGTGTCGGAGGTTACGACAAGGCGCATTTTCGATCCTCGAATTGCAAAGAGTGTACTGTCCCAAATCTTGTGTCACGATCAACCCGCTCGGCTTGCTCAGCACTTCGCTCGATTCAACGGTGGTGCACTTTTGCCTCAATCGATCACCGAGTATAGGTTGAATGAACGGCCAGCCGCCGGCCCCGGCGCACTGGACTGAGAATCAAGATCAGCTGTTCCACGCCGGGCCGACTGCGCAGCCTACCAGCCGCACGACTCGGCGGGCGGACCGCCGAGCAATTCGGCAAGCTGCGGCCGCAAAGTCGCAAGGACCCTCAGCGTGGACCGCCTCTGCTCGGCTTCGTCCTCATTCTCATCATCGCCCTCGAAATAGTCGTCGACGTCCTCGAAGTCCTCGCTTTCTTCATCGCTACTCGCCGATGAATCCGCCATGATTTCATTGAAGAGGAGGTCCTCCAACTCCGAGTTCGTTAAGCATCCGACAGCTTGGTAGCCAGCCGATTGCAATTGTTCTTTTCTCGTCTTCCGCGTCCCGGTCCCTTGTGTCATCCATGATTCATGCCTCCTCCTAGGGCAATCACAGAATGCATGGAATCGGGACGCAGAATCGGCGCTGAAGCTCACGATATGGTCCTATTGAGGCACATTCGCGCTGCCAGGATTTCGCGATCGATCGCCTGGACGTCTGGTTTCACCACGCATGAGTTCCGTGGGGTGCACGCCGAGACAGGCGGCGAGCCGGGCCAGCGTGAAGTATCTGGGAAGAATTCTCCCGTTTTCGAGTCTGCTGAGGTATGCACGGCCCATTTGTGCTCTGCTTGAAAGTTCGATCTGAGTTATACCGTGCTGCGCTCGCAGGTAGCGCAATCTCCGCCCCAGATGCCTCGCGAGTTCGGAGGCGGAAGGTGAAATAGCTTCAATGGTCAAAATGGTTTTCGCTTCTTGCATGTGTGTTCCTCGGGGTTCGTAGATTGAAAAGCGCCGGCATGGATGCCATCGAGCAGAAGATGCCTCAGTCCAATGCGGCAACTGGCGGGGTCAGAGTTTCTCTGCCCTGCGCCGTAGGAAAAGCGAATGCGCCCAATTCAAACGCGGAGGTTGCCATTCGCCGGCGGGCAAGGAGCAGCGCCTGACATGCAGGTTGCTGGCAGGCCCGGCGATAAGCTTCGGATGAACTCCAAAAATCTAGACAAACGAACAAGATTGAAGAGCGGGAAAGGAAGGGCGGCATCGGAGACGACTGCTGTTCAAGCAGGTCGGTGGCGACGAGAGCGGGCGCGAGGTTGCGGGCAAGGGTATGCCACTCGCCGCCCATGCGGATTGAGCGGACAAAAGGGCCGACGGCCTCTGCCGGGACCGAGTAAAGAGTCATCACGTGGAGCATGGAGTGCCTTTCTGGGAGGAATTTCTGTGAAGGCCGGAGCGAAGTGCGCACGTCTGCGGCGCGTCGGCAACCGGCGAATGGTGGAAGGGGGATTGAAGTGAGATGGCGAGGGTGTGAGGCGGGAAGGGAAGCGGTGGGGCACAACTGATAAGGGGGATACTTTCGGCGGTGGTGCAGAAGAGGTTCGTGCCGAAAGGGCGCTTTTCTTACAGCCCCAGACCAGAGGAGGCGTTCTTCGAGAGCCGTCGCCTAACCGAATGTAGCGGTAAAAAGATTTAGACTCTGGTTGAATGGTGCGATCGCCGGCGGACCATGCTCTCTGGGACTCCATTTAAAATTGCGGTTGTTATTCCGCCTGCACGAAGACTGTGTCCAGCTAGGTTCTCGGGGTTCATGCCGGCGCGCGCCGCGGCACGCTTGATAACGTAACCGACTGAGTCGCGATGCAGTCCGGAGGGTGACACCCTGTCTTTCTGGTCTACTCCGCGGAATACGGCGCCCGATGTAATCTTTGCGGCTTCAAGCCACTCCCTCAAGACACGTACCGGAAAGTCCGCCGGGTTCGAGCCAAACATGATCGTGGTCTCGCTGCCTCTGGATTCCTGGTCCGTTTTGCCGTGATCGAGAGTCATTACCAGACCGTCGGGCGTGAAAGTCAGGCCATCGAACCGAATAGCTGCCGAGTCCTCGCGACGCAGCATGCCTGCGAAAGAAATCAAACAAAGGGCTTTGTCTCGCCGGCCGGCGAGATTGACCGGACAGCATTCAATGATCAGCCGAATCTCATTCAATAGGAGCGCCTGCTTGACTTTCTGCTTGGTGCCAATCTCGCGCCGGATACCTTTAAAGGTCTCCCGAACGAGCGGATGATACGTGGGCGACTCAATGTAACCAGCCCTCGAATGGTAAAAGGCGATGGCGCTTAGTCGGCGAGCCAGTGTGGCCGCGGCTAGGGTCGAACTCCTGGCAGCAAGATACAGGGCGACTGTGGCCGGATTTGCAGGAAGCGCGATAAGTTGATGCTGGGCCGTGAAGCAGAGGTAATCTGCCCAATCCGATCGATAGCCGAGCAATACGTACGCGTCAGGCCACAACCA
>CAWJLK010000003.1:0-518640 GCA_963843625.1 uncultured Acidobacteriaceae bacterium
ACACGCATCGACCGATCGTTGGAACGAACTCTTCACCGCTCCGCCGCCCGCCTCAGCGCTCTCGATGCGCGGTTGCACTCGCTCTCGCCGCTGGCCGTTCTGGATCGCGGCTACGCGCTGGTGCTCGATGCGAGGGCGCCGTGGTGCGCTCGACGGCACAGGTTGCACGCGGGAGACAAGGTCACGACGCGCCTCTCCGACGGCGCCTTCATCAGCCGCGTGGAAGTCCACGGAACCCAACAAGTCAACCAGGAAATGAGACGATGACCACAGCAACCGCACGCAAACTCTTCGGCACCGACGGCATTCGCGCCGTCGCAGGCAAAACTCCCCTCGACGCAACCACGATCTTCGCCTGCGGATTGGCGCTGGGCCACTCGCTGCGCAAACAAGCAGCTGAACCCAAGGTCATTCTTGGCCGCGACACGCGCGAGTCCAGCCCCTGGATCGCTGCCACGCTTGCCGCCGGGCTGCGCGAGACGGGAGCGCGCGTGGAGAGCGCGGGCGTTGTGCCTACGCCGGCGGTCGCGTTTCTCGCGCGCACGCACGGCTTTCAGGCCGGCGTGGTGATCTCGGCTTCGCACAATCCCTGGCGCGATAACGGCATCAAGCTCTTTGGCGGCGACGGCTTCAAGCTTGCCGATGCGGTCGAGCTGGCCATGGAAGACGAGATTCTGCATCACGCCAGTCGACAGGCGCCGTGCTCCGGACCCGGCAGCGCTTGCCGCCGGTCGAGGACAATCCCGCGCTTCCAGGCCGACTACATTCAGTTCCTCATCGACTGCGTTCCCGGGCTTTCGCTGGCCGGGCTGCACATCGTGGCCGATTGCGCCAACGGTGCGGCAGCGGCGGTCGCGCCGGAGCTCTTCCGCCGGCTCGGGCGATCGAAGTGACGCTGCTCAACATCGACGCCCGATGGCCGCAACATCAACTGACACTGCGGCGCGCTGCATCCCGCAGTCTGTTGCCGCCGAAGTGGTAGCGCGCGGAGCGGAGCTGGGCCTCACCTTTGACGGCGACGCCGACCGCTGCATGCTGGCCGGCGCGAAGAACAACGTGATCAACGGCGATGCAATTCTGCTGATGGCTGCGCGCGATCTGAAGGCGCGCGGCCTGCTGACCGGCGATCTGGTCGTCGCCACCACCATGTCGAACATGGGCCTTGAAGCGGCGCTCAAGCGCAGCGGCATTCGCATGCTGCGCGCGCCGGTGGGCGACCGCTACGTGCTCGAAGAGATGCAGAAGCACAATGCGGCGCTGGGCGGCGAGCAGTCCGGCCACATTCTGCTTCCCGCACCTGGCCACCACCGGCGACGGCCTGCTGACCGCGCTGGTTGTGCTCGACCTGATCGCCCGCACCGGCAAGAGCATCGACGAGCTGACCGCGGATTTGAAGGTCTTTCCGCAGGTGATCGTGAATGTGAAGGTGCGCGAGAAGAAGCCGCTCGAATCGATTCCCGCCGTCGCGGCAGCCATTCGCGCCGCCGAAGAAGAGCTGAAGGACTCGGGCCGCGTGGTCATTCGCTACAGCGGCACCGAGGCGCTGGCGCGCGTGATGATCGAAGCCGAGAGCGAAGAGGCGATGCGCCTCCATGCCAATGCGATTGCCGATGCGATACGAGCCGAACTCGGCGCATAAGTGCGCTCGCAAGAGACTTGACAAGCCCAAGAGCTTCTCCGTGGATGCGCGCCAGATTCAGCAGCAACCCATCTTGACGAGAGCACCTTCTTCGGATCGGTCCGAATGCCTCTTTGGGAATCGGCTCTCCGTGCAGAGTCTTCCAGATGCGGATTGCGGCATTGCCGGCGACGAGAATGACTCCGGCAATGAAGATCACCATCAGCGTGGAATCCAGATATCCTTGAAACGCGGTGCGGGTCGATTCGTCAGAGGCCAGAAGATGTTGCGACTGAGAGTACCCCCGCAGTCACGGTGGTGATCCCAACAAGGATGGCCGGAACAGCGGTGAGCCACGCATACCTGGCTTTGCCCATGTTCACCAGAAAGACAGTCGCCACGGAAAGGGCGATGGTCGCCAGCAACTGATTGCCGGCGCCAAAGAGCGGCCAGATGGTTGAGATGTTGCCGGTGTAGATCAGGTAACCCCAGCCCAGCACAACCACGAGGCAATGATACGCTCCGGCGGGAAAAGATTTCTGGTTGCCCAACGGCTTGTAAACCTTGCCCAGCAACTCATGAAGCACGTAGCGGGCAACGCGCGTTCCTGCGTCTACGGTTGTGAGAATGAAGAGGGCCTCGAACATGATGGCGTAGTGATACCAGTAGGCAATCAGTCGATCCATGCCTGGAAGTGCGCGAAAGATCTGCGCCATGCCAACGGCCAGCGAGACGGCGCCCCCGGTTCGCCCAGCGAGGTTTTCGCCGACCGCGCGAGAGAAATAATCCAGATTAACGGTCGACAGCCCGAGCTTGGCAAAGACGGCAGGGGGCGTATTGATTGCAAAGTAATCACCGGGCGCCATGGAGCATGCCGCGATCAGCGCCATGACTCCAACCAGCGACTCAGCCACCATGGCTCCATAGCCGATGAAACGCGCGTCCGTTTCCTTGTCCAGCATCTTGGATGTTGTGCCGGAAGAGATCAGGGAGTGAAAGCCGGAGATCGCTCCGCACGCAATGGTCACAAAGAGAAACGGGAAGAGATGCCCGCCGATGATGGGTCCGCCGCCGTGAATAAAGGCTGTGGTTGCGGGAAACTGAATCTTCGGGATGCACGATGAAGATTCCCAGAATCAAGGCCGCAATCGTTCCCAGCTTGACGTAGGTTGAGAGATAGTCGCGCGGAGTGAGCAACAGCCAGACAGGCAGCGTGGATGCGACAAACCCATACGCGACTAGCAGCAGAGTGATCTGGTGCGGATTAAAGGTGAGCGCACCGGCCCACGATGAGTTCGCAACATAGTGACCGCCGATGAGCGCAGCCATCAAAACTGTTACGCCGGCGACGCTGGGTCCGGCTACACGAATCTGTACCTCCAGGTCCCTTGAACATATAGAGGCCCATGCCGATGGCGATGGGGATGGTCATGCCGATTGTGAAGACTCCCCAGGGGCTGGCGGAGAGTGCATTGACAACGACGATGCCCAAACCCGCCAGCGTAACCAGGAGAATGAACAAAACGGCGATCATGGCCACAAGGCCGGCGAAGGGGCTGATCTCAGTACGCGCGATCTCGGCGAGGGATTTGCCTTGATGCCGCACCGACGCAACCAGGACGGTGAAGTCCTGCACCGCCCCTGCAATCACGGCTCCCAGAACAAGCCAAAGCAGTCCCGGCGCAAATCCAAATTGCGCTGCCAGTGTCGGGCCCACCAGAGGTCCCGCTCCGGCGATGGCCGCAAAATGATGCCCGAAGAGAACCCACTTAGGCGTTGGAGAGTAGTTCTGTCCATCCTTGAAGCGATGCGCCGGCGTCGTTCGTGCATCCTGCAGCACGAGCACCTTGGCCGCTAGAAATGCGCTGTAGTACCGATAGCCCAGAGCATAAATACACAAGATAACAATCAGTACGGTCAGTGTGTTCATAGTCTCTTTCAGCCGCTGATTACATGTCGCGCCAGTTGGGTCCGAAAGCCAGATCGGCTACCAGCGGGACGTTGAGCTTGACCACGCCTTCCATCTCGGTGCGCACCAATTCCTCTATCTCGTCGGCTCTCGTCGGCGGGAACTTCAAAGAGCAGTTCATCGTGGACCTGCAGCACCATGCGCGTCTTCAGCTTGCGCTCGGCGAGCTTGCGGTCGAGCGCGATCATGGCCAGCTTGATGAGGTCGGCGGCGGTGCCCTGCAGCGGCGTGTTGATGGCCGTGCGCTCGGCAAATCCGCGCTGGTTGGGGTTGCGGCTCTCGATGTCGGGAATGGGCCGCACGCGGCCGAACATGCGTGCGCACAGATGCCGTCTTTGCGCGTCTCGCTCGAGCGTCTTCTCGATGAACGCCTGCACGCCCTGGTAGCGCGCAAAGTAGCGCTCGATGTAGGCCTTCGCCTCGGCCTGCGGAATGCCCAACTGCGCGGCCAGCCCGAAGGGCGAGATGCCGTAGACAATGCCGAAGTTCACCGCCTTGGCGCGGTTGCGCGTCTCCTTGTCCATCGTTTCGGTGGGACACGCCGAAGACCTCGCTCGCGGTGAGAGTGTGAATGTCTTCGTTGTTCTGATAGGCGCGCACCAGCAGCGGGTCGCCGCTGAAGTGCGCCAGCAGCCGCAGCTCGATCTGCGAGTAATCGGCCGAGAGCAGCTGCGTGCCCGGCGCGGCAGATAAAGGCGGCGCGAATCTCGCGGCCCAGCTCGGTGCGGATGGGAATGTTCTGCAGATTCGGATTGACGGAGGAGAGCCGGCCGGTGGCCGTGGCCGCCGCCTGAAACGTGGTGTGCACGCGCGAGTCGGCATCGGCCAGCAGCGGCAGTGCGTCGATGTAAGTCGACTTCAGTTTGGACAGATGCCGGAACTCGAGCACCAGGCGCGGAACGTCGTGCTTCTCCGCCAGGTGCTCCAGCACATCCTGCGCGGTGGAGACGGCTTTGCCTTTGCCGCGGCTGGCGGGCGCGGGCAGACCCAAGATGCGTGAACAGCACTTCGCCAAGCTGCTTGGGCGAGTTGATGTTGAAGCGCTGGCCGGCAAGCTCGAAGATGCGCTCGCCCACGCGCTCCAATCTCGATGCGCGAAGCGCTTCGAAAGGCCGTCGAGCACGGCCTAGATCGATGCGCACGCCGGCCTGCTCCATGCGAAAGAGGACCGGCGCAAGCGGCAAGATCGATCTCGGTATACACGCGTTCACGTCGGCCTTTTCGACTTCCGCCTTCAGCGCCGGAACCAGCGCCTGAATCGCCGCGGCGCCAGCGGCCAGAGTGGACGGCGCGGCGCTGGCCGTGGCGCGCGGCCACATCGGCCAGCGACTGCGTGGAGTGCGTGGGATTGAGCGCGTAGGAGAGCAGCATCGTGTCGTCGACCGCGCCGTGCAACGCAACGCCCTGCGCCGTGCAGCACGTGCAGCGCCAGCTTCCAGTCGTGCGTCTGCTTGGGAACGGCTGCGATCTTCAAGCAGCGCGCGCAACTCCGGCGTGAGCGGCAGGCGCAGAGCCGTGCGCTGGCTCCGCGCAGACACCGACGCGAAAGAGTTGCTGGCTTTCTCGGCGGCTTCGGCCACATCGAGCAGCGACAGCGACTGCTGCGGCTCGTCTTCCGGCTCTCGGCTGTGGGCGCTGCCGCGTCGAGCGCAAAGGCAAATCCATCTGCGCGCGCGGCCGCGTAGAAAGCTGCGCGATCTGCTCGGCGGTTGGCTCTTCGATGAGCTCAACCGTCGGCGCCGCCCGCCGCAGGCGCAAGTTCGCGCAGCATCGAGGTGAATTCAAGCTCGGTGAAAAGCTCGCGGCAGGCTTCGAGGTCCGGCGGCTGCGTTTCCATTGCGGCCAGATCGAGCGGCAGCGGCACATGGCAATCGATGGTGACCAGTTCTTTTGAAAGCAGCACGGCGTCGCGATTCTGCTCCAGCGACTCGCGATAGCTCTTGCGCTTCACCTCCGCGGCGCGGTCGAGCACCGCCTCCACGCTGCCGAATTCGACGATCAGATCCACGCTGCCCTTGTCGCCGATGCCCGGCGCGCCGGGAATGTTATCGACCGAGTCGCCGCGCAGCGCCATCACATCGACGACCTTCTCCGGCGGCACGCCCAGCACTTCGACACCTTGGCCGGATCGAGAATCAGGTTGTCCTTCTGCGGATTGAGAATCTTCACCGTGCGGCGTGACGAGCTGCATCATGTCCTTGTCGCCGGAGACGATGAAGACCTCGTGCTGCTGCTCGGCGGCCTCGCGCGCCAGCGTGCCGATCACGTCGTCGGCCTCGAAGCCCTCAGCTTCGAGAATGGGAATGCGCAAGCGCTTCGAGCGCGCGGCGGATGTAGGGAATCTGGCGGCGCAGGTCTTCGGGCATGGCCTCGCGATTGGCCTTGTAGCCCTCGTAGCCCACCTCTTCAAAGCTCTGCGTCTTCGAGTTCCACTTGCGCAGGGGTTCCATGGTGCGCGCGCGCTCGTCGCGGAAGACCTCGCCGCTCACATCGAAGACGGCGGCAAAGTAGCGCGGCTGAAAGTCCTGGCGCAGCTTCTTGATCATGTTGACGAAGACGTAGGTCGCCGCGGTGGGCAGGCCCGAGCGCGTGGACATGGGCCGCGAGCGCTGCATCGCGTGGTAGGCGCGAAAGATGAACGACATGGTGTCGAGCAGAAAGACGGGCGGCTTGGCTTGGTCAGTCACGGTACAGAGTTTAGCAGTGGCCAGTGAATCAGTGGACAGTTCGAAGCTGTTCAGCTCGATCAGGCAAAGAAACATGCAGTCGCCGTAGCTGAAGAAGCGGTATTGCTCCTCGACGGCGTGGCGGTAGGCGGCCAGAACCGGCTCGCGCCCGGCGAAGGCGCTGACCAGCATCAGCAGGCTCGATTGCGGCAGATGGAAGTTGGTGAGCAGCGCGCCGACCAGGCGGAACTCGAAGCCGGGCGAGATGAAGATCTCCGTTTCGCCGGAGTGCGGCTCGAAGCGGGAGCCGGCTGCCTGAAGCTGCGCAATGTTCGAGCGTGCGAACCACCGTGGTGCCGACCGCCACGATGCGGCGGCCCTCGCGCGACGGCGCGATTGATGGCGTCTGCGGCAGACTCGGAGAGCGTGTAGCGCTCGCGATGCAGGCGGACTTCGTCCACGCGCTCGACGCGCAGCGGCGCAAAGGTGCCGAGGCCCACGTGCAGCGTGACGCGCGCGATCTCAACGCCGCGCGCGGCAATCGCATCGAGAATCTGCGGCGTGAAGTGCAGGCCCGCGGTGGGCGCGGCCACCGAGCCGCGCTCGCGCGAGAAGACGGTCTGGTAGCGCTCGCGATCCGCCTCCGCATCGTCGCGATGGATGTAAGGCGGCAGCGGAATGTGGCCGATGCGGTCGAGAACGGCGAAGAAATCGTCGACCGGCTCGAAGCGCAACAGCCGCTCGCCGAATTCGCCGCGCTCCAGCACTTCGGCTTCAAGCGCGATGGCGCCGTCTGGCGCAGGAAAAACGAGACGCTCGCCGATGGCGACCTTCGCCCGGCCGGACCAGCGCGCGCCAGCTGATTTCATCGCACCTGCGACGGCTCGGTGAGCATCACTTCGATCGGCCGGTCGGCTTTTCGCGCTCGCGGCGCAGCGTGCGCCGCGCATAAAGGCGCGCCGGGATCACGCGGCTGTCGTTCAGAACCAGCAGATCGCCGGGCTTGAGCAGCGAAGGAAACTCGGCAAAGCTCGCGTCGCGCAAGGCGCCGGTTGCGCGATCCATCACCAGCATGCGGCTCTGGCCGCGCTCGGCCGGCGGCTGCTGCGCGATCAGCTCCTCGGGAAGATCGTAATCGAAGTCGGCGACGCGCAGGCCGCGTCATGCGCAGCGGTCTTCCTGAAGTGGTCGAGCGCTCTCATGCGCGCGCGCTCGATGGCGGCGTTCAGTTGCTCGCGCATTGGCTCGAACTGTTCGGTGGCCAGATCGGCGGGAACGTAGGTCCACCGCGCCCAACTGACGCAGATGCGCGTGAACGGCTTGGGAACCAGAAAGCGATCCCAGGAATTCATCACCCACGCGTGTTCCGGTTCCAGGTGAAAGGCGCCGATGGGCGCGCCGGTCATCTGCGCCAGCTTGATCGGCCCCATCTTGGTTTGATAGATCGGCCCGCGCGGGCCGTCGGCGGTAAAGATCGCGGTCCGGCCGGTGTCGATCACGTGCTTCAGGCCGAGCAGCCCTTCGCGCGCGCCGCGCGAACTCGAGCCGCGCACGGCGTCGAAGCCGAAGATTTGCAGGATGCGCGTGATCAGCTCGCCGTCAAAGCTCTGGCTGATGAGAATCACGGCGCGTGAGTGGCGGAAGTAGACAGTGCAGGGCAACACGCACTGATGCCAGAAGCAGAAGATCTCCGCCGGAGACTTTTCGCCCAAAACCACCGGCGTCACGCCGTCCTCGGCGATGACTTCAAAGCGCCAGGTGCGGCCGATGATGCGAAAAGAGGCCCCAGACGATGCGCGGAACCACAGCCAATATCAAGCGCTGGGAGAAGGTGAAGCTGGGTTTGTCTTCGGCGGCCACTCAAATGATTTTAGTGTAGGCAGCCCAAAGCAGATCCTTCGACTCTGCTTCGATCCGCTCAGGAGTATCGCAGCCAGCGCAGCAGCTCGGGCAGGGTGGCGCGCTTGCCATACATCAGAATGCCCACGCGATAGAGGCGCGACGAAAACCACAGGACGCCCCAGATCGTCAGCGCAAGCAGGATCAACGAGAGGGCGATCTGCCAGAAGGGAACCACCGCCATGCCCATGCGCGAGATCATGGTATAGGGCGAGGTGAGCGGACAGAGCGTTACGGCGATGCTCCAAACGGAGTTGGGATCGTTGATCATCACCGGTAGAAAACCCATGCTGGTGTAGAGCGGAACAATGGCCACCCACATGAACTTCTGCAGGTCCTGCGCGGTCTCGCAGGTAGCCGCGAGACCCGAAAAGATGGCGCTGAAGAGAGCGAATCCCAGGACAAAATAGATGGGAAAGAAAATGCCTTCGGCCCAGGAGAAATGGATGGCGATGTCGCCGGTGAGCAGCGAGGCGGCCAGCGTCGTACCCATGAATATCGTGGCGCCCACAACCCAGATCGCAATCTGCGTAATACCGACGCCGCCCACGCCGAGCAGCTTGCCGGCCAGAAGATCGCTGGGCTGGGCCACGGCCAGCATCACCTCGAAGATGCGCGAGGTCTTCTCTTCGATGATCGACCGGGCCATGTCGAGCCCGTAGAGCATGATGGGAATCGAGAGCATGACAGCATGAGCGTCGCTTTGATGACGGTTTCTTTTCCGTTGCTCTTGCCGATCTTTCCGTTCTTGTCCAGTTGCAAAGCCTCGATGGAAACCCGGGCGAGCATCGAGTCGACCTCGGCCTGGGTCATGCCCTTGCCAATCAGCCGCTCGTTGACGACGCCGCGATTCAATGCGCTCTGCAGACTGCCGTGCGGGGTGACTTCGGCGGCGGAGAGCGATGTGAAGGTGGCCGTAATGTTTTGGGGATCGGAGGAATCGATGGTCAGAACGCCATCGATTGCCTTGGCGCGCACCTGTCTCTGCCACTCGTCGCGCTGCGCGCTGCTGGTCGGCGCCGTCACATCCACGATGTATTGGGCGTCTTTGTCGTCGAGCATTTGCTGACGAACCTGGTTGGCGAGGAATCGCATCGTCAGCCACGATTGCGATGTGCCTTCCGGCATTGGCCTTATGGTCCATGTAGTAGCTGAAGGCCAGCAGCGCGGCAATCAAAACGGGCAGGGCAATGGTGGAGATTTTGAACGCGCGGCCGCGGATCTGCTCCAGATATTCGCGTTTGGCAATCAACAGAATGTTACGCATCGGCCTTGCCTCCCACGGTCTGGATGAAGATCTCTTCAAGCGAAGGCTCGACCAGCTCAAAGCGATAGATCGTCGCCATGGCCGCGGCTTCGTGCAGCAGCTTCTGCGCATCGCCGTGCGGTTTGAGCTTGATCTCCGCGTGACCGGAGAAGTTCTTCGCCTCCGCGATCTCCGCGCTTTTCAGGAAGGCTGCGCTTCCCTCGAACTCGACGATCACGCGGTTTCGTTCGTAGCGGCTCTTGATTTCGCGCAGATTGCCGGCCAGCACGGCCTGGCCGTTATTGATCAGGCAGATCGAGTCGCACAGCTTCTCCACCTGGTCCATGCGATGGGTAGAAAACAGAATCGCCTTGCCCTGCGCCTTGAGGTCGAGCAGCGTCCGCTCCACAAGCACAGCATTGATCGGGTCGAGGCCGCTGAAGGGCTCGTCCATGACGATCAGCCCCGGATCGTGAAGCAGCGTGGCAATGAACTGAATCTTCTGCTGCATGCCCTTGGAAAGCTCTTCGGTCTTTCTTCGCCAGCGAATCGGCAATCTCCATGCGTCCGGCCCAATCGACGGCCCGCCTGCGCGCCTCTTCCGCTGCGAGCCCGTGCAACTGGCCGAAGAAGACCAGTTGGTCCAGGACTTTCATCTTTTTATAGAGGCCGCGTTCCTCGGGCAGATAACCGACCCGATCCAGGCTGTTGCGTGCGAAGGGCTTGCCAAACAAATTGAACCTGTCCCGAGTCCGGAACGGTGATGCCCATCATCATGCGGATCGAGCTGGTCTTGCCTGCTCCGTTCGGACCCAGCAGGCCGAACATCTGGCCCGCCTCGATGGATAGACTCAGGTTGTTGACGGCAACTTTGTTCTCGTAGGCCTTGGTGACTCCCGCGAGTTCGACTACTGGCATGGGTTCTCCCGTCGCTCAGTCTGCAAGTCCAGCGCCAAGTTAGCCGGTGGGCTGGCCTCAAAGAAAGTGTAGCAAAGCGCAGAGTCGCGCGGAATGCGCCCTGCCGAAGCAGGCCGGAAGCTCCCAAAATGCGGCAAAAGAATGAATTTGAAGGCCGGGTGACCGAAGGAAACCAAAAAGTAACTCCGGCCGCTTCAGGGAAATGTGATGGAAACCTGAAAAAATGGTAGCCTTGTTGTCGATGCCCGAATACGATATTCTCCAAGCCGAGCCCGTCCATGGGCCAGCCTACCGGCCGCAGTCCATTGAGGAAGTTGATGTGCGTCAGTCAATCCTCGAGGATCTCGCCCTCAAGACGCTTTACTTGTCCGGCTCGCTCTCCATTCTGGAACTCTCGGAAAAGACCCGGCTCAGTTTCGAGGTGGCCAAGGAACTCACCTTCCATCTGCGAACGGAGATGCTCTGCCAAGTCAACGGAATGACCGGCAACATCCCTCAAATCGCCATCACCTCCGCGGGCAGAACTCGGGCGGTGGACCTGCTCGCGCAGAGCCACTACGCGGGTCCTGCGCCGGTTGCTCTGCAGAGCTACGTCGAGCAGACGCGGAAGCAGAGCGTGAGGAAGCTAGAGGTTCATGCCGACGAGGTGAAGCGAGCCTTTTCGCATCTAGTGATCGATAGTGGGACGTTGCGGCGCTTCGGAACGGCGCTCAACTCCGGCAGCTCGATCTTCATCTATGGCCCGCCGGGAACAGGAAAAACCACCGTCGCTGAAACCTTGTCGAAGGTGATTGCCGAAGATGAGGTCTGGATTCCGAACGCGGTGGAGGTGGATGGCTCGATCATTACGGTCTTCGATCCGGCGATTCACAAGCGAGCGGAGGACCCAGGGCCCACAAACCGGGATGAGCGCTGGGTGCTGTGCCAGCGTCCCTCGGTTCTGGTGGGCGGCGAGCTGACGGCCGAGATGCTGGACCTGCAATTCAATCCCATTACCAAGTTCTACGTTGCCCCAGCGCAGATGAAGGCGAACAACGGGGTTCTGATCATCGACGACTTCGGACGGCAACGGATACGCCCGGAAGATCTGCTGAACCGCTGGGTCGTTCCTCTTGATCGCAGGATCGATTTCCTCACCCTTGCCGGCGGAAAGAAGCTTGAAGTCCCCTTCGAGATGCTGGTCGTCTTCGCCTCGAACATGGATCCGGCAGAGCTGGTCGACGAATGCTTCCTGCGCAGAATTCAAACCAAGATCAAGGTCGGCTCGGTTGCCGATGCGTCGTTCTGCGAGATCTTTCGCCGCGTCGCTGCCGAATATCAAGTTGCCTATGACCCAGGCGTGCCTCAGGCCCTCATCGATTTCATCCGCGGCGCGATGAAACACGATCTGCGCCAGTGCTATCCCAGGGACATTGTGAACCAGGTTCTATGGGCCGCCCGATACGAAGGCAAAAAGCCCTATATAGACGCCAAAGCTTTGACCCAGGCAGTCGAAGCTTACTTCCTGCAAAAGGGATGAGGTAACCCGGAAGGTTGATGAATCGGCCCCGTAGTGTCGGTGGATTCCCAATCGGTCTCTGCCCGTTCAAGACGATTCGGCAGTGGGAGTATTTTGATTCCGAGATTGGCAAAGACTCGGCCCGCGAGATTCGCGAGTTCCATTTCCCCGATTTCAGCAAGTGGAAACAGAACCACGACGCCTACCGATTGACGTTCGACCGGCTGCACAAAGACCTGCAAGGCAAGCCTGAGCCTGCCTGAAATCTCCAATCCGCTGTTTGCAGAAAATATCACTTCGCCGGCGCACAATAAGAGAATGAACCATCGCCGCAAGACCCCATCTAATCCAGGGACTGCCGTTCATTGTCTGCCGAGAAGAGTACCACCGATAAATAATCCCCCCACCCCCTATTTATATTTTCAAAACCTTGCAGTTAATTAATTGATAAACATAGTGATCGGACGGATCAATTCAGAAAGATGAATATCAATCTTGCTCAGGCGAGTGGTCGAAGGTGCTAGCGCGCTACCGTCTTTCAACCGGGCACGACTTTTCAGTCTGCAGGAAAACTCATCTGGAACAGCGTGAAGCGTCAGGGCGCGACTTCACAGGCTGCGGAAAAACTCGTCCGGAGCATCCTTAAGCGTCAGGGCACGACTTCAGTCGTGCCGCAAAGGCCTCCCAATCAGCCCGGGCTTTAGCCCCTGCGGAATACTTTTGAATTTTTCGACCTGTCTTTCCGCGTCTCCCAGCGAAATGCCGGAGCAAGATTGATATTCATCTATTTGTTTTTGACTACAAAATTTTGCAGATACTTTTATGTGGCGTGGAATCAACTCTTTCTGAGAATAACCTCGGCAAAATCGCCTTCCCAATGAAACTGCGGATTTTGCAGATTATTTCGTTGGTCGGCTTCCAGGAAAATTTGTTTCTCCCGACGCGCACCATGTAGCATCCGGAGTGTGATCGATCTCGACAGTCAGGTGATGTATGCGAAAGGCGTGGGCCCGCGCGTCGCGGAGATGCTCGCCGCTAAAGGCATCCTGACGGCCGAGGATCTACTCTACCATCTGCCCTTCCGCTATGAGGACCGCCAGAATCCGCGCAGCCTGGACGAACTGAAAGCAGGCGAGACGGCCAGCGTCATCGCCGAGGTGCGCGGCTCCGCGCTTCTCCGCACGCGCAAGGCACCGATCTTCGAACTGACCGTTGGACAAGGCCGGCTGGCGCTGAAGTGCATCTGGTTCAACGGTAGCTATCTGGAAGGCAAGTTTCACGCCGGGCAGACCGTGGCCGTTTACGGACGAGTCGAGCCGTCGCGCTCCAGCAGCAACCTCAAAATGATTCAGCCGCAGTTTGAGCTGTTGCCCGACGCAAGCGACGACGCCGAGACGCGTCTCCTCGAAGTGGGGCGCATCACGCCGGTCTACGAGTCGCTGGGCGGTGCTCGGCTGGCCTCGCGATGGCAGCGGAAGACGATCTTTAACCTACTGGAAGGGCTGCGCGGCGCGGTGCCCGAGTGCCTGCCACTGTCGATGCTCAAGCGGCTCGGGCTTCCCGATCGCGAAACGGCGCTGCGCGAGGCACATTTTCCGGCCGAAGGCACTCCCTTTGCCCAGTTGCAGAGCTGGACGACGCCTGCTCATCGGCGGCTGATCTTTGAGGAGCTGTTTTTTCTGGAATTAGGTCTGGAACTCAAGCGCCGCCGCATGAGAGAACGCGCGGGAATCGGCTTTGCCACCACAGACAAGGTACGCGAGGCGATTCGCGAGGTGTTGCCGTTTCATCCTACGGCGGCGCAGAAGCGGGCACTGGGCGAGATTGTGGCCGACATGCGCGCGCCCAGTCCTATGCGGCGTCTGCTGCAGGGAGATGTGGGCTCAGGCAAGACCATCGTGGCGCTGCAGGCCATGCTAGTGGCCATGGAGAACGGCTATCAGGCTGCGCTGATGGCGCCTACCGAGATCCTGGCCACGCAGCATTTTCTAGCGATACGCAAGCTGCTGGAGCATTCTTCGCGGCACTATCGAATTGCCCTGTTGACCGGCTCGCTGTCTGAAGACCGCAAGCGCTCGACACGCGGGCAGATCAACCGCGGCGAGGCGCAACTGGTGATTGGAACGCATGCGCTCATCGAGGAGAAGGTCGAGTTTGACCGGCTCGGCCTGGTCGTGGTCGATGAGCAGCACCGCTTCGGCGTGATGCAGCGCTTCAAGCTGATGAAGAAGCCGAATCAGGCCGAGCCGGATGTGCTGGTGATGACGGCCACGCCGATTCCCAGGACGCTTGCGCTTAGTCTCTACGGCGATCTCGAGGTGAGCGTGCTGGATGAGTTGCCGCCGGGACGCACGCCGATCGTTACCCGGCGCGTTCCTGGTGAGATGTCTGATGAGGTCTGGGATTTCGTGCGCAAGCAGGCCGGGAAAGGGCGTCAGGCCTACATCGTTTATCCGGTGATCGAAGGCAGCAAGGACGACCAGCCGGAGCTGGACTTCTCCCACGACACTCCTGAGGCCGGCATCGAGCCACCGTCCCCGCCCGCACGAAAAACCGCGCGTAAGGGCAAAACGGCCGAGCTGTTTCCAAAGGCGGCGCAGGAAGCCAATCCGGGAGCCAGGTCCGGACTGAAGTCGGCCGTCGAGATGTATGAAAAGTTGCGCACGGGGCCGCTTGCGGGTCTGCGGCTGGGCCTGTTGCACGGACGGTTGGACGCGGACGAGAAAGAGATTATCATGCGTCGTTTTCAGCGCGGCGAGATCGACGCGTTGGTTGCAACCACGGTTATCGAGGTTGGCGTAGATGTGCCCAACGCGACCGTCATGGTGGTCGAGCATGCGGAGCGATTCGGTCTGGCGCAGTTGCACCAACTGCGCGGCCGCGTGGGCCGGGGAACCGCAAAGAGCTTTTGCATTCTGATTACGGGCGGCCGTGTCTCGCCTACGGGCGAGGAGCGGCTCAACGCGATGGTGCGTACACAGGACGGATTTGAACTGGCGGAGCTTGACCTGACTCTGCGCGGACCGGGCGAGTTTTTCGGGACCCGGCAGGCCGGGCTTCCCGACTTTCGCGTGGCCAACCTGCTGCGCGACCGGCAGTTGCTGGAGTTGGCCAAGATGGAGGCCACCCGCTTTGCCAACGCTCCGGCAGCCGCGATGGAGGCCACCGAAGCCGAACGAAAGTTGGTGCGAGAGCGGCTAAAAGACGCCTGGCAAAGGCGCTATGGCTTGGTTGAGGCTTGATAACTACAGTAACCTATTATTTAGATAAAAACGCTCTAATAGCCTTCAATTTAGACGAATAGTTACCAAAGTTATTCCACTAAACGAGATAAAGTGGAATCTTTGGTAACTTTCGTCGTACGGTTGATCTGCGCGGCTCTCAACTTCGCAAAGAAAGGACAAACCTCCCTCATGAAATTCAAGTGGCTCTTTCTCTCCATTCTCTCGCTCTTGCTGGTTTGCATTTTTGGTTTCAGGCTGGATTCTGAACAGCTGAGATCATCGCTGATGACGGCGATCAGGGGTGGCCATGCGGAAGCTGCCACAATACCTGAGAAGACTGGCTCGGTTTCAGATCAATCGCTGGCATCCCTTCCGATGTCCATCAGCGTTGACAACTCGAATGCGGCAAAAAATCTCAACAAGATCAGCTTTGCATCGGAGATCTTGCGGTCATCGCTGCTCAAGGCAGTGCGGACCGACAATGCCGAACTCACGAGAAAGCTCATCAAGCTGGGCGCCGATGCGAATAGCCGCACATCGACGAATGGCTGGAGCGTGCTCCACTACGCTGTGCGGAACGGCGATGCGGAGCTAGTTCAGCTTCTCCTCAAAGCCGGCGCTGACCCCAACTGTCTGGGAACCATGGAAGGACAGAAGGAGACACCCGTATCCGTAAGACCGTTGGTTCTTGCGCAGGCCGCCCTGGATCTGGTCAGTCAGGTTCCGGCGGAAAACATCGAAGCTACATTGCGCCAGAGTGGATTGGACGACCCAGCCCTTATGAAGAGCATGAAGGATCCAAACGCCACCGGCCGATACAGAAAAGTGGTCGATGTTCTGGCAAGCGCCACAAAGAAATCGTAGCGCGACAGCTTCTCTGGATTTGAGGCTAGAACCCACCCCAGCGGCAACGTCACCTCGTCGCTGGGGTGGGTTTGTTTTTCAACCACACAATCTCGGCGGCTCGATCGATGAGTGAGTGACGCCGGTTGACCCTGTAAACCGCCTTTTGGTAACATCGGCCTAGCCGTCCACTATCCAAGGCATACGGATCTATAGGAAGATATCATCGTATTGTCTGCCGGAAATAGAGAATGCACCGCGGGATCGGTAGACGCTTCGAAAGGACTAAAACGCCAAGATGAGATATAAGTTGTTCTTTCTGCTTGCCCTCATACTTCTCGTTCTTCCTGTCTCCGGTTGCAAGCCCAATCCTGCATCGCTGATGGCGGCGGTCAAGGCGGACAATACGGCGGAAGCCAAAAAGCTTATCGAGAAGGGCGCCGATGCGAACAGCCGCACGTCGCCAAGCGGTTGGAGCGCGCTCCATTACGCGGCAAGAAATGGCGATCTAGTGCTTGTCCAGGCGCTTCTCAACGCTGGCGCCGATCCGAACTACTCGGGGACGATGGAAGGGCAAACGGGTTCCGCCATCTCTTTGAAGCCGCTGGTCCTGGCAAAGGTCAGCCTGGACCTGGTCAGCCAGATACCAGCTTCCCGCATGGAGGAGACTCTGCGCCAGAATGGTCTGGGCGATGCTGCCCTGCTGAAGAGCATGAAGGATCCAACGGCCGCGGATCGATACCAAAAAGTTGTCGATGCTCTACAAAAAGTCACAAAAGATAATTAACTGGCTGGCCGCGCCGGCTCGTTGGAAGATTCGTATCTTTGGATCTCAGGATTAGCGGCAAGCTTTTGCCTCGCGCTGATCTCTCTTTCAGGGCTACGGTCGCTTCAATGGGCCATTCAGGCCGTTCCCGTTGCGCGCGCTCTTCGGTTCATCTCGACGGGTAAGGTCTGGACTTCCAGATCAATGCTGGCAATCTCGCTGCCGCAATCCTGCTGGTGGCTGCGGGTGCATTGGCAGAGTTCGGTAAAGCGAATATGCCCGCTCTGGCTCAATTCCAGCCCGGCAGCGATTAACACGCTGTAGATATCGACGCAGGCCTGGCGCTCGAATTCAAACAGCATGTTCACTGCGCCGGAGTCGTTTGCGCCACGGCTGAGGACCCAGCCGCCGCAGCCCAGAATCGCGCCGGTGAGAGTCTGTACCAGCCGCGATGGCTCTTCCATGGAGATGGCCTTCATCTGGATCGCCCACGGAATGCTCATCGACTGCTCTGCGTTTTGGATCGGCGTCGTTAGCCTCATGTCCGCTTTATCGGAGCGACGGCGTGCTTCGTAACAAATGTGCCGGAGTCGAACGGCCTCTGACCGGCTATGAGACAACTGTCGAGAGAGCAGGGCGAAAGCGACTTGCACTGGTAATTGGATGCCGGCTTCCGCCCTTGCATCCTGGGCCGAGAGACCGCCGCGGAGAAGCGTGCCTGGCGCAGCGGCGAAGACACGACAAAAGAGAAATGATTTAGCTTCATAGACAGCATGATTGTCGGCTCCGGAATCGACCTGGTGGAGATTGGGCGCATCCAGCATTCCATGGATCGCTATGGAAAGCGCTTTCTCGACCGCATCTATACCGCTGCGGAGCAGGCCTACTGCCTACGCAAACGCATGGCCGCCGAGAGCTTTGCCGCCCGGTTTGCCGCCAAGGAGGCCGGAGCCAAAGCACTGGGAACTGGCATCAGCCATGGAGTGAGCTGGCTGGAGATCGAGGTCGTGCGGGAGCCCAGCGGAAGGCCCACGCTCAAGTTTCATGGGCGCGCCGCCGAGTTTGCCGGCCGTCTTGGCGCTGCCCGCGCAGCGCTTTCCATTACCCACACCGCCGCCTTCGCCCTGGCCAGCGTAGTGCTCGAAGACGGGCAGATGAACGCGCCCTGTTCTGTTATTCTCAAGGCGTTAACCGGTTCCTTTTCAACAAGGGGAGTGCCGTGCCAAGCCGCAAAGAGATTCAGTGGTCACAACTGAGAGTCGGAGCCTTGGTGCTGGTAGCCATGGCTGTTCTGGTCGGGCTGATTCTTCTCATGTCCGGCTCGACGGGCGGGCTGTTTGCGCGCAAGCTGGTGCTCCGGTCTTACTTTGAGAATGCGGCCGGCGTGAAGGCCGGCGCGCCGGTGACGCTCGAAGGCGTGACGATCGGCAACGTCATCCATGTCCGCGTGGTTCCGGACCGCAATCCCACGCCGGTCGAAGTGACCATGCGGGTGGGCTACGACTACTTGAACCGCCTTGCATACCGATTCGACGGCCGGGATAGCCCAGGCCGGGGTGCTCGGCGACAGCTACGTCGATATCAGCTCGGCGCACGCCAGCGGTCCACCCCCGGCCAACAATGCCGAATTGATGGCCTCCGGCTCGCCAAGCATTCAGGACGTGATCCGCACCAGCGACGAATCTATCACCGAACTCAACAAGCTGATCCATAAGATCGAGATCACGGTCGATTCGGTCAACTCCAGACGCGGCGTTGTGGGCCAGCTCATCAATGATCCCGAGCTGGCCAAGAAGATCTCGCTCATCGCCAACGATCTTCAGACCATCACCGGCGCCATCGCCGGAGGCAAGGGTTCGCTGGGCAAACTGGTCAACGACGACACGCTCTATACCCGCGCCAACTCGGCCATCGACCGGCTCGACAAGATCACGATCGCACTGGATGAGGGCAAGGGCAGCGCGGGCAAGTTTCTCAAGGACGATACGCTCTACAACAATCTGAATGCCGCCGTGGCCAACACGAATCAGTTGGTGGGCGAGATCAACTCCGGCAAGGGCGCGCTGGGCAAGATCGCCAAAGACCCCGCCTTTGCTCAGAAGCTCGACGACACCGTCACCCGTCTCGACTCGATCCTCAAAGGCCTGGACGAGGGCAAAGGGACGCTTGGACAGCTTGTGCAGAATCGTTCGCTCTACGACCACGCCGATCAGACAATGGACCAGACCCGGCAATTGGTGAAGAGCATTCGCGAAGACCCCAAGAAGTACCTGGTCATCCGCATGAAGGTCTTCTGAGAGCGTTTCCTCACGTTCGCGCGGGATACTGAGAAGTTCCGCGCTTATCCGCGCAGGGATGAATTTCCACGATGCCATGCAAGGAGCAGAGTTGTGACGATTGGCCGCTGCGACGACTGCGATTTCGAGACGATTTGGGCCATCATCAACGACGGCGCTCAAGCCTATAAGGGAATCATCCCGGCGGATCGCTGGACGGAACCTTACATGTCTCGGGAGAAGCTGCGGCATGAGATTGCCGACGGAGTTGAATTCTGGGGCTGCAAGGAAGCCGGGAACTCTTCTGGGAGTGATGGGCATTCAAGAGGTTCAGGACGTGACACTCATCCGCCACGCATATGTTCGCACCGCCAGCAGGAATCAAGGGATTGGAGGGCAACTGCTCTCTCACCTGCGGGAATTGGCGAAAGGACCGCTGTTGATCGGCACATGGGCAGATGCGGTCTGGGCCATTCGCTTCTACGAAAAACACAGCTTTCAAGTGGTTAGCCCACAAGAAAAAGACCGGCTGCTCAAGAAGTATTGGACCGTTCCCAAACGGCAGATTGAGACCTCAGTGGTTCTTGCAGATTCAATCTGGCGGAAAGCTCAAGAAGAAGAGTTCCTGCCAGCCACGAAGTAATCCATCCTACCGAGTTCATTCAGCAGACCGGCCGGTTGCCCACCAGACCCAAGAAAAAACAGTTGACAACTATAGTACGTGCCGTAATAATACGAGACATACTATGGAAAATGATTCACTTCTCGGCTTCACCTTATTGGGGCTGATTCATCAGCAACCCATGTCAGGCTACGACTTGCGCAAGGTCTTTGCGTCCACGGCTTGGGGCACCTTCAGCGACAGCCCCGGCGCCATTTATCCCGCGCTGCGCAGGCTAGAGACGCGAGGCCTGGTTTTAAGCAAGGTGCAGGAGTCGACAAGCCTGCGCAAACGGCGCGTCTTCAAAATCACGCCCAAGGGTCTGACGGCTTTCAAGGAGTGGCTGAGGCGTCCGGTCACGGCTGACGATGTCATCCGCCGCATTCCCGATCTGATGGTGCGCTTCGCCTTCATGGACGAGACGATGGGCGAAAGCAGAACGGGGAGGTTTCTGGGCGAGTTTACAGCACAGATAGCCGCATATATTCCCAGTCTTCAGCAGTTTCTCGCCGTACATAGGGGCGAAATGGCGCTCTCCGGCAGGCTGGCTCTGGAGTGCGGAATTCAGGAGTACGAAATGCGGCTCCTGTGGGCCAGAACTTCCATTGCGCTCTACGAAGAAAGAAAGAGGAACCAGGTATGAAGCTACGGATTGCGTTGTTTTGCCTTCTTGGTGGTTTGAGTTTCACGGTTCCCGCTTTGGGCGTGGGGAACTTCGGCTGGTGGTGGCTCTCCGGCGTGATGACAGCGATAGCGCTTGTTCCTGTGGTGCGGTATGGACCGCGGAATCTCTGGGCGCAGTTTGGCGCGATCTTCGCTGTTCTCGTCGTGGTTGGGATGGGTTGCACATTCTCAGAAGCTGCGCTCTTCTTTCCTGAAATGAGGTCGCAGCTCATTGCGGGTATGCCTGGGGCCACGGTGATGTATCTGATCTCGTCCGCCGTTCTGATGGCGCTGGCCAAGGTGCTGAAGCTTAGAGACCCCGAGGCGCCGAAGGCAGCGATTTGTCCAGGGTCAGTGGTTGCACCGCTGGTGTTGGCCTCGGCGGCATCTTACGTCTTCTACTACCTGATCTTCGGGGCCCTCGTCTTTCAGTTCCTGACCAAGCAGTATTACCCGCACGCCGTTGAGCAGGTTGCGGCGATGGGCCTGTGGTTCTGGGTCTATCAGTTGGCGAGGGGTCTGCTGATGACTCTAGCCGTGGTGCCGATCATCTACACTCTGCGGCTGCCGCGCTGGAAGGCGGCGTTGGTTGTGGGGCTTCTGGTGTGGGTGGTGGGTGGAGCCGCTCCTCTGGTGGTGCCGAGCTCGACGATGGTCGCGGAACAGCGCTATCTGCACATCTTCGAGATCTTCACGCAAAACTTCTCATTGGGAGTCACGGCAGTGTTGCTGCTGCGATCCAAGGCGGCCATGCAGATCAAGGGGGTCAACGCAGATCCTGCATTGGCGCTATGACCTCGAAGTGCACGGCACGCCACGCGGCGCTAGCTCGTGGCTGCGGCGGGCGGAGGGGCTGGTGCAGGCGTGCTGCTTGAAGCGCTCTCTTTGGAGACGGAGGGCGTCTTGGCCTCGGACGAAACGCTCGGGGAGCTTGAGCTTGATTCGGAGGTAGACTCGCTCGTCTTAGCCGCGTAATCGTTCACATACCAGCCGGCGCCCTTGAAATGCAGCCGCGGAGCGGTCAGCGGACGCTCAAGCAGGCCCTGGCACATGGGGCACACAAGCTCCTGTTTGGAACTGAAGTTCTGAATTTTCTCAAAGCGGTGGCCGCACTGGGTACACCGATACGCATACAACGGCAAAGTCTCTCACCCCTCAATAAAAGAATGACGCACTTTATCTATTGTATCGGCAGGGCGGCTAATTCGCTGCAAATGCCTGCGCGGCGTCCCACGCTGGCCGCATTGGAACGAAGCGCAGATTCTTCGACTCCGCTGCGCTTCGCTCAGAATGCAGGCGAGGGTGAGGCACCCGACGATTTGCTTCAATGCACGGCAATCAGAACCGATGCCGAGTGGTTTTCCCATTCGAGCGTGAGCTTGCCGGTTGTGCCGCCTAGATCAGTCAGCATGTACTTCAAGTTTTCGACCATTGCAAGCGGTTTGCTCATGGTCATCTTCACACGGCCCAGATCCTGCGATTTGTCGTATTTGGTGCCCCACTGGCCCGTCTGCTTGTTGACGATCAGCACCCAGTTGTCGGGGTCTGCGACATCCACGTAGAGAGTGTAGTCGCCCTTGGGGACAGCCAGGCCGCCGACGGTCAGGTCCGCATCCGTGTGCAGCTTGGTGGCGCTGTTGGCGCCAGCGCGCCAGACTGGATAGGTAGGATCGTGGCCGATGAGCCCGTCTTTGCCGAAGATGTGGCCGGCGCGTCCCTTGACGCCGGGCGAGCTGTAGGCAATGGTGATGACTTTACCGGCGATTGTCGCCGACTCTGTGGACGCCGGGCTCTTCGGCGGGCCTTGCTGGGCAGGCAAGGCGAGCGTGGTGGCGACAAGCAGTCCTGTACAGATCAAAAAGCGCTTCACAGGCGTTTCCTCCGTGGGAGAGAATCCCTGACGGGACTTGTCAGCCCCGCCGGAACGATTGTCGCACTCGCCGCTCATGATGGGAAGCCGGCGGGTGAATCCAAAGCGATCGGCAGCTATCGTCGTGCGATTGGCGGAATGATCTCGAACGCTCGCTGGCGCAGACATGCATGAGACGCTATCGATTGTGGCAACATGATCAGCAAGCGTTTGGGATGTTGCGATATACTCCATATTCGGTAGAAACAAGGAGGTTCAGAATGCGTTTCAATGGAATTTTGAAGTTGGCAGCGGCCTGTGGACTGGCTGTGACGATGATGACGGCGCAGGGAACGATGATGGCGCAAGCCGCCGGCGATACGGTTCTCAAACCGGCGGAGATGCAGAAGCTGCTACCGGCAAGGGTCTTCTATCACGGCCAGACGGCGCCCACAGAGTTGCGCAATTCTGGCGGAGTGAAGCTGGCTGACGGGTCCTATGTGCTGGCTGCCCTGGTGGACACGAGCGGCTACACAACAGGCGTACAAGCGAAGTACCAGGCGTTTTTCCTCACCGAAGTTCCTCTCAAGATTGGCGGCGAAAACCTGGCTGTCGGCGCCTATGGAGTGGGCTTCGTCGCAGACAAGTTTGTGATCACGGATGTGGGCGGACATGAGGTGCTCACCGTGAAATCGAACGAAGATGCCGGACTCAAACGCCCCATGCCATTAGAGATTATGTCGGACCCCGCTGGTGGATTCCGTCTCTATACCGGACGCAAATATGTTATCTTCAGCCGGTAGGCATTTTGCGTGTTTTTTGGTGGCCAGAGTCCTTGCATCAAGCCCCCCGTATCAACTTGAGCGAACGCGAGCCAGGGGTCGCGTTCTTCCCAGTTTGAATTTCGAGTTCCCTGGTTTTCTGAAACGAACAGGTTGAATTAGGCGTCTAACTGGTTTGGAGTCACAGCTTTGTGAATGAGGAGGATCAGCACATGAGTTCGCGCATATACAGGTCTTTTTGGCAGGTCTCGGCCTTAGCAGCTCTCGCATTGGTAGCTTCGGGGTGCAAGAAGCCCCCAGCGATAACCCTGGCATGCCAAGCCAACCCACCGGCCGTATTCGCTGGTGACGCGGTCACTGCAACCGCTACGGCAGGGTCCGTAGATCCCAACAAGAAAACCAATGTCATCTACGACTGGTCGGGAACCGGCGTGACGGGCAACGGAACGACAGCAACCGTCAGTACCGCCTCCCTCGCGCCCGGCAGCTATTCCGTGAAGGCGACAGTCAAGGAAGGCAAGAAGGGCAAAGAGGGCTTGAAGCCCGGCCAGTCCGCCGAGTGCACAACCGGCTTTACAGTGAAGGAATTTGAGCCGCCGACGCTCGCCTGCGCGGCCAGCCCAAGCACCATCAAGCCCGGCGAGACGAGCACCGTGACCGCCACCGGCTTGAGCCCGCAGAACCGGCCTCTGACCTACACCTACTCGGCAGCGGCTGGGTCAATCAGCGGCACCGGAACGACAGCCACCTTCTCCTCGGCGGGAGCACCGACTGGGAATGTCGGGATCTCCTGTAACGTGGCCGACGACAAGGGGCACTCAGCGACGGCAAGCACCAGCGTGACCATCCTGGCCCCGTATGTTGCGCCGGTTCCTCACGTCCAGGCGCTCTCGGCGATCGACTTCGCTGGAGACAAGAAACGCCCGACGCGTGTGGACAACGAAGCCAAGGCGGCACTTGACGCCTTAGCCATGAGCCTGCAGCAACAGCCGGATGCCAAGGTTGTGCTCGTCGGCAACGCGACAGAGAAGGAGAAGGCGCTTCCGAAGCATCACAAGAAGAACGTCAAGATGCCAGACCTCGCCGCCCAGCGCGCCGTCAATGTGAAGGCGTACCTGGTGACCGAGAAGGGCATCGATGCCTCCCGCATCACCGTTGCGACTGGCACTGCGGACGCACAGACAGTGATTCCGTATCTGGTTCCTGCCGGGGCCGACTTTGCTGCCGATGTTACTGGAACGACGCCTGTGGACGAGAGCACAATGAAGGCTCAGGAGCGCAAGCCCATGAGCGAACGGCATCACAGGCACGCTGAGAAGAAGTAGCAGCCGACAAGGCGCTCGAAGCGCCGCAAACACTTCCCGCATTGTTTGGCGGAGAGGATGCAAAGCCAGCCTTTTGGGGCTGGCTTTGCTGTTTTTCGGCCGAGTTTGAATTGAGATATTTCGAGGCATCTATATTCTGTGAAGACTTGGCTGACTGGATGTAACGATTCGTTCCATACAAACACTATTTAGTTGAATCCACAGGTCGCGCAAGCTATCTGCCGGAGCTACAGCTTAGAAGCCGCATGGATTTCTCTGACTGATCCGGGAACGACCAGAATCGCAAAACCTGTGTTCGCAGATATCGAGTTTCACGTTTGAATTGCAAGACTTTCTTGTGATCGCCGTGCACTCAATCAGATGGAGTGTCCCATGACGTATCGCCTACTTCAGTTGCCCCCAGATTCCTATGATTTCATTTTGAGCAGAATTGAAAGCGGGCGCTACGAGAGTCCCGGCCAATTGGTACAGGCTGCATTTCGGGCCCTGCATCGCGAGGAGAGTGAATTCAGGAACAAGCCTGTGACAAGCACCATTGCCGAAGAGGACGCTTTTCGGAAGCTCTGGGAGAACGAGGCCGAGTCGATCACGAACGGGCGGAAGGTGGAGCGCCAGGATTGATCAAGGGCACGGCATCCCAGGGCCCAGAAGCGGGAACTGGAGCACCCGGCTCCCGCTCCGCCGATCAATGTCTATTGTGCGCCGGCGTAGAGTAATCCTCTGCAAAACCGCTACGACGGAGTTGATATTTCTTCGGCAGAGTCGCGAGGACGAGCACAATTGGCCATCTAAAAGAGCGCAGATGTGGAGACTTGAAGTGGGATCGATTGAGTCTGAATGTTGACCTGTCGGAGTTTCAGAAAGAACCTCTAAACGGAAGTGAAGATTCCTTCCGCAAAATCACAATGTGAACGGTTCCGCTGACAGCAAACGAGGATTTTCAATGACTTATAGCCTGCTTCAGTTGTCTCCCGATACGTATGATTTCGTCCAAGCAAGAATCGAAAGCGGACGATACGAGAATCCAGGCCAGTTAGTACAGGCCGCATTTCGCGCTCTCCATCGCGAGGAGAGTGAATTCATGAACAAGGCCGTGACAAGCACCATTGCCGAAGAGGATGTCTTCCGGAAGTTGTGGGAGGCCTCTCCCAAGGTGGCTGTTGATCGGCGGAAGGTGCCGCGCCCGGATTGATCGGGGCCCGTGATGACGCGGGCATGAAGAATTTGGAGCCCTTTCAGGTTAGTTCTGGAACAGAGGATAGGATCCCATCGAGGGCCTGGATACCTTGGACTGAGCCGGATTCTGGAAGATAAAGGACCACACAGTGTCTTCCACTTCGGGGCAGCCGTGCGTCAGGATTTTGCCCCCGCCGGAGACTACGATCTCGGCGTTGAAATCGATGGGGAGCGATGCCTGCATGGCTGCGAAGAGCGCCTTCTGAGCGCTTATATGCACATCGGAGAAGTATTCGCCGATGGGCAATTGAACTCTCTTCCCGGTGCTTGAATCGACCATCGTGCGGCTGAACGACGCCGCTTTCATCCGTTCATGCAGAAATACGTACTCGTTCTCATGGATGTCGATTCGGACAGTAAACCGCATTGGGGAGGCTCCTTGTCCACTATCTTTTCCTATTTATTCCGGTCCGTCTATGGGTTTTATCGGTATTTTGCCGGTTTTCGTCCCCAGAAGTACCAACATCCTCACGTAACTCATGTGGTGCCGGGGTCTCAATGGCACTCCCCCCTGGGTATTCTGTAAGTAAATTATCTTTTATCAACTAGATACAGGATAGGGGTTCGTTCTAAATTCCTCATTCTGCTTTGGTTATCCGCAGAATCTTGATGACAAGGGGGTTACGGGAAGATCTCACCAAGTTTTGTGGTTCTGACCGTTCTTTGGGCGCACGGACTTCGACCTGCGCGGGTTCTATGAATCGATTGTGCGGCAGGGGAAGGTAATTCTCTGCAAATCCCTTTCGGCCCCGCTCGGGGCGGTCTCCCAGATCTTGGAATCGGGATTTGGGCACCTGGGGCTTCGCTAGGCGACGAGGACACGCGCCCTGGTATGACCGTGCGGACTGGCATGAACTGTGATCCTGATGTCCTGACCGAGGAGCATGAGGAAGCGCATGAGCCTCTCGATTGAGAACCCAGTCAGGCGGCCGCGAAGAAGCATGGAAACCTTCGGCTGGTCGATCCCCAGAAGCTCGGCGGCTTTCTTCTGGGTGAGCTTGCGCTCCCGGATGAGGACAGAGATTTTGTTGGCCAGTTCGGCTTTGGCGAGCGCTTCTTCGGGGTTCGGCGGGCCGAGATCGGCGAAGACATTTCCGCTGCTGACTACGTAATCCGCCTCGTGCTTGGGCATGGTTTCGATCTTACTCAGTCATCAATATGCTAGATCTGGCATGGACCGTCAAGGCGGATTCGGTTGATGGGGTAGTTTGCAGGAAGGGGTTTGCGGTATCTCGGTCCGAAAATGCGGACCTAGATACCCTGCGACCCGCCTCGTCGCGGTTAGTTCGTCGTCGGGTCCGACCCACCTTCTAGTCGAAGTTGTTTGCCGTGAACTCCAGGGGGGAGGACCTCGAGGACCTCAAGAACGGTGTACTTGGGTGGAAGCGGCTCGTTTTCGTCATCGTATGCCACTTCGACCTCCACAATTGCGCGCAATGCTGAACCGGGTCTGATGCCCTGTCCATCCTCGCGGAACGCAGCAAGCCATTCATCGTGCACTATCCTGGCATCGATCGCATGACCACCGTACTGAAACTCCCACATAGAAGAACCAATGAAATCCGGTTTCTTCACCTTCAATATCATCTCGTTCTTGTTCTTTACGACTCGGCTTGTAAGCAGTTCGGTCATCTCTTCGCTGTCGACCCGCAGACTGCTATTGAGTGTTATGGGAGACCCGGTGGGACTTTCATAAGTTACAGAGTCTCCCTTTTCCAGGCAACCCATAGACAAAGTAATATTCGCTATGTGGGCCGCAAGTGCTGTGCGAGACAGTTGAGTATAACCTGGCAGACCGCGCACTTCGGTTTTTTCAGCTTCAGAAATGAGGTCCCTCTGGATTGCTTCCAGCAGCCCGGGAGTGGTGATCGTTGGTACTCCTTCTAGCTTTTCCAAAACTATATATTTCGCCTTGACCAAGAAATCTCCGACGACTTTCTTCCAATCTCCGCTTCGTAAAGCCGTGTCGTCTGTCGCATGAAGAACCGTCGCCACCCATGACTTTATCGATCCAGCCTCAACATCTTCGAGAAGGAGGACGGGTTCGATATTTACGTCGATGCTCTTCACCAAATCGCGGTCTAGCCGAGCCAGTGCACCCATCATTTCTACCATGGTGCGGAACGGTCGCGAGGGATCGCCAACACCGCGCACGAAGTCGACCTTGATTGCGAAGGCAACTCGCTCACGAACGTCTGGATTGGATGGAAGCATTCGCGAGGATTTTAGCACCGCCCTCACTAGCTGCGCCATTATCGAGCAAGATTCAGTGAAAGCCGTCTAGATGCTCGTGCCTGAACAATATGCCTCGAAGGCTCTACCCGATTCCGCGTGAGTAAACGCCAACAGCGCGGACCTCACGGTCCGCGTTCTTGTTTGGATCGGATTGTTGTGAGTTATCGCGGCACCCTTCGACTGCGCTCAGGGCAGGCTATTGAAGTCGTGCCCTTTCAAAGCGTGGAAAAACAAAAGCGGGTCCTTCGACTCCCTTCGCTGCGCTACGGTCGCTCAGGATGACAAGTCTATTTATTTTTGATCACATTCGAAGACGCGTGGAAACACAAGAACGCGGACCTTGCGGTCCGCGTTCTTGTTTGGATCGGATTGTTGTTGGGTGTTGCGGCACCCTTCGACTGCGCTCAGGGCAGGCTATTGAAGTCGTGCCCTGACGCTTGTCGCAACTCCGCAGGGGTTCTTCCACAACCTGTCAACTCGTGCCCTGACGCTTCTGGTGACTTCGAGTGGGTTTTTCTGCAGCCTGTAAAGTCGTGACTCTTTAAAGCAGCGATGACCTGGGGATCGTGGTATCCCACCCTAGGCGCAAAAACTAATACGCGCCGAGGGTGGGGCACCCGCAGCGATGATCGGGTTGAAAGGTGCGCCATTCGACCTGTGCTTAGCGTGATTGTGCGGGCGGGGACGCCCGCACTACAGCCGGTCTGGAGACCGGCGCTACAGACCGGCTTGCTGCTACTGCTACAGATCGGCTTGCTGCTACAGTCCGGCTTACGCTTATACCTTGGCGAGGACTTGGCCGGTTAGGCGCTCTTTTAGTAACTCGTGGGCGTTGGTCAGGAATTCTGCCAGCGGGAGTTTGCCGGCGTCTACTTCGGCTAGTAACTCGCGCTGGGCGGCGTATTCCTTGTTGACGATTCCCGCCTTGGATTGCAGCATGCGCCAGGCCTTTCTGCGCTCTACGCAGAAGATGACTAACTGGCGACTTACTGCGTAGTAAGTTGTCTTGCCCGCATCTTCGACAGTGATATAGACGCCAAAGTCGGGAACGAAGGAGCGGTGCGCGGGGTTGAGGTAGTAGCGGTAGACGACATCCTGCTGCGTGATGCGGACGAGCATGTTATCGAGCGGGATGAGCTTGGCCGCGGCCTCGGGCTTGATTTTCTTGAGGTGATTGCGGAAGCGGGCTTCGGTGGTGCACCAGTGGGCTACGGTGTAGCGGCGAGTTTCGCCGGTGACCTTGTCTTTGGTCTCGTACCAATCGAGATCAATGGACGGGTTGCCCTTGAGGTCGAGGGCTTCGGAGTAAGTCTCGCCCAAGCGGGGGTTGAAGACGAACTCCGGCGCTCCGCGTGAGTCGCGCACGCGCTGGGCCTGGAAGAGGGCCATGTCGTCAGCGACGCCGTGTTCGGGCTGGCAGGTGGTGAAGGCCTGAAGGAACATGGTGCCGCGATATTCAAGGCCGTCGAGAATCGCACGGTAAAGCTTCGGAGCGTTGGCCATCGAAACCTGCGCGACGAAGGGCGAGCCGTGGCCGGCGAGGAAGGTTTCGGCGACGGTCTTCTTCTCGGTGTTCTTGCCCTGCGTGGCCGCGCCGAAGACGTTCATGTCGTTGCCGCCGAGCATGGGCGTGGAGTCGGAGTTCTGGCCGCCGGTGTTGGAATAGACCTGCGTATCGAGCATGAGGACTTTGACGTTGGGGCGGTTCTGAAGCATGACCTTGGAGGTGTTCTGGTAGCCGATGTCGCCGATGCCGCCGTCGCCGCCGACGACCCAGACCTTGGGGAGTTCGACGATCTCCTGGTCGGTCATGAGCGCGTCGGTGAAGTGGGTGAGGTTGTAATACTGCTCGGCATCGATGACGTCTGAGCTGCCGCCAACGGAGGATGCGCCGTCGCCTTCGGTACCGGCGTCGCGGGTGAGGAGGATGTCGGCGAGGCGCTCGGGGATGACGGAGCGGCGGGCGTGGTCGACGATGAAGCTCTCGCCCATGAGCCAGCCGACGGTGACGCCGTCCTGGAAGAGCGAATTCATCCAGGGGTAGGGGTGAGGGTTGTTGGGCGCGGTTGAGCCGTAGACGGTGTTGCAGCCGGTGTGCGCGGCCATGGCCATGACGCTCATGCCGTTGGCGAGGCGGCCGTCAACCGGTTGCAGATTTTTGTGGTTGAAGGCTTCGGTGAGCAGGACAGCAGCAATGGCCTCGACCAGTTCGGCGTCGGTGAGCAGGCCATTGGCCTCTTCATAGGCGGCGATGCGGGCGTGGGTGTCGGCTTCGTCTTCGCCGCCAAGGCCGAGAACGAGATGTGCGATGGCCTGACGGAGCAGCGCGTATTCAGCGGGGCTGGTGGCCTGGAGCTTGGCGAGGCGAGCCGCACCGACCTTCTCGAGTTCGCCAGCCTTGTCAAGAAGGCGGTCGCTCTTGGCGTGGAAGACGGGGCGCATGTAGGCCTCGGTGACGGCGGCGATGGAGCGAAGGACGCTCTTTTCTCCGCAGCCGGCGCAGGCGCCATCGCCGGAGACGAGCGCGTCATAAGTCGAGCGGACCATGAGCATGTTGCGCAATGTCGCGGTCTTGGAGTCGGCTGGGTTGGCCGAGTTGAAAAGGCCGAGGTACTTCTGCGATGTGTCGGGCAGCAGATCGAGGAAGCTGGTGCCGGTCATGTGCTCGGCGTTGACCTCTTCGGTTTCGGCAACCATTCTCGAGTGCGTTGTGATCGCCGCAGGCGGTGACGCAGGCCGCGCAGCCCTTGCAGAGATCGCTCACAAATATGGAGAAGATGCCGCCGGAGCCTGGAGCCTTGCGCTCGGGCGAAGAGAAGATGGCGTTGACCTTTTGATAGGCCATCGGCACTTTGGCGATGATGTCGAAGAACTGCTGCTTGGCCGTGGCGGAAAAACCGTCGACTGTGTCGGTGACTTCGCGAAGGATGGTGGGCAGTGGGGTTCCTGCCTTGCCTTCGGCGACCATGCGCTGGCGGGTTTGGCGCTCGATCTCAGGCAGTGCGCCGATTAGCTTGGAGCGGTCGGCGGGGTCGGCGACATAGTGCGAGATAGCGGTGCGCAGCAGTGTCGTCAGGTCTTGCGCGGTGTTGGGGAGGGCTGTGTCGGGGCAGACTGAGATGCACTCCATGCACTGAGTGCAGTTCTCGGGGATGAAGAGCGGAGTCTCGCGGCGTGCGACATATTTAGAGGCAGTGTCGCCTGTAGCGGCAGCGATCATGCCCATGGCCGAAAGCGGCGTGGCGGGCTGGTTATAGCCGAAGTGCGCGCGGAACTCGGCGTCGAAGGTGGCGACGCGTGCAAGGGGCGGGCGCTCGGCCTGGCCGGCGGGCAGTGGTGTGGAACGGCAACCGATGCCGCAACTCTCGCCCTCGCCTGTGGGAACGGTTTCAAAAATCGGCAGCAGCGCATGGCCGCGGAGGCTGGAGTGGTCGGCTGCGGTGAGGACGCCGATCTTGATCTCACGCACCTGATCGAAGCCCTGAAGCATGACTTCCATGTTGGACTGGACGACGGCATCGCCGAGCTTGCCGAACTTTTTCACGTATTGCTTGTGGACGACTTCGCGAAACTGCTCCTGGGTGATGCCGAACTCTTGAAGCATGGGGCTGACGGCGAAGAATGCGCCGAGGAAGGCGTTGCCCTGCATGCGGAGTTGCAGATCGCCGCGGTCGGTGGCCTTCTTGGCGATGGCGAAGCCGGGCAGGGTGAAGACGCGAATGTTTTTGTCGATGATCTGCTTGCGCGCCCAGAGCGGAAGCTGCTCCCAGGCCTTTTCGCCTTCCTGATCCGATTCCCAGACAAGGCTGCCGCCCTCGGCCATGCCGTCGAGCGGGTTGGTGTGGGTGAAGGCCTTGGGGTCGCAACACAATACGACTGTCACATGGCGCAAATCGCAGTTGACGCGGATGCGGTCCTTGGCGGCAACCATGAAGTAGCTGGTCGGCGCGCCCTTCTTCTCCGAGCCGTACTTGGGATTGGCGCTGACGTGGATGACTTCCTTGGGATTGCCGAGCTCGTCCTTGATGTGGTCGCGGGCATAGAGCAGGTCGTTGAGGTCGCCGAGAATTGCGCCGAGATTTTTGCCGGTGGTGATGGCTCCCCATCCGCCGATGGAGTGGAAGCGGACGGCGACTGCGCCCTCGGGCAAGAGCGATGGAGTCTCTTCGCCGAGGACCGCGTAGGGGTGGTTGATGCCGAGAACGAAGAAGCTGACGCCGTCGGCGGCCGTCTTGCCGTCGGTGCGGGCACGGCCTGCGGTGGCGAACTCAAATGCTCCGATCACGTGCTCGGGACGGAAGTCGCGCGAGCCGAGGCCATAGCTGCCGCCGTAGATCTTGGGGACTTCGGCAAGCGAAGTCTCGGGCAGGCCTTCAACACCCTGGACTGCTTTTGAAAATGCGGTGCGAATGTCGCGGCCGAGTGGATTGTCGCCGGAGAGGGCTTCGTCGGTGCGTTCGAGGATGATGACGTTCTTCTTGCCTTTGAGCGCGGCGACGATGGCGGCCTCTGGGAAGGGGCGAATCACGTTGACGTGGATGGAGCCGACGCTTGCGCCGCGGGTCTGGCGCAGATAATCGACGGCCGCTTCGATGTTTTCCGCCGCCGAGCCGAGGGAGACGAAGACCGTTTCTGCGTCGTCGGTTTTGTATTTGTTGATGAGGCCATAGCGGCGGCCGGTGAGTTCGGCGAAGTCCTTGTAGGCTTCTTCCAGAAACTGAAGTATCGGCTCGGCGAAGTTGTTGCGCCGCGCCACGACGCCATTCATGTAGTGTTCCTGGTTCTGGACAGGGCCGAGAAGGATGGGGTTGGTGAGGTCCATCATCTTGGGAACGCGGCGGCGGGTGGGGCCAAAGAGCGTGCGCTGCGCTTCGGTGGGGCAATCGATGATGTCGTCGGGCGCGCCGAGATATTCGCGGATCAGTTCGGATTCATGCTTATAAAAAGTGCGTTCGAGGTGCGAAGTAAGGAAGCCATCCATGATATTCATGCCGGGGGTGAGCGAGAGTTCGGTCACGCGGCGCAGAATGAGCGCCTGGTCGGCGGCCTGTTGCGCGTCCTTGCCGAAGAGCATGATCCAACCGGTGTCGAGAGCGCCATAGATGTCGTCGTGGCCGCAGTGGACGTTGAGTGCGTGCTTGGTGAGCGCGCGGGCGCCGACTTCGAGCACCATCGTCGAACCCTTGCCCGGCGCGTGATAATACTGCTCAACGCCATAGACGACACCCTGGCCCGAGGTGAAGTTGACCACGCGCTTGCCGCAGACGGAGTGAGCGATGGCTCCGCCCTGTGCTGCGTGTTCGCCCTCGGTTTCGATGGCGATGGTGTTCTGCCCAAAGACGTTCAGATGGCCCTCGGCGTAGGCCTGCTGGAAGAGCTCGCCGCCTTCAGTGGAAGGCGTGATCGGATAAAAGACGCCGGCGTCGGCGATGCGCGTCTCGGTGTGGTAGGAGACAAGCTGATTTCCATTTGCAGTGACCCGAATTCCGGGAAAGCGAGCAGCAGCAGTCATGAATTCCTCTCTTGGCGTCAGTTCTTGCTTCGGCGTCTTCGACCTGGGTGAGAGCGTCGATTTCGAGGGAAGGAGCTTCACTCGAATCCGCGTCGCGGTTCGTTCCGTTCAACCATCGGCCGCATCGATGCGGCTTAGTTGGCATGCACTTCCAAAGTGTATCGGCCGGGGTGGAGACGAGGAAACCCAAGGGGGAGTGTTCCTCAAGAAACGGCCTACATCTAGTATGCGCCAATGCGTCACTTGGAGGGGGACTCCATCCCATGCTGTGAGATGGATCACATTCGCTCTGAAGGGCTCTCGTCGGCTGCATGACAGAAAAATTGCTGTTTATTTGATGCGCTGCATACCTGGATGATTCCTGCGCGCGTGGTGCAATTGTCTCAAGGGTGAAAGCGCGCGTTGATTCTGTGTCGTTTGCGGTTCTCTTCGGCGGAGTTCGGTGGCGAGCATCTGACGTAAGCCTGAGTAAAATGTTCTGGGAGCCTTCGGAATGCTGAACGTGCTGATTAGCTCGCGTGTATTCTCAGCCGGATATGACATCAGCACTCCTGTCGGGATCTTTTCTGCAAAGAGGGTCTTTCTTTCTTCTACGGAAGAGATCCTCATCTCTGACATTTCAGGAAACCAGATTGCCAGGTTGGGGGTTGAGTCCTTTTTCAGCAGGGTCTACAACATCATCATTTCTGGCGGCGGATTCTATCAATTCGATCGCGACGTCAAGGCTAGGCGAACCTGGACCTGCAAGGGAGAGGGGAGGTTGCTTAGCCTTTCGGAACACAGTAAGCGTCGGTTCTTCATTTCTGATGGAGCTCAGGAAATCGCCGAGGGCAAGAAAGCTTGGTACACACGCGACTACGCTATCAAGGTCTCCAGTGACGCAGACTTGAGGTTGGTGGTTTGCATCTTCATCGCGCTGAGTTTGCGTGAGCATCAATCTTCGTATGTACCGGTTTCGTGACTGTAAGAGCTGATGACGCTTAACCCGGCGTACGGCACTGTGGTCAAAGGCGAGTCTGCTTCGATCAGCTTTGCGATCTCGGAAGAATTACTGGCTCACCGGAGACAGCACCACCCTGGAGAGCGGCAAAGACCCGCGCCTAAAGGCCCTGCAAATTTGCTCTCTTTCAGAAGGCTGAAGCCTCCTGCTCCCTCCGTATCTGTTTTTCCGCAGCATTGAGAGCCCGCGATCACTTTGCTCAACGCGGCGTGCTGCTGAAATCTGTGCTCTCACAGGGTTTATCTATTTTGGACCCCCTAAGACTCGAATGTTTCCGAAGTCCTTGTTTTGGCTTACTATGGCGGGGAGGATCCTCGCGATGAATTCGGTCTCGAAGTTGCATCTCATTCGTTTGGTTTGCGTTGCCACCTTGCTGGGGGGCGCGCTTGTTGCAGGCCGCGCCGCGGCGCAGACGGCCGCCGAAGCCGCAAAGATTACCGCCGCTCTGCCCCCAGGGGTCCAGACCGTGATCGGGCGCCTCTCGAGCCTGCGCGAACTCTCCGATGGAACCTGGAAGATGCGGACAGGCGATCTGGCTCATGGCGAGACGATCAATCTGGACGAGAGCACTTGGCAGCCCTTCTCAAAGGGCATGGCGTCGAAGGATGCGGCCTGGTTTCGGCAGACGTATGTGGTTCCGGCCACGCTGAACGGCTACGATCTGACCGGCGCGCGCATCTGGTTCCAGTTTCACGCCGATGCCAATGGACCGATTCCAGAGATTCTCTACTTCGATGGCCGGCGCGTGGCGATGGGCGACGATATGGAACCCATTGTGCTCTTCGACCATGCAAAGCCCGGCGACACAGTGTCGGTTGCAGTGAAGCTGCTGCATACCGTGGACGACAAGCACGTCGAGGGGGCAACGCTGAAGATCGACTTCCCCGAGGGAAGGCCGAGCCCCGAGGATCTGCGCAAGGAGTTTCTCTCCGCCGCATTGCTGGTTCCCGCGTTGGCCGCTAACGATCCGGCGCAGACAGCAACGCTCGCCGAGGCCATCCAAACGGTGGATGGGTCGGCTCTCGATGCGCACGATCAGGCGAGGTTCGACGCCAGCCTGAAGGAGGCGCACACCAAACTCGAAGCACTGACGCCGCTTTTGCAGCAGGCTACGTTTCATTTGACCGGCAACTCGCACATCGACGCCGCGTGGCTGTGGCCCTGGACAGAGACGGTGGACGTGGTGAGACGCACCTTTGGGACCGCGCTGCAACTGATGAGCGAGTACCCGGATTACACCTTCACGCAGTCGACCGCGGCATTTAACGAGTGGATTGCCGAGAAGTATCCGGATATGAATGCCCAGATACAGAAACGCATCGACGATGGTCGCTGGGAGATCGTCGGCGGCATGTGGGTGGAGCCGGACCTGAATATGCCGGACGGCGAATCGCTGCGTGCGTCAACTGCTGGTGGGCAAGCGCTGGTACAAGGAGGCCTATGGCGTGGATATACGCGTGGGCTGGAATCCGGATTCGTTTGGATACACGTGGCAGTTGCCGCAGATCTACAAGAAGAGCGGTATCGATTATTTTGTGACGCAGAAGATGACGTGGAACGATACGAACCAGTTGCCATTCAAAATTTTCTGGTGGGAGTCGCCGGACGGGTCGAAGGTGCTGAGTTATTTTCCGCACGACTACGGCAACCAGGACTTGAGTCCGGTGAGGCTATCGAGCGACTTCGCCGCCGCACGAAAGCTGGCTCCAGGGCTGTCTGGCATCATGGATCTTTATGGCGTGGGCGATCACGGTGGCGGACCGTCGCGGGCAACACTCGACGAGGGCGTGCATTGGGAGACGCCCGGATATGTGACGCCGAAGTTCAAGTTCGGAACGGCGCAATCGTGGTTCGGAGGGATCGAGAGCCAAATTGCGCCGGAAAGTCCGGTGTGGGATTACTCGTCGATTGCGAAGGGGTACACGCCTCCGGCTGCGGTTCCAGGCAGGGTGAGCATTCCTACCTGGAAGAGCGAGCTTTATTTTGAGTATCACCGCGGCGTAATGACGACGCAGGCCAATCACAAGCGCAATATGCGCGACTCAGAGGAAGAGATGCTCAACGCCGAGAAGTGGGCCTCACTGGCCTGGCTCGACGGCAAGAAGTATCCAGGGACGGAGCTGACCGAGGACTGGAAGAAGGTGCTCTTCAACCAGTTCCACGACCTGGCGGCAGGGTCGGGCATTGGCGTGATTTATAAGGACGCGCAGCGGGATTATGACGTGGTTCGCCTGTCGACAGATGAAATCTCGCGGACATCTCTCCAGAAGGTGGTGGAGGGCATCGAAACGCAGGGCGAAGGAACTCCGGTGGTGATCTTCAATCCTCTTGGATGGACGCGAACGGGCAAAGTGCGGATCAAAGCGCAGGTTCCGTATCAGGAGGGCTATCACTTCCGGCTCGTGCCGCCGAAGGGGTCGGGACCGGTTAGTTATCCGAGCGGGGTTTCATGGGACAACCAGACCGGCGTCGCGGAGATGGATGCGGATGTTGAGGTTCCTGCGCTGGGCTATGCGGTCTACCGCCTGGTGCTGGAGGCGGACAACGCCGGCCACCATGGAGAGTCGATGGCTTTGATTCCGCGGAGCTTCGAGAGCGAATCATTGATTCGACTTCGCAACAACAAGCTGCAGTTGACGGTAGATAAAGCCACCGGCTGCATTTCGAGTCTTGCAATGCATTGGAGCCAGAGTCAAGCGAGAAAATGGGCCACGGTGGAAGAGGGCGCCCCGCCGGCCATACCGGCCGAGGCCGTCGTCGAAACCGTTGCCCCAGGCGGTTGCGCAAATGAGCTTCAGGCATTCAAGGACACGCCCAAACAATACGATGCGTGGAATATCGATGCGGGAACACTCGACAACCCGATTCCGCTGATACGTGCCGATCGGGTCGAACTGGTTGGGGGAGATACGCGTTCCCCAGGGATTCGTGTAACACGCACCTGGCAGCACTCGAAGTTTGTGCAGACGATCAGCCTGAGGACCGGAGCGGACCAGGTGGACGTGGACAACGAGATCGACTGGCACGAGACGCATGTGCTGCTCAAGGCCGCGTTTCCTCTCGCGGTCTCGAACGACCACGCCACATATGAGATTCCGTACGGAACCATCGAGCGGCCGACGACACGCAACAACAGTTGGGAGAAGGCGCAGTATGAGGTTCCGGCACTTCGCTGGGCCGATGTTTCCGGCGCGGGCCAGGGCGGCAGAGTGTATGGGTTGAGCCTGATCAATGAGTCGAAGTACGGCTATGACGCCGCGGGCAATGTTCTGCGGCTCACACTGCTGCGTTCGCCGGTGTGGCCGGACCCTGAGGCCGACCGCGGCCACCATCACTTCCACTATGCGCTCTATCCGCACCTGGGCACATGGAAAGAGGCGCAGACGATGCACCGCGGCTGGGAGTACAACTATCCGCTGACCGCTGTGACGACGATTGCTCATCCCGGATCGCTGCCGGCTGTGTACTCGTTTGCATCTGTAGCGCCGGAGAATATCGTTCTGACCGCGATGAAGAAAGCCGAAGACGCAAACGCTCTCATCCTGAGGGGCTACGAGTGGGCGGGAAAGGCCACGACCGCGAGGTTCCACGTACCGCCAGGAGCTGTTTCTGCGACGGTGACCGATCTAATGGAGTCGACAGACTCGCGCGGGAGCGGCCCATTGAGTGTGATTGGAGACGCGGTGAAGGTACCGATTGGCCCCTATGAGATTTTGACGATTCGGGTGGATTATCCGAACGGAAGCGTGAACAAATAAGGCGCGCCCAAATCGAACACCGGCTGCGGAAGAACTCGATCTGGACCTCTCGGCGTGTCAGAGCGTGGCTTCACAGGTTGCGGAAACAGTCGCTATGGAACCGAATCTGGCGGCCTTGTGGAGTGACGACATGGTAACGCCGTATGTGCGACCACACGCCCTGGACGGTCCTAAAAAGCTCGCTAGCCGCTTGCCATTTGTGCCGCATGGGCGTGCCGGCACCATACGCTGAACCCGCGTGATAGAAATCACGCACATTCGATGAAATCCCGACACACCTTTGCCGATAGGCAAACAGAGCTTCTGGGATTCCTGGGTACCTTTCGGCACCGAGGCCAACGCAATGGTCGAAGAAAGGTCTCCCTTATGAGAAGCGCCGCAGCAGTCTCTCCAGAAGTTAACCAATTCAACCAAATCGAAAATCCAGAATCGCCGGCCCGCCGCAAATTTCTGAAAGCCTCGCTGAGCTCCCTGCTATTGCCTGCGCTCTCAACTCCCTGGCTGGTGTCTTGTGGAGGCAGCAGCTACGTGCCACCCACTCCGCGGCTGACGTCTGTGACCAACTTCCGGGACGTGGCAGGAGCTACCGATCAAGAAGCGTATCGCACATCAAGCGGTCGCAAGCTGCGCCGCGGCGTGATCTACCGTTCGAACGCTCTGGCAGCTTCGCAAACTGACCTGGACACCTTGAACACCCTCAATATCAAGGCAGACTACGACCTTCGCACTCCCGCAGAGAGAGATGCTCCGGCTGACACCCCCCCGGCTGGCGCAAGCTACATCAAAGTCAATCTGCTCTGCACCCCCACCAATCCGCCACCGATCGTCCAGACTTCGGACGAGTGTATCTCCTATATGGAGAAGTCCTATACGGACCTGGTAACCAACCAAGCAGAGCGCGACCAGTTGGGAGAACTCTTCCAGATGCTCGCAACCACGAGCGGATCTCAGGTGTACCACTGTAGCGGCGGCAAGGATCGCACCGGTTGGGTAACCAACATTCTGCTCAACGTGTTGGGCGTTCCGCAGGACGTGATCACCCAGAACTACATGCTGACAAATGTTTATTCCGAGGCTGCAATCCAAGCCTCTTATCAGGGCATGATCACCGATTATGGCCAGCCAACCGCTGATGTCTACTATCCCCTCTATATTGCCGACGAGAGGTACATCTACGCGGGGTTGAATCAGGTGGTGGCAAGCTACGGAACAATGGCCGGCTACATTAGCGAGGGGATTGGTTTGAGCTCGATTGTGCAAAACCGGATTCGCGATAAGTTCCTGAGTTAGGAGATCGACCTGAAAGAGATGCTATTCCGGCTCTGAGACAAGAGGACGAACGCGACAAGGAATCGAGATGTGAAATGAATTTCTATAGATTTGGGCTGGCAAGTCTTTTGTGTCTGGTTTTGACTTCATGTGCCGGAGGCTATGCCGGCCCGTTTGGGCATTTGATCGGGCGACCGGCGGTAGTTGGGAAACTGACCGCGGGGCAACTCGATTCGATCACCGCGCAGTACCACTTGGAGTCATTAGCCGGAACCGCAAAGTGCGATGTTACTGTCGCCCAAATCGATTACTCGACATCGGGAGTGCGACCGGGAGAAGTTACCAACTCCTCCGCCGCAGTGCTGGTTCCGAGCGGAGCTAATTGCCCAGGCCCCTTTCCGCTCATTGTTTCCGGCCGGGCGACCGTCCTCGAAAAAATGCAGGCAAATGCGGATCTGACGAACCCTGCGACCGGGTTAATCATGATCTTCTTCGCCTCTCAGGGCTATGCCGTGGTCGCTACCGATTTTCTCGGTTACGCGGAATCCAAATACCCTTACCACCCCTACACGCACGCGGCCACAGAAGCATCCTGCATGATTGACTCGATTCGCGCGGCACGAGAAGCATCTTCGTCGCTGGGCCTTAAGCTCAATGGCAAGATCATGCTCTCCGGCTATTCGCAGGGCGGTCATGCCTCGATGGCGACTCAACGTGAGATCGAGCATGCGAACTCGGGCGAATTCAACCTTGTCGCCGTGGCCAGCCTCGCCGGACCGTACAACATTTCGGGAGCTCTTTCCTATGGCGCGACACACCCCATCGATGGCGTCGAGTCCATCGTCCCGTTCCAGATTTCCTCCTATCAGAACATTTACGGAAATGCATACGCAAAAACCTCCGATGTATTCAATCCGCCCTATGATGCCTACATTGCGACCATGTTTCCCACCCTGCTCTCAACAGCGGCATTGAATGCAATGCTGCCCTCAGACACGCCGGCACACAATCAAGCCGCCATGTTCAACCCTGCATACCTCGCGGGATCTAGCCGGCAATCCGGCCAATGCCGCAATCATCGATGCTAAGAAGCAGGACCTTCTCGCATGGAGTCCCAAGTCGCCAACGACCTTGTGCGGAAGTTCTGCCGACCCAACTGTCAACTTCGCCATCAATGCCCAAACTGCCTATAACGATTTCACCAGCCGAGGCGTAACCAGTGTTTACCTGGTGGACGTTGCTCCCGAGGTTCAACAGAAATATGGCAGCCTCGATTCTGCAATTTTCACCAGTCAGTACCACGGAGTACTCGAACCTCCGTTTTGCCTTCAGAACGCTAAGCAATTCTTCGATCGGTACAAGTAAGCCATGAAACAACCCACCCGGGAAGCGTGAGTTGCCCTCTACATAGATTGATTCGGTCGGGTGACCGGCATTCCGGTAGTTACTCTCTCAGCAACAAAGTCCGGTTTTCGAGCCTCCTGCGAAGCAATCGCACCCTTCCGCAGCCAACGAAGCCATCTCACTACAAGTCGAACCTCTAGCAAAGATGCGGTTCCGCGTTTTTTGGTACTCTAGCGGCAAGGAGACTGCGCAATGAACATTACTTCCCCGTTCTTCGTTGTTCCGGTCATCGTTGTGGTCTTTGCTGTGGCGACTTATTTCGCTGCCAGCACAAAGGAAGACAACCATACAAAAGACTGATCTGCCGCTGGAATCCGATCCGGCCGATGCAGGTTTGGCGCGGCAGCGTTAAAAAAGATCCAGCGGGGGCATCGCGATTTCAGGAACCTTTATTGCGACGGCGGCGTATACTCCGCTGGAGGGCGATTGACCCCATGCGAGAGATAAGACGTGTTGCGACTTTTCTGGGGATGGGCCTGGCTCTGGTCTTCGGAGTCGCGGGATGCAGGGTCCATGTGGACAAGGACGCTAACGGCAATGAGAAAAGGGTCCAGGTGGATACGCCGTTCGGCGGCGTGCATGTGAATACCGATCAGACGTCTGCGGTGGACCTGGGATTGCCGGCCTATCCCGGCGCGCTGGCTGTGCGGAACGACGACAAACACAAGTCAGCCGATGTGCATCTGGGCTTTGGCGAGTGGGAGCTGCGGGTGAGAGCGGTCTCTTATGAAACCACCGATTCGCAGCAAAAGGTGGTCGATTTCTACAAGAAGGCGCTGGGACGCTTTGGCGATGTGATTACCTGCCAGGGCAATTCCGCGGTGGGCACTCCGGCAGTCACGCATGAGGGACTCACCTGCAACGACGAAAAGCACGGCAATGTGCAGGTCGACCAAGGGGATTACCGCATGGGTAAAGGAAACCTGGAACTGAAGGCCGGCTCAACGCGCCACCAGCACATTGTGGGCTTTGAGAAATCGAGCGGCGGCAAGACGCGGTTCGCACTGGTTTCGCTGGACTTGCCTGCCGCGGTGGAATCGGGCTCTGGAAAGAGCGATTAGAGCATTTTGGGGATTGTGTAGACCGAAATTTTGCAGGTTTCCCACCCATTCCGCAGAAAAACGCGGAATGGATGGGGCACGGAAGTCTACAGTAAATCCGAAAATGCTCTGGGCACCTATTGCGCAGGGCACAACAAAACCCCGTCCAGAGTGGACGGGGTTTTTGTTGTGCCTGAAATTGCCGCCTTTGGACCCGCCTGAATCGGAAGCGGCGGGGTTCCGCTGCAAGCTGGTTACGCCTTGGCGACCTTGCCGGTCTTGATGCAGCTGGTGCAGACTCTGATCCTCTTTGCGCTGCCGTTTACCAGCGCCTTGACTGCCTGCAGATTCACGCTCCAGCGCCTGCGGGTAACATTGTGGGCGTGTGAGATGTTGTTGCCGAACTGCGGACCTTTCCCGCAGATGTCGCATACCTGTGCCATGACTTCGCTCCAAACTTTGGTGTTTCGCGCCACCGCTTGAGGCCGTCTCAGCGCTGCGATAGAGATGCGCGCATTTCAGGCCTGTCCAACGGGGCACAAGTAGACACACCACCCCGGCGATTGCCGCATCTCAATTATACCCGGAAGCGGCTCTCTGGCCAACCGGAGCAACCGAAGTTCATTGCCGGGCCGTGGAAGAACCGTTCGCTCAAGGGCCCAGGATCACGGATCACGTTTTCCTCTGCTTCAAATCGCAGCCAGAGGCACAATCTAATTATCGTGTAAAGCAAACAATCAAAAGAGTATCGAAGACGAATGTTCCTTGAACGTATGCGGCGATTCGCTCCGCGGAGCACTGAGTCGGCGGGTTGCAGGTTCGCCGAGACGACTCGATGCATCACACATGTCCTGCCTTCGTGTGCGAAGGCCGATTCGGCCAAAAGAGCATGGGAAATCTTAAAATGGGCCGTGCGGTGATTTTCGCCGCGTTCCAGATGCGTTTTTTCGTCGCTTCTTGACCGGCGTGGAATTATGGTTGGAAGACTGCTGCCAAGTGGACGAGTGGGTTCGTCTTTTAGGACAAGAGGGGTTGGAATGACTACAGATGTCACTGTCAGGCTGCCGCAAGGTGAACCGCACTTGACTGGATCCACCAAGGACCAGAGAACCTCGATGAGCGTCGACGCGCTGGTGCAGTCCTTCCTGGACAACCTGATCTTTGTGCAGGGCCGATCGACCGAGCGGGCTACGTTGAACGACCTTTACATGGCTCTGGCGCACACCGTGCGGGACCGGCTGGTGGAGCGGTGGATTCAAACGGTAAAGAACTACCAGGCGCAGGACGTTCGAGTGGTCTGTTATCTTTCGGCGGAGTTCCTGACGGGGCCGCATCTGGCCAACAACCTCATCAACCTGGGCATCTACGACGAGACCGAGCAGGCGATGCGGCAGTTGGACATCGACCTGAATGTGCTGATCGAGCAGGAAGAGGAGCCGGGACTGGGCAACGGCGGATTGGGCCGGCTGGCCTCGTGCTTCATGGATTCGCTGGCGACGCTGGATATACCGGCGATCGGCTACGGCATTCGCTATGAGTATGGGATCTTCGACCAGCTGATTCGCGACGGCTGGCAGGTGGAGTCGACCGACAAATGGCTGCGGCTGGGCAATCCCTGGGCGCTCGAGCGGCCCGAAGATGCCTTTGAAGTGAAGATGGGCGGACGAACGGAGAGGCACACAGACGCCAAGGGGCAAGAGATTGTGCAGTGGATTCCGCAGAAGGTTGTGCGCGGAGTTCCGCACGATACGCCGATTCTGGGCTACCGCACCAATACGGCGAACACCATGCGGCTATGGGCGGCGCAGGCGGTCGAGAGCTTCGACTTCGAGACCTTCAATCATGGCGATTTTTTTGGCGCGGTGGCCGACAAGGTGTCGAGCGAGAATATCTCGAAGATTCTCTACCCGAACGATGAGGGCGTGCAGGGCAAGCAACTGCGGCTGGCGCAGCAGTTCTTTTTTGTCTCGTGCAGCTTGCAGCACATTGTGAAGATCCAGCTCTCGCAGCATCGGCCGCTGGCAGAGCTGCATCGCAATTTCGCCATCCAGATGAACGACACGCATCCTGCGATTGCGGTGGCGGAGTTGATGCGTCTGTTGGTGGACGAGCACGGGATGGAGTGGGATGCGGCCTGGCATGTGACGCAGAATACGCTGTCGTACACCAATCACACGCTGCTGCCGGAGGCGCTGGAGCAGTGGCCGCAAGGGCTCTTTGGCTCGCTGCTGCCGCGGCATCTGGAGATTATCGATGAGATCAACCAGCGGCATCTGGACAATGTGCGCAAGAAGTTTCCCGGCGACGAAGATCGCGTGCGGAGGCTCTCGCTGATCAATGAAGAGGGCGGGAAATATGTGCGCATGGCGCACTTGGCCTCGCTGGGCAGCCATGCCATCAACGGCGTGGCGGCGCTGCATACCGAACTGCTGAAGACGCATGTGCTCAAGGATTTTTACGCGCTGACGCCGGAGAAATTCTCCAACAAAACCAATGGCGTAACGCCGCGGCGGTGGATGGTGCTTGAGCAATCCCAGGCTGGCGCAACTGCTGACGGCTCGGCTCGGTGCGGGCTGGATTCACGATCTTGAAAAGCTGCGGCGGCTGGAGCCGCTGATCGGCGATGCGGAGTTCCGCGAAGAGTGGCGCGAGATCAAGCTCGACAACAAGCGGCGGCTTTCCGCGTATATTGACGACCTGCTGGGAATCCAGACCGATCCGGAGTCGATTTTTGATGTGCTTGTGAAGCGGCTGCATGAGTACAAGCGGCAGCACTTGCAGGTGCTGCACATCATCGCACTTTACAAGCGCATCCAGCGCGATCCGAGCGTGGAGGTTGTGCCTCGGACCTTTGTCTTTGGCGGAAAGGCAGCGCCCGGCTATCGGATGGCCAAGCTGATTATCAAGCTGATCCACTCTGTGGGCGAAGCGATCAACTCCGACCCGCTGGTCAAGGGCAGGCTCAAGGTCGTCTTCCTTCCCGACTACAACGTGAAGCTGGGACAGAGAGTTTATCCTGCCGCGGACTTGAGCGAGCAGATTTCGCTGGCCGGCAAAGAGGCATCTGGCACCGGCAATATGAAGTTCGCGATGAACGGCGCGCTGACGATCGGCACGCTGGACGGGGCGAATATTGAAATCCGAGAGGAAGTGGGCGAGGAGAACTTTTTCCTCTTTGGACTGACGACTCCCGAGGTCGAGCGGCGCAAGCAGGAGGGATACAATCCGCGGGCGATCTATGAGTCGAACCCGATGCTGCGCGAGGTGCTGGACTCGCTGATGAGCGGCGAGTTTTCGCACGGCGACAAGGGATTGTTTGAGCCGCTGGTGAGTTCTCTCGTGAACAGCGACGAGTATATGCTGCTGGCCGATTATCAGTCCTATATCGATTGCCAGGACCGGGTCAGCGCGGCCTACAAAGATCAGGACGCGTGGACGCGGATGTCGATTCTGAACGTGGCGCGGATCGGCAAGTTTTCGTCCGACCGGTCAATTCGCGATTATTCGGCGGAGATCTGGAAGACGTGGCCGGTGAAGATACAGATGTAGTTGTTGAGCCGAATCGAGGATTGTGATGCGATGATGCGGGTATGCGCCCGGTTGTGGTATACGTTTTCTCATGACTCGCCTTAGATTGTTCGTCGCCGCTATCTCCTTTCTTGCCGCTGCAACCCTTATCTCAGCACAAAACCCTGCACCCACGCCGCCGATGGGATGGAACAGTTGGGATGCGTATGGGCTGACCATCGATGAGGCCGATTACCGGGCCAACACCACGGTACTGGCTGGGCTCAAGCAGTACGGATGGATGTATTCGGTGATCGACGAGGGATGGTACATGGAGAATCCCAATGGCGAACATCTGGCCGACAAGAAGTATCTGCTGGATGAAAATGGGATTCTGATACCCGTGGTGAGCCGCTTTCCGTCATCGGCGGGCGGCGTGGGCTTCAAGCCGCTGGCCGACTGGGTTCACGCGCAGGGGCTGAAGTTTGGCATTCATATTTTGCGCGGAATCCCGAAGCAGGCTGTCGAGAAGAATCTGCCGATTGCGGGAACGAAGTTTCACGCCACGGATGCCGCCGACCTGAAGTCACCGTGCGGCTGGGATGAGGGCAATTGGGGCATCGCCGATAACGAGGCCGGGCAGGCCTACTACGACTCGATGCTGAAGCTCTATGCCGGATGGGGGCTGGACTATATCAAGGTCGATTGCGTCTCGGACCACCCATACAGGCCGACGGAGATTCGGCAGATTGCCGAGGCGATCAAGAAGACGGGGCGACCAATTGTGCTGAGCCTTTCGCCGGGGCCGACGCAGATTGAACATGCGGCGGAAGTAGCGAAGTATGCGCAGATGTGGCGGATCACCAACGATCACTGGGATGGATGGAAGCTGCCCTCGAAGCCGGAATGGGACGAGTTTCCCTTTGGCCTGGGCGGCGAGTTCGACCGGATTGCGAAGTGGGCTGCCGTATGTGAAGCCGGGAAGCTGGCCGGACGCCGATATGCTGCCGTGGGGTTCTCTGACGCCGCATCCTGGATGGGGCGAGCCGCGCCAGTCTGGCCTGACGCAGGAAGAGGAGAAGACAGAACTCGTTCTGTGGTCGATTTCGCGTTCGCCGCTGATCTTTGGCGGGAATCTGACGAAGCTGGATGATTTTACGCGGTCGCTGCTGTCGAGCAAGGAAGTGCTGGAGATCAACCAGAAGGCTGTCAAGTCCGGCGAGGCTGCCACGTATCCTGAGGACAAGTTGCGGCCGCGCTTCTGGTGGGCCGTTACGGGAGGCCCCAAGCCCAAGCACTATGCTGCTGTCTTCAATTTGAAGGACACCGCGCAGGAGATCGACGCGCCGTGGAGCTATTTTCATCTTGACGACAAGGCGCATGCAGCTTACGACGTCTGGAACGGTAAACACATTGCCTCGGCGAAGAGCTTGAAGGCAGGACTGATTCCGCCCCACGGCTGCGCGATCTTTCGTGTCGAGTAAGCTGGATTTGGCCGATGCCTCTTCTTCGCTCATTTTTTATCGCGCTCTCGCATAACCGGCCTCTGCGCCGGTTCAGCGAACGCTCGCGGCTCGGCGTTCGGCTCAGTTCGCGGTTTGTTGCGGGCATGCAAATCGACGATGCACTGCGCGTGGCAGAGGCAATCAACCGGCAGGGCATGACCGTTTCACTGGATTCGCTGGGTGAGAGCGTCACTTCTGAAGCTGAGGCGACGGCCGCGGCAGCCGTCTATCACCAACTGCTGGATGCGATTGCGGAACGCCGATTGAAAGCCAACATCAGCGTGAAGCTGACGCAGATGGGGCTGAACCTCTCACCGGCATTGGCAGAGAGCATCGCTGAGAGTCTGGTTCAACATGCCGTGACGACGGGCAGTTTCGTGCGCATCGATATGGAGGATTCGTCGCTGACGCAAGCGACACTCGATATCGTGCGGCGGCTCGATGCGAAGCTAGCGCTGCGCGGAGCCATTGGAGTTGTCATTCAGGCTTATCTCTACCGCTCCGAGGCGGATATTGAACAACTGCTGGCCGACGGCATTCGCGTGCGGCTGTGCAAGGGCGCGTACAAAGAGCCTGCGGAGGTGGCGTTTCCGCGGAAGGCGGATGTGGATGCGAACTATGTGCGGCTCGCCGGGTCGCTGCTGGCAAGCCATATCTATCACGGCATCGCAACGCACGATGAGGCCATGATTGCAGCGGTTAAATCGTACGCCGTCCGGCACGGTATCGAGCCCAAGCGGTTTGAGTTTCAGATGCTCTTCGGTGTGCGGCGCGACTTGCAGCGGAAGCTGGTGAGCGAGGGCTACAACGTGCGCGTGTATCTGCCGTTTGGCAGCGATTGGTATCCGTATTTTATGCGCAGGCTGGCCGAGCGGCCGGCGAATGTGGTGTTTCTGGCGAGGAACTTTTTCCGGTCATAGCTTTTGCGACTGAAATGCAGGCTTCGCGGTATCCCACCCTAGCCGCAAAGACAAAGACGCGGCGAGGGTGGGGCACCCGCTGTTGCTGCGCGAGGAACTTCTTCCGGTCGTAGAGCGGCTGAGTCAGACCGACTCAACAGCGTTGATCTTCTTTGCGACTTCGAAGGAAAGAGGTTCAATGGTGGCGTGGAAGAGCCTGCGCTCGCGCGCGGGAAGTTCGTCGAGCAAATCGGGAAATGGCGTGATCTCACAGCCGGGAAAGGCAGCAAAGCCGGCAGCGTCTGCCATGCGGCAACTGACGTTGATCAGGTCGGCCATGCCCCACGGGCCATCTTTCTCGCGCGGCTTGTGATGGTCGCCGACGATTGCCTCGAACTCGGAAGGGAGCGCCCAATCCACGATCAGTTGGCGCCCGGCCTCGCAATGATCCCAGCCAAAGAGATCGCGCTCGACCTTGAGGATGCTCGCGGGAGTGCCGCTGTGAGCACCCAGCGGGAGACTGTAATCTTTGGGCCGGATGACTGCCAGAGCCAATCGCCCGATGTCATGGATCACGCCGGAGGTGTAGGCAACGTCCCGGTTCATGAAGCCAACAGAGGCGAGTTGATCGGCGATGAGGGCGCAGGCGAGGTTGTGGCGCCAGATCGCCCGCATGGCAGGCTGGTTGAGCGCCTTGCCCATGTAGCCGCGCACGCCGACGGTGAGGCACAGGCCTTGCAGATTATTGGCGCCCATGACCGCGATGGCCTGCAGGACGCTGCTGGCGGGAAAACGCGGAGCATACAAGAGCGAGTTCGCGATGGTGAGGACTTCGCTGGCGAAGGCCGGATCGGCTGAGATCAGCTCGCTCAACTGGTGCAACTGAACGTTCTCGTTGTTGGCCAGTTGCAGGACCCGGAGGGCGACCTGAGGGAAAGGCGGCAGACGGAGGTGAGCCCAGGACGGAGCGATCGTTTCTTCCCTTCGCCTCTCGCTTTCCAGCATTTGAGTCTCCCTTGGCAAAGACAATCTGTTCACCCCCGGCAAAGACTTGGCGGATGCCGCGCACCAGAGATGCAGCACAACGCGCCACGGGAAATGCCTGCTGATTATCTTGTCGGCGGCGGGAGGGAATCCTTCAGGGGATGTTTTTGAATAAGTTGTATCTAATGATCAACTTGGTTGCCGATCAAGTGGCTGCTGTTTTTGGAGTGGGATGGGAGATTTCGGACGACTTCTGTCCCATGCGCACCAGACGTGGAACCGCGATCAGGGTGATGGCGAAGAGGAAGATGGAAGCAGCGATGAACTCCATGTGTCCGAGGCGCAAGTCTTCAAAAAGCAGCTTGACTGTTACGACTCCCAAGGCAGCGTAGGCCATGCGTGTGAGCTCAGAGCGGCGCAAGCGGGAGCCGGCAAAGGCCAGCGCCAGAGAGAGAAGGCAGAGGATGAGCGTACGGATGAAGGCAACGTGATGAGCCTCGGGGGCAGTGCGCAGGGCGAAGAGCCCCGATAGGCACTCGACCAGCAACGCCGCCAGCGCGAAGGCCGCCAGAGCCGCCGGGATCAGATGGAGAAGCTGCTGCTGCCAGTTCTCTTGCGGGTTGCGCTTACCGGCTGCGTAGCAGACCAGCGCGCAGGCAGAAACCAGGCAGAGGCTTGCGCCAGGCCTAGCCGGCAGACTTCCTGCCAGAGAATTGAAGGCATAGTCGAACAGCCTCGATGCAACCACCGCCGATCCAAGAAAAACCAGGCCATGAAACTTGAGCGTCAGGCGATTGGTCGAAACGGTGGCGGCAATCGCGGCCAGACTCAGTGTCAGCGCCAACCGGAAGGGCGGCAGGCAGAGGAAGCTTCCGGCGACAAGCAGGCTGGCGGCCCACGCAGCAAATACGTTGTAATTGCGGCGTTCGGGGGCTTTGTCGAAGAGGGCGAAGACCGCCGCGTAGCAGGCAATCGAAAAGATCAGGCACACAATTCCCAACAGAATCTGGCCGTTCTGCGGTTCAAAATAGAGCAGGCTTACGGCGGCCAGCAGAAACGCGAACATGGTCTGTGTGGTTTCAAAGACCGAGATTCTTTGCCGCAGCAGTATTGTTCGGAGAAGTGCATTCACGCCGATAGATCAGGAACAAGATACAGCCTGGCAAGAGCAGGCCTGCGATGCCGATGGCGGGGTAGTCCATGCGGGCGCTTTGCGGGCTTGAATAGATGTAGATCAGCGCCCATACGGCCAGATCGGCGGCCACGGCCACCAGCGGCCGGAGAGCCATCTGATGGTTGCGCCAAGCCGCACCCTCGCAGATGAGAGCCAACAAGAGCAGAGCCGCGATGAAGGGCGCCAGCTCGTGCGTGGCGATCGATGAGGGCAAGAGCCGAGAACGCCGCGGCGATATTGGCGACCCAGAAGACCGGCGCGCGATCCCGCTTCCAGGCGAGCGCGGTTGCGGCAATCACGAAGATGCAAAGTATGGCCGCCGCGGCCGGAGCCGGCATCACGTTGAAGCGCAGGGTAAGCTCCCAGAGCATAGGAGCAAGAATCAGAGCCGATGTGCCGGCGTAGACGGTACTGGCAAACCACGCTTCAATTGGGACGCGAACCGAGGCCACCAGCCACGAGAGCGCATAGACGATCGCGATGGCGGCAATCATGAAGCGGGGCAGCGAAGTGGATTCAGCCACGGCGCGCAACAGGTATGCGCCGGCGATACCCAGCATGGCCTTGCCCAACACAGAAAAGACACCGCCAGCCTGCGCAAGGGAGAGACCTTCCGCGGTATCGGCCGCTGAAGGCTATCGTCGGTGTTTGGGGCGTTTGGACGATTGGCGCGCTCAGAATCGTTGCGGGGTGTTCGAGCAGAGCGACACGGCGCTCCAGGGTTTCGAGCCTTTCCGTAAGCCGTTGGAGTGCGCCGGGAAGATCGCCCATAAGTTCCACCCGAAAGAAAGACCCATTGCGCGCTTCAGTCCCCGATGGCCGGCGAATGCTCTGCGTTTTCAGGCCACGGAGGCAGCAGCTTGACCAGCACCCATAGGATGCCCAGCGGCAGCAGGGTCAACGCAATCGCCACCAGCAGGCCTTCGCGCGTCACCAGACCCATCTTGTAGGTGGTGTAGCCAAGGAAGCTCTTGGAGAACAACTGCCCGCCGATCACCACATTCCAGCGCATGGCAAAGATGCCGATCAGGGCCAGGCATCCGGAGATCACATACATGCGCTTGCGAACGATCTCAGGCAGCTTGATCACCTGTGTCAGGAACAGCAGAAGCAGCGGCAGGACCGTGCCCAGACCGATCTGGAGGACGATCTGCGAGAAGTAGAGCTTGGTGTGGACCATGAAATCCAGGCTGCGGAAGGATTCGTCGGCCTCGTAGATGCGATGAATCAGGTCGAGCATCTCCAGGCTGAAGTCGATGACGAAGATATAGAACATGTACATCGCGATGGTGTCGACGCAGTGCATGTCGATCTTCTGTTTGCGCAGTTTGGTCATGGCCATGTAAAGCAGCATGACTCCGGCGACGCCCGAGACCATGGCGGAGAAGATGAAGACCACCGGCATCAGCGGCGAGGACCACCAGGGATTGGCCTTGATGGAGCCGAAGATGAATCCGACATATCCGTGCAGCAGGAAGGCGGAGGGAATGCCGACCAGAGTGACAATCCAGCCGACCCGCTCGTCGATCGCCAGCGATCGTGCGCTGATGTTGGAGGAGCCGAGCGTCATCACGCGGTAGACAAGGCGCAGCAGACCCTTGCTGGATTGCGACAGAAGCACGATCTCGCGCCGGTAGTCGAGCCAGATCTCAAGCACAAGCACGGCCATCAGATACCACAGGTAGACATAGCCGAACATGGCCATGGCCGAGGTCGAGTGCGGAGTGAAATACATCTCCGGCGAGCGGAGCGGGTGGCCGAGGTGCAAAACCAGCGGCAGAGGCGCAACCAACAGGAAGGCCAGCGCCGTCAGCAGAGCCAGCCTGTATGTGGGCTTGACCGCCTCCACACGGAAGACTCGTTCGAGCGAGGCCAGGATGAATGCGCCCGCGACCAGTCCCGTGATGTAGGGGTACAAAACGATCAGCACACTCCAATAGAGAGTGATTTCGTTCGGATACATGTAGCCTTCAACGCCGCTCATTCTTTAGCTCCTAGCTGCTAGCTTCCAGCTCGTGGCTGTCTTCATCGCACCGATCCGTCGAGGTCGTTGTAGAAGACCTTTGCGCCGGTGGCCATCTGCGGCTTCAGCACCTGCACGCTGTGCGTCCTCAGAAACTCGTGGATCGGATCCTTGGGATTTTTCAGGTCGGCCAGTTGGCGCGCCCCGGTGGGGCAGGACTCGCAGCAGGCGGTCGTCAGACCCTGAGTAATCCGGTGATAGCAGAGCGTGCATTTGTCGGCCACCTCTTTGGTGGGATGAATGTAGCGGCATCCGTAGGGGCAGGCCTGCACGCAATAGGCGCAGCCCAGGCAGTATTTCTGGTCGACCAGCACAACGCCATCGGGACTGATGAAGGTTGCGCCCACGGGGCAGACCTGCGTGCATGGAGAGTCGGCGCAGTGATTGCACATCTTGGGTACAAAGAAGTACTTTCCATCGGTATCGGTAGCTGCCGGGAATCCTTCCTTGCCTCCATCGGGCGAGATGACCTCGGGCCGGGTCATGTTCTCGTCGGAGACGTGGTAGCGCTCGACCCATGTACGGAAGTGGCCGTCGGGCACGTCGTTTTCTGTCTGGCAGGCGCGCACGCAGTTGCCGCAACCGATGCACTTGGAGATGTCGATCAACATGCCCCACCAGTGATCGGACATTTTGTAGTTGGGCGACTCTTCCGGGGTTCCGGCGAGCACGGACTTCCACGCCACAGCCGCAGCCGGCAACAGGATCAGAATTTTACGCCGGGATATGTTCATTTCGCACCTCCCGCGGCACTGCTCGCCGCTTCGATTGCCGGGCTGTGCGGATCGTGGCAGGTCTGGCAGGGCACGCCGTTGGAGTGGTCTGCCGGCACAACCTGGGCAAAGCCCTTGGGCTTGGCGGCGCTCGCGGTGTGGCATCGCGCACAGAGCACGGCCGTATCCGGCAACTCGGGCACCACCGCCGACTGGGTCGTCGGCATGGCGGACGAATGAGCTTACTGGCGGACCCTTGGGGTCGATCTCGGCCATGAAACGCTCGTAAACGTTCGCCGGATGCTGCTCGGGAGCGGGCATTTGCTTGACCAGCGCTCCGTGGCAGGCCTCGCAGTTTACGTGAGCGTGCTTTCCGTTTTTCTTCTTGTCCAGCACGTCCGCATGACAGGTTTCGCATGTGTCATGGCCGGCAAACTTGGCGGGGTGCGCCGCGATTTCGCCGATGGCGGCTGCCCGGTAGTGTCCATATTGTCCAAAGCTTTTGGGGACGACGAAGTGTCGCACCACCAGAAACACCAGGAAGGCGAGGACAAAGAGTCCCGCGAATCGAAATAGATGCCCAGCATCCTTGAAGACATTCATCAACCCCCCACCCCCATTGCGCCGATCCCAGAGGTTCCGCGAATTTACGCCAACGTGATCGAGATCATTCCTCGTATTGCTGACGTTACTCGGAGAGCACGCATGGTTGTATGTGAGCCAAATCACACTTTGACGCGTGGAGGATCGATAAACAGGGCTGCGGCCTCGATCGCAGGTCGCGACTGAGGCCGGTCTTGATCGGGGTGCAGCGATCAGGTCTAGTTGAAGAGGTCCTTCATCTTCCCGATGAGCGTGGGAGAGGCGGGTTTGTTGTCGATGGCCAGCGATTCAGCCAACTGGCCGACCAAATCGCGCTGGGAACGGGAGAGTTTGCGGGGAACCTCGACAATCACTTTGACGATCAAGTCGCCACGGCTCTTTCCGTTGAGAACAGGGACGCCACGGCCTCGGATGCGCAACTCGCGTCCGCTTTGCGTGCCTTCGGGAATCTTGAGGCTGACCGAACCATCGATGGCTGGAATCTCGATTTCGGCGCCGAGTGCGGCCTGAGGGAAACTGATGGGAACGACGCAGTGCAGGTCGTGTCCTTCGCGCTCGAAGAACTCATGGCGCCGGATTGAAAGCACGATATAGAGGTCGCCTTTGGAGCCACCTTGGCGGCCTGCGTCGCCTTCGCCTCCATAGCGGATGCGTGTGCCATCCTCGACGCCGGGCGGCACTTTGACATTGAGCTTGATTTCCTTTGACACGCGGGTTTCGCCGCGGCAGGTCTGACAAGGATCGCTGATGATCTGGCCGGCGCCGCCACAGGCGGGGCATGCGCGGGCGACGGCGAAGAAGCCCTGCTGGTAGCGGACTTGTCCTCGGCCCTGGCATTGGCTGCAGACAGAGGGTCCGCGGCTGGAGGCGCTACCGCGGCCGTGGCAGGTGGCGCAGGTTTCAAGACGGCGGATCTTGACCTCGGTCTCGACGCCGAAGATGGCAGCCTCGAAGTCGATGGCGAGGTCGAAGCGCAGGTCGTCGCCGCGTTGCTGCCGAGTGGCGCGGTGGGAGGAGCCGCCCATCGAAAACATCTCGCCAAAGAGATCGCCGAAGATGTCGCCAATGTCGACGCCGCCGGCGAAAGGTCCGCCAAAGCCCTGCCCGGACCCGTTGAGCCCGGCATGGCCGTAGCGATCGTATGCGGCGCGCTTGTCGGCGTCGCTGAGAACCTGATAGGCCTCGCTTGCCTCTTTGAAGCGTTCTTCGGCGCCGTGGTCGCCGGGGTTGCGGTCAGGGTGATGCTTGAGCGCGAGCTTGCGGTATGCGCTTTTCAATTCCTGGTCGCTGGCCTCGCGGGAAACGCCCAGAACCTCGTAATAGTCGGCTTTGCTCACGTTTGATCTTGTACTCATTCGCTTTTCTGTTTGGGGTTGGAGACCACGCGCACGAGCGCGGGGCGCAGGAGTCGTTGACGGAGCTTATAGCCGCGCCGAATCTCTTCGGCGACGTGCTGGTCGGGCAGGTCTTCGCGCTCCACTGTGCCGAGCGCCTCATGGTGCCGGGGATCGAACTCCTCGCCCATGGCGGGAATCGGATGCACGTGCAGTTGACGCAGCACGTCTTCCATCTTTTTGACGATCAACTCGATGCCCAAGCGCAATTGCTCGGCAGTGCCCTCGGACTTGAGCGCCAGCTCGAAGTTATCGAGCACTGGCAGGAACTGCTCGACCACGTTGGCGGTCGCGTAGTCGCGGTCGGCGATCCGATCGCGGTCGGCGCGCTTGCGGGCGTTTTCAAACTCTGCCTGCAACCGAGCCAGGCGGTCAAGCAACTGGTCGCGCTCGGCCTTGAGCTGGTCGATTTCGGTCCGGCTTTCCGCCTCGTCTGAGATTGTTGGCTCTGCAGGGTTCACGGACTTGTCCGGATCGCCGGGCGTCGCCGGCTTACCAGCCGCTTCTTCGGCCGGCTCTTCCGCTACAGCGGCCGGCTCGAACTTGAGCGTTTCCACCCGATTGAACTCTGTTTCCTGTTCTGGCATTTCTTTATGCATTCTCCTAAAGAATTCTTTCGCTGGATTCAATGATAATTTGCGCGGCACCTGTGGGCTCCTTTCTGCTGTCGGGAAGAAAGCGGGTCCGGTTCCGTTTTTATTTCACACTCCCAGATCCTCGCCCGCGGGAACTTCCAGAAGACGCTCGGAGAGGCGGGCGATGTAGCGCACTGCCTGGATCATCTCCTGATATTGGATGCGGGTGGGGGCAATGACGGCGACGGTGCCCAGATTGGCTCCAGCCAGCCGGGCAGGAGCGCCGATCAAGACGAGGTCCTGCATGGCATGCGAGGCCTCGGCCTGCCCCACCAGATCCGGGCCCACGATCACGCGAACCTCCTGCTGGCGGCCGTCCACGTAGGCAGTGAGCAGCTCGACCAGCCGCTGTTTGGCTTCGAGAGCAAGGAGCATCTGGCGCAGGCGTTCGCGGTCTTCCTCGGCGGCGATGAGGTTGGCCATTCCTTCGACGAAGATCGCAGGCCCCGCCTCTCCGCCGGCCAGCGCGCCCTTGCGGCACAATTCCTCGACCGAGGCCAGCATCTGGTGATAGGCGGCCTTCTCGGCCTCGACGCGCTTTGCAACCTCGGCACGGATGCGCTCGATGGGCCAGCCGCGAAAGTTCTCATTGAGGTAACGCGCGGCGGTCTCCAGCTCAAGATGAGTGAGTTCGCGATCCAGGGCAAGCACGCGGTCCTGCACCGCTCCGGCCTGCGTAACCAGCACGGCCAGCACACGGCCCGTGGATAGCCGCGAAAAGTGAATATGCTCAAGAACCTGGGAGGCAGTCGAGCTGGCCAACGCGACACCGAGGCCGCTCGATAGAAGTGCGAGAACGTGCGAGGTGCGCTCGAGATAATCGTTGGTGCTGGTGACGCCTGAAAAGCTCTCTTCGATCTGCCCGCGGCGGGCTTCACTCATGGGCGAAGAGGCTTGCCCCGCGGCCATCTGACTGATTTGCGTCTCGGGCCGGGTGATCTGTTCGACGTAATAGCGGAAGGCCGCGGCGGTGGGAACCCTGCCCGCGGAGGTGTGCGGCTGCTCGAGCAGGCCAGTCTCGCCGAGCGTGGCCATGACGTTGCGGATGGTGGCCGAACTCAGGCCCTCTTTATTTGAAAAATAGCGCGCAACCGCCTGCGAGGCCACGGGTTCTCCAGTAGCGATGTACATCTCGATGATGGCCGTGAGCACCAGCCGCTCGCGCGGACTGACGCGTGCATCAGGCATCTTCCCCCGCTCTCGACCTCGGGCTCGTCTGGAGCTTTACTGGGCGACGCGCACCCTCGACGGGCCCGGACGAGACTCACTCAACACTTGTTTTTTCTAGCATTTAAGCCAGAAAGAAGAGTAAATTTCTCCTCTTTAATTCTAGGCAGCGGCGATTGCACTGTCAACAGGACGCGCGGGTTGAGTAAGTTCGAGAGAACAATCTCCGACGAGCAAGAAGGCTCGTTAGGCAGCAGTCTTCGTCGAGGGGTCATAGTGAGAATAGTAAAAGGTTCCCGGGATTTACTTGGTACGGACCTGGTCGGAATCCCTGCATAAAGTCCTTCGATGCAGCCCCGATACGGTCATACTATCCTGAGATCGGCGCAACGATTCCAGTTGTGATAGGTCAAACACGAGGTTCTATCAACCCCGCTCTTGACACCGGATCGAAATCATCCAGAGGGATTTGCTCTCATGCACGTTTTCCACCTCCTCCCGTTTGCAGCAATTCTGCTTTCGTCTTCTGCAGTGCCTCCGGCGCAAGCGCAGCAGAAGACCGACCCGCCCTTGCCCGAGATTCGCCAGCTCATGAAGGAGGTGCAGGAGCATCAAAAGGAACTGGAAAAGGTGCAGGAGAACTACACCTACAGCACCTCGGTGGCGGTCCAGGAGATCGATGGACACGGCCAGGTGAAGAAGACCGAGACGGAAGAGTTCGAGGATTTCTTCGTCAACGGCCATCAGATCGGGCGGAAGGTGAAGAAGGATGGCAAGCCTCTCGAAGGCCACGAACTGGAGAAAGAGACCGACCGGGTGACCAAAGAGGTGGAGAAGGCAGAGAAGACGCCGCCCGATAAGCCGCTGGAGGGTCAGACGGTTTCAATCGGACGATTGCTGGAGATCATGGATGTGCGGAATCCTCGGCGGGAGATCTATCGCGGCCGGTCGACCATTGTCTTCGACTTTGTGGGCCGCAAGGATGCCAAGACGCACGGACTGGCAGAAGACGCCTCAAAGAAGCTGCAAGGAACGATGTGGGTTGACGAGTCAGACCGCCAGGTTGCCCACCTGGATGTGGCCTTCAATGACAACTTTCATATTGGCGGCGGGCTCGTGGCCAACATCGAAAAGGGCTCCAACTTCCATTTCGATCAGGCGAAGGTGAATGGAGAAATCTGGCTGCCGACCGGGGCCGAGATCAACATGATGGCCCGCATTCTTCTGGTGAAGGGCCTTCACCGGCACATCACCGCGCGCGTCTACGACTACAAACGCTTCCGCGTGGAGACGCAACAGGGCAAGGATGCAAAGGCCGTGGACGAAAAGAATCAATAGCGAAGGTTTGGCCCGCCGGGCCGCGGTCCATATACAGTGGAAGCATGTTTGCGCGCAGGCTTTCGGTAGAACGGATCGACACGAGCGGAGAGCGGCACCCATGCCCCATTCGCTGGATCGACAACTTCGCCATGCGCAACTTCACCAACGACGCGGTCTTTGACGACACACTGCCTATTGCGGACGGAGTGCTCGAAGCCGGGACGCGCGTACCGCTCGAGCGGTTGCAGCCGGCGATGGAGGACTGGTTTCGCCGCAAAGGCTATCTGAAAACAGGGGAACGGCTTGAGGTGGCGGAGAGTGAGACCCATCCCACGGATCGGCCTTGCTGATCGGCCCTGTGAATGACGGGCGGGCTTTGTCTAGAGCGGGAAAAGAGTGTCCGGCGCGGAGGGCATGGCGGCCACGCGAGAACGGCGCCGTGGAGGCTGGGGATCTGGCGAAGCCAGAAGGCCGGCAATCTCGCGCAGTTCGGTGCGGGCATGGGCGATGGTGGATGCGATATTCTCGCGAGTCTGGCCGGACGAGGACGGCGTGGATTCAAAGGCCAGAAGCGGCGACGTGGACTGCGAATCCTGCCTGGGCTCGGGCTGAGGGACCGGCTGAGGAAGTAAGACGGGAGCTTGGGACTGCTGCAGCGCCAGGCGCGCGCCGGCAAGCGTATAGCCCTCGATGTGGACGAGAGTCTTGATTCTGAGAGCGAGCTCTACGTCGCGCCTGCGATAGAGCCGCTGGCCGGTTCCGCTCTTGTTGGGCTTGAGCTGGGGAAACTGGGTCTCCCAAAAACGCAGGACATAGGTCTCCACGCCGCAGATGCGGGCCGCATCGCCAATCTTGAAGTAGAGGCGGTCGGGGATCGCGGGCGGATCGACGGCGCGATTTTTGCGTTGCTGCAAGGCCATGGTCAAGACGAGAAGGATGCCGCGAGGTTGGCGGCGCCTTCTCTAGGGGGATTATAGGCCAGAGTTTGCACCATTTGTGAAGCAAAATCGAGATTGCGGTCCATCAGAGCATTTTCCCTACTCTCGTCCAGCGCAAGATGAGCCTGAGCGGGGAGTTGATTCCAAGGCCGTGAACTCAAGTTGCCTTTCCCTCAAGAAAGGCCCGCCTTCAGAATCTCCAGAATCCTGGAGAGGGCATGTTACCCCTGAATTTCTCTAGCGCCGGATTACAGGATGACTGCATCACGAGCAGCAAAAAATTCCTCGCGAGTTCGCTGGAGTCGACGGCTCCTGCTCTCCGGCATTGGCTAAGGCTATTCTGGCTTTGCTCTGGCTCCGAGCCTACCTGTTCAGCTTGGCTCGAATCCACAACACACCAAAGACCGGTATCGCCACAACTAGCACAACTACGAATGCCGGAAAGCCGACATAGCGATAGCTGTCGGCATAATTCACCGCATGGTGGCCCGCCAGATTCCACACCAGCAGCGCGAAGATGGCAAGGGTCGTCGATGCGAAAAACGTGAAGAATGCCGAGGCGATGGCCAACAGCAGGCTGCTAAACAATCCAAATCCCTTCAGTGGAAATCCGAAGATCGTTCCGCCGGCCGGGACTCCGGTTCGTGTTGATCCTGTCATCTTTCGGGCCTCCGTGATCTAGAATACAAGTTCATGGCAAGCAGCGCACAGATCGAGCTTTGGCAGGCGGAGAAGGTGGCCACGCAGGTGACCATGGCCCAGGCCTCCAATGGAATTCACTATGCAATGTGGGGCGAGACGCGCATCTCTGACGCCGACCTCGAGCGGCTGGTCGGCGCCGTGCCGGCCACGCTCTCTGCCGCTCTCGACCACCGCGCCTATTACTTTGTTCCGCTGGCCATCGCCGACACAGACGACACCATGGTCGCGCCCGGCTACACCGTCGACCTCGGCGACCGCGCCATCTGTCACCGCAACGCTGTCTTTGGCTCCACAGAGGCTGTCTTTCTCTCCACGCGCCTGGTCGAGGACCGCTTTGGACTGGCCTTCGAGTTCTTCATCAACGTGGCTCACAACTTTGTCGAGGCGGTAGGAGTTCCTGATAGCTTCTCGACGCTGGTCTGGCAGCAGGCCGAGACCCAGGTCCGCGGCGAAACCAGCCAGGACGCATGGGAGACTCGCCGTCGCGCCCAGGACAACAAGTCGCTTGAAGGCAAGACCGCCCAGAAGAGCATCGACGAGCGAGCACGCGGCGCCTTCTACGAGTCGGCCTTCTCCGACGCGCTGGCCATCTATATGCTGTCGCTGGCCGTGGACTTCGACTACCACGATCTCCGCGAACGCGACTACCCGCTCATTGCCGCTCCGGCCCTCGCCGAACGGTTGCGCCATGTAGCCAGACTCTTCCCCGCCAATCAGGGCTACGAGTTCCAGGTGCTCTACAGCCGCAAGGGGTAAGCCAACTCCGGTTGCATTCGGCACCCATCACTCAATTGAGCGGATCGGCTGCCAGTTTTGCGACCCACTGGCTCTTTTTCTCTTTCAGCAGATCGGTAATTGTTAGCGGGTGCAGGTCGCTTTCGAGCTCTTCCAAGATCTCGTACTGGAATGATGGCTCGCCGTGCGCGTTCCATTCGCTTTGAAGCGAGTTGACCGGATGGCTGCCGATGCGCAGAGAGAACCACAAGCTGTTCTTTGCCGCATTCAAATTGTTGGTAGCACCAACCCAGACGCGGTTGCTTGCAGTGCATCGAACCGCGAATGTGCCGCGGGAAGGCTTGCGACTCCTTGAACTCCCGGATCGCCCTCTTCCTCTCCAAACTCGACTGCATTTTGACTGCTCCTTTGGCCTATGAGGCTTCGGCTATGCAGCTACGGTTCCATGCCTAGACTTGTAGAGTCGGCCGCAATCCTGTGCCGCGAATGCGACGGCGGCAAGTCTCTTCGCATGGTTTCGGAGATCGACGGGCCAGGGTGCGACGAGCTCTGCGAAGCGCTCTTGGTTGTCTGCAAATAGAGCTCTTGTCGCCTCTTCAAAGCCGGGTTCGTTTCCGGCCATTGCAGAGATGAACCGGTACGCCGACTCGAGAGCTGCCCGTCTGCGATCTTTGCCCTGATTTGCCTTTCTCGCTTCTTCCACCAGCTTGCGCAGCGCGACGGATGCGCCGCCTGGCTGACTCGCCAGCCACTCCCAATGCCGCGGCAACAGGGTCACCTCGCGAGCCACGACACCCAACTTCGGCCGGCCGGGCCTTCGCGCGCTCTCATCGGTGGCGGTGGGTTCACTGGGCTGCGAAGTGGCGGGCTCCGGCCCAGCGATCCTTTGCACCAGGTTTTCTGGCGTGCCGCGCAGGTCCACCTCGATCACGTGGCTGGTGAGGTCATCGAAGATCAGCACGGCAGTAGATGGATCGCTGTTCACGGCCTCCTGCGCCTTCAGCGCGACCTCGCGCAGGTTGCCCGTGGCAATCTGCCGTGTGCCGGAAAAAGCCGTGCAGGATATTGGAAGAGAATTACCCATGGCAGCACCTTTTCGGGATATTTTACCCGGATATAAATATATTATCCGGATAAAATAAACCGTCAAGGCTGGCTGTTGTAGGCTATGCGCCCTTCGCTGATTGTCCAGCGGACTTTGCCCTGCATCGTCCAGCCGTCGAACGGCGTGTTTCTGGACTTCGATTTGCCTTCGCGGGCGTTGTAGGTCCACTCGGCCTTTGGGTCGAAGACAACCACATCGGCAAAGCTGCCCACGGCGAGCGTGCCGCGGCCCTTTAAGCCCAGCAGCGCCGCAGGCTGCGCGCTCAACAGGCTCAGGACGCGGCCCAGCGGCATCTTCCACTCGTGGTGCAGCCAGCGCAGGCTCAGGCCGAGAGCGGTTTCAAGGCCGATGATGCCGTTCGGCGCGCGTTCGAACTCGACTTCCTTCTCATGCATGGCATGAGGCGCATGGTCGGTGGCGATGGCGTCCACCACGCCGTCGAGCAGAGCCTCGATCATGGCGTCGCGATCGGCGGCCGAGCGCAGCGGCGGGCACATCTTGGCGTTGGTGTCGTAAGGCCGACATGCTCGTCGGTCAGCAGAAAGTGGTGCGGAGCCACCTCGCAGGTCACGCGCAACCCGTTGCGGCGCGCCTGGCGCACGGCTGCCAGCGCGGCTGCCGTCGAGATGTGAGCCACGTGCAGGTGGGGCCGTGCCTCGCGCAGTTCACTCACGAGGCGAATGTCGCGCTCGACGATCGATGACTCGGCTTCATTGGGCCAGCCGCGCAGGCCCAGCTTGAACGAGGTCGGCCCGGCATTCATGGCTGGCAACCTTGTCGGCGACGTGCGTCATGCGCGTGTCTTCGGCGTGCTGGATGACGCTGAGTCCTACGCGCGCCGCCGCTGCGAGGGCCTCGCGCATGATGCCGTCTTTTAGAATAGGCAGGCCGTCATCGCTTACGGCAACAGCGCCGGCGGATTTGAGCGCGGCGTAGTCGTTGATCGCTTCGCCCTTCGACGCCGCGCGTGGCGGCGGCAATCGGAAAGACGCGAATCGATGCGTTGCGTTCCGGCGCCTGCATCCAGCGCGTCGTCTCCGGCGAGTCGTTTACCGGCGTCGTGTTGGGCATGGCGGCCACTGCTGTAAAGCCGCCCGCCGCTGCCGCCGCCGTGCCGGTGGCGATGGTCTCTTTGTATCCTTGGCCCGGCTCGCGCAGATGGACGTGCATGTCGATGAGGCCGGGAGCGACGGTGAGGCCGGTCGCATCCAGAACTTCAGCGCCATTGGTTGCTTTCAGCTTGCCGGGACCGGCGATCTCGGCCACGCGGCCGTCCTTGAGAAAAATGTCCTTGGGCCCGTCGACGCCGGCTGCCGGGTCGATCAGATGGCCGCCGCGAATCACCAGTGCCGTCATGCGCGGCCTCCTTGCTCTGCTGCTATCAGCGCGCGTTCGACGACAGCCATGCGGATGGCGACGCCGTTCTTTACCTGTTCGAGGATCGCTGATTGGGGGCCATCGGCAACACCGGCGGTGATCTCCATGCCGCGAATGATGGGGCCGGGATGCATCACAATGGCCTTGGGCGCAAGCGCAGCCAGCCTCTGGCCGGTGAGTTGATAGGCGGCCTTGTACTCTTCGAGATCGAGTTGCAGTCCGGCCAGACGTTCGGCCTGAATGCGCAGCATCATCACCACCTGCGACTGGCGCAAGCGCAGCCTCGAAGTCGCGCTCGATCTCAATTCCCGGACCAGCCTGCGCAGCCAGCTCCGGCAGCAGTTCCTTCGGCCCGCAGAGAATCACCCGTGCGCCGAGCCGCGGCAGCAGCAGCATGTTCGAGCGCGCTACGCGGCTGTGCAGAATGTCGCCGGTGATGGTGACGGTGACTCCGGCGAGTGTTTCGGCGGTGATCTCGACCGGAAAAGCAGGTCCTTCGACTCCCTTCGCTGCGCTACGGTCGCTCAGGATGACAGATTTTGTATTGGGCTCAGGATGACAGGTTTTTGTTACAGGATCGATGTGCGCCAGCATGGTGCGCAGATCGAGCAGCGCCTGCGTGGGATGCTCGTGCATGCCGTCGCCGGCGTTGAGCACCGGCAGGTGGGTCTCGGCCTCCAGCAGCCACGGCGCACCGCTTGAGTTGCTGGCGCAGAATGATCGCTTCAGCGCCGAGCGCGCGCAGGGTCAGGCCGGTATCTTTCAGCGACTCGCCTTTTTCAATGCTCGACGAAAGGCTGGAAACCAGCGTCGTGTCCGCGCCCAGGCCTTTTGCGGCCAGCTCAAAGCTGGTGCGGGTGCGCGTCGAGGACTCGTAGAAGAGCAGCGCCATGCGGCGCTTGGCCAGGATGCGTGCGCGGGTCAGCGGGTCCTGATTCTCAAGAGCCGTGGCGCGCGCGAGCAAATGGCTCGAGCGCTTCGAGAGTCAGATCCTGGCAGGAGAGCAGCGAGCCGGGGTTGTAAGGAAACGGCGATGCGGCGACCGGCGGAGTTTGATGCGGGCGGCGGGCTGGAGTTGCGGTCGGGCTCATCAGTTTCTTGCTCGGCTTCTCGCGAAACTGCTTTTCTTCAGTCGATGCGCTCGACCAGCAGAACCTGCTCGTCGCTGTCGACCTCCTGGAACTTGACTTCGATAATCTCGCGGCTGCTGGTGGGCACGTGCTTGCCGACGTAGGTGGCTTCGATGGGCAGTTCGCGATGGCCGCGGTCGATCAGCACGGCCAGTTGCACGCGGCGCGGACGGCCGTGATCGAAGAGGGCATCGAGCGCGGCGCGGATGGTGCGGCCGGTATAAAGCACGTCGTCGCAGAGCACCACGTCGCGGCCGTCGATGTCGATGCCGATGGCTCCTGGAGTGACAACGGGGCGCACTCCGGCCGTGGACAGATCGTCGCGATAAAACTGGATGTCGAGCACGCCGGTATCGACCGTGCGCTTCTCGATGCCGGAGATGAGCTTGCCCAGCCGCTCGGCCAGCGGAACGCCGCGGCGCTTGATGCCGACCAGCGCCAGGTCTTCGCTGCCGTTGCTCTTCTCGACAATCTCGTGGGCCAGGCGCACCAGGGTGCGCTCGATCTCCGAGGCGGACATCAGCCTGCCCTTGATGCGCAGGGATGCTTTGCTTTGGGCTTCGCTCATGGATGCACTCTCGCGGCGTGTCTCTCGCAGGATGATACGAGGGTTCCGGGCATGTCGGCAAGTTGTGAAGAAAAGAGCCGAAATAAAGCCAGTTATGTCGCGGCGGAAGTGAACCCGGCTCTAGATCTCCGGACGGCGGCGGATGAGCATCCTTGCCCCCAGCGCGCCTCCGCCAATGGAGCAGAGAAGCAAGAAAGAACGAGCTGGTAGCAATAGAGCCTGCCCACATTGCCGCGTGGCCTTCGGGCGACATCAACCAGGCCTGCATGGTTCCGAAGATAGCCTGCGCCTGAGCCGCATCCGCCTGCCCCATGCCCGCGAGCGACTGCTGAGTTCCCTCATGGAATCTCGCGATGAAGACACTGGAATACTCCGCATCGATCTGGCTTGATTGGTGGAGAAAGTAGCGATCGACAAACAAAGCGCCGCCACTGACGCCAAAGGCCAGCCATGCACCCATCAGTCCGGTGACCAGTCCGATACGAGCGCCGGCTCCCAGCGTGATCCATGCCGGGCGCTGGCTCCGCAGGTAGAGCACAACGGCCCAAACCGCGGCCGCCGTCATCCAGATCAACCCCAGATGCCCCATCGGCGACGCAGCGCTCGATAGGATTCCAGCCGGAACAGCCATCAGCAGAGCAGCGCGCAGGGCCGGCTTCCAATCGATGGTGGCCGCGTCTCGTACGCCCTCATTCCATCGCTCGGGCTGGCTCGGCCCGGCGGGGCCCTCCGTCGCATACACCAGTTGAGGCAGCCCGCAGGTGGGGCAGTAGCAATTCTCAGCCTCGACGGTCTGATGGCAGCGGTTGCAGAGGATCTCCATACATCTATGAGCCTAGCATTTCGCCCTCGTTTGATGCGGGGTCAGAATTCTGCACGATCGGGAATCGAGCATGGGGTCGTCAACTCGTCTTTTCGTTCTGAACGTTCTTATCCCAGCCTGTTAATCTTGGCGCATGGCCCGGCAGGACTTGGAAGCGGAAAAGATCGTCAGGGTACGCGGGCACTTGCTGGAGTGGTACGGCCACTGCCGGCGCGATCTGCCCTGGCGGCGTAGCCAGGACCCCTATGCCATCTGGGTCTCCGAAGTCATGCTCCAACAGACCCGCGTAGCGGTCGTGATCGAGCGCTATCAGGCCTTCATGGCGCGCTTTCCAACGCTGGTTTCTCTGGCGCTGGCTACGGAGCAGGAGGTGCTGGCCCTGTGGAGCGGGCTGGGCTATTATCGCCGTGCGCGGATGCTCCACAAGACGGCGCAGTTTGTGGCCGACCATCATCAGGGCAACCTGCCCGAGAAGGCCGACGAGTTGCGTCTGCTGCCGGGAATCGGCGCGTACACGGCTGCGGCCGTCGCCAGCATCGCACACGGCGAGACGTGTGGCCGTGGTGGATGGCAATGTCGAGCGTGTCCTCTGCCGCCTTGAGGGTTGGAAGGCCGGCAGCCGGTCAGGCGGCGGCGCTCAACTTCGCCGCAAGATCGAGAAGCTCGCAGCCAAGCTGATCTCCCCGCTGCGGCCGGGAGACTCGAACCAGGCTTTGATGGAGCTGGGCGCGACCCTCTGTATGCCGCGCAAACCCCAGTGCAACGCATGCCCCGTGGTTGCCGACTGCAAAACGCGGGGAGAGCACCAGACCGCGCAGCGTCCGCCCATGCTCTGCCGGGAAGTGGCCCATGCACTCTCGGTGCGAACCGGGAGGCTTGCCGGCCAGGCAAATCGGGAGGTTCTGCTGGAACAGCGTCCTGCTTCGCAGACCGTGATGCCAGGGTTATGGGAGCTGCCCCGCCTCCGCGACGCTGCCGTCCCTGAGAATGAGCTGCGCATGACCTTGCGCCACGCCATCATGCAGGTGAACTACTATGTGCGCATTCGTACTGTCTTTGAAGACGATATCGACGCAATGACCGTCAAAGGCGGCAGGCGCCGCTGGGTTCCCCTTGGAGAGGCTGCGGCAATGGCGCTCACTGGCCTGGCGCGCAAGGTGCTCGCCCGAACCCATCTGCTGCCCGCCGCGCCGCTCGACGCCATTGCACCCCAGCCTGAAAACGACGTACTCTGAAGGTCGATCGAGGCGAGTCATTGTTCGCGCATTCTCTGAACAGGGAGATCCCATGAACCGCAAGCTGGTCTTCGCCCTCGTGGCCACAGGCATCATGACTGCCGGTCTGATCCGCGCTCAGCAACCCACGCTCGGTCCGATGCCGGAAATCGCTGGCCTTCCTCCAGCCGCACGCGCTGCCGCAGCTTCGATCGACGGAGAAAAAATCCGAGCCCACGTCCGTTTCCTCTCGCTCGATTTACTCGAGGGCCGCGGCCCCGGCACAGCGCGGTGCCGAACTTGCTGCCGAGTACATCGCAACGCAGTTTGCTCTTGCAGGCCTCGAACCGGCTGGCGACAATGGGACATATTTTCAGAAAGTCCCGCTGTTGGCTGTGCATACCATCGAGGACAAAACGAAGTTCTCTCTGGTTCCCGCCGCCGGCAAGCCTGTCGACCTTGTCTATGGGACTGAGATCGTCTCAAAGGATCAGACCGGGCAGGAGACCGCCGAGTTCGACGCGCCCATCGTCTACGTCGGCTACGGCATTCACGCGCCGGAGTACCATTGGGACGACTACGCCGGTCCGAATGGCAAGGATATCGACCTGAAGGGCAAGATCGCTCTCGTCATCGTCAACGAGCCGCCTTCGGACGATCCGAATTTCTTCAAAGGCAAGGCGCTCACTTACTACGGCCGCTGGACCTACAAATATGAAGAGGCGGCGCGCCGGGGAGCGATCGGTGTGCTTGTCATTCATCGCACCGATCTGGCCAGCTATGGCTGGGATGTGGTGCGCAACTCGCAGGCCGTCGAGAAGAGCTACCTGGAAGGCGATCCCATCAGCCACGCTGCGTGCAGCCGCCTGGATTCAGCACGATGTGGCGCAGCGGCTCTTCACTCTTGCCGGTCTCGGCGACCTCGACAAAGCTATCGATCAGGCCGGCAAGCCCGGCGCATTTCACGCCGTCGAACTGCCGGTTCGACTGCGCGCGCACATCGAGAGCCGCGTGCGCCGCTACGTAAGCTCGAATGTCGTGGGGCGCGTACCCGGCGCAGAGCAAGGCAAATCAGGCTGTTTTCTACACCGCGCACTACGACCACCTCGGCATCGACCCTGACGCCAAGGGCGACAACATCTACAACGGCGCGGCCGACAACGGCACCGGCTGCGGCATTCTTCTGGAACTGGCGCGCGCCTTTGCGCAGTCGCCAGTGCGGCCGCCTCATGCGGTCTACTTCTCCGCCGTCACCGCCGAAGAGCAGGGCCTGCTGGGCTCGCAGTTTCTCGGCATGCATCCGCCGGTTCCCGCAAGCCAGATTGCGCTCGATCTGAACTTCGACATGGTGTTGCCCATCGGGATTCCGCGCTCGGTAAGCCTGGGCGGCGCTGAGCGCATCGACTTCTGGCCTACAGTTCAGAGGGTTGCCAAAGTCTTCGATCTGGCGATCGAGCCCGATCCAGAGCCGGAGGCCGGCAGCTATTACCGCTCCGACCATTTTTCGTTTGCCAGGGCGGGAGTTCCTGCCTTTTCAGTCGATCAGGGCGAACTCTTCGAGGGCCGCACGCCGAGAGTGGGGCAAGCAGCAGACCAAGGACTACGAAGAACACCACTATCACCAGCCCTCCGACGAATACCGGGCGGATTGGGACTTCCGCGGCAACGCCAAGCTGGCGCGCTTCGGCTTTGTGCTGGGCTGGCTGGCCAGCGATCAGCCCAAGAGCGTCGAATGGCTTGCCGGGGACGAGTTCGAGGCCGCCCGCAAGGCGAGCCGCGCAGTTCCAACTCAGTAGACTCACGCACGAACGCATCCTGAGAGCGCTCCGGTGCATCGAACTTTCGTCGGGTATTTTGCCGTGATGCCTGTGTCTGCCTCTGGCCATGGCGCATCCGGGAACTCAATTCTCAAAAACACAATCAACCCACAAGGAGGAACAATGGCAAGCAAGGCGAGTGCGGTTTGGACAGGTTCACTGAAGGAAGGCAAAGGCACGATCTCAACGACGACGGGCGTGCTTGAAAACGCGAAGTACTCCTTCGCCTCGCGCTTTGAAGGCGCGGACTCGGGGACGACTCCCGAGGAGTTGATTGCGGCGGCCCATGCCAGTTGCTTCTCGATGGCTCTCGGCGCGCAATTGGGCGGCGCGGGCCTAACGCCAGACGAAGATCGAAACCCAAGCGGCCGTCTCGCTGGGCAAGGTTGGCGACGGCTTCGCCATCACGCGCATCGTGCTGACCACCACAGCCAGCGTTCCCGGCGCTCACCGGAAGTCTTCGACAAGGCCGCCGCAGGATGCCAAGACCGGCTGCCCGATCTCGAAGCTCTTCGCCAACAACACCGAGATCACGCTCGACGCCAAGCTGGTCTAGCGCACGCTCGGCGAGTTGTTGTTACGGCGATAGCAAGTTCAGGGTTGCTCGATCCAATGTCAATGAACTCAAGTGGCCTTTTCCTCAGGAAAAGGCCACCTTCCAGAATCTTTGAGTGGGTTTATTGACCCTGGATTTTCACTAATCTTCAACTTGGGTTGGATTGGCGCCAGTCAGCTTGACGACTTGAATCTTGTGCGCGAGGCCGAGCTTGGAAAGCAGCCAGATGCCATAGTAGTTGGGGTCGATCTCGTACCAGGCGAGGCCATGACGCGCCGAGACCGGATTGCGCGTGGTGGTTGTTGTGCCAGCCTTCGCCGCCGCTGACCAGAGCTACCCAGAAGTTGTTGCGCGAATCGTCGCGGGTTTTGAAGCGGCGAGAGCCCCAGAGGTGGGTAGCGGAGTTCACAAGCCAGGTGGCGTGCAGGCCGAGGGTGACGCGCAGGAAGGCTCCCCAGAGCAGCATTCCGACGGCGTTTTCCCAGCCGCCCCAGGTCCAGCCGAGGCCGAAGAGCAGGCCGCCGCTCGCGACGAGCGGAATCCAGTGATATTTGCTGAGCCAGACATGGAAGCGGTCGCGGCCCAGGTCGGGAACGTAGCGGTCCAGGACCTCGGTTTGCGCGTGCAAGGCATTGCCCCAGATTAGCCAGCCGGTATGCGCCCACCAACCGCCTTCGCGGGGAGTGTGCGGATCGCCGGGCTGATCGCTTAACTGGTGATGGACGCGGTGCGTGGCCACCCAGAAGATCGGTCCGCCCTCTAGAGAGAGCGTGGCGCAGATCGCCATCACGTACTCCACCCACTTGGGCGTCTGGTAACCGCGATGGGTGAGCAGACGGTGGTAGCACATGCCGATGCCGACATTGATGGCGACCACGTAAAGCGCCAGCATCACCGTCAGCCGCTGCCAGGTGAAGAAGAAGAGCGCCGCGAGAGCGCCGAGATGAAAGACGATGAGCACGGTCATCGTGAGCCAGTTGATGCCCTCGCCTACAGTGGCGGCGCGGCCCATGCGAACCTGAAGGCGCGCGGGCACGGCTTGAGCGGGCGTCGAGGCTGACGCTGCTGGCGATGTGGATAACGGCTTGGCTAGCCCTTCAGGGGCGATCTCGGGGGCCATTTCAGGGGCAAGTGCGGTGATGATTGACGCCATATTCGGGGAAGATCCTTAGGGGGTGGCAGCAAGCCCACCCTTAGATCCATAGTATAGGACTAAAACAGTCCACAATAGGTCAATTCGGCTCATTTGACGATGAAATGACAAAAATCTCGCATGAGTGAGCAAAATTCGGCTTGCACATCCCGGCATGATGCCGTTCTCAAGGCCCGCCCCCGGGACGCTCCGGCCCTGCGACTACTTCGCCAGTTGAACCGTCTGCGCCTCGCCGTTGTACGAGACCACCTTGTCGGGATGCTCTGTCACTTCCACGCCTGTGCCATGATTCTTTCCGACAAGCACAATCTGGAAGCTTCGAGTCTTCAACATGCCGGGGAATTCGCCCTTCCTCGCATCGATTGTGAACTGATGCGCCGCGTCGTTCCAGTGGAAAGCGATCGTCGAATAGATGCCTTTTTCGTAGTTATAGTTGTCGTTTTCGTCTTCGTAGAGAGTAAAGCTGCCGTCGGCGCCAGGATAGATTCGCAGCTCGATAGGGTCGGCGGGCTTTTCAGTGGAGTACTGAAGGAACGGTCCCATCGGCACGATCGATCCGGCCCTGATCATGAGCGGCATCTTCTCGATGGGTGCATCGGCGACGATGGTTTCGCCGCCGTTCAGCTTCTCTCCCGTCCAGAAATCGATCCAGGAGGTTCCGGCGGGCAGATAGACGCTTCTCGTCTTCTCTCTCGGCTCAATAACCTTTTCATCGGCATGAATCGCCGGAGTCTTCCAGTAGAGCTGCGCTCTGAATGCGCCGAGCGTGGTGTTGGTCGTCTCGAACTTGAAGTCGTATTTCTTGCCTGCGACAAGATCAACGGGAACGGTCCATGACTCCATCGACTCGTAGTTATGCGCCACTTCTTTGCCATCGAGATAGACTCGTCTCGCCCCGAAGCTCTTCGGGTTGAAGCGATACGTGCCTGTTGCCGTGGGGATCAGGTTGCCTTCCCAGCGTATCGAGAACTTCGGGTCTTTCATGAAGCTCTGGCCAGCCGGTGTACCAATCCAGATTGATATCAGGTTCAACCTCTTCGCGGCATGCAACCTTGAACTCATTGTCGCAATAATAAGTGGCAGTCAAGCCGGGTTTTCCATCCTTGGTTCTGAAGTTATCGGGAGAAACAAGCTCTCCTAACTCAGGCGGACGATGAACCATATACTTAGTTACTGGAGAGACCATGAAGGCCGGGCCAAACATATACTGATCGTCGATCGCATAAGTCTTATGGTCGGCGGTGAAATCCATCGGCAGGCCGCGCATGATCGAGTAGCCATTATGGGTAACTTGCCAACCGAGCGAATAGATATAAGGCAGCAAACGATAGCGCAAGTTATCAAATTTCTCCAGAACCGGAGTGTATTCGCCGAACTCCCATATCTCGCGCGGAGTTTCCGAACCATGCGAGCGGAAGATAGGACTGAACGCGCCAAACTGGAACATGCGCGTATAAAACTCTTGATAAGCCGGGTCCTTGCCGCCGTTCATGAAGACGCCGCCCTGGCAGCCAAGCGAGTAAGCTCCGATATCGAAGGTCCAATAGGGAATGCCGGACATGCTGTGGTTGACGCCGGCCGCAGATCTGATTCCTGAAGACGGGCCAATCGGCGCCGATGTCTCCCGACCAGGTGGTTGCCGCGGCGCGCTGCTGGCCGGCAAAGGTCGAGCGAGTGAGAATATAGACTCTCTTTTGATCGGTTTCCTTGCGCTGGTTTTTGTAGACGGCTTCAGTATCGAGCAGGGAGTAAGGATTCAGATATCTTGCGAAGGTGCCGAGATGATTGTCCTTGACCCGCTTCATCTCATACTCTTCGCCTTCGGGCGTCAGCGCGTTGACCATATCGGGCTCGGTTGAGTCCATCCACCAGCCGTCGACGCCTTTCGAAAAAATTCCTTCGTTCAGATATTTCCAGTAGAGATCGGTGGCGGCGGGATTATAGACGTCGAAGTATTTGAATCCGGCCCATCCTACTGTCGGAAAGAGATACCCGTGCTGATCCATGTCTTTATGAATCTGCGATGAGGGTCCGAGTCCTGCCCAGATAGAAATCATTAGATGGAAGTTCTGCTTGTGCAGAATATCTACCATTTCTTTGGGGCGAGGATATCTGGTTTCATCGAAGACCATTCCGCCCCAGTTATCGTTATTGCCCCAGTAATTCCAGTCCTGCACGATGTTATCGACGGGAATCTGCCGTTTGCGATATTCCTGCGCGATGCTCAATAACTCGTCGCGAGTAGCGTAATGCTCTTTGCTCTGCCAGTAGCCATAGGCCCACTTGCCATACATCGGCGCCTCGCCGGTGATCTTCCGGTATCCGGCGATCTCCTCGTCGATGGTGGGGCCGTAGAGAAAGTAGTAATCGATGTTATCGGCGACTTCTGACCAGAAAGAAGTCGATCCTTTGCTGTCGTCAAAGATTGTCTTGGAATAGTTATCCCAGAAGATTCCGTAGCCTGCAGTAGAAACCAGCACGGGGTTAACTGCCACGGTGTTGGCCTGCACTAACTTCACCGTTCGGCCGCGATAGTTCATCTCGCCGGTTTGAAACTGTCCCAGGCCATAGACGCCCTCGTCCGCGCTGAGGCTAAAGTTTTGCTGAACGTTGAAGGCCTGTTTTTCGCGTTCGATCTGCGAGGGCGTGAAGACGGCCCGCCCCTGTTCCTTCAAAACCGTGTGGTTGTCGTTGTCGAGAAACTGGATCGAGCCATCGCTCTTGTTGAGCAGGAGCTTAACTTGCCCCGATGTCAGGCTAACTCCGGCGCTGTTGTCTTCGACGCGAAGGCCCAGGTCGGGCACAGTCTGCGGAAGTACCGAGAGGCTGAGCTTTTGAGATGTGCCGCCGGTGGGCCATTTGAGAACGCGCACGATGCTGCCGGAATAGAACTGGACCCTCACGTTCAGATCGCCCGTTGTCAGTTCAATGCCGTTGTGGATGCGGCGAATCTCAGGCGGGGGAGCTGCCGGCGCATCCTTCGATGCAGCGGGTTGACTCTGGCAAACTCCTGTAAAAGCACCCAGGCAAAGAGACGAACAAAGCGCCGCAGATCGCAGCGCAGAAGCGATAGAGGTCATGTTCCGCGTTCCCTTCCAGTTCCAGCCAATCCCGTTTGGCGCCTGTCCAACTCCGCAAGATTGCGCCAGATCCTTATTTTATGTCAGCCGTGACAAGAGGGCACATTCGAGGCTGCCTGGATGAGACGCCGCTCTTCCTCCGGCCTGCTAGTTTCTGGTTTCCGTTCCGTAGGCGCCGGCGGCGGTGACGAAAAGCTTTTCGGCCCGACCACGGAGGACGCGGTAGAGGGCGAATTGGCGCTCAGTTGCGCCGCGCAGCTCAAAGAGCAACTCGCCGCGGTTATCGGCCAAGGCATCGACGGCATCCACCAGTCTCATGCGCGGAGTTTGATCGAGATGCGCGCCATCGGTGACATTCTTCAAGAGCACGAGGACGTTGCCGTAGAGGTCGGGCTGGGCGATGAGTGTGACGAATTTTTGTTGGGCGTATGGTCCATCGGTGTGGGCCGAGAGCACCAGGGTTGCGCCGGTGCCATAGGCCAGCTCGAAGACGCGGAAGTTCTCATCAAGAAGCGGCAGGGGCTCGGGCGGAGGCGCCGGCTTGGCGAGCTTGTGCGTTGAATGTTGCGCTGTCACGCGCCGGGGAGCCGGCTTTGGCGGATTGAGGCCCAGGGCGTCGCGGGCGATCTCTTCGAGGGCCGACTTCATTTTGGCGTCGTCGTCGGGATTTGACCAGCTATAGGTCCAAGGGTGCTCGGGACGGGTTTTGGCATCGGAGACGGCGACCATCTGCTGCATCTCGGCGGGCATGCCCATCAGGGAGGGGAGAACTTCAAGGCCGCTGCCGGTTGAAAGGCCACGAATGAGGCGTGGACGGTCGGGATCGGTGACGCCGGGCAGCGAGTCGACGTGGCCGATCTCTTCCGGCTGCTTCTTGCTGCTCTTTTTGAGAACTGGCCGGTCTGGGTCGTTGGATGGCGCGGAGTCGCTGGCCGATCCCGATTCTGAGCTTGTGTCCGTCTTATGGAGGGTGGGACGGTCAGGATCGGGGGCTGTGCTCGTCGTGCTCGAATCGCCGCCGCTGTCGCTGGAATCTTTCTTGTGAAGCGTGGGGCGGTCGGGGTCGGCCGCGGGCGCCGGGCCGGTCGAGCCGGAGCTTCCGCCGCTTGCCGTCTTTCCGCTGTCGTCGTGTTGCTTGCGGTGCAGTGTGGGCTGGTCGTTGTTTTCTTCGTCGATGTGGGTCCGCGCCAGTTCGTCCATCGACGGCTTTGGCTTGGGGACGGGAAGCGGCTTCCATGCGCCGTAGCCGACCCACGATCCCTGCTCCCGGCCGGAGTTTTTGATGTCGAAGAGGCCAACCGGCTTGCCGTCCTGTTGGAGTATGTACTCGACTTCTGTGCCCAGTGCGAGCGGCTCAGGGCGGGCCATGTAGATGCCGCCATCCTGAAGCTGGCCGTCGAGGATGCGGCTCTGGTCGAGTACGGCGACGGGGACCAGGCGGCTGGCTTTCGGTTTGCCCGCCTCGCCGGTCCACTCGAGGACTGCGATGGCGCGCAACTCGGGCGAGGTCTTGCTGCTTTTGGTGACCTGGCCGGGATACTGGGAGCACGCCGGCAACGAGAAGAGGAGAGCCAGCACGAAAACGATGCTCGATCGTCCTATCCCATCCTTGGCGCAAAGACAAATGCGCGCCAAGGATGGGGCGGCCGAGATCTTTTGCGAAATAACCTTTCCGCGCAATGACATTCGATGCCTGAGTCGGAAATAATCGAAACCGATGGCCACCAACGGCCCTCCAATCAAGATACGAGGTGCTTCCCCATGGAACTGAATCAGAAAGTCGCCGACTTCACCCTCCAAACCGACGAGGACAAGACCGCAAAGCTCTCCGACTACGCAGGCAAGCCTGTCATACTCTTCTTCTATCCCAGAGCCGATACGCCCGGCTGCACCATCGAGGCCTGCGGCTTCCGCGATACATTCAAGAAACTGCAGGCAGCCGGGGCGGTTGTGCTGGGCATCAGCCGCGATACGCCAAAAGACCAGGCCAAATTCCGCGCCAAATACGATCTGCCATACACACTCCTTGCTGATGTAGACGAGAAAGTTTGCAATCAGTTTGGCGTGTTGAAAGAAAAGAACATGTATGGCAAGAAGGTCTGGGGCATCGAGCGGACGACATTCGTGATCGGCCCGGACCAGACCCTGCTGCACATCTTCCCCAAGGTTACGCCCGAGGGCCACGCCGAAGAGGTGCTGGCGCTGCTGAAGGAATGGAAGAAGGGGCACAAATAGCCATGACTCCCAGGTCTCGAAATCGAGACATGGGGCACCCGTTTGGCCGGCTGCTGGCGCGCAGCTTCTTCGAAGCGCCGCCGGAGCATGTGGCGCCTCGGCTGTTGGGCAAGGTGCTGGCGTGCAATTCTGCTGGAGGGCTGTTGGCCGGAAGGATTGTGGAGGCCGAGGCTTATCTTGGCCCGCACAACCGGCCGCCCGATCCGGCTGCGCATTCCCATCGCGGTCCTACGCCGCGGTGCTCTGTTCTTTTTGGTCCCGCAGGGTTTGCGTACGTTTATACGATTTACGGCCGCTACTTTTGCATGAATATTTCCTGCGAGGTTGAAGGCCGGGCCGGGTGCATACTGCTGCGGGCGCTGGAGCCGTTGGCCGGGGTTGAGGGGATGGCCCTGAATCGGGGGCTGGCGGAGGGTGCTGTGCCGCGGATGCTGACCTCGGGACCGAGCCGGCTTTGCCAGGCGCTGGGGCTCACTCGCGCGATCCATAACGGACTTGACTTGCTCGATCCTGACTTCGCCGCTTCAGGTGCGCGACGACGGTTTCAAGGTTGCCGGAGTGGTGGTTACGCCGCGCATCGGGGTGCATGTGGCTGTGGAGTGGCCGCTGCGTTTTGCCCTGCCGGAGCACGCTTGCGTCAGCGGGCCGAAGAATTTGACCGGGAAACGCGTCCATCTCCGATAGAATGCCGTCCATTGGTATACGTGATTTCAGATTGTGAGGTTACTCTTCCCTTGAAGATCTCTTCCCCGCTCCTCTCAGCCATGATCGCTCTCCTGGCCGTGGCCGTCTTTGCCGCCACGGCCGTTGCCCAAACACCGCAAACCACTCCAACTCAGCAGCCCGCGGCCAGCAGCGAGCCGCACGAGGATCACGATCACGAGCATCATCCAGCCCCGACCAACCTTAAAGTTCTGCCGAAGACTCTGACCGGCGAGCAAGTGCACGAGATCATGGAAGGCTGGGAGGCCGCTCTGGGGACGCATTGCGGCACCTGCCACGCCGCGGACCCGAAGAACATTGGCCCGAACGGACGCCCCCGGCTCAACTTTGCCGACGATTCAAAGCCGGAGAAGTTGACTGCCAGGCTGATGTACAAGATGACCCTGGACATCAACGAGAATTACGTGTCGATGGTCGACAACTCCGGCGCGCCGGTGACCTGCGGCACCTGCCATCGCGGGCACCTGGGGCCACAGCCGTTTGTTGCGCCAAAGGAAAAGCATGACGGGCCGCGCATGCCGCAGAGTGCGCCAATGCACGACGACGACAAACACGAATAGATCGGTGCGGCAGGATAAATCAAACGTCGCCGAGCGGCTCTTGAGAAATCGCCGCTCTTGCCGCCGGATTTCGCTTCGAGTTGAATGTTGCGGATGACGATGGCTTTGTCGAGAGCCTTGGTCATGTCGTAGACGGTGAGTGCTGCGACGGCGGCGGCTGTGAGGGCTTCCATCTCAACGCCCGTGGCTCCGACGGTGGCTGCTGTAGCCGTGATTTGCACGCCGCCGGCGACGACCTCAGTCTGTACGTCGATATGAGTAAGCGGCAAGGGATGGCACATGGGGATCAACTCCGAGGTGCGCTTGGCTGCCTGGATTCCTGCGAAGCGGGCCACCTCCAGCGGGTTGCCCTTGGGATTGGCGGGCAAGGCTTTGAGGACGGCGACGGAGAGCTCGACGAAGGCCGATGCGGTGGCGGTGCGGCGGGTTGGCTGCTTGGCGCTGACATCGACCATGGCGGCCTGGCCGGATTTGTCGAAGTGAGAGAGCTGCGAGGGTTTCGGCATACGGTTCCTCAGGGAAGCAGAATGCGGACCGATGAGCCGGGCTTGAGGCTCTTGACCTCTTCCGGCACGACAATAAAACAATTTGAGCGGGCCAGGGCCGTCAGGTCGCCGGAGCCGTGCCAGGGAACGAATGCGACCTGCGGCGGCTGGCCGGCTGTCGCTCCAAAGTCGCAAAACGCAGGCAGGAAGCGCGTGAGGCCGGGTTTGGCATTTCGGTCTACAGGCGGGGCCAGGCGAGCAGAGGCGAAGCGCGGAGTTGACTCCCGGCTGCCGGCGAGGGCGGCGAGCACTGGAGCCGCGAAGAGCAAAAAAGTGACGGCCGAGGCAACGGGATTGCCGGGAAGTCCGAAGAAGGGCAGTGTCTTTGATGGTGAGCCCGCTTGTTTGCTGCGCGGCAGATCTCCAAAGACGGTCGGCTTGCCGGGCTGCATGCGAACGCCGGTGAAGTGAAAACGGGCTCCTATGCGAGCCAGGGCAGGCTCGACGAGATCGAATTTGCCCGCCGAGACGCCACCGGAGACAAGAAGAAGATCGGCAGCGATGGCTTGGGCCAATGCGACATCGAGGGCTTGAGCGTTGTCGGCGGCGGTGGGCAAAACCCAGGGCTCACCGCCCGCCTTGGCCACCATTGCAGCCAGCATGGGAGCGTTGGAGTTGCGAATCTGGCCGGGAGCAGGCATTCGATCGACGGGAACCAATTCGTCGCCGCTCGCGAGGATGGCCACGCGGGGCCGAGGGAAAACATCGACGGCAGCGTAACCGCAGGCCGCGGCCAAGGCGATCTGTCCGGAGTTGAGAAGGGCGCCGGCGGGCAGTAGTTCATCTCCCGCGTGGCCTTGGGCCGCCTGGGCGACGATGTTCTCGCCGGGCTTGAGAGTGCGGGAGGGGAGCAGGCGGACTTTGCGCGCCTTTTTGCCGCGGGTGAGTTCAACATGCTCAAACATCACCACTGCATCGGCGCCAGCGGGAACCGGCGCGCCGGTCATGATCTCCCATGCTGTGTTGGGCGGCAGTGGGCCGGAGGGCGGATCACCGGCCCGCGTAGCGCCAACCATGGCCAGCGGCGCATGGGCTGACGCTTCTTTGGCACGGCAGGCGTAGCCATCGCGCGTGGAGCGCGCAAAGGGAGGCTGATCGCGATCGGCCAATAGAGGCTGAGCGAGAACGCGGCCAGAGGCCTGGTCGAGATCCACGCGCTCCGATCGAACTGGGCTCATCCGGGACAGCTTGCTGGCGTAAGCGGCCACCAGTGCCGCCGCCTCGGCGTAGCCGGGCAGAGCCGGACTGTGGAGAGCAGACTTCATGGATTGGATTGTAGAGGCTTTTGGAGCGGAACCTATTGAAGCTGGATCAAAAAGCGAAGGGCGCGCCCGGCAACCGGGAGCGCCCTTCATGGAGATTCCTTCGATCCCTGTTACTTTTTCTTCTTGGTGGGAGCGTTGGTGGGAAGCGTCGCTTGCAGGCTGGCCAGGATGCTCTTCACATCGTTGGCATACTGACCTGTCGGCGCCAGTTGCAGATATTTCTCATAAGCTTCCTGGCAACCCGGAGGCGCCACCAGCGTGTTCGTCTTCGGGTCGACGGTGGCCTTACCGACCAGGCCGTTGCCTTTCAGATAGTAAGCAATGGCCAACGTCGGATCGATCTTGATCACCTCATCCGCGACAGCCACTTGAGCATCCGCATTGCCTACCTGGAAGAAGATCACCATTTCGTTCTTCAGATAAAACGCCGCCTCCGATGGATTGATTTTGGCGGCTGCGTCAAAGGCCGCGTTCGCCTCGGCAACCTTGCCTGTGCGCGCATAGATCTCGCCCAGACCGGATTGGGCCGCGCCCTGCGCTGCAGGGTTAGGCTTCTTGGATGCGGCCTCAACCTCGAGAACCTTTTTGAAGCTCGCTTCCGCACCATCGTATTTCTGCGCATCCCTCTGCGTTCGCGCCAAGCCCAACTGCGCCTGTCCCAACTGAGCCCAGAGAACGGAGGCGTCCGGCTTGGCCGCGGTGTCCCTGAGCATCATGGTTTCCACTTCGTTATACTTGGCGATCTTGATCTCGTTTTCCTTGGCCTCGATATCGGACTTGGAGGCTGTGGCGCCGAGAGCCTGCGTCGCCGTCGCCAGCGCGATGTCAGCCTGGTGGAAGTCCTCGGTGGCGGCTTTGAGATCGGCGTTGAGACCCTTGATCACCTCGTTTGCCTTCAACGCTTCGGAGTTGTGCTTCCTGAGTTCTTCCAACTGCTTTTTCTCTTCGGGAGAGAGCTTGTCGATGTAGTCCTTGCGGGACATATCGAAATTTTGTTCGATGTCCTGGCCAGCTAAAACCTTGATGTCGTCCAACTTGTCCGTCACCGCGTCCGACGCTGTTCCGGGGGCACGGTAGAGGAGATCGTAGTTGCCAGGAGCCACGTCGCCGGAGTAGTCGCCGTTGCTGTCGACCGTGAAACTCCCCTTTTGGGTCAGCTTTGCGCTCATTCCGGGACCGACGGGCTGGCCAACGGCCACCAAGATCACGGTTCCACCGGCCTGCGGTGCGCCGGTTGGATTGATGATACGGCCGTGAATCTTGCCCATGGACCCCTTGGGCGCTGGTGTTTGGGCAAGCGCGGGCAAGAGGGCGAACGCCAGCAGGCCCAGCCAAAGCGAAATCGTGCGTTTCATTTGCTTCTCCTTGGGAGCGGTGCGAGCCAGAAGGCCCGCCAGCTCAAAAATTGTCATACTCACTGACTGCTCAAAAAACCGATCTCAAATCATTACGACTGGACAGCCGCCGCCGAAGACGGTGCGCAAAGCGTATTTCCGAGCAAGACTCAAGGTAAATCCCATTGGCAACTGTGCACAAGTCGGCAGAGCCAATGCGTAAAGTTCGCTGCCCACAAGCCGACGGTTTTATCGATCGTCCGCGGCACGGCCAAGTCGCGTCCTTTCAAAGCCCGCTTATGCAATCAGTTCTATGGTAATGCGGCTGGGAGCCGCCGATTGTGGCCTATATCACACACTAGAATGGAACCATGACAATTACGATTCGCCCGGCAACCCGCCGGGATGTACCGGAGATTCTCGGCTTCATTCGCTCCTTGGCTGCCTATGAGCGCGAACCGGACGCCGTAAAGGCAACCGAAGCCGACCTGCTTCGAGACGGATTCGGGCCTAATCCATTCTTTTTCAGCTTGATTGCCGAGCACGATGGACGGCCTGCGGGCTTTGCCCTCTACTTCTTCAGCTACTCGACCTGGCTGGGGCGACCGGGGCTCTATCTGGAAGACATCTTTGTCCAGCCGGAGTTGCGCGGCCTGGGGATCGGGAAGGCGCTGCTCAAGCGGGTGGCGGCCATTGCCGTTGAAAAGAGGTGCCCGCGCCTGCAATGGGAGGTTCTGGACTGGAATACGCCCGCCATCGAGTTCTACCGCGCGATGGGAGCTGAGTTTCTCGACGAGTGGCGGAATGTTCGCGTGACCGGCGAGGCGTTAAGAAAATTGGCTGGAATTCCCGGCCTGCCAGAAGTGGACCCGAGCGTTGCGAACCAGGAAACGGACGTCGCGGAATGAAGATTCGCGTGATTGGCGGCGGATTGGCTGGGCCGGAAGCGGCGCTGACGGCGGCGCGGCTGGGCTGCGAGGTGGATCTCTACGAGATGCGGGCTATGGTCGATGGAAGTCCGCGCCTGACGCCGGCCCACCAGACGACCGAATTCGGCGAGCTGGTCTGCTCCAACTCGCTGAAGAGCGAATCGCCCAACACTGCGCCGTGGCTGCTGAAGCAGGAGATGCGGCGCGGAGCTTCCGCGCTTTTGCGGATTGCCGATGCTATGCGCCGTTCCGGCTGGCCATGCGCTGGCTGTCGATCGGGTTGAGTTTTCGCGGCGGATCGCAGAGGCGATTGCGGCGGAGCCGCGCATTCGCGTGATTCGCGAAGAGGTCACGACGCTGAACTTGGACGACGACAGCACCAAGTGCACGATTTTGGCTACTGGCCCGCTGACTTCAGAGGCTTTGAGCGTCGAGATCGAGCGCATCACCGGCTCGGGGCATCTGGCGTTCTACGACTCGATCTCGCCGATCGTCGAGGCCGACTCGATCGACATGGAGCGCGTCTACTTTGCCGCGCGCTGGGACAAGGGAACGGCCGATTACATCAACTGCCCGATGGATCGCGCGGAGTACGACCGTTTTCTCGATGCGCTGCTGGCGGCCGAAGCGGCCGAGGCGAAAGAGTGGGAGAAGCTGGACTATTTCGAGGGCTGCCTGCCCATCGAGGTGCTGGCCCGGCGCGGCCGCGATACACTGCGCTTCGGCCCGATGAAGCCGGTTGGCCTGCGCGACCCGCGGACTGGCCGGACGCCCTGGGCCGTGGTGCAGCTGCGCAAGGAGAATCTGCGCGCCGACAGCTATAACCTGGTCGGCTTTCAGAATCATTTGAAGTTTGGCGAGCAGGCGCGCGTGCTGCGGCTGATTCCGGGCCTGGAGAATGCGCGCTTTCTGCGCTATGGGCAGATTCATCGCAACACTTACATCTGCGCGCCGCTTCTGCTGGATGAAACGCTGCGCCTGAAGGAAAGAGCCGCGGCTGATGTTTGCCGGGCAGATATCGGGAGTGGAGGGTTACACCGAGTCGATTGCGACCGGGCTGCTGGCGGGGATCTATGCGGCTGCACTGGCGCGCGGCGAAGAACCGACTGCCGGCTGCCCCGCGCGACGCGCCCTCGGCTCGCTGGTGCACTACATCACGCACGCCGACGCGAAGGACTTTCAGCCGGCCAACATCACCTTCGACCTGCTGGAGCCGCTGGAAGAGGAGCTGCGCAAGAAGGTTCGCGACAAGAAGGAGCGGCACCGGATAGTCTGCGAGCGTGCGCTGGCGGCGTTCGATGCGTGGTGGGATGCGATTCCGCTCCGTGCTGGCGGAACTTCGCACCTAGGCTACTGCGTAATTCCGTGCAGACGCTGGGTCTTCCCCGGAAAGGTCTCGTATGCCCTCCATCTCTGCAGTAGATTCCGTTTCGCTTGCCGATTCAACGCACCAGGGATTTTCTCTTCAGGCCATTCGCCTGGGGAACCTATCTGAAGCTTGGCCTGGTGGCGATCATCACCGAAGGAATCGGGAGCAATTTCCGATCCTCTACGTCGCAATGGTCAATCGACGCACGGCACATGGGCCCATGGCCAATTCGCCGTTCCACATTCCGCCGGAATGGATCGCGGTGATTGCGGTGGCCGTGCTGGTGGTGATTGTCCTGTCCATTGTGGTTTTCTATCTCATCACGCGGCTGCGGTTTGCCTTCTTTCATTGCCTGATCCGCAACACGAAAGAGATTCGGCCGGGATGGCGGCTCTATCAGGCGCAGGCAATGCGCTTCTTTGGGCTGAGTATCGTGGTGGGATTTTGCTATCTGCTGCTGGTTGTGTTGGTCGCGATCCCGTTCGTAGCCGGCTTCTTGCGGCTCTTCCGCGAGATCCAGCAGAGCGGTCGGCCCGATCTCGGGTCTATTAGCTGTCTCTCGTGTTGCCTCTGATTCCGGTCATCCTTCTGCTGGTGCTGATTGGATTTGCAATCGATGTGGTCTTGCGTGATTGGATGCTGCCGCACTTCGCGCTGGAAGATGCAACAGCCGGTGAAGCATGGGAAGAGGTGTGGGCTCGGATCAGGGCAGAGAAGCGGCAGTTTTTGGTTTACGCGCTGCTGCGATTGATTCTGCCGGTGATTGCCTCGATCGCTCTGTTCGTTGTGCTGCTTCTTCCGGGGCTGATGCTGGCCGGCTCGGTTGCGGCGGTGGAGTACGGGATTCACTCGGCCTTCGCAGATGCGACAGGCGCTTCCGTGGTCGTCGGCATCCTCCTTGAGGTCTTCTTCGGCGTCATTGCGTTCGGCATCGCGCTGTTGGCCGGCATTTGCCTCGGCGGACCCCTGAGCACGGGGGTGCGGGAGTATGCGCTGATCTTCTACGGCGGCCGGTACCAGGCTCTTGGCGACATTCTCTCTTCTCCGCCTCCCGCTGTTCCGGAAGGCACGTAGGAATGGCCTCAACGCACCGCAGCGTGTACCCTAAACATTGGAGCGTGCGGATGCGTTGGGTTTCCATTTTGGTTTATTCGGCTGCGCTGGTGGGTGGTTCTGCTGGCGCACAGGCGCAGGTTGTACCGGCCAAGGCCGCAACTCCCTCAGGCGTGGCACATCTGGTGCTTCCACCCGTTCCCAAGGCGCTGTTGCCTGAGGCCTTTGCCGGTTGGGTCTCCGCCGAAGCACCGAAGAAGACGACGGATGCCGCGCAGGCCGATCCGGCCAATGCGGCGGCACTCAAGGAATACGGATTTGCCGACGCCGCGCTGGCCAATTACAAGCGGGATGGCGAGACGCTGAGCCTGCGCGCGCTGCGCTTCCACGACGCAAGCGGAGCCTTCGGAGCCTACACTTTCTACCGGCAGAACGGCTGGCCCAAGGAAGAGATCGGCACGGGCGCAACATCGGACCACAACCGGGTGCTCTTCTGGATGGGGAATGCGGTCGTGGATGCGAAGTTTTCGCGCATCTCGCCCATGAGTGGCGCAGAGCTGCGCAACCTGGCGAGTCAATTGCCACTGCCAGAAGGCGGCGAGGCACTGGCGCCCCCAATCCTCGCAAACCTGCCGCAGACCAAACTGGACGGCCAGACCACGCACTATGCGTTGGGACCGGCGAGCTATGCCGGCTCGGGTGGCGTGCTGCCTCCTGAGTTGGTCGGCTTCGATCGCGGCGCGGAAACCTTGACCGCCAACTACACGCTGCGCTCGGGCGTGGCCACGCTGACGCTCATCGACTATCCCACGCCGCAGATGGCCGCGGCGCAGGAGATGGAGATTCGCGACTACATCAATGCGGGCAAACAGGCTGGCAAAAAGGCGGCCTGGACCAAGCCACTGGCCGACTCCGACCTGGCTTCGCTCGAGGTCGGTCGCAGCGGGCCGCTGGTGGCGCTGGTGAGCGGAGACGCGATTCCCGAGGAGAGCCACAAGCTGCTGGCCACCGTCCACTACGAGGCGGATTTGATGTCGATTCCGCAGCCGACGGAGTCGGAGGTGTTGAAGACCGGAAAGCTGCTGATGGGCATCGCCACGCTGGTGATCATCGGCGCCAGCGCGGCGATTTTGCTGGGCATCTTTCTGGGCGGCTTCAGGGCGCTCTACCGGATGGCGCGCGGCAAGCCGGTCTCCTCGGTCTACGATGAGGAGTTCACCAGTCTTAACCTGCGGGATTGAGAGGAGAACCCGGCCGGGAGATGCAGGCCGCATCCGAAGGGTTAATGGGGGAGGAAAACCTGTTGAAAACCGTGATAAACCCCATAAAACAAGGCGAAAATACGGAAGATTATAGAAGAAAATAAGCGAATATACGTCGAAGACTTCTTCGGTGGATTTCCCTTGAAACTCTCAGTAAATTATTGATTGTAAATAATTTATTTCTTCTTCGATTTCTCCTTGACACTCCCTTCCCCTGCTCCTAGTATGCAGCCAGAAAGTTCTGATGGCTTTGCCTCCGTTGGAACTATTCTCCCTGAGGAAAGAGCTGCCCTGTTGCCGGGCGGCTCTTTCCGTTTTGTGGGGCTTTTCCTGGTAATCCCTTCCCTTTCGAGGCATATCCCGCTGTTCCCCGCCTGCTGGCAAGCCGCAAATTGATTTTTGCGCTGGCGCCGGGGCACCGGATTGTGCTACTCGGCGTGGAAGACGACGTCGAAGAGCAGCAGGCTGACGGTGGTGAAGATGATGTCGTAGCCGACCAGGAGCTTGATCCAGAGGGTGGGGTCGCTTTCGCCGGTGAGGATGGCGCTGGTGGCCTGCACCATGGCCAGCAGAGCGGGAATGAAGATGGGAAAGAGAATCAGCGAGAGCAGCAGTTCGCGGTTGCGGCTGCGGATGGAGAGCGCGGCGAAGAAGACGCCGTTGCCGACCAGCGCCCACGTGCCCAGCGGCAGCACCAGCGCGAGCAGCCAACCCTGGCCCGCGATGTGCAGGTTATAGAAGATGAGAAAGAACGGCGCCAGAACGATCTGGACGATGGTGACGAAGAGAAAGTTGACGATGACCTTGGCGAGGAAGAGCTCGGCGCCGGGCGCAGGGGCCATGCGCTGCGCGTCCAGACCTGATGGCGGATTTCGCGTGCCCAGGCCTGGTTGAGTGCGCTGACCGAGGCGAACAAGCGTGGCCACGCAGAGCACGCCGCCGGCGATTTGCTGCGAAAAGGAGCCGCGCGGATCGAAGGCGATGGAGAAGAGCACGACGACCAGCAGGGAAAAGAAGAGCATGGAGACCAGCGTGTCGAGAGTGCGCCACTCGATGCGGAGGTCTTTGACGAGATGAGTCCAGAGGGCGCGGGGCATTATTCGCTGCCCTCCGGGTTCGAATCATTGGGTTCGTGGTTTCCCACCCATTCGCTCAACCACCCCACGGACGAAGACCTGTCCGTGGGGACCCCGGTGCGGCGAATGGGTGGGGCACCCGTGGTCTTATCCTTTGTCAGGTCAGCGGTCAGGGCCTCGGCGGCGCGCAGATAGTCGTCGGGCGCGAGGATGAGCTGGGTGCCGCGCGTACCGGCGGAGACGCTGATTTTGTCGAAGAGGATGATCGTCTCATCGACGAAAACCGGATAAGCCTTCTTTGCGCCGAAGACGGTGACGCCGCCGCGGATGTAGCCGGTAAGGGGCTGAACTTCTTTAAGCGGAGCCATCTCGGCCTTGCGCAAGCCGGCGGCGCGGGCAAGCTTCTTGAAGTCGAGTTCGGCGTCGCCGGGGATGACGGCGAAGACGTAGAGATGTGCGGACCGCCTGTGGTCAGCAGAGTTTTGAAGACCTGCTCGGCGGGCATGCCGATTTTTTTGGCGACGGTGATGGCGGAGAGATCGTCGGGATCGACCTCGTACTCGCGAAGCTCGAAGGGAATGCCGAGGGATTCGAGAAAGCGCGCGCCGTTGGTCTTCATTGGCGTTGGCGTTTCCTGGCTCGAACGACGCCACGCGGCCGGCGTGCAGAGTCAGCACCCAGTCGGCGATGGGGGCGGCCAGCTCGCGCTGGTGCGTGGTGAGGACGATGGTGCGGTTGCTTTGGCGGAAGCCGGCCAGCAGCTCGACCATCTGGCGGGCAGATTCGACGTCCATGTTGGAGAAGGGCTCGTCGAGCAGCAGCAACTCAGGCGCGGAGAGCAGCACGCGGGCCAGCGAGGTGCGCTGGCGCATGCCCTGCGAATATTGGCCGAAGGGGCGAGTCAGCTCGGGGTCGAGGCCCACCTGGCGCAGGGCTTCGGCTGGGCTCGAGGCAGGCGCGGCCGGGATAGAGGCTGGCGAAGTAGCGCAGATTTTCCTGGGCGGTGAGCTCGTCGTAGAGCATGGGCGCGTGGCTCATGTAGCCGATGCGGTCGCGGGCCTCGTGCGGTTCAGATTCGCCGAAGACCGTGACCTTGCCGAAGCTGGGCCGGAGCAGGCCGGCGAGGATGCGCAGCAGGGTGGACTTGCCCGCGCCGTTTTCGCCGAGGAGGACGTAGCAGCGGCCCGGCTCGAAGTCGACCGAGACCTGGCGCAGAGCGGCGAAGGAGCCGAAGAGCTTGGAGACGTTGTCCAGCCGGGCGCAAGCAGTCGAACTTTTGGCCTCGGAGGCGAGAGTCGGTCATGCGATCAGTTTGCGGCAGTCTGTGGCCGAGGCCGGGTTGGGTGGCGGCAGCCTCAGCGCGGGGATGTGGAGTTGGGTGTGGCCGCAGGCTGGGCTGGCGTGTGCGCCGGGCTGTGCACCGGGCTGTGCGGGAGCATATTTGCTGGCGCACTTGGCCTGGAGGACTGTGGCGTGGAAGACGCCGTCGCGGCCGTAAGTGCCTTCGGCCAGAGCCTGGGAATCGTCCTTGAACGTGTCCGGCGGCGGCTCGGAGCCTTTGTAGATAACCTTGAGCAGGCGGCCGCTCGGTGGCCTTGGGCGAGTGGCTCTCGAACTCGTTCATCACGAAGGTGACGTGGGGGCCGTTGTGTTCGATGGAGCCGGGCTGGACGAAGCCCTCGACGCGCAACTGGCTGTGATAGGCCTTGTCGCCCATGCCGCCGAGTTCGGCGATGGTGACGTAGTAGCTCTTGTTGGCTCCGTAGCCGGAGTAAGCAAGCCAGCCGATGGTGCCGACGATGACGGCAGCGGCGATTCCGATGCGGATCGAGTTGGGGGAAGTTTTCATAAGCACCTTTAACGATACGAGCGTTATAGGACGGGGTCAACCACCCTAAGATAGAGACGCTTCCCGGACTCAAACGGTGCAAAACAAGAAGGCCTAACTCATTGAGCCTGTTCAAGGGTTTGCGCGGCGCCGTGTGAGGGCCTGGGTGAGAATGGCCAACTGCTGGGCGGCCGATTGCTGGTCTTTGGCGTCGATGGCTTCGTTGACGCCGGGTAGCACGACCGCAGAGTAGCCGGTGAACTCACCAGGAGCGTAGATGGTGTGCCGGTACCAGGGGCGATTGGGCAGGCCTTGCTCGGAGAGAAGCGCGGTCTCGGTCTGGCGAAGCGCGAGGTTAAGCTTGGCCGGATCGCCAGAGGGTGCGATTTGCAGGCCGTGGGCGCGTTCGGCAGCGGCGGATAGGCGAGCGGCAGCAGCCTGGGCGGCGGAAAAGTCGAGAGAGACTGAATCGCCATTGGCCTTGCGCTTGGCCGCATCAATGTACAGGGAGATCTCGCGGGCGTAGGCGACATAGTCGTAAGGCAGCACGTCGGCATCGGCCATGCGCAGGGCCTCGAGGCCAAAGACGCGGGCCATCTCCTGCAAATAGACGAATCGGCCGTCGGCGTTCTGGATATACCATGCGAAGTTGTCGAAGACGGAGTGATAGACGCCATAGGGACCTTCGGAGCCGAGGTCGGTGGAGGGAACGCCGATGTGCTGGAAGAAGGGCGAAAAATCGGAGCCGGAGCCGAGGTCGCCGACGTGAATCTCTTCGCCGGGCGCTGGCGGTATGTTGGCCTGACTCTGCTGGCCTTGGTCAGGATGCTCACTTTTCGCCGGATGACTGAGGCGCCACTGCTGATAAACCGTTCCGCCGAGCGGGCTGGGAACCGAGCGAGTGAGTTCGCTGAGAAATTGCTTGAGCGAAGGCACGGCACCGGCAGTGAAATCCGTTCCCGAGACGGCAACGTCGGTGTTGAAATAAGCGACGGCTCGCTCGAGAGGTTTGGCGTTCTGCTCGACCCACTCGGTCGAGCCAATCAGGCCCTCCTCCTCGGCATCCCAACTGGCGAAGACGATGGTTCGTTTGGGCCGCCAGCCTTGGCGTAGAAGAGCGCCGATGCCGTGGACTGCCTCGAGCATGGCGGCGGTGCCGCTTGAGGGATCGACTGCACCGAAGATCCAGGCATCACGATGATTGCCCAAAACCACCCAGTCGTCGGGGTACTCCGTGCCTTTGATTTTGCCGATCACATCCCAGATGATGCGCCGCTGATAATCCTGCTTTGAGACGAGATGGACCTTGACGGCACCGGGGCCACCAAGTTCTCCGATGTGATAACGGAAGCCCAGAGCGCCCTGCCAGCCTTGCGGCACTCCGGAGCCTTTGAGGGCGTGCAGAATGGGCGCGGCGTCGTGATAGCTGAGTGGAATTGAGATGATGTGGGGCTGGCTGCCAAAGGGCGAAACGCGGGCCGCATCGGGCAGCTCCGGTGTCGAGGCTACGCCTGGGGTCTCGGGATCGCCGGGATATTTGAAGATATATTGCACAGAACCGTACTGGATGGCGGTCTCAGGGCGCCAGGGTCCGATTGGATAGGCGTCGCCTTTGGAAAAGCCGTCGTCCTCCGGGTCGGAGTAGATGAGCACACCGGCGGCACCATGTTGCTCTGCCAGGTAGACCTTGACTCCGCGGAAGTTGGCGCCGTAGCGCACCAGAACGATCTTGCCGTGAAGGTCGATGTGGCGGGAGGCAAGCTGGTCGAAGTCCTCAAGACGGCCATAGTTGGCGTAAACGACCTCGGCGGTTACATCCCCCGAACCGGAAGAGCCGTTGAAGGGCATGATAACCCGAGGGTCGTCCTGGTACGGATCGCCGTCGACATGTTCGCGCGTGGGGCCGCTCATGAGCTGCTTTCCGCTCGAGTCGTAGGCCTCTACGTGTACCACCTTCGGCTGGTTCATCAAGACGCGATAGGGGACGATCTCCGTCTCAAGCCCGGCTGAGCGAAACTTCTGCGCCACGTATTCGGCAGTCTTGCGGTCCCCCGGGGTTGAGGCCAGATGCGGCTCGGCGGTGAGGGTCTTCAGAGCTTCCCCGGCCAGCGCGGCGCTCGGAATGGCGAGGAATTTCTCCTCGATCTTTGCCTGAGCAGCAAAGTCGCGATAGCCGAAGACGGCAGGTGCGGGTGGGGCGGAGTTTTGCGCCGAAAGAGGTCCTGCAATGAACGTCAGAAGAAAGGAGAGGGTGAACGATTTGTAGCAGGCCATCAGTGAAACCTCTTTCGGAAAATTGACGGAGCAGCCGGCCGGTCGCTATGCCACCGGTTGAGCGCAGTGGGCGCAACGGCGGGCTGCCAATGGAATTTCACTCAGGCATTCCGGGCAGGTTTTCAGAGTCGACGGGGCGTCGGGCTCGGGTTTCTTGAGCCGCGACTGCAGATGGTTGAGCGGCAGAACAATGGCGAAGTAGACGACGGTGGCGACGATCAGAAACGAAACAGCGGCGTTGAGGAAGCTGCCGACCTTGATGTGTCCGCTGCCAATGTTCAGCACAACGGCGCTGAAGTCGGGCTTGCCAACGGTGGCGGCGATGAGCGGGTTGAGCACGTCGCCCACCAAGGATGCGACGATCGCGTTGAAGGCCGCGCCCAGAATGACCGCGACGGCCAGGTCAACGACATTTCCGCGCAGAATGAAATCGCGAAATCCCTTGAGCATTCTTCCCTCCGATCATTTTGGCGTGCAATTGCCTTTACTTTGAACAGAATTCACGGGGCAGTGTTCCTCAACATCGTACATGGCGGCACGAGTCTTTTGACAGCCCCATACCTCCCGCGAATACGTGCACAGGATCTAGAGATAGACCCACAGGAACAACACCATGGCAAGGATCATCAGCTCCGAGTAGAGCAGGATGAGCACGCCTGCATAATAGAGGTTCCATCTGCGGCCAAGACAGCGGGCTGTCTCCACCATTCCCCAGCAGACGAAGGGGGCAAACAAGATTTGCCAGTGCGAGGCGTGCAGCGCGTCCGTCTGGGGAAAGCCGGCCATGCGCAGGCTGGCCGCCAGCGCGCCAAGGGTGAGCAGAACGCCGCGAGCAAGAGATCTCTGACGAAGACGGAAGAGGGCCAGATGCGGAATCTCCACTCTTCAATCTATCGCCTTGAAGAGGCCTGGAGGGGGCAATCCGCCAGGCTTGGAATCGACCGCTCAGCCGCGGCCGGGGCGCAAACCGTCCAGATGCGTTGTATCGATCTGGTCGGGGCCGTCGTAGGCAGGCAAAACCGGCAGCCCCGCGCGCAGTCCCGTCCACTCTTCGGCTACCACGATGCTGTTTGAGGGTTTGCCGGGTAAATAGCGCGCCGAACAGGGAAAACCGGCACGCACCTGCGCCGGATCCACTACAAAGCTCATGTCGGTGATATCCTGCGAGGCTTCGTAGTCCACGCCGCCGATGCGATAGCTGTAAAGCAGCATGGTGAGAGTACGGGGCGGCTCATTTTTTGACTTGGCCGGAGCCTCGACTTCGCAGATGTCCAGCAGCATACCGTCTACCAGGCGTCCGGAGTGTGCCAGCAGATTGCGGCGCGCGCGCTCCAGCTCTTCCGGCGTTGGACGTTTGCGCAGCAGCAGCCACAGACCCACGGCCACGAGCGCGGCGGCAAAGCTCACAGCAGCTGCAATCTCCCAAGTATGTGCGCTGAGACGAGTCATCGGATCAGGGACTCTTCCCCAGAGGTCCCATCTAAGAGGATACCGCAAATGGACCCAGGCGAAGCTGAAAGGCTGTGCAACGGACTTCGGTTTTGCGGCAATGCGGCCCGGAGCTTTCTCGCTGCGATATACTCGTGACTGCATCTGAAGGAGTTCCGGTCTGCCGGACGCCTGATTTCCGGAGGTTTATCTTGGCTTTGAAGGCGAGTTCCACTACGGCATCCAATTCCCGAAATCGCGACAGGATTCGCTCGACAACGGTGATCTGCGTCCGGCGCAACGGCCTGGTGGTGATGGCCGCCGATGGACAGGTCACGTTGGGCGACCACGTGCTGAAACATTCGGCAAAAAAGATTCGCCGGCTCTATCAGGAGAAGATTCTGGCCGGATTTGCCGGCTCCACGGCCGACGCTTTCAGCTTGTTTGCGCGCTTTGAAACCAAGCTCGAACAGTACGCCGGCAACTTGAACCGCGCGGCCGTCGAGCTTGCCAAGGACTGGCGCACCGACAAGATGTTGCGCAATCTGGAGGCACTGCTGGTGGTGGCCGACGATGGCCAGACTTTTCTGATCTCCGGGTCCGGGGATGTCATCGATCCCGACGAGCCACTGGCCGCGATCGGCTCGGGCGGGAGCTACGCGACCGCCGCCGCGCGCGCGCTGTTGGAAAACACGGATCTGGGTGCCCGCGAGATCGCCGAAAAGGCCATGAAGATCGCCGGCGAAATCTGCATCTACACCAACGACCACGTTACGATTGAGGAGTTGAAGGGCTAGCGGTTGACCTCCGCCTGCTCCAATCATCAATGGCCATTTATCTACCCGCATCCGCCGAAGAACAAGACGTCTCGCTGGACGAGTTGACGCCGCGCGAGATTGTCACCGAGCTCGACAAGCACGTCGTCGGCCAGAAGGCCGCCAAGCGCGCCGTGGCCATCGCTCTCAGGAATCGCCAGCGCCGGCAAAAGCTGCCCCCCGACATTGCCGACGACATCATGCCCAAGAACATCATCATGATCGGGCCGACGGGCGTGGGTAAAACTGAGATCGCGCGGCGGCTGGCCAAGCTCACCAACTCGCCATTTCTGAAGGTTGAGGCCTCGAAGTTTACCGAGGTCGGCTACGTGGGCCGCGATGTGGAATCGATGATTCGCGATCTGGTTGAGATCGCCATCGACATGGTGCGCGAAGAGCGCCTGGAAGAGGTGGAAGACCGCGCGGAGATGAACGCCGAGGAGCGCCTGCTCGATGTGTTGCTGCCGCCTCCGCCGCCGATGCCGCCCGCACAGGAGGGCCAGCTCACGCTGCCCGGCGCGGACAGTTATCAGCGCTCCCGCGAAAAATTGCGGCAGCAGTTCCGCGAGGGAAAGCTCGACGAGCGCATGGTCGAGCTCGATGTGCGCGAGCGCGGCACGCCGCAGTTCGGCATCATTTCAAACCAGAACCTCGAAGACATGGAGATGAGCCTCAAGGACATGCTGCCGAATATCTTCGGTGGCAGCTCGAAGAAGCGCAAGATGAAGGCCGCCGACGCCTTCGACTATCTCGTGGATGAAGAGGAAGGCCGGCTGATCGACATGGATTCGGTGAATCGTGCGGCTGTCGAACGAGTCGAGTCGAGCGGCATCATCTTCCTCGACGAGATCGACAAGATCGCGGGACGCGAGGGCAGCCATGGGCCGGATGTTTCGCGCGAGGGCGTGCAGCGCGATATTCTGCCCATCGTCGAGGGAACGACCGTAAATACACGCTACGGCATGGTGCGAACCGATCATATTCTGTTCATTGCCGCCGGAGCATTTCATGTTTCCAAGCCCAGCGATCTGATTCCTGAGTTACAAGGCCGCTTCCCGATTCGCGTCGAGTTGAAGTCGCTGACCGTCGATGACTTTCTTCGCATTCTGACCGAGCCCAAGGCCTCGCTGACCAAGCAGTATTCGGCGCTGCTTGAGACCGAGGGCGTGAAGCTGGAGTTTTCGCCGGAAGCCCTGCGCGAGATGGCGGAGTTTTCCTTCAAGGTGAATGAGCAAACCGAAAACATTGGCGCACGCCGCCTGCACACGATCATGGAGCGGGTGCTTGAGGATGTAAGCTTCCTGGCGCCTGATGTGGCTCGCCGCACTCCAGATGACGCGGCCGCGGCAGCGCTGAAAGAGGCCATCAAGAGCGAGTCCTCCACGCCACTGCCTTACACAGAGCGCGTCACTGCATCAGGACCGGAGAAAGTTTTTCTGATCGACGCGGAGTATGTGAAGCAGATGGTGGCGTCGATCGTGAAGGATCAGGATTTGTCGCGCTATATTCTCTAGCGAGTTGAAGCGTTTTGCCTTTTCGTGCAGAGCGCTTCAAGCTTGCGCAGGGACTTGAGCGTCTCACTCAAGACCGCTTTGCCAATCTCCTGTTCAAACTCCTTCTGCAGCTTGTCGAAGACGCCAATTACGCGCACGGCGCATCTCTTGCCCTGTGGCTTCAACGTAAGCTGATAGGCTCGCGCATCCTCTAGATCGATTTTTCGCTGCAAGAGACCCTTTGCCTCCAGAGACGAGACGCAATGGCTAACATTTCCCCGCGTCGTTCCGAAGGTCGTGGCCAACTGCGACGGCTTGACCGGCCGTGGCGCCTCAAAAAACATAGCCGCCAAAACCAGGCCTTCAAGAAAGCTGAGGCTGTCGGCCGTAAACGCTTGGGTGGCCAGCGATTCGAAGCGCCGCGCCGCCCGATTGACCGCGAACATGGGACTTTCAAGGAGAAAGGCATCAATGCGCATCATCCTATTCTAATGGTTTACGATCTCAACTATTTAAAGCAATATCAAATCATCCTTGCGAAAGGGTTTATAGACGCTCAGAATCAAGGCTAAGTCATCCTATGCCAACTTTGAAATCGATCATCGTTACCGGCTGTCTCCTATTGGCAGCTCGCGCGCACCGAGTCTCCGCTCAATCGGCGCCTATGCCTCAACCTGCCGTGCTTCCTCATCCCTCGGAGACGATGGTGGTCCTCGGATCGCCGGTTCCAGTGCCTTTGGCGGAGTCTTCCGTTTCGGTCGTGGTGCTGCCAGTGAAAGACAATGTTCTGCTGATGGAGTCGCCCCAGGAGTTACTGCGTCAGGATGCTTCTGTCTTTCTCGAAGAGCGCGGCACGGGCGGCGGCCAGGCGGATCTGATTTTGCGCGGAGGAACCTTTGAGCAGGCTCTGGTGCTATTGAACGGCTTCCGCATCGACGACAGCCAGACCTCGCATCACAACCTGGACCTGCCGATCTCTCTCGACGCAATGGAATCAATCGAGGTGTTGCACGGCGCGGGATCTACGCTGCACGGCGCGGACGCATTGAGCGGCGTCGTCGACTTTCTTACCGCCGCGCCATCGGCCTTCTCGCTGCGACTGCGCTCGGGATACGGCAGCTTTGGCTCGAATGAAGAGTCGCTGCTGGGGAACGTTGCGCGCAAGCGATGGAGCAGCCGGTTGACCGCGAATCGCAACTTTTCTACCGGATTCATGGCCGACCGCGATTACCGCAACGAAGATGCGTCTTCGGAAAGTTGGGTTAGTTCGCGGCTCGGCGTTTCAGACTTGCTCTTTGCTGCCAGCGATCGCTCCTTTGGCGCTAATCAGTTTTATGGACCTTATAACTCATGGGAACGGACGAAAGGATGGTTTGCCTCAGGCCGCCAGGAGTTAGGCAGCCGAACCGTCGCGGCCTTTGGCTATCGCCGCCACGCGGACGAGTTCATCCTGTTGCGCAATGCGCCGTCAGTCTATGAGAACAACCACATCGATGGTTCCTGGCAGGCTTCCTTGCGCCACACACTTCCCATCGCGTCCAATTCAGTGCTTTTGCTTGGATTGGAATCCGACGGTGATAGCATTCGCAGCAATAATCTCGGGATTCATGCGCGCAATCGCGGCGCGGGTTATGTGGACCTGGACCTGCGCCCGGCCAGGCGTCGCTGGAACTTATCTGCCGGAGTTACGCGAGGAGTTATTCTCCGGCGGATTGCAATCCGCTTTTGCTCCGCATCTGGCAGGGAGTTTTCGCTTGAGCGACAAGCTGAAGCTGCGCGCCAGCGGCGGCTATGGTTTCAGGCTCCCGACTTATACTGACCTTTATTACTCTGATCCGACGACTCAGTCGGCAATGCGAAGCTCAAGCCAGAGTCGGCGTGGTCCGGCGAGGCAGGAGTTGATTGGGTTCCGCTCGACCGCCTCTCGTTTTCGGCCACGGGTTTCTACAACCGCCAGCACGACACCATCGACTACCTGCGCACTGCCGCCCTACGCCGCAAGCGCCTGCTCCTCTTTGGCACGCAACCAATCTCAGCGGCCTGCGATTTGCCGGGATCGAATCTTCCGCAACGTGGCTTCCTGCAAAGAGCCAAAAAGTGCAAATCGCATGGACGCAACTCTTCGGCTCGCAACCGCCTTTGAACGGCCTGGAATCGGAGTACGCGCTCAATTATCCGGTCGTGAATCTTCATGCGACCTGGACGGCGACACTGTGGCACGCCATCGTTGCGACAAACTCCGTCGCCATCGCGAAGCCTTATCAGCAACCGGGCAACCCGCCGTGGAATACGACCGCTTATCCAGTGTGGAACGCCGCGGTGGCTCAGACATCATGGAAACTGCGCCCCTACCTTCGCCTGAGCAATCTAAGTAACACAGGTTTTCAGGAGATTCGCGGCGTCGCGATGCCTGGGCGTTCGATTACCGGCGGCGTGTCTCTCTGGCTCGGGCATTGATTTTTTGCTGAAGATCGATGCGTTGAACTGAAGATTCTGATAACCTGTCCTCGTACCTCGCGAGTTCGCGTTCGTGGACGATTCAGCGGGCTCTACCTGCACTCTCCGGCTCTTGAGGGAATGTGGATGGGGGCGTTTCGGGAGCACACCGGGAAAGGTGTGCCTGCGCCTCGAATCGCGCCGCCTTTCCCTCAATATGACGCAGTACAACGCAAAGGAGAGAAGCCGTGAGCAATCCCGCACAGCACCATAAGATCAACTACGTCGAATTCACCACCACCGACATCGAGCGGACCAAGAAGTTTTACTCGGCAGTCTTTGGCTGGAGTTTCAAGGACTGGGGTCCGGATTACATTGACTGCAACTCCGCCAGTTCCGGGATAGCCATTGGCTTTGCCAAGGGAGCGGCTCCGCAGGTGCAGCCAACGTCAGCGCCGCTGATTGTGCTCTACTCAGCAGATCTGAAAGCCACGGAGGCTGCTATCGTGGCCAATGGCGGCAACATCGTTGTGCACATCTTCGAATTTCCGGGCGGGCGGCGTTTCCACTTCGCGGATGGCGCGGGGAATGTGCTAGGCGTTTGGTCGGAGTAGAAATCGGGCGGGTCATCCATCCATGCGCGCAACATGGGTGCATGGATGGATGACCCGCCATTTTGAGTTATTGGAGAGTTGGCTTCGTGGACGACGGCAGCATGCGGGATTTGCGCATTCCGAGTTCGTCGCGCACCAGTGTAAGGCCGAGGATGCAGCGTTCGAATGAGTCGGAGAGGCGCGCGAAGAGCGGCGCTTCCTGCTCATATTCGAAGAGATTGAACTGGCTCACGATGTAATAACTTTCCTTGCCTGCGTGAATCAGTTCGCCGAGGCTCGGCTGACGGCGGCGGCGGCGCTCCGTCTCAGTCGCCTCTGGGAACATGCCCGCCACGAAGAGCGCGTAGTCGCCAATGTGCTTGCGCACAGCGCGCTCGGCGTCGAAGGAAGGCGCATCGCCGTTCACCGGATCGGCGGCGAAGATCATCGCTTCGAGTTCCTGGACGGGGTGGCCCTTGGCATCGCGCACGCTGAAGAGATTGTCAGCCGAGGAGAATTCGCAGAGCAGGTGGGCCACATAGCCGGTTACATCCGGATCGTTGAGGCCAAGTTTGCCCTCGTAGCTGTTGCGGACAGCCTGGCGAAAGAAGGGTTCGAGCGGATGAGCCTGGGTCTGCATACACACCTCCCGGTTTCCCAATTCGTGCGGCCTTACTGTTCCCGGGCCAGGTAGCGGTCTTGCATACCATCGATTGAAGACCACAATGGCCGGCAACACATTGCTCCAAGACAAGGGACCCCTTTCACGCCTGTCTTGATTGCTTTGACACGGAACTTATCGGAGAAGTTTCTTTATTTGTTCAGTAGCAGGCGACTTAATTGGCAAAGTGGCGCGGCGATTGCAGGCAACATTCGCCAGCGAAGAGAAAGGGCAGCCGCGAGGGGCTGCCCTTGGATCGCGCGTGGAAACAGCTAAACGCTTGCGGTGGCGCGGGCTTCCAGTTCGGCCAGACGTTTGGCAAGCAGGGTCTCGAGGTTGACTAGCGCGGCCGAGAACCCATCAATGCCTTCCTTGAGCTTGTCGGTGGCCATGCGATCTTCCGCATGCATGCGCTCGAATGCGTCCTTGTCGACGACGATCTTTTCAATTGGCAGCGCCTCGGCGGCTTCGGGCGAGAGCTTGCGCGGCAGATCGCCTTCGGTCGACTCCAGCTCGGCCAGCAGATGTGGAGAGATGGTGAGCAGGTCGCAGCCGGCCAGTTCGCGTATCTCGCCGATATTGCGGAAGCTCGCGCCCATCACCTGCGTCTTGTAGCCGAATTTCTTGTAGTAGTTATAGACACGCGTTACTGAGATGACACCGGGATCGTCGGCGCCCTGGTAGTCTTTACCGGTGTCTTTCTTGTACCAATCGAGGATGCGGCCGACGAAGGGCGAGACGAGAGTGACGCCTGCATCGGCTGCGGCGATCGCCTGATGCAGGCCGAAGAGCAGCGTAAGGTTGCAGTGGATGCCTTCCTTTTCGAGCACTTCGGCGGCCCGGATGCCCTCCCATGTGGATGCGATCTTGATCAGCACACGCTCGCGGCCGATGCCGGCTTTGTCGTACTGCGCAATGATGCTGCGTGCCTGCGCGATCGTCGCCTCGGTGTCATAGGAGAGGCGCGCGTCTACTTCAGTGGAGACTCGGCCGGGAATGATGGCCAGGATTCTTCTGCCATATGCGATCGCCAGCCGATGGAAAGCAAGATTGGCGACAGCCTCGTCGTTCGCGCTCGAATCAAGGTCTTTGCGGGCCTCGCGCAACACGGCGTCCACGATGGGCTGGTACTGCGGCATCTGCGCGGCGGCGGTAATCAGCGAAGGATTGGTGGTTGCGTCTTGCGGGCGGAACTGCTCCATCGCCTCGATGTCGCCGGTGTCGGCGACGACCACGGTGTATGAGCGCAATTGCTCGAGCAGATTCTGCGGCATGTGACCTCCTGCGGCGCCTTTGGGGGATACCAGCGCCTCCATCAATAGTTTACCGCTCTTTGGACTCATCCGAACAGACTAGGGTTGTGAAGAACAGCGTGAGTTCATTTCCCGTCCGGCTGAAAGGTGTTCGATAACACACCCAATCCGGGAATGCCGACCTCCACTCGGTCCCCGGCCTTGAGCGGGCCTACGCCGGAGGGAGTTCCGGTGAGCACCAGGTCGCCGGGCTCCAGAGTCATGGCGGCGGTGATGTGGGCCAGCAGGCGGGGAATGGGAAAGATGAAGTCGAGGGTCGAGGCATGCTGGCGAAGCTCGCCGTTGACGCGGGTTTCGATCGTGACTCCGGGTTCCACGTCGAGTTCGTCGCTCACCAAGGGGCCGACAGGGCAGAAGGTATCGAAGCTCTTGGCGCGGGTCCACTGGCCGTCTTTCTCTTGCAGGTCGCGCGCGGTGACGTCGTTGGCCAGGGTGAAACCGCGAATGGCCGAGCGCCAGTCTTTTTCGTCGAGGTTGCGGACGCGGCGGCCGATGACCAGCGCCAGCTCGCCTTCAAAGTCCACGCGCTGCGAAGCTGCCGGCATGAGAACGACTCCACCGGGAGGCAGCAGCGACGATGGGGCTTTCAAAAAGAGCAGCGGCTCGGCGGGTAGCTCGTGGCCCAGCTCCTTGACGTGTTCGCGATAGTTGCGGCCGACGCAGACGATCTTTGAGGGCGTAACCGGCGCAAGCAACTGGGCAGCGCTGAGAGGCATCGGCTCAAAATCAAAACTCCACGACGTAGCTCGGCCATGCTCGATGCGGAAGGCCAGGTCTTCTTCGGGAGCGTGGGTGAGATCGACGATCCAAAGCTCCCCGGCGCGATCTTCGACCGTGCCATAGTGGATTTGATCTTCGTAGAGGAAGCGGCAGTATCTCATTGGAAATCCTCATTGCGGGGCCAAGGCCGTCAGGGGTTGGGTACAGTTTCTTCTGTTTCTTCTGAGCGAGCGCTCTCGTGTCCACCCTGGTCGATGGCGCTGACGGCGTAGCGGTAAGTGTGGCCGGGCTTGGACCTGCGTGTCGTGGAATGCCGGGGGCACAAGCGGCTCGGCGGACGAGATGCGCTGCCAGGTGGAATTGCCTTCGCCCAGTTTCTCAGATCGATAGACGGCGTAGCCGGCAAGATCGGATTCGGCGACGGGCTGCCAGCTCAGATCGATTGCCGGCGGCACGCCATTTTCACCCTCGGTGGCCACGGCAGCCAGGCCCGTCGGCACTTCAGGCGGAAAGATATCGAGCGCCTCGACGCGCACAGGAGCAGAAAGCTCGCCGGCGAGTTCAAGTGTCTTGCCGTCCACCGTGACGCGGGCGACGCGCTGGGCGCGGTATTCGTAGACCTCGCCGAAGCGGATGCTCTTGTCCAGCACGCGACAGAAGCCCTTGCCGCTGTCGGGTACACAGGAATCCACCAGCAGGTTCTGCTCCAGAGGCTCCGGCTGGGGCGCCAACAAAGCCTGATGGGCCTTGGCGGCGGGTGGTGTGAGCAGCTTGCGACGCAGGCGGATGGCGGTGGATTCCTGAGCGATGCCCAGGGTGGCCCAGCTCAGAGTCACGCCCTGTTTGCGCACCTCCGCGGAAAGGCCGGTCACTGGCGCAGGGGCCTCTCCGGCCAGCACGTGCGCAGCGTTCGACGGGCCAGCCGAGCGGCCGTTGCGATTCCTGAGTTCGGCAAAATAACTGAGCGGGCGCGGCGGACCAGCGGCCAGCGTAGTTGGCAGCGTGTCGGTGAAGACGCCGTCAGCACCGGGAGCGAAGGCCATTTCCACGCCAACCGGCTCGCATGCGCCGGAATCTTCCTTCCGGCAGAGCCGCACCGGCACCGCAAGATTGTCTTTGAGCAGCAGTTTGTCGGTGGTTCTTTTTGGCATCGTCCAGGTAAGCGAGACCTGGTTGCCGGCGCGCGTTGCGGTCAGGTCTGTCACCCGTTCCGGCAGATTGAGCGAGGGCGGCAGCGGCGCGCCCGGCGTTCCGCATCCGGCGAGAAGCAGCCCAGCGGCCAGCGCTACAAGCAGTGCGGCAAGCCGCATTTTGTGCATCGAACTCATTGCCTTCAAGTCTATCGGACGGGAGCAGGGGGAACTCAGTGGCTAACGCAGCCTCCGCAGCCGCGTGCAGGCGTCGTCGAGGTCGTGGTCCTTTTTCGCAAAGCAGAAGCGCAGCAGGTTTTCCCCGTGGCCCTGCCCTTCGGGGCCGGTTCGGAAGAAGGCCGAGCCGGCGACTGCGGCGACTCCGGTTGCTGCCAGCAGGTGGCGAGCTTTTTCGGCGGCTGTTTTGCCGGGAAGATGGCTTGCCCCGGCCAGCACGTAGTAGGCGCCGGCGGGAACGCTGGGCTCAAGGCCGGCCTTGCTGAGCGCTAAAAGAATGCGGGTGCGCTTGGATTGGTATTCGGTTGCGAGTTGCGTGTAAAAGCTGGGCGGAAGCTCTTCCAGTCCTGCAGCAACGCCGTGCTGGAAGGCCGAGGGAGCGCAGACATAGGTGAGGTCGTGGAAGTAAGACATCGCGGCAATCCAGCGCGCATCGGCCAAAACGTAGCCCAGACGCCAGCCGGTGACTGAAAAAGTCTTGGAGAAGCCGGAGATGGTGATCGTCCGCTCTCTCATGCCGGGCAGCGAGGCGATCGGGATGTGCCGCGCGCCGTCGTAGACGAAGTATTCGTAGATCTCGTCGGTGAAGACGAATATGTCGTGCTCGATTGCGAAGGCGGCGAGGGCTTCGAGCTCGGCGCGGGTAAAAACCTTGCCGCTCGGGTTGGCCGGGGTGTTGAGGATCAAGGCGCGGGTGCGCGGGGTGATGGCGGCGCGGAGAGCGTCGAGGTCAAGCGACCAATCCGGCTCGGCGAGCGGGACAAAGACCGGGCTGACGCGGAAGGATTGCAGGGTCGAAACGTGGTAGCCATAAAAAGGCTCGAAGACCAGCACTTCGTCGCCGGGATTCAGCAGCGCCATGGCTGCTGCGTGCAGGCCGCCGGTTGCGCCGGAGGCGACAAGGATCTCGCTCTCAGGGTCGTAGTCGAGGCCGTAGTCGCGGCGTTGTTTGGCGGCGATGGCGTTGCGCAGGCGGGCGATGCCATCGAGGCGCGTGTAGATGTTGTAGCCGTCATGGATGGCCTTGATTGCGCCCTCCTGCACCGGCGCGGGCACGGGCGTGTCGCAGACGCCCTGGGCGAGGTTGATGCCGCCGATGCGGTCGCACTCGACGCTCATGGCGCGAATCTCCGACTGCACGGCAGCGGGAGCCAGGTGGCTGAGGGCGAGGCGGGAGGCGCGCATGGAAGGGACGGCGGGAGGCTCTTGAGCGGATGGGTTGGGCATCAACAATATCCTTGTGTTCTCATCTTACATAGGGCTGCAGATGCGGCCGCAAGACAAAGGGAGCGTAGAATCCTACTTTTATGCATGAACTTTCCATCGTTTCGAGCGTTGTTGAGACAGTGACGGAGTCGTTGGCCGCGTATCCGGGTTCGCGGGTGCTTGAGGTGCGGCTGCGCGTGGGGGCGCTGGCCTCGGTGGTCACCGAGTCGCTGGAGTTTTGCTATGGAATAGCCAGCGAAGGAACGCCGCTCGAAGGTTCGCGGCTGGTGGTGAACGTGCTGCCGGTGGTGATGCACTGCGAGACATGCCGGGCGGATGTTGAGCTGGAGGGCGTACAGAGCTTTCGCTGCCCGCGCTGCGGCGAGCCTTGCAGCGAGATGAGGCAGGGACGCGAACTGGAGATCGATTCGATTGAGATCGAAGATGCGAAGGAGACGGCATGACCACCCGAATTGTCGAGCTGCGGCGGGGAATTCTCAAGAAAAATGACGAACTGGCGGCGGGGTTGCGGGCCAGCTACGCGGCTGCTGGCGTGCTGGTGCTGAATCTGGTTTCCAGCCCCGGCACGGGCAAGACGGCCTTCCTGGAGCGGACGCTCACCGAGCTTCGGCGCAGAGGCGCGCGGGTTGCGGCTTTGGTCGGGGATTTGGAAACCGACAACGATGCGCGGCGGCTGGCTTCGAGCGGCGCACCGGTGCGCCAGATCAACACCCATGGAATCTGCCACCTGGACGCGGAGATGATCGGCAAGCATATCGACGGCTGGGAAGGCGTGACCCTGGCAGGCCTGGATTATCTCTTTATCGAGAACGTAGGCAACTTGGTCTGCCCATCAAGCTACGACCTGGGCGAGAAGATCCGGGTGGCCCTGCTGAGTGTCACCGAGGGCGAAGACAAGCCGCTCAAGTACCCCACGCTCTTCAACTCCGCCGATGCGGCAGTGATTACGAAGATGGATATTGCCGAACCCTGCGGCTTCGACCGCGAGACGGCGCTCAGGAATATCAACGAGATACGGCCGGGGATCAGGATCTTCGAGACCTCGGCAAAGACCGGTGCCGGGATGGAGGAGTGGCTGGAGTATTTGGCAGAGAAACGGGCGGATCGGGATAAGGTGTGATAAAGTATTTCAGGTAACACCTTGGATTACCTTCCTATGCCGACATCCACAACCAGCCTGAAACTCGACAAGGATCTGAAGGAACGCGTACAGAGGATTGCCCAAGCCCGCCGCCGAACACCGCATTGGATTATGCGCGAGGCAATCGAGCAGTTTGTCGAGCGCGAGGAGAAGCGAGACCAGTTTTTCAAGGACGGGCAGGCGGCCTGGAATCAGTACAAGGTGAATGGCTGGCACGCGTCGGCGGCGGAGGCCGAAGCATGGCTGGCCAAACTCGAAGCGGGCGAGCAAGCCGAGGCCCCCGAATGCCATCTCTAAAGTGGACGCCGCAGAGCCTGCGCGACGTGGCTCGGCTACACGAGTTTCTGGCCTCGAAGAACAAGGACGCAGCCCAACACGCTGTGAGAGCAATCGTGCAGGGAGCCTGGTCGCTTGGCAGATTCCCCGAGGCGGGCCGTCCGATCGACGAGCTGTCCGATGAGTTCCGCCAGTGGGTGATTGAATTTGGCGGCGGGGCATACGTGACTCATTATTACTTTGACAGCAGCGAGGTCGTAATACTGGCGATCCGGCATGCGCGACTCTGAGCCGCAGGACTTGGTTCAGGATCGAGTGATCCAAATCACTCTATACACCGCCCAAAGGACGGTATAACGTAAAAACCATGTGTTTAGCGATCCCAGGAAAAGTCGAAGAAATTCTCACCGAGGGCGATCTCCGCATTGGGCGGGTGAACTTTGGCGGGGTGGTCAAGCGGGTCTGCCTGGATTATGTTCCAGAGGTCGAGGTCGGCGACTATACCATTGTCCACGTTGGGTTTGCGCTCTCGAAGATCGACGAGGAGACGGCCCTTAAAACGCTTGAGGACTTTCGTGCCATGGGCGTGCTGGATGCGGAGTTGGAGGGCGAGGAGGAAGCCTTTGCGCGGGCTGCCGTGTCGCCTCAGTCTTCTTGCCCTGACGGAGGCTGCTCGGTCAGAGTCCGCAAGATCGCCGATTGAGATTCATGGTTTCCCAGGTCCCAAAATCGGGACCTGGGGCACCCATCTGGTCGGAAAGACAGCGTCAGGCTGGTTGAGGTTCATGGTCTCCCACCCTAGCCGCAAATACAAAGACGCGGCCAGGGTGGGGCACCCAAAGTTCTTGCATACAGGAGCTGTTCCAGCAGATGAAGTACCTGAATGAGTTCCGGAATGGCGAGATTGCCCAGCGGATGGCGCGGGAGATCGCTGCCGTCGCGACAAAGCCGTGGAAGATCATGGAGGTCTGCGGCGGGCAGACGCACTCGATCATCAAAAACGGAATCGACCAGATGCTGCCCGTCGGGATCGAGATGATTCATGGGCCGGGCTGCCCGGTCTGCGTGACGCCTCTGGAACTGATCGACAAGGCGCTGGCGATTGCGGCGCAGCCAGGAGTGATTTTCTGCTCGTTTGGCGACATGCTGCGCGTTCCCGGCACCGAAGGCGATCTCTTTCAGGTCAAAGGCGCGGGCGGCGACGTTCGGGTGGTCTACTCGCCTCTGGATGCGGTCGAACTGGCCGTCAAGAATCCCGACAAGCAGGTGGTCTTCTTCGGCGTGGGCTTTGAAACCACGGCTCCGGCCAATGCGATGAGCGTGCATGTGGCCAAGCGGCGCGGGTTGAAGAATTTTTCGCTGCTGGTTTCGCACGTGCTGGTGCCGCCGGCGATTTCGGCGATTCTGGAGTCGCCCGGCAATCAGGTTCAGGGCTTTTTGCTTGCTGGTCACGTTTGCAGCGTGATGGGCTACTGGGAGTATCCGCCGCTGGCCGAGAAATATAAGGTTCCGCTGGTGGTCACGGGATTTGAGCCGCTCGATCTGCTGGATGGGATTCGCCGCGCCGTGATTCAACTCGAGAGCGGGCGGCACGAGGTCGAGAATGCCTACGAGCGCATCGTCAAGTTCGAGGGCAATCAGGCGGCGCAGAAGCTGCTGGCCGAGGTCTTCGAGGTGACCGACCGGGCCTGGCGTGGCATTGGCGTGATTCCCAAGAGCGGCTGGCGGCTGAGCGAGGCTTATCGCGCCTTCGACGCCGAGGAGCGCTTCCAGATCACGCGGCATTCATACCGAGGAGTCGCCGCTCTGCCGCTCCGGAGACGTGCTGCGCGGAGCAATCAAGCCGGCCGAGTGCGCGGCATTTGGCAAGGAGTGCACGCCGCGGCATCCGCTGGGAGCGACGATGGTTTCGAGCGAAGGCGCCTGCGCGGCTTATTACAACTATGGGCGGTTCATTTCAGCGGAAGAGTTGGCCGGCGCGGGATCTGGATTGACGAGGGTTGCGAATGTCTGAGAACGGAAAGACGGCCACTCCAGATTTCTCAAATTGGTCTTGCCCATTGCCGCTGGTCGGTTATCCGATCGATCGTGATGGGTCACGGCGGCGGCGGCAAGCTGGGCAATGAACTGGTCGAGCATCTGTTTCTGCCCGCCTTCCGCAATCCCGAGCTGGAAAATCTGGGCGATGCGGCGGTACTTGATCTGGGCGGCGGCAAGCTGGCCATGAGCACCGACTCGTTTGTCGTGCAGCCGCTGTTTTTTCCCGGCGGATCGATTGGCGAACTGGCGGTGAATGGCACAGTGAACGATCTGGCCGTCTCGGGCGCGGAGCCGAAGTTTCTTAGCGCGAGCTTCATTCTGGAAGAGGGGTTTCCGCTGGCGCAGTTGGCGGCGATTGTCGATGCCATGGCTAAGGCCGCAGCCACAGCGGGCGTGAAGATCGTTACCGGCGACACCAAGGTCGTCGAGCGCGGCCACGGCGACGGCTGCTACATCAATACGGCGGGCGTGGGTCTGCTGCGGCCGGGGATCACGGTGGGTCCGCATCGTGCACAAGCCGGGCGATGCGGTTCTCGTCTCCGGAACCATCGGCGATCACGGCATGGCGATCATGAGCGTGCGCGAGGGACTCGAGTTCGAGAGCCAGATTCGCTCCGATTGCGCCGCGCTGAATGGGATGATCGCCGAGGTTCTGGCCGCGGCGGGCGGGGCAGTTCACACCATGCGCGACCCTACACGCGGCGGGCCTCGCTTCCACGCTGAATGAGATTGCGCAGTCTTCGGGTGTGGGCGTCGAGATTGACGAGCCCAGCCTGCCGGTGCGGCCCGAGGTGCAGTCGGCCTGCGAGTTGCTCGGCCTGGACCCGGTCTATGTGGCCAATGAAGGCAAGGCGGTCTTCTTCGTCGCCCCCGAAGCCGCCGATCAGGTGCTTAGCAGTCCTGCGCGCGCATCCGCTGGGCAAAGATGCGGCGCGCATCGGCCGGGTCACCGCCGAGCATAAAGGGATGCTGGTTGCGCGTACTGCCATGGGCGCCAATCGCGTGATTCCGACGCAGATCGGCGAACAGTTGCCGCGGATCTGCTGAGAAGTTTGGCTACTTACTGGTGGCCCCGCTGTCATTGCTGACCATCAGGCTCGATACATTCACCGGCTCGAAGTCAGACAAGTGCAAATTTGTCATGCACTGGAGATCGTTGTTGTTCCACCGAGCGTCCGGAGTGCCAATGAGCCCGCCGGAACTTCCATTGTCGGCCAGAATGATTCCATAGTTTCGGAAAGCTGTGATGATGATCGCGGCTTGCGGACTTGTGGAGGCGCATCCGGGAGTCGCCACCGAGGCTTTGAGCCGATAGATCTCACCGGCAGGTCCAGACATGGTGCAGCTCGCCGGCGGAGTAGATTGCGAGATGAGCGCATCCCTGAGATTTCCCCCACCCACAGCCGTGCAACTCCCCGTCCCCGATGTTTCCGTGGCGGGCCACACCCAGTCGGCCAACATGTGCTGGACCGTAATCCGGATGGGATGCTGAACTGCGCCGTTGGGCGCGCTGGGCGTGCCGGTACCGATCACTTCGTCGGCATTGACGAGCAGTGGCCCAACCGGAAGACCGGCAGCATCCGATGTTCCATTTCCTTGTGGTGTCAAGGCGTTCGAAGATACGTCGGGCCAAAACGCATTCGACGAGTCCGTCCAGGGACCTCCACGTAGATTCCCTGCCACATCTCGTAGAGCGCGGGCTTGTTTCCTCCGCCTGCATCAAGGTAAACCAGCACATGCCGGTCTCCATTTGAGTTGGCGGTGCCTTCTGGCGGAGCATAGGCCGGTATCGGACCCGAAGTGAAATACGATTGATACACCGTGGTTGAAACTGATACGTCCGGCTGATTATAAGGAACCTCGATGGCCGGTATTCCGTTCGGAAAATTGGCATACTGGTCCCCAAAGAACGGCTTGACCGTCGCTGAAAGGTAGCCGCTATACATCGGTGCCGCCGGCGAAGTATCGACCGGCAAGCCTGTCGTGGCCGCATCCACTCGGTGGTGAAAGATGGAGTTCGACGGAAAGATCTTTGCCAGGAACGCATTGCTGCCATTGATGGCAAAGCTGATGTCCTTCGTTGCCTGTGCGCTGGTCGAGTCCGTCACGACAATTTCGGGGATGTAGGTGCCTTGACCGCCGATCAGCGAGCTCGTGATCTGCCCCGTAGCAGCATTGAGAGACATCCCCTCAGGCAGCGGAGGAAAGTCGATAACGTCCGTGCTCAACGAATAGGTATAGGGCGGAGTGCCACCACTGGCGACGATTGTGCAACCTGCATAGGCGGTACCTTGCGTTCCTCCCGGACAGGTTGCGGTTGTAATCGTCAATGTGCCGCCGGGCGTTGCGACCGTGACTTTTGCTGTTGCAGTCACCGAGCCGACTGCATTGGTCGCGGTCAGTGTGTAAGTGGTCGTTGCGGTCGGACTCACCGTTGTCGAACCGCTCGCAGATGTAGACGTGAACGTCCCTGGCGTGATGGCGATACTCGTCGCCCCGGTCGTCGCCCAGCTCAGTGAGCTGCTGGAGCCCGAAGCGATGCTTGTGGGGCTGGCCGTGAAGGAAGTGATCGTCGGATTGCCGACTGCGTTGACCGTAAAACTCCGCGAGACGGACGTCGCCGCGGCATAGGTCGCGTTGCCTGCCTGCGATGCGGTGATCGAGCAGGTGCCGGCCGCGATGAATGTGGTGGTCGTACCGCTGACCGTGCAAACGCTGGTCGTGGTCGAAGTGAAGGAGACCGTCAGCCCCGAGCTGGCCGTTGCCGAGAGCGTCAATGGCGTCCCTACCGCCTGGGAGCCGGGATTGGCGAAGGTAATCGTCTGCGCGGTCAAAGCCGCGCTCACCGTAATGCTCAGAACGGCTGTTGCCGATTGCGCGGTGGGTTTTCCCGCATCGGTCACAGTCACATTCACCGAATGGCTTCCGACAGCGCTCAGCGCTGGCGTGCCCGAGATGACTCCGGTTGAGCTGTTGATCGATAGGCTGCTGGGAAGACCAGTCGCACTGTAGGTATACGGAGTTGTTCCGCCGGTGGCTGTGATCGCTCCGCTGTATGCGACACCAACGGTTCCGCTGGGAAGCGATGTGGTCGAAATCGTCAGTTTGCCCGGTTGCACCGGAGGCGTTGAGGCCTTCTGGATCGAACCACAACCCGTGAGAAATGCAGCCGCCGCAAGAATGTGATAGAAGCCAATCTTTCGCATGCCCGATCTCCCAATTCCTCGATTCGATCTTGCAGAAGCGGTCTGAGCGACCACTTCCGCAACTCGGAATGAGGCATTCAATTTCCAAGGCAAAGCAAAAGGACACAGAACTGCTGATCCATGTTACACCCGGATTTCGTCGGATCGATAGGATCTGAGTTCCGCAGCATTCGTCGGATCATCGACGGTTTGCGCGCGATTTCGTTCAGTCGAGCAACTCGAAGGCCTTCTGAATCCGGGCGGGGAGGGTTTCGGGCTCATCGGGGAGCTTGGAGCTGAGTTCCATGACGACTGCTGGAGGCGTGGCGAGGGTGTTGAGGGCCGCTGTCGTGGCGGGCCAGTCGATGCTGCCATCGCCGGGGAGGAGATGCTCATCGTTGACGCCGTGGTTGTCGTGCGCATGCACCTGGACGATGCGCGCGCCAAAGGTGGCGATGGCCTGAGGAATTCCTACGGTGAAGTGGGCGTGGCCAAGGTCGAGGCAGACGCCGATCGAATTCAGATGGCCGGTGGTGAGGATCTCCATCAGATGCTCGGGAGTGGTGGGTTCGCCGGTCAGATTCTCAACCAGCGGACGCACGCCGAGGGGATGGGCAAATGCGCCAAGGTGTTCGAGAGCGGTGAGGGCGTACTCGATGGTGCGCGGCGACCACTCGTCGGCTCGCTCGCCCAGATGCACGATGAGGTTGCGGAAGGGGATGGAGTCGGCAGTCTCGAGGGCGCGCTTGATCTCGTCCATGGCGGCGATGCGGCGGCTCTTTTCAGGGTGCAGCAGATTGACGGAGGGCGCGCCGGCACGGCCCATCTCGCGGTCGGGGTAGAGCGGGGCGTGCATCGACCAGGGCTGGAGAGTGTTGGAGCGGAACCATGCGGCCAGCTCGGCGACGTGCTCGCGGCTGGTGTAGTCGAAGTGCTGGCGCGCGGCAAAGATCTCGACCGCCTGTGCGCCGACAGTGGCTGGCCTGCTCCAGCAGGCCTGGGTGCAGGCGTTGGTTCATGTAGAGGTGCGTCGACAGGACTCGCAGCTTGGCCAAGATCTCCCCCACGCCGGTTTGACGCAAACAACGGACCGAGCGCTGCTCCCATTCTCGCATTTTGGCGACGGTCTGCGTGTTGCACAACGAAGTGTGCTCAACCATGCGTGCGAAGTCTTGGGGAAGCCGAATGGATGCGGGATGAGGAGTTGTGTCCTGAGTTTTTTGCAAGGTTGAATCGCATCTTCAATGATCTGAAAATGAACTGCAGGCAAGTGAGCAAAAAAGGACAGATTTTCTGTTGCGTTCCAATGAGTTTGGTAATTAAATCGGGTTAGTACGTCTTCCAGTACGATCAAGAGGAAAGGCGGTGTGACTCGGGCAGTCTAGAGAGAGGTTCCCACGCGAGAGCGCGCTGGGGAACGGGGATATCGAGTGGCGGATCTAGAACAGATGCGGTTCGATCCGGCTATCTTCCTGGCGCAGGCCGGGGTTGGGCGGAAGGTTGTGCAAATTAAAGCCGAAACAGGCATTTTTTCTCTCAGGGCGACCCAGCCGATTGCGTCTATTACCTTCAAAGCGGCCGGGCGAAAGCTGACCGTGATCTCGAAAGCGGGCAAAGAGGCCACTATTACGCTGCTCGCGGCCGGCGAGTTTGTGGGCGAGGAGTCGGTTGCAGGAATACCTGGGCTGCGCCTGGCGACAGCCACGGCTATTACGCATTGCACGGCGCTCAAGATCGAACGGGAGGAGATGATTCGCGTGATGCACGAGGAGCGCGCCTTCTCCGATCTGTTCATGAAGTTTCTGCTGGCCCGCAGCATGAAAACCCAGGCGGACCTGGTCGATCAACTCTTCAATTCAAGCGAGAAGCGGCTGGCGCGCATTCTGCTGCTGATGGCGGAGTTTGGCCAGCCGGGGGAGACCGGAATCGCTGATTCCAAAGGTCTCTCAGGAGACTCTGGCGGAGATGATCGGGACAACCCGGTCGCGCGTGAGCTTTTTCATGAACCGCTTTCGCAAGCTGGGGTTCATCGACTATAACGGCGGCATCAAAGTACACAAATCTCTATTGAATGTGGTTCTTCACGACTGAAGACTCTTGCCTGGCAAGCCCTGGGCTCGGTGATCGCCGCCGCGTTTGCGGAAGACAACCTTCAGTTCGCGCCGCCAATGCTCGGTCAGCGCGATCAACTCCCACTCGACCTCAGGGGAGAGGTAGCGCAGCACCGGCTCGTTGGCGGGGTGGATGCGCAGAGCCGGGGCGGCCAGCAGCAGGCGCGGCGGAAGGGCGAAACCTCAGCGCCGGCAAAGTAGCCCTGGCGCTCGAAGGCCGAGAGCGGCCTGCCGCCCTCGTTGCCTGCCATCGGCTGCCGGTCGTTGTTCAGCGCGCGAACGCGAATCCAGTAGTCCAGCGCCTGCAGGGGCAGATGCAGATCTTCGTCGGCCTTCAGTTCAATGACAGCCAGGCGGCCGTTGCGGTCGAGCGTCAGCAGATCCAGCAGGCCGCGGTCGCCGGCCGAGAGCGCCGGCACCTGCGAGTAGAGCAGGTCGCCGCGCAGGCCCGGCAACAAGCTCGGCGATCTCGCTGCGCAAGCGGGCTTCAAGCCAGCGCTCGGGCTGCAGACGGAAGAGCGGGTCGGTATGCGCGCCGTCGCCGTGGCGGCTGAGGAAGAGGCGCGCGAAGAGATCGCGGCAGAGCGGCTCATTCTCCGGCGTGAGCGGGGTTTCGTTGGCTCCCGCGCCAAAGGTGATCTCGTCCTCGCGTGGCAAAGGAGTGTGCGGCAAAGCCATGCCGCACGCGCGCAAATTCAAGGCCATGCAGCAGCAGACCCACTTCGGTTGGCCGAGTTCGGCCGGATCTCGACGCGCTCCCTGGCGGCGGGCGGGACAAGCGCCATCAGCCGGGCAATGCCGTCCTGGCACGCTCGAGTAGCCGCGGCGGCGGAAAAGGCGTGGACCAGCCGCGACTCGAGGTTGCCGGTATCGCGAAAGTCGACCGCGGTAAGCTCTTCGCTGCGCTCGTCGAGCGTGAAAAGCTGGAAATCGGCGGCGGCGTGATTCAGCCACGCCATGCGCTCGGCGGTCGTGCGCCATGCGCCGGCTGGGACAACGACCTTGAGCCCGCCAAAGTGGCGGCGTCCATCGCCGTGCTGGCGGCAGTGGTCGAGCCAGAGGATTCCCAGCGTCAGAATGCCATCCACTGTGGAGGCGGACTCCGCTTCGCTTACGCCGATCACCGCTTCGGCAGCCGTTCCTTTGAGCAAACGCCCGCGCACATACGCTGGGCCAAAGCTGTGCTCCAGATCCATCGCCGAACGAAGGCCATCGACTTTTGACCCGATGAAGTGGCGGGTCAGCACGCGCTCCAATAGCCGTTGATAGTTGCGGCGGGCGGACTCTCGTGCGGTGGGCGTGCGGCGGTCGCTGGTGGGAACCAGTTCCAGCGTCTGGGGCTTGGTCGCGCCCATGCGCCGGGTAGCGATGCGCAGGCATTGCGCGCGCTCCTGCACGTCGACCACTGTGCGGATCAGGTTGCGCTCTTCGCTCCACAGCTGCAGCAGGCAGCGCCCATGATCGCCGGTCACGGCGTAGCGGGCGGCTCGCATGTCGAAGAGCACGCGGCCATCCTCGAGCAGCGCCGCCGCCGGATGTTCAGCCAGGTACTCTTCGATTGTTTGTGTCAGCCGTTCGGGAGTTGCAGCCTCGGCGCTTGCGGGCATCTGCCTCTACCAGCCCTGGCGCGTGCGCAGGCTGGTGATGTGCGCGGTGTGGTGGCGCGAGTGCCAGTCGTAGATTGCCAGACCTCTGGCCAGAGTCTCCCGGCCCCGCTCGGGATGGTTGTAGCCTCTCTGAAAATCCTCTTCGGTGAGCGCATCGAAGAGCGCGGTCCAGCGCGCGTGCAGGCCCTCGATGATCGCCAGCGAAGTCTCAACGGGCAACGAGCGGCTATCGGGCAGGTTGGCCCAGGCGGCTTCATCGTAGGGATTGATCGTGGGCCAATCTTCAGTGAGCGCGAGCTTGCAGCGAATGTAGGCCATGGCGTGACTGTCGGCCACGTGATGCACCACCTGGCGCACGGTCCAGCCGCCCTCGCGATAGGGCGTGTCGAGTTGAGCATCGTTCAATCCGGCGACGGCGGCGCGCAGGCGTCCGGGGAGTTCGCGCAGCGTCTGAATCTGAGTCGACCGAATGCTTGCGTCACTCGCGGCCCCCTTGGGCGCGCGACCGATCGGATAGCGAAGATTGTCCAAATCTGTCATGGCATATACCTTAAGGAGTCTGATTGCCTGGACGAAACCGCCTGAACGCTCCAGCCCTGGCGGCGTTGCGGCCTTCGGGACCGGCGACGTGATCAGGCGTGATGGTGATGGTGGTGGTGACTCGGGTGGTGAGAAGTGTTGTGATGATGTTTATGGGCAGCGAAGGCCGGTGTGGCAAACACCATCAGCAGGAGCGCGGCGGCAAATATCTTCTTCATGGCACAAATTTAACACGAGGCCGCCCGCCAGCGGTAGAGTGCAGTTGGGCAAGCATCAAGAGAGGAACGGGTGCACGGGAGCCTGCCGCCGGGGCGGCCTTGGGCGTACACTGAAAAGCACGATGAGCATAACTGCAGCCTCCCCCGGCCCCAGTCACCAGCGGTTTTTTTTCGAGAAATTCGGCATCACCGAGCGGCTTCTCGAACGCTGCCTGGGCGAGGCACTGAGCGCTGGCGGCGACTATGCCGACCTTTACTTTGAGTCAGTCACGGCCACCGCGCTCGGCGTCGACGAGCAGATCGTGAAATCGGCCAGCCAGGGCGTCAGCGCGGGCTGCGGCATCCGCGTTCTCAGCGGCGAGCGCACCGGCTACGCCTACACCGACAATCTCAGCTCCGAACGCCTGCTGCATGCGGCTCGCACTGCGGCGCTGATCGCCTCCGGGCCGGCCAAACAGCCCGTTCAGGGCTTCACTGAGGCGCCCGCCGCAAATCTTTATCCTGTTCCGCTGGGCGGCTACGATCTCGATCTTGCCGCGCGCCTGGAGCTGATTTTGCGGGCCGACCGCGCCGCGCGAGCCTTCGATCCGCGCATCGTGCAGGTCAGGGCCAGCTACTCCGAAGAATTGCGCCGCATTCTCATTGCCGCCTCCGACGGCGCCTTTGCCAGCGATACACAGCCGCTCTGCCGGTTGAATGTCTTCGTCATCGCCAAAGACGCTGCCAATACGACCAAAGGCTCGGCAGGCGGCGGCGGACGAGCGGGTCTCGACCAGTTCACAGGAACTAAAAGCCCGGAGAGCCTAGCCCGCGAGGCCGCGCGCGGAGCGATTCTGCAGCTCAATGCCGTAGCGGCTCCAGCCGGCGAAATGGAAGTGGTGCTCGGCCCTGGCTGGCCGGGAATTCTGCTGCATGAGGCAGTGGGTCACGGCCTCGAAGCCGACTTCAACCGCAAGAAGACCTCGGCGTTCACCGGCTTGATCGGCAAACCGGTTGCCAGTCCCAAAGTCACTGTGGTGGACAACGGAACCATCGCCGGCCGCCGCGGCTCGCTCAACGTGGACGACGAAGGCTCGGCCACGCAGGAGACGGTGCTCATCGAGGGCGGCGTGCTGCGAGGCTACCTCAGCGACAAGCTTTCGGCGCGGCTGATGGGCATGGCCAACACCGGCTCGGGCCGCCGCGAGAGCTATCAATCCATCCCCATGCCGCGCATGACCAACACCTACATGCTGGCCGGCGACGATGCGCCGGAAGACATATCTGCGCTCGGTCAAGCGCGGCCTCTACGCGGTCAACTTCGGCGGCGGCCAGGTGGACATCACCAACGGCAAGTTCGTCTTCTCGGCGTCAGAGGCCTATCTGATCGAAGACGGCAAGATCACCGCGCCAGTGCGCGACGCCACCCTGATCGGCAACGGTCCCGAGGCGCTGAAGTACGTGTCGATGGTCGGCCACGACCTGAAGCTCGACGAAGGCATCGGCACCTGCGGCAAAGACGGCCAGAGCGTGCCAGTTGGCGTCGGCATGCCGACGATCAAGCTGGACAGGATGACCGTAGGGGGTACGGGACGGTAGCTCCACCTGTGATGCCGATCTTCTCCGCGCGCTCTATTCGTCCTTCTTCTCATTCCGAGCTTTGACCTTGAACCAGATCGGCGTTCCCTGAAAGCCGAATGCCTCGCGGATCTGGTTTTCGAGAAACCGCTCAAAAGAAAAGTGCAGCTTGATCTCTCGGTCGGTAAAGAGCACAAAGGTTGGCGGCGCCACCGCGGCTTGCGTCATATAAAAGATGCGAAGGCGCTTGGCCATCGGCACCGGCGCGCGTTGGAAGTCGATCTTGTCGAGGAAGCGGTTCATCTGCCCGGTCGAGACGCGCTTGCGTCGCTCGGCGGCCACCGCAACAACCTCATGCAGCATACGGAGCATCTTCTTCGTTCCGGGGCCAGTCCCTTCAAGCGCCGAAAGAAAGACCACCGGGGCATAGCTCAGATACTTGAGCACCGTGCGCAACTGCTGTTCAAAAATCTCGCGGTCGGCCGGCGGCTTGCCGTCTGTGCGCCCCGTCGTCACCACGTCCCATTTGTTGACCACGATGATCACGCTGCGCCCGCTCTCGTGCGCATAGCCGCCAATGGTCGCGTCGGCTGCCGTCACTCCATCGACCGCGTCGATCACCAGCAGCGCAACGTCCGCGGCCTCAAGATGCCGCCTCGCCATCACCACGCTCATCTTTTCGGCCATCAGATGAGTCTTGCCCTTGCGCCGGATACCGGCCGTATCCACAAACCGCAACTGCTGCCCCTCGAACTCGACCACCTCGTCCACCGCATCGCGCGTGGTGCCGGCAATCGGCGAGACGATGGCGCGGCTGGTGCCGGTCAGAGCATTCAGCAGCGTGGATTTGCCAACGTTCGGCCGCCCGATGATGGCCACGGAGGTCTCGTGCTGCTCAAATTCGCCATGCGTGCGGTGAAGGGGACGAATGTCGCCGTCCACGATCTCCATCGCAGCAGCCTCACCCTCGGCATTCTGGATCCCGCTTCCGTCTTCTGTTTCCTCAACAGCGAGAGCCTCTTCCTCTGTCGGTAGAGCCTCCGGAGGCGCAGGGATCGCTTCGGTAACCGCCTCCAGCAGGTCGCCGATTCCCAGGCCATGTTCTGAGCTGATCGGATACACATTGCGAATGCCCAACTGGCGAAAGTTCTCCGCAGCCAGCGCCATGGCTTCACCTTCAACTTTGTTCACGGCAAGGAACAATGGCTTGCCTCCGCGGATCAGCATCCGCACAAGGTCGTAATCGGGGCTCGCCAGCTCCGTCCGCGCATCGACCACCAGCACCAGCGCATCGGCCTCCTCGAGCGCCACTTTGGCCTGGTTGTAGATCTCGGTGGGGATCAGATCGGGATCATCGGGAATGATGCCGCCCGTGTCGACCAGCCGGAACTGCCGGCCCGCCCACTCATACTCGCCATAAATTCGATCACGAGTAATGCCGGGCTCATCGCCAACAATGGACCGGCGGCTCCGTGTGAGCCGGTTGAAGAGCGTGGATTTGCCCACATTGGGCCGGCCCACAATGGCCACCAGCGGAAGCGCCGCTGCACCTTGCTCTCGGGGCACTACCGATCTACGATATTTCGTCAAAATAATCTCCTGTCACTGTTTGCTAAAGGGGAAAGCTTGCGAAATCAATCCCAGTCCCGTTTCACGCCGCGGAGGTCGAAATTATTGCCGGGGTTCAACGGTGGGGCCTTAGTTCCAGCTTAGTCCTCCGGGCCAAGTGAATCCAGGAACAACAGTTGATCGCCTCGCCGGAATGACCAATCAGCAGCAAAGTCCGCCGATCGTCATGCCATTAGACTTTTTTGACCTTTGCAGCCACAATTCTGGTCCGTCAGTTGCCCTCTGCACCTTATTGGAGGCAACAGTGAGCATCAACAGCATCCCCATGAACTCCGACCCCGTCAACCCGTATAACGCCGCAACTGAGAAGATACTCACGGCACGGCGGTCCAAACAAATTAGAAACAAGCTCGCGAAGCGCGCGGCAACTGCTCGAACTCAAGCCGGACGAGAACAGGCCTTCGCAATGGGCCAATGGATGAATGGCGGGCAGGATCAGACGATGACTAAGGACCAGCACCACGCGAGCGCCGCCCTAAATGACTCATCCCTTGCGCCTGGCAAAGATTCTTAGAACAGATTCTTGTTCACAATGCGCTTGCAACCTGTTTAAACTATTGCCGTTCCCCGTCTGCAGGAGGTTGTCCCATGCCAAAATTCGTGATTGAACGCGAGATTCCAGGTGCCGGTTCCATGTCAACTCAACAGTTGCAGGCCGTCTCAGAAAAGTCCTGTAGCGTCCTGCGGAATCTCGGTCCCCAGATTCAGTGGCTGCAAAGCTACGTCACCGACAACAAGATTTACTGCATCTACATCGCGCCGAATGAAGAGATGGTGCGCGAACACGCCAAGTTGGGCGGCTTTCCTGCCAACAGTGTCGCCGAGGTCCGCAGGATCATCGATCCAACAACGGCGGAGAGCGCGCCAGGCTAGGATCGAGGGCCGGTCGCGACACTATGATGAGAAGAGCGCCCGGTCCCGATGCCCGCCACCGATACCCCAACCCGCGCTCTGCCCACGCTGCACGAGTTTTTCGCGCCCGGCGGCATCCTCGCGCGTTCGCCGCTGCCTTATGAATACCGCCCCGGCCAGCTCGAAATGGCCAAGGCCGTCGAGCGCGCGCTCAATGAACGCCGCCACCTGATCGTCGAGGCCGGCACGGGCACCGGCAAGACCCTGGCCTACCTGCTGCCTGCGCTGCGCACCGGTCAGCGCATCATCGTCTCGACCGGCACCAAGGCTCTGCAGGACCAGCTCTACTTCCGCGACGTTCCCTTTCTCGAAACGCTGCTCGGCGATCTGCATGTCTGCTACATGAAGGGCCGCGCCAACTACCTCTGCCGCCACAAGCTGGTCGCGCTGCGCAATCAGCCGATTCTGTCGGGCCTGGAAGAGATCGACCAGTATCGGCAGATTGCCGAGTGGGAGCAGACGACCGAAACCGGCGACCGCTCAGAGATTGCCGGGCTGCCTGAGTCGAGCGCGCTTTGGCAAAAGCTCGACGCGCGAGCCGAAGCTTGTCTTGGGACAACGTGTCCGGATTATCGCCGCTGCTTCATCACCGAGATGCGGCGCAAGGCTCTGGAATCGGACATTATTATCGTCAACCACCATCTGTTTTTTGCCGATCTATCGGTCAAGCGCGAGGCCGCGGGCGCGCCTGATGCTGGGATTCTGCCCGAGGCCGCGGCGGTGGTCTTCGACGAGGCGCATGAGTTGGAGGATGTGGCTTCGAGTTACTTCGGCCTTTCGGTCAGCAACATTCGCTTTGAAGAGCTGGCGCGCGACACCGATGTGCTGCTGCGCGGCAAAGAGGGAGCGGAGAAACTGCCCGCCTTGACGCAGCAATTGCGCGAGCGCGCACGGATGTTTTTTGCAGGCCTTCCCATGGCGGGCGACGGCCGCCAGCCCTTCACCGAGCGCGAGGAGTTTTTGGAGACCTCGGGCGACCTCTACATGGCTGTGCGCGCCACACTGCAGAGGATGGAGGCGGAGATGGACGAAATGAAGGGCGTGGACGAAGCTCCGGGGCTGAGGAAGCGCGTCACGCGGCTGCGCTCCGAGCTTGAGTTTCTGCTCGAGTCGAGCGCCAGCAACATGGTTTATTGGATGGAGCGGCGGTTATCCGGAGCCGCGGAGAGGTCATCGACCGGCGCCAGAGCGGGCGGGTTCAGGCAGCAATCGCGAACGACCTTTTTGCAAGCAACGCCCATCGATGTCTCCGAGTTACTAACAGAGCTAGTCTTCGACCAGATTCCCACCGTCGTGATGACCTCGGCGACGCTTACCGTGCAGGGCGGCTTTGAACATATCCGCAAGCGCCTTGGTTTGAGCGAGGCGCGCGAGTTAGTGGTGCCTTCGCATTTTCGCTATGGCGAACAGGCGCTGCTCTATCTGCCGCCGGAGATGCCCGACCCGCGCGATCCGGAGTTTCCCGAGGCCGCGGCTCGATGTATCCAAAGAGTGCTGGAGATTACGCGCGGACGCGCATTTTGCCTCTTTACGAGTTATGCCCAGATGCGCGACTTGTACGAGCGTCTGCTGCCGGTGCTGGACTTTCCCATCCTGCTGCATGGCACGGCTCCGCGCAAAGCGCTCCTGGAGCAATTTCGCGAGACGCCGAATGCGGTGCTCTTCGGCACGTCGAGTTTTTGGCAGGGCGTGGACGTGCAAGGCGAGGCCTTGAGCTGCGTGATCATCGACCGCCTGCCCTTCGCGGTGCCCAGCGACCCGGTGGTTGCGGCGCGGATGAAGGCGATTGAAGAGGCCGGCGGCAAGCCCTTCTTCGACTATCAGGTTCCGTCGGCTGTGCTGACACTGAAGCAAGGCTTCGGCCGGCTCATCCGCTCGCTTGAAGATCGCGGCGTGCTGGTGCTGCTGGATTCGCGCATTCGCACAAAACGATACGGCCAGACCTTTCTGGCCAGCCTGCCGCCTTACCGAATGACCGCGACGATCACGGATGTGGAGGAGTTTTTTCAAGCTGGAAACGCAAAGGAACAGTAGAATCGAGCCTGTTCCCACTGGGCTATTTATGTCTCGCAACTTTTACATCCTGGCTGGCACGCTGGTCTTCTTCTCGCTGCTCTCGGCGGCGATGTCGATGGCGCCTTCGAGCTTTCAGCCGGGTTTGCCGGCGAATGCATCTCTTTGGCGAACCGTCGCGCTGATTCTGCTGCTGTCTGGCCTCGCGGCGGCGCTGATTGGCGTGATGAGCCACCTCTTCGAGCAGGTGGACCGGCGCAGCGAAGGCGCGGCGGCGCAAGAAACGCAGCTGACAGGCTGCACGATTTCGCCGAAGAACGCCAGATGAGGTTCCACGTTTCCCACCCTATCGTCAGAAAGAAAGCGAAAAGATGGGGCACAGGCAGTTCGAAGGCATCGGCACTAGAATGGAAACAGGGACGCTTCCCCGCACAGAATCGAGCAGACCCGATGTATGAAGTCACCGTGGAGGCAGATTTTTCCTCCGGACACTACCTCCGCAACTACAAGGGCAAGTGCGAGAACCCGCACGGCCACAACTACAAGGTCCGCGTGACCCTGGCCGGAACGGAGCTCGACGAGGCCGGCCTGCTGCTGGACTTCAAGCTGCTCAAGCAGGTGCTGCGCCCGGTGATCGAGCGCATCGACCACCGGATGCTCAACGATCTGGAGCCGTTCACTGTGCTGAATCCGTCGGCCGAAAATATGGCCAAATATTTCTACGACCAGACCAACGAGCAGCTCGCCGCCATGACCGATGGCCGCGTGCGCGTGAAGGATGCGACCATCTGGGAGACGGATACCACTACGGCTACTTACTACGAGTAAGCGACAGGGATGGCTCAGTTCATCTGGCTGGACTTCGACTTGAGGTACTTGTCGAAGGGAATCTCGAAGTAGAAGAGCTCCTTGCCGTCGGCGTCGCGCAGCTTGCGCAGGTGCAGGCTGGCGCCCTGGAGCGGGTGGTCGAGGCCGGAGACGTCGTAGAAGAGGAAGCCGGCGCGCGTGGAGTGCGGCTCGACCACCAGCGCCTGGTATTCGAAGGTGTCGAAGTCCTGTTCGATCTCCTTGTTGCTGGCCTTGGGCTTGAGCTTGATGCTCGGCAACGGGCCCGGCATCGGAATCTGCTGCCCTGGCGCTCTTTGCGCGTCATCAGCCGCTCCACATCCTCCGGCTCGGCAGCCTGAATCTTGTCGCCAGCGGCGGTGTAGAAGAGGATCCGCGCATCGCGCAGGCTGATGGGCCGGTCGCCGTTGTTGGTGACGATCAGGCGCACCGGCATGACGCCGTGGCTGAGATAATCGACGCGGAAGATGGATTCCTTCTCGCGCGTATCGTAGGGCTCGGCGGCGATGGCCACCTTTTCGTCGTCGTGCACCTCGACAGCGGCAAAGGACGTGGCCGGCTGCACCGGCGGCGGGGTATGGTCGCTGGCCAAGGCCGGCAGCGCCAGCCAAAGCAGCAAAGATGTCGGAATGACCCGCAGAGATCTCATCGTGCTCGACTGTATCATTTGAGATTAGACTGCGGAAAGGCACGTTCCGTCACTGCGCATGATTTTGTTTTTCTACAATCTGGCCTTGCTGGCGGCTCTGGTGGCGGGGGCGCCATGGTGGCTCTTCCGCATGGCCACGACGCAGAAGTACCGCGAAGGGCTGCTGGAACGGCTGGGCGTTGTTCCATCCCGGCTTCGCAGATGCTGGACGCGCCGGGGGATAAGCGCCAGGTTCTTTGGGTCCATGCGGTTTCCGTTGGCGAGGTGCTGGCGGTCAGCCGTCTGGTCAAGACGCTCGACGATGCGCTGCCGGGGTGCCGGATCGTCATCTCCACCACGACACGCACCGGCCAGGCGCTGGCTCGCGAACGCTTCGGCGCCGACCGCGTCTTCTATTGTCCGCTGGACCTGCCCTGGGCTGTTCGAGCTTACTTGAAGGCCCTCAGGCCGCGGCTGCTGATCCTGGCGGAGACGGAGTTCTGGCCGAACCTGCTCAGCGGGTGCTTTCGGCGAGGAATTCCAGTTGCCGTGGTGAATGCGCGCATCTCGGACCGCTCGTGGCCGCGCTACCGGCGATTGAGCGGGCTTTGGCGGCCGTTTCTCAGCCGGCTCAGCCGTGTCCTGGCGCAGAGCGGAACCGACGCAGAACGGCTCATCGCCATCGGCTGCCTGCCGGAGCGCGTTTCGGTGGCCGGAAATCTGAAGTTCGATGTGCGGGCAGCCGAAGAGGCCGAGGCGACGCGGCTGTTGAAGGCGCTCGCTAACCGGTCTGCGGTTCGTAGTCGCGGGCAGCACACTCGATGGCGAAGAGGCGGCGCTCCTTGAAGCCTGGCCGCGGCTGCTCGATGACGATCCGCAACTGGCCATGGTCCTCGCGCCGCGGCATCCAGAACGGTTTGACGCTGTTGCTGGGCTGCTGGAGCGATCCGGTGTGTCCTGGGTGCGGCGCTCGGATTGGCGTTCGCGGCCGGTCGAGGCGCTGAAGCCAGGCCAGATCGTTCTGCTCGACACCATCGGCGAGCTGGCTTCGGTCTATTCGATCGCATCGGTCGCTTTCGTTGGCGGAAGCCTGATTCCTGCCGGCGGGCACAACCCGCTGGAGCCGGCGCAGTTTGGCGTTCCCATCGTGATGGGCCCGCACTACGCCAACTTCCGCGCCATCACCGAAGATCTGATTGCTCGCAACGCCATTTGCATTGCGGGGAAAGAGAAACTCGCGCAGGTTCTTATCGGCATGCTGTATGACAGGAACGCCGCCAAAGCCGTTGGTGAACGGGCCAGACAGGTTTTCGCCAGCCAGGCCGGAGCAACTGATCGCTGCGTCGCGGCAATCAAGGAGTTGCTTGCGGCGCGGAATGAAAGGGAACGGCCTGCATGAAAACCTCCTTCTCCGCGCGCCGCATGCTCTTTCCGCTGGTTCCGCTCTATCGGTCGGCGCTTGCCCTGCGCGATTTCAGGCTTCGCTCCGGAATCGAGCCGGTCCGGCGCCTTCGTTTTCCTGTTGTCAGCATCGGCAACCTCTCCACGGGCGGCTCGGGCAAAACGCCGCTCACGATTGCGCTGGCTAAACTGCTCAGTGGAAGAGGCCTTCATGTGGATGTGCTCTCCCGAGGCTATGGACGCCAGAGCCGGCTCGCTGCGCGGGTCGATCCGGAAGGAACCGCCGAGGAGTTTGGCGACGAGCCGTTGCTGATCGCGCGAGAGGCGGGCGTTCCAGTCTATGTCGCGCCCCGGCGCTTTGACGCCGGTCTGCTGGCAGAGTCCGAAGCGCAGCAATCCACTGAGAGAGACCAAACACAAAATGTCCACCTTCTCGACGACGGCTTTCAGCACCGCCAACTGGCGCGCGCCATCGACATTTTGCTGATGGACCGGCGGGATTGGCGAGAGTGGCTTCTTCCGGCGGGAAATCTCCGCGAACCGCTTGAAGCCGCACGTCGAGCCACTGTGATCGCGATTCCGGCTGGCGAACCGGAGCTGGAAACCGAGCTGCGAGACTGGGGCTGGCAGGGACCGGTCTGGCGGGTGCGCCGTAGGATGGAGATTCCTCACGTTGACGGTCCTGTTGCGGCCTTCTGCGGCATCGCGCGGCCGGAGCAGTTCTTCGCCGGACTCGAAGCCGCCGGTCTGCGGCTGGCCAGCCACACTGCCTTTCCCGATCACCATAGCTATACCGCACGTGACATCGACCGATTGGCGACGACTGCCCGCGCTGCCGGAGCTGCCGCCCTCCTTACGACGGAAAAGGACTTGGTCAGGCTGGGAAAGCTCGCCTCAGCATTGCCGGAGTCTTTGCCGCTCAAGGCCGCTCATCTAAGCATCGAAATCGACGAACAGTGTGCGGCGATCGAATGGTTGATTGGCAGGCTTGGGCAATTCGAAGAGCGCCAGGCAAGTCGTCAATAGCCTCAAATCGTGCAGAGAAACGCGAGGAAGAGACCTTCAGGCTCCAGAGCCGGGCACACAGCGCGGGCGCGCGGCACGACGGAAATCGTGCCTCTGTGGTCAGGAGGGGATGGTTTCAAAGTAATCCGCTACTTCCTGCCAGTTATTCACGCGGAAAAAGCCGGTGGCTGTGAGGTTGTGGGGTGCGGAGTAGAGCATGCCTTGGCCCTCGAAGCGGAGGAGGTTGTTGGGCTGGTCGTCGATGAGGTAGTCAGCGCGGAGGATCGATTTGTTGCCGCAGAAGACGTAGTGGCTCGGCGGGATGAAGGGGAAGTGGCGCTGCAACCAGCGGTATTTGGGGCCGAGGGAGTTAGGGACGGCCATGGCCTGGGTTGCGATATAGATTTCAAATCGGGCGGAGAGCCGCTGGAGCACATCCTGGGCGGCCGGCATGAGAGCCAGATCCTCGAAGAAATCTTCAGCATCGAGGAAGGCGCGAAGCTGCAGTTGGCGGTCGAGTGGCGCGTGCTCCCAAAGGCCCTTGCCGGCCAGGTCGTTGGGGGTAACCTCTTCGTCGAAGGTCTGGTTGTAGCGTCGGAGATGCTCGGCGAGAGTGTCCGCCATGACCTCATCCATGTCGACACAGATGCGCGGCACGGCTTGCTCCTTGAGTGGGAAGGCTCGGGCTGGGTGAGCCCAAGAAAAGAGTAGCAGGTGGGGTTGAGTAACCGCGCCACCGATTCCGCTGTGCCGCCTTCCCGAAATCTTCCTCCCAGGAGGCAGCCAGAAACTCCTCCGGTTCCATAAACAACGCCAAGTTGTTCGCCGGGCGAGCACACCAAGTCAGCGACTGGAAAAGCCACGGGATAGCCAACGGCCACAGAAAGAGACCAACCGCCATCAGGACAGCCACTAGCAGGAAGATACTACGGGCAAAACACTCCCTAAAAATCAATTAAGTAATCTGTTTTGTTGGTGCCGGGGGTGCGAACCGCAGTATCGATCCTGGATGCTGCCGCGTTTGAATATATCGTTTGAACCCGACGATTCTCGGAACGAATCCCGCCTGACTGCATGAGAATTCGTTGGACTTGGCGTGTCGGGATGCTGGTACTCCCCCGAGCCGGTCATTCTCGGTCCCAGTTCATTGCACCAATTGCCTGATGAGTGACTCTGGATATCCCACTATGCAACTAAAATACTTAGGCGGGATTCGGAGTTCAATTAGCGGCCAAGATGATCCGGTTATGCTCCGCATTGAAGAACGCTGTGGGTAAGGGCCACTAGCACCGCATCCCGGCTTCAGTTCGAATTTCTCGGTAGTTACGCGGAAAAAGCTAGTCCGGTTCACAGAAGAAGCCCAACTCGCGGTCTATACTTATCTCCCATGAATCCTTGTCATCGTTTTTTGAGCCTTTTGGGCCTTGGTGTGTCTTTATTTGTTCTTGGCTGCGGCGGCGGTTCTTCAAATCCAGGTGGTGGCGGCACTACCACGGTGACTCCCGCCGTGACGTCCATCAATCCCACTTCCGTTATGGCTGGCACTGGCGGCACCCAGCTCACGGTGAACGGATCCAATTTCGAATCCGACACCACGGTGCAGGTCGGCGGGGTTGCTGACGTCACCAGCTTCGTCAGCTCCACGAAGGTGGTCGCCACTCTCACTGCGACGCAGCTCGCTAGCGGCGGCCAGCTCTCTGTGATCGCGCTGAATGGGTCGGTGAGCAGCGGCTCCGGAGCGCCCGTGTACTTCGAGGTCGACAATCCCGCACCCGTCATCTCCAGCGTTTCGCCCGAGGGGGTGGCAGCCGGCGCCATATCGCCCGTCATCTTCGTCGTGGGCACAGGATTCGTCCCTACCACCGTTATCAGGGTCAACGGCGATGCACGGGCAACCACATTTGTAAACGGCACGCAGGTTAATGTCACGCTTTCCGCTGCGGATGTCACATCCGCGGGATCGCTTTCTATCACCGCGGTCAACGCCGTCCCCGGCGGCGGCACCTCAACAGCTTCGAGCGTCTCGGTTACCAATCCAGCGCCTGGCTTTCCCATCACCGTCTCCCCTGCCAGCATTGTCGCCGGTGGCGCCAGCCCCGTGACCATGACTGTCACGGGTTCGAACTTCGCCCCTGCCGCCACGGTTCAGGTCAACGGAACCGACAGAGCAACCACTTACGTCAGCTCGACGAAGCTCACATTCCTGCTCACCGTGACCGACCAGGCAACCAGCCAGATCCTCCACGTGATTGTGACCAACGCTGTCCCCGGCGGCGGTTCCTCCGGATCGGCATCGGTCGTGATCCTTAACCAGACTCCCACGCCCATACTGGTCCAGGTCAGCCCTGCGCAGATCGTCCTGGGCTCAAACAACACGCAAATCGTTGTTACTGGCGCTAATCTCGCCCAGCAGATCAGCAGCGGCGCGTGGGTCGTCACCTCACAGATTCAGTGGAACGGTACCGCGCTCACGACGCAGGGATCCGGGTTCAATTTCAACAACAATTCGCAGTCGATAGCGGCGATCGTCCCGGCTAGCCTACTCACTTCGGTTGGCACGGGCACTGTCACCGCTGTCAGTTCCACCTCCACGCCATCCACTTCCAACGCAATTACGGTCAGCATCATTCCGCCTCCTCCACCGAGTATCTCCTCCATCAGCCCCAACAGCGGCCCTATCAATACCGCGACCACGCTCACGATTAACGGATCCGGCTTTAATTCCTCCTCTACAGTTGCCCTCAACGGCACGAACATTGCCTCCACCTATGTCAATTCATCGCAGATCACCGTGAACCTTCCAGCATCTGCCGTGCGACTTCCGGGCAACTTGCAGTTCACCGTAACCACGCCTTCGCCCGGCGGAGGCACATCCGGTGTCATGGCTTACACAGCGTACGTTCCCATCGTCAGCAACAGCATGGTGCTGAATCCCGTGAGCGGCCTGCTCTACGTCACGGTTCCCAGCTCTTCGGGAGCACCCTACGGCAATTCCGTTGTTTCCGTCGATCCGGAAACCGGCAATCTTGGCACGCCCATTCCGGTTGGCAGCGAACCCAATCACATCACGGTTACGGATGATGGCAAGTACCTGTGGGTGGGCCTCGACGGAGCCTCGGCCGTACGCCGTGTTGACCTCACCGCCGGGACCGCTGGCCTTCAGTTCTCCATCGGCGGCAACAACACAGGCTGGTATGCTAACCCCGCGACGGTTCAGGCCATCGCCGCGTTGCCCGGGTCAGACTCGGCGGTTGTTGTCGGCACCAACGGCGCAGGTTTTTCGGGAACTTCGAATACCATAGTCATTTACGACAGCGGCGTCGCTCGCGGCACAACTGTAACCAACTTCGTGCCCGCGGCTTTGCAGGTCAACGGTGCCACCAGCGAAGTCTATGCTGCCGGCGGTAACGGCTACGCTGTTTTCACCTACTCCGCAGCCGGCCTCACGCAAAAAGGCACCACCGCCACCAATGGCACTTACAGCACCTACGGCATCGATGACCTCCAGGTGGCAGGCGGTCGCGCCTACACCGATTTGGGCACGGTCTACGATGCGGAAGCTGGCGCGCTGCTTGGCACGTTCTACGTCACCGGCAGCACGGTAGCGACCGGGCCCACTGTGGCCGACACAACCCTGGGGCGCGTCTTCATCCTCGATAACCCGCAGGGGTACGTCTACTCCTATGGCTATTCCCAGATTCAGGCGTTTAACATCTCCGACTTCAACCCATCCTCCACCAATGTCATTCCCGTCGGCGTCAGCAACGGCACCATCGGCAACGGAAATGCCTCTCACCTCATCCGCTGGGGAACCAACGGTCTTGCCTTCCGCACCAGCATCGGTGTTTACAGTGTCCAATCCAATCTTGTGAAGGACCTGTCCGGCACATCGGCTGACGTCGCCGTGTCGCTCACGTCCAGCGGAGACACCCCCACCGGCGGCAACGCTACCTATACCGCTAACGTAACCAACAATGGACCCTCCACCGCAACCAGTATCGCTCTAACCGCGCAACTCCCCGCCACCGGAGTAGTCTTATCCGCAACTCCAACCGCTGGGTCGTGCAGCATCTCCACTTCGGGAGTGGCCTGCAACCTCGGCTCGCTTGCAAATCTGGAGGCGGCAAAGGTCACGATCGTTGTGATGCAGACTGCGTCGGGCAGCTTCAATGCATCCGCCCAGGTCAGCGCCTCCGAGACCGACCCGCTCCTGTCCAACAACCAATCCAGCACCACCGTTGCAGTCAGTGGCGCAGCATACAATCTGCAGCCCACAGTGACGTCTATCATGCCGTCTGGAATTAAGGCTGGCGCCGGCGACACCGTCATCACGGTGACGGGCGCCGGCTTCAACGCCAACTCTACTGTGCAGCTCAATGGCACGCCACTCGGCACCAGCTACGAGAGCGCGACGACCCTCACCGCCACGGTTCCAACGGCGGACCTCGCCATCATGAATTGGGCTGGAATCTCGGTCGAGAATCCCACGCCCGGCGGCGGCGCCTCCAATACCGTTCCGCTCACCGTCTACACCGTCCTCACAATCGGCGTGAATCACATCCTTTACGATCCGTACTCGCGAAACATTATGGCCAGCGTGGGCTCCGGATCATCCAGCGTCACCGGCAACTCCATCGCGCCCATCACGCCTGACACCGGTACCGTGGGCACGGCCGTCAACATCGGCAGCCAGCCCACTAACCTGGCGCTCACGTCCGACGGCAACATCCTTTACACCATCCTCGCCGGCAGCCAAAGTGTCGCGCGCTTCAACATGCTCTCCCAGCAGGCCGACTTCACCTGGCCGGTTCCGAACACAACGGCCAACCAGTTGCGCGGTATCACTACGCAGCCGGGCAACGAGAACACCATCGCTCTCGATCTCGGATCGTGGGCTGGCAACGCAATCTTCGACTTCGACCCCGTGAACAAAACGGCTGCCATGCGGGGCCAGGCGTCGGGTCCTTATACAGGTTCCTGCATCGTTATGCCCACCGCGGCGGATATGCTCTCCTTCGACACCGACACCACCGGCGCCACCCTCGACCACTACACCGTCACAGCCGCTGGATTCACCTACTACAACTATCAGCAGTTTGTGGAGTCCACGCTCAACCACGGCGGCTGTTTTAAAGCCGACGGAAACAAAGTGTTCACCGTGACTGGTGGCGTAGCTGACTGGACTACCAACCCCGCCACGCAACTCGGTGTCTTCGGTACGCCAAACAACTCAATGTGGGGCTACAACGGTGACGTCCTTCCTGACGGTTCGCTCGGCCGCACCTTCTACGTGCTCAACTCCGCCAGCACCTATTCCTACCCTTCCACCTACGACACGGTGCAGGCGTTCGACAACAACACATACATGCCGGCGGGCAGCGTCTCCATCGACTTTGCCGCCGCCGAGGGAGCAAACAGCTCCTACACGCTCACCGATGTCATCCGCTGGGGTCAGGACGGAATCGCCATCCTGACCAGCGGCGGCCACATCTACCTGCTGCACGGTCCGGTCGTCGTTCCGCAGCTACTCAACCACAACTCTCCAGCCACCTTGACGTCGAGCTCGGCCTCGACGATTCCGAAGGGCAGCGGCAACGCCGTGCTCACCCTCACCGGCTCCAACTTCGTTCCCGGAGTTGCGGTGACCTGGAATGGCAGCTATCGAACTACCACCATCGTCGACGCCACTCACCTCTCCGTAGCCATCCCTGAAAGCGACCTTGTTGCGACGGGTTCGGGGAAGGTCGTGGCCACTAACCCCGGCGCCAGCGACTCCAATACACTGACCATTACGGTCAACTAGTGAGCGAGACGAACATGAAGGGCTCCCGGTCTAAGACCGGGAGCCCTTCATCGTTGCTCCCCTACTTGAGCGGCTCAGTTGAAAGCGTCGGGCCGCAGCCCTCATCTCAGCAGGGTGTGGTGCGGGCTGAAGGAATTGAACCCTCATGGCATAGCGGCGGCGGATTTTCATACCAATTCGACTTCCCCCGCCGGCTTAGCGGGCGAGCAGCGATGATCTAGGCTTCTTCAGCTAAGCGGATGACTTCCACTCGGTCGGGACCTTTCTTGGAAATGGTCTCGTTCTTCGGACGCGGCCTCATGATGTTGATAGCGGCGGCATCGAGTTTTGTCTTCAAATGGGCAGCGTAGTATTTCTCAATCATCTCTACGCTCGTCCGGCAGTTCTTGGCGATCTGGCAGATGTCGGCACCTTCGAGCAGGCGCAGGCAAATGTAGGTGTAGCGCAGGCTATAGGCCGTTCGCGGCCTACCGTCACGGTCAGTGCGAAGCATTTCTTCTTCAAGAATTGCGTTGAATAAATCGCGTGGCCATTTCGCAAACAGGAGATCGGTGGGATCCGGCTCGTGCCACTCTCCGTTGGCCATGGATGCGACACGGCTACCTGACCTTCCCGGTCCGCCATCGGGTGGTGTGCGAGTCTTGCGAGTCTTCAGCCGCTCGAACGGCCGCATAACACCCGCTGTGCTCTTGCAATAGCCAACGCCCCGTTTCCCACGAACTTCGATTTCCAGAGTGATCGCCAACAAATGGCATCTGCAGACTTTCCGTAAGCTATTGATTTTATGGTGCCGGGAGGGGGGGTCGAACCCCCATGACCTTGCGGTCGGCGGATTTTGAGTCCGCTTTTGAGGTAATTGCGCCATGTTGCACAGCGTAGCAATATGGCGTATATCTCATTTAATAACAATAGATTAAAGAAGATTCAACTTTGTAATCTGTCGCAAATGCAAGCCCTAAAGTACAAACCCAACAGCCACCAGAACAGCCACCAAAGCTAACGTCCAATGCTCTTTGAGGGGGCGCGTTTTCCACTCCCATGAGGCCGGGGCGGCTTGTACGGGGAATGATCTGTCGGACGCAACCGGCCACCCTTTGGCCCGTCCATGTGAGGCTTACGAATTGCCCCAACGTGCGCTCCGCATTCACAGCGTAGCTCGCCCTCCAGCATGTCCAACCCGCCGTCCTGCTCCACCTTCACCGCGCGTGATTGGCTTTCGGGTGTCAACGGACTTGAGCAATGGTCCATGGGTGCTAGTGTAACGCCGCAAGAGGGCTGGTGAAAACGTGGCGGCTACCCCGCCCGCACTTCCACGGACGCGTCCACGGGGCTGTGAGCGCCATTGCGAGGGTGTCTGGAATCTATAGCGCCGATTGGACAGCTAACTCCACAGGCACTTTAACTTGCTCCCGGATTGGTCTCAAATTCAGCAATTCTTCCACGACAAAACCGGCTGTCGTGCCGTCTGAGAAAGTCACAATCAGGCCGTCCGGGGCGTCCTTTTCGACCTTCAATATGTGGGTTGTGCTGGTTTGTGTCTCGGGGTCCATTACGGGAGGATACCCGTTGCTAATTCTCCCGGCTGTCCAAAATTGCACATATTTTGTAGTGCTCCAGGAAGTCTACGGAATCGCCTCAGTGTCATTTGACCGTCAATCTACCCACAACGCGCTCATAGACAAAGCGCGGTATGCGGATGCTGCGATACCTCCTCTTGTGGAGTTTGGCCGGGCGCTCCAGGATGAGGACACCCGGCTCTTTCAGAAAGAACCTCTGGACTGTGCGGATGGATAGCCCCATAAGCCGGGCCACCTCAGCAACGGTGTATACGGGTTTATCTTCCATTTCACACCCTTACACCCTCCGTATTGCGCTCAACGACGGGCGGGGCAGCCCCACGACCGCCCCGCGCCGGGCTTAGCACACCAGCCGGGGGCACCTCTGGCACTTCCTCCGGTGGTCGCAGTTCTCGTGCATTTGCATGAAGACTTCAATGCCAGACCGTAGATCCGGGGGGATGCCACGGCTTGTGGTTGGGGTGACGGCACAATGAGCTTTGCTCATGGTGACTTCAGCGACTCGACTATCCTCTACCAAGACAGCAAAAACGTTCTTCCTGATTGATTCAAACGTGAAAAAACTCATCCGGTGTCCTTTCTGGACTACCACAATCGTGACTTCAGCGATGCTATTCCCGGATGGTTTTCAATTGCTGATCTATAAAGACCATTAAGTATGTTTATTTACAACAAGATAACGTCAATTTAGCGCGTCCATTTAGAGCGTCCAACTACGGAGCACAGCGGGGCGCTTGACAAAAAACCGTGAGGTGGGTATACCTATGAGTGTGAGGTGTACAAGCCTCGCAAAAGGGGTACAGCATGGTGCAAAATCCGGGGTTCAAAGCTGGCATAGATAAGTCATCCAAGGTAAAGCGACTTGCTTGGGCGTGGAAGGGCGCGAAACAGAACGCAAAAGAGCGGCGCTTAAACCCGCTGCAAGCCGTGGCCGAAGCCCGGAAACTGGCGGAAGACTGCTCCGCCAAGCTAGTCAAGGCTGGAGGCCAGCCGCGTGATGTCACCGTCTTGGTCGTTTTCGCAGAATCGGACGATTGGGGAAAACGGGCGGTATAGAGCCGGTTTGGGCCGCTGACCCGCAAGGGGACAGCTCGGACTTAAAAGCAGTCTCAAGGAATCTCCGCAACGTGGCGGTGGGGTTTGTAGTCTGTGCATTGAACAGGCCGACCGGGTTCTACATCACAAGCGTGCGGCCCCTCATCTTGGACCAAAACGCCATGACTCTGTTGGATGCGATAGCAGAGAAGGCAACGGACCTGAGCGATTGGAGAACGTCCTAGCCGCATAACAAAGTTTGGCCCCGGAGGGTGCAACCTCCAGGGCCGGGTTCGGCAAATCGGAACACGTGGGTACGCATCGCGGATTGGCCTGTCTCATTTTATAGCCAACCGCGCTGCTAGGAAAGGTGAGGCAGCGATGACACACATTGAGCAAGCCGGGCAGTTGGCCATTGAATCAACGGTCGCGGTGCAAGTCCTGATGGGCGCACCCGATGATATTGAGTTCGTCCCGATTAAACCAAGGGCAGCCGATGAAAGGCTGCTTGCGGACATAAAAGCTCGTTGGCCCGGACGCGGGTTGCGTTCCGTAGGCGTCCTTGGCCTCGTGGGCACAGTCCCACGTTGCGCATTGACAGAGCCGCTAGAGCCGGAGCAAGTCTCCGCGCTCGTGGGTGCTTTCCTCGCATACCTTCATGCATTGTTCTGCGACAGCCTTGCGGAGCAGCAAGAAGCCGGGGAGATTGCGGAATTAGAGCGCCTCTATGCGCTCCAGGCGGGCGAGTAACTCGGAGGGCCTAGGCCCCACACTCCAGTGGTTAACCGTGTGACTAACCCACCGCTTGACGGGCGATAAACCACACACCAACCTAGTTTTGAAAAGGAACATCCATGAACACGAATGACCTAAGAGCACAAAAAGCGGACTTGAAAGCACTCGCTGAAACCATTATTAACAGGGCTATCACGACCGGCAAGGACCTTGCCGGTGCGGACTTGGCCCATTACAACACACTCGTGGCGTCCCTCAAGCGTGTTGAAGCGGAGTTGGACGAGCACGACGCAAACGGATCGCACCCACGCAACACACAAATGCGGCCCAACTTTGTCGGTGAGACTGGACGGTTAGCAGACGGGCGGGTAGCAGATGGGCGCAACCGCAACCAAAAACCAATGAGCGAGGAATACACCAACGCGTTTATTGCTTTCCTCCGCTCGGGTGGCAAGCAAACCATCCGCACTTAGCGAAGGCTTTGACCCGTTGTTTGGCGGTTTTGCGTTGCCGTCACTGGCCGGAGATGTCCGCCGCACTTTATGAACGGCCGGGGGCTAACGGCGGTTTCACGGTAACGGTCCCGACGGACCCCAACATCATCCCGTTGGCGGTGCCGGACCTTGGCGTCCGTTCCGTGGCACGGGCAATTCCCACGGCGAATGACATCAAACTCCCGAGTCAATCCACGTTCGGGACAGCCGGAATCAAGGCTGAAAGCGGAGCGTCAACCAACACGTTCACAGAGAGCAATCCAACGCTGGCACAGATCACGCTCTCCGCGTTCATGATGGGCTTGACTCATACCGTCTCTTGGGAACTGTTGCAGGATGTCGGCATCTTCCAAGAATTCGGCGTCCGGGACCTCTTCAACGCTGTCGCCATTGCTGAGGACGGCTTCTTCGTCACCGGCACCGGCACCGATCAGCCACAGGGATTGATTGGCAACACCGGCACCGGAACGGCGAGCGCCGTATCTTTGGGAGACCACCGGCGCTATTTGCTCAACGCCACGGACGATATTCTTGGCACGCTCAAGGGGTCGTACTTCCCCAATGCAGCGTGGCTGATGAGCCGTGCAACCGCCGTGGCAATTCGGAAGGCACAGCGTCAAGCCAACCTTTTCGCGGCCTCGTGGACGCGTGAAAACGGACGGGACATCTTCACGGTTCCCGGTGAGCTACAGCGCGGCCATGCCAGCAATTCCCACGGCAACAAGCGCGGGCGTTGTGCCTATCTTGTTCGGCTCGTTCCAGGACGGCTATGTCATCGGTGATCGTGGCGGCGCGGGCACGTTCGTCAAGATTCTTGACCAGCCTCTTGCCACTGCGGGACAGACGATTCTGCTTGGGATACAAGCGCGTGGACGGTCGGGTCCGGCGCTCGGAAGCTATCCAGGCAATCACCATCTCGCACAGCTAACACATCGGTTTCCGCTTAGGGCTGAGAAAGCGGAATTTGTACAAAGGCGGGCACGCCCAGCAAGGGCCGAGTTCTCCCTTTCTCCCCGTGCCCCGCCTTGCTTATCTGACTAACTCGGTTGCCGGAACTCCCAGGGAGAGGGTTCGGCTTCGGGTATTTTGAAAGGGTTTTATGCCCGCGTTCATCGACCTAACCGGCAAGATCTTTGGGCGGCTCACCGTTTTACGGCGTGTTCCCCAAAAATACTGCCCGACCACAAGCGCCTTTTGGCTTTGCCTATGCGCGTGCGGAGTACACAGGATGGTCAAGGGTGATGGCTTGTTAAAGCGGGCGCACCACGTCTTGCGGGTGTGCTCAACGCGATGCGGCTACGACGCACGGCCAAGCCTGGCATGGTCACGAATCGGGCGCTTACGTCTCCTACCGCGCCGCGAAGCTGCGCTGTGAATACCCCGGAGCCATCAATTACCGGGACTACGGTGGCCGTGGAATTGAGTTTCGGTTTATCAGTTTCGAGCAGTTCTTTGCTCAGCTAGGCCCGCGCCCCGTGGGGAAGTCCGTAGACCGCATTAAGACCAACGGCCATTACGAGCCGGGGAATGTCAAGTGGTCAACGCGCAGCGAACAAGCACTCAATAAACGCCCAAGGGCACAGAAACCCCGCAAGTAGCGGGAAGAAAGGGGAACCAACGATGCAACCAGTTTGGGTACTTTAGCGGGCAAAAGATTAGCAAACAAAAACTGCTAGTTTCCAGTCCGGTCTAGCAGACGCGGCCAAAAGCGCCCGTGGTGCCTTCACTCAAATTAAGAACGGGGCCGGGGACATGGGCAAGGAAGTTTCCGGGAACATGATCGACTGGAAGCCCGGCACGGAGTGATGCTGCTCGGGGAAGAGTTTGGCGTCCACGCCTTCCACGGGCGTTGACCGGCTTCATAGCTAGTATTGGCCCGGTTGGGGCTGCGATGGAGGCGGCCTTCCCCTTCCTAGCAATCGCGGTTGGGGCTACGTTGCTACTTGAGCACCTAACCAAGATGAAAGAGGCCGGGGAAGCATTGACGGAGGACCAAATCAAGTTTGGGACCGCCGCCAACAACGCCTTCAATCAGCTTGATGAAAAGATCCTCCAGGCGCAAATCAAAGCGGATGAACTCCGCAAGGACCACTTAGGCGCTCTCCTGGTGAGCTGGAGCTAATTGACAAGCAATCTATGGCGGAGTTGGTCAAATCCTTTGAGGAACGGTGGTCGAGGAGAAGGCGCGGCAGATAGTCTTCAAAGGGCTGAAGACGAGTTGGTATCAGTTTGGTGAAGGCTCAAACGGGGCCAAGTCAGCTTTGGAGCAATTCCAAACGCGGTACGCAAGCCTTGAGGCGCAAGGCAAAGCGGATGACATGCACGGGTTGTTACATGGCACAGAAGCCCAAGCACAAAGAGTCCTTCAAGCGCTCCGGGACAAAGAGAAGTATGAGAACACCAAAGACATGGATGACAGCACCTATCAAAAGGGCATCGCCGCCGCTCGGGTGTTGCAAGGCATCCACCGCGGTTCGACACGGGCCTTTCCCTCACCAAGCAAATCATGGCTCAACAGCAATTAGTAGACGTGCTCCAAGATGAAATAGGCATTGAAACCCGCCGGGCACAGTTGACCAAGCTAGAGAAGGGCAACGCCACCACCACGGCCCACCAAAAGACGGACAAGGACGCGGAAGCCTTGGCGGAGGCCGCAATGGACGGGCGGCGGGAAGCGGCGGACGCTGAAATACGCCTTTTGAAAGAGGCCGGTGAGAAAACGGTCATTCAGCTCAACCAAACGGAGCGGGAGAAAATAGACGCCACCAAAGCGGGCAGCGCGGCCCGGCTCCAGGCCGTAGTCTCCGCCATAGCCAATGAGGAAAGTTGGGGACTGAACGGACTCGGCTTTCTACCGTCAACTACTCACGGAGCGCGTCAACCTCACACGGGAGATGTCTGAAGAAGAAGCCCGCTTAGCGGCGGACGCCGGGAGAAGGAATCGGCTGAGCATGAGCTGAAGATGGGGGAGCTAGGCATCCAAGCGGAGAAGCAAGCCAACGCCCTCCGGGACAGCCCCGGCGCGTTAATGATGCTGACCGTTTGGCCCGAGAGATTCAAATCGCCAATGAGGAATACGCGATTAAGGTCCGTTTTCTTGCCCAAGAGATAGCCGCCTTAGACAAAGGTGGCAAGGACTACCAAAACAAACTCCGGGAGCGGCAAAACAAAGAAAAGCAACTCACACAGTCTCACGAAAATGAGATAACAGCCATCAAAACGAAAGCGGAGGAAGAGCGCAACACCCGCGTCCTGTCCGCTTTTAATCGCTTCAATGACGCCATGGCGGGCGGGCTGACCTCTAGCATTATGCGTCACCAATCGTTCGCCAAGATGGTCACGAGTTTGGGGGACCAAGTAGTCTCGGGGATGATGCAAAACGCCATTCAGTCCATGCTCACGGAAGACATGACCAAAGAGAAGGACGCGGCGGCGGCGGCCCGTAAAGCCTTCAACATCGGCATAAGCATTGGCGGCCCGGCGGGCATCATTCTTGGCCCGGTCATGGGCGCGGCGGCGTTTGCCTCCGTCATGGCCTTTGAGCACGGTGGTATTGTCCCCGGCATAGGCTCCGGGGATACCGTTCCGGCCATGTTGACTCCAGGTGAGCCGGTCCTCCCCAAGAATATGGCGGACAGACTCAACCGGGCCATGGATGACACAGGCCACGGCGGGGACAAACACTACCACGCCCACGTCCATCCCACCTACAACGTCAACACTATCGACGGGGACGGGATGCAAGACGCATTAGACAAACACACGGACGTACTCACCAAGCATGTTGAGAACACGCTCAGAAAGTTGAATCGCTAGGGCGGGACACTCACAAAATGACCGTCTTACCTTCCTTCTCTCTATAGAAAGAGGAAGAAGAAGAAGGTAATACTCTCATGCTGTGTAGTACGCAAGCGTACGTACTACACAACAAAGAGCGTTTGAGCGACGAATAGAAGGGGGGGGGCAACATGGAAGCGACAGAACGTATACAGCCGGTGATTAGGGTGGTGGACATACCAGACGCGGCGACCGCAGAGGAAGCGGAGCGGCTTATGAACGGGCCATGTACAGAAGCCAACTACCTCTTGGTCAATGTGCTCTACATGGAGCCGTTGAGGTTCACGCGGGCCTTCTATCGGCTATCAGCGCGGGAGCAAGCCGGGAGGCCGGACAACCCCACGGGCAACCGCGCTGACTCGGATCGTGAGGATGCAACGGCGCGGGCGGTTATCACGGCCAACCCCGCCTTGACCATTCCAGCGCTTATTGCCAAGTTGGCTGAGTTGGGGATTGACCGCAAGAAGACTTGGGTGGCGTACGCCCGGCGGGACGCACGCGGCGCGGGCACCAAACTGACGGGATGACCGTCACGCTATAGGTAAGAGGATGACGACGGTCAGTCACTCTTAGTCAAAGACGGCTCCAGGCAATGCGACGGACGGGCCAAAGCGCCGCCGCCGTATAGGATATGATTAACGGCGGTCACTCCGTTAGATACCACACCACCGTGTATGAATGAATTCATTCTTCATTCTTCATACCCGGAGCGGTTTGGGTTGTGGCTGCGATTGGCGGTCAAAACGACCGTCGCTCTATAGAGAAAGAGTTGACAACGGTCACTCCGTTAGTTGATCCACTCCACCCGTGGGGGATAAGAATCTCTTACTCCCCGGAAGGTTTGGATTGTGGCCGCCCGTCGGCAGTCACGGGCTGAAGGCAGAAGACAAGGCGCATGTAGGCGCTTGGCCCAACGTTGTCGCCATTGAGATAGCACTGCCAAGAACGTCTTCAGCTTCTAGGACGCTAACCCTTTATGCATCAGCACTATAGGGGGTGGGGGCGGGGTCAAATCTTAAAGGGGGTGCTCTGGAGAACACACATGAGGTCTTTTCTACACACAAACAAAAATACTTCTCAAAAAGTGTTGCCGTTTAACCACACTTTATCGCAGTATTGCCGCACATCGGCGGCGGAAAGGGTTGACATGGAAAGCATATTCGAAGCGCCCGGCTCCGGCACAATCGAGTCTATCCAGGCCGCTGGAGATGAACGCCTCTTGTACGACCGCAAGGAAGCCGCCCGGCAACTCTCGATTCTGTCCGGTCCCTTGACTACTTGATAGCGGGCGGGCAACTGGAGACGCGCCGTATAGGTAAGAAGGTGCTCATTCCCCGTGGTTCGCTTTCTCGATTCTCCCAAGCCAACCATTACGATTCCCCAAAAGACGTAGGCCGGGCGGCCTAGAAAAATGTCCCGTAGTGGCTGTTTTGTCGGACCTGTGATACTCTAAAGTCCGATTGAACAGCCTCTAAGAGAGGGACGGCCATGAAAACGGAAGAGAAGACAGTACGGGGAGTCTACGAGCATCCGGCAGGAAGCGGTGTCTGGTGGGTGCACTACTACGCAGACGGCAAGCGTCACCGGGAGAAGGTTGGCCGCAAGGGTGACGCAATCAAGCTGTACCAAACGCGCAAGGCGACGCCACGGCCGGGCGCAAACTCCCCGCGCTACGCAACACCAGAGGGGTCACGCTCTCTGACCTCATAGACCTTGCTTGAATGCCACGGAGAACCACAAGGACCGGCGCAATTACGTGTCCAAGGCCGAAATCGTCCGCGAGGCCCTCGGCGAAAGGCCAGCATCGGAAGTGACCCCGCAAGAGCTAGCGTTGGCTCCGTCCCGATGCAAGACCCCGGCCACGTCCAACCGATACAAGGCATTCATCTCGCTTTGCTACAGGCAAGGGATGAGGAATGAAAAGGTGTCCGGCAACCCGGCCCGGCTGGTTCAGCAAGCGCCGTGAATCAGCGGGCCGCATCCGGTATCTAAGCCGGGACGAATACAACCGGGTCTGTGATGCAATCCGCAAGCTATTCCCGTCGCATCTTCCCGAGTTCGTTGTCTCCGTTAATACCGGGATGCGCCTCACAGAGCAGTATTCCGCCACGTGGTCACAGGTCGATGAATCCCGCCGCGCCATTGACCTCACACAGACAAAGAACGGCACGGCCCGCACCATTCACCTAAACGCTGATGCCTTGGCCGCTATCGAATCGCTACGGCACCCCGGCCAGAAACCCGCCGATAGGTCTTCGCCCGGCGTGGGACCAAAGACAGGTTCGATACCCGCTCTTGGTTTGTGCCTTGCTTGGAAGCGGCGAAGATCACGGGATACGTTTGGCATTGCAACCGGCACACGTTCTGCTCATGGCTGGCAATGGCCGGGGCAACCATCAAAGAGATTCAGGAGCTAGCCGGGCACAAAACCATCACCATGTCCGCCCGCTATGCCCACCTCTCACCGGATCACAAGCTATCCGTGCTTGACCGAATCACGGCAATAGCCACTGAGAACGCCAACAGCCAGCGCCAGAACAGCCACCAGACAAAAACAGCCACTCGCCCGAAACGGGTCAAAGTGGCTTAACTTGTTTGTTATGTTGGTGCCGGGAGGGGGGGTCGAACCCCCATGACCTTGCGGTCGGCGGATTTTGAGTCCGCTGCGTCTGCCAGTTCCACCATCCCGGCACGGGTGTGGGAATCCGCTCTCAAAGTATCGCACAGGCCTTGGGTTTCTCGCCACAGTCTGAATCGCTTGATCTCGCTACAGTCTAAAGCCCTTAAAGTGACGCTTGGCCCGCTGAAACAGCTTGACGACGACGCGGCCTGAACGAATGCGACCGGTTCGCTTTATTGCGGAAGCAGCAGGAATTCGGCACAGTTTGCATGATTTGGGACTGCCCCCGGCTTTCCACACTGCCGGCCAGCACACTAAATGTGACAGTCGTGCGACAATGAAGGCAATCGTGATGACCACCGCCTCCTCTGCAGTCGTTCCCGAGCCGGTCGACAGTAACTCCGGCAGTTGCTGGCCCAGCACAGCATCACCGCGGAGGAGTACGAGCCGCATCCTGGCAGCGCTGGGCCGCGTCCCATCGCTCACCGAACTGGGCATTTACAGCGTGATGTGGAGCGAGCACTGCTCCTACAAGTCCAGCCGCGTCCATCTCAAGCGCCTGCCCACCAAGAGCGACCGCGTCGTCCAGGGGCCGGGCGAGAACGCCGGCATCATCGACGTGGGCGACGGCTGGGCCTGCGCCTTCAAGATCGAGAGCCACAACCACCCCAGCTACATCGAGCCGTTCCAGGGCGCGGCCACCGGCGTGGGCGGCATTCTGCGCGACATCTTCACCATGGGCGCGCGGCCGCTGGCGGTGATGGATTCGCTGCGCTTCGGCCCGATCGAGCCGAGAACCGGCGAAGACGCAGACCCGGACGCTCGTCGCCAAGAATCACTCCATCGTCGAAGGCGTGGTCAGCGGCATCGCCGGCTACGGCAACTGCTTCGGCGTGCCCAACCTGGGCGGCGAAACCAAGTTCGAGCCCTGCTACAGCGGCAATCCGCTGGTGAACGCCTTCGCGCTCGGCCTGGTCCGCAAGGACGAGATCTTCTACGGCAAGGCCACCGGCACCGGCAACCCGGTCATCTACGTCGGCGCCAAGACCGGCCGCGACGGCATCCACGGCGCCACCATGGCCAGCGAAGAGTTCCACGAAGGCACCGAGGCCAAGCGGCCCAACGTGCAGGTGGGCGATCCCTTCATGGAGAAGCTGCTGCTCGAAGCCTGCCTTGAAGCCATGCAGACCGGCGCCATCGTCGGCATTCAGGACATGGGCGCCGCCGGCCTCACCTGCTCCACCTGCGAGATGGGCGCGCGCGGCGGCGTCGGCCTCGACGTCGAGCTCGACCTCGTTCCGCAGCGCGAAACCGGCATGACCGCCTACGAGATCATGCTCTCCGAGAGCCAGGAGCGCATGCTGCTGGTCGCCGAAAAGGGCCGCGAAGACGAAGTCCTGCGCGTCTTCGCCAAGTGGGGACTCGACGCGCGTCATCGTCGGCACGGTCGAGCCCGAGCCGCGCCTGCGCATCCGCCATCACGGCGTGCTGGTCGCCGACATTCCCAACCAGTCGCTCACCGACGATGCGCCGCTCTACCATCGCCCCGTCGGCACATGGAAGGCGCCCGTCCCGCTCGATCCTCCCGACGCAGGTGCTGGCCGAGCTCGACCGAGGACCGCGACTACACCGCCGACCTCAAGAAGCTGCTGGCCAGCGCCAACGTCTGCTCCAAGCGCTGGGTCCACGAGCAGTACGACACCATGGTGCAGACCAACACCGTGCACGGCCCCGGCGGCGAAGCCGGCGTGATGCGCATCAAGGGCACGGGCACGCCGGGTCACGAGCGCGGCCTGGCCATGGCGCTCGACGGCAACGGCCGCTGGTGCTATCTCGATCCCAAGCTCGGCGCCATGCACGCCGTGGCCGAGTGCCGCGCGCAAGGTGGCCATGCACCGGCGCAACGCCCGTGGCCGCCACCAACTGCCTCAACTTCGGCAATCCCGAAAAGCCCGAGATCATGGCCCAGCTTTCCGCCGCCATCGACGGCATCGCCGAAGCCTGCACCGCGCTCGGCACGCCCATCACCGGCGGCAACGTCTCGCTCTACAACGAGACCCGCGGCGAAGGCATTTATCCCACGCCGGTGCTCGGCATCGTCGGCATTCTCGACGATGTGACCAAGGCCGTGCCGGCGCATTTCCAGACGCGCCGGCGACGCCATCCTGCTGCTCTGGCCCATCCCGCGCGGCGAAGAGCCCGATCCCGAATCTCAAGGTTCCCTTCCGTCCCGAGCCCATCGGCCAATATCCCGTCGTACCCGACGCTGAGCGCGAGCCCGTACGCGCACGAAGACGCCGATGCGCCCGAAGCAGACCGCTGCGACCGAATCTCACGGCCTTCGGCTCCTCGGAATACGCCAAGGTCGTTCTCGGCGGCATCTGGGGCACGCCGCCGCCGCTCGATCTCGACGCCGAGGCCGACCTGCACACGCTGCTCGCAGGCGCTGGCCGAGCGCAAGCTCATTCGCTCCGCGCGCGACATCTCCGACGGCGGCATCGCCGTTGCCCTGGCGCAGGCCGCATTCGCCAAAGGCATCGGCGCCACCGTCGAGCAGGAGCAGTCGCTGATGGTTCATCCGCTCTTCGGCCTCTTCGCCGAGCCGGCCTCCACCATGCTCGTCACCGCCGACCCCAGCAACGTCTGCAGCCATCGAGAGCTGGCCGACGAATACAGCTTCTTCGCCGCCCGCATCGGCACCACCGGCGGCAGCCGCCTCGAAATCTCGGTCGACGGCGAGCCCTTCATCTCCGCGCCGCTCGACGAACTGCGCAAGCCCTGGGCCACCGCCCTCGAAGCCACTCTCCACGGCGAGGTCACTGGCATGACGCAGGTTGCTCTACCAGGGCGTCGCCGGCATCGCCGATCGAATCCGAGCCTGCTGCACAGCTCAGCGGTCGCGCGGTCCCTGATCCCTGATCCCTGTTCCGCTGTTCGCGCAGATCCGACAAGCTCCACGAAGAATGCGGCGTCGTCGCCATCCACGGCCATCCCGACGCCGCGCGCCAGGCCTATCTCGGCCTCTACGCCTTGCAGCATCGCGGGCAGGAGTCGGCCGGCATCGCCACCGCCGACGGCCAGCATCTCGCCAACATCAAGGGCATGGGCCTGGTCTCGGAAATCTTCACCGACGACGTGCTCGCCAAGCTCCCCGGCCACATGGCCATCGGCCACACGCGCTACTCCACCACCGGCGACTCGGCGCTGCTCAACGCGCAGCCCATCCGCGTCGACTCCACCAAGGGCCTCATCGCCATCGCCCACAACGGCAACCTGGTCAACCTCGGCAACCTGCGCGCCGCCTGGAGCGCGACGGCGCTTACTTCCAGACCACCTCCGACTCCGAGATCATCGTCCAGCTCATCGCCCACTCGCAGCGCCGGCACGCTGGTCGATGCCATCGCCGACTCGCTCTCGCAGGTCGAAGGCGCCTTCTCCATCGTCATGATGACGCGCGACCGCATCTTCGCCGCCCGCGATCCGCGCGGCTTCCGCCCGCTCTCCATGGGCCGCATCAAGAATCCCGACGGCCCCGACACCATCGTCTTCGCCTCGCGAAACCTGCGCCTTCGATCTGCTGCGCGCCGAATATGATGCGCGACGTGCTGCCCGGCGAACTGGTCATGGTCACCGAAGACGGCGTCACCAGCCGCCAGTACGCGACCGGCGTTCCGCAATCCAGCTGCATCTTCGAGCACGTCTACTTCGCGCGCCCCGACAGCCGCATCTTCGGCCGCTGGGTGCAGGAGAGCCGCGACCAGATGGGCCGCCAGCTCGCCCGCGAGTCCGGCGTGCCCGCCGACGTCGTCGTTCCCGTGCCCGACTCCGGCGTGACCGCCGCGCTCGGCTACGCGGAAGAAGCCGGCATTCCCTTCCGCTTCGGCCTCATCCGCAATCACTACGTCGGCCGCACCTTCATTGAGCCCGAGCAGCGCGTGCGCGACTTCGGCGTCCGCCTCAAGCTCAACCCGGTGCGCAATCTGCTCGAAGGCAAGCGCGTCATCCTCATCGACGACTCCATCATCCGCGGCACCACCAGCCGCAAGATCGTCCGCATGGTGCGCGGCGCCGGCGCAAAAGAAGTGCATCTGCGCATCAGTTGCCCGCCCACCATCTCGCCCTGCTTCTACGGCGTCGACACGCCCAGCAAGCGCGACCTGATCGCCGCCAACAACTCCGTCGAAGAGATTCGCCAGTTTATCGAAGCCGACTCGCTGGCCTATCTTTCGCTCGACGGCCTGCTCAAGGCCTGCGACGGCGAAGAGCACACCGGCTACTGCACCGCCTGCTACACCGGCAACTACCCCACGCAATGGGTCGATGTCGGACGAGATCCTGCCCGCCGCGGTTGCGCTGTAGGACTATAGCTCCATCGAAGCAATTACACGCTGGTTTTCGGCGGAACATCCGCCAATTCGCAAAAGATTGAACGCACGAAAAAGCCACGAAAAACTACTCGACCGTCACCGACTTGGCCAGGTTGCGCGGCTGGTCCACGTCGCAGCCGCGGCGGACGGCGATGTAATACGCCAGCAATTGCAGCGGCACAATCTCGATCAGCGGCGAGAGCAGCTCGATCGCCGGCGGAATGTGGATGACGTGCTCCACCAGGCCGCCGATGGTCGTGTCGCCCTCGGTGGCCACGGCGATCACGCGGCCGGAGCGCGCCGTGACTTCCTGAATATTCGAGAGCGTCTTCTCGTAGCGCAGCTTTGATGCGGGGTCGGATTCGTCGCGCGTGGCCAGCACCACCACCGGCAGCGTCTCGTCGATCAGCGCATTGGGGCCGTGCTTCATCTCGCCGGCCGGGTAGCCCTCGGCGTGGATGTAGGAGATCTCCTTGAGCTTCAGCGCGCCTTCGAGCGCGATGGGGAAGTGGATGCCGCGGCCCAGGTAAAGAAAATCGCTGCACGTTGGAGAACTCCTTGGCCAGTTGCTCGCACTGCGCGGAGCGGGAGCGCAGCACCTCTTCGATCTTGACCGGAATGCGGCTCAGCTCTTCGATCAGCGCCACGGACTGGGCCGGGTCGAGCTGGCCGCGCAGCTGGCCCAGCTTGAGCGCCAGCAGAAACAGCGCGGTCAGCTGCGCGGTGAAGGCCTTGGTGGAGGCGACGCCGATCTCCGGGCCGGCGTGGGTATAGATGGCGCCGTGCGCCTCGCGCGCCACCATGGCGTCGACCACGTTGCAGATGGCCACGGTCTTCGAGCCGAGGCGCGTTCATCTCGCGCTGCGCGGCCAGCGTGTCGGCGGTTTCGCCGGATTGCGTGATCAGCAGGCCAAGCGCGTTCGCGGTCCGGCGATGGGATTGCGATAGCGGTATTCGCTGGCGTAGTCCACATCCACCGGCAGGCGGGCCAGCCGCTCGATCATGTATTTGCCGGCGAGCGCCGCGTGCCAACTGGTGCCGCAGGCGGCGATGTTGATGCTCGAGGCAGCGGCCAGCTCTTCGTCGGCGATCTTCATCTCGCCCAGGAAGACCTTGCCCGAGTCGAGCGAGACGCGGCCCAGCGTGGTGTCGCGAACGGCGCGCGGCTGCTCCCAGATTTCCTTGAGCATGAAGTGCTTGTAGCCGCCCTTTTCCGCCTGGATCGGGATCCCATTGAATGCGGGTGATGGCGCGCTCGATGGGGTTGCCGTCGAAGTCGGTGAGCTCGACGCCGGCCAGCGTGAGGATGGCCATGTCGCCGTCGGCGAGGAAGTAGATGTTGCGCGTGTGGTGCAGAATGCCGGGCACGTCGGAGGCGACAAAGGACTCGCCCTCGCCCACGCCGATGACCACCGGCGGTCCGAAGCGCGCGGCGACGATCTTGTCCGGCTCGGCGGCCGACAGCACGCCCAGCGCAAAGGCCCCGGTCAGCCGCTTGACGGCGCGGCGCACCGCGACTTCGAGCGCAATCGGCTGGCCGGCGGCTTCGGCGTCCTTCTGCACCTGTTCGATCAGGTGGGCGATGATCTCGGTGTCGGTCTCGGTGACGAACTTGTGGCCCTGGGCGGTGAGCTCGCGCTTCAGCTCAAGATAGTTCTCAACAATGCCGTTGTGCACGACGACGATGCGGCCCGTGCAGTCGCGGTGCGGGTGGGCGTTTTCTTCGGTGGGGCGGCCGTGGGTGGCCCAGCGGGTGTGGCCGATGCCAAAGGTGCCATCGAGCGGATGCTCGCGCAGCACCTCTTCGAGATTGTGCAGCTTGCCCGGAGGCGCGCCGCACCTCAAGAGTACTGCGGGAAGGACTGCCCACTGCGATGCCCGCCGAGTCGTAACCGCGGTATTCGAGGCGCCGCAGCCCTTCGATAATGACAGGAACTACCTTCTTTGGACCGACATAACCGACAATTCCGCACATGCAAGGATTCTAAACGACTAAGCATGAACCCAAGCCCGCACGCCGGCCGCGCATGGCCGCACTTTCCCAAATGGTGGCGCGCCGGCAGAGAACGAAGCGAGAGGAGTATGGCCGGCGCAAAGAGTTACCGGCGGGGTTTTCGCGCTCCGTCCGCGTGAAGATGAGGCTGGCGCCGGCGCAGCCGGATAGTTCAAAGCTGCGCCGGTCAGTGCCCGTGGTGCTGGCGCAGCCAGTCCACCATGATCTTGTTGATTTTTGCGCCGCGGTCTTCAATGGCGTATTGCCGAGTTCATTTCTGGCATTGACATCCGCCTTGGCGGCCAGCAGCAACTCCGCGACATCCACGTGGTCGTTGAGCGCGGCCAGATGTAGGGGTGTATTGCCGTCCTTGTTTTTGGCATTGACCTCGGCCTTGTGGGCCAGCAGCATACTCACCGTACCCGTTTCGCCCAGCGCGCGGCCAGGTGCAACGGAGTATCGCCATCGTTGTTCTTGATGTTGATCTCTGCCCTGTGGCCCAGCAGCAGTTCCACCACGTCTGCGTGGCCGTCAACCGCCGCCAAATGTAAAGGGGAATAATCCGCGTCGTCCTTGGCATTGACGTCGACCTTGCGCGCCAGCAGCAGCAGTTCCACAACATCCTTTTGGCCCATCCGAGCGGCCAAATGCAAAGGCATGTCGCCATTGCCGTCCTTGGCATTGACCTGGGCGCCGCGGGCCAGCAGCAACTCTGCCACGCCCCGGTCGCCGCCAAGCGCCGCCTGGTGCAGAGGCGTTTGGCCTTCATCGTCCTGCACATTGACCTTGGCGCCGCGAGACAGCAGAAACGCCGCCACCTCTTTGCGGCCCATGCGCGCCGCCACGTGCAAGGGCATATCGCCGGCGTCGTCTGTGCTGTCAATCAGAGCGGGATTGATATTGAGCAGTTCGGTGACCTTGGGCAGATCGCCATTCTCTGCCGCATCATGAATTGGCCCGCAGAGGCCGGACGTGCTCCAGGTCATCATGATAAGGAGAACGCCAAGTCGAGGAAGTGGCCTGTGAATGAATCCAACGAGGAACGATCGCATATTCATGCTTCCTCCATTTTGCGCACAGTGCTCCTGAATCTCGTGGGGGAGGACGAAGAACAGCATACAGGAATCGCTGGAGAGAAGAAAGTCAGCATTGCAATCCTTCCGTGAAGACCGCCGTGACCTCAGCCGCCGCCCGCATCGAGTCGCTATTCCTCAATCCGGTAGGTAAATTCCTCAATCACCGGGTTTGTAAGCACCTCGCGGGCGATTCGCTCGACCTGAGTGCGTGCCGCCTCGGTCGAGAGCTCTCCGTCAAGCGTGAGTGCGAAGTACTTGCCCTGGCGCACTGCGGTTACATCCGCAAATCCGATCTTGCGCAAGGCGTTATGGATGGTCTGGCCCTGCGGATCCAGGACCGAGGTCTTCAGCGTGACATAGACATGGGCCTTCATTATCAACGATTATAGTAGTTCCGGCAGGGTGCTGCCCGCGTTCTCGATCTCTGCTCCGATTCCCCTATGCCTCTGCCAATCCCCGCCTAAGGAGAAGCAAACAAAATGGTCAATTATCTGGAACTGCCGATCGGCGACCGTTCCCCCGAGGTCTTTCGCGCCGTCATCGAGATTCCCCTGGACGGCACTCAGAAGTTCGAGTACGACAAGCAGTTACACGTCTTCAAACTCGACCGGAATCTGCACTCGCCGGTGCACTATCCCGGCGACTACGGCTTCATTCCCTCCACGCTGAGCGACGATGGCGATCCGCTGGACGTGCTGGTGCTCGTGCCGGGACCGAGCTTTCCCGGCTGCGTGCAGGAGGTGCGTCCCATCGGCCTGCTGGAGATGATGGACCAGGGAGTTCTCGACGAAAAGGTGCTCGCAGTAGGCAAAAACAACCCGCGCTTCGCCAACGCATGGAACTATACCGACATTTATCCGCACGTGCTGAAAGAGATCACGCATTTTTTCTCGATCTACAAGGATTTGGAAGGCAAGCGCGTGGAGGTGAGGGGCTGGCACGACGCAGCCTATGCCCGCGACCATGTGCAGCGCTGCGCAGAGCAGTTTGAGGGGGCCAAGGCGAAGCCCGCCGCAAAAAAGACCGGCAAGTAGCTGCCGATCCTGGTTGGGGTCTCTGTTGGAGTCTCTTCGCTCGCAGAGCCCTTGCGTGAAACGGAGGCTCCAAGTCGGATTTGACACAGGGTCCCGCATTTGCGAGACTCGAAGTTGCTGCCGTTTCAGCGCACTGCGCTGAAATTGTGTCTCGTGCCGAAGTGGCGGAATTGGCAGACGCGCGTGGTTCAGGTCCACGTACTCGCAAGGGTGTGGGGGTTCGAGTCCCTTCTTCGGCACCAAATCATTAGAATAAATTACTTAGATCGAGTTCTCGCGGCAGGCTCCACTCGCGTCGTGGGATCTGGCTGAAGTTATCAAGATGCCGCAGACGCGCTTTGAACCGGTTTTAGGGCATTTTCGGATTTGCTGTAGACTTCCGTGCCCCATCCATTCCGCTTTTTTCTGCGGAATGGGTGGGAAACCTACAAAATTTCGGTCCACACAATTCCCCCAAAATGCTCCAGGGTCTCTCGCAGAAAGATTCGCGTAATTCCCGGTAGTGTTTCTGAAATGCAGCAATGAATATGGCCGCCCTAGGGCGGCCATATTCATTGCTGCTTGCCTTTCGATCCTGAGCTTTTGACTCTCAGATCCGATTCACCGGAAAGCTGCCCACCAGTTCTCCGGCGGCGACGTGCTGTCCTGCCAGCACAATGGCGTGGCTGGCGATGCGCGCAGCCGGACCAATCACCGTGGGCGTCAAGATCACCTCGCCGAAGTCGTGAGCGGCGTGGCTGTGCGAGTAGATGCGTGCGAAGGAGCCGATCACGGCGCCCTTGCCGATCGTGATCCCGCCGCGGTCATTCAGCAGAGCGCGTTGGCGGATGGTGACCCCTTCTTCGATCGACAGGTTATATCCGAAGGTCAGATCCACTCCGTGGTAGATCTTCACTCCCGCGCCGATGCGTGCGAAGATGTGGCGGCCCAGCATGCAGCGGAAACGCAGCCCCAGCCAGTGGTTTGTCCCGATCGGCGAGCGGTCGAACATCTGCCAAAACCATAGCAGCGGCTTGCGCTTGGCAAACTGCTCGGCGTCGGCGTCGGCAAAGTGCTCGGCCTCAAGCGTCACATTTTCCGGGTCCAGCGAAAGCGAAAGCACGTTGCCTGGCAGCTCGGAGGTGAGCGTCAGGTTCAGCTTGCCGCCATGCGGGCGTCCCAGATAGATCTGATAAAGCTGGTCGCGCACAATCTCGGCGCGGCGCTCAGGGGCCTGGTGGCGCGTGAACTCTTCATCGAGAAACTGGATCCAGCGGCGGTAGATCTCTTCGGCCTCCGGCGCGGGGCGCGGAGCCTGAATCGTTGCGTATTCCATACGAATTGGAAGATACAACACCAGGCCATGGTGCCGCGAGTGTCGAATCCGCTCCACAGCGGACAGTTTCTTCCCGATTTCCTCGCCCATCCGCCGCCCCGCTCTGCGATACTGTTTTGTTATGCCCATCGACGACCTGCAGCAAGCTGCCCAGAAAATTGCCGGATTCCTCGCCACCCTCAACAAGCTGGGTGGCCTGCGCCTCAAGTACCGCATCACCGCGCCAGACGACCCGCCAGAAGCAGAAGAGATGGCTCCCGCTCTCTGCGTCGAGTTGGCCGGACCCGACGTGTCTCTGGTCACGCAGCACAATGGCGAACTGCTGCTGGCTCTGGAAACCATCGCGGCGCAGATTCTCCGTCTCGATCAGCGCGAGGGCGGCCTCATCAGCTTTGACGCCGACAACTTCAAAGCCCTGCGCGCCCAGGAACTGCGCATGACCGCCGAGACCGCCGCCGAGAAAGTGATCCGGACCGGCGTCCCTTATGCATTCCCGCCGACGAACAGCCGTGAGCGCCGCCTGCTTCACATGGCCTTCCGCGGCATCGAAGGCGTCGAGACGGCCAGCAACGGCGAAGGCCAGGACCGCTTCCTCGCGGTTTTTCCCGCTGGCAAGACCGACCTGCCCGTCACAGCACCCCCCAAGCCACGCAGCTACGGAGATCGCGGGGACCGCGGTAGAGGCTCTGGAGATCGTGGTCGAAGCGGGGGCGATCGCGGCCGCTTCCGGCGTTAACGCAAATCGAACTGATGACTTGACCAGCCTCAGAGTTGAAATCTGAGTTCTCCAGAGCTGTTTTTTCACCACAGATCGAGAGCAAGAATGACGATTCTTCCTGTTCAGCGGCATCTCTTCGACATTCCCGACGACATCGCGTTCTTCAATTGCGCCTACTACTCGCCTCAGTTGAATGAATCGAGAAGGCGATTGTTCTCCGGCGTCGACGAGAAGAGCCACCCGTGGGTGCGGACGGCCTCAGATTTCTTCGACGACGGAGAGACAGTTCGCGATCTTGCCGCGCAGATCTTCGGCGGCAACGCCGACGCGTATGCCATCATTCCCTCCGCCAGTTATGGCTTGAGCACCGCTGCACGCGCCATCGAGCCTCATCTGCGCACGTGGCGACAGGATCCTATACGCGGCCGATGAGTTTCCCAGTGGAGTCTTGCCTTGGATGAGAGTTGCCGATGAAACAGGCGCAATCCTTGCCCATGTTCCTGCGCGTGAAAAGGGAGGCTGGACCGAGGCGATTCTCGCCAGGATCGAGAAAGGCGTTAAAGTCGTTGCTGCATCCACCTGCCACTGGACTGATGGGGCAGCCGTCGACCTGCTGCCGATCGCGAAGGCGTGCCGGGAGGTTGGAAGCGCTCTGGTGGTCGATGCCACTCAGTCGCTCGGTGCGGTGCCTCTGTCGCTCGATGAGGTGCAGCCGGATTTCCTTGTTGCGGCAGGCTACAAGTGGCTTCTTTGTCCCTATCGATTCGGCCTGATGTATGTTTCGGAGCGATGGCAAGGCGCGCGTCCGCTGGAGGAAACCTGGATTGCGAGAGACAATGCGCGCGACTTCACGTCACTGGCCGCCTACTCTGATCGGTATCTTCCCGGCGCTCGCCGCTTCGACGTGGGAGAAACTTGCGCCCCCACGATTCTGCCGGGAGCCATCGCAGCACTGCAGCAGATCAAAGAATGGGGCGTCGCGAACATCGCAGAGTCGATAAGAGAAATCAACACAAAGATCGCCGCGATTCTTGAGCGGCATGGATTCATCTTGCCCGAGCCATCCCAGCGATCCCCGCATATGTTTGGCGCGCAGATGTCTGCGGGCTTTCCAACCAATCTGGTTGCGGAGTTGAGGGCAAGAAAGATTTTCGTCAGCCAGCGCTCAAACTCGATTCGCATCGCGCCGCACCTGCATTGCGCTGCGCTCGATGTGGATCGTCTGCGAGAGGCGCTCGTCGAGATTCAACGGGTTGCAGTCTAGCGTCCTGTAACGAACAAAAGAAGCAATAGCTGTAAATATCCCACCTTAGGCGCAAAAACAACGATGCGCCGAAGGTGGGGCACCCCGTTTTATAGATGAATCCAGATCCCGCGCCTTTTTACTGGCGCGGGACTTGCCGAAGGCCGCTGGCCCCACCGCAGGTGGCGCAGGTGGTTAGGCGTTCAACTGCTCCTGCAGCTTGTTCAGCGTGCGGTGCAGATCCTTGTCAGTGCGGCGCTGGTCGTCGATCTTGGCGATCGAGTGCATCACCGTGGTGTGGTGCTTGTTGCCGAACTGGCGGCCGATCTCAGGCAGGCTGGCCTCGGTCATCTGCTTGGCCAGGTACATGGCAATCTGGCGCGGCACCACAACGTTGCGCGAGTTGTTCTTCTGCTTCAGGTCGGCGACCTTCATGCCAAACTGCTCGGCCACCGCGCGCTGAATGGCCTCGATGGTGATCTTGCGCACCTGCATGTCGATGAACTGCTTGAGGCACTGCTGCGTCGAAGCCAGCGTGATCTCCATGCGGTTGAGCTGGCACCATGCGATCAGCCGCACCAGCGCGCCTTCGAGCTCGCGCACGTTGGTGCGCACGTTCGACGCGACAAACAGCGCCACGTCGGTGGGCAACTGCACCTGCTCGCTCTCCGCCTTCTTCTGCAGAATGGCGACTTTGGTCTCGAGATCGGGCGGCTGAATGTCGGCAATCAATCCCCACTCGAAGCGCGAACGCAGACGGTCTTCGATCTCGGCCAGTTCCTTCGGCGGACGATCCGAGGCGATCACAATCTGCTTCATGCTCTCGTGCAGCGCGTTGAAGGTGTGGAAGAACTCTTCCTGCGTGCGCTCTTTCTGCGCGATGAACTGAATGTCGTCGATCAGCAGCACATCCACCGTGCGGAAGCGGTCGCGGAAGCTGGTCATGCGATCGTTGCGCAGCGAGGTGATCATCTCGTTGGTGAACTTCTCCGCCGAACGTAGCAGATGCTCGCCGAGGGCTGGCGGCGCTTCACTTCGTGGCCGATGGCGTGCATCAGGTGCGTCTTGCCCATTCCGACGCCGCCATAGAGAAACAGCGGATTGTAGGCGCGCGAAGGCCGTTCGGCTACGGCCAGCGAGGCCGCGCGTGCAAACTGGTTGCCGTTGCCGATGACAAAATTGTCAAAGGTGTAGCGCTGATTGAGTTGCGCCGCGGTCGACCAGTCGAAGCGCGCCTGCTCCGGTGTGCGTTGCGGCGGCGGAGGCGGCGCCGTCGGCGCATGCGCGGGCACTGGAGCAAAGCCGCCGTCCTTGCGCTGCGGCGGCACTGAGGGATCTTCCTCGGCGGTCACAAAGCATACGTCGTCGAACTCCAGATCGTGCTGCTCGATCGCTTCCTGGATCAGGTCGCCGTACTTGTCGCCGATGTCTTGAAACTCCGGCGAGGGAACGCGCACATACAGCGTGCGGCCGGCGGCATGGCTGTAGCGAGTGGGCTTGAGCCAGGTCTCGAAGGACTGGCGAATCACCTTCATCTCCAGTGCCGAGAGAATCTGGAGCCAGGGATTAAGTGCCGTTGCCGGCGAAGTTGCAAATGCCATCGTACTAATCCTTGCCTGCCTCGTCACGAACTGCGGCTCGGTTCATCCGTCGCTTTTTGCAAAAAAGCCATCGGTGGCGTAAAGCGCATGGCTTTTCGTCTGGCTGTTGCTTTCCGAATGCCTGATTGCCGCTGGTCGGCCCTTGAAATAAAACTCGGGGCCCGGGATAAAACCGGTTCCGTGGGACGCTGGGAAACTTTCTTGAACGGTCCCGATAGTAGCACATTTGCGGGTCGTTGCAATCCCTGATTCACAAACTTTTGCGCAGCGCGATTTAGTTGCACCATCGGTGGTGAAACTGGCCGGTAAGGTTACTAGAGTGTCCTTCGCGAGTGCCCTGGAGACGAGCAAAGACGCGCGCAAATCGCGCAGATTCAACTTCTAAATCATCGACGCGGCCACCGAGCGATCATCAGTGGATTCACTCGTCTTTCGGCTTCGATCGACGTTCCGCTGGATTCCTGGCTCAACTTACGATACACTTAGAACTTGCCGTCAAGGCGCAGATTTTCACTAGGAAACAGGAGCGCATTTTCATGCCCAAGCGCACATTTCAACCCAATCGCCGCAACGCGTGAAAACCCACGGCTTTCGTGCGCGCATGAAGACCAAGGCCGGCGCTGCCGTGTTGAGCCGCCGCCGCGCCGTCGGCCGCAAGCGCGTTGCCGTCAGCGCCGGCTTCCGCGACTAGTTCTCGCCGGCCGTTCTCTTTGAGCCGGAATGCGCCGCACACCCCGGCCGATTCCGGACAAGGCCTCGCGCGGCATTGCCATGACAACCCCTCCTCAACAGGACCAGCGCCAGTCGCGCAGAGCGTCGCTGGCAGGCGCGCGCCTGAGCAAGCACGCCGATTATCAGCGCGCCTATGCGGCCAGCCGCAAGCGCCAATCCGCGTCGATGAGCTGGTTTCTGGCGCCGCAAACGCCTTCAGGCGGCACAGTCGAAGCTCCGATTGGCCCGCGCGTCGGCCTCACCGCCGGCAAGGTGCTGGGCAAGGCTCATGAGCGCAATCGCATCAAGCGCCGCATGCGCGAGGCTTTGCGCCGGCATGTGGACCTGCTGCCGCAAGGCTGCGACCTGATCCTCCATCCTCGCCGCACGGTGCTCACCATCGAATTCGCGAAACTTGAGGCGGAGATTGTGCGTATCCTTCAGCAGGCAACGAGCTGAGGCGGCCCGAATGCTTTCACAATCGGCCACACAATCCGTCAAGGTCGAGTCCGCTGTATGACGCGTTTCCTGCTCGCCACGCTCGCCTTCTATCGACGCTGGCTCTCCCCGGCGATCCATTCGCTTCAGCCGGGCGGCTGCCGCTACCTGCCCACCTGTTCTGAGTACGCTGCCATCGCCATCGCCAATCACGGACCTTTGCGCGGCGTGGCGCTGGCCCTTTGGAGACTTCTGCGCTGCAATCCCTTCGTCCGCGGCGGCCTCGACCCCGTGCCTCCGCCTGCAAATTCACGCCACCTCCACCACGAACCATTACCATAGGAAGAGTGGCGCTCCAACCCCAAGTCTCCTAACGAACAGGAAGTATCCATTGGCAGAAATTCGCAATCCCAATCTTCAAGCGCCGGGTGGCGACGGCGGCGGCGGCGGCGGCGACATGCGCGGCATGATGACTGTCATGCTTCTGGCGCTCGTCGTGCTTCTTTGGCTTCGATTACTTCAAGCCCAAGCCGGCTGCCCCAGCCTCCGCCCCGCAGACTCAGAATCAGCCGCAGCCTGCTCAGCAGGCCGCCGGTCAGTCAGCCAAGCCGAGCCAGCCGGCGCAGCCGCAGGTGGCCGGCGCATGCGCAGGCTCTCACGCGCCGCGCCATCCATCGCCGCCGCAGACAGAGACCCTGACCACGATCGAAAACGACCAGTACAAGATCGTCTTCACCAATCGCGGCGCGCAGGTCAAGAACTGGATCCTGAAGAAATACTTCGATACCGCCGGCAAGCCGCTGGATATGGTGCAGCAGCAGGTCGCTCAGGATTTCGGCTACCCGCTCTCGCTCTTCACCTATGAGCCGGCCCTCACCACACAGCTGAATCAGGCGCTCTATCAGGTCACGGCATCGGGCGCGCAGCCCTCGGCCACCGGCCATCGCGGAGGTCCCGGCCACCAACGCCCTCACCTTCCACTACGCCATGGGCGGCCTCGATGTGGTGAAGACCATCCGCTTCGACTCGAGCTACGTCATCACCGTCGAGGCCGAGGTCAAGCGCAACGGCTCGCCGGTGCGGGCGCTGGTCGAGTGGCCCGCCGGCCTGGGCGACATGGAGGAGTTCCTTCCCTCGTCCACGACCCGGTCTCCCGGTGCGCACCTCCGCGTCGTCGCAGTTCGCCTGGTCGCTCGACGGCAAGCAGGACTCGGAGGCGGTCGCAAAGGTGGGCAACAACGCCACCTTCGACCAGCCCTACGACTACGCGGCGATCACCGATCTCTACTTCGTTTCGGCCTTCCTGCCCGACGCTCCCGAGCGCACCACCGTGGTCACGCTGCACAACACCATCGACCTGCCCAGCAATCTGAGCGATCCCAACAGCGAGAAGAAGCCGGCCCACGTGCTCGGTCTGGCCGTGGGCGATACCAGCGGCGTCACCCGCCTGCGCCTCTATGCCGGCCCCAAGGCGATGGACGTGCTCGACCTCGATTCACGCCATCGGCCCCGACGGCAAGCCCACCGGGCAATCGCTCGAGCCGCTGATCCAGTTCGGCTGGCTGACCATCATCGCCAAGCCTCTCTATCTGGCCCTGCGCTTCCTGGTCGATGCACGGCATCAACAACTGGGGCTGGGCCATCATCATCATCACCGTGATCTTCAACCTCGCTCATGCTGCCCACGCGCTTCATGATGATGAAGACATCGCTGAAGATGATGCGCATTCAGCCCAAGGTCGAGGCCATCAAGAAGCGCTACGCGCATCTCAAGATGAACGACCCCAAGCGGGCCGACATGAACGCCGAGATGATGGAGCTTTACAAGTCGGAGGGCGTCAACATGTACGGCGGCTGCCTGCCCATGCTCATCCAGATGCCGCTCTTCTTCGCCTACTTCCGCGTGCTGCAGAACACGGTCGAACTGCGCCAGGCCCACTGGTTCTGGCTCCACGACCTCTCCGCGCCCGACCCGCTCCACATCCTGCCCATCCTGATCATCATCACCATGTTTCTCACCCAGTACATCACGCCCTCGCCGGGCATGGACCCGGCCCAGCGGCGGATGATGGCCTTCATGATGCCAGCCATCTTCGGCTTCATGCTGTGGAGCTACGCCTCGGGACTGGCGCTCTACTGGGGCACCGGCAACATCATCAATCTGGCGATGCAGATCGGCATCAACAGTCGCCTATCGGCAAGGAGATGCACGCCATCTCCGCCCGGCGCGCCGCCAAGAAGGATGGCGGTAACCCGAAGACCATCCAGGCCAAGCGGTAGCCTCCACCGCCGCTATGGGCAATTGCGTGAACCAGATTTGCAGAAAATCTCCGGCGTCTTCTTACCCTGAATCCGGGTAGCAGGACGCCGAACTTCTCCCTCCACTTAGAACTTGTCCGCAAACCGAGAGGTAGTAGCGCCGGTCTCCAGACCGGCTGTACTGGCGGCGTCCACGCCGCCAGACGTCGCACGCGGATCTGAGATCCACAGAACAGCCGACCTGGCGGTGGGCGCTACCAATCTAACGGATAGGCTCTTAGTCCTTTCCATAAAAAACTTCTCTCCAGGCTCATTTCACCGTTTATTCGCTCACCCTTGCGAAACTGTGAAGATCGTCAAGCAATTACCTCGCGCTCTGCTTGCCACGATTGCAGCCATCTTCGGCGCGGAGAAGCGAACGCATCCCGTTAGAATCGAATGCAGTGGTTGAACGGCCCACAACCGAATCCTCTCCGCAAGCGCGCTCCAAATGGGCGCGCGGCCTGAGCCTGCTGCGCCCTTCTCACGCGCACACGGCATTCTCGGCAACTCTTGTGCTGATGGCCTCCACCTTTCTGTCGCGCATCATCGGCCTGGTGCGCATCAAGTACATCGCATGGCTCTTCGGCCGCGGCATGGAGGCCGACGCATTCAACGCCGCGTTTGTGCTGCCCGACATGATCTCGTATTTTCTCGTCGGCGGCGCGGCCTCCATCACCTTTGTCACCATCCTCACGCGCTATCGCGAGACCGGCCGCGAAGCCGAGGGAGAGCGCTCGCTCTCGGTGATTCTCACCACCATGTATCTGGTGCTCGGCGCGGCCATCGTACTGGCCGAGATCTTTGCCCCGCTCTACATTCACTGGTGGTTCGACGGCTTCGATGCCGAAAAAGCAGCCCTTTGCGTGAAACTGACGCGCATCGTGCTCCCCGCGCAGTTGTTCTTCTTTGCCGGCGGAGTCTTTGGCGCGGTTCTGCTGGTGCGCAAGCAGTTCAGCGTGCAGGCTGTCGCTCCGCTGATCTACAACCTCGGCACCATCTTCGGCGGCATCCTGCTGGTGCATCGGCTGGGCGTCTCTTCGCTGGCCATCGGCACGCTGGCCGGAGCGTTTTTCGGGCCGTTTCTCTTGAATGCGTACTTTGCCCGCCGCGCCGGCACGCACTACCGGCCGATTCTCGACTGGCATGACGAGGGATTGCGCGAGTGGGTTCGGCTTTCTCTCCCTCTCATCGTCGGCGTTTCGCTGGTCACCGCCGATAGCTGGATCATCGCCCACTTTGCATCGAAGACCGACGGCGCGGTCTCGCTGATGACCTATGCCAAGCAACTCTTCACCGCTCCCATGGCCATGCTCGCGCAGGCGGCGGGGGCGGCCTCCATGCCCTTCTTCGCCAGCCTGTGGAGCAAGCAGCGCCACTACGAATTTGCCACCGGCGTGGCCGACTCCGTCTCCCGCGTAACGGCTTTGGGCCTGCTCGCCGCATCCGGCATGGTCGCACTGGCCACGCCGCTGGTGGAACTGCTCTTTATGGGCGGGCGTTTTTCATCTGCGCGATGCGCGAGAGTGCGCCGGCTACTTCGCCGTCTTCTCCATTAGCTTGTTTCTCTGGTCGGCGCAGGCGATCTATTCACGAGCTTTTTATGCCGCAGGAAACACTTTTCTTCCCATGGCTGCGGGAACCGTTGTCACAGTGCTCTCGCTGCCCATCTATTACTCGCTTTATCACGGATATGGCGCGATGGGGTTAGCAGCCGCCTCCGACTGTGGCATCGCGCTGCAAACGGTCGCGCTGGCCGTGCTGCTGCATCAGCGGCGCATGGTCTCCCTGGCTAGCCTGGACTACACGGAACTGGGCCGCTGCCTGTTGGCTTCGGCGTCAAGCGGCGTAGCGGTTGGCGTAGTCTTTGGCTGGCTCGGCGGCATCTTGCATCGGACGATTCCTGGTCAGGTCCAGTGGATCGACCTGGCAGTGCTCGTGGCAGGGACAATCGTCTGGCTGGCAATCGTCAAATGGGTGCTCGAGAAGACCGGCTCTGCTCTGCCCAGAGTTGCAATGAAACGGCTCGGGCTGGCCTAGCCAGCATCTCGTTCGGCACGTGAGACTTGGGTGCAATGCCGCTTGTAGCGCCGACCTCCAGGTCGGCTGTAGCGCGGGCGTCCACGCCCGCGTCCCACGTCGTCGCATCCCCTTTTCTCCTCGCGCTTCTGCGCGTCTCGTGGAAACAGATCCCCTCAGCCTTCCTCGTCCACATCAAAAAACGCAAGCGCCCCCATTTCGCCGTGGGGGCGCTTGCGTTGGAGCTAAGGCTCTGGTTGCGGCTACGCCTGAACCGGCTTGGGTGCTTCCGGCGCGGCTGCGGGCTTGGTGTCAGCCTTGCGAATGTCGATGCCGCCCTTGAAGAAGGCGCCATCTTCAATGCTGATACGCGCGGCAGCCACATCGCCGGTCAGTGCGCCCTCGGCGCGGATATCGACCCTGTCCAATGCGGAGACATTGCCCCGCACCTTGCCCAGAATCACAATCTCGCGGGCGGTGATGCTGGCTGCTACCTGTCCGTTGCGTCCCACGGTCACGCGGTTGTCGGGCAAGTTGATGCTGCCCTCGACCTTGCCGTCGATAAACAGCGATTCGGTGCCGCTGATCTCTCCCTTGACGTAGAGGCCTTTGCCGATGGTGGCCTGGTCGCCCGCCGAAACAGGGGCGCGGTTGACCGGTTCAGGCGCGGGAGGAGGCGGCAGAGGGCGGGAGGGTTCTGGTGTCATGTTGGGAGAGACGGGGCCGGTTTGAGTGGGTTTCCACATAGCGCTCACGAGATTCCTTTTCTGTCCTGATAGGACTGGGCATTCCAAAGCAAGGGCCGTTGCAGTGGGCCCAAAAGATGAATGGATGGATTGCCTGGTCTTTGCTCTGAGGCAACCCACGCGCGGCCGCAAATTGAATAATATCCCGTCGCGGTCCGCCTAGAAAATTGCGTTGGCGTTATTCTAAGCCCGTGGGCCTCAGCTTGGCGAGAGCAGCGGTTGAGAACCAAGGCAATCGCATGAAGGCGCTTTGCTGATTGGGTGGTTCGCTTTGGCGTCTCAACCCGATTGCGTCTCGGAGGGACGGCGGGATAATAGCCCAGGACAAGCGAAGCGCGGTCCTGGGAACCCGTCAACCAAACCCCCAAGAGCCCCGTCGGGGCGACGCGAACCCAGATGGTTGACCGCCGGTGCTGCTCATGCGATTGCCCTGGATTGAGAACGAAAAGCGGGAGCCTACAAGATCAACAGCCGGATGGTCGGAATGCGGCAAAGCATGCTCCCGCTGGGTGCCCCATCCTTTCCGCTTTTTTCCGCGGAAAGGGTGGGAAACCCACTGCTGTCAGGCCTCGTTGATCGGAAGTTCTATGAGACTCCTTCCCTTTGAGTTCTAATCAACCTATGACCGACAAGGAACTCCTGACGCGCATAGCCCGCTCAGCCGGCGGCAAGGCCGGATACAAGCAACTGGTGCGCGAACTCTCCCTCGGCGGCGGGCGCGAACGGCGTCTGCTCCTCGAACAACTCGCCCGGCTGACCGTCCGCGGCCAGTTGATGAAGCTTGACCGCGAGCACTGGAGCATTCCCCGGCCACTCGGCGCGGGCGGCACGCGCGACAACCTGGCCGCCGGACGCCTCGATCTGCATCGCGACGGCTACGGCTTTGTGCGCCCAAACCCGCGCCAAGCAGGCCAAACGGCTTCGGACGTGGAAGACATCTTCATCCCGCCCAACGAGATCAATGGCGCAATGCAAGGCGATCAGGTGCTCGTCGAAGTCGAGCCGCCCAAGGCCGATGGCCGCCGCATGGGCCGCATTGTCCGCATACTGGAACGGCATAACCCCACCGTCGTCGGCATCTTTCACTATGCGCGTTCCGACCGTCGGAGGGGCGGGAAACACCGTCGTCATTCCCTTCGACGAGCGCATGACGCAGCACATCCTGATTCCCGAAGGGCAGGAGGTTCCTCCAGCGAGCGAGAAGTACCGCCAGGCAGCCCGCATCGCGTCCTGGCGTAACGCTGAAGACCGCAGTCAGGTCTAGTAAGCCCGCATCGACGATCTGGAAGGCCTGGTCGTCGATGTCGAGATCACCAGTTGGCCCACGCCAACCCGGCCGCCAGTGGGCCGCGTGATCGAGGTGCTTGGCGATCCAGACGATTTCGGTGTGGATGTCGAAATGATGATCCGCAAGCACCAGTTGCCACGGGTCTTTCCTGAAAACGTCCTCGCCGAAGCACGCGCCGTGGCCCATCTCGACCTCGAAGAGGCCAACAGCCGCCGTGATTTTCGCGGCCTCCCGATCGTCACCATCGACGGCGAGACGGCTCGTGACTTTGACGATGCGGTGTTGGTCACCGAGCGCGGCGACGGCGGCTACGAGCTTCAAGTGCACATCGCCGACGTGGCCGAATATGTGCGCGCCGCGACGGATCTCGACTTGGAAGCGCGGCTTCGAGGAACCAGCGTCTACTTTCCCGATCGCGCGATTCCGATGCTGCCGCAAGAGCTTTCCACAAACATATGCAGTCTGCGTCCCGGCGAAGACCGGCTCGTGCTGAGTTGCATCATGCAGCTCGACCCCGGTGGCCGCATCGAGAGCTACGAGATCGTCGAGGGCGTCATCCGCTCGGCCGCGCGGATGACCTACACCGAGGTCCATGCAATTCTCGAAGGCGATTCTGAAACCCGCGCCCGTTACGCGGCACTCGTCCCCGGATTTCGAGCGGATGCGCAAGCTCGCAGGCCTGATGAACAAGCGCCGCGAGGAGCGAGGCTCCATCGACTTCGACCTGCCCGAGCCGGTCATCGAATTCGATGAGCAAGGCCAAATGCGCGGCGTCACCAAATCCGAACGCACCTGGGCCAACCGGCTCATCGAGGAGTTCATGCTGGCTGCCAATGAGTGCGTAGCCACGTGGCTCGAAGACCTCGGCGTGCCCTCGCTCTATCGCATCCACGAGAAGCCGGAGCCGCGCCGCGTGGTCCAGTTTGAAGAGCTGGCCGCCAGCTTCGGCTACTCGCTCGGCCTCGGCGCGCTGCCGGTCAAGCGCATCCAGACGCGAGGCGACCGCCGCGACGCGCAACGCACGCGGACGCAGCGTTCGCACCCACGAAGTGCCCGAAGACATTCCCGTCACTCCGCGCATGTATCAAAAGCTGGCCGCGAAGATCGAAGGCAAACCCGAGGAACGGATTCTCAGTTATCTGATGCTGCGCTCGCTCAAGCAGGCGCGCTACTCAGAGATCAACGAGGGCCACTTTGCCCTGGCCGCGCCCAGTTATACGCACTTCACTTCGCCCATCCGCCGCTATCCCGATCTGATCGTGCATCGCATCACAAAGGCGCTGCTCGCGGAGGGTGTCAGCGGTGAAGGCGTTGTGGCCGAGGGCCGGCACAGTTCGCCTTGGACGCATCCGAATGAAGGGCTCGCCGGAATCGTGATTCACCGAGGTCGGGTGCCCCACCCTCGGCGCGTCTCTGTTTTTGCGCCTAGGGTGGGAGTGGACTTTCTTCGCGAGCCACCCATTCCCGAGGCCGAGCTTGCGCAGATCGCCGAAGAGACCAGCCAGACCGAGCGCCGCGCCGCCGAGGCCGAGCGCGAGTTGATTGAGTGGAAGAAGGTCCGATTCATGCAGGATCGCGTCGGCGAGGAGTTTGCCGCGCTGGTGCTGAACCCGGCCAAATACGGCCTCTTCGTCGAGTTGACCGATTTATTTGTGGAAGGCCTAGTGCCGATCGATTCGCTCCGTGACGACCGCTACACCTGGCGCGAAAATACCCACGAGATCATCGGCGAGCGCACCGGACGCCGTTTCCGCGCGGGCGATCGCGTGCAGGTGATCCTCGACCGCATCCTCGCGCAGGAGCGCAAGCTGCAATTCTCGATTGTGGAAGAGGGTATTCCGCTGACCGGCAAGGCGGCTCCAAAGTCCCGCCCAAAAGCCAAGAAGAAAAAGGCAACGAGCGCGCCAGGGCGATCCTTCAAAGCAAGAAAGAAGCTGGGCAAAAAAGGCAGGCGGCGCTGAGGCCTTCCAGCCCGCAGCGCCACTCGCACTGAAGAAACGCAGCCTATGCGCCAGCCTGCTTCTCAGCCAGGTCGCCAATAAACGGCAGCTTGAACTTCGCGCCCTTCAGCGCTTTGAGGATGCAGATAATTGCGATCACAAGGAACGCCAGCGAAACAAAGGGCATCAGGATCCATCCGAGAATAGGAATGATCGCTAGCACGGTGTTCACGGCAAAGGCGGCAATGCTCAGGAAGATGCACTGCCACGAATGGAAGCGGATGTAGGAGTTCTTGTTATACGGCTCGACGATCAGAAAGATGATCGCCGGAATGAACGTAACGTACGCCAGAGCGCCGGCGGCGTTATCGGAGAGGCCGGATTGCGCGGGTTGCGACTGAATCGGATTGGGCTGAGTGGACACTGTGGCTCCTTTGAGATTGAGGTCAAGTTACGAGAATGACTCCCCAGGTCTGCGACGAGGGAAAAATACGGGAGCAAGACGCAAGCCGCAACGCTCAGCTTATGACGGCACGGACTGTTCCCGTGGAGAGGCTTTTCCAGAAATGTTATGGCTCAAGTACCGGTTAGCTGTTCGCCTGCTTCTCGGCAAGATCGCCGATGACCGGAATCTTGAAACGTTGACCATTGAAGGCTTTGATCATCACGATCAGCCAGAGAATGAAGAATCCGAGGCCAATCAGCAGGCTCACAGGAATCAAAAGCAGGCCAATGAATGGCATGTGACCTAGCACGATCAATCCAACACGGACCACGATGTAGGCAAGGGTCAGAAAGATCGATTGCCAGGAGTGGAAGCGTACGTTGGCGCTCTGGTTATAGGGTGCGGTCGCCAAAAAGATGACCGCCGGGATAAACGTGATGTAGGCAATGCCGGCGGCAGCGGAGTCGGAGAGACCGGACTGAGCGGCTGGTGGCTGGATCGGATTGGGCTGAATCTCTTCGGGCACGTTTGCTCCTTCGGGATTGAATCCAGTTCGTGGGAGTAGCTGCTCCACGCCCAATCTAGACCGGGAAAGCTGCGGAAGCCCGGACAGAGCTGCAAAAGGCGTGGTTTTGAGACGAGATAAGAAAAGCGCGGGCGCATACGATTGTCAAGCAGAATCTGTGTGAAGACTCGCAAGGCTTCTCTGAGCCTCTCCTGATTTCAGCGATTTGCACGCCTGAAAGCCCCGGATTGCGGCTCGGCCGGGTCGCAACTTCGAGCTGGCAGGCGCAGTCGCACGGCTTCAGAACGCCAGCCCGCGGCGGGTCGCACCCGATCCAATACAATGGGACGAGGAGCTTAATGGATGGCACACATGGTGTTTTGTGTTCGCAACAAGAAAGAGATGGAGGGCCTCGAAGAGCCGCCCTTCGACTCGGAGTTTGGGCAGAAAATCTTTAAGAACGTCTCCAAGGCCGCATGGGGCGAGTGGGTCGACAGGCAAAAAATGCTGCTCAACGAGTACCGCCTGCAGCCCTGGACCCCCCAGGCCCAGCAGTTCCTCGTCGAACAGATGGAGGAGTTCTTCTTCAGCGAAGGCGCGGGCCTGCCCCAGGATTTCGTTCCGCCTACGCAATAACCGCAGGCAAGCGCCAGGGGCTAGCTTCGTGTAAACTAAGGACAACCCCAAAGCCGGCTCCCCACGAGCCGGCTCGATTGTGTCGGGACGTGGCTCAGCCTGGTAGAGCACTCGCTTGGGGTGCGAGGGGTCGGCAGTTCAAATCTGCCCGTCCCGACCATTGCATTGCATGCAGCAGATGCGGCCTGATGGCCGCTTTTCTGTTTGCAGCCTGCCTACGAAGCACCCCAACGCTGCGCCGCAGCGTCAGCCGAAGAGCCCGATCCAGCCTGCGAGGGGTCGGCAGTTCAAATCTGCCCGTCCCAACTATTTTCACTCCTCATTGCGATCTTGAAGTGCATACGCCGCGCGATCCGGCGGGCGTCCCTGGCCAAGTTCCCATGATAAGAACAGAATGGGCCGCACCAGGTCTGGAACGGCCCTTTGCAATCAAATGGAAAGCCTGCCCGACTCGATCCTCCTCAAGGGGTTGCATCCTGCGACTCTCCCGCGATCAATTTGAGGGTGATCTGCTTGCGTCCGCGATAGAAGGTGACGCTGACAGTGTCGCCGGGCTGATGCTTTTCCATCATCGAGCTGATCTCCTGCGGATCGGTGACCCGATGGCCATCGATGGCCACGATAAAGTCGCCGCCGAGCAGGATGGGGACATTGCCCACGTAGGCCTGCTGGTTCCCGCCGCGCATTCCCGCACGCTCCGCCGCTCCGCCGGGGATCACCCTTTGCACCAGGACGCCGGAATCGGTCGCCAAGCCTATCTGCGAGGCCAGATCGGGACCGATGGCATAAGATTCGATGCCCAGCGCAGCCCGTTTGACGTGCCCATAGCGCGTCAGATCGCCAAGCGCCCTCTTGGCCGTGTTGATGGGTATGGCAAAGCCAATTCCTGAACTCTGATTGGCTCCGTTCGAGGCGATCATGGTGTTGATGCCGATCACCTCTCCGCGTGAATTCAGCAGCGGGCCGCCGGAGTTGCCTGGATTGATCGCCGCATCCGTCTGGATGGCGTTTTCGATGGGCGCGCCTTCAGAGCCTCCGATCGTGCGGATCGAGCTGATGATGCCGCGCGTCATCGTGCCATTCAGGCCAAAAGGATTGCCGATGGCATAGACCTTCTGCCCCACGGCCAGATCGCGCGAGTCGGCCAGCGTCACCGGCTCGAGGTTAGGCGCGTCGATTTGCAACAGCGCCAGGTCTTGCGCGGGATCTGTACCCACCACCTTTGCGTCGTAGCTGCGCTTGTTGCTCAACTGCACCTTGATGCCGCGGTTCGCGCCCTGCACCACGTGGTAGTTGGTCAGCACGTGGCCGGCCTTGTCGAGAATGAACCCCGAGCCCTGCCCCTGTTGCGGCACCGGCTCAAAGAAGAAGTTGTAGACCAGCGATTTCGAGGTGATGTTCACCACAGACGGCAGCACCCGCTTGTAAATCGCGATGTTGTTCTGCTCCTCGGCGTCGAACGCAGGGGCGGCCTCGGCCTCGGTGAGTTGAAGCGCCGAGCCCGATCCGGAACCGGCGCCGTGCATCAGCGGCCAATGGTTTATGCCGGCAGGCAGATGTGTGGTGAGGTACCAGAACCCTCCCACCAACAAGACAACAAGTAGAAGTGGCCGTAGTTTCATGGCTTGTGAACCATTGACCTTTCGATAAAGATACGTCCGCAGCGCGCTCCGGTTCCCGTGAAGGAGTCGCGGCTGAATGATCCTATTCTTATTCTAAGGACTCATCTTGCAGGGATTTGTTGCTCTCCACCCGGAGCCGCTCCCATAGCTTCTCCACCTGAGCGCGAAGCGATGAAGTATCTCCTGCATTGTCAATCACATAATCCGCTCGCGCAGCCTTCGTCGCATCTGGAATCTGATGCGCCAGCCTGCGTCGCGCATCGGCCTCGACTGCCTCGCGTTCCGCTCCATTCGAGCTGACGCGCGCGACGTAGCGGGCGATCTTCAACTCGTCGGGAGCTGTGACCACGACGATGCGGTCGATGCGCCTCCGCCAGTCGGCCAGCACGCTTTCCAGCTCGCCGCGGGCCCGGGCGTCCCGCTCTGTCTCGAAGATCAATGCGGATTCAAGCACGGCCACCGCGCCGGGGTTGCGCGCAAAGACCTGGTCCATCCATCGCCGCTGCGCGGCAATCACCGCCGGATGCACGATAGCGTTCAACTCATTCACCCGTCCGCCCTGAAAGGCCAGCTCGGCCAGCCGCGCGCGATTCAATCGCCCATCGGGACCGACAACCTCCGGCCCAAAGACGCGCACAATCTCAGCAAAGACCGCCTGCCCCGGCTCCATCATCGCCCGGCCCAACTCGTCGGCCTCGATGACCTCCGCGCCCATCTCGCGCAGCATCGCCGCAACGGTGCTCTTCCCGCTGCCGAGGCTGCCCGTGAGACCGACACGAAGCATCTACAGTCCCCGCCGCATCTTCGCCGCGCGCACGGTGTTGGCCATCAGCATCGCCGTCGTCAGCAGCCCCACGCCGCCGGGCACCGGCGTATACGCTCCAGAGATCTCGAATGCCTTCGGATGCACATCGCCCACCAGCGTAGAACCGTTCTTGGCAAAGGCGGCTTCGCGCTTGGCGTTGCCCGCGAAGAACCGGTCAAACTCGGCCCGATCGCTGATGCGGTTGATGCCCACATCGATCAGCGTCGCTCCCGGTTTCACCATCTCGGGCGTAATGAAACCCGGCCGTCCAATCGCGGCCACCAGAATGTCGGCCTGACGAGTAATCGCGCCCAGGTCGTGCGTCTTCGAGTGGCAGATGGTGACGGTCGCGTTCTGATGCAGCAGCAGCATCGCCGCCGGCTTGCCCACCAGATCGCTGCGGCCCACCACAACGGCATGTTGGCCAGCCATCGGAATCTCGCTCCGCCTGAGAACCTCGATGACCCCCGCCGGAGTGCAAGGCGCCAGAGCCGTCCGCCCCGCTTGCAAGAGGCCCGCGTTCACAGGATGAAGACCGTCCACATCTTTTGCCGGCAGGATCGCGTCCAGCACGGTCTTCACGTCTACCTGCGCCGGCAGCGGCAACTGGACAAGAATCCCGTCGATCTCATCGCGTCCGTTGAGACTTGTCACCAGTTCGAGCAGCTCTGCGGTCGTCGCCGTCTCAGGCAGCTTGATCAAATCGCTGTAGATGCCAACCTCGCCGCAGATTCTCACCTTGTTCCGGACATAAATCTCCGACGCGGCCACGTTGCCCACCAGCACCGCCGCCAGTCCCGGCCGGATGCCCAACGCACCAAGCGCGAGGACCTCCTCGGCCACTTCCTGCTTGATTGCCGCGGCAATCGCCACGCCATCGAGAATTCTAGGCATCCTTCGCTCCAACCACCTATCGTATCAAGGAGGCGTAGCCGCCCTGAGCAAATCGAGCTTTCAGGCTAGAATGGATTCAAGTCGCGCCCATGCGAAAGTGGCGGAATTGGCAGACGCACCAGACTTAGGATCTGGCGGAGCAATCCATGGGGGTTCGAGTCCCCCCTTTCGCACCATCTCCAGCTCAATCACCCCATCTGCAAGACCAGCATCTCGCGTTCCCGCGCCACCACGCCCCGCCGGAGTAATCTGTAGAAACCATGAGTCAATCCGCACAACAGCCGCAAATGAACGTCATCCAGGCCCCCGACTACCGCGAGTCCTACGCCAACAGCGTGCATATCCGCGTCAGCGTCTGGGACTTCCAGTTGGCCTTCGGCCTGGCCTCCGCCGAGAGCCCCGACCAGGTCTCCATCCGCAATCACACAGCCATTTTTCTCAGCCCGCAGCAGGCCAAGGCCCTGTTTAATCTGCTCGGCCAGAACCTGGCCCAATATGAGCAGGCCTTTGGCACGCTCAATCTCGAGCCCCAGAGCCACAACTTCCCGCAAGGCCCCATCAACTAAGTGTCAGAGTCCGGCCTGCCCCATCCTTTGGTCGTAGCGCTTCTTTCTGGCAAAAGGGTGGGAAACCACGAACCTCACCAGCCCCCATTCAACAGGAGCAGACCTTGCGCTGGAAGCAATTCATCATGCCGCGGCCCGACGAGCCCTTTCCCGCCTGGAGAATCTTCCCGGTGGTCTTTGCGGTTCTGTATGCCAGCCACTTCACCCTGCTCCGCCTGCCCTACTACTGGGACGAGGCAGGCTACTACATCCCCGCAGCCTGGGACTTCTTCCGCACCGGCTCCCTGATTCCCATCAGCACGCTCAGCAACGCCCATCCGCCGCTGCCCAGCATCTATCTTGCATTTTGGTGGAAGCTCTCCGGCTTTGTCCCCGAGGTCACGCGCACCTCCGTGCTCATGGTTGCCTCGCTGGGATTAACCGCTGTCTGGCGGCTCGCCATGCGTCTCACCGGAGTTGCCTCGGTTGCTTTCTGGACCGTCGCCCTCACCGCGCTTTATCCCGTTTGGTTTGCTCAGAGCACCCTCGCCCACGCAGACATCTTCGCCGCCGCCTGCACGCTTTGGGGGCTGGTCTACGCCCTCCCTGAACTCGGCGCTCTCACCACTCAATCCAGCAAGCCCAGTGCCGCCGCCGCATGGTTTGCCGCCGCCGCGCTGTCCAAAGAGACAGCCATCGTAGTCCCGCTCACTCTCGCTGCCGTCAGTCTCTTCGAGAGTTTTCGCGCCCCCGGACGCGCCCGCATCCGCCTCTGGCGCGAGGCCGCATGGTTCTCAAGTTGTGTGCTTCCGCTGGCCGCCTGGTACGCCTACCACTACACAAAAACCGGCTTCCTCTTCGGCAATCCTGAGTACTTGCGCTACAACGCCCAGGCCAACATCGAGCCGCTGCGCATTCTGGCCGCATTCGGCTACCGCATCCTGCATCTCACCGCACACATGAATCTCTTCGTCCCTGTGGGCATCGCAGTCGCATCATTGCTCCTCGATCCTCGCCCCGACACATCGGAAATGCTCCGTGCCCCATCCTTGCGCTTTTCTCCCGGCGCAAGGGTGGGAAACGACGACACTCAACCCCGCCACATCATCGCCTCTGCTGTCATCCGCCGCATTTTCCTCATCCTGCTGGCGAACGCGCTGCTCTTCAGCGTCCTCGGCGGTGCGCTTCTAACCCGCTATCTACTGCCCATGTTTCCGCTGGTCCTGCTGGTCGCCGTCTCCACGCTTTATCGCCGCGTTCCCTACTGGTACGGTTTGGCTGTCTTCTCCGCCGCGGCCTTCATCCTGGGCCTCTTCATCAATCCGCTCTACCGCTTCGCTCCTGAAGATAATCTGGCCTACGCCCACGTCATCCGCCTTCACCAAGCTGGCATCGACGAGCTTCAGAAGCTCGACCCCGGCGCCACTGTCCTCTCCGCGTGGCCCGTCACTGACTTGCTCACCCGCCCCGAGCTAGGCTACCTCGGCCACCCCTTCGCCGTTGACCGCATCGAAGACTTCACCGCCGCCCAGATCACCCGCGCAGCTCAGGAGCCGGAAAAATTCTCCGCCGCCCTGGTCTTCAGCACAAAATACGACCCGCCCTCGCTGCCCCTCAGTCTCGGCCCCCGAAGCGAAGCCGTAGACGAGCAATACTTCGGACTCCACCACGACCTTCAGCCCGAAGCCATCGCTCAACAGCTCCACGGCAATCTAGTTTGGAAGCAGGAAGACCACGGCCAGTGGATCGCGTTGATCCGCTTCAACCGCTAAGTCGAAGCGCAGTTGAAGCCGGAACGAGTGGTATCCAAAAACTGAGTACCCCAGGTCCGGATTCTCGGACCTGGGATGTAGCTTCAGATTTTCTGAATACGTTTGAAGCGGTCTCGACGGAAAGTTTTAAACCACTCCCCATCATACGCCCCAATGTAGTCGTTTCCATTGCTGGCTCGGCCTTCGCAGGTGACCAATATGTATCTTTGAGAGATGACACCGCTTCCGTCTTCATATTCGATATAGAACGGTGTTGGTGCAGGATAGGTTTTGTGCCAGACGATTTCGGGAAAATTACTAACGTGGGCAGGCCGCTCAGGCGTTTTATTCTCTGGGAATCTCCCTGCTCGAACGTATCCCATCATCTCTGCCTCAGTGATGATTGAGACGCCGATCTTGGCTGCTTTTCGGGCTTTTCCGCTGTCAAAGATGGCTGCGACCAAATAGTTGGTTTCGTATGTCACATCAGGATGAAAGCGGGCGTTCGAGGTGGAATCGATGAGGACGGCTGCTTCTTTTCGCGGAACGGACAATGTCCCAGTAATGGCAACGTGCACCATAACAATTACCTCGCATGAACAATAACAGACCGGGTGCTCCGGGTCTCGATTCCCCGCAGACTCATCTCCGGCCCGCTCACCCCACTTCCAGCATCCGGTCCAGCGCCACCTTAGCCCATCTCTTCACGCCAGGCCGCACCTGAATCCGGTTCACCACACGCCCCTCCACCAGATTCTCCAGCGCCCAGCACAGATGTTGCGGCGTGATCCGATACATCGTCGTGCACAAGCATCCCGTATCGTCCAGCGTGATCACCCGCTTGCCCTGGGCCGCAAAGCGCTTCGCCATCCGATTCACCAGGTGAATCTCCGTTCCCACGGCGAACATCTGCCCCTCCGGCGCCTGCTCCACCAGCGCGATCAGCCGCTCCGTCGAACCCAGCGCGTCGGCTTTCTGGCAGACCTCGAACCGGCACTCGGGATGCACGATCACCTGAATCCCCGGATACTTCGCGCGCACCTGATCCACGTGGCTCGGCAAAAACCGCTGATGCACGGCGCAGTGGCCCTTCCACAGCAGAATGCGGCTGCCGGCGAGCCGTTCCTTCGTCTGCCCACCCTGGCTTCCGCCAAGCTGAATCGCCCACGGATCCCACACCACCATCTCTTCCAGCGGAATCCCCATCGCATAGCCGGTGTTGCGCCCCAGATGCTGATCGGGCAAAAACAGAATTCGTTTACCCCTTGCCCCGACTGTGCAAAGGCCCACTCAAAGGCCGCCCGCGCATTCGAAGAGGTGCAAACCAGCCCGCCCCTCTCGCCGCAAAAAGCCTTGATCGCCGCCGTCGAATTCATATAGGTCAGCGGAATCGTCTCTTCCGCCAGCCCCAGCCCTTCGAGCGCCTCCCAGCAAGCTTCCACCTGAGAAATCTCCGCCATATCGGCCATCGAGCAGCCCGCATTCAGGTCCGGCAAGATCACCTGCTGGCCCGCGTGACCCAGCACATCCGCGCTCTCGGCCATAAAGTGCACGCCGCAGAAGACAATGTACTTCGCGTCGGATTCGGTGGCGATTTTTGAGAGTTTGTAGCTGTCGCCCATGGCGTCGGCAAAGCGAATCACCTCGTCGCGCTGGTAGTGATGCCCCAGCAGCAGGGTCGTCTTTCCCAGCCGCGCGCGCGCCTCCGCGATGCGTTCGTCCATCGTATGGTCAGGGAGCGCAAGGTAGTTTTCGAGGCTACAGGTGCTGCCAGCCTCCGGCGAGGCCGCCGTCAGATCGTCAAGAACCAGGTTCACCGTATTCCGCCTTCAGTCCAGCTCGCCCAAGACAATCCAAAGCAGGGCAGCGAACGGGGATGTTGAAAGCTAAAGCATGGTCTGCAGTGGATGCACTGGCTTCTCCAAGTCGCCGGCGCTGATGCCGGCTCTTTCGGAGGGCCCCCACCCACGGGGTTGTTGCAGCCCTTTAACACTTAGACGCAGCTCAAAGCCAGTAGACTCGGGGAAAATCCAGCCCAGCAAAAGCTACTTCCACTGGATCCATTGTAACGCAGGCTTAACACAGAATCCAAATGCTCGAAAATGGATGGCGGACCGATTCACGGGCAGTAAGTCAAGGCCCAGGAGCTCGAAGACTAGATGAGCCTTGCCGCAATTCTCTGTAAAGTGCTTTGGCGATTGTGCGGAATTCGAAACGAGCTACTTTACCAACTGCGCTGATGGCGTTGGCTAATGCAAGAACCGGGTCCAAGCTAACTGGGGTGCTCCAGCTTTTGCCAATCCCGAGGTTTGGTCCCAAATTGGCCACGTCGGGCTGAGCGTGGACGCCATGAGAGGGCCGGGGTCCGACCCGACGCTGCGGAGTAGTCAAGCGCCAGTTCGCAACCCACCTCCTCGGCCCTCAGTCGCACATAGCCGCGCATCATGCTTTCATGAAACTGGTACCAACCTTTCTTTGGGCTTGACAAAATGCTGCCGCACCCCTGCCCCTTTAGCGCGTTAAGGCGTGCTACAACGGTATGGCGCTCGAGTACTGGCATCTCACTCTCTGAGCCGTTCATCAGATCCAGATACGATGTATAAATTCCTTCCGTATTTCGAATTAAATCACTATGGTCGGCAACAGCCCACAGTACTTGTTCATATCCGGGTGCGTCCTTCATGACTGATTTATCATAAGTGAGTCTGAGATGTTGTTCGATTCGTAGCACGGAGAGCGCAACGGCTTGTTGATAGTGATCTGCTGTCGGAACTTCACAGGGCCTGGGATCCTTGAACATTTGCCAGAAAAGTTGCTCGCACATCCGGTGAATGTAGTGCGGAAACCCGTCGCTAATGGCCGCAATGCGTATGCGAGGACGCTCGTCAACACGAACCCCCAACGCTTTCGCCACTTTATCGATGATTTCGAAACGCGCGTCGTAGGTAAGTGTTCTCAACTCTATTCCATCAACGTAGCGATAGCAGGAGCCGTGTGCACCTAACAGCTTTTGCAGTGATTCCGCAACGCCACAGAAAACGAAGTGAATAGGTACACGTTGGTCACCGACCTGTTTGATAAAGTCAGCAAAGTGGGACCGCTCGGCATTATCACTTATACGGTCAAACTCGTCGATGACGATGACCGCGCTTTCGTTCTTCCTGGACGCGGCAACCTCCAGAAGCGAAGCGACAACCTCATTGAGATCGTTTTGTTCGTAATTCTCCGGAATTCGCTCTTCGTGGTGGGTACTCTCGCCTTCGATATCGAACCCTTTGAATCCGATTCTCAAACGGCGGCTGGTCGTTGAATCCTTAAGCTTGGAGTCTCGCAATTGCCTCAGTGCACTGGTCATCAGCCCGGAAAACGTCGTCTCTGGACCGCACGCCAGCAGCACTGGATCGTGTGTAGATGATTGGTGTGAGTAGGCCACGGTCTGTGCAAGAGACGTTTTTCCGACACCCCTGTCCCCATAGATGAAGACACTTCTCCCTGGCGCGTAAAGGGCTTGCTGAACTTGCTCTAGCTGCCGCTCACGCCCGAACAGGTGCTCTTGAGACTGAATCGGAGATGTTGGGTCTGACGTGCGCATGAAGAATAAGAGGCGAATTCTTCGGGCGAAAGTTTGTTGATCATCTTGGATGTATTGTAGCGTTCTTAATGACGGTCGGGCTTCGCAGATTCCCAATTCCCGCCAATCATCCCGTGCGGGTACCCAGGGGTTTGCAGATCATTTCCTTCCCGGCGCGCACAATGGAGGAATGAAGAAGGAAATTCCATTCCGTTCTTTCCAATCTGTCAGGGATGCGCCCGGTCCGTACCAGGGAACCTACCCCCCACCCCCCGTCCCCCGCAAAACCGGCCTTTGGAGCGCCTTATTTCCTTATAAGTTAAACATTATAAACACTTTAACGATTCGATAAGCCGGCAAATCAGTCCACGAAAAAGCCGTTTTTCGCCCCATTTTCACGCCGTTTTCGGGCAAAATCCGCGCAAAACACCCCAAAATTCATCGATCTTTTGCCGCCTCGGCAAATGCTATGCTCCGCGCAGTGGTTTGTTCGCGCCAAGCGCAGACAGGTATCATGAGTCTTCATGGTGATGCCGCAAACAATTGAAGTTGCAAGCCTCGGCATGTGGGATTCGCTCATCCTCATGGTGATGGCGCTGGTGGTCTTCGGGCCGCGGCGATTGCCTGAGATCGGCCGTCAGATCGGCAAGCTGATGTACGAGATCCGCAAAGCCTCCAACGACTTCAAATTCCAGATGGAAGAGGAGTTGCGCAAGGCCGAGGACGCCGACAAGCAAAAGAAGGAAGCCGAGCGCCTGGCCGCTCTGCCTGCTCCCGCGCAGACAGGCGTGGAATCCCAGCCTCCAAACTCAGGAACTGGCGTTCCCGTGCAGGATGCCCAATTCCCAATCCCAAGTCCTTATCCCGATGAAGGCGTCTATCCGAACGTCTCTCCGGCGGTGTACCAGAGCCCGGAATCCGCTCCGCTCATTCAACCGCCCTCAACCGGCGAGCCTGTGGCCGCGGCCAAACCGGGTCAGCCAGCAGAATCGACAGTTGCATCTCAGGCCGCCGAGAATCTAGCCCCTGAAGCTTCGGCTCAACCCAACCCGATCGCGGAGCAAGCCAACCATGGTTGATCCCTCGGACGTGATCGGCAAGGCGAGAGAGGCCGTGAGCCAGCGCGTAGAGCTGCCCGGCATGAGCCTCATGGAGCATCTGGACGAGCTGCGCAAGCGCATCGTCCGCTCCGCCATCTTCCTCGCTGTAGGCTTCTTTGCGGCCTGGGCCTTCCGCGACAAGTTCGTCGGCTTTATCCAGGCGCCGCTCAACCGCATCGGCAAGTCGCTGGTCTTCACGCACCCGATGGACCCTCTCAACCTCGACCTCAAGGTTTCGCTGGTCGGCGGCGCGATCCTGGCTTCGCCCTTCATCCTCTACCAGGTCTGGCTCTTCATCGCGCCGGGGCTCTATCAGAAGGAACGCCGTTTCGTCGTTCCCTTCATGGCGGCCACGGTCGGACTATTCCTGACCGGCGCGGGCTTCGGCTACTTCTATGTGCTTCCCGGCGCGCTGCAAATCCTGATCGTGGACTTCGGCCACAACTTCACGCCGATGGTCACGATCGAGGAGTACTCCAGCTTCTTTCTCTCGATCATCCTCGGCCTGGGCATCAGCTTCGAGTTGCCGATCCTGATCTTCTTTCTGGCTCTCTTCGGCATTGTGAGTCCGAAGTTCTCTGTGGAAGAACATCCGTTACGCGATTCTGGCGGTCTTTCTGGTGGCGGCCATCATCTGTCCCAGCCCCGACCCCTGGACGATGTGCATCTACGCCATTCCCATGCTCGTGCTTTATCTGGTCGGCATTGGCGTGGCGTGGTGGGTACACCCATCGCGGCGCAAGGCGAAGGAAGCAAAATGAGCGTGATGTAGCGCGTATGTTTTTTCCGCATTTTTGGAGCAGTCCGCTGTTTTGAAAGGGCACGGCTTTAGCCGTGCCGAAGAATCGCGAAGATTTGAACCCGGGCTTTTGCCCCTGAGGGAATCTCCTCCATGCAGGTCGGGAGATTCCCAAGGAGTTCACAAATGAGTTTGTTATCTTATTGGAAGAAGATCGGGTCCGGGACCGCACTCTCCATCTTCCTGATCGCTCCTGCTGCCGCTCCGGCACAGCCGCACTTCAACGGTGCCAAGGCTCTCGACTACGCCCGCGAATATGTCTCCATCGGCCCGCGCTGGCCCACCGGCCCCGGCCACTTGAAAGCGGAAGCCTTCCTGCGCGACCACTTCAAGCACGATCAGCTCGAAGAGGATACCTTCACCGCCAACACGCCCATCGGCCCGGTCCCGATGCGCAACTTCATCGTGCGCTACCCCGGCAAAAAAGATGGCGTGATCGTGCTGGCCACGCACTACGAGACCAACTACTCGCTCAGAAACATCAACTTCGTCGGCGCAAACGATGGCGGCTCGACGACCGGCCTGCTGATGGCCATCGCCGACCGGCTGCGCGCCGAGACAGCTGGCGGCAAGAAGCTCGACGGCTACTCGGTCTGGCTGCTCTTCGACGACGGCGAAGAGGCGATTCAATGTCTGGACGGACTCCGACTCGACCTACGGCACCAAGCATCTTGCCGCCAAGTGGGGCCGCGATGGAACACTCGCGAAGATCAAGGCCTTCATCGTGACCGACATGATCGGCGACAAGGATCTCGACATCCAGCGCGAGAGCCGCGATGCAGCATGGCTCGTCGATCTGGTTCGGCAGGCGGCAAAGAAATTCGGCGACGAAAAATATTTCTTCAAGCAGGAGATGCAGGTTGAGGACGACCATCTGCCCTTCGTCAAGCGCGGCGTGCCTTCGATCGACCTCATCGACTTGACCTACGGCCCCAACAACAGCTTCCATCACACCGACAAAGACACGCTGGACAAGATCAGCGCCCACAGCCTGACCATCGATGGGGACGTGATTTTGGAAACGATACGGCTGGTGGGGCAACGGTAGGGGGTTCGCTGTTTTCCTGTAGCATTCAACTATGATTGCTGGCGCGTCGTGGCTTTGGTGGGTCGGGTTTCATGTTGTTGTGGTGGCGCTGCTGGTTGCCGACACGCTGCTGCCCGGCAGCCGCACCGATACTCCACGCACCCATAAAGTCGCCTGGCTCTGGACGGCCATGCTTGTCCTGGTCGCGACCGGCTTTGCCGCGTGGATCGCCATAGTCAAGGGCCATCAGCCAGCGCTCGAATTCGTTGCCGGCTATGCGATTGAAACCTCGCTCAGCGTGGACAATCTTTTTGTCTTCCTGGTTCTCTTTCAGGGCTTTCACATCTCGCCACACCGGCAGCATACGGCGCTGCTGTGGGGCGTGGCGGGAGCGGTCGTGCTGCGCGGGATCTTTATCGCCGCTGGGATCACGCTACTGCAAAAGTTCGAATGGATCACCTGGGCCTTCGGTGCGCTGCTGCTCTATGCGGCCTGGCGCCTGTTGCGCGGCGGTTCGGCCAAGTCGGCGATTCCGCAGTGGGTTCACAAGCTGCATCCGGCGAAGGGGTCGCTGCTGCCGGTGATTCTGGCCGTCGAGCTTACCGATCTTTTGTTTGCGGTCGATTCGATTCCCGCCGTGCTGGCCATCAGCCACAATCCCTTTGTGGTTTACACCTCGAATATCGCCGCCGTCCTCGGCCTGCGCTCGCTCTACTTTGCGTTGGCTTCGCTGCTCGACCGGCTGCGCTATCTGCACTATGGGCTGGGAGCTCTGCTGGCCTTTGTGGCCTTCAAGATGCTCGCCGCCCATTGGATCGATGTGCCAATCACTATCTCGCTTGCGGTGATGGGCGCAATTCTTGCCCTTTGCGCGGCGCTGTCGTGGGTCGCGGGAAACAGAGAAGCAGGGAATAGGGAACAGGGAATAGGGAACAGGGAATAGGGAACAGGGAACAGGGAACAGAAACGACCGCTTGTTCGCGTCGGGTCAACTTCGCATTCAATCAATCCATCGAGATCTGCACCAGGCTCTCTTCGCGCGTCGGTGAAAGTTGCTCGCGTTCGCGCCACGAGGGCAGAGCAGCGTCTTGCAGGCGTGCCATCGCATTGCCGATGCGCATTGAAGCGTTGAGCAGATGCCGCGCCTTGAGCGGCCCAACAACCCTGTACTCGCTTACCGAGTGGGAGGCCGCGCTGGCCGAGCAGCCGCAGCGCGAGCAGTCCGGATCGCCGCCCAGAACGCAGGGTTCGACGCGCGTGCGCAGATCGGCAGAGTAATTCTTCGAGAGGCGGGAGAAAGTGCAATCCTGCGGAGAGGCCGGCGGGTGAAGAAGAGCCTGCGCGTAGCCTTCCGGCGTCATCAGCTTCGGGTAGGCCTCGCGAAGGCGGGGCAGTTTGCGAGCCACGTGTTCCCGCTGTTCCGCGCTGAGGCACTCGGCGCTGCTCTCTCCGCGCTGCGGCGAGTAGAGGCTCACCCAGATGTTGCGAACCTCGGGGCGTTCGCTCCAAAATCGCACGTATTCTTCCATGTAACTTTCACGCTCCAGCATGGGCGCGGTGATGGTCCAGTGAATATTGACCCTGCAACCGGCGATGTTCGAGAGGATGCGCTCGTAGGTGGCGGGATGGCGGCGCACGTTATGGTGTTCGGGCAGGCCGTCGATCGAGACAGCCACAATGAAGTTGGGCAGTTCCATCCATTCGCGTGGGATGGCGATCACAGCGCTGGTGACGACCATGGTGAAGATGCGCTGTTCGCAGAGCTGCGGCAGAATCCGGCTTAGTTCGCGATGGCGCACCATCGGCTCGCCGCCGACCAGCGTAACATGCAAAGGCTTGAGCCGGCGGACCAGCGCGAGGATGCCATCGACTAGATCGTCGCCGCGCTTGTCGCTCAGTTCGCGCAGCGTCACTTCGCCGCCCAGGTGATTTGAGCCGTATGCGTAACAGCCGGGGCACCGCAGCGGGCACTCGCGCGTGATTTCGATCGAGAGCAGAGGGGTGTGGCCGCGTAGAACCTTGCCCCAGGATTGGAAGATGTTTCTGGTTCGCAATCTGTCACCCTCCGGAGGATTGAGAATGAGCAGCCTTCAGACGCGCTTTCTTAAGTTTAGACGCACTTCGGCCCGGAAAGGGTGCGCAATGGGCGCGGACGAACACAATTTGCAGATGTTAGCTACCAGGTCTCGAACGTCACCTGACCGCCGCGCCCGAAGACTGAATGCTTGCGGAAATTCTCATCGTCGCGCTTCGGATAGTCGTTGCGGAAGTGCGCGCCACGGCTCTCGGTTCGGGCCATCGCTGAAGCCAGAATGGCATGCGCAACGCGGCTCATGGCCAGGGCCTCGGCCAGACGGCGGCTGTTTTTGCCTTGCGCGGCCAGTTCGGCCAGAGCTTCTGCGCAATCTTGTTGCGCGGCAATGCCCTGCCGCAACGTGGACTCCTCGCGCAACAGCCCGGCATCGGCCCACATCGCCGCCTGGAGCTTGGCGATGGTTTCTTCCAACAGGGCTGCTTCGCCTGGCGGTCAGCGGCGCGGGATGCGGCAGAGTGGTCTCGGCATCCCGCCCTTGCGACGAGAAGTCGTCCAGCATCGCCTGCGCCGCGCGCGTGCCGAAGACCAGGCCTTCGAGCAGCGAGTTCGAGGCCAACCGATTTGCGCCATGGACACCAGTGCAGGCCGCTTCGCCCGCCGCGAAGAGTCCTGGCAACACTTGCTGCGGCCATGGAGGTCGGTCTTGATGCCGCCCATCAGGTAGTGTGCCGCCGGCCGAACGGGAATCAGATCGCGGCTCAGGTCGAGGCCATACTTCGCGAGAAGAGCGCTGATGCCGGGAAAGCGTTGATGGAGGTCGATGCCCTTGCACGTGGCGCATATCGAGATGGACCAGAGCGCGGCTTGGCAGTGGCCGTCGAAGGCTTGCCCTCAAGGGCTATAGCGCGCGCCACCACGTCGCGCGGAGCCAGTTCGAGCAGCGGGTGAATGCGCTCCATGAAGCGCTCGCCCCGATCGTTCAGCAGGATTGCGCCCTCGCCGCGCAGAGCCTCAGAAAGCAGAAAACGCGGCGCGCCGGGGAGCGAGAGGGCCGTGGGATGGAACTGATAGAACTCCATGTCTGCCAGACTCAGCGCCAGCCTCGGCAGCCAGTGCGATGCCGTCGCCGGTAGCCACGGCAGGGTTGGTGGTGTCGGAGTAGACCTGTCCCGCGCCACCCGCTGCGACCAGCACGGCGCGCGCGAAGACGCGTTCGCAGTCCCGATCCGCCACACGCTCGGGCCGGCGGTCGCAGTAGAGCAGGTCTGCCCCGACGACGCGGCCATCGGCTCACAACCAGGCTGGTGATCGTCGTCCATTCGGCAAATCGAATGCGCTTATGGACGCGGGCAAAAGCTGCCAGGGAACGGCTGATCTCGGCGCCCGTGGCGTCGCCGTTGGCGTGCAAAATGCGCGGGAGGGAGTGCGCGCCCTCGCGGGTGCGCAGCAGCTCGCCGTCTTTGGTGTCGAAGGCCGCACCCCACTCGATCAACTCCGCCACCCGCACCGGCCCCTCGGCCACCAGCGCGTCGGCCGCGGGCCGATAGACCAGCCCGTCGCCCGCGTTGACCGTGTCTTCGAGGTGCAAAGCTACATCCGCGTCGCCCTCCATGGCAACGGCGATGCCGCCTTGAGCATAGTGTGTGTTCGACTCGGCCACCGACTCCTTGGTGACCACCAGAACCTCGCCGTGGCGCGCCAGCTCAACCGCCGCGCGCAACCCGGCCACGCCCGCCCCCATCACCAAAAAATCTACCTGCGAGGAGCATGCCATAAGGGATTAGGCTACCACTGCGGGGCGGGGGAACAGAGGCGAAGGGTTAGGCATAGTCTCGGCCTTTCAAGAGATTGTCCGTCCGACCTGACCGAGAGAGGCCGGTTGTGCGCAAAGCGGGAGAGCCGGCAGTCACGATCCAATTCAGGATGCAAAACGCCAGACACTCCTTCGTGGCACAGTGTAAGCTGACTAGCAGGTCACTCTCAGAGGCTCGTCTCGAATGGCGATTTACGCGCAACTACCGCCTGAAGCCGTGCAGATCGTTCTGGTGCTTTTCCTCTCCTTTCTCATCGGACTGGAACGCGAAGAGCGTAAGACAGCGGCCAGTTCGTACACCTTCGGAGGCGTGCGCACCTTTCCACTGATCGGCCTGATCGGCTATTCGGCCGCGTTGATCTCAGGCCCGCAGATGCTGCCGGTGGCCATCGGCTTTCTGGTTGTCGCGGGATTTCTGCTTGTGTCTTATTGGCACAAGCTTTTGACGGCCGAGACCGCCGGAGTGACCACCGAGATGTCTGGCCTGGCCACGTTTCTGGTTGGTGCACTGGTCTGCTACAACCATCTGTGGATCGCCACCGCGCTTGGCGTCGCCAGCCTGCTGCTGCTCGATCTGAAGGTCGCGCTGGAGAAACTGGCCGGTCGCATTGCTCCCAACGAGATCCTCACCTTTGCCAAGTTTCTGTTTTTGAGCGCCGTAATTCTGCCCATCCTGCCGCATACGGAGTACACGCCGTTTCACATCAATCCGTTCAAAACGTGGCTTGTGGTGGTGGCTATCAGTACCGTCTCCTATGCCAGCTATGTCCTGCAAAAACTGACCAAGGGGCAGGGCGGAGTGACGCTGGCGGCGCTGCTGGGCGGCGCGTATTCCTCTACGGCGACCACGGTCGTGATGGCGCGGCGCGCCAAGATCGAACAGCGCCCGCATCTGTTCGCCGGCAGCATTCTCATGGCCTGCGGCGTGATGTACGTGAGGGTGGTTATCCTCCTGGGCCTCTTCAACCGGCAACTGATGCTCCTGCTTTACATCCCATTGCTTTCGGTGGCCGCGTTGGCGGTCGGAGGCGGCTGGCTCTGGTCGCGCATTGCTGACAAGAACACTCAGGAAGTGCAACGGGAGTCCGAACCGAAGAATCCGCTGGACTTGGTTACGGCCATCGCCTTTGCCGCACTCTTTCTGGTGATGTTGGTAGCCACCCAGTTAGCCGTTCTCTATCTGAAAACGACCGGAGTCGATGTGCTGGCAGCCATCATGGGAGTCGCCGACGTAGACCCCTTTGTTATGGGCCTCACACAAGTCGCAGGCACGCAGGAGACATCCTTCAATCTCGCCGCGGTCGCCGTCGCCATCGCCGCATCTTCGAACAACGTGGCGAAAGGCATCTATGCCTATAGCCTGGCCGATCGCAAGACCGGGGTGCAGGCCCTCGTCTTGCTGTTGGGGCTGGCTGCTTTGGGTCTTGTTCCGCTGTTCTGGCTGATGTGAAGAGCGGGCCGGAGCGCTCTTTGCCATGAGGCTTTAGGATTAGAAGTATTGTGCAGACGATACGAGTCGAGACAACTTCAGCGAAGTACAACGTGATGGCGGGCAGCGGGCTGCTGGAATCGCTTGCGCCGCGCATCGAACGGGTCTGCGGCAGGCTGCCGCGGCGGGTCTTTGTGCTGACCTCTGCGCCGATCTGGGCACTTTGGGGCGAGCGCTTTCTGGCTTCATTTGCGGAGTCGCCGATTACGCTCTTTCTGGAGCCGGGCGAGAGCTACAAGACGCTGGCCAGCGTAGAGAAACTGTTGCGGCAGATGGCGCAGGCCGGGGCCGATCGCGGCAGCTTGCTGATCTGCTTTGGCGGCGGGATTGTGGGTGATGTGGGCGGATTTCTGGCCGCAATCTTCATGCGCGGCATCCCGTTTGTGCAGGTTCCGACAACTTTTCTTGCGCAGGTGGATTCGTCGGTGGGCGGCAAGACGGGCGTGAATCTGCCCGAAGGCAAGAATCTCGTCGGCAGCTTTCACCAACCGCTGGCGGTCTTCGCCGACATCGGGCTGCTGGGGACGCTGCCTGACCGCGAGCTGCGCGCCGGACTGATGGAGAGCGTGAAGGCCGGCATCATCCGCGACCGGGCTCTGGTTCGATTTATGGAGGAGCACGCTGCCGAGGTGCTGGGTCGCGAACCCAAGGCTCTGGAAAAGGTGATCGCCGCATCAATCCGCATGAAGGCCGAGGTGGTCAGTCAGGACGAGCGCGAGAGCGGCCTGCGCATGATTCTCAACTTCGGCCACACGGTCGGCCACGCTATCGAGCAGGCCACTGGCTACAAGCAACTGCTGCACGGCGAGGCGGTGGGCTGGGGGATGATCGCCGCGCTTCATCTGGCTCGCCGGCGGGGTACGATTTCTGCTGGCCAATTTGACCGGCTGGAGATGCTGGTGCATCTCTACGGACCGCTGCCGCCGCTCAAGCTGCGCACGGCCAAGGTGGTCGCGGCTACCGGTGGCGACAAGAAGAACGTCGGCGGAGTGAGGCGATTTGTGCTGCCTGTTGGCATCGGCGACGCGGGCGTCGTGGAAGACGTGACGCCCGCCGAATTGGAAGCAGCAGTCGAATACATGCTCACGAGAGCTGGCGGGCCGAAGGCCTAGATGCCGACCACCGGAGCCAAACCGCCAGGAGCAAGCGACGAAGCCAGTGCGGCGCAGGCCGTGCAGCAGATGTTCGACGCGATTGCGCCACGCTATGATCTGCTGAACCATGTGCTCTCGGCGAATGTGGACCGGCTCTGGTGGCGGCGGGCGGCGCGGCGGTTTCGCGAGACCCTGGCCAATCCCGATGCGGCGGTGCTGGACATCTGCTGCGGAACCGGTGACATGACGATGGCTCTGCTGAAGCATCGCCTACCGGGCGCGCGGCCGATTCTGGCCGCGGATTTTTCGCGGAATATGCTGAGTCGAGGAGCGCTGAAGTTTGGCGGGCCGGGCGTGGGTGCGCGGGACTCCGATGAATCGTTTGCCGTGCCGATTGAGGCTGATGCGCTGCACTTGCCGATGCGATCTAGCTCGCTGGATCTGATCGTTTCGGCCTTCGGCTTTCGCAATCTGGCCAACTACGAGGCTGGGCTGGGCGAGTTCCATCGCGTCCTGAAGCCCGGTGGCCAGTTGGGGATTCTCGAGTTCAGCGAACCGGGGGGACTGATCGGCAAGGCTTATGCGGTCTACTTCCGCCGTGTGCTGCCGGCCATTGGTCGGCTGATCTGCGGAAAGGCGGGAGCCTATCATTATTTGCCTGCGTCGGTGGGCAATTTTCCGCCGCCCGCCGAGATGCTGAGACTGATGGCGGCGGCCGGCTACACGCAATGCGCCTGGGCTCCATACACCTTTGGCATCGCCGGGTTGTACACGGCGCGGCGCGCCACTGTAGCCTAAGAGAGCCATGCCTCACACCGCTGAAACTGTCGCTGCCTTCTCCGCTGAAAAGCGGCGGGTCGCACTGCACTCCATGCTGGCGGCCGCAGTCATGACACTGCTCAAGCTGGCGGCGGGCCTGTTCTCCGGCTCGCTTGGCGTACTCTCCGATGCGGCCCACTCCGGCCTGGACATGGTGGGCTCGACGCTCACCTTCTTCTCCGTACGAGTGAGCGACAAGCCTGCCGATGAGGATCACACCTACGGCCACGGAAAATTCGAGAACTTCTCCTCATTTGGCGAAGTTCTGCTGATGGCCGCATCGAGCGCATGGTTCATCTGGGAGGCAATTCAGCGTATTCTGCACCCCGGCAAGGAACTGCAAGGCTTTCAGTGGTCGGTCGCCGTGGTGCTCTGCTCGGTCGCCGTGGATTTCTGGCGGTCGCGGCGGCTGCGCGATGTGGCAGATCGCACCGGATCCTCGGCATTGGCTACCGACGCTTTTCACTTTGCCTCAGATATTTGGTCGTCGCTGGCGGTGCTCTGCGGACTGTGCGTTGCATGGGTTGGCGTGCACTTTGACATTGCTGTGCTGAGCTACGCCGACCCTCTGGCTGCCATAGTCGTCTCGCTGCTGATTCTGCGCCTCACCGTGCGCCTGGGCCGCGAGGCGGTGGATGTCCTGCTCGACCAGATTCCCGCCGAAACCCGCTTGCGCCTGATCGATGACGTCGCTCGTGTGCCGGGCGTTCTCTCTGTCGAACAGGCTCGCGTCCGCCGCGCCGGAGCCAACTACTTTGCCGATTTCACGCTCGCGCTGCCCCGCCGCTACACCTTTGAACACACCGGCGAACTGGTCCGTTCGGCCACTGAAGCTGTCCATCGCACGCTGCCCGAGGCCGACGTCGTGATCCACACCGTCCCGCGCCAGGCTCGCGCCGAGAGCATCTTTGATCGGGTAAGGGCCGTTGCCGCGCGCAACAATGTCAGCGTTCACGAACTCAGCGTGCAGTCACACCAGGGACGGCTCCGCGTCGAGCAGCACCTCGAACTCGACGAAGAGCAGCCACTGCTCAAGGCTCACGACTTTGTCTGCACCCTCGAATCCGAGATTCTCCGCGAGGTCCCCGAGATCGACGCAGTGCTCACGCACATCGAGAGCGAACCGGCAACCATCGAGCAGCCGGCGGAGCATGTCGAGGAAGACCGCCGCATCGAGCAGGCGATGCTCTTTACCGCCGCGCAGTTGCCAGAGATTATCGATGTGCACGAGATCATCGTGGGCCGCACCGGCGAACACATCCAACTCTCCTGCCACTGCACGTTGCCCGACGACTTGAGCATGCGCCGCGTGCACGAAGTCATCACCGCTCTCGAAGACCGCTTCAAACTGGAGTGCCCCGAGGTTTACCGGGTGACCATCCACCCCGAACCGGTGACGGACAATCTGCGGTGAAGCGATGGGGCACGAAGAAATGATTGCGCGAAGCGAAGATTCCAACGGAGACCCCAACCCATGAGACGCCACGTCATCAATCTCTTCCAGGTCGGCTCGCTGGTGATGCTTTTGGTAGCTGTGGCACTCCTCTCAGCCATCACAACCATGCATTTCGCCATTCATGGCGCCGAGGTGCAGGTTCCCGCGCTCAAGGGCATGACCGTGGCCGAGGCGCGGAGCCAGACCTCGGGTCTGGGCCTCAACCTCGACGTGGACAACCGCTACTACTCCGGCGACGTGGCCGCCGGGCACATCCTGACGCAGTCGCCCGAGCCGGGAGCTGTTGTGCGCCGGGAGTGGCGCGTCCGCGTCTCCGAGAGCCTGGGTCCGCAAAAGGTCGAGGTGCCGCAGACTGTGGGCCAGGAAGAGCGCGTGGCGGCGTTGCGATTGCGCCACGTAGGCCTCGAAGTCGGTGTCACAGCGCACTTGCCCTGGCCCGGTGCAGCCGAGAAGACGGTCATTGCGCAGGACCCGCCCGCTCATGCTCAGGGCATCGCGCGGCCCAGCATCAACCTGCTCGTAGCCGCCCCGGCCGACGATGCGCCCGATGGCTTTGTCATACCGGACTTCACCGGCCTCCCCGTTGTCAGCGCGCAGGCCGAGTTGTCCGGAGTGGGAATCCAGTCCACCACAGATTTTGTCGATGTCCCGGTAGCGTCCGTGGGCAACGGCAATGCACCGCCCACGCTCCCGGTCAAGCCGGGCTCGGTGGTGTCCCAGGAGCCCCCCTCTGGTGCGCGCGTCGATCAGACCACTCAGGTGAAACTCACGGTCGCGAAGTGAGAAAAGCAGGGAATAGGGACTAGGGAACAGAAAAACCTGATGATCGACGGCGTCGCCTGACAGAGCGCGCAGCACAGTCTATTTCCTATTCCCTAGTCCCTATTCCCTGTCTTACGATGGAGCGTATGAGTTGCTTCCTCTTCAAAACCGAGCCCGATGTCTACTCTTTCGACAACTTCCTGCGCGACAAAGAAACCGTCTGGGATGGCGTGACTAACCCGACTGCCGTGAAGTTCTTGCGCGAGATGAAGGCGGGGACAAAGTGGATCTTCTATCACACCGGCGATGAACGCACGGCCGTCGGCACGGGAACCGTGATCAACGTGGACTCGACCGATCCCAAGGTCCCCATCGTCAAGGTCAAGGCGGGCAAGCGTCTCCAGCATCCCAAGACGCTCGCCGCCATCAAGGCCGAGCCGCTCTTCGCGAAGTCGCCACTGGTGCTGATCGGGCGGCTTTCAGTGGTTCCGCTGACCCAGGAGCAGTGGGATTGGTTTGTGGCTTGAGGGTCTATTCCTTGCCTTCTCCCAGCCAGCGCTTCGTGTTGAGCAGTTGCCGCTGGTCCAGTGCCCAGACTTTGCCGGTCATCTCGTCGGCGGACTTGCCTTCGCGGATGCACTTGTCAAACTCGACTTGAATGGCTTGCATCTTGGCGTCTAGGTCGTCGATGAAGCTGAGCGCAAGGGCCTCGGGGATCATGGGCAGCTTGGGAGAGCCGAATTCGAGCTTGCCGTGATGACTCAAGATCATGTGAAGGACCAGAGTCTTCAATTTGGGCGGGAAGTTGGGTAGGCTGTCGATGGTGCGTTCGGTCAACGCAGTGCCGATCTGGATGTGGCCGAGCAGCGTGCCTTCAACCGTGTACTCGAAGCCGATCTCCCAGCTCAGTTCGCGAACCTTGCCGATGTCGTGGAGGATGACGCCGGTCAAAAGCAAATCCCGATCCAGCAGCGGATAATGCGGCGCGACGCGATCGGCTAAGGTGAGCAGGCTGACCACATGTTCCAGCAAACCGCCGAGCCATGCGTGATGAAGCTGCTTGGCGGCAGGCGCTTCGCGATAGGCCTGAGCCAGAGCCGGGTCGTCGAGCATGGCGGTGAGCAGGCGCTTCAGGTCGGGATTGGTGAAGCTCGCGACAAAGCCCGTCAGTTGCCGCCAAAGCTCCGCCACATCATAGGTGGTCGAGGGCAGCAGGTCTGTCTTGTCCACCTCGTTGGGCAACGCAACGCGCAGTTGGTCGATCTTCATCTGCAGGCGGTCGTCGAAGCGCGAGGCCGAGCCGCGAGCCTTGACGATGTCGCCGCGCTCGAAGTCTTTGGCGATGCGCGGGTCGCCCGGCTCCCAGACGCGGGCCTCAAGCTGGCCGGTCTTGTCGCCCAGGATGAGATTGAGATAAGGCTTGTTGGACTTGGTGGTGCGCTGCTGTTTGAGTAATACGAGGAAGAAGCCGTCGAAGAGCTTGCCCTCGTCGAAGTTGGCCAGGTCGGCGATATAGATGTCTTTCATTCTGCCCTGAAGATTAACGCATCAAAGCCCTATGCGCCAAAAATCACCTTTGTTCGCGTTTCCACGATACTGTGAGAAAAATCAGGAATGCCTTTCGCGCCGGGCATGAGGCTGCGCCTTCATCGATAACTAAAGATCGGTCCAGGCCCCACCCTTGCGCCCTCTTGCAAGCGCAACGGTGGGAGACCAGGAACCGTGCTCTATACAGCGAATAATCTAAGCTCTAACGGACAATCTCAAACCGCTCCCAGGGGCAATTGCAGACCGGGCAGCGTTCGTGCTCTTCTTCAGTCTCGGAGGTATAACCGCAGACCGGGCAGACGTAAAAGTCTCGCGCCTCGGCGATCCACGAGTCCTTCTTTCCCGCCGTCAGCAGGGCAATGGCCTCGCTGTAGAGCCGTGCGTGGGTCTTCTCGGCCTCCAGCGCTCCAGTGAAGGTGCGGATGGCGGCCACGTTTTTGTGCTGCTGGGCCTCCTCAAGGAAGCCGGGGTACATGGTGTCGATCTCGTACTTCTCCCCATTGAGAGCGGCTTTGAGGTTATCGAGCGTGCTCTTCACTTCGACGGGATGAATCTCGCACTCGGCGCGGCTACCCAAAGTATTCAAAACGCGGGCGTGATTGGTCGAGTGAATCTGTTCGGCGCGAGCTGCGGCGCGAAAGAGGCTGGCGATGCCGTGCAAGTCTTCATCGTCGGCCTTCTCGGCAAAGGCTGTGTATTTGGCGTGCGCATTGGACTCGCCCTCGAATGCGGTCAATAAGTTTTGAACGGTAACTACGCTTTCCTCGGCAATTGTTTGCATAAAGAATTCTCTCCGACTCCGTTCAAGAGCCTACGTGGCAACAAGACGGCGCGCTGTGACGCAGGTTACATTCGGTAAAGGGAAGATCGGGCGGAAAACAGGCTGGAAAAGCAGAAAGATGGGGCTTGAGAGAAGCCGACTGATCGAAGGCGGTTTGAATCCGAATTTTCAGGTTCGAAAGGTATTTCATCGAGATGCGAACCACAATGAGACAGGCTATCAAGACTTCGCCCCTGCTGGGAAGACTGGCTTGGCGGATTTACAGGGAGGTTCTCCTCCAGCGAAGCCTTCATCCATTCAAAGGACGGATTCCGGCCTTTTTAGAAAGCACTCGGCTGGCTCCTGTGAAATTGAAGAGTATCCAAGACTACGAAGAATGGTTACAAAAGACCGAGGGCGAGCGGAAACGACAGAGGGAGATAGAGTTAGCTCTTATTCCTGCGCGGCCTCGGCCTTGCTCAATCCGTGGGACCTGTGCTCTTTGTGGGCTTGAGACGACCTTCAGGATCAACTTCGATTATTCGAAGAAAGGGCCGGACGGGCGAATTTGGCCGAATCTCCGCGAATGTCTGACATGCGCGCACTGCGGCCTCAAGAACAGATTGCGAGGGGCTCTTCATCTATTCGTGCAGGAGTTTGGGCCGGAGGCGGGCCAGTCTATTTACATAACGGAACAACTGGGAGCCGCATATCGTTGGCTCAAAGGGAGATATTCCGCGGTTTCGGGCAGCGAGTTCATTCCCGAGAGCGGGCCATTTGGAAGCTCCTGGCGTGGAATCCGCAACGAAGACCTGGGCGCACTGACCTGGCCCGACGGTCGCTTCGACTTCATCTTGAGTTTCGATGTTTTGGAACACGTTCCCGATGTGAACGCCTGCTTTTCTGAGATCTTCCGCTGCCTCCGCCAGGGCGGGAGGTTTTTGTTTACCGCTCCATTCAGGCTCGATCTTCAAGAGACACTAGTCAGGGCGACCGCGGACGGAAGCGGCAATATCACGCACCTGCTGGAGCCCGAATACCACGGAGGCAATCTCTCCGACTCATCCAAGGGAACGCTGTGTTTTCGTCATTTTGGGTGGGATACGATCCGGCAATTGGAGAACGCAGGCTTTTCAGATGCCGAGGCGTGGCTCTTCTGGTCGAGAGAACTCAGCTATCTCGGCGGCACGCAGATCGTAATTACGGCACGGAAGAGGTAGTCAGCGGTTAGGGAGAGCGACTGTGCTTGCGAGTTTTCTTATCGAATCTGGCGAGTTGACCCCGCTTTTGCGGCGGGGAAAGCGGGTTGGCAAGCTGGAGGCAGGCGTCGATTACGAGTCGACGCCCACCGAAGCAAGAATCCCGGATCTAAATGGGATGCGGTGTGGTGCTGCGAGCGCTGTCGACGTTGTCCGGGGCATCGTTGAAGGATTTGCCCGAGCCGTAGGCAGATTTCTGATAGATTGAGCCCGTCTTGCGGATGGCATCCTTCCAACCATCGTCCCAGCTCACTTGAGCTTCGCCGTTTACATAGGCCCACCTGCCGTGTTCGTGGTGCAGCGAACGCCAGGCGTCCCCATTGTCTTCAAGGGTGATGTAGAACGTACCTCCCGAGCCATCGCCAACCCGCCACTTCCCGATGAAATGTCCTCGCGATGGCACTGGAACAGCGTAAGGCGTTGCCGAGCTGGCAGCTTCGCCGATTCCGGAAAACTCCACCCGCTGAATGTCGGAGAGATTGAAGCTCTGCCGGTGGCCGTCTTTGAAAACGATCACGATCGCGCCGTTCTTAGGCGCAGGGGCCGGCGTCTTGGCAAATCCAACGGGAACCGCAAGAGAAAGCATGGTGGCCAGGCAGGCCACGCTGACGATCGACCGCATAAGTCTCTCCTTTGCAATCATCGGTGCGGCAGTGCTCCTGCTTCGCCCGCGCCTGTCTTAATCTACGCGGTCCACGGGGCGATTGTTCCCGGAAATCGATATGGCCACCTCTCGGGCAGCAGAAAGGCCATCCCGCCAGAGGGATGGCCTTTGCTGTGCAGACTTTCCGCTGCCTACTTCACCTCGTTCCGGGCCTCGGCTTTTTCGGTCAGCACCTTGTGCGCGTGGTCTTCAAGGGCCTGGGCCTCGGGCAGATAGGTCAACGCCTTCTGGATCATCGGGTCCCAATCGGCCCGTGTGCGCAGTCCCTGCGACTCGCCAAACTGAATGGTGAAGATTTTGTCCTTGATGCTGATCTTCACCCAATCCATCACCCCGTTCAAATCGGCTTCGGTCCAGGGAATACTCTGGCTGGTCAGATACTTTTTGAACTCCGCCAACACTGCGTCGTCCACCTGGAAGTTCTTGTCCACTGTGTGGTTGGCCAGATACGCCGGAGCGAAGTGAAAGAAAACATCCTTATAGAGCAACTGGTCCTGGAAGTGGTTGCTCTTGGGGCTATCGATTTTCTCATCTGGAGCGATGCCTCCGCCGCCGTAGACGGTACGCCCAGCGTCGGTGAACTTGACTTCCCGGTCGCGCGTATCGGCCGCCGCCGTGCCCCCATGGCTGTAGTAGTCATAGAGCGAAACGCCGGAGTAGTTGCGCTGGATGAGCCGTCCAGAGGGCGTGTAGTAGTGGTAGGTGGTCAGCGCCAGGCCGGTGTCTTCGCTCATGTTGTAGACCGTCTGAACCAGGCCCTTCCCAAAGGTCGTTTCGCCGACAATGAGTGCTCTGTCGTGGTCCTGCAAAGCGCCTGAGACGATCTCCGCCGCCGATGCCGTGCCGTGATTGACCAGCACTACAATGGGGAAGGTCTTGCCCCCGTTGCCGTGGGTTGCCGTGTAGTTCTGATCGGGAAACGCCCGCCCGCGCTGGCTGACGATGCCCTGTCCTTTAGCCAGCAGATGGTCGCAGACCTCAACAGCCTGGCTCAGCAATCCGCCAGGGTTGCCGCGCAGGTCAAAGATCAGCCCCTTGAGGTCGCCGAAGCTGTTGATGGCCGCGATCACCTCCTGGGCGGTCGTCTCCTGAAACTGCGTCAGGTGGATGTAGCCAACGCCGGGTCGAATCTCGTAGGCCAGATCGACAGAGGGGTGGGGGATTTCGTCGCGTACCAGATCGAAGACCAGCGGCTTTGCCTGCCCCTCGCGGATCATGGTTGCCTCGACGTGTGTGCCCCGCGGGCCTTTGAGTGTCTTGGCCACCATATCGGTCGAGTTCAGAGCATTGGGAATCTTGCCGTCCACGCTCACCGGCTTGCCGTCCACAGAGGCGATCGCATCGCCTGGATGAATGCCTGCCTTGAACGCCGGGGAACCCTCGAAAGGAAAGACGACATAGATCTTGTTGTTCTGCTGCTGGATGGTCATCCCGACCCCGTAGTAGCGGCCATGCTGCTCCTCGCGCATTCTCGCATAGGCCTTTGGATCGTAGAAGTTGGAGTGCGGGTCCAGCACCCGCAGCATTCCCGGAATCGCTCCGTCGTATATGGCGATGTCGGCCTTGTCGCCATGGATCGGCTCGGCGTAGTTCTGCTCAACTAATGAGTAGACATTCGTGAAAGACTTCAGGCTGTCGCGCAGTTGGCTTTCGTCGGCGGAGGATTGCGCCCCTACCTTGCGCTGCAAAATGCTGCCTGCGACGGCGCAGACGGCAAAAAAGAGAGTCAGGCTAAAGAGAGCGCGGCGGGCGCGGGTGTTCATAGGCGGGAGAAACCTCCGGACTGCGGCGCGGCCGGCGCGTGACCGATGCGGCTCGAAACGGCAATCTTAGGGCTAAAGTATACCACTGGAATCTTTGACTCAAATTGGGGGCTTTTGATAGCGGGGCGCTCCCGCTATGGCGCGCTGCGCAGGGGCAGGAAGCTCGGGATTTCAAGTTGCAGGAATCGTTGGGGATCTCGCGGATTAACGCGAACGGGATAGCTAGATCCTGCCGGGAATTGCCGCATAGATTCTTCGCCTGAGCTATGGGTCACGAAGGGTTCCTCGTGAATTCCGCTGAAAGACTCGCCGGAGAACGAGTAGTCGTAATAGATATCGGCTACATGGCATCCGCCACACACTTGCGGACATGCCGCATCAAATACAACTCCGTCGACAACGGTCCAGGATCGACCCCGAAGCATCCGAATGTCGTTTACCACCATTCGGATGAGCCATTCAGCATAGCATCAAGGAACCATCCGCCCATAATCCAGCAAGTCTAGCAGAGCGGGGACGAAGACTGTCCCCGGCAGAGCCAGATTACTCGGCGTTCTTTTCCCAGCGCTTGGGGCGCTTGTTCTGCTGCAAGACTCTCTTGCGCAGGCGGAGGGATTTGGGCGTGACTTCGACTACCTCATCCTCGGCGATGAACTCGATGGCCTGCTCCAGATTCAGTGCGCGGTAGGGCACCAGGCGGATGGCTTCGTCGGCGCTCGATGCGCGCATGTTGGTCATGTGCTTTTCGCGCACCACGTTCACGTCGAGATCGTTGTCGCGCGAGTGTTCGCCGACGATCATGCCCTCGTAGACCTCAACGCCCGCGCCGACAAACAGCATGCCGCGCTCCTGCAGGCCGTTGAGCGAATAGGTCGTGGTCAGCCCCTGGCGGTCGGAGATCAGCGCGCCAGTAGGCCGCTGCGGAATCTCGCCCTGATAAGGGATGTAGCCGTCGAAGAGCGCATTCATCACGATGGTGCCGCGCGTCTCGGTGAGCATCTCGCTGCGCAGGCCGATGATGCCGCGGCTGGGCACGCGAAACTCCATGCGCACGCGGCCTGAGCCGTGATTGTGCATCTTCGTCATCTCGCCCTTGCGGGGGCCGAGCTTCTCGATCACCGTGCCGGTGTAGGCTTCGGGGACATCGATGGTGAGGTGCTCGACCGGCTCCATGCGCACGCCGTCGACAGTCTTCGTGACGATCTCCGGGCGGCCGGCCGAGAGTTCGAAGCCCTCGCGGCGCATCATTTCAATCAAAATGGCAAGTTGCAGTTCGCCGCGGCCCAGCACCTTGAAGGTGTCCGGCGAGCCGGTGTCTTCGACGCGAATGCTAACGTTGGTGAGCAGTTCCTTCTCAAGACGCTCGCGCAGGTTGCGGCTGGTGACGTACTGGCCTTCGCGGCCGGCAAAGGGCGAGTTGTTGACGCTGAATTGGATCGCAATGGTCGGCTCGTCGATCACAATGAGCGGCAGCGGCGAAGGGTTTTCGACGCTCGTGATGGTCTCGCCGATGGTGATGCCTTCGACGCCGGCCACGGCCACAATGTCGCCCATGGTGGTTTCCGTGGTCTCGATGCGCTTGAGGCCGCTGAAGGTGAAGAGCTTGGTAATGCGCGTCTTCATCAGCGAGCCGTCGCGCTTGGAGATAGTGACGTCGTCGCCGGCGTGGAGCGTGCCCTGGAAGACGCGGCAGATGGCGATGCGGCCGAAGTAATCGGAATAATCGAGATTGGTGACCAGAATCTGGAGCGTGGCTTCCGCATCGCCCGTGGCCGGCGGAATCGTCGAGACGATGCTCTCGAAGAGCGGCTGCAGATCGACGCCCGGTACAGCGGGATCGAGGCTTGCCGTGCCCGCCTTGGCGACCGCGTAGAGCACAGGGAAATCGAGTTGCGATTCCTCCGCATCGAGATCGATGAAAAGGTCGTAGATTTCGTTCAGCACTTCCTGGGGGCGTGCGTCGGGGCGGTCAATTTTGTTGATCACGACGATGGGCTTGAGCTTGGCTTCGAGAGCCTTGGCCAGCACATAGCGGGTCTGCGGCAGCGGGCCCTCGGCCGCATCGACCAGCAGCATGACGCCGTCGACCATCTTGAGTGCGCGTTCGACTTCGCCGCCAAAATCGGCGTGGCCCGGCGTGTCAACGATGTTGATCTTGCCGCCTTCAAAGACGATGGCCGTGTTTTTGGCCAGGATCGTGATGCCGCGCTCCCGCTCCAGTTCGTTCGAGTCCATCACTCGCTCGGCCACCTGCTCGTTGGCGCGGAAGGTTCCGGACTGCCGGAGCATGGCGTCTACAAGGGTTGTCTTGCCGTGGTCGACATGGGCAATGATGGCGATATTGCGTATCGTCTGGGTCACAGGTGCGGATTTCCTTCTCTAGGGCTCGGCCTTTTGAGTTCTTCAGGCCATGGGGTTGGATGACAAGAATAAGAGATTTCACCGCACAGTGCGGCACTTTCCATTGTACCAGCAGGAGAGAATGCGGGTTTTTGGGTTGAAAGACCCGGCTTTTCAGATAGATATCGGGTCCGCGGTTTCACGGTCGATCCGGATCGACTGCGCCACGAAGCGCTTCTCTTCTTCCGCGACGCCGGTGAGCAGGAAGGAGTTGGTCTCGACCGCCTTGCCCTCGACGACTGCTGTAATGAGATAGCAGCAGCCGAGCCAGTGAGCTTCGGCCAGGTCGGTGGGCGACCATTGGGCCGGGTGATCGGGATGCGAGTGATAGAAGCCCGCGATTTCGAGGTTCAAATCGCGGGCCTCGCGCTCGATAACGACCAGCTCGACGGGGGCAATCTCGTAGCGGCTGCACGGTGCGTCGGTGCGTGCGTTTCTCGCTCGCACAGCGGCCAAAACCCGCCAGCCCTGCGGCGTGGGATGCCCAAGCAGCGCACCACAGCACTCGTCGGGATAGCTCTCCTCCCCATGGGCGCGAATCTCCGCGTAAACCTGCTGCGGCAGGCGAAGAAGCCCTATCGGCGTCGTGTTGCCGTTCTGCTCGGACGATGAGGAGCCGAGCTTCACTTCTAATTCGTCGCTTCCCATCGAAGATTGCCCTCACTGCTTCGGGTATGCGAGATTGGGTGTGCGGGGACCGAGTTTTGGTGCGGTCCCGGCGAACCCTGTTTTCACGATCCTCGCAGACAGGAAGGCCGCCATGAGCCGGAAATCGCATCATCCGAACTTCGATCACGACACTGGACACCCTGCGCGCGCATTCCTTCGATGTGAAGCCCTCGACCGAAGTCGCAGGCGGTTGGCTGGTGAGCAAGCATGGGGCCGGAGCGGTCCTCGTAGCCGCAACGGACAATGAGGCTCCCGCGGTCTTTGCCGTCTACCCTGGCGCGCTGTTTGGTCAACGGGTGGCGCGGTTGCTCGATCGCGGCTATCAGAAGTTCATTAAGACTCCCCAATTTGAGTTCCCAGCCACGGCCAGCCAATTGCAAGCGATTCATCTGTTCACTGAAGAGTTGAAGCAGTTGACCGGCGCCATCAACTTGTACAACGAATCGTTGGGGACGACCAGCGATTTGTATCAGTATGACCGCTTGAAGGGCCGTGAAGCTGCGCAGCCTGCTCCTCTACGCCCCTGGGAATTGGCTAGGGGAGCCTGATCTTGAAGGAATGCACGCGGTGGGGTCGATGGAACCGGCAGAAAAGGTGGAAGAGCGTACGGCCGGTCGACAGAATCTCCGGGCTGTCCCCCGCTTTGCAGTTGACGAAGACGCCCACCTCTTGCTGGTCGATTATGGTTCGACCCTCCCTTGCCGCATCGTCGATCTAAGCCTGGGTGGCTGCCGCATTCGCACCAGGGAACGGCTACCCGCCGGAGCCAAGATCCGCGTTGAACTCACCTTCAAGGTGCGCGGGCTCGCCTTCCGCCTTTGCGGCACGACCCAATGGACCGACGGCAGGAATCTGGCAGGCGTCCGCTTTATGGATATGTCTGCGCGGCGCAAAGAGGATTTGGTGGAGGCGATCGGCGAACTCGAGGCAAAGCTCGCCGCCAGGCAGGCTGCCGAAAAGCTGGCCGCCGAGCAGGAGGCTGCGGCGAAGCGTGCCGCCGAGGAACAAGCTGCCACACGGCTCGCAGCGAATCAGGCCGCGTCGTTGGAGCCTGATGCGCCCAAAGCTATAGAGCAGAACGAACAGCGGGCAAAGCTAATCTCAGAGCTTCAGGCTCCGGTAAAGGCGATTGCCGGGCAACCGCAAGCAAAACCGAGAACGCTGTTTGTCCTGCCGTGGGCCGGTGGATTGCAACGCGACCCGGCAGCGGCCGCGGAGTTGAGTGGCCCCTTGGGCGGCTCTGCCACTGAGGCACGGAGCAGGCCGGAACAACGCCCGCCGGGAGCTTCATCGGTTACGCCGCATCTGGTCGCATCGCAAAGAGCCGAAACGGCTCCCGCCGCCCAGCCGCCGTCCAAGCCGAAGGGATTCGAACGCCGCGCCCAGTCGCGGGAAGGCGTCGACACTTCCGCGTTGATCTTTCTCGTCAATGTCGCATCCGTGCTGACCGGCCGCATTCTCGACCTGAGTCTGGGCGGCTGCCGCATCCGCACCGACGAGCGCTTTCCGGTGGGCATCTACACGCGCATTGAGACCGAGTTTCGCATTGAAGGGTTGCCCTTCCGCCTCGGAGGTGTCATTCAGGCCATTCACGACCGGCATCATGTCGGCATCCGGTTCCTCGACATGAGCAGCCGCAAGCGGGAGCAACTCGAGCATCTGATCGAAGAGATCGAGGAAGGGAAAAAACAGGGAACAGGCGGATAGCGAATAGCCGCCCCAGCGAGCCAAGACCGCTCGCCGGGACCCCGGCAGGGAGCAGATGCGACTTAGCGCCGGCGCGCGCGTTCCCTTTGCAGTTCGCGATAAAGCTCGCTCTTGGACTGGCCTAGCTCCCGCGCCAGGCGCTTGAGAGCTTCCTTCTCGTCGATGTTGGCTTCGGGGCCGGCTTCGGTCTGGATGCGGGCGATGCGGTCGGCAATCTTCTGGGGCGTCGCGTCTGGCGGCTTGTCCTGAAGCGAGCGGACGCGTCTCCACCAGCAGGGTGATCTCGCCGCGAATCCGATCGCGCCCGGCCAGCTCCCGGCGGGCCTCCGCCACCGTGCCACGCAGAAACTCCTCGTGAATCTTGGTCAGCTCGCGGGCTACAACGACGCGCAACTCGGGCTCCCCAGACGGACTCCAAATCGGCAAGCGTCTCCAGAATCCGGTGTGGCGCCTCGTAAAAGATCAGAGTGCGGGCGGCCTCATCCTTTTGAGCTTCGTCGGCCAGCGCCTCTAACTTCGTTCGCCGCGCTCCGGCCTTTTCCGGCAGAAAGCCGATGAAGTGGAACTCGGCCGACGGGCAGTCCGGAGGCGACAAGAGCGCTCAATGCAGCATTGGCTCCGGGGATGGGGATGACCGGTACGCCGGCGGCGATGGCCTCGGCGGCGAGCCAGCTACCGGGGTCGCTGATGCCCGGCATTCCAGCGTCGGAGACGATGGCGATGCGGCCGCCGGCTTTGAGAGCTTCAATCAACTCAGCCGCACGTTGATGCTCGTTGTGCTGGTGGCAGCTCACCGTTGGAGTCGCGATCTCGAAGTGATTGAGCAGTTTTTGCGTCTGGCGGGTGTCTTCGCAGGCGATGCGGTCCACGCGGCGGAGCACTTCGAGGGCGCGCAAGGTGATGTCGCCGAGGTTGCCGATGGGGGTGGCGACGAGATAGAGGCCGGGTGCGAGAGCGGATGCGATCGGGGCTTCTGGGTCGGCGGCCATGGACACTTGCAATCTCCGGCTTGCTAGCGGGCTTCTTCGCGGGCGTTTTCGCGCTCAAGGCGGCGTTGCTCGGCCAGCAGCGACATGGAACTCATCAGGTTCTGGACGCTCACGATGCCTACGACCCGCCCGCTCTCGGTGACGGGAATCAGCGAGAGTCCGCGGCCGGTCTGGATGCGGCGAATGGTGGTTCCCAGCGTGTCTTCGGGCCGCGCTACCTGGAAGGCCTTGGACATGACCGCCTGCACGTAGCCGTTGCCGTCGCTGCGCAGGGCGTCCACGATGCGCTGCCGCGAGATGATGCCCACAAGTTGCGGGCCGCGCACCACCGGGAAGTCCTCCTGCAAGGAGTGGACGCAGCGGACCAGCGCATCGGCCAGCGTGTCGGAGGGCGAGAGGGTGGCGAAGTCGGTGAGCATCACCTCGCGCATGTGCACCGTGTCGACCACGGACTGGAAGAAGACGCCCTGATCCTCGATCTGCGCGCCGATCATGATGAAGAAGCCGGCGATGACCAGCCAGGGGCTATGCAGCAACATGCCGCCCACCATGGCCAGCAGAGCCAGCACCTGGCCAAGCCCGGCGGCCGCGCGGCCGGATGGAGTGAAGCCGTGCGTCGCGGGCAAAGCTGCCACGGAGCAGGCGGCCAAAGTCCAGAGGATAGGCCGGCAGCAGGTGCAAGACGCCCAGGCAGGCCTGCATCCACACCATGCTGCGCACCAGCCAGCCGGCAGAGATCCACGGCTGGCTGAAGAGTTGACCTCTCCGCTGGCGCCCAGAAACGCCGCGGTCAGCATGAGCGCCGTGGCGATATTCGCAAAGGGACCGGCCAGCGCCATGGCGAATTGCCCGCCGCCCTGGCTGGAGTTTTCCTGGCTCTCAGGATCGGCGTAGGCATACAGTCCGCCGATGGGCAGCAGCAGTATCGGCGCGCAGCCGCAATCCAAGCCAGGCGGCCACCAGCAGCCGTGCCGTTTCCCGCACCACCACGGCCGAAACCAGCACCATGAAGAGTCCCAAGCCGCGCCCAACACCCTCCGGGGTGCTGATGACCAGGCACACGATCGCCAGAAGCGGGAAAAAGGCGTGGATGCGCATCTCGACGCCCATCCATCGGCCCAGGGGGATTGACCAGCCACGCATATTTGGATTGTAGTGGGTCGGGCCCGGAATTGAATCCAGCCGTGCTTCCGGTATGCTGGTTTGCGATGCGCATTATTGCTGGATCGCTTCGTTCGCGAACGCTGCAAGCTCCGCCGGGCCTTGCCACCCGGCCCACCAGCGACCGGCTGCGCGAGACCCTCTTCAACGTGCTGGCGCCGCGCATTCAGGGCGCGGGTTTTCTGGATCTCTATGCAGGCTCGGGCGCGGTGGGCATTGAGGCGCTTAGTCGCGGGGCGGTGCGGGTCGAGTTCGTCGAGCGGGCTCCGGCAGCGCTGAAGGTCTTGCGAAGCAATTTGGAGAAGCTGGGCCTGACGGCTGGATTCCATATTCACGCCGCTGCGGTGGGAGCGACTCTGCGCCGTGCTGTGGAAACTCCAAAACGAGAACAGTACGAAGTACTCTTTCTCGATCCGCCTTACGATGCTGCCGAGGAGTACGCGGCCACGCTGGGTTTGCTAGGCGGCTCTGCTGCTGGGTTGCTCGCCGATGGTGCGCTGGTCATCGCCGAGCACCGGCGCAAGGAGCGGCTTGAAGACCGCTACGGCTCGCTCGCCCGCACCCGCCTGCTCGAACAGGGTGACGCGGCGCTGAGCTTTTATGCGGCTCTTGTCTAATTGCACGCCGGCCAAAGCCCATTTATTGCTAAAAAGCGAGTTCGGCGAGCAAAAAAACGGCCTTTTCTGGCCCAAAAGGCGCCTTTCCAGGCTAAAAAGTGGACAAAATCGGGGGTTTGCATCTGCTGATTCGCCAATATGTAGATATATAAACTATTTATAATGTGCATGTTACAAGCAAGATGAGGGTCGAAAACGGGCTTCCAGAGGGGGGAGGGGGGTGGGGGTAGGGTCCTCTCTGGTATAGACCGGTCGGATGGCCGACAGATTTGGTCCGAGGAGGGCAGGAGCTTTGCCGCTGCAGCTCGACTTCTCTCCGCGCGCCTGACCTCTTTGCCCGCTCGATCATGCTTAGATTGTGCGCCGATGGAAGGTAATTCTCTGCAAACCACCTTGCGGTGGGGCTGTCTGCCCTTCGGGCCAGATTGTACATGCAAGGGGGCATGATGAATTCCGCAGTAGCACCTTCCCGGACCGCTTCCGAGCGGTATGGCGGTTTTGCGCGAAGCCGGAATTCCTCCCGACTACATCGGCGTTTTTCAGGACTTATCCGTATCCGCGAATTTGCCATCCGCAGTTCCCTTGGCACTTCAGCGAGCACTTGATCAACTTGTGGCGGAAGATGAGTTGACTATGCGCAATAGACTGTTGCGGGGGGCAGGTCAAGCCCAAAGAGCTAAACACTCTCATCCGACTAGCCGATAAACGTTCCAGATTCTGTCGTAACGATGCGCGTTTGTCTGCCCGTCTCAACACATGGTAGTAACGCTTTCGATTTGGGCACGGCCGAGTGAAAGAATAAGTTGTCGAACGTTTTTTCGGGAGCCGCATAGGTTTACCCTGGGCCAAATTCACCGAAGACTCTATTGGCGCTGAGTGAACATCGGCCTACAGATTTCCGGGATCGGACCTTGGTTCGGAGAGCCGGGCACGCCAGGCAAATGAGGTATTTCCGCTTGAAGAGCAGCGGCCGACGCCACGGAACGGCAACCCGTAAGAGATGAGACTTCGAGTGTCTGTGTTCAGATATTGCCGCGAATTCGGACATGCAGTGATTCTCCTGCTGCTGTGCTCCAGCGTGTTCGCTCAGCGATACACATTTCAGACCTTTACGCAGCGCGACGGCTTGCGGAATCTGGACCTTAATTGCCTGCTCCAGGACCATTCCGGCCGGCTATGGGTTTGCACGGAGTTCGGTCTCTATCGTTTCGATGGCTCTCGGTTCGATCTGGAGCAGACTGTCGAAGGCTTTAGACTTCCTTTCATTCAAGGCATCGCCGAAGATTCGCTGGGGCGGATCTGGGCCATCACACCGCAGAGCGTGGTCTACCGAGATGCGGCAGGACTCCACAGCATCGCACCTCTGGAACAGGATCTGGGAATCGACCTGCGAACACCGATAGTCGTAATGCCAAAGGATCCGAACCGGGTGCTCTTTATCAGCAGTCACCTACTGATGGACGCGCATACGCTCAATGGCGGACAGACCTGGCAAATTGGGCCCGTTTTCAGCGCCGACGATCTTGCACGGCATCCGCAGCTGGCCAACATCAAGGGCGCCTATGCCAACCCCGATGGCCGAATCTGGTTGGGATGCGGCGATCAGATTTGCGAGACTGCACAAGGTTTCTTCAAGGTTTGGGGAAATGCCGAAGGTGTTCCTGCCGACCAATGGCGAACAATGCTGCACGACCGACAGGGAAATTTCTGGGCCAGAGGAAACCATCATTTCATCCGGCTCCGTCCGCGCACCTCCAGCTTCGTTTCCGAGGACAACGATCTACCACATTCTGCTTTGGAATTGCGCTCTCCGAGTATCGTTGAAGATCACCAGGGCCGCATTCTTCTCAACACGAACAATGGCATCATGCGCTGGGAGCGCGGTGAGTGGTCCTCATTCACAAAACAAAACGGCCTCTCATTTGGCGCAATACAGACCATGCTCTTCGATCGCCAAGGGGCGCTCTGGTTCGACGGGGGCAAAGCCGGCTTGCAACGCTGGATGGGCTACGACGATTGGGAAAGCTGGACGACCGATGACGGCCTCAAAAACGGCACTATATGGGCTGTCTTGAGGGATGAAAAACATGACATCTGGCTGGGAACCGAATCCGGCCTAGAACGGATGAAAAATGGGCAGCACGGACTTCAACCCCAAACCGCAGAGATAAATCTTCATCTGCGCCGCGTGCAGGCCATTACAAAAACCGCTGACCACCATCTGTGGCTCGGAAGCGACGACGGCAGCGTGGTGGAATACAACCCGGACAGCGGAGCCTCAAACGTCATTGCCAATGAACGCAATATCTACCAGATATTTGTGGATCGCGACGATCGGATTTGGATTCTCTCCGACGATGGACTCTTCTTCGCGAATCGTGAATCCGGCCACCATTCGATTCAACGGCCGCCCAGCGACGCCGTCCCCCAGACGCGTTTCTTTCGCGCGGTTCAGGACCCCTCCGGGGCTATCTTGTTCACTTCTGATCAGGGTGTTTTCCGCTTTGACGGTAACCGTTGGAGTCATATCAACCTGCCCGCGTTTTACCGGCCCCTCCACAATGCGCAGATCGCACTGGGCAAGGACAATTCGTTTTGGATCTCAGGCATTTCGCCTTCACTGCTGCAATTCCGCCTAAACAACTCCGAGGTCATAGTCCTCGGTCAGGTTTCGGCCCCCACCTTGGCTTCGGGAAACATTTATATGCTTAACAGCGACCTGCACGGATGGATTTGGGCAGGAACCGACGCCGGACTCGATGTCTACAACGGAGCCGAGTGGCGCCACATCAGCCAGGAAGACGGACTCATATGGAACGATATCGATACCGCAGCCTTTCTTTCTGAAGAAGATGGATCGGTGTGGATTGGTACCAGCGAGGGACTCTCGCACTTCCTCCATCCCGAAAGATTGTTTCAAGATGAACCTCTTGAAGTGTGGTTGACCGAAGCCATGCTGGGCAAGGTCGCACTGGCGCAAAACACTGTGCAGCAGTTTCAATGGGGTCACTATCCGTTGACGTTTCATCTCTCCGCGTCCGACTTCGCCCGAGGACATGCCATCGCTTTTCGCTATCGGCTAGATGGCGTTGACGACAACTGGCAAGAGACCAATAGCCACGATCTTCGCTATTCAATTGTGCCCGATGGCAAACACCGCTTGACCGTGATGGCGGTCGACACCTCGAGTCACAGGCTGTCTCCGCCGCAAACCGTCGAATTTGTGATCCGGCCACCATGGTGGCGCACACCCTACTTCTTCATCGCGCTGGCATTTGGATTCACGATGCTGGTTGCCGCCGTTTGGCGCTGGAGCTACCGGCTGGTCATCGAGCGCCAGCATGAGCTGACAAAGTTGGTTCGAGAACGTACCGTGGAACTGGAAAGAAAAAACGCCTCCCTGGTCGATGCGCGCTCAGCTCTTGTTCTGCAAGCCACGCACGATTCGCTCACTGGGTTGCTTAATCGTGGCGCAATCTACGCCGCACTCGAAACCGAAATTAAGCGTGCCCGGCGCGAGCACAACTCACTGGTCGCGATCATGGCCGACATCGATCATTTCAAGCGAATCAACGACCTTCACGGACATCAATGTGGCGACCAGGTCTTGATTGAACTAGCTCGCCGGATGCGCTCCTCGATTCGTTCCTACGATTCCATCGGCAGATATGGCGGCGAGGAATTTCTGATTATTCTCACCAAAATTGGCCACGATGAGGCACTTGAGCGCATTCAGCTTATCCGTCAGGCGGTTGCAGCCCAGCCAATAGTTTGCATGGAACACGCTTTTCACATCACTTGCAGCTTCGGTGCCGCGTGGCTAGACCGGGAAAGCGATCTCGACATGCTGATTCATGCCGCCGATCAAGCTCTTTACCTGGCCAAGGCTAACGGGCGCAACCGCGTGGAAATGGCTTCGTGCAGTCAGATCGAACCAAAGACCGAATCCTCTATATAAGCAAGTCTTCGCACACCGCGCGATCTGCCTATTCCTGTAACACTCACATGTGATTGCCGGCGTTTTCTGGATTTGGTGGCTCGGGTTCATCCGGGATCTCGGCCTGACACCATCACAACTTCGCAAGACTTCGAGAAAGTAACAGGGCTCGGTAAGTGCGTAATCGCCAAAGCACTCGTTGAATGCTGGCGGATAGGGAACGATAAGTCGGCTAGTGTTCGCTGATCTGCCTGGATTTGATCCTGAGTTGACGTCAACAGGCTAAAGGGCGTTTCGAGGCGTTCTGGTTTGGAGTTCTTCAACTGCTCGCTTGGATTGCGAATCAGGCTTGAACGCTGGCCGGCGCGGCTGTGCCGGAGAACTCGACTGTGACCACGGTGATGTCGTCCGACTGGCCGAAGGTGCGGGCGGCCTCGGCGATCTCTGCGGCGGGTTGGCGACTGATCGAGCGGGTGCGGTCGAAGCCGAAGAGTTCGCCGGATTTGGCTTGGGCCTCGGGCACGCCGTCTGAGACAAAGGTGAGCCGGTCACCGGGCTTGAGCTTGAATGTGCTGGTTTCGTAGTGCGCGCCGGCCACGATGCCAAGCGGCAGGGAGCCGGGAACGGCGATCTCAGATCCATTCAGATAGGGCGGCAAGTGACCCGCATTGGCTACTGTCAGCAGGCCGCCGGCGGTGATGTGCGCGGCCAGGCAGGTTGAAAAACCATCCTGCGATCGGCCCATCATGCGGTCGTTGAGGGAGCTGACGAGAGTTGCGGGATCTGTGCCGTGCGCGGCCTCGGCGCGGATGGCGCCCACCAGGACTGAGACCAGCATGGCGGCCGGCAAGCCTTTGCCGCTGACGTCGCCGACTACAAGCAATATTCCGCCATGGCCGTCGCCGATCTGCTGAAAGAAGTCGCCACCCACCTCCTCGGCGGGCTGATAGATGCACTCAACGTCGAAGCCAGGGCATTGGTCCAGCTTGTCGGGCAGCAGAACCTGCTGAATTTGCCGGGCAGCCTCAAGCTCGCCGGCCAGCCACGCTTCCCGCCGCCGAGCCCGCGTAAATCGCAGAACCAGGAAGACCACCATGGCCAGCAGAAAGACAAGATGGAACAGAATGCCGATCTCCATCGAGAAAGGCGGCAGGGGCAGCCGAACCTCCAATATATGCGGCTCCCCGGTCCATCCAGCCTGGTTGAGCAGGATGGCCAGGTTGTCGGCCAGGTAGTAGCCCATATCGAGCAGCGTAGGCAGCAGAAGCAGGCGGGCGTCGATGTTGCCGCGTATGGCCCAGACCACAAGTACGCTTAGAATCCACCAGACGGCAGGCAGCAGGCAGACAAGTTGGATGGCTCCCGAAGCGGGGGCAGAGAACCATCCGGGCCAGTAAAAGATGGCGGGCAACGGGCTGAATGCGGCCAGAACAAGGCAGGCGCGGCCAATCAATCCGGTGCGGACCGTCAGAATTCGAGAAAAGAAGCAGAGGGCCGCGACGATGGTGATGGCTGCAAAGAGGGCATCCACGAAGTCGTAGACAAGCACTGGAGGCCAGGAGTAGATTTCCTGGCCGACAGTCAGCGCATGCTCCGCGGCCTGAGCCAGCAGGATGAGGGCGAACCAGAGGTATTCGCGCTCCGCGTGCCGAATGAGAAACAGGCAGAGGATGGCAAAGCCCACCAGGCCGGCTGTGATGCTGTAGGAGTATGCGTCGACATAGCGAACGTTTCGGAGCACCTGGCGGTATTGCTGTTCGAGGGCCAATCGTTGGGGATCGCCGGCAAGTTGGCCTCCGAGGAGGCCTGTAAGGTAGGGTCCTCCGCCTACGTAGCCTGCCCAAATAGGCGAGTGCCACACGCGAATGGCCACCTGCACGGTGCGTGCTGAATCACTTCCGCCTGAGGTGAGAGGAAAGAGATGATAGCGGATTTCAGCCGTAGGAATCAGCGTGGGAGGCATCCGGCCAGAGCCGCCTGCGCGTTTGCCGTCCACATAAACCTCGAAGGAGGTCATGATCGGCGCCAGAAGCAGCGACGTGGCCTTTTCGCCTGACGGAACCTTGACCGTAAACCGGTACCAGGCATAACCGCTCATGTCGGGATAGCCTTGCACGGCCCAGGATTCGCTGCTTTGGAGCAGCGGCCAACCCGAGTCGTTGAATGCGGGATCGGCCCACTGCGGGGCCGAAGAGCCGGGAGATAACGGCGAGTCACCGGGATGGAAGCGCCATAGCCCGTCAAGCGAGACCACCGGCTCCCTGCCTCGATCGAGATCGAAGGACTGCGCCGCAAGGCTGGCGGCATACGCGATCACGGCGAGCAAAGCCAACCGGCGAAGGGCGGAAGCAAAGTGCATGGCGACGTTTCCTTGTGGGGAAGGAATCGAAACGTGGATTGATCCTATCGCAGACCGGGCGGGTTGCGCTCAAAAGTTCGCCTCCCAGGACCGCCTGCTGCCAGACGGCGAGGATCCTGTGGAGTCTCTGCGACCTGGCGCAGGACGGGCAGTTCAGGGATTAGAAAAGGGTAATAAGGGGTGCAACTTCGATCTTGCTTATGCCTCCAATCTCCACGTCCGGCGCCAGAGTCAACGCGATTCGGAAGGTAAATCTGCCGCCGGTGAGAGAGGGCACTTTCATTCCCATTGACACAGTGAGGAAGGTAGGAGAAAAATGACGAGGTTGAATCAATTCGACATTTTAGTATTTTGTGCGGAGGGAATGTGAAAAACGCAGTCAAGATGCTGGTTTTGGGGACGTTGAGTTTTGTGGGTGCAGGGTTGTTTTTGAGTGGATGCAAGTCGGCCCCGGAGTTGACGAAAGCCGAGGCGCAGGCCATGATTCAGGCCAAGTACGATCAGACTCCCGCGGTGGGCGCAACTATCTTGGTGGACCAGGGGGGGCTGGCGCGGGGGGTTACGGCAAAGTACTGGGAACGGACCAAGCTCTATCCCAACCGGTTTTGGGGCGATTTCACGCTGACCCCCGCAGGCAAGAAAGTGCTCACGCTGCAGAAGGGCGGCGATGTGATCGAGTGGCATCCGCAGAATGCCGGCGACAAAAACTACGAGTTCGCAGTGGTGACGACCCAGGCCAACCATCTGAAGGCGCAGGATCTGAACGATCCGCAGGATGATCTGGGAGGCACCAAAGCGGTGTCCTTTGTTGAGGTCGTAGACCTGGACGGCGTGCCATCGGATGTGAAGGTCATGTCAAACGCTCCAGGCAACAGGCTCAGCGGCAAGCATATGGCCACCTTTGCGCTGGTCGACGGCGCCTGGAAGCTGCAAACTATCAACTAAATTTGGGAAAAATGCGGGGGTGGGGCAGAAATCGTTGACCCCACCCCCGTTTCTTGCTATTGTAAAAAGGTTGCGCAAGAGCGCCTCCGCACGTGTGTCTTGACGACGGAAGCGTATGGATAGGCTAGCCAGGCTGAATTTGGCGGTGTCGATTCCCATGGCAAGGTGCAGTTGGCCTGCCAGACAGGTCCCAGGAATTGCTCCTTTCTTGCAAGGGGCAGGGATAAATCGCATCGGCGTCCGCGCGTTCTCCACCTTGGAGGGCTATGCGGGCCGGAACCAGCGAAACGGAGTTGGCTTTTCCCGTGAAGTGAAGGGAAAACGCCCGGCCACCGTCCTGGTTCTCGTCTGAGATCTGAACGAAGACAGACGCGAAGCAGCAGAATTGGGCTTCCGTGTGCTTTGGCTCACGACCTTTTGGGTCGTGCGCTCTCGCAGCGGGAAGACTTAAGGGTATGTGTGCGGCGATCGAACGCGAGATAGGCCGACGGTTCTAGGTTGGCAGGTTTTTGACGGGGTAAGGAGTTTCAGTTTGCCTACATTCAATCAGTTGGTTCGCAAGGGGCGTACGGCCCCCCGTTACAAGACGGCGTCACCGGCCCTGCAGGCTTCGCCGCAGCGGCGCGGAGTTTGCACCCGCGTTTACACGCAGACGCCCAAGAAGCCGAACTCGGCCCTGCGCAAGGTTGCTCGTGTGCGCCTGACGAACGGGATTGAGGTCACGACCTATATTCCCGGCATCGGCCACAACCTGCAGGAGCACTCGATTGTGCTGATTCGCGGCGGCCGCGTGAAGGATCTGCCCGGCGTCCGCTATCACGTTGTTCGCGGCACGCTGGATTCGGTTGGCGTGGCCAACCGCAAGCAGAGCCGGTCGAAGTATGGAGCCAAGCGCGCCAAGGGCGGAGCGGCTCCGGCGAAGGGCAAGAAGTAAGTCAGACGGTTAGCATCAGGGGTCAGGTCAGTCCTATTGAGACCTGAGACACTAGGGCAGTTGAAGGACTAGGAAAGCAGATAGCGCTGAAGCGCGAGGATTTTGAGGATTATGCCGAGAAAAGGGCACATTGCGAAGCGGGAAGTGGCGCCGGACCCAGTCTACGGGTCCACGCTGGTCACCAAGTTTGTGAACTCGATGATGTGGGGCGGCAAGAAGTCGACGGCCCAGGGCATCTTTTATTCGGCGATGAAGACTCTCGAAGAGAAGGGCGGCGGCGACGACGCTCTCAAGCTCTTCAAGAAGGCTGTCGAGAACTGCAAGCCGCTGCTCGAGGTGAAGACCCGCCGCGTGGGTGGCGCCAACTATCAGGTGCCGATCGAAGTCAATCCCGACCGGCGCACATCGCTGGCGATTCGCTGGCTCATCACCTATGGCCGCAATCGCGGCGAAAAGGGCATGACCGACAAGCTGGGCAACGAGCTGCTGGATGCGGCCAACGGGCGCGGCGCGGCGATGAAGAAGAAGGAAGACGTGCACCGCATGGCCGAGGCCAACAAGGCCTTCGCCCACTACCGCTGGTAGTTGAGCGCGAGAGAGTTCAGGTTTCCCACGCTAGCCGCAAGGACAAAGACGCGGCGAGGGTGGGGCACCCAAGTTTGAGGTTAGACAAGAGTTTTTGAACCGCGGGCCGGAAGCGCTCGCAAAGGTGAATTGCCGTGGCTCGCACCGTACCTCTGAATCGTTGCCGGAACATCGGAATCATGGCGCACATCGACGCCGGAAAGACGACAGCGACAGAGCGCATCCTGTTTTATACGGGCATCACGCACCGTATCGGCGAAGTGCATGAAGGCACGGCGACCATGGACTACATGGAGCAGGAGCAGGAGCGCGGCATTACGATTACCTCGGCCGCAACGACCTGCACCTGGCGCGACTATCGCATCAACATTATTGACACCCCCGGCCACGTGGACTTCACGGCCGAGGTCGAGCGGAGCCTGCGCGTGCTGGATAGCGCGGTTGCGTTGTTCGACTCCGTCAGTCCGGCGTGCAGCCGCAGTCTGAGACCGTGTGGCGGCAGGGCGACAAGTACAAGGTTCCGCGCATTTGCTTCGTCAATAAGATGGACAAGAACGGCGCGGACTTCGAGCACGTTCTCGACACCATTCGCAAGCGCCTGGGCGCGCGGCCCGTGGCGTTGCAGCTTCCCATCGGCGCGGAAGCTAATTTCAAAGGCGTCATCGACCTGATCGAGATGCAAGGCCATCGTCTGGCACGACGAGACCATGGGCGCGGAGTTCTCGATCGAGCCGATTCCCGCCGATTTGCAGAAGAAGGCCGAGGCCTTCCGTTTGCAGTTGATTGAAGTCATCGCCGAGACCGACGATGTGCTGCTGGAAAAGTTTCTCGAAGGCGAAACTCCTTCGATCGCCGAGCTGAAGGCCGGCATTCGCCAGGCAACCATCGATCTGAAGGTCTTCCCGGTGCTCTGCGGAAGCGCATTCAAGAACAAGGGCGTGCAGACGCTGCTCGACGCGGTCGTCGATTACCTGCCCAGCCCGCTGGACAAGCCTCCGGTTGAGGGTATCAACCCCGATCATCTTGGCCGGGTTGAAGTCCGCAAGGCGGAAGATAGTGAGCCGCTTTCAGCTCTGGCCTTCAAGATCATCAACGATCCCTTTGGCAAGCTGGGCTTTGTTCGGGTCTATTCGGGCTCGCTCAAGACCGGCGATACGATCCTCAATCCCCGCACCGGCAAGACCGAGCGCATCGGCCGGCTGGTCAAGATGCACGCCAACAAGCGCGAAGACGTGACCGAGGTTTTGGCTGGCGATATCTGCGCGTGCGTGGGCATGAAGGAACTGAAGACCGGCGACACGCTTTGCGCGCCGCATCATCCCATCGCCCTAGGCGCCATCACCTTCCCGGATACGGTGATTTCGGTGGCTATCGAGCCCAAGACCAAGGCCGACCAGGAGAAGATGGGCGTTGCTCTGGCGCGGCTGGCCGACGAAGATCCGACCTTCAAGGTGCGGACGGACGAAGATTCCGGCCAGACGATCATCAGCGGCATGGGCGAGTTGCATCTGGAAATTCTCGTCGACCGCATGAAGCGCGAGCACAAGGTCGAAGCCAATGTTGGCGAACCCAAGGTAGCCTTCCGCGAGACCATTCGCAAGAAGGCCGAGGCTGAGGGTAAGTACATTCGCCAGACCGGCGGCTCGGGCAACTATGGACATTGCAAACTGCGTGTCGAGCCCAATACGCCGGGCGCTGGCTACGAGTTCATCAACGAAATCAAGAGCGGTTCGGTGCCCAAGGAGTACATCAAGCCCATCGATCAGGGCGTGCAGGGTGCGCTCGAACTGGGCATCCTGGCCGGCTTCCCCATCGTGGACGTGAAGGTGACGCTCTACGACGGCAGCTACCACGAAGTCGATTCCAATGAAATGGCCTTCAAATTCGCCGGGTCGATCGCTTTCAAGGAAGCCGCGCGCAAGGCAAGCCCGGTGCTGCTTGAGCCGGTGATGGCGGTTGAAGTTACGGTTCCGGAAGAGCATATGGGCGTCATTATCGGCGACATCAACTCGCGCCGCGGGCGGATCGAAGGCATGGAGCATCACGCCGGCTCGCAGGTCATCAAGGCGATTGTGCCGCTCAAGGAAATGTTCGGCTACGTGAACGACATTCGCTCGTCCACGCAAGGCCGGGCGTCGTATTCGATGCAGTTTGCGCGCTATGAAGAAGCGCCGCGCATGATCGCCGATGAGATTATCGGCAGGGCGCAGGGGAAGTAAGACAAGTTTTGGGGCTGGAGCCGGATAGCCGGCGCCCCTGGTTGCAACGGGCAGTAGGAGCTACGAAAGGGACTTGGGACTTTTATGGCGAAGGAAAAGTTTGATCGCAGCAAGCCGCACGTGAATGTGGGGACGATCGGGCATATCGATCACGGCAAGACGACGTTGACGGCGGCCATCACCAAGGTGTTGCAGAAGCATAACCCGAAGAACCAGTTCCGGTCCTTCGATTCGATTGACAACGCTCCGGAAGAGCGCGAGCGCGGCATCACGATCGCTACGGCGCACGTCGAGTACGAGACGGCCAACCGGCATTATGCGCACGTCGATTGCCCCGGCCACGCCGACTACATCAAGAACATGATCACCGGCGCGGCGCAGATGGACGGCGCGATTCTGGTTGTCGCGGCGACCGACGGCCCGATGCCGCAGACCAAGGAGCACGTTCTGCTGGCCCGTCAGGTGGGCGTTCCCTGCGTGCTGGTGTTTTTGAACAAGTGCGACGCGGTCGAGGACGGCGAGCTGATCGACCTGGTGGAGATGGAAGTTCGCGAACTGCTCGGCAAGTATCAGTTCCCGGAAGACGCGCCTGTGATTCGCGGCTCGGCTCTGGGCGCGCTGAACGGCGAGCCGCAGTGGGAGGCGAAGATCGACGAGCTGATGGCGGCGGTGGACGCATATGTTCCGCGCCCTGATCGCGCGGTGGATCTGCCCTTCCTGATGCCGATCGAAGACATCTTCTCGATCTCTGGTCGCGGCACAGTGGTAACGGGCCGCATCGAGCGCGGCAAGGTGAAGGTGGGCGAGGCTTGCGAGATCGTCGGCTTCCGCGAGACCCGTTCGACGGTTTGCACAGGCGTTGAAATGTTCAAGAAGCAGCTCGACGAAGGCATGGCGGGCGACAACGCGGGCATTCTGCTGCGCGGCATTGCCAAGGAAGACGTGGAGCGCGGCATGGTTCTGGCAAAGCCGGGTTCGATCACGCCGCACACCAACTTCAAGGGTTCGGTGTACGTGTTGAGCAAGGAAGAAGGCGGCCGTCATACGCCGTTCTTCAAGGGCTACCGTCCGCAGTTCTACTTCCGCACGACGGACGTGACGGGAGTGGCGGAGCTGCCCGAGGGCACCGAGATGGTGATGCCGGGCGACAACGTGGAGTTGGCGGTGGAGTTGATTACGCCGGTGGCGTTGGAAAAGGGATTGAGATTCGCCATCCGCGAAGGCGGCCGCACGGTGGGCGCCGGCACGGTTAGCGAGATTATCAAGTAGGCGCTTGCCGCGCCGGGCGGGCCGCCCTTCGGGCGATGCGCTGGTGAGGCAGAAGCAGAACACGAGGACCGGGAACAGGGTCGGAGCGGTATGCGGCCTGAGCAAGCGGCACTGATTGCCGGTCCCGAAAAATTCAGGTGCGTGGATGGCCGGCAGGTTGTCCACGGGGAAGACGGAAGAAGATGGTAGGACAAAGGATTCGCATCCGGTTGAAGGCATACGACTATCGCGTGCTGGACACCTCGACCGGCGAGATTGTGGAGACGGCCAAGCGCACCGGAGCAACGGTGGCCGGCCCGATTCCCTTGCCGACGATCAAGAACAAGTATTGCGTGCTGCGTTCGCCGCACGTTGACAAGAAATCGCGCGAGGCTTTCGAGATTCGCACGCACAAGCGGCTGATCGACATTCTCGAACCGACACAGCAAACGGTGGACGCGCTGATGAAGCTCGATCTGCCGGCCGGCGTCGATGTCGAGATTAAGGCGTTCGAGAAGTAGCTTTTAGCCGCTAGCCCTAGCTTCTAGCTAGGTCGGCGTGGCGGTGAAGTTGGTAGTTTGACGTGGAAGTTCGCTGAGCAAGACGAGCTAAAAGCTAGTAGCTAGAAGCTAACGGCTCGTCAAGACTCCGGCAGTGCGATGAAGACAGCATCGCATGATGAGGAAAGGAAATCATGGCAGTCACGGGAATTTTAGGTAAAAAGATCGGCATGACGCAGGTCTTCGACGAAAAGGGCGATGTGCACCCGATTACGGTGCTGCAGGCGGGCCCTTGCGTGATTACGCAGTTGAAGACGCTGGCCAGGGATGGCTACGAGGCCGCTCAGATTGGCCTGGTCGAGTTCGTCAAGGATAAGAATGTGACCAAGCCTCAAGCAGGGCACTTCGCCAAGACCGAAGCGCCGCCGGTGAAGGTCATCAAGGAAGTGGCTCTGGAACTGGACGCCGAGGGCGTAGTAGCTACCAAGGCGGGCGACCGCGTGCTGGTGGACATCTTCTCCGAGGCCCGGTTTGTGGATGTGATCGGCACCTCCAAGGGCCGGGGCTTTGCGGGCGTGGTGCGCAGGCATGGTTTCGCCGGCGGGCCGAAGTCGCACGGACATATGTTCCAGGTGCAGGGCTCGATCGGCGCCAGCAGTTATCCTTCGCGAGTATTTCCCGGACAGCGTATGCCGGGACACATGGGCGCCAAGCAGATCACGGTGCGCAATCTGCGCATTCGCGGCATCGATTTGGAAGAGAATCTTTTGATGGTCGAGGGCGCGGTGCCCGGATCGCGCGAAGGCTATGTGCTGATCTCCAAGGCCAAGACTCCGCCGCGCGAGCGCCGTGGCTTTGCCGGTTCCGGCACGGTCGATCCGTTGAAGGCTTCGAAGAAGCTCGGCAAGCGTAAGTAAGCCCCCGCGGCTGGTTGGGCATCGCTCCCACCCTAGCCGCAAAAACAAAGACGCGGCGAGGGTGGGGCACCCGTACATGAGATTCAAGCCGGAGAAAGTGGCCCGGCAGAAGAAGACGACGATGGCGAAATTGGATGTATTGAACATGAACGGCGACAAAGTGGGCACGCTGGAGCTTTCCGATGCGCTCTTTGGGCCGGACTCGGTGAACGAGGCTCTGTTGTGGGAGGCGGTCAAGCACTACCGCGCCTCACTGCGCCAGGGCACGCACAAGACCAAGAGCCGCACTGAAGTTGCCGGTTCGGGCAAGAAGCTGTGGAAGCAGAAGGGCACGGGCCGCGCGCGTATCGGTTCAGTGCGTTCGCCTCTGTGGCGTCATGGCTACACGGTCCACGGACCCCAGCCGCGCAGCTACGAATATGCTTTTCCGCGCAAGAAGCTGCTGGGCGCGCTTCGCTCGGCGCTGGCGGCAAAGCTGGCCGACGGCAAGCTGACGGTGGTCGACACGCTGGAGATCAAGGAAGCCAAGACCAAGCTCTACCGCGCCGCGCTGACCAAACTCGATGTCACCCGCACGGCTCTGCTGGTTGAAAACGGCAAAACGCTCTCGCAGGCGCTGTTGCTGGGCGCGCGCAATCTCAAGGGTGTGGAGCTGGTGCTCAACAATGAGGTGCATCCTTACGATCTGCTCCGCTACGAGCGGGCCATCTTTTCGACGGCCGCCATGGAGCAGTTGACGGAGATGCTGGAGAAGAACGCGTCGAAGCGCAAGATCGCCGCGCATACGGAGGCCGCATAATGCCGACTCTCTATACAGTGATTCGCCGCCCGCTGATTACCGAAAAAGGGCTGGGCGTGAAAGAGACCGAGGGGACGCTGGTTTTCGACGTCGCTCCCGAGGCAACCAAGACTGAAGTCAAGCAGGCAGTCGAGGCGCTCTTCAAGGTGAAGGTCTCTGCGGTTCGCACCGCCAACGTCCTGGGCAAGGAGCGCCGCCGCGGCAAGTTTACAGGCTTCCGCCCGGACTGGAAGAAGGCATATGTCCGGCTGAAGGCCGGCCAGAAGCTGCCCGAGTACGTGAGCAACCTGTAATAGGGATCAGGGGTCAGGGATCAGCAAAAGCTGAAAACTGGGAAGCTCATCAGGAAAGATTATCGGAATCCGGTAGCGATGGATGGATTCCGGAGAAACGGGGAAGCGGCACTCGAGTTTGAGCGTTGGCTTTCCAGGACAAACGACGATGGCAATCAAGACATACAGACCGATCACGCCGACCTTGCGCTTCAAGACCACGCAGGTGAATGACGACCTGACGACGGATAGGCCGCACAAGCCGCTTCTGGCGGTCAAGCAGCGCACCGGCGGACGCCGCAGCATGGGCGATCTGACCATCCGCCATCAGGGCGGCGGCCACAAGCAGATGTTGCGCCTGATCGACTTCAAGCGCGAGAAGTATGGAATTCCGGGCAAGGTGGCAACGATCGAATACGATCCGAACCGCTCGGCACGCATCGCCCTGATTCATTATCTCGACGGCGAGAAGCGCTACATCCTGCAGCCGGTTGGCTTGAAGGTCGGGCAGACGATCAGCTCCGGCCCCGACGCCGATATTCTGGTAGGCAACGCGCTTCCGTTGAAGAATATCCCTTCGGGTACGACGGTTCACGCGATCGAGCTGAGGCCGGGCAAAGGCGCGCAGATGGCGCGTTCGGCGGGAACGCAGGCGCAGTTGGTGGCCAAGGAGGGCGAGTATGCCCTGCTCAAGTTGCCCTCGGGCGAGACCCGCAAGGTGCTGGTTGAGTGCATGGCGACGATTGGCCAAGTGGGCAACACGGACCACGAGAACGTCTCGATCGGCAAGGCGGGACGCAACCGCTGGAAGGGCATTCGCCCGGCCAACCGCGGCGTCGTAATGAATCCGGTGGATCACCCGCACGGCGGCGGCGAGGGCAAGACCTCGGGCGGCCGTCACCCGGTGACTCCGTGGGGCCAGCCGACCAGGGGCTACAAGACACGCAATAACAAGCGGACCGACGCGTTCATCGTCAGCCGCCGGGTGAAGTAAGTGCGTAGTGAAGTAGTGAAATAGTGAAATAGTGAAGCAGTGAAGTTGAGGAGCAAAGGATTTTATGGCACGTTCGACAAAGAAGGGCCCGTTCGTGGACGCACACTTGACCGTGAAGATCGAGGTGCTCAACCAGGCCAACGACAAGAAGGTCGTCAAGACCTGGTCGCGCCGCTCGACGATCTTTCCCGAGTTTGTGGGCCACACGATCGCGGTCCACAACGGAAAGAAGTTCGTTCCGGTGTATGTGACGGAGAACATGGTGGGGCACAAGCTGGGCGAGTTTGCGCCGACGCGCATCTTCAAGGGACATACCGGGGGCAGCAAGGCCGCCGAAGCAGGGGCAAAGCCGCGGTAAAAACAGTGGACAGTGATCAGTGGACAGTTCACTGGGTACGGTCAGCGAAGAAGTTGAGGAAGAGACGATGGCAGTCGAGACAAAGGAATACCGGGCCGAGGCCAAGTTCCAGCGCGTGTCGCCGCAAAAGGCGCGGCTGGTGCTCGACCTGATCAAGGGCCGGGGGGTTGAGGAGGCGCTGACGACGGCGGCCTTCACCAAGAAGCGCATCGCCCCGGTGATTCACAAGCTGTTGACCTCGGCGGTGGACAACGCGAAGTATGTGGCCGGCGAGCAAGGGCACTGATCTGGACGTGGACAATCTCTACGTCAAGACGGCCCTGGCCAACGAAGGGCCGCGCATGAAGCGTATTCGCCCCGCCCCGATGGGCCGCGCCTTCCGCTATCAGCGCAGGCTGACGCACATCGTTCTTACTGTTGCCGAGCGCGCGGTGGCAAGCGGTCTGGTGACCAAGGTTGAGGAGTCAGCGGTTGCGCCAAAGGCTGCCAAGGCGAAGACCGAAGCGCCAAAGCCAGAGCACGGGGCGGCTAAGACAGCGAAGCCGGCCAAGGCTAAGAAGGCAACCGAGACCAAAGCCGAGGAGCCGCAGGCAGCGCCCAAGGCAACGAAGAAAAAGGCCAGCAAGAAGGCCTAGAGGGTTTTGAGGAAAAGCATATGGGACAGAAAGTCCATCCTTACGGATTTCGGCTGGGAGTGAACAAGCCGTGGCGTTCGCGCTGGTTCTCTGAGCGCGACTATGACAAGCTCCTGGTCGAGGACGTGAAGCTCAAGGCTGAGCTGCGCGACAAGCTGAAGGCCGCCGGAGTGAGTTCGGTGGAGATCGAGCGGCCAGGCAACAAGCTGCGCTTTCTCATCCGCACCGCCCGGCCGGGCATCGTCATCGGCCGCAAGGGCGCGGAGATCGAGAAGCTCAAGACGGAGCTCGGCAAGCGCACCAGCCGCGAAGTGTTCATCGACATCATCGAGGTGAACAAGCCGGAGCTGGATGCGCAACTGGTCTCGGAGAATATCGCTCTGCAACTGGAGAAGCGCGTCAGCTTCCGCCGCGCCATGCGAAAGAGCGTTGATTCTGCGCTGCGCTTCGGCTGCAAGGGAATCAAGGTGCGCGTCTCGGGCCGTTTGAACGGCAACGAAATCGCCCGCTCGGAGTGGTATCTGCAGGGACGTTTGCCGCTGCACACGCTGCGCGCCGACATCGACTACGGCTTCACCGAGGCGCATACGACGTATGGCGTGATCGGCGTGAAGACGTGGATCTATCGCGGCGACATCTACGAGCAGAAGCGCCGTCAGGCGCCGCCGGTGGGTACGTCGGTGTTCTAGAAGCAGGGACTAGGGAATAGGGACAGGAATAGAGGTCCCTGATCATTGGTCCAACGGATTGTTGGTTGTTGAGGTTTGCAGTAAGCAGGCCGGGAAGCGAATCGCGACGGGATGAAACTAGTCCCTAGTCCCTGTTCCCTAGTCCCTGGCTTTTCGAGGTTTTCGCTATGTTGATGCCAAAGAAAGTGAAGTTCCGGAAGCAGCAGAAGGGCAAGCGCAGGGGCAAGGCCTGGCGCGGGTCTTCTATCTCGTTCGGTGAGTACGGCCTCCGCGTCATGGAGTGCGGCTACATCACCGACCGGCAGATCGAGGCCAGCCGTATCGCCATGACCCGATTCATCAAGCGCGGCGGCAAGATATGGCTCCGCCTGTTCCCGGATAAGTCGATCACCAAGAAGCCGGCCGAAGTCCGCATGGGCTCTGGCAAGGGCGCACTGGACCATTGGGTAGCTGTGGTGCGGCCGGGCAAGATCCTCTTTGAGATGGAAGGCGTGGACACGGCGACCGCGCAGGAAGCTATGCGTCTGGCGTCGAACAAGCTGCCGCTCAAGACAAAGTTCGTCATGCGGCCGGGCGCAGAGAAGGTTGTGGCCGCGGCCAAGTAGAAATGCAGCTTTTAGCTGCTGGCCTCTTGTTTCTGGCCGTTCAACGTTCAGTTGAAGGGCAATGAGTGAACGGGATGTGCTGGGAGCTAGCAGCTAGAAGCTAGGAGCTAAGAAGAAGATGGAACTCGAAAAGATTCGCAATTTGAGCGACGAAGAGCTGGCGCATCAGGAGAAGACGACCGCCGAGCAGCTCTTTCGCAGCCGTTTTCAGGTCTCGCTGCAGCCGAACGAAGGAGTGAGAAAGCTCCAGCAGTTGCGCAAGGAGATCGCTCGAATCAAGACCGTGGCCCGCGAGCGCGAGCTGGGGATTCGCGGCGCGGCCCTGGATGCTGCCGCGACGGCAAATGACAAGACTGGCAACGCGAAGGGAGCCCGCTAAATGACGGCGACACAAGATGCGGTGCAGGCGCCGGCGACAGCAGGCGCGCGGCGGAATGAAAAGGTAGGCGAGGTGGTTTCGACCAAGATGCAGAAGACCATCGTGGTCGAGGTCGAGATGCGCAAGGCGCACAACAAGTACAAGCGGATCGTGCGCTCGACGAAGAAGTTTTATGCCCACGACGAGCTGAGCTCGGCGCGCATGGGCGATGTGGTGCGTATCCGCGAGACCCGGCCGCTGAGCAAGCTGAAGCGGTGGTCTCTGGAAGAGATTGTCAGGCGCTCGGCCCTCGGTCAACTTGAGGACGCTGCGCTCCCGGATGAGATCAAGGCCGCCAACTAACTCGAGCGAGTAAGGAGAAGAACCCATGGCTGTGCAAATGAGAACCATGCTCGCGGTGGCCGACAACTCCGGCGCGCGCAAGCTGCAAGTGATTCTGCCGCTGGGCGGCGGACTGGGCAAGAAGGCTGGCCTGGGCGACATCGTGACCGCCGCGGTCAAGGAAGCCTCGCCCGACGGCACTGTGAAGAAGGGCAAGGTTGTGAAAGCGGTCATCGTCCGCACCCGCAAGGAGCATCGCCGGCGCGACGGAACCTATATCCGCTTCGACGAGAACGCTGCCGTGGTGATCGACGATACGCACGAGCCGGTTGGAACGCGCGTCTTCGGGCCGGTTGCCCGCGAGTTGCGCGAGAAGAAATTTTTGAAGATCGTTTCGCTGGCGCCGGAAGTGGTTTAGAGGCAGGGAACAGGGAACAGGGAACAGGGAACAGACGAAAAGCTGACCACTGTTGACTGGCAACTGACCACTGCATTTGGAGAAGAGATGCCGAGTTTGAGTATTCATCGCAACGATACGGTCAAGGTTCTCACGGGCTCTGACCGCGGCAAGACGGGCCGCGTGCTGCGCGTCTTCCCCGACAAGGGAACCGTGCTGGTCGAGCACGTGCGTGTGGTCAAGAAGACGGTTTCGAGCAAGCAGGGTAAGCGCACCCAGGGTGGAATTGCCGACCAGGAGTCGCCGATCGACGTCTCGAATGTCGTGCTCGTTTGCCCGAACTGCGGCCCCGCGCGCGCAGGATCCAAGCTGGAAGGCGACGTCAAGACTCGCATATGCAAGAAGTGCGGTCAGACACTGCCGACGAAGAAGTAGGAATTGCAGTGAAGAAGTGAACGAGTGAAGAAGTGAGTCGTTCACCGAGCATCCAGGGCCTCACGGAATGGGCGAAAATCCCGTCCGTGCGGAAGCGCTTCCGCAACGGTAGACGGCTCGAGAGCCACTCCGGGCGCCGGAAGAGAGAGAGCAGAGCACAATGGCGGCAAGGCTGAAAGAGAAGTATCACAAGGAGATCAAGCAGGCTCTTCAAAAGGAGCTGGGGCTTGAGAATGCGATGGCGGTGCCGAAGCTGGAGAAGATCGTCGTCAACATGGGCCTCGGCGAAGCGACGCAGAATACCAAGCTGCTGGACCCGCTGGTGGCCGATCTGACGGCGATTGTCGGGCAGAAGCCGGTGACCACCAAGGCGAAGAAGTCGATTGCGGCCTTCAAGGTGAGGGAGGGCATGTCGATCGGCGCAATGGTGACGTTGCGCAACGACAAGGCCTACGAGTTTCTTGACCGCCTGATCTCGACGGCGATGCCGCGAGTGCGCGACTTCCGCGGTGTGTCGACGAAGAGTTTTGACGGGCGCGGCAACTACACGCTCGGTCTGCGCGACCAGCTCATCTTCCCCGAGATCGATTACTCCAAGGTGGAGAAGATGAAGGGTATGAACATCACCATCGTGACCTCTGCGAAGGACGACAACCAGGCGAGGGCTCTGCTGAAGCACTTTGGAATGCCCTTCCGCCAGGGCGCGTAGCAAAAGGGGATTTGAGGGTTTATGGCAACCACTGCAAAAAGGGTGAAAGACGCGCGGAAGCCGAAGTTCAGCTGCCGCAAGCACAACCGGTGCCAGCTCTGCGGGCGGCCGCGCGGTTTTCTGCGCAAGTTCGGCGTCTGCCGCTTGTGTTTCCGCGCACTGGCGCTCAAGGGTGAGATTCCCGGCGTCGTCAAGTCGAGCTGGTAGCAAGACAGTTGCCAGTGAACAGTGGACAGTGATCAGCATACTGTCCTCTGAACACTGAGCGCTGTTCACTGAGCACTGTTCACTGTTGTACGCATTTCCGCTGGTTCTCCCGGTTCAAATAGACGGGGAGCGAACGGGGAATGAAGGAGAAGGAATGAGTCTGACCGACCCAGTAGCAGATTTTCTGGCGCGCATCCGGAACGCAATCCGCGCGCGTCACCAGAAGCTGGATGTTCCGGCTTCGAAGCTGAAGGCCGAGATCGCCCGCATCCTCAAGGAAGAGGGCTATATCTCGAACTACAAGACCCAGGAAGAGGAAGGCAAGCTCATCCTCCGCGTGTACCTGAAGTACGGCGGCACGGAAGCGGCTATCCGCGACCTGGCGCGTATCTCGCGCCCCGGCTGCCGTGTCTACATCGGCCGCGACGAGATCAAGCGTGTCCAGGGCGGCCTCGGCATCTCGATCATGACCACGCCCAAGGGCGTGATGACGGGCCGTCAGGCTCGCCGCGAAGGCGTAGGCGGCGAGCTGCTCTGCGAAGTGTGGTAAAGGCAGGGATCAGGGAATAGGGACTAGGGACTAGAAGAAGCCCGAAATGCCTGCTCTTTGTCCATGCCGTTCGAGGAAATAGTCCCTAGTCCCTAGTGGCTAGTCCCTGTTTCCAGGCTGCAGTGGAACGCAAGGGTGAATATGCTCCGGCGGGACTCGCAAGCCAGATGAAGGATTGATTCAATGTCGCGTATTGGAAAGAAGCTCATCCCGCTGCCTGCGGGCGTCAAGTACAAGGTCGAGGGCAACACGGTTCTCGTCGAGGGCCCCAAGGGCAAGGTCTCGGCGTTGATCGCCGACGGCATCACCTTGGAGACCAAGGATGGCGTTCTGCATGTCAATCGCGAGAACGACAAGCAGGCCGCGATGCATGGACTTACGCGAGCGCTGGTTGCCAATGCGGTGCAGGGCGTTACGACCGGCTGGAAGAAGGAACTGGACATCGTCGGCATTGGCTATCGCGCCGAGTTGAAGGGCAAGAACACGGTGGTCTTTACGCTGGGCTATTCGCACCAGATCGAGGTTCCGCTGCCGACGGGCATCGAAGTGGCCATCGACCCGAAGCAGTTGCATCTGACCATCTCGGGCATCGACCGGCAGAAGGTGGGCCAGGTGGCTGCCGACATGCGTTCGCTGCGCAAACCCGACCCCTACAAGAACAAGGGCGTGCGCTACTCGGACGAGAAGCTGAAGAAGAAGGCCGGCAAGACGGGCGCGAAGTAAGAAAAGCAGGGACTAGGGAATAGGGATTAGGGAACAGCAGAAGCTAACCCTGCCAACTTCCCAGCTCCTCTGACATCAACCGAACGGGGCCGCAGGGCGGCTCCGCCGATAGGAACGAGAGAGATCATGATTACGCAGACCAAGAGAAACGCAATTCGCCAGCGCATTCACGCCCGCATCCGCGCCAAGCTGGCCGGAACTGGGGAGCGGCCGCGGCTGAACGTCTACCGCTCGCTCAACCATATCTACGCACAGGTCATCGACGATCAGAAGGGCGAGACGCTGGTCTCGGCCTCGACCTTGGCTCTGAAACTCAAGACTGGCGGCAACATTGCCTCGGCCAAGGAGATCGGCAAGGCGGTCGCTGAAGCGGCTGTGAAGCAAGGCATCAAGAAGGTGGTCTTCGATCGCGGCGGCTACCTCTATCACGGGCGCGTCAAGGCGTTGGCCGATGCGGCTCGCGAGGCAGGGCTGGAGTTCTAAAAACAGGGAACAGGGAACAGGGAACAGGGAACAGGGAAATGCGCATAGCGCGATTGGTCTTGAAAACTGACCACTGTTCACTGACCACTGTCCACTGGAGAAAGCAATGACGATGTTGAAGAAGAAACTCGATGCCAACCAGTACAACCTGAAGGATCAGGTGGTCTCAATCAATCGCGTGACCAAGGTTGTCAAGGGCGGCAAGAACATGTCCTTTGCGGCGCTGGTTGTGGTCGGCGATGCCCTGGCGGGCGTGGTGGGCCACGGTTCGGGCAAGGCCAAGGAAGTTCCCCAGGCAATTCGCAAGGGAATCGAGGCGGCCAAGAAGAATCTGGTCCGCGTCAACCTGACCGAGACGACGATCCCGCATCTGGTTCTGGGCCGTTACGGCGCCGGGCAGGTGCTGCTGAAGCCGGCTCCGGAAGGCACAGGCGTGATCGCCGGCGGCGCGGTGCGCGCGGTGATGACCTCGGCCGGAGTGCAGAATGTGCTGACCAAGAGCCTGGGTTCGCCCAACCCGCACAACGTCGTCAAGGCTACTTTTGACGCTTTAATTCAGTTGCGCGACCGGGCCGATGTGGCCAACATGCGCGGCAAGTCCGTGGAGGAGCTCTAAGCCATGGCGGAAACCAAGAAGATTCGCATTCAGTATTACCGCTCGAAGAACTCCACTCCCTTCAAGCACCGGTTGGTGGTCAAGGGATTGGGCTTCACGCGGCTCAACCAGATCGTCGAGCGCGTGGACAACGAATCGGTGCGCGGCATGGTGAAGGCCATTCCGCATCTGGTTCGCATCCTGGAGAGCTAGTTGTTCTCGAATTGAGATTGTGGCATCCCACCCTAGCCGCAAAGACAAGAACGCGGCGAGGGTGGGGCACCCACACATAACGCGAGTCGGCAGGATTGTTCAAATCTGTCCGGCGCTACAGCGAGGAAATCATGGCACCAAGAAATCTATCGAATCTACGCGCGCCCAGAAAAGCCAATACCGGGCGCAAGCGTGTCGGTCGCGGTATGGGATCCGGCATGGGCAAAACCTCAACCCGCGGCCACAAGGGCCAGGGTTCGCGTTCCGGCTCGCATCTGATGCGCGGTTTTGAAGGCGGCCAGATGCCGCTTCATCGCCGCTTGCCCAAGCGCGGCTTCACCAACATCTTCCGCACCGAATACACGGTAGTGAATCTTGACCGGCTCGTGGAGCAGATCGAAGGCAAGGCTATCACCGAAATCGGCCAGGATGACTACAAGAAGCTGGGACTGTCGTCGAGCAAGAATGCGCTGATCAAGATTCTCGGCTCCGGCGAATTGACTTCGGCGCTCACCATCCACGCGCACAAGTTTTCCAAGTCCGCTGTCGAGAAGATCGAAAAGGCCGGTGGCAAGGCCGTGGTTCTCGGTGGAGGGACTGCTCCCGTAGTGGGTAAGCTGAAGGCAAAAGGCGCGACACCGAAGGCCTAGCACGGATAAGATGGTCAGTGACAGAGATTCGAGGGCCGGCAAAAGCCCTGAATGAAGCGGATACCCAATCATGTTTGATAAGGCTCTTGAGAAGTTTCTCAATATCTTCCGGATTCCCGACCTGCGCAAGCGGGTGCTCTTCATGCTTGCGATCCTGGCCGTTTACCGCCTGGGCGCCTGGATTCCAACGCCGGGCGTCGACACCAAGATGCTGGAGCGGATGTTCGACCAGCAGGGCGGCTCCGCGCTGGGCCTGATGAACCTGTTTGGCGGCGGCAACCTGCGCCGCATGACGGTCTTCGCCCTGGGCATCATGCCCTACATCACTGCTTCGATCATCTTTCAGTTGCTGACTGTGGTCTATGAGCCGCTGGCGCGCATCCAGAAGGAAGGCGAACTGGGGCGGCGCAAGATCACGCAGTGGACCCGGTACATGACCATCGTTCTGGGAGCGTTGCAATCGATCGGCATCGCGTTCATGCTGCAAAAAGGCGGCATGGTGCTCCAGCCGGGCATTCCCTTCCTTTTGATGACGGTGCTCACGCTGACCACAGGCACGGCCTTTATCATGTGGCTGGGCGAGCAGATTACCGAACGCGGCATTGGCAACGGAATGAGCTTGTTGATCTTTGCCGGCATTATCGCCGGCCTGCCGCGCGGCGTGATCGAGCTGGTCCAGAAGGTCCAGACCAATCAGTGGGGATCGTTCACGATCGTGGCGATGCTTCTGCTGGTTACATTCATGTTCGCTGTAGTGGCCTTCATCGTCTTTGTCGAGCGGAGTGAGCGGCGCATCCCCATCCAGAGCGCGCGGCGTATCGTCGGCCGGCGGATGATGGGAGGGCAATCGAGCCATCTGCCGCTCAAGGTTAACTCCGGCGGCGTTATGCCGGTCATCTTCGCGGCCTCGATCCTTTCGGCCCCCATGATGCTCCACCAGACCGAGTTCATCCAGAACAGCCGCTTTTGGCTGCCCATCTTCGATGCGCTTACGCCCGGCTACCCGTGGTACGAAGCCCTCTACATGATGGCGATCATCTTCTTCGCCTATTTCTATATCTCCATCGTGATGAAGCCGGACGACATTGCCGACAACTTCCGCAAGTCTGGATCGTTCATCCCAGGCATTCGCCCCGGCAAGCGGACCTCGGACTTCATCAACGACATTCTCACCCGGATCACGCTGGTCGGCGCCGTCTATCTGATCATTATTTCGCTCGTGCCTACCTTCCTGATCTCGGGCATCCGCTTCGACAAGTTGTGGCTCGTCGGCAGCTTCTTTGAAAGAATGCCGACTTGGACTACGCACGGCTTGGGGGTCAATTTCTACTTTGGCGGCACCTCGCTGCTGATCGTGGTCGGTGTGGCCATGGATACCATCAACCAGATCGAGTCGCAGCTGATCATGCGCCATTATGACGGCTTTTCCCCGCGCTCCGGTCGCATTCGCGGAAGGAAAACCTGGTAATGTCTTTATCTGATTCCACAGTAAGTCAGGGTCGCGAAGAGGGTCTGAAGACTCCTCTTCCCGGCCCAATTCTTTTGTTGGGCGCGCCGGGCGTAGGAAAAGGAACCCAGGCTAAGGAGTTGATCAAGGTGTGGGGAATTCCCCAGATCTCGACTGGCGACCTGCTGCGCGGCAATGTCGCTCAGGGTACCGAGCTGGGCAAAACGGCCAAGGAGATCATGGGCCGGGGCGAACTGGTTCCCGATACGCTGGTCAACGAGATGGTCGCGGTTCGCCTCCAACAGCCCGATACGGCTAAAGGTTACATTCTAGACGGTTTCCCGCGCACTCTGGTGCAGGCGGAGTGGCTGGATGGCCGTCTGGCGGCCCAGGCGCAGGGCATGCCTTTGGTTGCCGTCAGTATCAAGGTGGAATATAATCAACTTCTGCGCCGTATCACTGGGCGCAGGAATTGTCCTGTCTGCCAGACCATTTATAACGTCAGCTTCAAGCCTCCCACGAAAGATGGCTTTTGCGACCTGGATGGCGCGGCGCTGGTTCAGCGAGCCGACGACACGGAAAAGGTCTTTGAGGAGCGCATGCGCGCTTACGAGACATTGACCGCGCCGGTTGTCGAGCACTACAGGGCTTTGGGACGATTTGCGGAAGTGGATGGAGACCGGCCGATTCAAGAAATCGCGGCCGGAATTGTTACCGCCGTCGAACGGTTGCGCAAGTAGCGCGGTCGGACGGCGGGTTTGTGCGTGAGGAACCAGTGAACAGAGATCAGTGAACAGTGAACAGTAGATGCCCGGCTCGGCATCGCAACTGACCACTGACTGCTGACCACCGTCCACTGATTACTGAAAGCTGGTTCAGTGGCGGTTGTACTGAAGTCGTCCAAAGAGATTGAGAAGATGCGCCGCGCGGGCCAGGTGGTTCGTGAAGTGCTCGAACTGGTGCGCAGCTTGGTGAAACCCGGCGCAACAACGCTCGATCTGGAGAAGGCGGCGGAAGCCCGGCTCGCCGAGCTGGGAGTCAAGGCGGCCTTCAAGGGCTACCACGGTTTTCCCTGTGTGCTGTGTACCTCGGTCAATAGCGAGGTGGTGCATGGGATTCCATCGCCCAAGCGGGTCCTCAAGGACGGGGACATCGTCTCGCTCGATTTTGGGGCGGTGGTGGACGGCTACTTCGGCGACGCAGCCATCACCGTGCCGGTGGGCGAGAAGATCGACCCGGAGACGGCGCGCTTGCTGAAGGTGACCGAGGCGTCGCTCAACGCGGCGATTGAAGTGGTTCGACCCGGCGCAACCCTCGGAGATGTGGGTTTCGCCGTGCAAAAGGTGGTTGAAGCCGAGGGCTTCTCGGTAGTGCGGGACTTTGTGGGTCACGGCATCGGGGTCCACATGCACGAAGATCCGCAGGTGCCGAACTTTGGCTTAGCCGGACGGGGCATGAAGCTGCGCGCCGGCATGGTGATTGCCATCGAGCCCATGGTGAATGCGGGCAAGCCGGACGTTGTGGTTCTGGACGACGGCTGGACAGCAGTCACCGCGGATGGAAGCATGAGCGCTCATTTTGAGCACTCCGTGGCGGTGACCGCCACCGGAGCGAGAATCTTAACCGAGTAGGTCGCTCGGGATTACAAGCCGGAGGCGCTCTCAAGCGCGGCGGCAGAAGCGGGATGCGGTTTGTCGAAGGAAGATGCGATTGAGGTCATGGCGGTAGTCGTTGAGACGCTGCCCAATGCCATGTTCAAGGTCAAACTCGAGAACAATCACGAGGCGTTGACCCATGTCTCGGGAAGGATGCGCAAGAACTTCATCCGCATTCTGCCCGGAGACCGCGTGGCCGTAGAGTTAAGTCCCTACGACCTGAATCGCGGAAGGATCGTCTACCGCTACAAGTAGCTGATAGCCGGCAGCGAACAGCTAACAGTTTAAGGAAGGGCAGCAACAGTTATGAAAGTCCGTGCATCGGTAAAGAAGATTTGCGTCAAGTGCAAGGTCATTACGCGCAAAGGTGTGGTGCGTGTGATCTGCGAAAACGCAAAGCACAAGCAGCGCCAGGGCTAGTCTGGAGTCTGGCAAACGGCGGAAAGCTCCACGAAAGAGATCAGAGAACAGAGAACAGAGATCAGCAAAAACAGTTCGTCCTAGCGTCGTTCAACTGATCCCTGATCTCTGACCCCTGATCTCTGGCAAGAGGCTAGTTAGCCTGAGTCAAGGCTTGCGTTGAACCTCTGGGGTCTATCCGCATAACCAGTGCGAACCGGTTGAGGCCGGAGGCACGCAACTGAAGTAGCAAAGGAATCTTCAATGGCACGTATTGCTGGCGTCGATCTGCCTCGCAACAAGCAGGCAAGAATCGCGCTCACATACATCTTCGGCATCGGTGATCCCCGTGCCGCCAAGATTCTGGAGAAGGCGAATGTAGATCCCTTCAAGAAGATCCAGGATCTGGGCGAGGACGAGGTCAACCGCATCCGTCAGGTGATCGAGGACGAAGGAAACGTCGAGGGCGACCTTCGCAAGGACGTCCAGATGCACATCAAGCGTCTGATCGACATCCAGAGCTATCGCGGCACGCGTCATCGGCGCGGCTTGCCGGTTCGCGGTCAGCGTACCCACACCAACGCCCGTACACGCAAGGGTCCGCGCAAGGGCACAGTTGCCGGCAAGAAGAAAGCGACGGGTAAAACCTAATGGCAAAAGCAGAGCAGAAAGCCGGAGCCGGCAAGACGGGCAAGACCAAGAAGTTCAAAAAGCGCGAGCGCAAGAACGTGCCGTTTGGCATTGCGCACGTGCAGGCCACATTCAACAACACCATCGTTACCATCACAGATCCGGTGGGCAACACGTTGAGCTGGAAGAGTTCAGGCTCGCTGGGCTTCCGCGGCTCGCGCAAGGGCACGCCCTTCGCGGCGCAGCAGGCAGCCTCGACGGCCGCCAGCTTGGCGCGCGATCACGGCTTGCGCGCGGTCGATGTTCGGGTCGCCGGTCCGGGTTCGGGCCGCGAGTCGGCCATTCGCGCACTGGCTGCCGCCGGCATCGAGGTACGCACCATCCGCGACGTGACGCCTGTGCCGCACAACGGCTGCCGTCCGCCGAAGAGACGTCGCGTCTAAGACGCGACAGGGACTAAGGGACCAGGGACGTAGGGACTAGATTGTGTGGGACTGTTTTGCTGGTCCGTTAGTCCCTGGTCCCTGAGTCCCTCGACAACAAACCGGGCCGGGACGAAATGTCTTCAAGGACACGTAAACCGGCCGTCATCCGAAGTCAGGAGAAGAAATGGCACGTTATACCGGAGCAGTATGCCGCCTCTGCCGTCGTGAGGCAACCAAGCTCTTTTTGAAGGGCGCCAAGTGCGCCTCAGACCGTTGCCCGCTTGAGAAGCGCAACTTTCCCCCAGGCATGCACGGCAAGGATCGCAAGGCCAAGATCGTGGGCTACGGCCTGCAACTGCACGAGAAGCAGAAGGCCAAGCGCATGTACTTTACGCTGGAAAGCCAGTTCCGCGCGTACTACGAAAAGGCCAACAAAGCCTCGGGCGTTACCGGCGAACTGCTGATTCAGCAATTGGAACGCCGCCTGGACAATGTGGCCTTCCGGCTGGGCTTTGCCATCTCGCGCCGCCAGGCTCGCCAGGTTGTGCGCCATGGCCATGTCGAGGTCAACGGCCGCAAGGTCAACATTCCTTCTTATCAGGTGAACGTGGGAGATGAGATCAAGGTCCGCGACGTTGCCAAGAAGCTGGTGATCATCGAACAGGGCGCGCAGTACGCAGCTCAGAACCCGGTGCCCGCATGGCTCGAAGCCAACTTTGAGAATATGTCCGGGCGCATCCTTCATCTGCCCAAGCGTCAGGACGTGAATCTGCCCATCAACGAGCAGCTGATCGTCGAACTGTACAGCAAGTAAAAAAGCAGGGAATAGGGACTAGGGAATAGGGACTAGAAAAAACGTTCACGTTTGCGTCGTAATCTAGTCCCTAGTCCCTAGTTCCTGGTCCCGCATTCCAACCGAAGGAGAACTTGCGCGGCCGCCGCAAAATGCATCGCGACGTACATGCCGCGCGGGAAACGAGAGACAGATATGCTTTGGAGAGGATTTCAGAAACCTAAGCGTTTGGCAGTCGATGCCGAGACGCTCACCAATCTTTTCGGCAAGTTCAGCGCCCAGCCCTTTGAGCGCGGCTTTGGCACCACGATCGGCAACGCACTGCGCCGGACCCTGTTGAGTTCGATTGAAGGCGCCGCGGTTACCGCAATTCGCATCGAGGGCGTACTCCACGAGTTTCAATCCATCACTGGCGTAGTCGAAGACGCTACCGACATCATCCTGAACCTCAAGCAGGTTCCCTTCAAGCTCGCGGGCGAGGGCCCGAAGGCGCTTTATCTGCGCGCCGATCAGCCTGGCGTGGTCACCTCTGGCATGATCGAAGCCGACGGCGATGTCGAGATCCTCGACAAGAACATCTATATCGCCACCCTCTCTGAAGGCGGCAAGCTGGACATGGAAATGCGCCTCAAGCGCGGCCGCGGTTATATCTCCGCCGACAAGAACTTCGACGCCGACCTGGGCATTGGTTTCATCCCGGTGGACTCGGTCCACTCGCCAGTTCGTCGCGTCAACTATGTGGTGGAAGCCGCCCGCCTGGGCCAGATCACCGATTACGACAAGCTCACCCTTGAAGTGTGGACCAACGGGGCCGTGCTGCCCGCCGACGCCGTCGGCCTGGCCGCCAAGCTGCTCAAGGACCACATGAACATCTTCATCAACTTCGAGGAAGAGATCGAGACCGAGGGCCGTGGCGAAGAAGGCCGCGTTCTGCTGCGCAACGACAATCTCAACCGCTCGGTCGAAGAGCTGGAGCTGTCGGTCCGCAGCTACAACTGCCTGAAGAACGCCAATATTCAGTCCATCGGCGAGCTGGTGCAGAAGACCGAAGCCGAGATGCTCAAGACCAAGAACTTCGGCCGCAAGAGCCTGAACGAGATCAAGGAAATCCTCGCCCAGATGGGTCTTTCGCTGGGCATGAAGATCGACGAGCAAGGCAACGCCGTTCCCGGACCCACGAGCATTCCGCCGGCCACAGCACTGGCCGCCAGTTACAACCACTACGACGACGAGGACGAGCCGCTGGATTCGGTGGACCTGCAATTGCCCACCGAGACCGAGAACTTCTAAGACAGAGATCAGGGTTCAGAGATCAGAGATCAGTTCTTGAAGAACCCGCAATACCGGCCTTTCACTACTGATTGACTGCTGATCTCTGGTCTCTGATCTCTGACATCTGTTATCGAAAGAGAGTTTTACCATGCGCCATCGCAATGCAGGAAACAAGCTCGGACGCAACACCAGTCATCGTCGCGCCCTGTTGCGCAACCTGACCACGTCCGTCATCATGGAAGACCGCGTCGAGACCACATTGGCCAAGGCCAAGACCGTCCGTCCGCTGGTTGAAAAGATGATCACCCTGGGCAAGAAAGGCGATCTCCATTCGCGCCGTCAGGCCCTCAGCTATCTCATGACCGACAAGTCGGTCGAACGGCTCTTCGAGACCGTGGCTCCGCGCTACGGCGATCGCCAGGGCGGCTATCTGCGCATCATCCACACCGGCTTCCGCAAGGGCGATGGGGGCGAAAAGGCCTTCATCGAACTGCTCGGGCGCCGAAAAGCAGCTCGATGCCAAGCGCCAGAAGCGCGACGAGATCAGGGCCAAGAAGCGCGCCGATCTGGAAAAGCAGCTGGAAGAGGCCAAGACCGAAGAGATCAAGGAAGCACAGAGCGGCGAAGAGGCTGCGTAGCACCGGCTCTCTTCTGGCGGTCTGACCCTTCATTCAGAAGGCAAGCGCGGGCGCATCCCCACAAAGGATGCGCCCGTATTTGTTTGGGGTTCTACGCTGCTCTGGCAAGTTGTTTGGGTCTCGTCGTGCGCATGAAAATATAAACCGCCAATTGCAGCGTAAGGGCTCCGCAGCAATCCAGCAGCACGTCCCAGGGCGTGCCGGTCCGGTTGGGCAGATAACTCTGGTGCCATTCATCGCAACCTGGCCACCATTGCCGTTCCGAGTAGCGCCAGGAAGGCGTCTTTAAGAAAATGGGAGTGGGGCAGGGTCATCCACCACGCGCGCAGCCAGGCCAGACCCATAAACCCGTAGCCGAAGAAGTGCCCGCACTTGCGGATATGGTGATGAACGATCTCCCATTGGGCAGGGCTGACGGGGCCGAAGATGGCCTGCCAGAGCCAGCGCAGCGGGCCGCTGGTGTGGTCGGAGCCGAAGACTATTGTCGATTCCAGCGTAATGATGGCGATGCCCACTGCAACCGGAAGCCAGGCGCTCACCCAAAACCTGAGGCCGCGCCTATTACTCGACATGATAGTTGGGGGCCTCGCGGGTGATGATCACGTCGTGCACGTGGCTCTCGCGCAGGCCAGCGCCGCTAATGCGCACGAACTGCGCCTTCTCCTGCAGCTCGGCGATGGTCCTGCAGCCCAGGTAGCCCATGCCGGAGCGCAAGCCGCCGACAAGCTGGAAGACCATGGACTCGAGCGGCCCGCGATAAGGCACGCGCCCTTCGATGCCTTCGGGGACAAACTTGGCCAGCCGGTTGCCGCTGGCGCGCTCGCGCTGGACGACACCTTCGGTACCGAGTTCGGCGCTGGCCAGATCGGCGGTGCTCTGGAAGTAGCGTTCGCCCGAGCCCTGGCTCATGGCGGTCAGCGAACCCATGCCGCGGTAACTCTTGAAGCTGCGCCCCTGGTAGAGAATCGTTTCGCCGGGGCTCTCGTCCACTCCGGCAAAGAGCGAGCCGATCATAATCGAGCTGGCCCCGGCGGCTATGGCCTTGGTGATCTCGCCCGAGTACTTGATGCCGCCGTCGGCGATCACCGGGATTCCATGCTCGCGCGCGGCTCGCGCGGCCTCTGCGATGGCGGTAATCTGCGGCATTCCCGCGCCAGTGACCATGCGGGTGGTGCAAATCGATCCCGGTCCAATGCCCACTTTGATGGCGTCGGCGCCGGCGTCGATCAGGGCCAAGGCGCCATCGTATGTGGCCACGTTGCCCGCCAGCAATGCCACGCCGGGAAACGCCTTCTTCACTTCGCGCACCGCCTCCAGCACGCGCGACGAGTGCCCGTGCGCCGAGTCGATCGCCAGCACATCCACGCGCGCGCGAACCAGCTCCGCCGCACGCTCCAGATAGTCGCCCGTAGCTCCGATGGCCCCGCCCACCCGCAGCCTGCCCTTTTCATCCTTGCTGGCGTTGGGATATTTCAGCTTCTTCTGGATGTCCTTGACCGTGATCAGGCCCTTCAGGTTGTACTGGTCATCGACCACCAGCAGCTTCTCCACGCGATGCGCGTGCAGGATCTGCTCGGCTTCTTCGAGCGTAGTGCCCACCGGAACTGTAATCAGGTCTTTCTTGGTCATCACGTCGCCGACGGGAACATCGGTGCGGGTTTCAAAGCGCAGATCGCGATTGGTCAGAATGCCAACCAGCCGCTTGCCCTGTGTTACCGGCACGCCTGAGATCTTGTAGCGTCGCATCACGTCGAGAGCGTCGCCGATCATCTGGTCCGGCTCGATGGTGACCGGGTCCACAATCATGCCGCTCTCCGAGCGCTTCACCTTGTCGATCTCGCCGGCCTGATCGACGATGGTCAGATTGCGATGCACAATCCCGATGCCGCCCTGCTGCGCCATGGCGATTGCCATGCGCGACTCGGTTACCGTATCCATGGCCGAAGAAAGCAGCGGCGTATTCAGCGTGATTTCGCGGGTCAGTTGGGTCTGCGTACTCACCTGGACCGGCACAACTTCGCTGTAGGCGGGGATCAGCAACACGTCATCGAAAGTAAGAGCTTCGGGCAAGTCTTTGGTTAGCATATGTTCTGATGCGCCTGGCGGGCCGGGAATTCCACTCCCCGGTGCGGCAGGCGCTTCCACCTATTGTAGCGGAGGGAGCCCGGACGAGCCGGGAACCGGGAATGCACGCCACATCAGAGTCAAGAACGGGCTCAGCGCCGGGTCATCCACCCGAAGCGCCAACCATCCAACGCAGCCCCGGACGACCAAGCAGCCATTTGGTCAATGCCAGCGAACAGCCATAGAGGAGCACGAAGCAGCAAAGCGAAAGGAAGAGCAACGTCGCCGCTAACGAGGCCCGCGGAAGGTGGACAATGGGACCGAACATCGTTCGATTGACCACATGTCCCAGCAGCAATAGCAGAATGGGATGAATCAAATAGATCCCGAATGTATTCGCGCGAACATCAATGAATCGCGGCCAGGCTGGCCTGCGCAACTTGAAGATCAGCAGCACAAGCACAACGGCATACACCTGATTGCAGATGCGGAGAGTGTTCATGGGATTGTGGCTTCCGCTCGCGGCCAACATATTCGACTCCAAAAAAGCAGCCGAACCGGCCAGTACCACCAGCATCATGAGGGCGGATGTGGAAGTGCGCGCAATCCAAGCTTGAATCGCTGTAAAGTTCCGGGACGCCCATGCACCCAGCCATAGATAAAAAACAAAGCCAAACAGTGCCTGTGTGTGATTTCCGATAGGAAACCACTGCGCATGGACATCGAGGCCATAGAACAAGCTGATTCCCATTAGGATGCAGCCTAGGCGGAGATTGAACATAAAACGTCTGCAAAGAAGCAGGATACAAAGCGAAATCATCAGATTAGGGACGAACCAATAGATGCTCGAGAAAAGACCGTCAAATACTCTGTGGGCGATCACAAAGGCGTTGTGCATCCATGCATGGAGTCCGAAGCGACCGAGAATGACATCGCTGATGAGCAGGATCGAACAAAAAAGCGAGAACCAGAACAGCCACGGCGTGAGGACTCGATGGAAGCGCCGCTTGAGGTACTCCATTGGACGCCTTCTGGTGAGTTGCTCCTCCATTAGGAATCCGGAGACAAGAAAAAAGCCTATGACATCGAATGAAACGGGTTGGCGCAGTCCGCGTTCAAACATTGCTGTCGAGTCGTTTCCGGCTATCCGGGAAATCCACGCGATGCAATGGATAAACACAACTGCGGCCATGGAAAGAAAGCGCACGTTGTTCGCAAAGAGGTGATCTAATGCGGGCTCCTTCTGCCAAGGCGCAATCCGTGCCGTCTCAGGCAGAGTTGCGGGCATTTGACGATCACACACCTCCGTCGCGGACATGGCCAAGTCGGACAATAAAGCTCCTTCACAAAAACTCCGATCTTTTGCCGCTTCCAGACGGCGAAAGAAATCGGCACGGTGATCTCAAGATCGGTTTTAGCACTCCCCGATCGATCCGAACGCGCACCTGCTTCGGCCCTGACAAACCTGAGCGCGTATAAAACGCCGAGGTACAGGCAAGCGAAATTCGTCTTCAAGTTGCGGAGTCTTTTCGTATTCTACGACATCCCTGCGAAGACCAAGAGCGGTAGATTTGATTCCGGGGCATGGTGCTTTGGCGAGGCCGTCTTCCATTTCAATCGCAGTCAATTGCGCTCTTCTGCTTCTTTGCAAACTTGCGCGAGGCGCTCTTTTCGGCCTCTAGTCAGGCAGGCGTTCCAGAATTCCCAGCTTGCGCGCCATGCGCTCGGAGATGCGCATGGGGATTTGTTCTTGCTCGCCTAACGCAAGGACGACGTATTGTCGCCAAAGGAACTTTATTCTGGTGATCTTGATTTCTGTCCAGGGAATGCGGAGCGGCGGATGAAACGGGGCGAAATGGGGAGACCGCTGAAAGATGAAGCGCGTCCTCTTCAGAGGCGATCCGGATGATGCTGCTGTAATCTGCCCAGTACCGCAGACAGACATTGAAGAAAATTCCCGCAGACGTACTCTTGGCCAAGAAACTCAGATTGTGCGCGGAAGCGTTTCGATAGACTATGCCAACCGCTCAATGAACTATTCAGGTAGCTTTCGAAACACCAAGCAGCGACGAATAAGGCCAGAAAAACAATGAGCCAATAAGGTGACAAGGTATTCGAGTTGCCTTGCACGACGAGCCTCCCCTCAATCATCCGTCATGCTGCCTGGACTACCTTCTTTGCGGTTTTGAGCAACAACCGCAATGCTTCGTTGACCGCATCTGCAGTCTGGGAAGGCAGCGGCCACGTCGGGAGCCAGCGTTACCATGACCACATCCTGCGGGAAACGATTCGCATATTTGCCGCGGACTGCATGGCTAAAGTCGTATCTTCATTTCGCTTTATGTTCCCTAGATCGTTTGATGACTTTCTGCCAAACAATCGGGGGCATCTTCTACACCCCCACCGGGAACGGCCTGGGACTTGACTCATCGGGGTTGGCGCCTTTGCCGGTGCGGAAGCGCTCGAAGCGGCCTTGCAACAGGCTCATAAGGCCGGTGTACCAGTAGCCGATGACGAAGAGAATCAGGAAGGGCGCGGTGAAGTAGTTGTGGTTCGAGAAGGTGTAGAGGATGGCCACGAAGAAGTAGAAGCCAATAAATAGTTCGATCCACGGCGCCAGAATCAGCCGCTTGCGATACTTGGCGGCCTGCGACTTTTCGCCCTTCTTTGCCACGCGGTACTTGGGCGTGCGCACAAAGGCGCTCTTGATGCCTAACAGGGCTTCCATGACTGCTTTGGTGTTGGTGACTGTGAGGCCGATGCCCAAAGCCATCAGAACGGGCAGGTAGAGGAAAGTCTTCCACCAGGTTTTGGGATAGAGCTCGCGCTCGGCCATGAGGTAAAACACGGCGATGGAGGCCGTCGATGCGGTGAAGAGCGGCACGTCGAAGAGCAGCATCTGGAACCAGCCCTGATAAAAGCGGACGATCATGGCGGGCATCAGGAAGGCCGTCATGATGACCATCAGCGGATAACTCAAGTTAGCCGTCAGATGATAGACAGCCTCGACCTTGATCTTCCGCGGCACATTCGACTTGAACATCATGGGCAGCACTTTAATGCTGGTCTGGATCAGTCCCTTGGCCCAGCGGGCCTGCTGCGTCTTGAAGGCGGTCATCTCGATAGGCAGCTCGGATGGGCACTCTACCTCGGGCAGATATTTAAACCTCCAGCCGGCTAACTGCGAGCGATAACTCAGGTCGGTGTCTTCGGTGAGGGTGTCGTGCTGCCAGCCGCCGCCGTCGGAGATCGCTTTGATGCGCCACATGCCGGCCGTGCCGTTGAAGTTGAAGTAGTCGCCGGTGCGGACGCGTGCGCCGTGCTCGATGATGAAGTGGCCGTCGAGCAGAATCGCCTCTATCTGGGTCAACATGCTGTAGTTGCGGTTCATGTGGCTCCAGCGAGTCTGCACCATGCCGATTCCCGGTTCGGCAAAGTGGTGGATCACTTTCATGAGCCAATCGGTCGGCGGAACGAAATCAGCGTCGAAGATGGCGACAAACTCGCCTTTGGCTACCTTGAGCCCGGCATCCAACGCTCCGGCTTTGTAACCATGGCGATTGGTGCGATGAATGTATGCGATTGGATGGCCCAGCGCCGCATAGCGCGCAACGATGTCGGAAGCCACCTGCTGGGTCTCATCGGTCGAGTCGTCCAGCACCTGAATCTCCAGTTTCTCGCGCGGATAGTCCATGGCGCAGACCGCCTCGATCAGCCGGTCAATGACGAACTGCTCGTTGAAGATGGGCAGTTGAACGGTGACGCGCGGCAACTCCTCAAAGTGTTGCGGCGGATTGGGATCGTAGTTCTTCTTATATTTGAAATAGAGATAGCACATGGTGTAGCGATGAATGCCGTAAAGCGCGAGCACGATCATCACGGCGAAATAGGGGACGAGCATCGCCAGATCAAACCAGTTCCATTGATGGGTGACCGTGGAGAACGGGTCGTTAAACAGCAGTTTGAGTTGGTGGCGCAGTCCGTTCTGTGGCGCGAAGATCAGATGCGCGGCCATCCGCATCGGCAGCTTTCCGAGATGGATGCCGGGCATGCTGGCAATGGAATTCAGACGGTTGACTAGCGCGACGAGCAGGGCAAGCCTCCACGTTCGGGATATGGGCAATTGTAGTCGATGGGAGCGGAGGTTCCCAACTGGCGCGCAACTGCTTGTGCCGCAGCTTTCCGGCGGCTGGCGTGGCCTGCGATAATCAACGGCGTGCAAACCGTAGTCACAGCAGAGCGGCTTTGGGATGGAACGCGGCAGCTCGACCGGCCGATCGTCGTAATCGAAGATGGATTGATTGCATCGATCTCGACGCGCGCGGCTGGCGAAGCGCCTGGCAAGGCCGGCGTTCTCGACTTTCCCGGTGCGACTCTGGCGCCTGGGTTCTTCGACGTGCACTTTCACGGGGCCAAAGGCCACGACGTGATGGAAGCTACGCCTGCGGCGATTGCCTCCATCGGAGGCTTTTTGGCTTCGCACGGTACGGGAAGCTATCTGGCGACTACCGTCACTGCACCTCTCGATGCAACGCTGCAGTCGCTGGAAGCTCTTGCCGAAGCTCGTCAAGTGGCCTCCAGTTGAAGGCCAGGCGCGGCTGATCGGCATTCATCTGGAAGGGCCGTTTCTCTCGCATGCCAAGCGCGGCGTGCAACCGGCAGAACATCTGCTTGCGCCAGAGATTGCCACCTTTGACCGGCTCTTTGATGCTGCTGAAGGACATGTCCGGCTGATGACACTGGCGCCTGAGTTGCCTGGAGCGATCGAGCTGATTACGCACGCCACGGCGCGCGGCGTTCGCGTGTCGCTGGGACACTCAAACGCCACAGCCGCCGAGACACGCGCCGCGATTGCTGCTGGAGCTGTCAGTGCAACGCATACCTTCAACGCCATGCGGCCGCTGGATCATCGCGAGCCGGGAATTCTGGGGACAGTTCTCAGCGACGATGCGCTTTATGCCGAGTTGATCTGCGATGGCATCCACGTTGCGCCGGAGATGGCGAGGCTTTGGTGGAAGGCCAAAGGCGCGGAGCGAGCGATTCTGGTGACGGACGCGATGAGCGCTGCCGGAATGCCAGACGGCACGTACCAGCTTGGCGGATTTGCGGTTGACGTTGCTCACGGCAGAGCGATGGCACGCGGCGTTCTGGCTGGAAGTGTGCTGACGCTGGATCGAGCGCTTGCGAATTTCATCGAGTTCACAGGCGCGCCGTTGGAGCAGGCTCTGCGGCTGCTGACCGTGAATCCGGCTTCGATGACTGGAGTTGGTGAAGAGGCTGGTTCGCTCGCCGTTGGGCAAGCGGCAAGTTTTGTTGCCTTGGATGAAACTGGAAAACTGGTTGGCTCAGTCGTGAATGGAAAGACGGCATTTTTGCGTCAATAAGTGGCAAAAAGCCGCTGTTTTCGAGGGTTTTTGACCGAAAAACGAGGTGATTTTGAACCGGATTCGTTGCTTTTTTGTGAACAATGGTCTGTGATAAGTCGCCGGAGATGTTTGATTCTATATAGGTTAAAAATATATGCAAGGTTTTGGAGTTTCGCGAAAATAAATATAGGGGGGTGGGTAGTTATTTATTGGGGTTGCGGATTAGTGGCTAGGGGTTGGTCATGCCCTTATTGCACACATGTTTCCATTGTGCGCCGAGAACGGAAAATTATCTGCAAGCCACCTGCTGTGGGACATCCTCGCGACAGATCAAGAAGCGGGTTCTTCGACTTCGCTGTGTTTCGCTCAAAATGACAGACAGGGTGGGGCACCAAGAGCTAATAGAAACTCTAAAAATTGCGTTCGTGTCGTGTCTCTAAAGCTCTTGGTAGAAGATCTGAAGGAACAAAAGCAGATTCTTCGCTCACCACCCCCGAACTGAAAAGCGTTCGGGGCCCCTTTCGCTCAGAATGACAGGCCCTGTTTTGCCATGAACTATTGAGAAGGACACTAGAGCTGGTTGCATAAATCCCGTTCGCAAGGGAGCGAACATCCCTAAGGGGCTAAAGCCCGTAATTCTATTGATTATTCTGCGGCACGGCTAAAGCCGTGCCCTTTCAAAACACATTTGTGCAACCAGTTCTAGGTCTCTGGCCGTGTGAATTCGTGCCAAATGCGGGTCTGGAGACCCGCACGACAGCCGGTCAGGAGACCGGCGCTACAGATACAGAATCATGCGGTGAGAAAACTAGATGCGGGCGCCGCCGGAGACTTTGATCTGCTGGCCGGTGACCCAGTAGGAGTCGTCGGAGGCGAGGAAGGCGGCGACACTGGCGATGTCGTCTGGCTGGCCGATGCGGCCGAGGGGCGTTTCGGCGGTGGCTTTCTTCTCAAAGTCGCTGCCGATGAAGCCGGCGGCGTGGACGCCTTCGGTTTCGACCATTCCGGGATTGAGCGAGTTGACGCGAATCTTCTTTGGGCCGAGTTCGCCGGCCAGAGCTACGGTGATGGAGTCAACCGCGCCCTTGGTGGCGCTGTAGACGGAGGCCGCGGGCACGCCCGCAGCGGCGACCGAACCGATGTTGATGACGCTGCCGCCCTTGGGATCAAAGTGCTGGACGGCTGCCTGGGTGGTGAGCAGCAGGCCGAGCACGTTGAGGTTGAACTGCCTGTGAAAGTGTCGGGAGTGACGACTTCGAGGGGAGCGAACTCGTACACGCCCGCGTTGTTGACGAGGATGTTGATGGGGCCGAGCTGCTTGGCGACGTTCTCGACCAGCGGAGCAGCGGCGGCGGCGTCAGAGAGGTTGGCTTGGACGGCGATGGCTTTGCCGCCGGCGGCCTGGATGCCGGCAACGACCTTCTCGGCTGCGTCTTTGCTGCCGGAGTAGTTGACGGCGACGGCAGCGCCGTGGGCCGCGAGTTCACGGGCGATGGCCGCGCCAATGCCCTTGGATGCGCCGGTGACCAGCGCGACTTTGCCTTTTAGATGGCTCATTGTTTCCACTCCACAATCGAAATGTCTTCAATTCGACATTTCGATGACTGTCGAATTGATGGGGCAGCATGAGGATTGGATTCAAGACAATTGCGAAAATCTTTCGGGATGCTCTGAAAAAACGGACTGGCCGTTTTCTGAGGGAATTTCGCAAGGTACAAGGCTTATCTGCAAACTAGTCAAGCTGAAAGTTAATGACGGCAAGGCGTCTTGATTCAAATGCGGCGGGTTAGCCTCCGCTGCGCGGAGTTCGCGAGTTGGCAAGTTGGCCGATGAGATCGGCTGGCTTAGGTCTCATCTTTTGTGGGTCGGCAAAGACATGGGCTGGCAAAGACAGTGGAGATCATGCAGTATTTTTGAAAGAAGCTCAGAGCGGCGTCACTTTTTTGCGCGGTGACTCTTGTCGAGCCCGGCGAGGACGGAGATGAGGCCCTGAAGAACCCCAGGACGCAGAGTGAGGAAATGGAATTTGCCCTCGCGGCGGATCTCGATGAGGCCGGCGGCTTCGAGTTCCCCGATGTGGTGAGAGAGCGTGGCCGCGCAGATGGGAAGGGTTATGCGCGCTTCGGCGCAGCCCAGTGGGCATGCAGCCTTGGCGATGCGTGCAAGCAGCTCGAATCGTGTTGGATCGGCGAGAGCCTTGAGAATGGCGGTGCGGCGTGCGCCGGTCAAACGCACGGGCCTGGGGCTTGGTTTTGTTGCCGGCTTCGTCGTTTTGGTTCCCGCGATCGTCTTCATGGGCGTCTTTCCTGCTGAATGCAATGGTAGCGCAGCGGACGATCATGCCGATTTGTTTGCGACGACCAGCAGGGTCTGGAACTGCGGAGTCTCGGGCTCTTTGTGGACGACCGAGGTTTGGATCTCGGTGAAGCCTGCCTCTTCGAGCATGGCTTCAAGCTCCGCCTCGCTGAAGCCGAGCCACTCGTCGGCGTAGAGTTCGCGCGCCTCTTCAAAGCGGTGCTTGGCGAGATCGAGAATGACGATGCGGCCGCCGGGACGAGGATTCTGTTCGCTTCGCTGACTGCGCGGTCGGGATGCAGAGCGTGATGGAGCGACTGCGAGAAGAAGACGAGATCGACCTCGGCGTCGTCGATGGGAACCTCTTCCATGTCGCCGAGGCGGAACTCGACATTTTCGATGCCGTGGCGGAGGGCCTGCTCGCGGCCGACCTCGATCATTTTGGCGGAGGAGTCGACGGCGATGACTTTTTTGGCGCGCTCGGCGAGGAGAAGCGCAAAGGCTCCCTCGCCGGCGCCGAGATCGGCGATGACCATCGGCGGCATGAGCCGCAGCAGCGCCTCGGCCAGGCCCTTCCACGATTTTCCGGGAACGTAATCCTTGCCGAGACGGCCGGCCACCGAGTCGAAGAAGGCGCGCATCTTGTCCTGGCGCTTCTTGAGAACGCGGCGCATGGCGGCCTGATCGTTGGCGGCTTCGGGAATCTCATGGCGCGCCTGGGCGAGCAGGCCGGCGACGATGGAGTCCTGCTTGAGGAGGCGGTAGAGATTGCTTTTGCCGGTGCGGCGGTCTTCGACGAGGCCGGCCTGCTTGAGTTGCGAGAGATGGGTGGAGATGGTGCTCTGGCCCATGACCAGAATCTCCTGCAACTCGGCGACGGAGAGCTCCTCGCTGCCCAGAAGGAGAAGAATGCGGAGCCGGTTGGGATCGGCCAGGACGCGGAGGATTTTTACAATTGACGCCATAGGCGAGATTCTGATACATATCAATATATCACGATGTGACGATATGAGTGAAAGTGACTAGTTAAGAATGATGACATCAAGCACTTCATGAATTTCCAAGGAGATCGAAATGGCAACCGCAACCCTCGAAATGAAGGATCTGGCTTACAAGGTGGCCGACATGGCGCTGGCCGACTGGGGCCGCAAGGAGATCACCATCGCCGAGCAGGAGATGCCGGGACTGATGTCGATCCGCAACAAGTACGCGGCGGCCAAGCCGCTGGCCGGGGTGCGGATTACCGGCTCGCTGCACATGACGATTCAGACGGCGGTGCTGATTGAGACGCTGGTGAGCCTGGGCGCCGAGGTGCGCTGGGCGAGCTGCAATATCTTTTCGACGCAGGATCATGCGGCGGCGGCGATTGCGGCGACGGGAGTTCCGGTGTTTGCGTGGAAGGGCGAGTCGCTCGAAGAGTACTGGGATTGCACCTAGCAGGCGCTGAGTCACAAGGGCGGCAAGGGTCCGCAGCTGGTGGTGGACGATGGCGGCGACGTGACGCTGCTGATCCACAAGGGCTATGAGCTGGAAGAGGGCGACCAGTGGGTCAACGGAGCTTCGTCGAACCACGAGGAGCAGGTGATCAAGGATCTGCTGAAGAAAGTCTATGCCGAAGACCCGAAGCACTGGCACAAGGTTGCGGCCGAGTGGCGCGGCGTTTCAGAGGAGACCACGACGGGCGTGCATCGGCTCTACAAGATGATGGAGCAGGGCAAGCTGCTGGTGCCGGCGATCAACGTGAACGATTCGGTGACCAAGTCGAAGTTCGACAACTTGTATGGCTGCCGCGAGTCGCTGGCCGATGGCATCAAGCGCGCGACCGACGTGATGGTCGCGGGCAAGGTCGCGGTCGTCTGCGGCTACGGCGATGTGGGCAAGGGCTGCTCGCACTCGCTGCGCGGCATGGGCGCGCGGGTGATCGTGACGGAGGTCGACCCCATCAATGCGCTGCAAGCGGCGATGGAAGGCTTCGAAGTGACGACGTGCGAAGACACGCTGGGCCGCGGCGACATCTACGTGACCATGCACGGGCAACGTGGACATCATCACGCTCGAACACATGAAGAAGATGAAGGATCAGGCGATCGTCTGCAACATCGGCCACTTCGACAACGAGATCCAGATGGACCGGCTGAACGAAGAGACGGGCGTTGACGAAGATGAACATCAAGCCGCAGGTGGATCAGTACACATTCCCCGATGGCCACGCGATCTTTGTGCTGGCCGAGGGACGGCTGGTGAATCTGGGCTGCGCGACGGGGCATCCGAGCTTTGTGATGAGCAACAGCTTTGCCAACCAGACGCTGGCGCAGATCGACCTGTGGGAGAAGAAGGACAGCTACAAGGTCGGCGTCTACGTGCTGCCGAAGAAGCTGGACGAAGAGGTTGCGCGGCTGCATCTGGAGAAGATCGGCGTGAAGCTGACGACGCTGACTGCGAAGCAGGCCGACTATCTGGGCGTGCCGGTCGAAGGGCCTTACAAGGCGGAGAACTACCGGTACTGAAAAGCAGTGGACAGTGATCAGTGAACAGTGATTGGCCGTTGATGCTAGGCGGTCAGCTTCCCTGGCATTTGAAGAGGAACCTGGGAAGCGCCCCGTTCTCTGGATTTACATTCGGGGTAACGACTAATGGCTTCAGGCACATAGTTTTTCGTTCGAGTTGTTTCCGCCGCGCACGCCGGAGGGTGTGGCGAAGCTGCCGGCGATCATTGGCCAGCTTGCCGCGGTGCGGCCGGACTACTTTTCGATCACTTATGGCGCGGGTGGCTCCGATCAGGATGGGACCTACGAGACACTGATGGCGGTGGTCAAGCATGCTGGCGTGGAGGCCGCGCCGCATCTGACCTGTGTCGGCTCGACGCGCGCCCATATCGCCGCACAGCTTGAGCGCTACCGGGAGGCGGGGGCTACGCGCATTGTCGCTTTGCGCGGCGATTTGCCGGCGACGGCGATGAGTCCTGCTGCGCCGGGCGATTTTCATTATGCGAGCGAGCTGGTCCGGTTCATCCGCGAGAGTCATGGCGAGGCCTTCAAGATCGAGGTTGCCGCCTACCCGGAGATGCATCCGCAGGCGTCCAGTCCCGGAGTGGATTTTGAAAACTTTCGCCGCAAAGTGGAAGCTGGCGCGGACGGGGCGCTGACTCAGTTGTTCTATAACGCCGATGCCTACTTCGATTTTATGGAGCGCTGCGCGAAGGCAGGCATTACGATTCCAGTGACGCCGGGGATCATGCCGATTACAGGCTTTGCCAATACGCTGCGTTTCTGCACGGGCTGCGGGGCGGATCTGCCGCGCTGGGTGCGGCTGCGGCTCGAAGAGCTCGAAGACGACAAGCCCGCACTGGTGGAATTTGGACTGGAGGTGGTCACGCGCCTCTGTGAAACGCTGCTTCGCGGCGGCGCGCCGGGACTGCACTTCTACACCGTCAATCAGGCCGGCCCTACGCTGCGCTTGTGGAAGAATCTGGGACTGCCGGCGGAGTCTCATTCAATCTGATTATTTGCGATTGCCTGGAAAGAGCCTGTGCCAGATGCGCCATGTGAAGCTATGCAGCAGGCGGGTCTGTTTGGCCTTGAGGGCGGCGTAGGAGCGTTCCACATAGACGTCGAACTCGGGGGGCCAGCCGATGGTGGAGCGGCGTTCGGAGTAATCGCCCTCGGCCCACTTGGCGACGACCGCCTTGTAGCCCACAACGTGAGTTACAAAGTCGAGCAGGCACTGGGGCATCTGCTCCTCGACGATCAGGTAGGCTTTCTTGATGATGATCTTTTCGCGCTCGTCATTGAGGGGCATGAAGATGGTGGTCATCCACAGCATCCACTCTTTCATCTCGCTGTCGAGAATGGGAAAGCTCTGTGTCTTGCCCTGCTTCTTGAGCAGCGAACGGTAGGCGATGTTTCCCGCCTGCGAGGCGACATAGAGGGGGCCATAGAACTCGTTGAGGCGGCGGTTGACCAGTTCGAGCTTGTCTTTGCGGCGGGCCAGAATGGTTGAGGCGATGAAGGTGGCCAGATAGCTGACCAGCGCAACGAGGATCGTCAACCCGGCAGCGCTTTGCACCAGGTTTGATGAAAAGAGATATGAGAAGTCCATGCTTAACCCTGGCAGCGAGTATAGCGCGCGGAGGGTGGCAAGAGCATTTTTAGGAAGATGAATATCAATCTTGCTCCGGCATTTCGCTGGAAGCCGCGCAAAGACAGGTCGAAAGATTCCAGAGAATTCCGCAGGGGCTAAAGCCCGGGCTGATTGGGTGACCTTGTGGCACCCATTCGGCTTCGCTCAGGGCAGGCTCTGAAGTCGTGCCCTGACGCTTCACGCTGTTCCAAATGAGTTTTTCTGCAGACTGAAAAGTCGAGCCGGTTGAAAAGCGGTAGCGCGCTAGCCCCTTCAACCACTCGCCTGAGCAAGATTGATATTCATTTTTTGCAAATAGAGTAGACCGGAATTTTGTTGGTATCCCACCCATTTTCACCCCAACGACGAGGACCTGTCGTTGGGGACCCCGATTCCGCAGAAGAAAGCGGAATGGATGGGGCACGGAGGCATACAGTAAAGGCAAAAATGCTCTACAGGCCGCGAGGCTCGTCTCCGAGGTTCCTTTCGATGCGGTGTGCTCTCGGGTTCTTGGGAAGTCTTAGGACTGCAAGCAAGAATCTGTAGCTTCGCTCACGGCAAGAACGGCAGCGCACGGGATAGTGAAGCCAAAGCAATCGAGGAAGGTCCGAGGAGTGAAATCGTGAGGTTCGCAGGTCTGGGGACGAGCACCAACGGCACTTCACAAGGCCACTGCGCTCGTTGGAGTATGGCGTCTGGCGGTCGTCTCCGAGGTTCCTTCCAATGTGGTTGGAGCCGGCGGCATTTGGAAGTCTCCAGACACGGAGAAGGCTCGCAAAGTCGCGCTCATTGCAATCGTGGCAGCGCACGGGGTACTGAAGCCGGAAGAGCCGAAGAAGATCCGGTATCCGGAATCGCGAGGTCCGCATATTGGCCGATCCGCACCGATCGCATTTCATGGGCCGTCCTTGTCCTAAGAAACCTCGATGAACCGTTGGGGGAGACTTCGCAACTGAAAGAAGGGATGCGCTAGTTAGAAAGTATCCGGAGACCTTCGCGTTGTCAAAAGCCGGAGAAGGTCGAGATAGGTGATTTTTGCGCTCTGACTCACGATGTCGGCGCGAAGGCTTGCACCGATAGATCGAAGTTCAACTGCTGCCCATGTAAACGAAGCGGGCAAGAAAGAGCGCGGCCAGGACGTAGAGCAGCCAATCCTGCTTGCGGAGTTTGCCGGTGGCGATGTGGAGAGCGGCCCAGGCGATGATGCCGAAGCCGAGGCCGTTGGCGATGGAGTAAGTGAAGGGGATGAGCACCAGGGTGAGAAATGCGGGAACGGCGACCAGCGGATCGTGCCAGTGAATCTCGCCGATGGCGGAGAGCATCATCGAGCCGACGAGAATGAGCGCCGGCGCAGTGGCGGCCGCGGGCACGATGCCGACGAAAGGAGCGGCGCCGATGGCGGCACAGAAAGAGCAGGCCGGTGACGATGGCGGTGATGCCGGAGCGGCCTCCCGCGGCCACGCCGGCTGTGGACTCGACGTAGCTGGTGACGGTGGAGGTTCCGGTGAGCGAGCCGAAGACGGTGGCGGTGGCGTCGGTGAAGAGGATGCGGTTCAGGCGCGGGATGGAGTGGTCGGCCGCGATGAGGCCGGCGCGCTTGGTGACGGCGACCAGGGTGCCGAGGTTGTCGAAGAGGTCGACGAAGAAGAAGACGAAGACGATTTCCAGCAGGCCCTTGTTGAGCGCGCCGCGGATGTCGAGTTGGAAGGCGGTGTGAGGCGAGCGAGTGAAGACCGCCGGCGGTGGGCGTCCAGTGCGTCAGGCCCATTGCCCAGGCGAGGGCGGTGATCGATGAGCACGCCGATGAGGATGGCGCCGCGGACCTTCCTGACTTCAAGAGCCACCATGAGGAGCAGGCCGAAGAAGGGCCAGATGCCGCGGTTGGATTGCGGATGCTGCCCAGTCCGACGAGCGTGTCGGGATCGCGCACCACCAGGCCAGCGTTTTGAAAGCCGATGAACGCGATGAAGAGGCCGATGCCGCTGGCGACGGCCGCGTAGAGTTCATGGGGAATGGCGCGCAGGATCATCTGCCGGATGCCGACGGCGGTGAGCGCGAGAAAGAGGATGCCGGAGAGGAAGACCGCGCCCAGGGCCGTCTGCCATGGGACATGCATCTTGATGCAGACAGTGTAAGTGAAGTAGGCGTTGAGGCCCATGCCGGGTGCGAGCGCGATGGGATAGCGCGCGACGATGCCCATCATGATGGAGCCGAAGGCCGCCGAGAGGCAGGTGGCCGCGGTGACGGCGGCCAGCGGCATTCCGGCGGCGGCGAGGATGGCCGGATTGACCAGCACGATGTAGGCCATGGTGAGGAAGGTCGTGACGCCGGCCAGGATTTCGGTGCGCCAGTTGGTCCCGAGGCGCGCGAATTCAAAGTAGCTTTCGAGTCGCTTGAGCATGGATTTGTAGCTTTAGGAGAGCATACCGGAGAGGTCGCGTCCAGGGACAGCGCGAATTCTCAAAAATGAAATCGCCCGGATTGTGCCTACTAGGTCTCTGACCGTGTGAATTTGTACCAAGTGCGGGTCTAGAGACCCGCACGACAGCCGGTCTGGAGACCGGCGCTACAGATAAGAATCATGCAGTCAGAGAACTAGTGTGGTATCTCCGAAGTTGATTGAAAAACAACCGCAGATCCTTCGGCTCACCACCCCCAAGCTGAGAAGCGCTTGGGGCCCCGTTCGCTCAGGATGACAAACTCTGTTTAGCCGCGAATTGCTACAGTTGTTTCATAACCGGTTCAGGCGCGCCGCCAAGCACTGCCTCCGGGGCTAAAGCCCGCGATTTATCTGATCTGTTGCGGCACGGCTGAAGCCGTGCCCTTTCAAAGCCAGGTTATGAAACAGCATCTAGACGGTATACAGGCGGTATCTTCCGGTACTCAGAGGCTACGGCCTTCCGCCTCAAGCAACTGGCGTTTGCGCTCGACGCCCCAGCGATAACCGGTGAGAGCGCCGCTGGCGCCGACGACGCGATGGCACGGCACAACCACGGCAACGCGGTTGGTTGCGCAGGCGCGAGCCACGGCGCGGGTCGCGTTGGGGTTGCCTAACTCGCGCGCAAACTGGCTATAGCTCCTCGTCTCGCCGCGCGGAATCGCACGCAGAGCCTGCCAGACGCGGAGTTGGAAGACAGTTCCGCGCAGGTCCAACTGTGCCGTGGCTTCGCCCCAGATCCGAGCCTTCGCGCACGCTCGCCAGCGCCATCTCCACGAGCCGCGAGAGCGACGGATCGCGGCGCAACGTCGCCAGCGGAAACTCCTCGCGCAAGCTGGCTCTCGGCCTCCGCGGAGGTGGACCCCAGCGCGAGCCAGCACAGGCCGCGCTCTGTCGCTCCCACGACCATCCAGCCGAAGGGCGTGCGGGCGGTGGCCCAGCCGATCTGTTCGCCTTTGCCGCCTTGCGCGAAGCGTGCGGGCGTCATGCCGAGTTGCGCGCCCTCATAGGCGCGGCTGGACGAGCCGAAGCCGGCGTTGTAGATGGCGTTGGTCACGTTGCCTCCTTGTTTGAGCGCCCCGCGCAGACTTGCGGCCCGCAGCGCGCGCTGATATTGCAGCGGACTCGCGCCGAGCGATTGCTTGAAGAGCCGCTGCACGGTGAACGGGCTGAGACGGACGAGCCGGCCCAACTCGGCGAGGCGGACCGGCCGGTCGAGGTGGGCCTCGATGTGCGCGCGGATCTTTCCCACTGGGTTGCCGCATCGCAGTGCCGGGCTTGCAGCGTTTGCAGGGACGAAAGCCGGCGGCCTGCGCCTCTTCCGCCGAGCCGAAGAAGCGCACGTTGGCGCGCAGCGGCCGGCGGCTGGAGCAACTGGGGCGGCAAAAGACGCCGGTGGTTGAGACCGCGTAGAAAAACGCGGCCTCGGGATCGCGGCTGAGGATTTGCTGCCATGCAGCTTCGGGGTCGATGGCGGACGCGCTGGTTTGCTTTGCGAGTTGGGCTTTGTTGTCCACGAGAACCATCGTCGCCGATGAGCAGCCTCGCGCGCTACCCGGTTCTTGCGCGTAATTCGGAATTCTCTGAAAGCCACTGAATCAGCTCTGCGACTTTTCGCGTTCTTTCAATCATCGCCTCGGCCCGCAGCCAGATCCGCCTCTGTGTCCACGCCAATGGTGTCGCCGGGCGCCTCGGCCACGTAGAGAGCCGATCCCGTTTTCGAGCAGCCGCAACTGCTCCAGACGCTCGACACGTTCCAGCGGCGAGGGCGGCAGCGCGGCAAACCGCTCCAGCGCGGCCTTGCGGTAGGCATAGATTCCCAGATGCTTGCGATAGCCGGTGAAGCCCTGCGCCTGTCGCGGTCGAAGGGAATCGTCGCGCGCGAAAAGTAGAGCGCCCGGCCATCGAGAGCCGTGACCACTTTGACGGCATTGGGGTTGGCGAACTCCTCTGGCGGGCAGCGAACGGCCAGCGTGGCCACCTCGACCTCGGGCCGCTCAAAGAGTGCCAGCAGCGGCGGAAAGAAATCCGGCGTCAGCGTCGGCTCGTCGCCCTGGATATTGACGTAGATATCGGCGTCGATCTGGCGGGCCACTTCCCTCACCCGGTCCGACCCGCTGGGGCAGGCGGCCGAGGTCATCGCCACGGGAATACCGCGCTCCCGGCAGACCGCGGCCACTTCCTCTGAGTCGGTGGCCACCACCACGGGGTCCATCAGCCCGCTGGCCTGTGCGGCGCGCCAGACCCACTCCACCATGGGCCGGCCGGCAATCTCGCGCAGCACCTTGCGGCTGAGCCGCGTGGAACTGAGCCGCGCCGGAATCACTCCGGCAATACGGAAGGTGCTCATGCAGCCGAGTTTACACGAGCGGCGCGGCAGAGTTCATCCGTGGAGACCAGCCCGCGGCCAGTCCCAGATCCTGCTCGACCCGCGCCGGGTTTGACCTCCAATCCAGCCCCCGTATCATCAAGAGAGGGAGTTGTGCGCGGATTCTGCGTTCGCCCGCTCCCACCGGCCATAGCGGCCGGCGCCTCCAGTGCTTTCACCGGCGGGGTAGCTCAGATGGTTAGAGCGACGGATTCATAACCCGTAGGTCGGCAGTTCGATCCTGCCTCCCGCCACCAAAGAACGAAAACCGGCAAAATCCAATGCAGGATGGGCCGGATGCGCACCACGGATCGGCGTACTCACGCCCTGTCATTCCGCGTCGGCGGAAAACTCCCTGGGGAGCAGCGGCTTGGTTCTGGGCGGGCCTGCGGCTTGCTCCCGGGTGCAGGTAGATGCCATCCTGCTCCAGCAGAGCTTCGTAGACCGGGGTGTGACGCCAGTGGCGGGCCAGCGCGAAGGCGCTCATGTTGGCGATCATCAGCGGCAGCACCAGTCCATAGCCGGCGGTCATCTCGAAGATGATGAGGATCGAGGTCATGGGGGCGCGAACGATTCCGGCAAAGACCGCGCCCATGCCGACCACGGCAAAGGCGCCGATGGAGTCGGCGGGGTGGTGAAAGACGGTCACGTCGATGTAGCCGACAGCGCCGCCCAGCATTCCGCCCATGTAGAGCGCCGGCGCGAAGATGCCGCCCGCGCCGCCGCTGGAGTAGGAGGTGACGGTGGCGGCCAGTTTGAGCACGCACAAGGCCGCCATGGCCGTCGACGGTAAGCCCGGTTGCGCCGGTGAGGGCCATGGTGAGCGTCTTGTAGGGATCGCCGGCGATGCCGTTCACGTGGAAGAACGTGATGGCCACCAGGGCAAAGCGCCCGTGGCCGCGCCGCCGATGGCCGGATGAACCCATGACGGCACCGACGTCAGCCGTCTTGAACCAGCGCGCGCAGCCAGAGCAACGAATCGGTGAATGCGACGGAGACAATCGCCGCCAGCAGGCCCAGCAGCGCATACCAGACCAGCGACGAAGTATTGGCTAGCTCGTAATGATGCGGAACGTGAAAGATAGGATTGGAGCCGAGAACCTTGTTTTCGACCACGGCGGCCAGAGCCGCGGCCACGATGACTCCGGTGAGCATGGTCTGATCGAGGCTGCCGATCAGTTCTTCGAGCGTGAAGGTGATGGCGGCGATGGGCGCATTGAACGCGGCGGCGATGCCTGCCGCCATGCCGACGGAGGTCATCCTCTTGCAGTTTTTAGGGCTTAGCTTGGCTGCCCTGGCAAGAAGGCTGCTGACGCCGGAGCAGATGTGAACCGTCGGACCTTCGACTCCCAGCGAGGCTCCGGTTCCAAGCTGGAGCACGCAGAGAACAAACTTGCCGACCGTTTCCTTGAGAGTGACGCCGCCAGAACGGATGGCGTAGGCCACTTTGACCTGAGGAATGCCGCTGCCTGCCGCCGCCGGAACCCAGAACTTGAGGCCGAGGCCGGCCACAAGACCGCCCAGCGCCGGGGTGAGAATTGTCCACCAGATCCAACTGTGCCCTGGGGCTGTCGTAGCAGGGGTGATGCACAGCGATTCGACGAGGCCAACGCTGATATGAAAGGTCACCGCCGCCAGACCGCACAACCCGCCGGCAACGATGGTGACCGCGAACAGGCGTTGCCCCTCGTTGGGCATGCGGCGCATCACGAAGGCGATAAAGCGGGAGTAGAGAGCTGGAAGCTTATCCCATATTTTCAATTTTGGTGGATTCTCGTCATCAGAAGCCTTCACAACCCCAGTATAGATGCGATGCTATCTCTCTGTCCGCAAGAGCGATGCATCGTCCAGGGCTTTCGCTTCCGGCGTATCTCCAAAGGGCAGGAAGACAGAGAACGACGTTCCGCTGCTGCCCGCGCCTCGCCTGCTCCACACCCGCACATCGCCGTGGCGCCGTTCCACCAACTGCGCCACAACCCACAGGCCAAGCCCTGTTCCAGTATCCGTCTTGGTGGTAAAAAACGGTTCGAAGGCGTGGCGCATCGTCGCCCGGTTCATGCCGATGCCGGTATCGGAAAAGGTCACTCTCATTCCGGCCGTCTTGCCATCCCGCCAGTCGCGCGAAGGCCGCAGCCGGATTATCAACTCCCCGCCTTGCGGCATGGCATCGATGGCATTCGAGACCAGGTTGGCAAAGACCTGGTGCATTTCGCTGGGCATGCACGCCACTGCTTGCTCCCGCACGGCCCGCACATGCGTCGCGATCCCGGAGCTGCGCAGCTTGGGGCGGAAGAGCGACAGCACCACCGCCACAACCTCGGAGAGGCGGGTGATGGCCGGCGCGCCGGGCTGGCGATGGAACTTCAGCGTCTGTTGAGTAATCAGCGAGACGCGCATCAGTTCTTCGAGCGCCTGGCGGGCGTGCGCCCGTGCGGTCTCAGTGGTTTCCGCCGTGGAGATCAGGTAGAGCAGGTTTCCCACTGCCTCGAGCGGGTTGTTGATCTCGTGCGCTACAGAGGCCGCAAGCCGTCCGGCAACGGCCAGCTTTTCCGTTCGCAGCATGACCTCCTCGGTCAGCTTGCGGCGTGTCACGTCGGCCAGAACTCCCAGCATGCGCGTCACCTGGCCTTTGCTGTCGCACTGGCATCTGCCCTGCGATTCAATCCAGCGCACGGACCCGTCCGGCCAAAGAATGCGATATTGCTGCTGGTAGTTCTTTCCGCTCTCGCGGGCCTGAGTAAGAGTATTCTTGACACCCTCCGCGTCCTCCGGATGAATCCACGCCAGCCACGCATTGAACCCTGGACCGGCTGACCCTACTTCGCGGCCGGCTATGCGGTAAATCTCGTTCGACCAGTGCGATATATCGTGCTCGTAATCCTGCACCCACAGCCCCATGCCGTTGCTCTCAAATGCCGATTGGAGCACCTCGTCGCGCTCACGCAATGCCTCGCTGATGTGGGCGCGCTCGTCAGCCAGTTGGTGTTCCGCTTGAGAGATGATGAGCCGCTGTTGCAGTTCCTGGGTTCTAAGTTGAGTGCGCTGCTGCGCCAGCCGCCGTACCGCCCAGCCGAGAACGAGCGAGACCACGAGAAAGATCGCCAGCGGAACCTCTTCGGGTACGTTTCCGTTTGGGAATCGCTCCTTTGTCTTGGCCAGAGTCAGGCCGACCAGAACCGCTTCGGCAAGGGTGCAGGACGCTCCGCCCCACATCCCCAGAAACCATGCGCTCAGAACGATCGCCGGAAATGCGAGAGCCACCGGAAAGGCATGCAGCGGCGCGACCGTATCTGTCGCGATCTGGGCAATGCAGGCCGCGAGGCATCCCATCAGGCCGCGGACGGCCCACGGCCAGCGTTCTGCCACGGCGGCGTCGAGGATCTTCATCACTCTCATAGTTCGTTGCCCGCACGGTTACGGTGCATGCTGCGCGAAAGTTGCGGATGGATCTGACTATCGACGATAGCCGTCTTTGCGAAAAAAGAAAAGTTGGAGCCGGGAATAAACGAACGGCCAGAGACTTCCTAACGTCCATTCAAAACCAATCGCTCGCGGATCTCGTAGCGGGAGCCGGACGGGCCGAGGAAGCTCTCGTAGAGCAGGAACTCGCCGGCAACAAAGCCGGTGAACTTTGGCTGGTGGCCCATTTTCGCTTTGAGCCTGCCCAGGTCCTTGCCTTTGCTGCGCGCCAGCGTGATGTGAGGCTGGAAGCGGCGAGCCTCGGAGACGAATCCGCAATGCGCCGTGGCAGTGGTTATGCGCTGCTGAAGCAAGAGCAGTTCGGGCGAGACTCTGACACCGGCAAAGACGACTCCGGTGCGATCGAAGAAGCCCAACTCCTCAAGCCGGATCGGAACAGGCGGCAGATGCAGCCCGTGCAACCGCGCGGCGATGCATTCGTATTGCTCTGGGCTTGTATCGCCCAGAAACTGCAGGGTGATGTGCCACGATTCGGGGGTCGTCCAGCGGAGCCCGTCGCCGGCGGATCGAAGGCGCGCCGTGACTGCCGAAAGCTCATCAATCACCGCGGCCGCCAAGGGTATCCCGATAAAAAGGCGCATGAAAGCATTATCCAAGGCTCTCCGCCGTCTTTGCCGGGGAAATCTAGCGACAGCTCTCAGGGCCAGAGAAGCCAATGACTTCCGGGTTACTGCGGACTGAGAAACAGATTGGCATCCCCAGGGCTCGCGCCCACTTCACCGGCAGATCCGTTCCGCGATAAAATCTAGGCGTATCCTATGCGCCGTTCCTCCGCCATTCCGGGTAAAGAAAGGCCCCTGCTCAAGCGCTTTCGCCGCAGGCGGCCCGACCGTGGACGACGCCCCTCCCGCTGAGTAATCTATCTTCGACGATGTGGTTTTTGCGCGGCTCCTGGAATCGAGAGCCGTGCCCCGGCCGCATCGAGCTTCCCATGCGATCTCTCTCAGCGCATCCGCCTGCATGCGGATAGAAAGGCCAAAGGCCTCCCATGATGAATAGCTTTGCCAGCCGGGCCACGCTCACCTCCGGGCAACCGGTCCTATACGATCTTTAGTCTTCCGGCGCTCGCCGCGCGCGGCTTCAATTTGAGCCGCCTTCCCTTTAGTCTCAAGATTCTGCTCGAAAATCTGCTGCGCCGCGAGGATGGCGTCAACGTGACGGCCGGCGACATCGAGTTTCTGGCCAAGTGGGACGCGAAGGCCGAGCCTAGCCGCGAGATCGCCTACATGCCGGCGCGCGTGCTGATGCAGGACTTTACCGGCGTGCCCGCCGTGGTCGATCTGGCCGCGATGCGCGACGCCATCAAAACACTGGGCGGCGATCCGGAGCGGGTGAACCCGCTGGCCCCGGCCGAGCTGGTCATCGATCATTCGGTGCAGGTGGACGAGTTCGGCACCGCAGGTGCCTTCGATGCAAATACACTGCTTGAGTTCGAGCGCAATCGCGAGCGCTACGCATTTCTCAAGTGGGGCCAGACGGCATTTCGCAACTTCTCTGCGGTGCCGCCTGGAATGGGCATCTGCCATCAGGTGAATCTCGAGTATCTCGCACGCGTTGTCTTCACGACCGAGATTGATGGCGAAGCGATTGCTTATCCCGACACGCTGGTCGGCACCGATTCGCACACGACGATGATCAACGGCCTGGGCGTGCTGGGCTGGGGCGTGGGCGGCATCGAGGCCGAGGCGGCGATGCTCGGGCAGCCCGTCTCAATGCTGATTCCGCAGGTGGTGGGCTTCAAGCTGACCGGAAAACTGCGCGAGGGCGCGACCGCGACTGACTTGGTGCTGACCGTGACTCAGGCGTTGCGCAAGCTGGGCGTGGTGGGCAAGTTTGTCGAGTTCTTTGGGCCGGGTGTGGCGGAACTTGCGCTGGCCGACCGCGCGACGATCAGCAACATGGCTCCCGAGTATGGCGCCACATGCGGCATCTTTCCCGTTGACGCCGAGACGCTGCGCTACCTGCGCCTGACTGGCCGGAGCGAAGAGCAGATCGCGCTGGTCGAGGCTTATTACAAGCAGCAAGGGCTGTTTCATACAGCCGGTACTCCGGCGGCGGAGTACACGCAGACGATGGAGCTGGATCTTGCAACAGTCGAGCCGAGCGTCGCCGGGCCAAAGCGCCCGCAGGATCGCGTGCTGCTGAAGGACGCCGCGACAAGCTTTGCGCAGCAGTTGCCAGCCCTGCTTGCGCCGACGGCCAAGCCGCTGGGAACGCGCACGGCGGCTGCATGGCAGCGTGGAGCTGTTACAGATGAGGCGCTGGCGAGTGAGAAAGAAGCAGGTCCTTCGACTCCCTCCGCTGGCGCTTCGGTCGCTCAGGATGACGGAGTTTTGAGGGCGACGACAACAGTCAAAGAGCGCTTTGGCGTCGATCCGGATCAGTATCTCGATCATGGCTCGGTGGTGATCGCGGCGATTACAAGTTGCACCAACACCTCCAATCCTTCGGTGATGGTGGCGGCGGGAATCCTCGCGAAGAAGGCCGTCGAGAAGGGGCTCACCGTGCCGCCGTGGGTGAAGACCTCGCTCGCGCCGGGTTCGCGCGTGGTCACCGACTACTACGCCAAGGCGGGCTTGCTGCCTTATCTTGAAAAGCTGCGCTTCAACGTGGTGGGTTACGGCTGCACCACCTGCATCGGTAACTCGGGGCCGCTGCCCGCCGACGTGTCGAAGAGTATCGACGAGCACGGGCTGGTCGCGGTCAGCGTGCTGAGCGGCAATCGTAACTTCGAGGGCCGCGTGAACGTGGATGTGCGGGCAAATTATTTGATGAGTCCGCCGCTGGTGGTGGCCTATGCGCTAGCTGGGCGAATCGGGCATAACTTTGAAACAGATTCGCTGGGCATGGATCAGGCCGGACAGCCGGTCTATCTCAAAGACATCTGGCCGACGCAAGCCGAGGTGGCCGCAGCCATTGAAAAAGGGCTTTCGAGTGAGGGCTTCCGCAAGGAATACGCCACGGTTTCAGATGGCGACGCCAACTGGCAGGGGCTGAAGTTTCCAACCGGCGATGTTTATCAGTGGGAACCGGATTCGACTTATATCCGCAAGGCGCCGTACTTTGACGGGATCACGCCGACTCCCGCGCCAGTTACTGATATCTTGGGCGCGCGGGTGCTGGCGGTGTTGGGTGACTCGGTGACGACTGACCATATTTCTCCGGCGGGTAACATCAAGGCCAACGGGCCTGCGGGCAAATATCTCGCCGAGCATGGAGTGAAGCCGGCGGACTTTAACTCGTATGGGTCTCGCCGCGGCAACCATGAAGTCATGGTCCGCGGGACATTTGCCAATGTGCGGCTGCGCAACAAACTGGCTCCGGGCACCGAAGGCGGCGTTACGCGGCTTCTTCCCGAAGGCGAGGCATGTCGATCTTCGACGCCAGCGTGAAATATGCCGAGCGCGGCGTGCCGCTGGTGATCCTGGCGGGCAAGGAGTACGGCTCGGGCAGTTCGCGCGACTGGGCGGCCAAGGGGCCGAAGCTGCTGGGTGTGCGCGCGGTGATCGCCGAGAGCTTCGAGCGCATTCACCGGTCGAATCTGGTTGGGATGGGAATTCTGCCGCTGCAATTTGACGACGGCCAGAATGCGGAGTCGCTTGGGCTGACTGGCGAAGAGGTCTACGATTTTGCCGGGCTTGCCGAGCTTTTGGCGAGCCGTTTTGCCTCGGGCAAGACGCTCGTTGTGAAGGCGACGGCAGCGCGACGGGACAGAGAAGAAGTTTGACGCGAAGATCCGCATCGACACGCCGCAGGAGATCGAGTACTTCGAGCACGGCGGCATCCTGCAATATGTCCTGCGGCAGTTGGCGGCGAAGTAAGGTCAAATCCTTTAATTGATGGACGCACAAAGAGGCCACTCCCGATCGGAGTGGCCTCTTTGCTATGATAGACATTTCCCTGCTCTTGTGATGAAGGGATCGTGGTATCCCACCCTAGCCGCAGAAACAGAGACGCGGCGAGGGTGGGGCACCCGGACCTTATGGCAACCTAGCTCGCGTCGGGCTGCTTGCGCTTTGCGCGAGCCTTCTTGGCGGGCTTCGTGACGGGCGCATCTTTGCGCGGGGCGACGAAGCGGGCTCCACCGAGGTTGTTCTCGCCTAACGTGTGCAGGCGCAGGAAGTTGGTCGAGCCGGACTTGGTGCGCGTTCCGGCGACGATGGCGATGACCTCGCGAGGCTTGACATAGCCCCCCTGTTCGAGCAGACTCTCAGCGCACTCGACCAGCGCCTCGGTGGTGTTGACCTTGGGGCAGAGAATGGGAGTCGTGCCCCAGAGCAGGTTGAGGCGATTGATCGTGACCTCGGCGGGGCTGAGAGCAAAGATGGGCGACGTGGGGTGATACTTCGAGAGCTGGCGAGCGGTCATTCCCGACTCGGTGAAGACCGCGATGGCGCGCAGGTCCAGATCGTCGGCCGCGTGGGCCGTGGCCTCGCAAATGGTCTCGGCGATCGACAGGTGGATGTGCTGGTGCTGGCTGCGATCTGTCTTCAGTTCCCTGATGCTGTCGTTCGGCATCCACCACGATGCGCGCCATCATGGAGACGGCCTCGACGGGATATTTGCCGATGGCCGACTCGCCGGAGAGCATCACGGCGTCGGTGCCATCATAGACCGCATTGGCCACGTCGGAGACCTCGGCGCGGGTGGGACGGGGATTCTCGATCATCGACTCCAGCATTTGGGTCGCGGTGATGACCGGCTTGCGGAACTCGGCGGCGCGGCGGATGATGTGCTTCTGAATGGCGGGAACCTGCTCGGGCGGCAGTTCGACGCCCAGGTCGCCGCGAGCCACCATGATGGCGTCGGCAGCTTCGAGGATTGCGTCGAGATCTTCGATGGCCTGAGGCTTTTCCAGTTTGGCGATGATCCAGGTTTCGTAGCCCAGGGCCGCGACGCGGTTGCGGACCAGGCGGATGTCTTCGGCGGTGCGAACAAAGGAGACGGCGATGGCATCGACGCCGTTCTTGAGCGCAAACTCAAGGTCCTCGGCGTCTTTCTCGGTCAGGGAGGGCACGCGCACCGGAATCCCCGGCAGGTTAATGCCCTTGCTCTCGCCCAGCATGCCGCCGTTGACGATCTCGCAGACCACATCGCCGCCGATTACCTGGTGAACGCGCAGCTCGATGAGGCCGTCGGAGAGGAGAATGCGCGAGCCTTGTTCGACGTTTTCAGCCAGGGTTTTGAAGGTGGTGCCGACCAGTTCGGCCGTGCCCGGAACTTCGCGCGGCGTGATGACCAACTGGCCGCCTTCCTTGAGAAGCACGGGCTGGTGGTCCTTCAGTTCGGCGGTGCGAATCTTGGGCCCTTGCAGATCGCCGAGCATGCAGATGGTCTTGTTCTCCTCGCGGCTGATCTTGCGGACGAGCTGCATGACCGCCAGCTTCCCCTCGTGGGTGCCATGGGAGAAGTTCAGGCGGACCACATCGATGCCCGCGCGAACCAGGTTCCGGATCACAGGCTCGGTGTTGGAGGCCGGGCCGAGCGTTGCGACGATCTTGGCGCGGCGCTGGGTGGCGGAATCGATCAAGTTCAATGGTGCAAATGACATGGGCTACTCCAGAGGAAGATTGAGTGAGTGAAGGGGCCAGACGAAGACGGGTGCTAGATTCATTTGCCCTACCGGCCCTCCTCGAACGTGGCATTTTGTTGAGGAATAAGCTACTTGGAGCTCGCGGTTTCGGTGTAAGGCAATTGGAGGAGCGTTCTTGTGCGGCTCGCTGCATCTTGCGTGGCGAGTGGGACCGCAACACCCCTAAAACCATTATGCGGGAGACAAGGGTGCAATCGTATGTGAAAACTGTCACTGACTTAAAGCGGGCTGATCAGGACTTGCAGAGGCGGAGGCCCGCTCCTGGCGCGCCCGAAAGAGGACACCGTTCAGCTCCGCGCCCAGCAGCGCGCTGAATGCGGTGATGTAAAGCCAGACCAGCGTGGCGATGCCGGCGCCGAATGAGCCGTAGAACATCGAGTAGTCGGCGATGCGCGTGACGTAACAGCCGAAGGCCAGCGTGGACGGGAACCAGACCAGCGTAGCGGCCAGGGCGCCTGGTCCAACCCAGGCCCAGTGCTCCTTGCGCCGCGTGCCAAAGTGATAGAGGGCGCCGAGGACGCTGACGGCGGTGACAAGCGCCACGGCCCATCGCGCCATCCGCCAGACAAAAAGCACAAAATGCCGCAGCTCGTGGCCGGCGTTGTCGATCATCCACGCCTCGATCTGGCGGCCGAAGATCAGAACCAAAGTGGCCAGCGTCAGCGGAACCAGCACGATGGGCACCAGCAACAGCGCCCTGAGCCGCCGCTGCCAAAATCCCCAATCGTCGAGCGGAAGCTGGTAGGCGCGGCGAAAGCCCTCCATCAGCGAGAGCATCAGGCCCAGGCTGGCAAAGACCGAGAGGCCGGCGGCGGAGAAGATCAATGGGGCGGAGTGGAGCGGATGACCTTGCATCGTGGACTGGAGCAGGGACATCGAGTCGGGGGGCAGAAATTGCTCGAAGGATGCGCGAAACTCGCCCACCAGCGAGTTTCCCTCCGGCACCTGGGCCAGCAGCGCGGTCAGCACCACCATCGCCGGGAAGAGCGCCAGCATTCCTGAGTAGGCGGCCGCCTTGGCCGTATTGAGCAGGTCGTGCTCAATAGCCAGCCAAAGTGCTTTGCGGAAATGGCGAACGATCCGGCTCATTGTCCCCACACGCAAGAGTAGAGCATTCCGGCGGGTTCGGGCGAGAGGTCTTTGTGAAAACCAGGGCAAGAGCTTTGACGTTGCAGCCGCGTGAAACGATTTTGGGCGGAATGCGCCCTGGCTGAATACAATCAGCATCAGATTCAATTCGTCGTGGGCTGCTCGCCAGTGCGTAAGTCGATGTGTGGCAGATCGTCTATAGAGTATGCAACGAGAGGTGGAACGAATGAAGGCAAGTCAGGGGCACATTCAGCGTTCTGGCAATGGGAGTGGCGCTGTTCTTGGCGCAGCAGGTTTTGGATGCACAAGCGCATCCCACCGGAATCCGCTGGAGTTTTGACGAGACCTCCGGCGCCTCCGTGCATGATTCAATCGGCAACGTGGACGATGCCATCGAAGGGTTCTCGTGGAGAGTGCCCGGCGTCGAAGGCAACGGCCTGCAATTTGACGGATACACGACGCGGATTGCCCGCGCCGCGGACAAAGTGCCGCAGCTCAAAGGCGGATTCACCGTGTCGGCGTGGGTGGCGCTTGAGTACTATCCCTGGAATTGGGTTCCCATTGCCGATCAGGATGCGGATGACCAGATCGGCTTTTTCTTTGGAATCGACGCCTCCGGCCATCCCGGATTCAATCTCGGCATTGACGGCGTCTGGCGCCAACTGACTTCGCCGGCCGTGCTTCCGTTGAGAAGATACTCCCGCGTCACGGCGACCTTCGATCCGCAGACCGGCATGGCGATCTATGTGGACGGCAAGCCCGCCGGAAGCCTGAGCCGTAAAGGGCGAGTTCAATCAGGCAACGACGACCGACCTGATTGTTGGAAGGATACGCACTCCGCATGCAACCCTATCCGTCGTGGCTCGATCAGTTCAGGGATCCGGTGAACTACTCCCTCGAAGGCTATCTCGACGAGCTTGAAATTACCGAGGGGGCACGCAGCGCGCAGGAAGAGCGGGCGGCGTTTGCCAAGGCCGCACTCCCGGCCAAAGACGTGATCGAGACTGCCGTGCTGCCTTCGGGACCTGCTGGAGCCGGCCCGTTTGGCGCATTCTATGCGACCTTGAAGTTCGAGCGGAGCTGGGACCGGCCAAGGCGTTTTGGGCCCGATCAGGATATTGTCGTTCGCTTCGAGCAATCGCCCATGCGGCTGGTCTTCTGGCAGGGAACCAACTTCATACCCGCGTGGGTGACGGAGAACGGCAAGTGGTACACCGATGAGTTCATGGAAACCTATGGGAAGCCGCGCTGTCCGGATGGCGGAGATTGCGAGCCGATGTCGGACAAGCAGGACCGGTATTCGCACGTCAGCATTCTGGAGTCTTCCGATGCGCGCGCGGTGATTCACTGGCGCTATGCGCTTGCCGAGTCGGTCAATTACAAGGGAGGCAATGCGGACCCGCTGACCGGCTGGTTCGACTGGGGCGACGAGTACTGGACCGTCTACCCGGATGGCGTGGCCGTGCGCAAGCAACTGCTGTCGAGTTCGCATCTCGACGATGGCCCCCACGAGTGGCAGGAGAGCATTGTGATCAATGGCCCAGGGCAGCGGCCAGAGGACAACATCGAGCCCGATGCGCTGACCCTGAAAAATATGGAAGGGGAGTCGGTGACCTATCACTGGCAGCCCAAGACGGACCCGTTCTTCAATTATCCAAAAGGACCGGCGAAACTCGACCGGCCGGCGAAGGCGAACATCCAGATCGTTCATCTCAAATCCAAAGAGAATCCCTTTGAGATCGTCTGGCCCCGCGGCGTCTCGATGGATACTTACAGCGATACGAAGAGCAACTCGATGTTCGAGTGGTGGAACCATTGGCCGGTGGCGCAAATCACCAACAGCTTCCGGCTCGCGGTTACTGCGACCGGCCTTCAGCCGCATCGCTTTCTCACATCTATTGGGACCCCTACGAGAAGACCGAGGATACCGAGACCAAGCTTCTTTTGTGCGGACTTACATCTCCCGATGCGCCCGGCGTGGTGACCCTGGCGCGTTCGTGGCTGTCGCCTGCGCAGATCGCCGCCGCAGGAAAGGGCGTCACAGCGCAGCAGTACGATCCCGCGCAGCGCGCATACGTCATTCACCGGGATGCTGGCGACGCTTCACAGCCGCTCACTGTGACTTTGTCTGCAAGTCACGACAGCCCCCTCGTGAACCCGGCGCTTGTGGTTGAGAACTGGCAGGGGCCTGCGAGCGTTCGCATCAATGGGAAACCGGTTTCAGGCAAGGAGCATGTGCGGACGGGCTTGTCGAACAACGAAGGGATCAGCAGCCTGATTGTGTGGTTCAAGCTGGAGGCCGAATCCAAAACGGTGATTCAGTTGGACCCGAAGCCGGAGTAAAAACAACGAAGAAAGTTGGAGGAAAGCCAGGCCGTGTTCCAGCCTCCAGACGATCCAGCGTCCGGCGGTTTATCATGGCCGAGTCATGAAAACTTCACGTTCTCTTCCGGCGTGCTGACTTCTCCTGTTTCTTGCCATCCTCGCAGCGCTTCCAGCCGCTGCCCAGACCGTGCCGCCCTCCAACGCTCAACTGGCTTCGCCCGCATTGAATGCGCGGGTCGAGGCTCTGTTGAAAAAGATGACGCTCGACGAGAAGGTTGGGCAGTTGGCGCAGTTCTCGGCCGGATATGCCACCGGGCCCGGCGCATCCAATCTCAAGTAGGACGAGTTGGCGGCCAAGGGCGAGGTCGGCTCCTTTCTGAATGTGGTGGGCGCCGAGGCGACCAATCACTACCAGCATCTTGCTGTCGAGAAGACGCGGCTGCACATCCCCATTCTTTTTGGCCATGGACGTGATTCACGGCCACCGGACGACCTTCCCGGTGCCTCTGGCGCTGGCGGCAAGCTGGGACCCGGCGGCTGTCGAGACGGTGGCGCATTTTGGAGCGGTAGAGGCTCGCGCCGACGGCATCCCCTGGGTCTTCTCGCCGATGGTCGACATCGCCCGCGACCCGCGCTGGGGACGCATCGTCGAGTCGGCCGGCGAAGACCCCTACCTCGGCTCGGCCATGGCCCGCGCCTGGGTCAAGGGCTATCAGCAAGGCGATCTCTCCAAACCCGACTCGGTTGCGGTGAGCGTGAAGCATTTTGCCGCTTATGGCGCGGCCATCGCCGGACGCGACTACAACGCCGTGGAGATGGGCGAGATCACGCTGCGGCAGGTCTATCTCGAGCCGTATCGCGCCGCGGTCGAGGCTGGCGCGGCAACGCATGATGAGCTCCTTCAACTCGATCAACGGCATTCCAGCGACCGCCAATCATTTCATCCAGACGCAGGTTCTGCGCAAGGAGTGGGGCTTTAACGGCTTTGTCGTCTCCGACTGGGGCGCGGTGGCCGAGTTGATCAACCACTCCATCGGCGACGGCCCGACCGTGGCCCGCAAGGCTCTCGAAGCCGGCGTGGATATGGATATGGAGGGTAACCTCTACGGCACGGTGATTGCAGATCAGGTCCGTGCGGGCAAGATTCCCGAGAGCGTGGTGGACGAGGCGGTGCGGCGCATTTTGCGGGTCAAATTTGCGCGTGGGCCTCTTCGATCATCCTTACACCGCCGTGGGCCCGGCATACGACGCTACGCCGGAACGCCGCGCAGCCGCTCGCAAGGTGGCCGATGAGACCTTGGTGCTGCTCAAGAACGATCCGGTCGAGGGCATGGGAGCGCTGCTGCCGCTCGCCGCCGGTGCGAAGAAAGTGGCTCTGATCGGCCCCATGGCCGACAACCAGCGCGAGATGCTGGGTGCATGGGCGGTCACGGGCGACCCCAAATATGTGGTTACGCTGAAGACCGCTCTGGCAGAACGGTTCGGCGACCGGCTGCTTTACGCCAAGGGCTGCGGCCTGCTGAGCGGCGAAGATGAAAATGTGCTGAAGCGGGTGAGCTTCACCGGCCCGGGTGGCGCCGATGACCATCTTCCCATTCCCGACGACGCCAAGACCATCGCCGAGGCGGTTGAAACAGCAAAGCAGGCCGACGTGGCGATTCTTGCCCTGGGCGAGCCGACCAACTGGATGGAAGGCGAGGCCGCCAGCCGCGTGCATCTCGGCTTTACCGGCGCGCAGGAGCAGCTTCTCGAAGCCGTCGTCGCAACCGGCAAGCCGGTGATATCTGGTGGTGCTGGCCGCGCCGGCCGTTCGAGATCAAATGGGCTGCCAATCACGTGCCCGCGATTGTCGAGGCCTGGAGTCCGGGCATCGAAGCCGGTCACGCCGTGGCCGATGTGCTCTTTGGCGACGTGAACCCCTCGGGCAAACTGCCAGCGAGCTTCCCGAGGGCCGTTGGCCAGGAGCCGCTCTACTACGCGAAACTGCCCACAGGCCGTCCCGCGCATGGCGACCTGAGCCATATGCCGCGGGATGGCGGCGAGAAGTTCATGTCCCGTTACGTGGACGAAGAGAACTCGGCGCTCTATCCCTTCGGCTGGGGCTTGAGCTATACGAGCTTCAGTTATTCGCAGCCTACCGATCAGCCGCGCCGAGGTTCCAGTTCGCGAAGTGCTGGCATCCGAGCACAAGACCGGTCAGCCACCGTGGGCGTGGATGTGAAAAACACCGGCAGCGTCGCCGGAACCGAAGTCGTCCAGCTCTATATTCGCAACACGGCGGCGAGCGTCGAGCAGCCGGTTCGCGAACTGAAGGGCTTTGCCCGCGTCACTCTGGCTCCCGGCGAAACCAAGCACGTTGATTTCCCGCTGGGCTTCGACGAGCTGAACTTTTACAACGCCGAGATCAAGCGCACCGTCGAGCCGACGACCTACAAGATCTGGGTCGGCGGCAGCTCGCTGGCCACGGCCGAGACGAGCTTGAAGGTGATCGAGTAAGCCAATCGATCGAGGCTCAGTGAGCCTGCTTCAGATGTTGCAGCAGGCTCGCGAAGCAGCCAGGAATCTGAGAATCCCACTCGCCCCAGTCGTGGCCGCCGGGTTTGACGTGGAACTCGTAAGAAGAATGGAGTAGCCTATCTCTCGTCGAGAGATAGGCTGCTCCATTCTGGTTAGGGTTAGTAGTAATGAATGGGGGGCCAACCTGCGTGAGCCATATCTCCGCAGAAGGTCAGAGTACTGGCGCGAAAGCAAACGTGCCGAATAGATTGTCCTGATAGCCAATAAACTGGACCGGCCCATAATACCCGGGAGGCGGGTCCGGGGGGCCTGTGATTGACAATTCGTTTGTCAAGCTGTTGCTTGTGGTTATTGTGTCGAGCCAAGAGTAATTCCAAGTAAGTGTTTGTGTCTCGGTTAGCGTTGTTGTGCTCGAGAATAGTCCTAGGAAACTTCCCCCAAATTCCACCGAAATTGAGAAACCCTGCTTAATTGTATTTGAAGCGCCGCTTGCAACACTCTTGGTATTTGTTTGTACGGTGGTGTACTGCTCGGTTGCACCTCCCACCGGATATTGGATGACGTTCGGGGGATAGGGGAGTCTCGTGAACCTCCCATCGGATGTTGTGGATGGCAAGCTATCGAGCAATGCATAGTCGTTTTGCTTGGTGCATTGACTGGGAGTGTATGCCAAAGGATCGAAGGTAAGTATTTGGCAGACGTCTTCGAAGGAGAACCCCGGAACTTCTCCAGAGGCCCATTGGTAATTGTTCGCAGCGGAGGCCCAACTACGAGCGAGGGTCCCCGACGTTACGTAAGAGCCGGGGCCTTGAATGCCGCTCAACCAAGTTAATGTGCTTGGGCAAGAAAAGTGACCATTCAAGCAGCCCACCTGGACTTCAATTACATCTGGCCCACCGTAATAAGGGCCACTTGCCGGGGGCAACCCAGACGCTGGGTCTTTTCCATCAAAGCCGTATCCGTTCCATTGGATGCTTGCCTTGGTACTTCCACTTGCGGGGGTGACCGTAAACAGTAACTCTGGATTTAGCCAAATCCAGATAAAATCATAATCGCTATTCACAGGAGAAAATGTAGGCGTACCAGGGGTTATATACGACACGGTGGACGCTTTGCTTATTGAGGTCGTTAAGGAGCTATTTGAGCCCTCTGTATAATCTGTCGATGAAGTGGCTGTTAACTTAACGCCCGCGCCTCCATCTTTGATCCCGACTTCTGGAATGTTAAATCCTTTTGATACAGAGACGCTGAATCCCACGTTATTCGTGAAAGAGTTATTAATTGCTGTTGTGTTCCCAACTGAGGTTGTGTTCGTATATTGAACGAAGCTGCTGGCTCCCGGAGGTGCGTAGGTGACCCCGACAACAACATACTTGGGGTTGATATAGCCCTGCAATGGCGGTGTCAAGCAAGCATTGTACGCAGCGGTGCAGGCGGCTTTGGCTTGCTGGTATTGTAGAACGCAGTTGTGCCGCTGCCCGGCACCGGCTGCATCAGCTATGCAATCTTGTTCGTCACTAACTGCGCTCGCATTACAGCTGCTATATGCCGAAGCACATGACCCCTGCGCAAAGAGGGGTATTACGTTGAGACCAAGCGCGAGCACAATCAGAGCGATCACGCACGGAAGTTTCCAAAAAATCGGGGGATTGGTAATCATTAGTACGCCTCCTTCAATACTGCGGTAATGGTTAGATGGATGTCTTTGGATGGGTTTTCATGACGAAAATCTATCCAAGTTTTGATTCTGGAGAACAGTAATCAACTCAAAGCGGGACGTCAAGTGAATATTTACTTTGTTTTTCTTCGGCGGTTGCTTATCAGCTCTGTAAACCCCAACTCTCGCAGAAGATATCAATCGTAGTTACTAAAGTTCTAAAAAGTGCTCTCGGAGAGATGGAGTTGCGTCACTCCCGAGTTTCTTACCTGCAGACGCCAGAGAACAGAGAACAACGGAACTACTGGGATCTTTTCACGCACGCATCTTCCTCTGGGCAGGTACACTGTTTGCGAACAGGAGGCTTTTCCCTATGCGGACTCAGATTCAGGGCACGACCATGCCTGTGCTCGATGTGCAGCTTGAACCCAACGAGAGCGTCTTCTCAGAGAGCGGCGAGCTCTCGTGGATGACCGCTTCGATCCAGATGACCACGCATACGCAGATGGGCGGGGGAGGCGGCATCTTCGGCGTGCTCAAGCGGGTGGCCGGCGGCGGAAGCCTCTTCATGACCGAGTACCGCGCTTATGGGGCGGCGGGAGTGGTCTCGTTTGCGACCAAGGTGCCGGGCCATATTGTGCCCATTGAGGTTGCGGCCGGCAACGAGTTCATGATTCACCGGCATGGCTTTCTCTGCGCCACTACGCAGGTGACCATCGGCGTGGGCTTTCAGCAGTCGCTAGGAGCGGGCATCTTTGGCGGCGACGGTTTCCTGCTGCAAAAGATGGGCGGGCAGGGAACGGCGTGGATCGAGCTTTCCGGCGAGCTGATCGTGAAGGACCTTGCGCCCGGCGAAGTTTTGCGCGTGCATCCGGGCCATGTGGGCGCCTTCCAGGCCTCGGTGGGATTCAATATCACCACGGTTCCTGGGATCAAGAATGCAATCTTCGGCGGGGACGGCATCTTCCTGGCCATGCTGCAAGGGCCGGGCCGGGTCTGGCTGCAGACGCTGCCGATCTCGCGGCTGGCGCACCAGATCAGCGAGTATCTTCCGCGCAGCGAGAACCGGTCAGGTCCGGGAGCGGCGGCTGGCGGCGCGCTGCTGGGCGGGATCGTGGGGTCTATTCTGAGTGGGGATCAGTAAGGGAATTCCGTCGTTAATCGTACAACCGGCAGCGGAGGATAGGGGCTGCACCCCGGAAAGACATGAAAGTCATGAAAGACCTGTCGGCTGCAATACTCGTTGCGATTGCTTCTTATGGATTGACCGGGTGCACCGTGGCGTCGCCGGACGCTGGCCACGAGGCAGTGTGGGTGGAAAAGCCGCTCATCTTCGGGCATGGAGGCGTGGATCCGAATCCTGTGATGCCGGGACGGGAGTTTGGAGCATTCACCAGCCAGGCGGTTGATGTGAACATGCTTCCGCAGCGAATCGATATGGAATTTGATGACATGATGACCCGGAGCGGGGTCCCCGTGTCCTTCCACGTCGTCGCAACATTTACGATTACCGATCCAGTCAAACTGGTCAGCAAGTATGGCGCCGATTACGACGATAAGTCCGGATGGGGATTTTGGAATCGGACAGTGGATCAGCCTTTGCGCACCGCCGTTCGTGATTCAGTGAAGAAGAGGGATATGCAGGAGATGGCAATCTCTCAGACCGCCGCCGACGATGTGGGCAAAGAGGTATCGACCGCAGCCATTCAAATCGTGCAGCAGACTGGCGTGCCTATCCTTTTCTCGGCAATCAACGTAGGCCGGGTCAACCCGCCAGATGCCATCAAGAACCAGCGAATTGAAACTGCCGCGCAAGAACAGCGGGCGATTACCGAGCAGCAAACCAAGCTGGCCGAGGACCAGCGCAAGGCGGCAGAACAAAGCCGGGCAGCGGCAGACAATGCCTATCGCCAGGCGATGCAACTATCACCGGATCAGTTTCTGCAACTGGAAAGAATCAAGATGCAGAGGGATGTCTGCGCGCATGGAACTACTTGCACGTTCTTCATTGGCGGCGGAGCTTCTCCAGTCATCGATGTTGGCAGGAAATGACACCAGAGTGAGTTGCGATTCTCCTTCCTCGCGGGAAGCAGTATCGATCGCACATTCTGCAAGTGCATGGCCGGTAGTTTATCTCCGGTTTGCTGGAGTTCTACACGTATGAATGAGTCTCTGGGCAGCCCCGGCAATCTTCGTCGCGACATTGTCTTCGCCTTCGCACTTGGCCTGGGCTGCTACGTGGCCTGGCTGATTCGCGATGTGCTTGTGATGCTCTATGTCAGCGCACTGTTTGCCGTTGTGCTGACCCCGATGGTGCGATTTACCTCGCAGATCCGCATTCGCCGCTGGCAGCCCTTCAAGAACTCGGCCATCTTCGTTCTCCTGTTCGTTGTCGCCGCTGCCGCTACAGCGTTTTGTTTCCTCGCTCTTCCCCCGGTCATCAGCGACCTGCGCGGCTTTACACAGGAGATGCCGTCGCGGCTCCCAGGACTTCTAGCGAAGCTCAAGAGTGTTCCACTGGCGCAGCATCTGGATACTGCGGATCTCAGCTCCCGGCTTGAGGGATTCGTTAGCCAGGCGGCCACTTATCTTTTGTTCTCGATCAGCGACTGGGCCGGCAAGCTCTTCGACATCATCATGGGTTTCATCCTCACTATTTATTTCATTCTGGAAGGCGACCACGCCTATCGCTGGTTTCTTTCCTTTTTCCCGCTCGAACAGCGCACACGCCTCGACGCGACACTCCAGCGCGCTGAGATTGGCATGGGCAAGTGGCTGCTTGGCCAGGGAGCGCTGATGCTCATCCTGGGAGTCGTCAGCACGATCGTCTATGTTGCTCTTCACGTTCGCTATGCGTATGCGCTCGGCGTGCTGACGGGATTGCTCAACATCGTTCCTGTGCTGGGCGCCGCCATCTGCATCGCGTTGGCGCTGCTGGTGGCCGCCATTGACTCATGGGGCCGCGTGATCGGAATCGCGGTCTTCTACGTGATCTATATACAGATTGAAAACTCTTACCTCACGCCCCTCATCATGAAGAACAGAGTCGGCTTGCCGGGTTTGGCCATCCTTGTAGCCCTGATCGTCGGCTCTGCGCTTGAAGGCGTTCTTGGGGCCATGGTTTCGGTTCCCACGGCTGTGCTGGTGGCCGTGCTCGTCGACGAGTATCTCGTCCGCAAAGATGCGGCGCAAACCAGCTTGTAGTCAGGCTTTGCTCTACCGTCCCGCCTGCATCGCCGCCGTCGACCGCCGCTTTCATCACGCCGCAATTGGAAAGAAAACGGACCAGGCTGCCTGTCAGTGGCTGCATGGTCCCGGTCTGTAGAACCGGGGACTCGGGTTGCGCGGCTTGAGCCATGCGTATCTCGCCGGTTCCCTGCGCGTCGAGGATCAGCGCAGTGAGCTTGCGGGCCAGGTCGAGCGGGAAGCTCTCGGCAACGAAGACAAGCTTGCCGCGCGTGGTGATGACGACCGGGCCTTCATTGGTGGAGTAGACCTGTTCGCCGGGCAGCGAGGCTGCACCTGTGGCCGCCGGATTCGTGGATTCCCCGGAGGACGGGGCAGGGGGCGGGAATACGGAGTATCCCTGCGAATGGGTGGCCTGTGTGCCGCTGCCGGAGTCCGATTCGAGCTTGACGCCGGAGTATTTGCGGCCCAACTCATCGGCGTAGAGCTGGGCAAAGGCCCGCGCGGAGGCTGCGTTCTTCCAGACCGACAGATAGAAGAGGGCGATGGAGTTCGTGCTGGCCTGTTCAGCCGGAGTCTTCGCGCTAAGTCGCTGGCCGGCCCAATAGAGGCCGCCATCCCAGGCCGGAGTCAGGTCGGCGGCAGACCGGTCGCCGCCGAAGATCTCGGCGAGAATGTGCACGTCAAGCTGGCCGATCTGGCCGATGTCGTAGGGTTTGTAGAGCTTGTCGACGAGCGGGTGAATATTGGGCAGCAGGGGCACGGAGGGTACCTGCCTCTTCTCGTACTCGCGCGGGTTGATGATCTCCCAGCTCGAGGTAGGCGGCCGATCCAAAGTTCCGGTAAAGGCCGCGGCCTGGCCCTGATCCATCCACACGTCCTGCTCGAAGCTCAGGCCTTCGCGATAAGGGAAGAGCAGGGACTCGGAGAGCAGCAGCGGAGCGCGCGCCAGGACAGGCGAGCTGTCAGAGCCCGACATCCTCTGCCTCACTATCTCCATCACCTCCGGATCTTTCACCAGGCTCTTGCCCATCGGCTTGAGAACGTAATCCATCATGACGGCCGTGGCCTGGCCCTCGACGACCGCTTCGCGCGCCGTGTCCATCTCATCCTTGGCCAGGTGGTCGGTGTCGCCGGAATAGTTGAGCGAGACATCGTCGGGGGTCTGGTCGTTCCATTTTTCGAGGTCGGAGTGCTGGTCCTGCAGGGCATGCGTCAGCTCGTGGGCCAGCACCGGTTTCTGCTCCTCGATGCCTACCCAGTCGAGCATGATAGACGGTCTTGGTCTTGAAGTCGTAGTAGGCCTCGATCTGCTCCTTGAGCAGCGCCAGCAGAAAGGGCTTGAGGTCGAAGTCGCGATCCAGCAGGCCGAACTTCTTGAGCACGATCTCGTCGCGCTGCATGCGCTTGGCGCTCTCGTCCTCCTTGAATTTCTCGTTCAGGTAGCTTTCGACGGCGGCGCGGGTGGTGATTTTGCGCTTGACCTTGCTCTTGATGGGCAGGCCGGTCTCCTCGGAGGAGAACTTGATCAGCTCATCGACCAGGGCGAAGAGCTGGTTCGCCTGTTCGGGAGTGATCTGGGTGCTGGCCGCCGAAGGCCGGCTCGTTTGGGGTGCGTGTTGCGGCGGGGCGGTTGTTGAGCCAGCGGCCATCGCAGCCGCAAAGACACAAAGCCGCTGCCGCAATCCATCCGCTCCAAACCCTGCCTCGGCCTCTTGCACTGCTTGCTCATCAATGCTCCCTATCTTCTTCCAAGGCTATAATGAGGATGCGGCATGGCGTGAATTTTCCACTAGAAATCCGTGCATGGACCGGCGAAAAAATCCCCTATGACGGAAAAAGCCACCTTCCAAGCTACACCAGCCGCCCATACAACGGGCGAGGCGCAGACCCTGACTCTCCGGCCCACTCCGCTTGCAGCGCGCTCAAACTGCCGCGGGACCTGAGCTGGCGGCCTATCGCGGCGCGCTGACCCCTGAGAAGTTGGACGCGCCGGAGAGGGAAATAGCGGCGCTGGTCTCGGGAGCTGCCGTCCACGATCTGGGCTGGCTGCGGCGCGTCGCGGTGCGCGGAGAAGACCGCTTCCGCTGGCTCAGCGGCATGGTCACCAACACAGTCAACGATCTCGGCGGCGAACACCGGCGCATGGAATCTGGTGCTCAATGCGCAGGGGCGCATCCAGGGCGACCTGCATGTCTGGCGCGAAGGCGACTGACTCGAACTTGAGATTGCCGCCGATCAGTACGACGCCTGCTTGGCCACCTTCGACCGCTTCATCATCATGGACGATGTGGAACTGGTCCCGCTGAGCCTGGACGCAAGCGGAAGTCGACCGGCGAAACCGCGCTCGGGCTCGCAGGCCCGCAGGCCGCCGAGACGCTGGCTCGATGGGTCTGCCGACGCTGACTGAGCCGCTGACCAGCACGCGCGCCGTCATGGAACGGCTCAGAGATCCGGGTTGTCCGGGGCTACGGCGTGCTCGTCGCCGCACTATGAGCTATGGGTGCCGGCAGCGCAGATTCCCGCGCTGTGGAAGGCTCTGATCGAGGCCGGCGCGAGTCCGGTAGGAGCGGCATCTCTTGAGGCTTTTCGCATCGCCGAAGGGATTCCCGCATACGGCATCGACATCGCCGAGCGCGACCTGCCGCAGGAGACCTCGCAGATGCGGGCGCTTCACTTCAGCAAAGGCTGCTATCTGGGCCAGGAGATCGTCGAGCGCATCCGCTCGCGCGGAAGCGTTCACCGGCACCTGCGGCCACTCGAACTCTTCGGTCCCGTTCCCGCCGCCGGCGCTGAGCTTGACCCTGGACGGCGGCGCGATTGCCGGGCAGATCACCAGCGCTGCCGAACTGCAGTTAGCAGGCGGCCGGCGCGTCTTTGCCCTGGCCATGATTCGCGGCGAAGCGGAGCCTCGCAACTAGCCTTTCACCTACACCGCCGGAGAGGCTACGGGTACCGCCCGAATCCTGGCCGCCCCGCCACAATTGGAAGCAAGTTAGCGATTCAGGCATTTAGCAGGAGAGATAGGAAACTAAAACATGAGCGATACCCCGAAGTTCGCAGTGATTGACCGCCGCAAGATCAAGGCGGAAGAAGAGCACGAGAGCCAGCAGCAGTCCGCGGAGACAGCGGAGCCTTCGTCATCGCCAGTCGAATCCGGCGGTGGTCCGCGGCTGGTCGTCAACGAATCCAAGGCCGAGACCGAGCCTGCGGCAACCCCGGCGGCTTCACCCGCGGCTGCCGGAGCCGAAGACAGCCTGCCTCCCGCGCCCACGGCCGAGGAGAGCCACGAGCAGAAGGTGGCCTACGATGCCTCCGCGCAGCGCCTTGAAGACCTGGTGCGGGCGCAGAATCCCGCGATGGGCGCGCAGCCGCCCATCACCTTCGAGCATCTGGTGCAGCAGTTTTATGTCTCCGCCATGATCCAGATGGGAGCGGGAGCACAGGAGGGCCAGCGCCCGAGGGTGGATATTCTGGGCGCGCGGACCACCATCGACTTGCTCGGCGTGCTGGCCGAGAAGACACGCGGCAACCTGACCACGGCTGAAGACCGCACGCTGCAGACGGTGCTGTTCGAGGTGCGCATGGCCTTCCTCGAACTGACCAACATGATCAGCCTGCAAGCCATGCAGCCGCCGCAGCCACCGCCGCCGCAAGCCAAGCGCTAGGTCACCCCGGCAGAGATCAGGGGTCAGGGGTCAGAGATCGGTTACAGCGAGAGTTATGGACGGTCTGCTCACATTTCTCGGAACGGGAACCTCGATGGGGGTTCCCACGCTGGGCTGCGATTGCGCGGTCTGCACCTCGACCGACCCGCGCGACCGGCGCCTGCGGCCTTCGGTGCTGCTGCGCTGGCGCGAGCCGGGTGCAGGCGCGCGAGCGCGTGGTCGTCATCGACACCGGCCCGGACTTCCGCGAACAGGCTCTGCGCAACGGCCTCACCCGCGTCGACGCGGTCTTTTACACCCACTCCCACGCCGACCACATCATGGGCATGGACGATCTGCGCCCGCTCAGCTTCACCGTCTTTCGCGAGGGCGGCCCCATCCCGCTCTATGCCAGCGCGGAGACGGCAAAGGTGCTCGAGCGCATCTTCGACTACACCTTTTCGCCGCGCTCGACTTACCCCACGCGCGCCCGCGTGCAACTCGAGCCGCTCGCCGAGCGGACCGCGTCCACGGCGTCGAGTTCCTCCGCGTGCCGGTGGTGCACGGCGAGATGGAGATTGCCGGCTTCCGTTTTGGCCACGCCGCTTATCTGACCGACGTGAGCGCCATTCCCGAATCGAGCTTTGCGCTGCTTGAAGGCCTGGACCTGCTGGTGCTCTCGGCGCTGCGCCACAAGCCGCATCCCAGCCACGCCACCGTGGAGCAGGCGGTCGCCTGGGCCAAGCGCATCGGCGCGCGCCAGACCTGGCTCACCCACATCGCCCACGAACTGGGCCACGAAGAGACCAACCGCGCCTTGCCTGACGAATATGCGCCTGGCCTACGACGGCCTCAGCCTGCCCGTGAATCTGGAGCTTGTCCAGCAATGACCGACATCAGCGCGGCTCCCATTCACCGCAACCTCATCGTCTTTCGCTCGGTCGCGGAGATTCCCGCCGGCTTCGGCCCCACCGTCGCCGCCATCGGCAACTTCGACGGCGTGCATCTGGGCCATCAGCAGATTCTCTCCGCGGTCGTCGCCGAGGCGCGGAGCGTTGGACGCGCAGGCCGTCGCCATCACCTTCGATCCGCACCCGGAGCAGTTTCTGCGCCCCGCGCAGGCGCCGCGGCTGCTCACGCCGCTTGACGAGCGCCTGCGCCTGCTGGCTCTCACCGGCATCGATGCGGTGCTGGTGCTGCCCTTCGATGCGGCGCTGGCGCGCCTGCCTGCGCGCGAGTTTGTGCGCGGCATTCTGGTCGGAGGCTCTACACGTTCGCAGCCTGCACGAGGGCGGCAACTTCCGCTTCGGCCACCACGCCGAGGCCGGCGTGGCGGAACTGAAAGACTTTGCCGCGGAGTTCGGCTTTGGCCTCCACATCCACCCGCCGGTCAGCGTGCACGGGCTCGAAGTCTCCAGCTCCGCCATCCGCGAGCGCGTCGCCGCCGGCGACATGACGCGCGCCCGCTGGATGCTCGGCCGGCCCTTCGAGGTGCGTTCCACGCCGGCTCGCGGCCGCGGCATCGGCACGCGCCTGCTCGTTCCCACCGTGAATCTCGCGCCCTACGACGGCTTGCTGCCCGCCTTCGGCGTCTACGTCACGCGGCTCACGGTCGCCGGGCGCAGCTTCCAGGCAGTGACCAACGTCGGCAACCGGCCCACTTTTGGAGAAGCGTCGTTTGCCGTCGAGTCGCACATCCTCAACTTCGAGCCGATCGATCTCGACGAGCAAACGCCGATCCAGCTGGAGTTTCTTCTCCGCCTGCGCGGCGAGATCGAGTGGCCCTCGCCCGAGGCGCTCAAGGCGCAGATCTTCAAGGATGTCGCCAAGCGTATTTCGCTGTCGAACAGCCAGGCGTCTATTTCCGCTCTAGTGCGGTAGTGTTCTTCAGCGCTGCGATTCTTCGGCTTTTCGGGAACGAGCGCATTTTGCAGAGCGGATTTGACGGGGCTTGCTGCGCTTGGCCGAAATAGGCTGCGAAGGCAGTGCCGGCCTGACCAGAGGCTTGGTTCCAGCGGCTGGCTGGACTGGAAGGCTTCGCGGCGGGCTGCGCCGGCGGTTTGGCAGGCAGATTCGTCTTCACGGCCACGGCCGGAGTGCTGGCTGTTCCGGGCTTCGCAGGCGTCTGGGCTGAGACCTTCAGTGTCGTATCGTCCGTCTCAGTCGCCGAGGAACTGCTCGTTGTCTTTGCCGGCAATGGCCTGGCGCATGACGGCCATCCAGATGGGCAGCGCGGCCTTGGCGCCGGTCTCCTTTTCGCCCAGCGACTCGCGGCTGTCGAAGCCAACCCAAACTCCGCAGGTGACCGAAGGCGAGAAGCCCAGAAACCAGGCGTCGGTGTAGTCGCTGGTGGTTCCGGTCTTGCCGCCGAGCGGATGGTTCAGCTGCGCCGCAGCCTGGCCGGTGCCGTGTTGGACGACGGCCTCGAGCAGGGTCATCATGGTGCGCGCCGTCTGCTGGCCGATCACCTCGTCGACGGCGGGCGGCTCCTCCCAGAGCGTGATGCCGTCGGCATTCGCGACCTTGCGAATGAGCCGCGGCTTCACGCGAAGGCCGTCGTTGGGGAAGACCGAGTAGCTGGCCACCTGCTCCTCGAGCGTGATCTCGACCGCGCCGAGCGCAATGGGCAGATAGGCGGGAATGTTCGAGGTGACGCCGAAGCGGTGGGCCACGTCGATGACCTTGTGGATGCCCACGCGCGCCGCCAGCTTGAGCGCGGGGATATTGCGCGACTCGGCAAAGGCGTTGGTCAGGGTCATCGCGCCCTTGTAGTCGTTCTCGTAGTTGTGCGGCGTGTAGCCGCCAAAGCTGACCGGCCCATCGACGATGATGTCGTCGGGCTTGGCGCCATCTTCGATGGCCGCGGTGTAGACGTAGGGCTTGAAGCTGGAGCCGGTCTGCCGCTCGGCTTGGGTGGCCCGGTTGAACTGGCTGAGCGCGTAGTCGCGTCCGCCCACCATGGCCAGCACGTCGCCGGTGGTGTTGTCCATGGCCATCAGCGAGGCCTGCGCGCCGGAGTCCTGCTCGAGCGTGGCGCGGCGCGCGCTGCCCTCCATCGCGTCGGCCAGATGCACGTAGATCAAGTCGCCGGGCTTGACGAGAGCGTCGGCAAAGCGCTGCCCGGTCCACTTCCAGTCCTCCGGCATGAGCACGATCTCGCCTGAGCCCACACGCGGGCATGAATCTCCAGAGGCAGCACGCGAGTGACGACGGCATGCACGTAGTCGCCGGGTCCGGTCTTCGTTGCCCAGTCGGGATGCTTGTAATCCTCGATGGTGCTGCCGCCGGCGAGCACGTTTTCCAGTTTGCCCGGCGCGCTATGACCAATCCAGCCGCGGCGCCGCTCGTAGGCGGCCAGGCCGTCAAGAACCGCGCGATTGGCGGTCTTCTGCAGGTCAAGGTCGAGCGTGGTTTCGACTTGCAGGCCGGCCTCGATGCACCTCTTCCGAGCCGAAGCGCTTCTCCAGCTCCTGCCGCACGCTCTCCTGAAACCAGGGGGCGACCGACATCTCCGGCTGCGCGATGTGCAGCCCCAGCGGAGCCTTGCGCGCCTGCTCGGCTTCGCGGTGCGAGATGGCATGGTCAGACTCCATCTCGCTGAGCACCAGATTGCGCCGGCGCAGCGCCTTCTCGGGATTGAGGATCGGCGAATAGGCCGCCGGCCCCTTGGGCAGGCCGGCCAGCAGAGCCGCTTCAGTCAGGGTCAGATCCTTGGCGTGCTTGGAGAAGTAGTACTGCGAGGCGGCCTCGAAGCCGTACATTCCGCTGCCCAGATAGATCTGGTTGCCGTAGAGGGTGAAGATCTGTTCCTTGGTGAAGGCGCGCTCGATCTGGATGGCGAGATAAGCCTCCTGCACCTTGCGGCCGACGGTGCGCTCGGAGGAGAGAAAGAGGTTGCGCGCCAACTGCATGGTGAGCGTGGATGCGCCCTGGGCGCGGCCGTGGCTGCGCAGGTCGTGCCACAACGCCCCGGCGATGCGCAGCACATTGATGCCCCAGTGCGACTCGAAGCTCTTGTCTTCAATGGAGATCACGGCCTGGCGCAGCACCGGCGCGAAGTCGTCGTAGCCGACCACCTCGCGCCGCTCGAGCGCAAAGGAGCCGATGATGCGGCCCTTCTGGTCGTAGAGATCGGTGGTGGTGGAGGGGCGGTAGCGCTCGAGGTCGTGAATCTGCGGCAGATCGACCGAGTAGACCAGCGTGAGTCCGGCCAGCGAGCCGGTAATCACAGCCAGAACGAGCAGCGCAGCAGAGCGCGAACTTGCCGGCGAGTTTGCGCCGCTGATGCACCGGCACAGCTTCGGCCTGAATCCGGCGCGGACGCGGCAAGGCCTCGGGTGTCGGGAGGCTGAATGGAGTTGATAGCCAAACGGTTCAGGCCTCGCGGGCACTTCACTCGCGTGTGGTGGAGAAATGCCTCAGCCTAAGGCTAGCACGGGAGCGGTTGCCAGGTACGCACGGAGTGTCTCTCGCGTACCACGGGATGCAAGAGCGGGAAAGCGGGAAAGCCGTCTGCCCGTCCTCTATTTAATTGATTCGCTAAAGCAAATGAAGGCACGGACCGGGGCCCGTGCCTTCAAAAGATTGAGATGCGAATTCTGGCCAGCAGGCCTTTCCTGATTAGCCGTTCTTGGCCTTCAGCAGTTCGAGCGCCTTGTCGAGCGGCTCGTCGCCCTTGGATGGAGCAGTATCCTCGTCCTCTTCGTCAGGGGCCTGGCCAACGAGCACCGTGGGAGTCACGGCCTCGTCCTGAATCTTCTTGCCGTCGGGGGCCTCGTACTTGGCCACGGTCAGCAGCAGGGCCGCGCCGTCGGGCAGGTCGATGGTCTTCTGCACCGAGCCTTCGCCGAAGGTGCGTTCGCCCACCACGTCGCCGCGCTTCAAGTCTTCGATGGCGGCGGCGGCCAGTTCGGCCGCGCCGTAGGTGCCGCGGTTCACCAGCACGGCGAGCGGCGCGTCTGTGAGGAATTTCGCGGGGTCGGCGGTGAAGGTCTGCCGGGGAAACTTCTGGCCTTCAAGCGTGGCCAGGGTGCCTTGCTTGATGAAGAAGTTGGCCAGCCGCAGACCCTCCTGCGGGTCGCCGCCGGAGGAGTCGCGCAGGTCCAGCAGGACCTTGCGGCCCTTGTTGGATTTGAGGGCAGCCGCGATCTCATCCACGCGCGCTGTGGTCAATGCGCCGGGCTTCAGATAGAGAATGGTCGCGTTTTCATACTGCTGCTCGCCGAGCGCGGGCACGTCGGCAACGGAGCGGGTCAGCGTCAGCTTGTCCGGGTCGGCCTTGCGCGGCCGCACCACCGAAAGGGTCACCGTGGTCCCAGGCTTGCCCTCCAGCATCAGCCGGATGACCGCCAGCGACATCTCGCGCGTGGACTGGTCGCCGATGGACTCGATCACGTCGCCGTCGTCCAGATGCTCCTTGTCGGCGGGCGAACCGGGCAGCACACTGACCACGGTGGCATAGCCGAAGCGCTTGGAGACGGTGAGGCCGACCTGCGCGACGCCCGTCGCCGGACGATCCTTGTAGATCTTGTACTCAGCCGGCGTAAGGTAGCTGGAGTCGGCGTCGAGCGACTCGAGCAGGCCGTGCAGCGCGCCCGTGGTCACGTCGCCGATGTTGGGCTCGGTCACGTAGTCGGTCTGGACCCGCTTGAGCACCTCGGAGTAGACGCGCATCTGGCGGTAAGCGCCATCCTGCTGTCCGCCGGCATGGACGCCAAAGAGCCCGAACTCGCCCAGGACAAAGCCCAGGCCGAGGGCGGCAAAGACCGCCAAGGAAACAACAAAGACAAATCGCTGAAAGAATCGAGACACACACACCACCGGAGCGGCCCTAAGGGGAAACAGGCCGCTCATCCTTTAGACGCAATGATACCGCAAGGGGTGCGTGGCAGGGGCCGGCATTCCCGTCAGCGGAAGAAACTGAAGGCTTTCCTTTTTGCCTCGACAGCTGGCTGGCCACTGATGGATCGGACCATCTCCCGGATCGCCTGCGAGATCTCCGAATCGTCCTGCATCAGCGAGACGGCCGTGTTCTGCATCCGCCGCACGGCCGCATAGTTGTTGGGGATCTTCCAATCGGGCGTCCTGGTGAGAGCCTTCGCAATATGCTCTTCGGCGATCTCCAGGTTGCGAGGATCGTATCTGTTGAGGACGACCTCGAGTTTTGGGCCGACGGCCGCAGTGAGCCGTGCAATCAGGCGATTGGAGTTGCGCAGTTCGGCGACGCCGATCTGTGAAACCAGAAAGATGGTCGCGGATCTGTCGAAGACGCGCGTGCTCTGCAGATCGAGCCTCGATCCGGCATCGACCACCACATAGTCGAAGTTCTGGCGAGCGACCTCAAGCAGCCTGTCGATGGCGTCATCGGAGACATGCGTCGGAGCCAGTTCACTGGGCGCAGAAAGTACAGACAGTCCGGAACTGTGCTTATCCAGCAAGCTAAAGAGAAAACTCGAGTCGAGCCGCTTAAAGTTCTCAAGAGCGCTTACTACCGAGTGCTCGGCCTTGATTCCGAGGTTGATCGCCGCGTCTCCGAGCGGGAGATTGAGATCGATCAGAAGGGTCTTTCGTCCGGAGTCCTCGGCCAGCGAAACAGCGCAGTTGCAGGCCAGGGTCGTGACTCCGGAACCGCCTTTGGCGCTGAGAAATACGAGCAGCTTGCCGTCTGCCCTTCTGGTGGGGCGAATGGCGGAACGGAGGGCTGCGGCCCGCCCGAGAGCTTCGGCCAATGTGCCACTCTCGAAGGGTAAAGTAAGAAACTCGCGTGCGCCCGCCCGCATGGACCGAAGCAGTAACTCGGCATCGCTCTGCCCGGAAAAGACGATCACCGTCGCCAAGCCGTTGAGGGAAATGCTCTTTACCAAATCGAGAGCGTACGCCGGATCGCTGTCAAGATCGACCATGACCACGTCGAAGTCCCGAGTGAGCATCTGAGGGACATTGTCCAGGTTAGGAGGATAGGAGGTGAACTCTCGCAGAGGGCCACGCTGGCACTGGGCCAAAGCAGCCGTCACACTGTTGCGGCGTTCGATGTCCGGGCTAATGACCGCAACGGATAGTATCTCTGCGGTGGAGACTAAAGAATCGACCTTATCCATGACGATGGCCTTGCTTTTGGGGGCTGCTAAAAATTCCGCGGCCTTACCGGAACAGGCTGAACCCCTTCTTTTTTTCAGGGACTGTGGGCTGGCCAGTAATGGATCTGGTCATCTGCCGGATCGCCCTGGCAATCTCGGTGTCCTCTTCGGTGAGCGGTGTAGCGGTGTTCTGCATCCGCCGAACCGCCGCATAGTTGTTGGGAATCTTCCACTCGGCCGCCTTGGTAAGAGCCTTGTTGATGCTCTCGTCGGAGATTCCCATGTTACGAGGATCGTGCCGGTTGATCACGATTTCGAGTTTGGGGCTGGCGGCAGTGGAGAGCTTTGTAATCAGGCGATTGGAGTTGCGCAGTTCAGGAATGCCGATCTGCGTGACCAGGTAGATTGTGGCTGTCCTATCGAAGAGATGGGTATGCTGCAGCTCGAGTCTCGATCCGGCATCGATGACCACGTAATCGAACTCCTGGCGGGCGACCTCCAGCAGCTTGTCGATGGCCTCGTCGGAGAAATGCGTTGTGGCCAATTCAGTGGGCGCCGCGAGTACGCTCAACCCGGAATCGTGCTTTACCAGCATCGTTGCAAGAAAGCTTGAGTCGAGCCGGCTGGCATTCTGAAGCGCGTTTACAGTCGAGTATTGAGCTTTGATTCCGAGGTCGATGGCCGCGTCGCCCAGCGGGAAATTGAGATCGATCAGGAGGGTTTTCTGTCCCGATTCCTGGGCCAGCGAGACCGCATAATTGCAGGCCAGGGTGGTGACTCCGGAACCGCCTTTGGCGCTGAGAAATACGAGGAGCCTGCCGTCTACTTTCTTTGGGGGGCGAGGCGCCGAACGGAGGGACGAAGCCCGGACCAGAGCCTCGGCCATCGTTTCGGGGCTGAAGGGCATCCTGAAAAACTCGCGAGCACCCGAATGCATGGATCTGAGCATCAGGTTCGGATCGTCCACTTCCGAAAAGACCATGGCGGTGGCCAGGCCATTGGCGCAGATGCTTTCCACCAGATCCAAAGCGGATTCCGGATCGCTGTCCAGATCGACGATCGCGACGTCGAAGTCGTGGCCCAGCATTGCCGTCACATCGTTGCGGTCGGGAGCGTAGGAGGCGAACTCCCGAACCTGGCCGTTCTGACATTCGCCCACGGCTCTGACCGCGGCATTGCGGCGGTGCTCGTCTGGGCTGATAACCGCGACGGACAATACGCTTGCGCTCAAGATATCGGTCGTTTGGGTAAATCCTGCCATCGATGAGTCTATGCTCCCAGTTTCGTGGTTTGCTTCCGCAGGGTCAGTTGCTCCATGGCCGTCGTTTGCGCCTCTGCTGATGCACGAGGCGAGCAAGTTCACTTTAGGGCCTCGGAAGCTCGACCAACCGCTCATGTAGTTTATCGGCAGTTCGATGATCGAATCTACGTCTCGAAGAATATCTTCGCGGGAGGTGGGAAGACTCCGCAGATGGAGAGTTCAAAAATCATCATCTTCTGCACGTATCCGGGTTCATATATCTCACAAAAAGAAATCATGTGCCAGACCTTGACATGGCGTCCCAAAATAAAGAGACTGGTATTGAAATCATTTTGCGGAATGGAGATTCACAATGCGAGACACGGCTCCGCAAGGCACCTACAAAGTCCAGGCTCTGGACCGGGCATTTGCCGTTCTGGATCTGCTGGGCGAGAGCGACACTCCGCTCGGCCTGGCGCAGGTTGCCGCGTCGCTCCAGTTGCACAAGAGCACAGCTCACCGCTTTCTGATGGTTCTGGAGAGGCACCGCATGGTGGAGCGCACCGCCAGCGGAAAGTTCCGCCTGGGGTTGAAGCTTTTTGATTTAGGCAACCGGTCCATCGAGCAATATGATCTGCGCGACCGCGCGCAGCCGCACCTGCGCCGCCTGGTTGCGGAGACCGAGGAGACGGCGCACCTTTGCATCCTCGAAGGCGCGCATGTGATCTATATCGACAAGATCGAGCCGGCCCGCTCGGTGCGCATGATTACTCGCATCGGCGCCAGCAATCCAGTGCATTGCACCTCGGTGGGCAAGGCCATTCTGGCGTTCCTGCCTGAGGATCGGATCGCCGACATTCTGCGCCGAATTCGCTTCGAGCGGTTTACGCACCGCACCATCTCCACGGCCGAGGCCCTGCGCGTGGAGATCGAGAAGACGCGCCGGCGCGGCTACGCAGTAGACGACGAGGAACTCGAAGAGGGCCTGCGCTGCATCGCCGTGCCGGTGCTCGATGCGCAGCGGCTTCCGGTAGCGGCGGTGAGCGTCTCCGGGCCGTCGTTCCGCGTAACGGCGCAGAAACTGCCCTCGATCGCCAACCACCTGTTGAAGTGTGTGCGGGGGATCTCAGTGGATATGGGCTTTGTTTCCAGCGGCCGCGGCAATCGTGCGGTCTGGTCGGCCTAGAGTCAAGACGTAGCGGAAAGGGTTGCAGTCCGCAGGGGAAAGGGGCTTACCTTTCTCCAATCGCGCGGGCATATCTTCCTGGGGAAAAGACCGCCCCTGTGTCCGTTCCTTCTGATACACTCAATCATGATGCTGCAGCAAGAGCCGCCTTCTGTCCGCCAGGGCAGAGACGCGGTTGTGAGCGGCAAGCAGGCCGGAAAGACAAGCCTTCATCAAGAAGGCCATGGTCCGTTCGGCGACGCTTGCTGGTGGCTTGCGAGCTTCACTCTTGGGGACGTAGCTCAGTTGGTTAGAGCGCTGCCCTGTCACGGCAGAGGTCGCGGGTTCGAGCCCCGTCGTCCCCGCCATTCATTCCAAATGACTTAGGAGCGAATGGCGGAAACCAAGGAGGGTGCAAAAGGACACAGATTTGGGTCCCTTTTGTGTCCTATTTCCCGAGTAGTGCCCGGCCCAAGAATCAACCCAAACTAATTGCCCTGTTCGGTGCCATCGACCGAGGGAAGCGAGCCTCCACTTGCGGACAAGACGAGCTACATGACAGCGTCTTGAGCGGCTTGCTTTGCTGGCGTAATGGCCTGGGTGTAGACATCAAGGGTCGACCTCAGTGAGGAATGCCTCAGCAACTCTTGCATCACTTTGAACTCCGTGCCGACACTTCTCAAGAGAGTCGAGTACGTGTGTCGGAAGGTGTGCCACCCGAAGTGCTTTTGAATACCTAACTCGTGCGCCTTTGGCAAAATAAACTTCCGTAAAATCGCCTGCCCCCAAGAAGGCCTTCGACCGCGATTGCGCTTGCTCGCGAACACCCAATCCTCAGATTTGCGGTAGGGCTGCTGTTCTCTCCATTTCAAGAGAGTCTCGATAATGAGCGGGTGAACTGGCACCGGCTTCTGCGAAGATTCCGTCTTGCACGAACCAACAACTCCGCAGACAATCGACCGCGTTACGAAAATCGTCTTGTCGTCCAAATTGATGTCGCACCACTTCAGGCCAAACAATTCGCTCTGTCGCAGTCCGGTCGATGCAGCAAGGAGTACCAACGTCCTTTCCCGAATCGCCAGGCCATCCGCCAGCGTCTTGATTTCATGGGGTGTGAGCACATTTGGCGCGGTCTTGCGCTTTGCACTCTGGCGTACCAGATGAATCGGATTGCGGTCGAAGAACTCGTATCGGCACGCGTGGTTGAAGAGAACAGACATCACATTTCGGATCTTCGCGCAGCTACTCCTCGCCAGTGGCAATCGTCGCAGCCAAGACTCAACTTCGATGGTTCTGACATTACGAAGTTCATATCTTCCCCATTGCGGAACAATCCATCGGCGAAGATAAACGGCGTAGCACTTTTTCGTGGAATAGCTGCGCCAAGTATTGCTCCGGGCCAGTTCCCGTTGTTCGAAGTGACTGCAAAGCTGGGTAATTGTCAGCGGGATCGAATTCGTTCGCAGATTGGCCCAGTTGACTTCGGTTATCAGGCCAGATACGGCATTGCGAGCAGACTCAGCGTCGGGATACTCCTCGGTTGTTCCAATCACCTTTTTGCGATATATGCGGCGGCCATGAGGGCCTTTCTCCGACCAACGGAACTGCCAAACGCCAGATCCAACTTGCCGACTCTTCTTTTTGAGACTTCCTTGTTGCAAACGCATCCTCCTTACCCGCGCCGGCGGGATTGGACGATGTTCTCTGATTAGGCCGAGAATCGCCATCTTGGCGGTGGAGAAGACTTGAATTGGACCGAGATGCCTGACTCAGACCTCCAAGTGAATTGCTTTGCGACGGCAGTAACCCGTCTCCGATTCGGCGCACCTCAGGACTATGGGCGGATTGAGGGAGTCTTATATCCTTCGCGGGCCAGATGGGCTCCCATCTCTGCGTACATCGACTCATCGCGCGGCTGCCAGGTGGCCAGTCCGTCGACGTATCGGTTGTACATGCAGAATGCGGCGGCAATCAGCACAGTGTCGTGAATCTCAGTGTCTGTCGCTCCCTGCTCGCGAGCAGATTCGACGGCAGCGCGGGTTACTTGCTTTCCCCCGCGCTGGACCTGCCCTGCGATCACAAGGAGCCGCTTCAACTTTTCAGAAATGGGCGCCCGCTCAAAATCTGCGCGGATCTGCTTCACGATCTCGCTGTCGCCCAGATGACAGGCCGCTGCCGCGCCGTGGCTGGTCTGGCAAAAGTAGCAGTCGTTGAGCGAAGAGACATAAGTCGCAATCAGTTCACGCTCTCCGGGCGAAAGGCTGTTGGGCTCGTGCAAGAGAATGTGCGCCAACTCTCGCAGAGGCTTGGCTGTTTCCGGTCGAAAGGCAAGAGCGGAGCTGATTCCAGGCAGTTGATCCGGCAATTCAATGTGCGGCATCTTCATGCTCCTTGTAGCGGTTCGTTTTACTGCGGCAGGTACTCACGGCTCATCGTTACGTACCCTTCTTTCGCGGTCTTGCGGCCGCGCTGCCGGTAGAGTTCCTCATCGTGGGGTTGCCACGTGTCGAGCCCGTCGACGTAGCGGTTGTACATGCAGAAGGCTGCGGCGATCAGCACGGTGTCGTGGATCTCAATGTCGGTGGCTCCAGCCTTTCTTGCTGTTTCAACGTCTGCCGCCGCGACATGCTTCCCGCCTTTTTGCACCTTGCCCGCAATCACCAGCAGCGCCTTCAACTTTTCTGAAATGGCGGCATGAGCGAAGTCGGCTTTCACGCGCTGCACCAGTTCTTCATCCCCGCCAAGGTGCGCCGTGGCAATCGCGCCGTGAACGGTCTGGCAGAAATAGCAGTCATTTAGCGAGGAGACATACGTCGCAATCAACTCTCGTTCCCCGGGAGTAAGTGAGTTTGGGGCATGAAGAAGAACCTCTACAAGCTCATTGAGAGGCTTGGCAGTCTCTGGACGGAAAGCCATGGCCGCACGAATTCCTTGCAAGCCTTCGGGAAGATTTATATGTGGCATATGTTGAATCAGTCCCCTTCATTGTTGAGCGGCGTTTGGATCTGGCGCGCGGTAAGGAATTGATAGAGAGGCAACCCGCAAAGAACGGTCACCACCCCGATCAGAGCCGGCAAGGGATCGTGCAGCAGGATCAGCAAGCCTACTAGGATGCAAAAGGCGATGAAGATGACCGGCGCAGCAGGAAACCACCAGCCGCGAACCGGATCTCGCATACGAAACAGAGTAGATGCTGTAAGAGCAAGAAAACACACCGCCGAAAAGATGATGTAAGCCAGGATGCGGTCGAACGCACCCAAAAGCAGCACGGCAAGCGAAAGGCCTGTCTGCAGAAGGATTGCATTGACCGGCGTGCCCAGGCGAGGATGCAGTCTTCCGAAGCTGGGAAAGAACGCGCCTGTCCGCGCCATGGCATATGTCACGCGCGGTGAAGCCATCGTCAATGCGGCGATTCCGCCCAAGACGCACATGAGCACGCAAAGCGAAAGCACTTTCGCGCCTGCCGAACCAAACAAGACCTCGCCAAACTGCGCCACAAATGCTGTATTTGAGGAGATCCGGTCGATTGGCAAAACAGCAAGGAAAGATGCGCTGATGAGCAGATAGATAAGCGTGACCAGCGCAACGCCACCGAGGAAAGCGATTGGCAACGTGCGCCTTGGATTGCGCAACTCGCCTGCGATCTTGCTCGCCTCCCACCATCCGCCCAAGCTGAAGAAAGCTGCGACAATGGCTCCGGCGATGGCCGGAATCAAGGGCTCAGATCCCGAGCGCCGCTCTGCAAAAGGCAACAGGTTGCCGATGTGTGCATGTCCTGAAAGAACGGTCCAACCTACGAGCGCGAACAGGATCAAGAGCTTGAAGATATTGACAAGTGTCATAAGGGAACCGCTCAGTCTGGTTCCCACGAGGTTGATAACACCGAAGACGCAGAGAATGACTGCCGGGGTAAGTGCAGTCTCTTTCGAGTCAAGCGATAGCACTTGCGCGACATAAGCGGTGGCACCAACTGCGAGCGCGGCTGCCACGCCGGGATACATCACGATGGAGCTCATCCACCCATAGAGAAATGCGATGCGGTCTCCGTATCCGGCGCGCAGATAGACAAAGTCGCCGCCAGATTCCGGCATGCGAATCGCTAGCTCGGCGTAACAAAGCGCCCCGCACATGGCCATAAATGCCATCCCGATCCAAACCAGCGCCAGCAGCAGCGGAGAGCCGAGCGACTTGGCCATCGAGGCAGGAGTGAGAAAGATTCCAAGCGCGATCGACTCCCCGACGACGATTGCGATCGCAGCGGGGAGGCCAAACTGTCGGCGTTCGAGCGATCCAGGGGAAGTCATGACGGACACTCTGCGATCAGCAGAACACGACCGGTAGCAAAATCGCAGCCGCATATTGGAGGAGGAAACTCTCCACCGAACGATGGATGACGCATGTTTGATTGCGCCTGTAGGATTCGACTCGGTCAAGCTTCCCCTTGCCCGCCCAAGACCATAGAACCAACTCGACCTTTCAACTTGGACCGCTTACGCCGGTCTTTCCCGGAGGCTTTTTCAATGCGCAAGCTCGCACCTGTAACCTGCCTACTCATTCTGTGCTTTGCCGCCGAAATGAAGGCGCAGATTCCAAGTTCAACAATATCGGGAATCGTGAAGGACTCCGAGGGCGCCCTGATAGAGGGGGCAACGGTAGAGGTTACAAGCGAAGCGCAGGGAACAACACGCAAAGGCGAGACAAATTCAGACGGCTCCTATTCGATTCCAGATTTAGCGCCAGGAAAGTATCTAGCAGAGGTTAGCTCAAAGGGGTTCGCAACCGCGCAGTACGCGCGCATCGCGCTCGAGGCCGGGCACATCTTCACGCTCGATGCGACCCTAACTCCCGCAGACCAGGTGACGACGGTAAAGGTGACCGCGGAGAATCAAACGGTAGATGTCGCGCAGTCCATGCTGCAAGGTCAGGTCACAGAGAACACAATCGAGAACATTCCGCTCAACGGCCGCAACTTTCTGGAACTCGCTTATCTCATTCCCGGAAATCGCCCCGCACCGACCTTCGATCCAACCAAGACCAATACCCTTGAAATCAGTTCCGCAGGCGGCTTTGGCCGCGGCGGAAACATTACGGTCGACGGCGGCGACAACAACGACGAAGTCGTGGGCGGAACTCTCGCGAACTTCCCTGAAGATTCAGTGAAGGAGTTCCAGATCGCAACCGGCCGCTTCACAGCCGAGGTGGGGCGTTCCGGCAACAGCATAGTCAACATCGTCACAAAGTCCGGCACCAATAGCTATCATGGTTCAGCTTTTATCTTCGAACGTAATCGCAATCTACAGGCGCTGCCGGCTACCTTTAATCGCAGCCTGCCGACGCCGCCTTTTGATCGCGAACAAACCGGCGGATCGATTGGCGGTCCAATCAAGCGAGATCGTGCGTGGATGTTTGCGTCCTTTGAGTTTCGCGACCAGAACGCATCTTTGCAAACGGGCACCCGCGATTTCGCGTCTCAGCAGGTAGTTCATAGCGCCGCTCCCGCGCCCTTGCGGGACGCGCTCTTGTCCGGGCGTTTTGACGATCAACTGAGTGAGCACAATAGCATGATGGTTCGGTACTCGTTTAATCGCTCGACAGATACAGCCGCGGCTTCGCCGGGTTCGAGCGCACCTTCTTTCACTTCCGCCGAGCGGCAGAACTCCCTTAACCGGTTCAATTCAGTCGTAGCAAACGTTAACTCAGCTCTGTCTCCAACGAAGGTGAACGATCTTTCGTTTCATTTTGACAACTTCTATAACGACATTCCCGCCGTATCCCAATGACAAGCCCACTACAAATCCGCCTTCGCTGGGACTGACTAATGAACTAATCTTCCCCGACCTTGCCGACGGCGAGAACTTCAATCTTCCCCAGGCCACGCACTTGAATCGTTACCAGGCGCGAGATGCTCTCTCGTGGTCATTGGGCAAACACGCGCTGCGTGTCGGCGGTGAGTTTCAACACTATACGGCCAATGGGGAAATTAATGTGTTCGGAACCGGCACTGTTATTCTCACCTCCGACTTTGGATTTGCCGATCTGAATGGCGATGGGGTCATCAACGACCTCGACATCCCGCTCGCAGTTGCGCTCCACAGCTCTGCTCCAGTAGTTCCGGTGCCCATTCCAAAGGTCTTTGACAGTTACATTGCCGGATACGTGCAGGATGATTGGCGTATAACTCCCAGGCTTACATTGAACCTTGGACTACGCTGGGAATACGACTCCAATCTTACGGGAAACTCCAGCGAGCACGATCCTTGCCCAAGCCTCGATGTGATGCCCTCCACGCCTTGCACATGGATGGCAAACATTATCGACCTCAAGAAGACTCCAGACAAAAAAGACTTTGCACCCCGCGTAGGATTCGCTTATAACCTGTTGGGTAAGGGCCAAACGGTGCTCCGCGGTGGATATGGCATCTACTACGACCGGATCATTCTCGAGGCGGGCGCAGAGGAATTGGTGCAGAACGATCGTGCCCTAACCGTAACCCAGTACGCGGGCTCCGGTTGCATCTCGCCAGATGCTCCACCCTACATCCCATCCCTGGGTCAATGCTTTTTTCCAGATGCAAGCTTCTTGCCAGGATCACCGACGCTGGCAGCTCCCTTCAGTGGGCAACATCAGACCGGCGGCATTGGAATTCTCGCCATGGGTCCCGATGCGCATCACCCGCTCTTCCAGCAGTTCTCACTGGGCCTGCAACAAGAGGTTGGCGGCAAATGGCTCTTCACCGCAGACGGCTTACACGTATTTGCGTCGCGTCAGATCATCGGCCATCTGCTCCGCGACACGTCCTCCAGTTCGCCAGACATCGCCTGCCCAGGCAACAACCAGCCCTGCGTGATTACTGATCCGCTCAGCGGCATTTCGGATAACGTCACACTGCTGCAATCGCGGGCTAAGTCGTGGTACGACGGATTGATCGCAAGCGTCGAACACTTTCCGTCTAAGATTGGTCGCGTGAGTTACCAGTACAACATCAGCTATACGCTGTCGAAGACGTTTGATTATTCCGATGACGATCAACTCACCACCTCCGCGGATGAGCAAGTGGATCTTGTGGAGGGCATCAACAATCTGCGTGGCGAAAAGGGCTATGCCGTCACGGACGAGCGGCATCGCCTCGTACTGTATGGGGAAGCACAGTTGCCGTGGAGATTCTCGCTCGCTCCAATCTACACATTTGGCTCAGGCGTTCCAGCCGATACGTTCCTGCCCGGCACCGCCAACAACGCGGGGGCCAGTGGATCGCGTCTGCCGCTTTTGCCTAGAAATGCCATAGGCCGCGAGATAAAGAACAGCGATCAGTTGAATGCGGTGATCAATCAATGGAATGCACTACCCGCTTGTCCTGCTTCCTTCCCTTGCCTGGCTGGCGGAAGACTGCAAAATGTGCCCAACGGGATCAACTTTTTCAGCCCCTTTAGTTCTCTGGATCTACGCCTGAAAAAGGAGATCAACCTGCGCGAACATGCAAAGCTTAGCCTCATCGGTGAAAGCTTTAACATCTTCAACCAGACCAATATTCGTGGTTCGAGCGCCGCGAACTTCGCAGGGAGAAATATAGCCATCAGTCCTTATGTGCCTGCGCAGACTGGTCCACCTCCCGTGCCCGCGCAAGCCGTGCAGACCAACTTTTATTCTGCAGTCAGCACTGCTGGTGGGTTCTTCGGCTCTGGCGGCCCTCGTGCTTTTCAGTTTGCCGCGCGGATTGAGTTTTGAGGGGGAATCCATGATGGCGCTTCCCGAGTACGAGAGAATCGCACGATCCGCTGAGAATCCCGCATCCTTCGCACCGGCAAACCTTACGGCTGTCGAAGAGGGTGCGGCAACTGGCGAGGTGGCATCGCTCTTCGACTACTTTCGCGCTCACTTCGGTCGACCCGACATTCCCGGAATCTTGAAATGCTTTGCGACCCATCCGCCGCTGATGCGTCACATGATGGAACTGTCGGAAAGCCTGATCTTTCGAGAGGGGCATCTGAGTCGAAAGCACAAGGAGATGATCGCAACGCTCGTATCCGCGGAGAACTCGTGCCCCTACTGCATCGACAGTCACGCCTATTTCCTGTGCGTCCACGGAGGATCGTCCGCCGTTCTTGACTCCATTTTGACAGGCGATCTTGGCTCTTGTGCTTTCACAGCGGGTGAGCGTGCGCTCCTGAGCTTCGCGTGCAAGGTCAACGCAACTTCTCATGAGATCAGCCGCAAAGACGTGGATTGGCTCATTCAGAATGGATGGAGCGAGCCGCAGGTCGCTGAGGCGGTGCATGTAGCGGCTCTGTTTTCGACCTTCAACCGCGTGGCCAATGCATTCGGGTTGAAGTCACAGGGATTGCTTTCTCGATATGACGCACACGCTGGAGACGAGCAAAGCGGCGACCTGACTTCGGAGAGGACGACCCAATGAATACAGTTGGACTGGCTTCGACGCCAGTTGCCGCAATGCGGGCACCGGCCCACCTGTTTCTCAAAGATGTGGAAAACAACCCGCAGCCCAGCCCTTACTTCGACCTGATTGCAGCGGCCAAATCTTCAAGTACTGAGTACTGGCAGATATGGAATCTGCTGGCATTTCGACCCAAGGCAGCCGACTATCTGGCCCGGCTCTCTCATGAGATCATGCACGAGGACGCGCCCATCAGCGTGGCATTGCGCGAATTGATCGCAGCCTACACATCGTCGCTGAATCGATGCGAGTTTTGCATGAAGGCTCACGCCGCCGTTGCTGCTGATCTCTACAACGACGAAGCGCTTGTGTGGAGTGTGATTCGCGACCTTGAGGGAGCAGCCTTGCCGGAGCGCGACAAAGCTATCCTTCGCTTTGTACGCCATATCACACTTGACTCTGGATCGGTCAATGAAGATGACATCGCCGTGCTGCATGCAGCCGGATGGGACGACGCATCGATCTTCTACGCGATCGCGGCGTGCGCTCTCTTCAACTTCTACAATCGTTTCATATCCGCCAACGGGGTCAAGCCTGTCTCCGATGAGGCCTTCAGGCGATTGGCCTCACGCATGGCCCAGAAAGGTTACATACGCGAATGAGCGCTACCAATCGCGTCTTGCGCGATCCCCGTTTGCGAGTCGCCCGCGCGGCGATTGCGGTAACGCTTCTGCTCTCTCCCATCGGCTCAGCGGAGGCGCAACCGCAGTCGCTCGCCATTCCCGTTCAACACACGTTTTTCCATGTTCTCCTTGACCGGTCCTTTTCAAAACCAGTCTCCGGCCGCCTACTGCTTTTTGTGGCGAAACCCACCGGCGATGCATCGCAGGTGGACATCAACATGATGTCGCCCGGCAGTGTCTATGTGGCGGCAAAGGAGGTGCAAAACCTCTCACCGGGAGAGTCGGTCGATATCGACGCGGACGATATTGTCTTTCCCGGTCCATTATCAAAGGCCGAGGCTGGTAACTACCGAATGCAAGCCGTGCTCGATCTGTATCACAGTTATAACTACAACAGCCGAGCGCCCGGCGATTTGCTCTCCGCGCCGGCTTCAGTCGATCTTCCATTCTCCACCCCTCCCACTTTGACGCTTTCTCAAGTTGTGCCTGAGCCAGCGGATCCCCTCGCCCAGCGACCGGACATCAATTCGGCTCTGAGACCCCTGGACTTTGTGAGCCCGGTTCTCACCGCTTTTTGGGGACGCGAGATCCACATGCGCGGTTGGGTGTTGCTCCCACCCGGCTACGAGAGTCATCCGAAAGATCATTATCCAACCGTCTATTTCACACATGGCTTCGGGGGGAGTTTGCAGGGGCTTCGCGCTCGCTTTGCCCCGGTCCTGTATGACCGCATGAAGCAAGGCAAGATGCCGGAGATGATCTGGGTGTTGCTCGATGAGAGCAGCCCGACTGGAACGCACGAGTTCGCTGACTCGGTGAACAACGGGCCCTGGGGCACTGCCTTGACCAAGGAATTCATTCCCAGGATTGAGTCCCAGTACCGAATGGACGCGCGCGCTTCCGGGCGCTTTCTGCAAGGACACTCCTCGGGAGGCTGGGCAACATTGTGGCTCCAAACTCATTATCCGAAGATCTTTGGCGGCACCTGGTCAACTTCACCAGACCCCAGCGATTTTCATTTCTTCAGCACCATCGATCTCTACGCGCCACACGCGAACTTCTATCGAGGCCCTGACGGCACACCGAATCCCATACTCCGCGACCACGGTCAGCCGCGCGCGACAATGCAGCAGCTTGCTGGCCTTGAGGCGGTACTCGGAGACTACGGCGGCCAACTCGCTTCCTTCGAGTGGGTCTTCTCACCTCGCGGACTGGATGGCAGGCCTGAACCTCTCTTTAACCGCGCTACAGGAGACATCGATCCGGAGGTTGCCGCCTATTGGCGTAGGCACTACGACATTGTCGAGTATCTCGATACCAACTGGAAGACGCTCGGTCACGATCTCCATGGGAAGATCCACCTTGTAGTAGGCACCGACGACACATTCTATCTGGATGGAGCAGCACACAGCCTGCAGTCAGTTTTGAACCAGCTTCACGCCGAGCCTCATTTCACTTTTTTGCCAGGCAGGTCTCACTTCAACGTTTACTGGGATGGCGATGATCACTGGGCGCTCTTCGACAAAATCGCAGCGGAGATGTACAAGATTGCGCGGCCCAATCACAAGGCGCCTGATTGAAATCAGCGCACATGTGAAGGGGTGAAGATGAGCTATGAAGACTCCTATAGTGCGCAGTCTTCACTTGTCACGGCTCAGGCAAGTTGGTTGGGTGTCCCAAGCCAATCACTGGGGACAAATGGGCAGAGGTCGACAGGGCAGAGGTCGCGGGTTCGAGCCCCTTCGTCCATACCATTCATTCCAAACGACTTAGGAGAGAATGGCAACAATAGTGACAATCCACAATCCGATCCACAAATCACCGTACTAAGCGACTTCCAAGTCCTACGGTGTCTAAAAAGGCGCCTTGCGCTGCCTGCTTTTCATCCTGGTCGTCTTGGGTATACAGGTTCACGGTGGTGCGGATCTCTCTGTGCCTCAACATGCCCTGTACGGTCTTTGGATCGATCTTCCCTTTGTTCACCAGCCTCCCAGCAGCACCGGAAACATGCTTCAGAGATTTCGCGGCAACGGAGGTGGACAAGGCCGGTCAACCTACAGTTTGGTGAACAATGTTCACAGAAACTCGCTTCACGCAATTCATATGCCGCTCTCAACTCGGCAATCATCCAGATGAGGTTCAAGCCGGAAAGAAGAATGACTATCTCGGAGATTGAAGTTACTTAGATTCTTGTTGATCTCCGGTTTGGGCGTGCTTCATCGCGCTGACCAATTCGGCCAGGCGAGCGGGTTCCACGTCGCTGACTGCGATCGCTTCGAGATTGTTCGCGCCAAAGGCCATTACGTGGAATCCTGAGCGTTCTACCAGCGATTCATTTACCTCGGCCTCGCCGGATTTTTGGCGAAGAAAGACGGAGACGCGATGCTTGCCGATGCTGTAGAGCAGTTGGGCAACGGGCTGATTACGCAGGTAACTGAGGTTAGCGCCATCGAGAGTTGTGTCGCTCGGCAGGCCCTGCGGCAAATTAAAACTGAACGGGATCTTTCCCTGAAACCACGGCTTGACTGTATGGCGGTCTGTAGAGACGACCTCTAAGGGCATATTGTTGGCAAGGGTGGCAACGTGCTGGTCGAAGACCTCAGTCACCAGCGCAGCGTCTTCGACTGAGGCCCTCTCGGCCCTTTGAGCGACGCGCTGCACAAAGATCGTGCTCACAGTGAAGAGCAGGAGCAACGCCGCGGCAGCCCAGCCCAGCGAACCCCAGCCAAACCAGGATGACGAGAGATGCGCGCCACGGAACCCACGCGCCTGCGGCTCTGAATCTGCCTCGGATGCCAGACGAACCAGCCGTTCCTGAAGTTGGAGCGGCGGAGCGTACCGCAATCCTGCCTTCGCCGTCGCGGACTTGAGCAGGGTCTGATGCAGAGCATTTGACGTGCAAGATGGGCACTCGGCAAGATGCTTGTTTGCGTTGGCAAGTTGATCCGCGGAGAGCTCACCATCTGCAAGGGCATTCAAGATAGCGTGAGAGAGATGATCAGTCATGCGCGATCCCCCTGGACGAACTCAGTTGAGCCGCAAGCGCCGTGCGAAGTGCTCCGCGCGCCCTTGCAACGCGGGACATCACCGTTCCGATGGGTATATCGAGGGTGGCGGCAATCTCCCGGTACTTCATCTCTTCCACGTCGCAGAGAAGTATAACTTCGAGCAACGGCGGAGTCAGCGTCTCCATCGCGGCATGAAGCGCAGCGCGGTCTGCCAGTTGGAGCAGGTTCACCTCTGGAGTCTGCCGGTCGATCGCTGCCTCCGGAACCGCCGCAGGCCGCGATTCCCCGCTCTCGTTCAACTCATCTTCCAGTGCAACCGTGCGTCTGGCCGCCAGCCCGCTGCGCGAGGTGAGATAGGTGTTGCGGAGAATGCGGAAGATCCATGCCTTGAAGTTGCTGTCCGGCTCGAAGGATGCAAATCCGCGAAGCGCCTTCAAAAAAGTCTCCTGCACCAGATCCTCCGCATCGGCTAGCATTGCGGGATAGCCAAAAGGCGATGTTATAAAGCGAAGGAAGCAGCGGCAATGCCAGGCACTCAAACGCCGAGGTCTGTGGGCCTGCTTCGCGTGCTGATTTCTTCCAGGGCAACCGCATCGTCACAATCGTACTATCTCATCTTCTCTCCAAAGATGAGAACTGGAATCAGGCAAAATTATTCTCAAATCCCGGGAATAAATCGAGCGGAGGCTGGTTTGCATTCTTGGAGGTCTTCCCATGAAGGATGTAAATCGCGCACTCCCCACGCAACCACAGGCTCAAGAGACGGAGGCTGTAAACGCAAACCTCGATAACCCGACAACCAGCGATGGAATCGACCGGCGAAACTTCTTGAGTTGCATGGCCTGGGCAGGAACTGGCCTGCTGTGGACGATGGCCGGCGGCGTACCGGCATCAAAGCTGTTTGCGGCCACAGGCAGCGGGACGGGCGGCGCGGCGAGCCATGGAAGCTCGGGCTTCAGTTTCGTTCAGATCAGCGACAGCCATATCGGTTTTAACAAGGCCGCCAACCAGGATGTGACCGGGACGCTGCAACTGGCGCTCGACAAAATCAATCGGCTTCCTGAGACGCCAGACTTACTGCTGCACACCGGCGATATTTCGCACTCGTCGAAGCCTGCGGAGTTCGACACTGCGCAGCAGCTCATCAAGAAGGTGAAAGCCGGTGAGACCTTCTATGTTCCCGGCGAACACGATATCGCGACTGACGACGGCGCAATGTATCGCGAGCGTTTTGGCAAGGACACGCAAGGCAGCGGCTGGTACAGCTTCAACCACAAAGGCGTGCACTTTATCGGGCTCAATAATTGTCAGCAGGTGGATGCAATGGGCCTGCTCGGCACCGATCAACTCCGTTGGCTCAAGGCGGACCTGGCGACGCTTCCCGCTTCGACGCCGATTGTGATCTTTGCCCATATTCCGTTGTGGATGGTGTATCCGGAGTGGGGTTGGGGCACTCCAGACGCAGCGGAGGCGCTGACCTATCTAAAACGCTTCGGCTCAGTCACGGTGCTCAACGGGCACATTCACCAGGTGGTGCAGAAGGTCGAGGGCAACGTTGCGTTTCATACCGCGGCGTCAACCGCATTTCCGCAACCTGCTCCTGGCACTGCGCCACACGCAGGTCCGATGGTCGTCCCTGCCGGCAAGCTGAAGAGCGTTCTAGGCATCGCCGATGTGCGCTATATTGCACGGCACAGCCATCTGGCCATCGTCGATTCACCGCTGGAGGAAATGTCTTGAATCGAGTCAGAACCGCATTGATTTGCGGCGTAATTGCATTTGTGGCTTCGTTCGCATTGGCCCGCATTCACCCCTTCGGCAATGCGGGCCTTTATGCAGCGGAGGGCGCGGAGATGCCGATCATGGAGCATTCTCAGGTCCCGCCGGAGGTGCGCACGATCCTCATCGCCAAATGTGCGGACTGCCACTCCATGCAAACGCGGTCGCCCATCTATGGCCGATTTGCGCCGGTTCGTGGCTGATGGAGCGCGACATCGTCGAAGCCCGGAAGGCGATGAATCTCTCTCAGTGGGAGGCATATTCTCCTACCCAGCAGCAGACCTTCGCGGCAAAGATCGCGCAGCAGGCAAGATCGCGTGAGATGCCGCCGGTGCAGTATCGAATGATTCACTGGAATTCGCGGATCGTGGACAGCGACTTGAAAGAGTTCGTACAGTGGGCGCGCGGTCCGCAGGCTTTGCAAAGGGGCGAGGGGTCTGTCGTTGAGGGCGACCCCGAGCGCGGCAAGGCGCTTTTCGAGAAGCGCTGCACAGGGTGCCACTCACTGACTCAGAACCGCGAGGGTCCAAGACTCCAAGGGGTCTATGGACGCACCTCCGGCTCGGTTGAGGGGTATGCCTATTCAGCGGCGCTGAAGAAGGCCAAAATCGTCTGGGATGATACGTCGCTGGAAAAATGGCTCACCGATCCTGATGCATTTATCTCGGGCAATGAAATGGATTTCCTGATCTCCAACCCTCAGGAACGCCGGGACCTGATCGGTTTCTTGAAGCAGAGTTCGGGCAAATCATACGTCCGGTGTTGTTCGCTGTCCTCGCCATGAATGGTGGACAAGTCGCGAGGTACCTGGAAGTTGAGCAGTCACTTGTCGACAGGCCCTACACCAACGCCTGGATCATGACGGTTTTACAGGCGGACTAAACGGATGGCTGAGCCAAATAATCTACCGCCGTGTTTGGAAACCTATTAGCGAGCGTGGGTTGCGAAGAACGAACGATGGGCCTCGATTCTTCTGAAGGCCCATCGGTTGGCGGGACTCAGCGAGTGAAGACTTTCGGATCTCCATAGATGATTCCGCGGCCGTTTGTCCCGAAGTAGACGCGCCCGTAGATGCGCGGATCACCCGTAATTGCGGTGTTGGTGAGTGCGTATTGGTGCCGGTCGTCGTTGATGCGCAACCAAGTGAATCCCGCATCGTCGGAACGGTAGATGCCCCAGACGCCAAACACCTCCGCGCTGCTGTAGAGCGCCGGGTATTTGTGTAAACGAGAGGGCTTGCCGAACCCAATTGTGCTTGCCGCTCTCACGTTCCACAGTTTGAAGAATGTCGCGCCGCCGTCAATCGAATGCCATATGCCGTACACGGTTGTTGTGCTTCCACCCGCGAGCCAGATGTCGCCCTCGTGGCCGGGCGTTGCCTTGAACTGCGCAGACGTGCCTGCCGGCGGCAGGTTGCTCGCGGCGGTAGCCGTGAAGGTCTGGCCGCCGTCGGTACTGATGTAAAACGTGCCGTTGGCGAATGCATAGAATTTCAGCGGATTCACACGATCGGAACGTACGCTCGCGCCGGCCGGCGCTCCGGTGGATGCCGTCCAGGTCGTGCCCTTGTCCGCGGAGAAGAAGAGGGCGGGTCCGCAGCTCCACACAACACGGCTGCCATCGGCGGCAGCGGCCACTGTTCCACCCGATGCGCCTGCAGGTTGCGTAGCTCCGGGAGTCCACGTCTGCCCACCGTCAGCGGAGAAGCCGATGTTCATCCCGTTGGTGCCGCCTGTTCCCACGCGAACGATGAAGCTCGGGTTCAGTTCCGCGTAATCGAGGCTGGTGCCCGAGATGAATACAGGATTCTCGTCCATCACGCTCGGCACCGTGAGGTCATTGTGCGTGTATCCGCCGTTGTCGCCGACAGCGCTGATGAGATGCGCGGTTCCGGCGGGAGGACTGATAAGATCCTGCACCGCGGTCTCTTCGATCCCCACAGCGGCTACGGAGATGTCTGCCTGGCCACCGGTGTCCCAGGCCGTGAGATTGTCCGTGCCGTACATGGTTGCGCCCGTGCCGTAGAGCATATGGTTGGAATTGAAGGGATCGATCTCCAACGATTCGACCATCCAGCCCAGCTTCGGTGTCGGCTGCGGACATAGCGAATTGGTGGTTCCCGTCGCCGTGCACGTGGCCGGAGTTGCGCCGAAGGTGAGCCAGGGGGCGACGGACGCGTAGCTGATTGTGTAATTCGGAACCACGATATTCGGCCAGGGGTTAGCAAAGTCTGCGTTCCAGATCAGGTTCCAGGAGTTTCCGCCGTCCTGGCTGCGGAAGAATTGAGTGTCTGGCCACCATTGGTTCAGTGCGGCCACGACAATCGTATTGGAGTTCTCCGCGTCCAGGCTCAATCCCCCAAACCCGTATCCTCCGTTCAGGGGCGACGATGGCGGCGTGATCAGCATCCAGGCCGCCGTGCCCGTATCATACTTCCACACATCGCCGGCGGAGCCGTCAAAGGGTCCGGCGTTGTTGTTGTAGCTCAGGTATAGGATGCCCGTGGACGAAAGCTTGCCGTGATGGGGCATCACGCCGGTAGGCTGCCCGGCAACCGCCGACCACGTTTGTCCGCCATCGCTGCTGTGCCACAGGCTGCTGGCGGGGTCGGCCACGCCTACGTAGATATTCTTCGAGACTTTCCTGTCGCCGATGTTGACGGTCGTCCGCGGATCGAAGGTTACCCAGACTACGCCGATCGGGTCGTTGTCGTAAGTGTCGGAAGGGCCGCTGGATGGCTCGTGGTAGGGACCCGTATCGGGGAAGCTCGCGACCTGCGACCATGTCTCGCCAGAATCCCTGCTTCGCCATAGTCCGTGTCCGCTCCGGGTTCCCAGATAAAGAACGCGATTGTTGTTTGGGTCGATGGCAAGCCTCTCGCCCATTCCGCGTCCGGGCATGTTGCTGCCGACTTTGAATGGCAAGTCAAATCTCCGGAATGTGCGGCCCTGGTCGAAGGAACGGAGAATCGCGCCGTTTTCAGTCGTGTACTCATTGGTGTAAGTTCCCACCGCGAGATACAGGCGTTGCGGGTCTACCGGGTCGGCCGCAATGCTCTCGACACCGCTAAGGTTCCAGTTTGGATAGCCGATCCAGTCGAGCAATGGAATCCAGCGGCCGGAGTTCGAATCGAACCTGTACGCGCCGCCGATATCCGTGCGGGCATACACCAATCCGGGTTCCTTTGAACTGAAGATGATCCCAGGGATGTACCCCCCGCCACCACCGATAACGACATTCTTGAAGCTATAGGGGTTGAAATCGAATGGCGACCCCTGAGCTGACGCGAGTGAGGGAATGAATTGACTGGGGAAGATAGCACCCAAGCCAAGCATAAGGAGCAAGTCGCTCCATTTGGCGCGCCGAGCAGTGAAAAAGCTCATACTGATAGACCTCCTTCCTCTGGGGTGCATTGTGCGGCGCGCATGCAAGCGTGTCAAGAGAGAATGCGAGTGGCTGTGACCTGCTAGTTCGTTGAATGGCTGACACCGGTCTAACCTTGCGATGCTCCGGCTAAGTTGGATTATTGTTAGCGTCGAGCCGGGCAGCCGCCCAGCAACGCATACTCTCAAGCATGGAGCAGCGGATTCATCATTCGTGGTTCTATTTATCGCCTCCGCTGCAGCTGCGCATCTTGTGCCCAGTTGAGCTTGAGGAAGACGCAGCGGTGGTCGTTGGCAATCGCGTGCTTCAGGAGCTTTCCGATCGACCAAGCCAGCACAGCCTGCAGAACCCAGCCAGGCCAGCTTCGTAGCTGCGGTCCACGTAGCGCTTACGGAAGAAGAGCGCACTGGTCAGATGGAGGCTGAAGAACCGGCGGCTTTGGCGTCTTGTTGTTAAGACTAATCGAAAGTATAATACGACTGAATTGCTCAAACTTCTTTTCCTGGAGCTAACAGATGATTTATTCCCTTAGGAGTTCTGTCCAGTCTCTCACTGCAACCACCCTTGTCGCTGTTTTTGCAGCGTGTCCGAATCTTTTCGCGCAATCGCCGGAGTATTTAGTAAGCCCCTCCGACTTACAAAAGGCCGCCGTCGAAGCCTCGCAGAAACGGTTGGAAAACCGGGAGACACTGCAGAGGTTCTTTTCCTCTGAGAAAGCTCAACAGGCATTGAAGTCGGCAAACATGAGCCCGCAGAAAGTTGAGGCTTCAATCGCCACTCTGAGTGATGCCGAAGTGGCTCAACTGGCCTCCAGGGCGACCAACGCGCAGAACGATTTTGCAGCCGGGAATCTCAGCAACCGGGATTTATTGCTGATCCTTGTCGCGATCGCAGCTCTCATCCTGATCATCGTTGCCGTGCACTGATGGCTTTGCGGATGCCGCGATTCATCCTCGCAGCCGTGGTGCCGCTGCTCTTGTTGCGTATCGTTGCGTTTGCAGCCGAGGCCAGCGAGATATGGCTGGATGTTCCGTTTGTGAAGCAGGAAACAGATGGTTGCGGAGCTGCCAGCATTGCTATGGTCATGCAGTATTGGCAGCGGCAACTCGGCCGGCCCGAGAATAGCAAATCAGAATCCGCAAGCATTTTGCACGCATTGTATTCAAAGCCGGCTCATGGGATTCGCGCGTCGGACATGGTGCGCTACTTTCAGCAGAATGGGTATCGCGCCTTCGAATACACAGGAGACTGGGCGGATCTGGCACAGCAACTGGGGAAAGGCCGGCCGCTGATTGCGGCTCTGAAAGCAGGGCCAGGCGGATCATTGCACTATCTGGTTGTGGTCGGCGTGGATACCGATCGCCGGCTTGTCCTGGTGAACGATCCCGCGCAGCGCAAACTGCTCAAAGAAGAAAGATCCAGATTTGAGCGGGAATGGAAGGGCGCCGGAAACTGGACATTGCTGGCGGTGCCGGATGCGCAACCGCGTTGAGGGCGCAGTCTAATTCCGAAGAATTGCGCTGTCCCATTTGGAATGCTTCCTTCCCAAGGCTTCGAATGGTCGCTTCGCCGAAAATACCTCAGCGGAATGTTAGCAGTTGTTCTGCTTTGCAGTTGTCTTTGTTTGCCGGCTCAGACGGCTCCAATTGAACCGCCTTCGGTACAAGAGATCAAAGAGCTTGCGGCAGGACAACACTGGGATGAAATTGTTCGTCTGCTCGGGCCCGTACATTCGCGCACGGCCGACATGAACTTCTATTACGGTAACTCGCTGGCGCGTCTTGAACGCTGGCCTGAGGCCGTAAGCGCCTTTAAGGCGGGGTGGCGGCTTGCTCCGGCAGATCCTAGATTTCCAATCGAACTTGCAGGCGTCGCCTTCAATCAAAAGCAGTATCCTCAGGCGGCTTTCCGCTTGAGGCAGGCAGTCAAACTGGCGCCAAACGATCCTTATGTAAATAACTTTCTGGGAACGGTCTATTATCTCGACGGGAATCTCGAAGCGTCGCTGAAATATTGGAATCGCTCTGGAAAGCCCGAAATCGCCGAGGTGCGCGAGGATTCCGCCTATCGCGTTTCTCCCGCTCTGCTCGACCGGGCATTTGCTTTTTCACCTGCCGCGACACTACTGCTGCCCGAGCTCCTCGATACAGAGCAACGCGTTCGCGGTTTGGGGATCTTTCCTCAACATCGCTTCGATCTAGTGGCGCGTGCTGATGGAAGATTCGATGTGGTCTTCCGCGGCGAGGAGCGAAACGGGTTCGGGGACACTAAAGCAGAGGCGCTCGTCATGTTTTTGCGCGGCCTTCCGTTCCAGAGTCTTGACACGGAGTTCTACAACCTGCGCCGCAAAGCGATCAATGTCAGGTCGATGTATCGGTGGGACGCGCAAAAGAGACGAGTCTTCGCGCAGTTATCCAGTCCCTTCGAGAGCAGCGCCAAGTACCGCTACCAGGTGGCAACAGATCTGCGCGACGAAAACTGGGTACTGAGAAATTCGTTTACCGGTCCGGCTCCAACGCTCGCGAGCTTGAACCTCCGTCATGAATTGATCGCTTTTGATCTTGTCTCCTACTCAAGTGAGCGAATGCGCTGGTCAGCCGGCGCCGAGTTTTCTCATCGCGACTTTCGCAACGTTGTGCCGGGAACGATCTTGACGCCTGAACTGCTTGCCAAGGGTTACCAACTCAAGCAGCAGGCGCAACTGAGCGGAATGATATGGCGTCTGCCGGAGCATCGGTTGACCGTGGCCGCGGAGACTTCGGAACAGATTGCACATCTGTGGTCGCGTCCGGGAGAGTCATTCGAGAAGGTAGAGGGCTCGTTGGATTGCCGCTGGTTTCCTCGCGCGGCAGGGGATGATTTCGAATCAAGGCAACAAGTTCGCGCCGGCAGGACCTTTGGAAAGGCGCCTTTCGATGAGCTCGCTATGCTGGGACTCGAACGAGACAACAATCTGCCGATGCGAGCCCACATCGGCGATCGCGATGGGCGCAAGGGCAGCGCTCCGCTGGGGCGCAACTATCTGCTTGCCTCATGGGACACTGACAAGAATGTCTACGGAATTGGAATCATGACAATTAAAGTGGGACCATTTCTCGACATAGGTAAAATATCCAACCCTTCGTCCATGCCAGGTTCCGGTCAGTGGCTCTGGGATACTGGAGCGCAAGCCAAGCTGCGCATCTTAGGGAGCGGCGTCGCGTTCTCGTGGGGGAGAGACCTTCGCACGGGGAACAACGCTTTTTATGTCACGCTCCTTCAGTGAACCACAACCAGGAGGCTTGGCATCGTAGATTCATATCGATACGATCTAATCCCGAATGACATCTTGCTTCATTATGTTCAGCGGGGGCCGAGCTTCCGATCGTGAAGCGATCAGTTCCAGATCGGCGTACTGCCCTAACCATTGGCCTTCCTCAACCGGACCTCAACGTCCACACCGCCTTGAGGGAGATTCTGAAAGGTGCCGGCGATTTCTCAGGGGCGGTCTTTACGGATCATGGGGTCAGGAACGATTCTGCGCAAGTGGAGGGGATGGCGCCGATCACCGGGTCGATTAAAAGGTTGACTTGTTTCTCCACCCTAAGGAGCAGGACGACAATTAGTGCCGCTGCGTAGAGTCTCAGGTATAGCGCTAAACTAATCTTTCGCAGTACTCGGAAATTAAGGACCTCTTCCCCGGGCGTGAGCAAAGGCAAAGACAGCCATCTTCGAACTTCGGCCGGATCACATTTCCAGCGTGCCTGGCCGATGGCGCCGGGGCACTTCACGTTTCCGCGATTTCAGCATACGGGCCGGCCGGTTATGAAGGATCGTTCACGCAGTCCGAAGCATCCGGCAGTAACGGCGGCCACTTGTCTTGCCGCTGTGCTGGGGCTGCTTCTCACCTCATGCCATTCGCACAGTGGCCTCCCGGACCCATCCTCGAAATCCTACGAGCAACTCGTTTCAGCCTTCTATGTTGGCCTGTCCGCTCTCCAGGTCGGCAACGACGTCCTGGCGGAAAGCAGCCTGCAGCAAGCCACGCAGATCGCACCGGGGGAGCCTGCCGCATGGGCCGACTGGGGAATCCTGGCTTTGCGCGAACGCAACTTCGATTCGGCGGCAGAGCGATTCAACCGTGCCTTGCAGCTGGTCCCGCAGAACAGCAGAATCGTATTTCCTGGTTGGTCTACTCAATAGCGCACGCGGCGACTCCCAAGCGGCTATCGACAACTACCGTAAGGCGGTCAGTCTCGACTCCAAAGATCCTCGAGCCATCTATGCTCTTGCGCTTGCTGTCGAACGCCAGGGCGGTGCCGGCAGCGAAGCCGAGTTTCAGAAGCTTATAGAACAGATACTTGCCGTGCGGCCCAACAACCTCGCGGCCCTCGTTGAGCTAAGCCGGATCTCCGCCAAGCGCGGAGACTCCGCAACCCTCCGCTCCGCCGTTCAGCGCATCGCCGCGCAAAGTGCGGACTGGCCACCGGATGTGAAGAAGGAACTCACGGTGCTAGAGACGGCGTCGTCGAGCGCCGATCCAAGTACGGCCGCGCTGCGCAGTGTCTTTCTGCGCAATGTGCTTATGCAGGTTCCTGCCTTTCGCGCCAGCTTGTCTGAGATCAGGCTCTCACCCGGCGATGAAGCGCAGCCGTTCATGCGGTTTCTGCGCCTGCCCTCGCCCCCCTCAACGCCCGCGCCCGCAGATACGGCTATCACTTTTAACCCGCAACCCGTTCCTGCGATCGACAGCGAGAAGGGAAGCGAGCGTTGGAACTGGATTGGTTCGATGTCCCTAAACGGAGAAGGCGCACCCACGGTCCTGGTAGCCAATGCGCATCGCGTGCGGCTTTCGAGCGGGGCAACCATGCCGTTTCCGGGCGGGCGCCTGGCGGTCGCGCCCACGCCGGAAGGCGTCCTGCCCATGGACTTCAACTACGACTTCAAGACCGATCTCGTGCTTGCTGGGGCGGGAGGTGTTCACCTCATGCGCCAGGACAGCCCTACGGCCTTTACCGACGTCAGCGCAAAGACCGGGCTACCCAAATCGGTCCTCAATGCTGCCTACACCGGAGCATGGGCTGTAGATATCGAAGCCGACGGCGATCTCGACATTGTCCTCGGCCAGGCCTCAGGTCTTCCTGTCGTTTTGCGCAATAACGGGGACGGTACGTTCATCGCCATTCATCCCTTTGCGGAGACTCGCGGGCATCCGCCAGTTTGTCTGGGCCGACTTCAACGGAGACGGCAACCCCGATGCCGCACTTCTGGACAACGCAGGACATCTGCACGTGTTTTTCAATCAGCGCGCCGGGAAATTCACTGAAACGGATGTGCCTGCCGAGTTTACGTCGGCCAGAGCCATCACCGCCGCAGATGTGGATCGCGACGGCATGATCGACCTCATTGTTGTTCTGCCCGACGGGGTCATCGAGCGCCTTTCCTACACCGGCAGCGGGCAGGGCTGGAGTTCTTCACCTCTGGTCGCGATTCCGAACGCTTCGGTGAATCTGGCCGGAGATGTCCGTCTCCATGCCGCCGATGTCGACAACAACGGCGCCATCGATCTCGTGCTCGGGCAGGTCTCGCCCTCCGGAGGTCCGGTCAGCAGGCGCTCTTATCTGGCTCGCCGACCCATCAGGAAAGTTCAACCTCCTCAACCAACCCGTCGGCCCATCCCAAGTCTTCGACCTCGCCGACGTCCGCGATGATGGCCGGCTCGCGCTGCTCGGGCATTACGCCGGACGGCCAGCCGAAGGAAGACTTGAACCACGGCACAAAGAACTACCACTGGCAGACCATCCGTCCGCGCGCCCGACAGGCGACCGGCGATCAGCGCGTCAATTCCTTCGGCATCGGCGGCGAAGTGGAAATTCGGTCGGCGCTGCTCACGCAAAGGCGTTCCCATCACCGGCCCGCAACTGCATTTCGGTCTGGGCACCTATTCGCAAGCCGATGTTGCCCGCATCGTCTGGCCCAACGGAACAGTGAGCGCCGAATTCGCTCTCAAAGGCGACCAGGAGGTGCTCACCGAGCAGCGGCTCAAAGGTTCCTGCCCCTTCCTCTTTGCGTGGAACGGCAAAGAGATGAACTTCGTGATGGACACCGTGCCCTGGGGTTCGGCCATCGGCCTTCGCATCAACGCCATCGGTACGGCCGCCATCGCCGCCACGACGGAGTGGTACAAGATACCCGGCGACGACCTGCCCCGCGCGAACGGCTACTATGACCTGCGCATCACCGGCGAGCTGTGGGAGACCTATTACTACGATTGCCTCTCGCTGATGGTGGTTGATCATCCCGCAGGGCACTGCTGTCTTCACGGATGAGCGCTTTGTCGTTCCTCCCGTCAAGCTGGCCGATCACGGCGACCGGCATGCCGCATCCGATCGCTCGCGCCATCGATGACAACGGGCAATGATGTGACAGAAACGCTGCGCTTGCTCGACGGAAAGTATCTCGACAACTTCGGTCTCGGCCAGTATCAGGGCATCACCCGCGACCATTACGTCGAGATCGATCTCGGCCCCGGCCTCCCCACCTCCGGCCCGCTTGTATCTCATCGCCAACGGCTGGCTGCATCCATCTGACTCGATCGATCAACGTCGCCATCGGGCAAGGACATCATGAGCCGCCGAAGCCGCTGAGCCTTTCCGTTCCGGATGCCCACGGCGGCTGGCAAGTCGTCAGAGCGAACCTCGGCTTCCCCGCCGGCCGCAACAAGACATGCCTCATCGACCTGACCGGCGTCTTTCACCCCGGCGCGCCGCATACGCATCCGCCTGCGCACCAATCTCGAAATCTACTGGGACCAGATTCAGTGGGCGCAGGGCCTGCCCGACACGCCGATGAAGATCACGCACCTCGCTCCGTCGTATGCCGACCTGCATTATCGCGGCTACTCGATCATTCATCAGGCCAACGTGTCGTCGCCGGAGATTCCCGACTACAACCACCTCGTGGCGACGCACGCAGATCTGGCGCGACCTCAGGGCTACTACACGCGCTATGGCGATGTCCGCCAGCTGCTGAATAAGATCGATGACCGTTACGTGATCATGAATGCCGGAGACGAGCTGGCCCTGCGCTTCCCCGCGCTGCGCCGCCAGCCTTCGGCTGGGTGCGCGACTATGTCATCGCCGGCGATGGATGGGTCAAGGACGGCGACTACAACTCCGTCGACTCCGCGACTGTTCGCCCGCTGCCCTACCACGCCCGCCGGAACTACGACACGCCGCCCGGCCCGCTGGAAGACGAATGGGTCTATCGCCACCATCCCGAGGACTGGCAGACGTATCAGACGCGCTACGTCGACGTCCGATGACTTCGAGAATGCACTGCGGGGTTCGATGCAACGCCGATGAAGCGTATCCCTATCGCACGAATCGTTCTCCATCTGTTCTTTGCCGGATGATTGCAGTCCCCGTCATCCTTACCCGGACGCTCAGCGCAGCGCCGGGCCGCTGCGACACAACCGACGCGCAGACTGCGCTCGCACGCTACGGCTTTTTCTCACGGAAGATTCGCACCAAGCAGGGATCGATTTTATCCATCAGGCCCCGCACTCGACCCCAAGCTCGCCGCCATCATGCCTGAGGTCGCCTCGATGGGCGCTGTCCGTTTCAATCGTTGACTACAACCGCGATGGCTGGCCCGACATCTACGTCACCAACAGCCGCGAGGGCAGCATGAACGCCCTCTATCGCAACAATCACGACGGAACATTCACTGACGTTGCCCCCGAACTGGGCATCGCCAACGTAAACCAGCCGGGCACCGGCGTTTCAATGGGCGCAGTGTGGGGCGACTACGACAACGACGGCTACCACGATCTGTTCCTCATCAAGTGGGGCAAGCCCGAGCTCTTCCACAACGACCAGGGCCACGGCTTCACCGATGTCTCCGAGCAAGCGGGACTGCCCCAGTGGATCAATGCCAACACCGCCCTGTGGTTCGACTACGACGGCGACGGCAAGCTCGATCTGTTTGTCGGCGGATACTACACCGAAGACATCGATCTTTGGCATCTGAAAACACGAGGATGATGCCCGACAGCTTCGAGTACGCCAAGAATGGAGGCCGCAAATATCTCTTCCATAATCTGGGCGACGGGAAGTTTGAAGAAGTCAGTGCGAAGGTCGGCATCACAAGCCGTCGCTGGGCGCTCGCTTGCGGAGCGGCCGACCTAGCGAGGAGCGGCCACCCGGATCTCTTCATCGCCAACGACTACGGCGTCTCCGAGCTATACATCAACGACGGCAAGCATTTTCACGAGGAGGGCAAACAGGCCGGCGTCGGCTATCTCGCCCAAGAGCGGAATGAATGTTGCCTTCGGCGACATCTTCAATCAGGGCAAGTTCGCTATCTACGTCTCAAACATCTCCGAAGACGGAGTCCTGATTCAGGGCAACAATCTCTGGGTGCCCAAAGATGGAACTCCGGCAATTCGCTGCAGTACGCGAACATGGCCAATGCGCTCGGCGTAGAGCTGGGCGGGTGGAGCTTTGGCGCGCAGTTCGGAGACCTGAATAACGACGGCAACCTCGATCTCTTCCTGACCAACGGCTACGTCTCTCTCGACCGCAATCGAAGTTACTGGTACGACTTTGCCAAAGTTGCCGCCGGCAACAGCACGATCATCGGAGACGCCAAAAACTGGCCGGCCTTCGACGGCCGCAGTCTCTCCGGCTACCAGCAAAAACGCGTCTGGCTCAACGACGGAGCCGGGCAGTTTGAAGACGTTGCCGGAGCTGTCGGCGTCACCGACACGCACGACGGACGTGCTGTCGCGGTTGGTGATCTCTGGAACAACGGAGCGCTCGATGCCGTTGTCGCAAATCAGAATGGTCCGCTGCTCATTTACAAAAACCACGTTGACCCGGCGGAGAAATGGATCGAGTTCCATCTCGAAGGCACAAAGAGCAACCGCGACGCCATCGGGGCAGAGGTCACTCTCTACTGGAATGGAGAGAAGCAGCTCCAGGAGGTTTCCGGTGGTTCAGGGTTTGCCGCGCAAAATGATCTCCGGTTACACTTCGGGCTGGGCAAGGACCCGCGAATCGAGAAGGCAATGATCCACTGGCCGTCAGGAACCATTCAGACCCTGAACCATCTCACGCCCAATCAGCTCTACCGAATCAAGGAGCCGCAATGAGCGAACCTACCATCGCCGTCTCCGCTGGCCAAGCCGCCTCTGGCCGCAATGGAAGAGGTGGCTCTCGCTCGACAACCGCTACGTTCCGCCCGCCTTCATCACCCTGATCCTGCTTGCCGGGCAGCTATCCTACGGAATTTTGGAAAGCTACGAGAGGACGCTGCTCGCCATCGCAACATCCATTGCAATGGAGTTGATTCTCGGACGCATTTTCCTCGGCAAGTGGCTGAACCTGGCCAGTGCCTACATCACCGGCATCAGCGTTGGAATCCTTCTGCGCTCTCCCGCTTTCTGGCCTTATGCGGTGGGGGCGGCGCTTGCGATCACTTCAAAGTATGTGCTGCGTTTCAGAGGCCGCCATCTTTGCAACCCTTCCAACTTCGGCATCAGCGTCCTGCTCTTTCTGCTGCCCACCAGCGTCGCCATGCTCAGCATTCAATGGGGCAACAACATGGGGTCGATGGCCGTGATCTGGGTGCTTGGCACGGTGATCATCTGGCGTGCGCGGCGATTCAACATCAGCGCCACCTATGTGATTTCGTTTCTTGTCCTGGCTGTCATCCGGTCCTGGATCATCCACGAACCATGGCTCTCGGAGGTCTCTCCGATCACCGGACCCGAGTACCAGCTCTTCATCTTTTTCATGATCACCGATCCTAAAACCACGGTGCGATCCAAAATGGGCCAGTGCATCGTCGCTTTTCTCGTTGCACTTCTCGAAATGTTTTTCCGTCTCGATCAAAGCGTCTATGCCGAGTTGTATGCCCTATTCTGGATCGGACCGATCGCCATGCTCGTCGAAATGTGGCTCGATGCCCGCCATGCGAAGCGTGCGCTGGCCGGAACCCCTGCGGTCGCAGCCGCTTCTGGAAATACGCCCCAATCATTTCTCTAGAGGACTGTGCTTGACTTTTCGATTTAAAAACATTGGTTACTGCCTGCTGTTCGCGGTCTTGGCGTTCATCAGCGCATGCAAGTCGAAACCCCCAGTCGCGGAGAAATCTTCCGCTGTGCGGCAATCAACCACGCCACACGTTGCGGCATCCGCTCCGGCTGTCTCAGTTCGCCCCTCGGGCCCCATTCAATTCACCGACATCACCGCGGAAGCAGGAATCCATTTCGCACGCAACAGCGGCGCTTTCGGCAAAAAATATCTTCCAGAAACGATGGGTAGCGGCGTCTGCTTCATCGACTACAACAACGATGGCTGGCAAGATATCTTCTTTGTCAACTCGATGGATTGGCCCGGCCACACGAAGCGCAAGTCCTACCCGGCACTTTATCGCAACAACCACGACGGAACATTTACCGACGTCACGAAAGAGGCCGGCCTCGACGTTGAAATGTACGGAATGGGCTGCGCTGTCGGCGACTACGACAACGACGGCAACGACGATCTCTACATCACTGCCCTCGACCACAACTATCTGTTTCGCAACTTAGGCAACGGCAAATTCAAGGACGTGACCGCACAAGCCGGACTGGGTTCGTCTGGGTTCTCGACTGGCGCGGCCTGGTTCGATTACGACAATGACGGAAAGCTCGACCTCGTTGTCGATCACTATGTCGATTGGTCTCCGGCAACGGACAAATTCTGCTCGCTCGATGAAGTCCACAAATCCTATTGCACTCCTGAACTGTACAAAGGCGAGAGCATCACTCTCTACCGCAACCTGGGCCACGGGCGATTCAAAGATGTAACCAAAGCCGCGGGTCTTTACGATCCCGCGGACAAGGCCCTCGGCATTGCCCTCGTCGATTACGACAACGACGGTTGGCTCGACCTCTTTATCACCAACGACACGCAGCCCAACAAGCTTTACCACAACAATCGAAATGGGACCTTTACCGAGACCGGCTTCGCCGCTGGAGTTGCCTATAGCGACGAAGGCAAGGCACGAGCGGGTATGGGCACCGATGCCGGCGACTATGACGAGTCTGGCCGTCAGAGCCTCCTCATCGGCAACTTCACCAATGAAAGCATTGCTCTCTATCACAACGACGGGGATGGCCTCTTCACCAATTCCGCGTTAAGCGCGGGCATCGCGCTTCCATCTGCTAAATCGCTTACATTTGCAGCTTTCTTCTTCGACTACAACCTCGACGGGCTGCCCGATATCTTCGCACTCAACGGTCACGTCGCCGACGACATCTCTGCCGTGCAGCCGTCCCTCTCTTACGCGGAACCGCCTCTACTGTTTCGCAACCTTGGTCGCGGAAAATTCGAGGATGTCTCAAATAAAGTTGGCCCTGCGCTCCGCGAGGCGATGGCCGGTCGCGGTGCTGCTTATGCCGATATCGACAACGACGGCGACCTCGACCTGGTGCTTACGACCGGCAATGGACCGGCTCGCCTGTTGCGCAACGACGGCGGCAACCAGAACGACATGCTGCGTATCAAGACCGTTGGCACGCGATCCAATCGCGATGGGATCGGAGCCAGAGTTCTGCTCACCACGTCCACCGGCCAGCGCATGAGCGAGATGGTCAAGAGCGGGTCCAGCTATCTCTCGCAGAGCGAACTGCCGCTCACCTTCGGCCTTGGCCAGCCCGACCCTGGCAAGCGGATCGCACTCGAAATCCACTGGCCCAGCGGCCATAAAGAGACCATCACTGGGATTCACCCCGATCAATTCATCACTGTGAAGGAAGGAGAAGGCGTTGTCTCGGCGCAGCCTATTCAATTCGGGGTCAAGCCCGCGAAGTAGTAGGGGTGCTGAATCCGCAGCGCTTCAGCATCTGCAATACCTCTTCGCGGGTTGCACCCACTTTGTATGCTGCATCGAGCAAATCATCCGCTTCCACCGGGTACCAGCCACGCCGAGCACGATTGCCCAAACCGGCCACATCCACCGGTTCAATCACACGGAAAATCTCTTCGATCACGGCTTCTGAATCCCTGTCACTTCGCACCGCACTCGCCCGCTCCAGCGCCCGCTGACATTCAGGACCAAACTGCGGGTGATCGTGCAATAGGAAAGAGGATGCGAGTTGTGGGCGTCTCAAGCCGCCGCGCAGTCTCCGCATAACTCGCAGCCGCAAAATAGAGCAGTGACACCGCCGAGAATACCGGAAAATTTCCAAGATTCGCATACAGCGCGCTAATCAGACGCGCCGTGGCCAATAGCTCCGCATCGGTCCTGGCCGCATATTCTGCAAGACGAAGCGCAAAGTCATCTGTGTCCCAGTCCCGCTCAATCATTTCCGCCAATCGTGAAACGCCGAGCAGGGTTAGCGGAAACCCTGTGGACAACAGCGGATCGACAAAGCCTGCCGCGGACGGCAGCAAAGCCCAGTTCCTGCCGGATATCTTTGCGCTACGAAATTTTAGCTGCGGAATATGCCGGAAAGGCTGCACGGCCCTGGCATGCTCAAACTGCTCTCGCAAAACCGGGATGCGCAGCAGCACCCGTTCCCACGCTGCTGCGCCCTCACCCAGCCGCAAATCCTCCGCGAGGGCATCCTTTGCCGCAATTCCCGCGCTGGTCACGCCATTGCAGAATTGCAGAACCCAAATCCATCCGCCATCGAAGACATGATGTACCGCCGCATCATCGACCGGATAGGGCAGCTCGCCCTGGAGCGCGATGCTGCCCGTCTCCTCAAGCCGTCGTACTCCGGAGAAATGGCTGTACAGCGCCGCGGTTCGCAGAGGTGCCCGGCAGCTCGCGTTCGCCCAGTCCCAGAGCATGATGCAGAAACCCACGCGGCCCGGTCGCATCGACGACGAACCGCACCTCAATCTCGACCTCGCATCCATGGCGGATGCCCCTCAGCCGCGTCTTCGCGCTCATCATCGACAAACTCGCGCAACTCCACTTCATCCAGATAGGAAACGCCCAGCCGTTGCGCTTCGTTTGCCAGATACGCATCGAAGTCCGCGCGATACCAGTGCGTGTCGGCAATCCGGTCATGAGGACTGGCTGCCACCAGCAACTGATCTTCCCGTTTCACTCTCCCGCGCTGTCCGGCGCATGATGAAAGAAGCTAAACCCCCGTTTCAGCCCGCAGGCCAGCTCCGGATGACTCGCTCGCCAGCTTCCCCATTTGCTCAGCGGCCGGATATTCGGGAGGTCATAATGTGTCCGCCAGTTCCTCCAGCAGCAGATTCGATAGCGGCGTCGAAGACTCACCGATTGCGAATCGAGGATGATGGCCGCGCTCGAGCAGAATCACGCGCAGACCAAGCCGCTGCGCGATCATCGCCAGAAGCGATCCCGCAAAGCCGGCCCCAACCACCGCAATGTCAAAGCGTTCCTTCAACTCGCCTCCTGGATTGGTTTCCGCACGCATCGCAGATCACGGAATCTGCGAGCAACTGCCGCAAGTTCATCTCCCGCAACCGCTGCACGCGCGCTTCAAAGCAGTGCGGGCATTCACGGCGCCGCTCCACATCCCACAAATCTGCGAAAACCCGCGCACGCCCCTGCCGCAGCCCATATGCGACTGCATCTTCGAGCAAGCTCAGATCGGGCGGAACGAAAGTCCCTGCCGCAGCCAGCGCCTCCATTGCGCCGTTTCCTCCTCGCGTCGGAATCAACGTCGCGGCGGCTGCGCCACATTCAAACGCAAAATCCATCGACCGCTGCGCCCAATGAAGGCGATCTTCTGCCTTCATGAATGGAGGCTGCACAAGGATAAAGGTTCGAATGTCGATTTCGTTGTTACGCAAATGCCGTGCAGCAGCGGCAAACTGGTTCAGCGTCATGCGCTTGTTCAGCTTCTCCAGAACTTCCGGGTGCGCCGTTTCCAGCCCCATCGCCACTTCCAACCGACCTCCCAGCAAATCGCGGAATGTCGACGCAACGATCGTCCACAAAGGCCGGATGGCATTCCACAATTACACGGTCGAAGTGGCGTACACGCTCGGCAATCGCCGCATAGTCCTCCGGCGGAATTGCGCGTGGGTCAAAGAAACTTCCGCTGTTATAGAGCTTCACCGACCGCGCCGGCGCCATCTGGCGCAAGGCAAAATCGATCTGGTCTGGAATTGCTCCTGCCGGCACCGATTCCGTCAAGGTGTTGCGCCACAGATCGCACATCGTGCAGTGGAACGGGCACTCGCGATTGGTCAAGAAAATGGTGGCCACCGGCTCAACCTGGCCGCGAGACCCCACATTCCTCTTCCACGAAATAGGCAAATGGTTCATGGGCGCTGACCGCCACCCGCTGCGGCCGCTGCGTCAGAATCCATTCGTCCCGCTCTGCCGGACTCTCCGGGAATGGCAAGGCCACTTCGTCCTCACTGATAAAGCGACAGGAACTTCTTCCGGTACTCCGGCTCGCGCCATGGCAGCCGGCTTCTCAGCGCGTCCTCTGAGATCGCCCCGTGCTGAAAGCGCCGCTTTGGAAATACCGGCATCTTCATGCCGGTGACCGCAGCGATACCACGTGACACAATCTCCCCTTTGAGTGCGTACAATCGCTCCACGCTGTAGTCGGTCAGCTTGATAAATGGAATGGCCTCGGCCACTGCGATGACATCGGGCCGCGTATATGGACTGAATCCTGAAAATCCAAAGTGGTGCGCCGGAGCATAGGTCCGCGTATACGAACGGCTCAACCCGCCGCTGTAGGTCAGCGAGTGCTTTATCTTTCCCACGCCCCAGCCTTCCTGGTAGAGCATGGGGTTGTTCACCACGCTGCGTATGGTGAGTTCGGGGTTCTCCTCGATCGGATAGTCCTTCAGATTCTCGTCGCCGCCGTCGCCATCCAGCAAATACTTCCAGTCGCCATACCGCTCCCGGATACCGCGGCACAACGCTACCGCCATCGTAGCCGATTCCACATCGAGCGACTTGTAGTCCTCCACGATCCGGATCGTCTCGTCCGTATCCAATGCCGTTGGATCGACCTCAACCGACTCTAAAAACAACCCCAGCCCCAGCGCATCCAAAAACGCGCGCGCCTGCTCGACGTCCGGACCCCGGCCCAAGTCAAGAACAAACGCCTTCAGCCGGCTCGGACTCATACCTAGTTGCCGCATCAAATAGTACGTCGCAAGAAACACGCTGCCGCTATCGATGCCGCCTGAAAAGCAAACTCCGATCGGTTCCTGCGCCGGCACGCGCTGCAGCCATTGCGAGATCTCTTCCGCCAGCGCGCCGATGTACGCTTTTCCGATCTCATCCAGATTGGTGGGCAGCGACGAAGGCGCCGGCGTGAAAAATCGTGTATATGCCGGATCAGGGTCTGGGCATCCAACCAATTGAATTTCCACAATGTAGTGCGCCGGAACCATGCGGGAGTAGCTGGGATGAAACTGCCCTTCGAGTCCCTCGCTCTTGAGCCAGCCGTAAATGGCGTCGATCCGCGGCGCCACAATCAGCACCGGTCCTTCGCGCCGCTTTGCCAGGAAGTACCGCATGGGGCGATCGAGCGACCGGGCCATTCTCACCGTCTTGCCTTCGCGCGCAACCAGCGCAAACGATCCATGAATCTTACGCACGGTATCCGCATTGCCCGTAAGCACACGCGCGCGCGCTTCTTCGACAGTGACGTTGAATATCTGATTCGCTTCCGGTTCGGTAAGGTCCACGACTCGCTCTACATACTGATTCATAACTCGTTTCTCCAAAGTCCCTGTTTTCTGAGTGTACCCTCCAGGCACGATGTACGCTTTCTCCGTTTGACTCATCGTAGATCGTTCTCCTGGATTCCAGGATCTCGTCTCCACCCTCAGATGGAGTTAATTCTCCACCGAAACTCTCATGCAAATCGTACATCGTGCTCTCTACAGTTGAGAACGCCGTCACACAAGGCAGGACGCAGATTAGCAAGTAGCCCGCGAGTTCAGCGGACGAGACGCCGTATTTGATGCCGGCACATTCCCCGCACGACAGGTACACAATTTTCGGAGGTCCAGACTGTTGATGAATCCCTTCCGGAGGGTCGCGGTTCGCGCGCGCCTATCCTTGCCACTGGTCGCGTGTCTTCCTCTGGCCGCTTCGTTGACGATAGGTTTGCCGTCCGCGGCCGCGCAGTCTCCGTCGTCAAACAACGCTTCCATCCAAGTCTTTGTCTACGACCGTACCCGCATGGATGCCTGGCAGTGGTTCGCCGCGCCGCCTACCTCCAACAGCTATGCCTATGTGCAGTCTTTGCAGCGGATCGGCATGACGCAGCATTTTCACCGCTGGGACTGGGAGTTGGAACTGTCGCAGCCGGCCATCTTCGGCGTGCCGGATAACGCCGTTTCTCCGGTCAGTGCACAAGGCCAGTTGGGACTCGGCGGAACATACTATGCAGCCAATAAAAGTTCGTATCCCGCGGCCGCCTTTCTCAAACAAGGCTTTGCACGGTTTGACGGCGAGGGCAAGAATCTTCGCGTCGGCCGCTTTGAGTTTTTTGATGGGATGGAGACGCGGCCCAAGAATCCCGCTATTGGCTGGCTGCAGGCCAACCGAGTGGCAAACCGACTGATCAGCAATTTCGGCTTCACCAACGCCCAGCGCAGTTTCGACGGAGTTGATGGGCAGTGGCAATTGGGCGCCTGGAATCTTACCGCGATGGCGGCGCGCTCTGATCAAGGTGTCTTCAACATGAATGGCAATCCTGAGTTGAATGTCGACATCGAGTATCTGGCGCTGACGCGCCCGCAAGCCGGACAGCACGTGCTCTGGCGCGCCTTTGCCGCCGGTTACCACGATGGCCGAACGGGCGTTACGAAAACGGACAACCGTGCCTTGGCGGTGCGCTCGGCCGATCACACGAACATTCGTATTGGGACTTACGGCGGCGACCTGATTGCGGACATTCCGGCGGGTCCCGGACAATTCGACTTTCTTTTCTGGGGCGCCGTACAGAACGGGCGCTGGGGCTCTCAGCGCCAGAGCGCGGGAGCAGCCGCCGTGGAAGCCGGTTATCGCATGGGAAAGCAGGCTGCCGCACCGTGGCTGCGCGGAGGATGGTTTCGATCAACGGGCGACAACAACTCGACAGACAGCACGCATAACACGTTCTTTCAGTTGCTTCCCACGCCGCGCCTTTACGCGCGCCTCCCCTTCTATAACCTGATGAACAATACGGACGAGTTTGTGCAATTGATGGACAAGCCGGTGAAACGGCTTACGCTTCGCTCGGACCTGCATTGGCTGCAACTTACCTCTGGCCGCGATCTCTGGTACCTGGGTGGAGGAGCTTTTGACAGCAAGGTCTTCGGTTTTGTTGGACGGCCAGCGAATGGTGCGACATCTTTCGCGTCAGTGCCCGACATCAGTGCCGATTGGCAGACAACAAAGAACATCGACCTTAACTTCTACTACGGTTATGCCCAGGGAAAGACAGTGGTGGCGTCGATCTATCCTTCCGACCGCAACATGCATTTCGGGTACGTCGAGTTCGTTTACCACTGGCGCTCCAACCAGCCGGGGACGGGGAAAAGCAGGTAGGGCGGAGAGCAAGGGGTCGCAGGGCGGAGAGGGGACTCCAACTTTTGGTTGACGCGACCGTAAGCACGTAGCGTCTAAACTTGCCGTGACCGAGATCACAACAGTAACGAAACATTTGAATGAGGCGTGCATGATTCCAAGAAGAACGGGCGTTTGTGGATGAAGCAACATTTGTGGCTGCGGCCAGTTCTCTTTATTGTCGTGCTGCTGGGAGCATGGCAGTTTGCCGTGTTCCTGCACCCTGATCAGCTCCTGCCTGGTCCCTGGAAAACCGGTCAAGGCATTGCAGATCTGGTGGCGCACGGCCTGATCGTCAAATATACCGTAGCATCCCTCTTTCGAGTCACTTGGGGATTCTTCCTCGCTGTTGCAATCGCAATTCCTCTGGGCCTGATTATCGGCTGGTATCGCCGCGCAGAAATGGCGCTCAACCCGGTACTCCAGATCATTCGCCCGATTTCACCCTTGGCCTGGATTCCGATCGCCATTCTTTGGTTTGGCGTAGGTGATCTCGCCGCAGTTTTTCTCATTTTTGTCGGCTGCTTTTTGCCTCTGCTGATCACCGTCATCAACGCCGTGCAGAGCGTACCTGCTGTCTACGTTAACGCCGGGCGCAACTTCGGTCTCGGACCTGTCGCACTGATGAGGAAGATTCTTTATCCGGCCATTGTCCCCCGCCTGATGACGGGTCTGCGCATCACCCTCGGGGTCGCATGGCTGGTGGTTGTTGCCGCTGAAATGATCGCCGTCAACTCTGGGCTCGGCTTCCTCATTGTCGATGCCCGCAATGCCGGCAATCGTTATGATCTTGTCCTCGCGGGCATGGTCGTTATCGGGGTCGTGGGCCTTCTGCTCGATAACGGCGTGCGCTCTCTTGAACGGGCCCGGCCGCTTCGCTGGGGATATGTGGAGAAGGACTAGTGTCTACGAATCCGATGATCGAAAGTGAAACAGCCGTGTCTCGCCTCCCAACCAAGTTGCGGACCGAGAATGTCAGCATGGCGTTCGCCCGCGACGGGAAGAGCATGTCCGTGCTCGAAAACATCAACCTCGAGTTCGGCGATGGCGAATTCGTCTGCCTGCTGGGTCCATCGGGTTGCGGCAAATCCACGCTTCTCAGTGCGATCGCGGGTTTTCTCATGCCCACTGGGGGCGAAATCCGTATTGACGACGAAGCGGTGCGTGGCCCCGATCCGCGGCGCATCTTCGTCTTCCAGGAGCGCGGCGTCTTCCCTTGGCTTACCGTCGAAGGTAACATCGGGTTCGGTCTCGCCAAACTATCGCGAGCCGAACGCATCGAGCGCGTCCGTCACTATATCAAGATGGTCGGATTGGAAGGCTTTGAAAAGTCCTACCCGCACGAACTCTCCGGCGGGATGAAGCAGCGCGTCGAAGTCGCCCGCGCGCTTGCCGTCAATCCCGACGTTCTGTTCCTCGACGAGCCCTTCGGCGCGCTGGATTCCATTACCCGCATGGTGATGCGGGGGGAACTGCTGCGCATCTGGCAAGCCGAGCGCAAGACGATCCTGTTCGTTACTCATGACATCGATGAGGCAGTCCAGTTGGCCGACCGGGTTGTTGTTATGAGCGCGCGCCCCGGACGGATCCAGGAGATTGTCCAGATAGACATTCCTCATCCCCGCGACATCAGCTCACCTCGCTATCTCGAGCTTCGAGACGGCATTCTTAGCCAGATCGGACTGGCGCACAAACTATGAGAGCAGAGGGCCAAGCCGGTAACTGGGAACGCTACGTGTGGCCGATGTTGGCCACAGCGCTCTTCCTCGCCTTCTGGTATTTTGCCGTCCGCTGGTCTGGGACCAAAATCTTCCCTTCGCCGCGCGAGGTCGAGAGAGGCCTAACCGACCTGATTCACGAAGGGGTACTTTATCGCGATATCGTCGACTCCCTGCGAAGGGTAGCCATCGGCTACTGTGCCGCAGTCTTTCTCGGCATCCCGCTCGGACTATTCTTCGGCTGGTACCCGGCGGTCAACCAAGTCGTCAATCCACTCGTGCAGATTCTTCGGCCCATTAGCCCGATCGCCTGGATCCCCGTCGCGATCATTTTCTTCGGCGTCGGCGACCACGCCGCTGTCTTCCTCGTCTTCCTCGGCGCGTTCTTTCCCATACTGGTCACATGCGTTGATTCGGTTGGAAACGTCCCGCTCATCTACCGTCGCGCCGGCAGCAACTTCGGGTTCACGCCGCCGCAGCTTTTGGCCCGCGTGGTCTTCCCCGCGGCGCTGCCCCAAATCCTTGTGGGCCTACGGATCGCGCTCGGCATCGGCTGGCTTGTTGTCGTCGCGGGAGAAATGATCGCCGTGAATTCGGGCCTCGGGTTCCTCATTATCGATTCCCGTAACTCCGGCAAGCGCTACGACCTCGTTGTTGGAGCCATGCTCCTTATCGGCGTCATCGGCCTGATGCTCGATCTGCTATTTCGCCGTATTGAAACTATGAAGCCCGTTCGCTGGGGGTTCCGCAATGAGTCTTAGAGACATTGTGCGCATGAATGCGTGGAGCCTGAAGGCTAAAATCGTCTCCTCCTCTCTGGTCTGGCTTGTGCTCGTTTCAGGACTGCACGGCTGGCTCAACGTCAACTGGGTTTCCGTTTTCAACGATTACCTCCCGCCCGCGCAGCGCAAAATTGTCGTCGGTTACATCCCCGTCACCTGCCAGTTGACCTGCCCCGTAACCGACTACATCTCGAAATATTCAGAGAGTGGCGAGATGTATCTGCCGCGCATGTTTCAGGGCTTTCCCGAATTGAAGGAAGCGCTGATCTCCAACAAGATTCAGGCCGCTTTCATTGTTGCTCCCATGGCCATCGCACTCGCGGCACAGGGCGTACCGATCAAGGTGGTTTATCTCGGCCACCGTAACGGAAGCGCGGTTGTGGTGCGCAAAGATGGCCCCATTAAGAACTTCGGCCAGTTGCGAGGCAAAACCATCGCCATACCGAGCAGGTTTTCCGACGAGCGGCTCCTGCTCTTTCGTGCCATGCAGGCGTATGGAATGGCGCCTGATTCAATCAAGATGGTGGAGATGGCGCCGCCGGACGTCTCAGGCGCCCTCGAGGCAAAGGCCATTGACGCCTTCGTGATGGGCGAGCCCTTTCCGTCGCAGGCCGAAATGGGCGGCTATGGGAGCATCCTGTTTTACGCCGATAAATACTGGCCAAATTACATGTCCTGCATCCTGGTCATCCGTAGCGATCTCATCAAGGACCGGCCCGAAGTGGTACAGGTGCTGGTCGACGGCATCGCTCGCTCCGGACTCTGGCTTGACCTTAGCAGGCCGCACCGCGTGGACGCGGCCGACTTTGTTGGCCGTTACTACTACCATCAGAAACCCGAACTGCTCCGCTGGGCGCTTACCAAGCCCATGGCTCGCATTCGTTATAACCTGCTGGAACCGGAGAAAGCCGACTTCGATGAAGTACGCGACATGATGATCCAGACGGGCGTACTGAAGGAGAAGATTCCCTTCAGCGCTTACACAGACCTTCGGTTCGCCGATCACGCCACGATTGAGACTTCCTGGAAATATGAACCTGGCGACGCAGTCGCCAAATAGCTCAGAGATTGCTTTCAAGAGAGGGAATCATGATTCGCCGAAAATTCCTGCAGATTGCAGCGCTCACCGGAGCTACCACCATCGCATCCCTTGGAGGACTTGAAGCGCTCGAGAAACATGGGACCGAGAGCAAACTCGACGCGAACGATGCGGAAAGCATTGCTTGGCACGTTAAGGGATTCACATGCGTGACGTGCGCGGTCGGCCTCGAAACCATGCTCCAGCAGCAGAAGGGCGTCGTTTCCGCTCACGCCAGTTATCCCTCCGCTTCGGTCACAATCAGGTTCCATCCTCGTCTGGTCAGCAAAGCCGCGCTGCGATCCTATATTTCTGAACTCGGCTTTAGTGCGCAAGAACCGGCGGGCTAATCTGGTTGCGACGATTCGGTGGTATCGGCGCATCGCCTGTTACCAGCTTCCGCACGCGGGTTCGCGCCGGGAGTCATCTCCGTCAGTAGTAAATCTCTACTGCAATGATGTTCAAAATGAGGTCAAGTCGTATGGAAAACCGCTATTCCCAGTTGGCCGAGAATCTAACCGCCAGCCTGAGTCTTGCACAGCCCCCGGTAGCCGTCTGCTTTGCTGATCTTGTACCCGCATCTGTTCCCCGGCATACAAGCAGAGTTCCCGCAGGGTGTCGCTTCTGGCAGGATGCCGCTACCAGCACCTTCGCGACTTCAGCGGCTGACCACGCGCTCTGCGCAATTGGCATCTATACGCACAACCTTGATCTTGCTTCGGCGCAGCAAACCGATCTTGAGGACGCCCTCAGGGTCTTCAGCGATCTCGGCTACGTTACGGCGCAGGATCTTCCTCTCATTCCAGTTCTGGCCGCACAACCAAAGCACATCATTTATGCGCCGCTGGCACAGTCGCCGCTTGAGCCTGATGTCGTACTGTTGGTCGTTGATGCCAGCCAGACCCTCATCCTCAGCGAAGCAGTTCAACAGATCGAGCAGCAAAATGTTCCCGCCATGGGTCGCCCCGCGTGCGCAGTGATCCCGCAAGTCATGAACACAGGCCGCGCGGCACTCAGTCTCGGCTGCTGCGGGGCCCGGGCCTACCTCGATGTCCTCAAAAATGACGTCGCCCTATTTGCCTTGCCTGGGAGAAAGCTCTCGGCATATGTGGAACGCATCACTGCGCTCGCTCAGGCCAATTCTGTGCTCGCGAAGTTTCATCAATTGCGACGGCGCGACGTTGCCGCCGGAGCAACCCCCACGATCAAGGAGTCTCTCGCCGCCCTGAATTCCTAGGATTCAACGTACGCTCATGGTAAGCCGTTGTCGTCAGTATGCCGCATGAGGCAACTTTGCTGAACGCCGTCGATCAAGTTCTCCCGTTGGGCCACATACCGGACACACCGCTGCAAAGGCTGACAGGCGCATAGCCTGTCACGTCTATCAACCGTGCATCTAGATCGCCTGGTCCTCACGAGCGCCAAGTTGGGCGGAAGCACTGATTAGCTATTTGGTCTGTCTCTTCTGTGTCAAATCCCCAAGTGCGACTTCAAAGAGCGGACTCGATCACGGGCGACGGGAATCCGTGTATTTTGAGAATCTTTGAGAGATAGGATGATCTTGCCCGCAAACCAGGAGTTCACCTCATGAATCCAATCTACATTCACAAGTGCTGAGCGGTGAACACGCAGAAACTTTGCAGGATCGAGTTTCCGCTCGAGTTCGGCAATCGTTTGATCGACACAGTGCTTGCGTCCCGCAACCACGGCGTACGTAAGTTTGTCCTGGGCCAGAAAATGAGTTACGTTATCGAGGTTCAGAAACTGGATACTCTCACCCACCCGCGAGGCGATGCGGCGCGGATAGTCCTGCCGTTCGCCTTCGAGCGAGGCGGCGAGTTCTTTCAGAAGTGCGGGCAAACCGGGGTTGTGTTGCCAATCCGGTTTTGCCGATGGACGAAGACGATCGAGTTTTTTGAGAGCGCGCGCCAACTGCTCGGGCTCGATGGGCTTTACCAAGTAGTCGATAGAGTTAACCTCAAAGGCCTTAAGGGCATATTCGTCGTATGCGGTGGTGAAGATGACGAAGGGCTGCTGGTTGAGCCGCGAAAGCAAGTCGAAACCGTTCAAAACGGGCATCTGAATATCGAGGAAGAGGACATCGACGGCTTTGCCTGGCTCGCTATTCAAGAAGTCGAGAGCTTGACTTGGATCAGTAGCGCTGCCGGCGATGTGAAGATCTCCGGTGTTCGCAAGCAGACGCTCAAGCCGCTCGATAGCTAACGGCTCATCATCAACGAGATAGGCGCGAAGTCTGGAGTTATCCATAGATATTCCCATTATGCTGGAAAAGTGAGGCGAACCGCAGTCTTATCGTCTTGGCGAGTTACTTCAAGCCGGCCTTCGGGACCAAACAGAAGCTCAAGGCGAGCGATGAGATTTCCGAGACCGTGTTCGGGAGTTATGGAATCAAGAGAGAAACCGGGACCATCGTCGATCACTTCGAGATGGATGCGACCAGAACTCTCCGTTGCAACGATATGAATCGTGGCTCCTTGTTGTCTCTTGGAAACTACATGCTTCACGGAGTTCTCGACCAGCGATTGCAGAGATAATGGAGGGACTTTGACGTCGTCCAAGGCCGCTGGAGCGACGATCTGATAAGTCAGGCGCTGGCCGAATCGGGTCTTTTCGATTTCAAGATAGTCGCGGACGATTTTAAGCTCCTGGCTTAACGGCACAAGCCCGCTTTGGTTTGCGTTAAGCGAAAAGCGAAGCAACGAGGCAAGTTTGCCGACCGTATCTTCGGCTAACTGTGGGTCTCGTGGGATGAGCGCTGCAATGGAATTTAGAGTATTAAAGAGAAAATGAGGATGAATGCGCGATTCGAGCGAGGATAATCTGGACTCGGCCAGCAACTTGTAGGCGCGCTCCTGTTCAACCTGCCTGGTGCGGAGTTCGAGCGCGGTGGCTTGGAGCTTGTAACGAAGCGTCTCATAAGCCGAAATGCTCAGTCCGAACATGAGGGAGACTACCACGCTGAACGGCACGGTTCCCTTGAATTCATTCCAATATTCGCTGTGCGGAACAAGACGAATGACCTGAAAAACAAGTCCGGCTGCGAGACTGCCGGCAATTGCCGTGCATACCAAGACGAGCGCCTGCATGAGAATCACGAGGCGCGGAAATCGCTTGGCATAGCGATGAGAGATCCTGGAAAGCAGTACGATTGATGGGAGGGAGATCAGAATGCAGTAAGTGAATGCAAACAGAAGTTCGCGGCCGGTTTGCGATAACCGGAACCTCCCTATCGAGAGAAAGAGCAGGAAAACCATTAACGCACAAGCTGTAGCAATTGATACGGCCCTGAGAAGATGGAGCGCATATACACTGGGCCTGCTGCGACCTTCGCTGAGATTCGGCATGAGCTTATCAATTGCGAAATTCATAACTGGAATCGAACCCCCGCTGAAGTGGCCGCAGAGTATGGCGCAGCGCCGTAATCCGAGGTCTTGCTGCCTTGCGGTATTCCTAAATGCACATAGGAAGAGAAATGATCACCAAAGCGCCGCGTCGCGTCGACGATCACTGTGTAACTACGATCATCGAGGTTCGTAACTACTGACGCCCCGAGATCCCATTGTTTCCAGCCTGGTAACTCGCGGAGGCGCGACTTGCCTGCATTCAGCATCGCGTAATGTTGGCGTCCCGCGAGGGGCGAGATTGCCGTGTCCCGATAATACGGCGTGTTGGGGGGAGTATAAAACTCGCCGATGAAAGAGACGCCGGTAGTTGTGGTGTATTTCCCGCCGATCAGCACCGCTCCCTGCTCGCGCCAGGCGGCTTCGCCATGCAACTCCCAGGCCTGGCCGAAGACGCGGGTAAAGGTCAGGCCGCCGAAGGCGTCTCCGCCGCGGTCGTCGCCTGCAATCAGCGAAGTGTCGAATCCGTGCACCAGAATGTTATACCGGAAAGCAGTGGTGTCGTGCAGGTTGGACTTCGCTGGGGCGAGCGCTGCTGAGGACCAGACGAGCGACAACGCGTGCGGGCCATGCACATAGTCGGCCTTGACCATGTCGCGGCCCTGGTTGAGATTGAGCCGGTCTGTGGGGTTGGTCGGATCGCGAGGCGGATCGAGAACCCCTGCCGGGCTGAAGGCATATCCGGTGCCCCACCGCACGATTCTCCGGCCCACCATGAAGTCGAAATCGCCTGCCGAGAGGCCGCCATAAGCCTCTTTAACGCGAAACTGCGTGTGTGTGCCAGTGTAAGGCTCAATTGCGGAGTTCAGCGCGGCGGAGGCGGCAATATCATCTGGTGGAAGGTCGAAGTCCGCGGCAGAGAGACCTCGAAATGAATCGGCCACGCCGACCACACTCGATGCGAGGCTCCAACGAGAACGGTAGCGAAGAGTGAACGACGGCTCTAGCAGCAATTGATTCTGCAACAGTGTAACAGTGGGATTGTGCAACATATTCGCAGACGCAGGCAGAGATGGGTGAAGATCGCTATCGAAAGTTGCGTCGTTGATGGCCGATAGGCTGTAACGAAAATTGTATCGTGGCGCAAGAGGTACGTCATCTTGCGCGGCGGCAATAGCGGCAATCGCAAGCAGGAGCACTGCCGAAATGTTGAGCGCGAGTTTCATTAAGCATGCTCTAGGCGTTTCTGGTTGTTCGGCATCATACTTAGGTGTCGTGATTTCCTGTTCCTTCGCCAACAAATGCGAAAGGATGGGCGCGCAAGACGTGAGTCAGAACCTATCCGTGCGTCCCTGATAGAAAAGTTTGTCGGGCAGGTCGCGAGGAGCGATGCCGGAGTACTCAAGGACACTGTGCGAGTTATGACGGATTTCGTCATAGAGTGTCCATCGGCGAAGCTGAGGCCTGCCTCCGACTGAAGCATACTCGTCGAAGATGGCGGTTTTGATGTGCTTCCCCGAAGTGAGATAGAACTCGGCCTTCACCGGACGCGCGTCTTCAGTGCGCAACCAATAAAGAATGCGCTGATAAGTCGCGCCTTTTCGTTTCGCCTTGAGATCGAGGACGTAGCAATTCTCCGCGCCTACCTTCTCAGTGCGGAGATAAACGGGCGAGTAATCGACGGCATAGTTCGTGTGGGCCACGTCGCCGTTCGATGCGTCTCCGTTGAGGCGTTCGAGTGGCGTAATGCGGATGGGGCGGCTGGTGTCGGGCAGATAGATCCACATGTCATCGCCCAGCATCAGCAGGTGCTCACCCTTTTCGCGGGGACTTAGAAACTCGACATAGCTCTTTTCGGCGCCTTTCTGTGAGACCTCGTAAAGTTTGTCCTCGTCTTGCTTGCCCGATTCGTAGTGAGTGATTTTGACCCGCAAGACAAACGAGGGCCATCCGTTGCGGTATGCATCAGAGCGCTTAAGCAGAGCTTCCGCGTTGGGGGAGGCCGGGGTTGCGGCGCGGCTCACAAGCACACATGTGAGGAGAAAACCCGCGAGGAAGAGAATCAGGAATGTCCGCAAAGTGCAATTGATCCTAGACATGAGAAAGAGCCTCCGCAATTCTTAGCCGGGATGCGCGGATCGCCGGGAGGATGGATGCGATCGCCAGGCTGAAGATGACCAGCAACGAAGAGCCGATCATTTGAGCCGGCACGTGGAGAACGTGAAAAGGAATACTTGCCGTATAGCCGGGGGGCGGCGGCATGTGCAGGCCGGAGGCATTGATGAGCGCGCCGACAAGATTGCCTCCCACGACGCCGGCGATCGCGCCCATCAAGCCGAGCAGCGCGGCCTCGAGCATGAAGAGCGCGACAATCCATGCGCGGGGAGTGCCCATGGCCAGCATGGTGCCGATCTCGCGTGTGCGTTCAAACATGGACATCAGCAGCGTGTTGACGCTGGACATGAGGACCATGAAGAAGACGATGATTCCCATGAAGAGGAAGATGCCGTTGAACATGGTATTGACCTGCTTGTAGTAGGTGGCCAGGTCAATCCATTTTTTAAGAGCCAGTATTTGCGACGAGCCTCGCAGGCGGGGAGCGAGTTCGGCCGCGACCCGGTCAGTATTGTCGGTTGCGTCGAGGCCGACCACGAGGTTGGTCACACGATCGCTTTGCAGCAGACGCTGGGCAGAGGCGAGCGTAATGCGGAGAGAGCGCGCATCCATTTCAGCGATCCCAGAGCTGACGATGCCCACGATCTGGACATCGACGCCGTTGAGCGCGCCGTCGGAGGTCATGGCCAGCAATGTCAACCCATCGCCAACCTTTACGTTCATCGATTTGGCCAGACCGGCGCCGACGAGGGCCTCGACTTCTCCTGAAGGCTTGGAATCGAGATCCCGCCCCGAGATCACGTGAGAGATGAACCCAAGGCTCTTCTCGGCCTCTGGATCGACGGCGCTGCCCATGAAGACCGAGGATTTTTCACCGTTCGAGACCATGCCATAGAACTCGATGCGCGGGGCGACGCCGCGCACGTGGCCGCCAGTCTTGACGTTTGCCGCTACCTGGCGCCAGTTATCGATGCCCGTGTCGAGGACGCGAACTTCGTCGCGATTGAAATGATCGGCGGTGAAGATTTGCAGATGGCCGAGGCCGTTATTGATGGTGCTCTCGCGCAGACCGCGCGTCATGAAGGCAAAGTAGCCGCCGGCCAACAGCAATCCGGCCACGCCTCCACCCACCATGAAGAGAGTCATCAGCGTGCGGCGGCGATTGCGGAAGATGTTGCGAAATGCGAGGAGAAGAAACTTAGCCACGGCTGCCTCCTTCCGACGAGTTATCCGAAACCACTTCGCCATCGCAGAGGCGAACGATGCGCTCGGTGTGTTCGAGCAGACGGGAGTCGTGCGTGGAGAAGATGAAGGTGAGACCAAGGCTGCGGTTGAGTCCGTGCATGAGATCGATGAGCTGGGTTGCGTTGTGCGTGTCGAGGTTGGCGGTCGGCTCATCGGCGAGAACGAGTGCGGGGCGATGAACGATGGCGCGGGCTACTGCGACACGTTGGCGTTCGCCGCCGGAGAGCAGATCAGGACGCTGCTCGGCGCGGGCCGAGAGGCCAACTTCTTCGAGGGCTTCGGCCACACGCTTGCGGCGCTCGCGGCTGCTGACGCCCTGGATCAGAAGCGGATACTCAACGTTTTCGGCGGCCGTAAAGACGGGGATGAGATTGAAGGTCTGAAAGACGAAGCCGATTTTTTCGCGGCGAAGAGTGGCCATGCTGCCGGGCTTCAGCTTCGATGTATCGACGCCATCGACCATGATTCTGCCGGAGGTGGGTTGGTCGATGCAGCCGATCAGATTCAGGAGGGTGGTCTTGCCGCTGCCGCTGGGGCCGGAGATAGCAAGGAACTCGCCGGATGTGACGCGCAGACTGGCGCCTGAGAGGGCGCTGACAAAACTGTGGGCCGGGTGGTGGGGTGAGCCATCGTCCAAAGAAAATCTTCGGCTGACGGCTTCGACGTTGACGAGTTCTTCCATGGGCCGCTCACTTTCAGTGTTTTTGTTCATTCTGAAGGTAGACGGGAGAATGCCGGGTGCGCGCGGGGTTCCTGACGAGAGGTTGGAAAAGCGGATGGAGGGTGGGAATTGGGGGATGAAGCGGGAGAAGGAATCTCAAAGGGTTCGAGCAATGGAGGTTGCGTTCGAAGAAGCTGAAGACTAACCAGCATCGTTGTTACTACGACCAGGCGAGAGTTCCGTTGCTGCCTAACGATCCTTCAGGCGAACGAAGGCTGGATCTGGACACGCAGTTCCTTGCACTGTCGCCGGAATCGATCGGCTCCAGTTCAGTGCCATCCACCTCGACTGCCACGCTCTGCAAGATAAGGTCCACGGTGAGAACGACGCGAAGGCCGCCCTTTTGCCGCAGCACAACGCCCTCCATTCCGGCCAGAGCACCGGATCGTATCCGAGCCCGCTGGCCCACGGTCAGCAGAGGGTGAGGCACGGCGCGGCGAAGGTGAAGGCCGGCGCGCAGAGCCTCGATCTCCGCTTCCGGCAAGGGAGCCGGCTCGCGTCCGGTGCCGCCCACAACGGTCAGAACCCCAGGCACCTCCAGCACACGTACGCGCTCGCTCCGGTCGATGCGGACAAAGATGTAGCCGGGAAAGAGCGGAAGATCGAGAGTCACCACCGAGCCATCGGCCCACTTGCGCCGCGGATGGTAAAGCGGAAGATAATGTTCAATTTGCTTCAGGCTCAGATACTGATCGACGCGCTTCTCGTGGCGGGGCGAGGTATAAACGGCGAACCATTTCGGCGCAAATTGCTTCTCAGACTGGCAATCTCTTTGAGGTTCATTCCCATGACGAAAGGTGCTCTGGCGTGCAATCTCAGAAAGCATCTCGCTCCCAACCTATTGAATGTGGACTCTATGGAGATTCTACGCCGGAGATTCCAAGAGGTCTGCACCTTGCGACCGTGATCGCTCATGGCTTCCCACCCTTTCGCCAGCGAAAGGGTGGGAAACCGTACTCGCAAGAGAAGGTCAGAGACCTTGCGTGCATCCAACAGAGAGTGATTCTCTGCAAACCAAGGTAGAAAGCGTACGTTTTCCCCGCAGATCGGGGAGTCGAACGTGGGCCGTTACTTCGCATCCCCGCCCGGCGCGTAGTAGCCTTCGCGCGTGACCACTGTCAGATCGTCCTTGTTGGCCTTGAGCGCGATCTTGTGGAAGCCGCCTTCCTTGTCCACCATGTCCGGGGTGTAGGTCAAAAGGTATTGGCCGCGCAACTCCTCGGCGATTTGGCCGTAGATCTCGTCGAGGCTGTCTTTCTTTTTGGCTTCGAAGTAGCGGCCCCCGGTGCGCGCGGCAATCTTCTCCATGATCTTCTTGCCATCGACTGCAGGTGCGTTGTCACGACCGCCGCCACGGCCTCCTCCTCCACCGCCTGGGTAGCCGCCACCGCCACCGGGATAACCGCCACCGCCGCCGCCCGGCCAGCCGCCGCCGTGACGCCCGCCGCCAGGGAAAACGTTCTCGGATCGCTCCTGCTCGCCTTTGAAGTAGATGGCGTAGATGGCCAGTCCGGCGCGGTCGGCCGCATCGACTGCGTCGTTGAGCGTATCCTTGCTGCCCCGGTCGACGCCGTCGGAGAAGACAATAAGCGCCTTGCGGCCAACTTGCGACTTCATCAATTCGTCGGAGGCGAGGAAGATCGCATCATAGAGCTGCGTGCTGCCGTGGTTGCCGCGCGATTGACCGTTGTTGCGGTCATCCCCAGTGGTTTCGGGGCCTTGCGGGTCGTTCTGCCCACGCCGTGTCGGCCCCATATCGTCTAGCTCGCTGTGCAGCTTTTCGCGCGAAGATGTGAAGTCCCTCAGTAGTTCCACCTCTCGGTCAAAGTGGATGAGGAAGGCCTCGTCCGGAGTTGGATTCGGCTTCTCGGGAAGCATCGTGTCGACAAACTTGCCGGCGGCCTTGCGCTCCTCCGCCATCGCTCCGGAGACGCTGCGGCTGGTGTCGACCAGCAGTCCAAGCCGGAAAGGGAGGTTGGTCTCGCGGGTGAAGCTCCTGATGACCTGGGGACGGCCGTCCTCGGTCAGGGTGAAGTCACCGATCTTGAGGTTGGTGACCAGCGCGCCGTGTTTGTCGCGTACGGTGACCGGCAGCACGACCTCGCGAACCTCCGCTTTCAACGTGGCGGCCGGCTGGCTGGAGGCAGGTTTCTGGTCGGAACTGGCCGCGGGCAGCAAGCTCAGAGCCAGAATCGTAGCGGAGATGCATGAGACGGTTCGTATTCGCATGGCGGTCAAAGGGCAAACACCTTCATTGCATTAGACGAGAGTCGCTGCGGAGCGTTGACTGGCTATTTCGCGGTAATTCGAGAGACCAACCTCCAACCGGAAGAGATGGCCCTCGCAAAGCTTGCCGTGCACTCAATCGCGATCTACCAATACTTTATTGCAACAACGGTGGGATTTGTCGGAATATCGTTGACCACCTTTGTCTGCAAGACAAATTCCATATTCTTCGACGACCAGTCTTTTGGCGCGGATTTGAGCAGATCTCCAAGTGCTCGCGCGGAGGTTATAAACTCGGCGGCCGCCCGCGTTCCGCATTGAGTGATGCCGGCGATCGCGATGAGAGGTTCTCCGGTTTTCGAATGAGAAAGACGAGCAACCAGCGCGTAATCCAACTGAACGTTCCCTTCGGGAGAACTGATCGGACGCCAACGACGGCTGGTGTCCGATCGATCCATGATCGTCAGGTCGCTGTCGAAAACGAATGGAAGATCGCCCGTCATTTGAAGGGTCCACCCGTTGTTGAACGCTCCGATCAAGATGGCAGGAGATTCGCGCAGATCGCCAAATGCGACATCCTCTCCAGAACGCAGATCGAAGGTGCGATGGAGCTTTGTCAGCAGAGATGCCACATTGACGTTGGCCGAAACATCTCCAAGCGTCACGAAGGCATTCTTCATTTCGAGCAGATCGCCGGGCCCGAGTTTCTGATCCTGAGTGATCGGAACCAGGAACTCGTGCCCCTGCGTGTCGATGTCGTTCAGATGGTGGGTGGCCCTGTATCTCTGGATCAGATCGGGGCTTGGCATGTAGACCGGGTTGGCCCCCGTGTAAATCAAGACGGGCTTCGATGTCTGCAACAGCGGAGACCAGAATTGTTCGATGGGGCCTTTGGGGAGAAACGTGTATCCGACCACGGCGACGATTGCGACGAGAGCGGCTATGCCCAGAAATCGCCACGTCCTCGACTTCAGATCAACGACATCGGCGTTCTTCTGGCCAATTGCGGCCGCCGAAGGTTCAGGCCGCGGCAAGAGAGCCGGTTTCTGGGCGGGATGAATTGGAACGAACTCGGAGAGGATCGATTCCGCCGGGTGCGACTTGGGAGAGTCGGAAAACGAGGCTTGGTAGGACCCTGGGCTGATTTCAATCCGGATCAAGCAGCTGTTGCCTTCGCCCACGTAGTACTGTGCGAGCCTCTTTCTGACCTCGGCCGCACGCGCCCGGACGATGGGATCATCATTCGTGTCGTAGTCGAGCGGGCGGCCAAATACCTCCGCGCCGATGATGCGCTCCTTTAGAAGCTCGATGTGCCCAGCCAGGGTTTGGTCGACGATGTACTGGAGGAGTTGTTGGGACTGCTTACTGGAGCGGAAGGGCGCGCTCTTGAGGATCTCTGAAAGGGCCTCTTGAACGTGTGTCGCGAGGGCTTCTTGTCCGCGAGCCGTGCGTTGCTGGGAATCGATGATCTCAGCAGTGTTTCCCATCGGCCACCCCCAAGAAACCAGTACTTAGACAGTACTGTACCCCCCACTCTACTCCCGGACGATTCTCTCTGACAATGGCCGTGATAGGCCGAAACGCTCTGGAACGGTACCGTACAGCACCTTGCCATCTTTTGAGCGGGACGCGTTCTCTTGTGCCTGCAGTCAAGAGTTGGCTCCTCGGTACGCCAGGAGTGAATTGCCCGATCTGTGTGAGCCTGGCTCGGAGGCTAGGGATCTCCTCCCAAGACGCAAAACGGACCCATGAGAAACGAAATCAACAGGAAAACCTTATGGAGGCAGTATGACCAGAGTACGTCTCGCAACCGCCGCAGTCCTGGTCGCCATCGTGGCGATTGGACTGTCATTCTCTCCCCTTCTCCAGGCGCAGACGTTGAGTTCCAGCGCGGCTTTGTCGGGAACGGTCTCCGACCCGTCCGGCGCCAGGGTTCCGAAAGCAACTGTCAAGCTTACCAATTCCGAAAAGGGCATCACCCGTGCCTTCACGACCGGTCCGGCAGGAGAGTTTTCGTTCGCTCTCTTGCCTGCCGGAACCTATGCTCTTGAGGCAAGTTCTCAGGGATTCAAGACTTCCAGACAGACCGGGATTGTCCTTCAGGTGGGGGACTCTCTTAAGGTGAGTATTGATTTGACCATCGGCGCTTCCGAGCAGGTGACGGTGACCGAATCGGGACCCCTGCTGCAAACCCAGGATGCCAACGTCAGCACCGAAATCGCCAGCAAGCAGGTTGAGGAACTTCCGCTCAATCTCAGGAACGTGGTCGGCCTGGTGATGTTGAATTCCTCGGTCAACAACCAGTCGCAACAGCAGATCCTGGCGTCGGGTGGCGCGGAGGATACGGCCGATCAGGACATCTCGTTCCTGAGTTTCGGGGGCGGCTTCTTCGGAACAACGGCCTTCATTTTGGATGGAGGCTGGAACGTGGCCGGCGGCTGGGGCGGAGTCGTCTATGTGCCCTCGGTGGACGACACGCAGGAATTCAAGGTGACGACCAATTCGTTCTCAGCCGAGTACGGATGGAGCACTGGCAATGTCGTCAACATGATCACCAAATCCGGCACCAGCGACTTCCATTTCGTTATGGACGAGTATCTTCGCAACCAGAAGATGGACGCCAACACCTACTTCCACAATCTGGCACGACCTCCACAAGACTCCGGACCACCGCAATCAATTCGGAGTTGCCGGCGGCGGGCCCCTATATATCCCAGGCATTTACAGGCAACGCGACAAGACGTTCTTTCTTTGCGAATTTTGAGGGCTTGCGGCTCAACAACGCCAGCTCGTATGGCGCGATTGTGCCCACTTCCGCCCAGGAGTCGGGCGACTTCTCTGCTGCTCTCACCACCACAGTGCTAGGTCACAGATGCGTTGGGCAGGCCCATCTATGCGGGCGCAATCTACAACCCCTACACGACGAGGCAGGTGACAGCCACGAGCGGTCCCAACGTGGGCAAGACGGTCACCATACGCGATCCCTATCCTGGAAACATCATTCCAACGACCGGGGTGGGGGCAATCGACTCTTTGGCAAAGAACTTTGCCAACGGAAAATACTGGCCGGCGCCAGCCAATCCAGGCGCAGGCAACAACTTCAATACCTCGGCCTCGCAAGCAACATCTTCCAACGAATACGGAATTCGAATCGACCACAACTTCAACGCCAACAACCGCATCTACGGGCGCTGGTCGCAGAAGTTCGAGACGAAGAACGGTACGGCGGCGCTATTACGGGGCGAGCGACGTCGCTGGACCGGAGGTCTTCAACCCGGATAACCGTTACAGCATCGCCATGGGCGGCTCTCACATCTTATCGCCCACTTTCGTCATGAACGGCAACGTTGAATACAATCGCTGGGTCGAGGGAAACAACACCCAGAGCTTCGGGTTCAAGTCGTCCACGCTGGGGCTGCCGGGCATCATCGATACGTATTCTCCGCAGTTTCCGCAGGTCACGATCACCGGTTATGCGCCCTTGGGAGCAACCGCCGGCTTCGGCCAAGCCCATTTTCCGAACAATGTAGGCACTGCTTCCATCGACCTCAACAAGACGCATGGAGCCCACTCGCTCTCCTTCGGGTATATGGGTGTTGTGGTTCAGGTATACGGCGGCAGGATCGCTCCCACACAATTCAACTTCTCAAATGCCATGACCACCGGTCCCGACCCGACGGCCGCGACGACCGGTACCGGAGATGCATTCGCATCCTTTATGGCCGGCGCTGGCGTTGGCGGCGCAGGAGCTGCCGGCTCGACCGGGTTTAACGCATTTCCGGCGTCAGAGTACTACCTGCATGGAGGGTATCTTCAGGACGATTGGAAGCTAAGTCCGAAGTTCACGTTGAATCTCGGATTCCGCTATGAGATGCAGACCCCGATCACAGCGAGACGAAACGATCAGGCGCATTTCGATTTCCACGCTCTCAATCCGATCAGCGCCGCGTCCGGCCTGCCGGTTTATGGAGCAATCGTCTACAGCGGACCAGGCAATCGAGGCCTGTATCGCTCCAATTGGGATGACCTCGCGCCCCGCATTGGATTCGCGTACTCAGTGATGCCCAAGTTGGTTTTGCGCGGCGGCTGGGGCCTCTATTACTCGAGAAACTACTTTGGCGGAGGGCCGAACCCAGGGTATTCTCAATCGACGAAGTGGACCTCTTCGGTCGACGGCAACACGGTCACCCAGCCGCTCGCCCAGGCATTCTCAACGGGCGTTCTGCCGGTTACCGGGAACAAGCTGGGAGGTTTGACGAACGTCGGCCAGGGAGGCGGTGGAGTCAATCCGTACCGTCCCGATCCCCGAATCAAGCAGTTCATGCTTGGATTCCAATATGCGTTCACGCCCAACAACTTGCTCGACGTGAATTATGTGGGCAACCGCGGAACGCGCATTATCCTGGGTAGCATGAACTACGGCCAACTGGATCCGCAGTATCTCTCCATGGGTACGGCCCTGAACAATTTGGTGCCCAATCCGCTGGCCAACGCCCTGAACACCCTCGGCCTTCCGGCCAGTTCCTGCGGACTGAATTCAGCGACCGTGCCGCAAGGGCAATTGCTGCTGCCTTATCCGGAGTTCTGCGGAAGCACCGCGGCCTCAACCGAACCGGTCGGCTTCGACAACTACAACTCGTTGCAGACGGCTTTCACTCACCGCGTGACCCAGGGCCTGATCTTCATGGCCTCCTACACCTACTCGAAGTTCCTCGACGATGCCGGCGGCCCGGAAGAATGGGCCTCGATCAGCAGTGGAGGCGGCTCGATCCGCAATTACTATGACTTGCGTGCGGAAAAATCGGTCGACTCGACGGATGTCCCGCAGTCTCTCGTTTTGAACTATGTGTACGAGTTGCCGGTTCGGGAAGGGCAAGCGATTTGGCGGCGGAATGAACACCATCACCGATGAGGTGGCAGGCGGCTGGCAGATTTCCGGAGTTACCCACGTCCAGGCCGGTTTCCCGCTGTCGATCGGCAACGCCAATGGTAACGGCGCAAGTCTTTGGGGCGGCAATCAACATGCTAACGTGGTGGCCGGGGCCAAGTTCAAGAGCGGCACCTGCCCCAACGGCCAGGCCGTGGGAAGGGGAATCTGCTGGTTTAACCCCGCGGCCTTTACACAAGCGCCCGCATACACCTTCGGCAATGCCCCCCGTTACTTCTCCAATCTCCGCGCTCCCGGTTACGTCGACCAGGATCTGGGAATCCAAAAAATGGTTCAACCTCACGGAGAAGTTCCGCCTGCAGTTCACTGCGCAGATGTTCAACGCTTTCAACCATACCAACTTCGATTCGCCCGACCTTAACCTCGGGGATAGCACAATGGGACAGATCTCAAATACCCAGGGAGCTAGACAAGTGCAGTTGGCACTCAGGCTCACCAGGTAGACTCCCATGAAACGACTCGCACTTGCTCTGTGCCTGACCGCCGCGTTCATGAATTCAAACGTGAACGCGGCGGCGGTTGCTCAAGAGCCGGCGCAAAACCTTCAAAACCTCCTGGCCGAAGCGCGTGATGCCCAGTCTAGAAGGGACTTCACTACAGCGGCGGAATCCTACCGCAAGGCTGTCCGACTCGAACCGTCTGTTCCGGAGTTGTGGGCCAATCTCGGACTGATGTATCACGAGTCCGGAAAGACGGCTGAAGCGATCCGAAGCTTCAAAGAGGCAATCAAGCTCAATCCGTCTCTGTTTGTCCCTCAATTGTTCCTGGGCATTGAATTTCTCGGATCGAAGAATCCCGAGGCTGCCATTCCCTTCCTTGAGAAGGCAGAGAAACTGAATCCCCACGATTTGCAGGCCGCGCTCAACCTCGGGAAAGCTTACACATTGTTGAACCACGCCGATCATGCCGCCGATGCTTACTCCACGGCGACACAATTGGCGCCGAATGACGGAAATATCTGGCTGAATCTTGGCACCGCATATCTGCAACAGGTGGAGAACGATGCGCGCCTCATGGTCTCCGACTACAGCCAATCGCCCTACTTCAATCTGCGCGCAGCGGAGTCGTTTGCTGAAGAAGGAAAGCTAGGTCAAGCCGAGAACTCGTATAAGGCTGCTGTTGCGTCTGTTCCACCTGTGCCTTGTTCGCACGCGGAATTCGGCATCACGCTCCTTCGTGCGACGAAGGTGGCCGAGGCACGCGAGCAATTCGAGCTGGAAACAACGGCCGGATCTCATTGCGGACTTGCTCCGCTTGGAATGGCAGTAGCCCAACTTGTGGAAGGACATCCGGACGCTGCGCTCAAAGGGCTTGCTTCACTTGCGGCGGCCGATCCCGATTTCGTTTTGTCGAATTTGCCGCTCTTTCGAGATGCTGTATCCGCCGAGCAGGCGCGTCAGGTGATCGAACTGGATCGAGCACGACAGAGTGCTGGGGCTTCAGTGGTTGGCTCGCTCGTCGAGAAGGCTCTACTTTCTGACGGCGTGCCGGTCGCTCTGAGTTCCGGCCGAGAAGGCCAGCCTTCCGAGACGGGAGAGCCGTCTGCAATGGCCCGGCGTTTTTTCGCAGAGGGTCAGTATGCGAAATGCAACCAGGCTTTGAAACCGGCTCTGCGAACCCTGGGAAGTTATCAGCTTCAAATGCTCGCGTCGTGTTCCTTTTATACAGGCGATTTTCGAACCACTTCGACTGCGGCTCAGCGTCTCAAGTCAAACGCAACAACGCGGGTGGAGGGCTTGTATTGGGAGAGCAAGGCAGATCAGAAGCTGGCGATTGCGGCCCTGTCTCGCGCCGGCGAAATCGATGCCGACTCTCCGCGCATGTTGGTTTTGCTCGGAGATGTCTTCAGGCAAAAGCGCCGGTGGTACGACGCTGAAGTTGAGTACAGGAGGGCAGTCGCTCTCGATCCAAAGAACCGCACTGCCAACATCGGCCTGGCGATTGCGCTGTTTTCTGAATTGAAGACCGACGAAGCATTCGCTATTGACCGCAGCATCCTGGCGGAAGATCCCAACGACCCTGAGGCCAATCTCCTGGCGGGCGAGATCCTCGTTCAACAAAACCTCTATGCAAAGGCTGAACCGTATCTGTCAAAGTGCCAGAATCTCAAACCGGAATTCGTGCCTCGCCTGCACGCTCTCATGGGGCGGGTGTATGCCGAGACAGACCGGATTCCAGCCGCAATTACGGAATACAAGGCAGGACTGTCAACCGATGAAGATGGAAGCATTCACTTCCAACTGGGGCGCCTTTATCAGAAGTCCGGAGATAAAACCGCGGCCGAGGAAGCTTTCAGAGACTCACAACGCATCCGGCGCCAGTGGGATGACCGCGCGCGCATTGAGCTTAATCAAGATTCCACCGACACGAGCCGCGAATAGCATCTCAATCCGAAGCTACTGAATCGCCCAATCAGCCTGCTTTCGAACAAGCGCGGTTATCGGCCGCGCGACACTGTACCGAGATCGGCCGGATTGGCAAATGCGGAGCTTACTCGTTTCTAACGCCTTCAGATCGGAGCCCTGATCGATGTTTCTTTCTTCTTCTCGAACCCTCTTTCCTCTCTCTCTGTTTACCCTCGCCGTTGGTTTGACGGCACCGCCTCTTCATGCTCGGGCTGATGCAACCGAACGGACACCAAACGGGGTCATTGTTCACTCTGCAAAGGGAGTGGTCCAGATCGAAGTCTGCTCAGACCGCGTGGTGCATATTCTTGCCGGCGCGGCAGCCATTCCCGCAAAAAGCGTGGTGCCGACTGTGATCCGGCCATGCGCGGAGGCGGCATTTACTTCTTCATCCGACGATGCGGGATTCCACATTCAGACTCGCGCACTCAAGATCGATATCGATCGAAAATCCGGATCTGTCCGCTTTCTGGCACTCGATGGAGACATGATACTCAGCGAGGAGCCGCGGCAATGGCAACCCGTTGCGCTGACCGGAGTCGAGGGATCCGGGCATGGCGTTGAGCAGCGATTCCAATTGTCCGCCGGCGAAGCGCTCTACGGGTTGGGACAACATCAAGAGGGATTCTTTAACGTGCGGGACATCCCGGTAAGGCTGCTGCAGGCCAACACAAATATAGCGATTCCGTTTGTCGTATCGACAAAAGGATACGGCGTGCTTTGGAATAATGCTGCACTGACGGATTTCAATCCGACGACTGAATCGATCAAGCTGGACGACACTGGCGCGGGAACATTCCAAACCGGACCCGAGGGTGAATACGGATTTTTATTGAACGGAAACTTCCGCGACAAACTTCGACTTTCAGTCAATGGCGAGCAGATCATCGATATCAAGAACATGTGGGTCGCGGGGTCGGCCAGCGGCAAGATTCACTTGGCAGCAAATACAACCTATAAAGTCATGGCCGAAACGGGGGGCGATACGAAGCTATCCGTGCGCGCTCCCTCTGACACGATGGCTTTTCATTCCGAAACGGGTGAAGGAGTTGACTATTACTTTATCTATGGGCCGCAACCGAGTCAGGTCATTGCTCAGTACCGGGAATTTACAGGCGCCGCTCCGCTCCTGCCACGCTGGGCCTACGGGTTTTGGCAGTGCAGGGAACGCTACTCGAGCCAAAAGCAGATTCTCGATACAGCCGCTGAGTTCCGCAAACGAAAAATCCCGGTAGATGTTTTCGTGCAGGATTGGCAGTACTGGGGAAAGTACGGCTGGAATGCGATGCGCTTTGATGAAAGCGAGTATCCGGACCCTGCGGCAATGATGTCGTCGCTGCATAGCGAGAATCTCCATCTGATCATCTCCGTCTGGGCGAAGTTCGGAGCCGAGACAGATGTGAATCACGAAATGGAAAAGGCTCACCTGCTTCTGAAGAGCGCAGCCAGCACAGGAGAACCAGGTGAGACAAAAGAACATGAGAGCTGGGCAGATCTATTCAATCCCGCGGCGCAAAAGGCCTATTGGTCAGACATCGATCGCAATCTATTTTCTTCCGGGCTAGATGGATGGTGGCTCGATGCCTCGGAGCCGGAAGGCGATCCGCTCAAGAACGATCAGACATTCTTAGGACCGGGAAAAACGGTTCGCAACGCATTTCCACTCTTTGAGACTTCGGCAGTGTATGACGGGCAGAGGGCAACAGATCCGAACAAGCGTGTCGTGATCCTATCGCGCTCCGCATATACCGGACAGCAGCGCAACAGTTCCATCTCATGGTCGGGCGATATCTCAGGCAACTGGGAGACATTGCGCCGGCAGATCCCCGCCGGTCTCAGCTTCGGAATCTCCGGCTTTCCCTATTGGACAACAGACATCGGTGGTTTCTTTCGTCCAGCGGATCAATACACATCGCCGGACTACCGCGAACTGCTTATCCGATGGTTTCAATTCGGCACGTTTTGCCCGATCTTTCGCATTCACGGCTATCAATCTGAAACCGAGATGTGGAAGTACGGTCCCGAGGTGGAGAAGATCCTGAGGCAATACGATGGGCTTCGTTATCGTCTTCTTCCTTATATCTACTCGGCGGCTTGGGGCGTTACCAACCGCGGCGAAATCATGATGAGAGCTCTGCCGTTCGCATATCCGAACGATCCGGCAAACCGCAACATCAGCGATCAATTCTTGTTCGGCGACTCCCTTCTGGTAAATCCCGTCGCAGAACAAGGCGCAACTAGCCGAAAGGTCGCCCTGCCTTCGGGCAGCGACTGGGTTGACTTCTGGACGGGGCAGACACATCGCGGAGGAGAAACAATCGTCGCGGATGCGCCGTTGGACCGAATTCCGATCTTTGTGAAGGCGGGAAGCATCGTGCCCCTGGGGCCGAACGTGCAATCCGCCGCAGATTCGGAAGATCCGTTGGAGATTCGCGTCTACGGCGGCAAAGACGCCAACTTTGAATTGTACGATGACAGTGGAGATGGATACGCTTACGAGCATGGCGCAAGAGCAACGGTACACCTTCACTGGGATGACCATCGAAATTCGCTGTCGATTGGGGATCGATCGGGGACATTCCCTGGAATGCAATTGAAGCGGACATTTAGGATTGTTGTGGTCAAGCCAGGGCGTGGCGTCGGCGTTGAACCGGCCTCGCACGACGATCGCTCAGTAACCTATGATGGGCATCAAATGAAGATCGAACTTGGCAAGAAAAGCTGACCGATCTCGCACCTCGCACGATCGCACCCTGATAGAGTCTGCACCGGCGTTGGGAAAGGGAACTATGAAACGCAGAACATTTCTATGCTCAACCGGTATCACAACTTTGGGCGCTCTGCTTCCCAAGATCTCCTTCGCAGCCGGTGTCCCGGACGTCTCCGCTGAGAAAGATGCATTCGAGTGGGTTACTCCGGAGCTGACCTTCGCCTTCGAGGTTTCCGGACAAAGATTGCGCCAGAAAATTGTGCTGCCCAGCAGGATGCTGCAAGGGAAGATGCCTCCGGAAATTTCTTCCGGTGTAGAGACCGCAATTCAGTGCAGCGGAGAAAACTCGCCAGACCAGGGCATGAAGCTCGGTGCCGGCCAGCCGGGAGTTCGCCTTCTCTTCAAGGGAAAGCGCGAAGAGTCGACCGGCAAAGGGCGCCGCTTGATCCTGAGTCACGCCGATCCGGTGCTGGGCCTCAATGTCGATTCGTTCTATGAAACCTTCGACGGAGTTCCCGTAATCCGTCGATGGACGAAAGTCACCAATGCCGGGAGTGCACCTATAGGGATCGAGTATCTAAGTTCGGCCTTGCTGCATTCACTGGCCGACCCACAGAACTACGAAAACGAGTTAGTGATTCACTTGGCATTCAATAGTTGGATGTCGGAGGCTCAGTGGCACTCCCTACGTCCCTCCGAGATGGGATTTGTCGAGAATGGCCGAACAAGCTGGTCTGAGGCATCGGCGGGAAGCGTCGGAACGTGGTCCACTGAGAAGTACCTTCCCATGGCCATGGTTGAAAACACGCGCTTAGGAGTTACCTGGTTTTGGCAGATAGAGCACAACGGCTCATGGTATTGGGAGATCTCGAATAACTCGTTGCGGGGCATTTACGCCGATGATGTTTATGCCTATCTGGGAGGTCCTGACGATCTTCATTCCGCAGCGTGGAAGAATCTGAAGCCGGGCGAAAGTTACCAGACGATCCCGGTTGCTCTTGGATGCGTACAAGGCGGATTCAGCGATGCTGTAGAGGCATTGACTCACTATCGCCGTGCCGCGTGCCGGAAGCCGACCAAAGACAATTCGCAATGCCCGGTGATCTTCAACGACTACATGAACTGCCTCTGGGCCGATCCAACCGAAGAGAAGGAATTGCCATTGATCGCCGCCGCCGCAAAGGCAGGCTGCGAGTATTTCGTCATCGATGCCGGATGGTATGCCGAATTGCATGAAGACTGGAGCCAGACCATTGGCGCATGGCAGCCCACCGCCTCGCGATGGCCGCACGGTCTGAAGTTCGTGCTCGATCGAATTCGGCAGGCTGGAATGATTCCTGGCTTGTGGCTTGAGCCTGAGGTTGCCGGGGCAAAGTCGGTGTTGGCGCAAAAGCCGGACAACTGGTTCCTCGTCCGGCACGGCAAAAGAGTGTTGAAGAACTCCCGGTTCCTGCTCGACTTCCGCAATCCCGAAGTGCGCGCATATCTCAATGAAGTAATTGCGAGGCTTGTAAGCGATTATGGCGTCGGTTATATCAAGATGGACTATAACGTCGATTCGCTGCAGGGAACCGAACTTAATGCGGATAGCTTCGGGCAAGGCCTTCTCGAGCATAACCGCGCGCATCTGGAGTGGCTGGAAGGCCTTCTGATCCGTTACCCCGATCTGGTCATTGAAAACTGCGGCAGCGGAGGTGGGCGCATGGATTACGCGATGCTCAGCCGCCTCCAGATTCAGTCGATGACCGATCAGGAAAACTACCTGAATCTTCCCGGAATTCTGGTGGGTGCATCTGCGGCGGTCTTGCCAGAACAACTTGCAATCTGGTCATATCCACTGGCAAAGGCAGATGCCGATCAAGCCAGCTTCAACTTAGTTACTGCCATGATGTGCCGCATTCATCAGAGTGGCCGTCTCGACTCAACCTCTGCCGACGCACTTCTCCAGGTGGCCAACGGCATCAGGACTTACAAAGACACAATACGCAAGCATATTCCTCAAGCCGTGCCCTTCTATCCTCTGGGCATGCCGGATGTGACGAATCACAACGCCCCTGTGGCGCTCGTAATGCGCGCTCCGGGCTGGACTGCGTTGGCCGTGTGGCGGCTGGAAGGGGCTGACACTGTCGAAGTCCCAATGGATACCGCAAAAGCCGCAATTCTTTATCCATCTGACCTCGGTATAGATGTTCGCGCGGTTCCGAGCAAGCTGATCATTCGATTTCCGCGCACAAAAATGGCCTGCATTCTTCGCCTGTGATTTTCAGTGCTATCCAGTGCAAGCCGGACATCCTCTAGGTAAGCCTTCGCTTGCAATGAACACCGCGCGCCAACACGATGCGCAAAAAGAGTGCATCGTCGATTGCCAATTGCCAGTGAGCAAATCCCTGTCGGCGGCATATAATTGGGCAACAACTCTGAATACTCGGTGAATGCAATGAAAATTACGCGACGTACACTGATCAAGCAGGGCGCTTTGTCGGTTGCCGCCTTGCGCGCAAGGCAACTTTTGGCGGCCGCGAGCAGTAAACGGAGCATCGCCTCTGGGCCTTTTCAGCCCACGTTTGAATCCCTTAGACAGTACCAGGTTCCAGAGTGGTTCCGCGACGCAAAGTTCGGAATATGGGCTCACTGGAGCGCCCAGTGCGTTCCAGAAGCTGGGGATTGGTATGCCCGGCAGATGTACATCCAGGGAAACTCCCAGTATGACTATCATGTCAAACATTACGGGCATCCCTCGGCCTTCGGGTTCATGGAAATCGACAATCTGTGGAAGGCCGAAGCATGGAATCCGCAGCAATTGATGGATCTTTATGTCGAGGCCGGAGCAAAGTACTTCATGGTTCTGGCAAACCATCACGACAATTTCGATTGTTATAATTCCCGATATCATAAGTGGAATTCGGTAAATGTTGGCCCCAAAAAAGATATTGTCGGGACATGGGCTGCGCTTGTCCGTGAGCATGGACTTCGGCTTGGAGTCAGCAACCATTCCGCACACGCCTGGCATTGGCTGCAGACGGCTTACGGCTACGATCCCGAAGGACCCAAGGCCGGAGTTAGGTACGACGCCTACAAGTTGAAAAAAGCAGACGGCAAGGGAAAATGGTGGGAAGGACTCGATCCGCAAGAACTCTACACGGGCCGCAATATGGTGATGCCAGACGGTATCGCTTCGATCGAAGATGCTCGCAAATGGCATGAGCAACATGATCGCCTTTGGACCGAAGCTCCGCCTCAGAATAATCCTGAATTTGTCGATAGGTGGTTTCTTCGTTGCCAGGATCTTCTCGACAAATATAAGCCGGATCTAATCTACTTTGACAATTACGGATTGCCTCTCGGCCAAGCCGGCATTGACATCACCGCCCACTTCTATAACAGCAACATTGCGCGTCACGGAAAGTTGGAAGCGCTCGCGTTTTCAAAGAACATTCCCCAGGAACAGCTCGGCTGCTGCGCGTATGACATCGAAAGAGGCCGAGCGAAGGGTATTCTCGAAACTCCTTGGCAGACCGACACGTGCATCGGTGATTGGCACTACAAGCGCTCGATCTACGAGGAGCACACATACAAGACCCCTCGTCTTGTCGTTCAGCAACTCATTGACATTGTGAGCAAGAACGGAAACCTCCTGTTGAGTATTCCTTTGCGGGGAAATGGGGCGATTGACGAAGACGAACACGCATTCCTCAAGGATTTGGCGTCGTGGATGAAGTTCAACGGCGAAGGCATCTACGGCACGCGCCCATTCTTTGTCTTTGGGGAGGGCTTACCCGATATTGAGAAGTCGTCCGACTTCAACGAGACTGCGGCTCGTCCCTACACGGCCGAGGATATACGCTTCACAACCAAGGGAGAAACCCTCTACGCATTTGCGTTAGGATGGCCTGAAGGTGAAACGCTAACAATAAAAACTTTGGCCCGCGGACGAAAGGAATATCCTCGCACAATCGCATCTGTCGAATTACTGGGCAATGATGGCCGGCTGGAATTCGTCCACAACGAAAACGGTCTAGTCATCAAGCTGCCGAAATCGAAACCGAATCCGTTCGCTTACGGATTCCGTATTCGTTGAATCAAAGAGACGTAGTGAGCAGTAGGCCCGAAGACACGAGCGGCGCGAGGAAAGTTAAGAGTCGGAGTGGCTCAAGCCGGAGTTCCACGAGACGCCGGATTGCCAGTTGCGTTCAGTGAGTGGAATGAGCGTTGGAACAGCCCGCCTCTACCCGGCACTGCACCGCGTCTGCAGCCTACCTATGAAGGCGGCTTGGCGCGATTGCCATTCTTCTTTAGTGCCATTCAGAGGGAGGACATCCCTGTTGGCCGCAGGCGCAGTCTTCCAAGGTCAATGCGCAAAGAGCTGTTACCGTCTGGCGAATGTCCGGCGAGACCTTAAGGGCTACGATGCAACAACTCAGGCTCGCGCTGCTATGACACCCTTCTTGATAATCAGGTTTCCGTAGATCCGTGATTCTCCTGTCATGAGAACGCCATAAGCGCTCCGGGCACGCTCATAAAACGCATGACGCTCAATGCGCACTGGCGCCGCTATCTGCGGATGGTATTTGTGGATGACCCTCATATAGTCGGCCTCAACCTCAGGGTCCAAAGCATCCCCTGGAACAACCTGCATCATGAAAAGCGGTTGATCGTATTGGTCGAAGGGAAAGAGTGGAGCGATGCCAGACAGCAAATCCGCGATGGCTATCCCATCGGCTCTGACGAGTCTTCGCGCGATACTTACACCGGGAAAGTTCGAGTCTGCCAAAACGAGTTCATCGCCATGTCCCATTTCGCAGAGGATTTTTAGCAGTTCAGGGCTGATGAGATGTGAAATACCAATGAGCATAGCCTTCTTTGTCTCCTGAATCTCAAACGGTTAACGTCGGAATGCATCTTCAGCGTTGAGCCCTAAACCTAGACTATCTCTTAGGCCGGGCATACTTCCGCGTAGTTATCGTTAACTATAGTACCTTCGAGACTAGGATGCCAGACGGTGGCTTGTCAAATGAAGGCTGATGTATTTGAGCTTGCGGGAGGCATTCTTGGGAAGGCTGCATTGAAGCGCCGGCATAACCTGAAGACTGCGAAGGGAGCACCAGGTCCATGCCCGTTCGCCAGTCTATCGTTGAAAAGCTCTCTTTGTTGAGACTTGCATCCCTTCCGTATCGTATTTAGAAGTAGAAGAGCATTACACGATAGACGCAATCCAAGGCCTGAGCCGGAAAATCGTCCTTAGACCGAATTCGGAAGGATGGTAAAAATCAGAATGAAAAGCGCACTTTCCTGTTTCTTCACACTCTTGCTCGCTGCGACGGCAGCGCTTGCGTCGAACTCGACGCTTCCGGACGGGACGGAGTTTCCGGTTTGGGAGAAGGCGCTTCATTTCTCGAAGACCTACTACGTCGATGGGCAAGCCAAGAACGCCGACGACAAAGGGCCCGGGCAGCAAAGAGCGTCCGTTCCGCACAATCAATGCAGCGGCTCAGGTGCTGCAACCGGGCGAACGCGTTGTCATTGCCGAGGGAGTTTATCGCGAGTGCATCCGTCCGGCACGCGGCGGAACGAGCCCCGATGCGATGATCAGCTACGAGGCCGCGCCCGGCGCAAAGGTGGTGGTGAAAGGCGCGGCAGTCGTGAAGGACTGGAAGCCAAGCGAGGGCTGGAACTTCGGCTTCGATCCGGAGACGCACCAACCGGTAAAGGCCTGGGAACTAGCGTCTGGAGCCGGCGCTGTTCCCCGACGGCTACAACCCGTTTGAAGTGGACAACGTGCTCGGCAATCAAGATGTGGCTCAGATATGCGCAGGACAATATGTCGACCTATTTCCGGCGGCGCGGGCTGGTGTTTGTCGACGGCAAGCCGCTGGAGCCGGTGGAGACCCCGACGGAGCTGGCCGGGCCTTCGCCGCGCTCGATGAACTACTTCACCGACATTCATTGGAAGCCGCTATTCAAGGAGTTCTCGCCGGAAGCCGGCAAGGTGTGGATCGAAACCAACGGCATGACTCTGCACATTCGCCTGGCCAATGACGACGATCCCGCGAAGCACGTTATCGAGATCACGACTCAGGAGCAGATCTTTTCTCCGGCGCAGCGCTACCAGTCGTATATCCGCGTGAAGGGCATCACCTTTCAGTATGCGGGCAACGGATTCCCGGTGCCGCAGCGCGGCATGGTCTCGACCAACCGCGGCAATCACTTCATCTTTGAAGACAACACATTCGAGTGGGCCAACAGCGTCGGTCTCGACATTGGCAACGAGGACTGGGGCGCCTCGCGACCGCCGCAGCCGGTTGGCTTCGACGTGATTCGCGGCAACACCTTCCGCTACTGCGGCATCGAGGGGCTGGGCGGAACAGGCGGGCCACAATCACGCTGGTCGAAAAGAATCTCTTCGAGTGGATCGGCTGGCAGGACGCGGCCATGATGTCGGAGTCGGGCGGGACCAAGATGCACAACGCGCGGAATCTTCTCTTCCGCAACAACGTGGTTCGGCATATCCGGCACGCGAACGGCATCTGGCTGGATATTGGCAACGCCAACGACCGCCTCACGGGCAACGTATTCGCGGACATTCCGGGCGATGTGAATCCCCACGCAATTCATATTGAGGGCAGCGACGCGCTGAACGAGATCGACAACAACATCTTCGATCACCTGACCGGCGGCATTCTCATTCGCGACACCAACAACGTGATCATTGCCTACAATCTGTTTCTCGATTGCGCCGAGGTCTGCGTCGATACGGTCTCGGGCATCAACGGGCCGAGGCCGATCGGCGGCCACACCAACGATGTGCACGATCTTCATGGTGCACGATAACGTCTTCTTCAAGATTGGCCGCTCGGCGATCGAGTTCAACAATGCGCGCAACGATGCCGACGGCAACGTATATCCGGCGGCGGCAGTCGCCGTTCGGGGGCGCTCCGTATCTGCGCGTGAAGTTTCCCGAGCCGGCGGAATGGCACAACCTGGAATCGTGGCGCGAAGAACATAGGCTGGGATATGAACGGAGCCCTGGCGGCAATCACGGCCGTGATGGACCCGGACAAGCTGGAGCTGACTCTTTCGGTGAAGGGCGACGTGAAGCGTACGCCAGCGTACAAAGGGATCGACACGGACTTCTTCGGTCACCCGGTTGCCGGTGGTGACAGATGGCCGGGACCCTTCGCGGATCTTGGGGCGGAGCCCGTAACGATAAGCATCGATCCGAGGTAAGCATTGGGAAGCTGGCGCGAGATGCCCGTGACCGCCAGCTTCCCATTTGAAAAATGGAACGTCCGCTAGGATTCGCCTCAACCGCCTGCTTCTGTTCGTAGCAGCCAAGTGCATTGCGGAGGTTGCCAGGGCTCAGGCAACACCGGCGGCGCGGACAAATCTAGCTGGCTCTTCCTTGCACCGGGAATGAGCAGCAGTGCGCGTAGCCCAAACACGCCCAGTACTCGGGCGGAGAGGCACGTACGATGTGCATCACTTCACGTGTCAGTGAGCGTGGCCGGTCGCCGGTTGTGAACCGCAAAGGCTGACGGTTCCGTAAGGCGCGTCTTACCGGGTTCGGGCCTCACAGCAACCCGTCTGAAGACCGGCGTTTTATCTGGGATTGCTTATGAAGTCGCCTCAGCGCCGGCGCGATTACTGTTGAGCCGGTTTTGCATCCAGGTAATATGAAGTTATCTTCCTTGCGGGCCGATAAACTGCATGGGCTTCCTGCATTAAGATAGGACTGCCCGCAGAAAGGCCGCGTACTGTGGAGTACGAGACTTCAGGCGCCGATCGAGTTCGCTTAGGAAAGCACGGTCGGGAATTGGACACAGCACCGCAGAGCGGGATCGAACAGCTTTCGGTCCACGATCTGCCAATGCCGGAGTGTGTTCTAGCTCACCGGTGGACCGCTTTAGCAGCGGTTATGCTCTCCGTTTGCCTCATTTCTAGATGCCAGGCGCAATCGCTGGCGCCTTCGCCCTCGGAAGACAAACTCCCTGCGATCACCACGGCACTCCAGGCTCACGGCCTCAGCAACATGGAGGCCAAGCGAGCTCTCCCCGTCCATCTGCGCGGGGTCATCACTTATTTCGATCCGGACTTCGGCACAGGCTATGCGGCCATTTTCATTCACGATGACAGCGGCAGCGTCTTTGTTAGTCAGACTTCCACGCTGGCGGCGCCGCTGTTTGTCGGAGCGTTGGTGGACGTACGGGGTGTCACCGCACCTGGAGGGTTTGGCCCCATCGTCACCAAGCCGCAGATCAGCATCCTCGGTCGCGCCTCCCTCCCCCCGAACCCTCCGCGCGTTACTCTTGCCCGCCTCAAGACCGGCGCGGACGACGCGCAGTGGGTAGAGGTTGAGGGTTGCGTCCATGGAGTCATCGAATTCGACCACAGCCTATTCCTGCGCATGGAGATGTCGGATGGGCCCGTCGTCGTAATGATGATCAAGACCCCGGGCGCAACTTACTCTCAGCTGGTCGATTCAGTGGTCAGAATTCGCGGTAATGTTGCGCCTTCAATGAGTTCCGACGGTCAGCTGATCGGCTTCCACCTTCATGCGCCGAATCTCTCCACCCTGCAAGTGGTCGAACAAGCGCCGCGCGATCCCTTCGTACAACCTGCCATGCCGATCGACACATTGTTGAGTCGGGAATATGTTTTCTCTACCTCACATCGCATCCACTTGCGCGGAAATGTAACGCTGCAATGGCCGGGATCGATGCTCTGCATTCGCGACGCGACGCGCGGGATCTGCGCAAAGACAAGTCAGGCTATCCCCGTAGCCGTGGGTGACCTGGTCGATGTTGCGGGGTTCGTAGAGACCGACAATGGTGTCCCCGTCATTTCGGATGCGATCTTTCGAAGCCTCGGAAACAACCTCTCGGTTGCGCCTCAATCGGTGACCACCGACAAGATCCTCGGCGGGGAATTCGGTTCCGAACTGATCCAAATCGACGGTCTGCTGATCGGCTACGATCTGGCCTCTTCCGACGCCATCCTTCAGCTCTCTTCCGGCGACACACTCTTCCCCGCAATCCTGCCAAAAAGCTTGGCGGGGTCCGACGTTCGCACCTGGAAGGTCGGAAGCAGGTTGCACATCACCGGCATCTGCTCGTTCAGCACCGATGACACAAACAACGTGCGCTCAGGTGTGGCCGTGCCCAGAGCCTTCCGTGTCCTGATGCGCTCTCCGGCGGACGTAACCATTCTTGAGCGCCCTTCTTGGTGGACCCCAGCTCATGCCCTCATCCTGCTCGGTCTGGCGTTCACCTTTACGCTCTTCGTTTTGGCCTGGGTCGTCATCCTCAGAAAGCGCGTTGGGTTTCAAGCCGATCAGCTCCGCGAGAGCGAACAGAGGTTCCGTCATCTCGCGGAGCACGATTCCCTGACCGGCCTCGCCTCCCGCATGGTTCTTGAAGACCGGCTCAAGGAAGCTCTGAAAAGCGAACGCTGCAATGAGTACGGAGTCGCGCTGCTGATGGTTGACCTGGACAAGTTCAAGGAGGTCAATGATACTTTCGGTCATCAGGCCGGCGATGAAGTGCTCCGCGCGACCGCGCAAAGGCTACGGGACGCCGTCAGGGTTAGCGACACCGTCATCAGGCTGGGAGGAGACGAGTTCGTCGTTCTTCTGTCGGAGATTCGCGACTCCCATGCCGTGGACCTCGTGGCCGCCACCTTGGTCTCCTCGCTTTCGCTGCCAGTCCATTTTGCCGGTAACGAGTTACCGGTCTCGGTCAGCGTTGGAATCGGGACAGCCTTTCCCGGAGAGATGGACTCGGAAGAGCTCCTCCGGCGTGCCGATGCCGCGCTCTACTACGCCAAGAACTGCGGTCGCCACTGCTTTCAGACCTTCTCCGCCGGGCTGGACGAAAGCCTCCGTGAAAAAGAGCGGAGACGAAATGACACTAAGCCCGTCGCGCCGATGGCCTGACGTGGCAGTGGTTGAAGGCTTTGGCGTCTGCGTCGTTGATTTCCTCCAGCATGCTCCGTTCCCGCATCATCGGTTTGCCTGCTCCAATTCGCGAGACTTCCGTCGACGCAAAGAAGCTAGCGGCAGCCGGCATCAAAGCAAAGATTCTTGCTGAAGAACGGCATAACGTGATTCTGGAATCGGTCAGCCACGGCGCTCGTGTGCGTGCCGGAGTAGATTTCAAAGCTGTTCACAATTCCATATTTGTCGAAGATGTCGTGCAGCTTGCCGGCGTCAACACGCAATCCGTCCTGGTCGCCGACGTCCATTGAGATGGCGCGATACTGCTTAAGATTTCCGATGTACTGATCGACAAAAGCGAGAGGCGCATTGGCCGCGAACTTTGCCTGAATCTCGGGTACGGGAACGCCGTCTTTGGTCGGCAGATCGAGATAGAGCGGCGGATTCTTCGGGTCGGGCGCCCAGGCGGCAGCCGTGGCAAGCTGTGCAGCGCCAAAACCCGGCAGCAGAGCGGCTGCATCGGCAGGAGACTTTGCTCCGGAGATCTTCTTCTCGTTGGCGATCGCCATCTCTTTCATCTTGTCTGGGGGACCGAAACCCCCGCCTGTCATCGGCGACAGGCAGCAGGGGCTCATGATGTAGAGGCTGCCGAAGACATCCGAGTGCTTCATGCCGATGCGGCTGGCACCATAGCCTCCCATCGAGTGGCCGACGAGGCCGCGGCTCGTGCGTTCGGGAATCGTCCGGTAGTGCGCATCGATGTAAGCAACCACATCGTGCGAGATGAATTTCTCGAAGTCCCCGGTCGTCGCCGAGCTCGAATACATTGAGCCGTTATAGATGGTCTTCGAATCCGGCAGCACCACAATCATCTCTTTCGCACCCTGGGCGAAGGCTCCTTCGATGGTCTGTGGCACATGGATCTCGTGGCTCCATTGTTCCGCGCCGATGGAATAGCCGTGAAGCGCGTAGACGACCGGGTAGCGCCGCGAATTTTCCTTGGCATAACTGGGCGGCAAAAACACGATCACGTCGCGGTCGACGGCATCGCCTTCGAGATTGCCTTCCAGGGCGGCGCCGTGAATCTTGATGTGCTCCACCGCAACCGGCTTTGCGCCGTCAACCACCGGCGGAACAATCGTCTGCACCTGCGCCGCTGCTCTGGAACCCGGAGCGACAGCCATCCCCAACGCCATTGCCCAAACTAAATTCGTAATTTTCATCATGATCCTCAACTGGAAACTGGTTGCTGTCGTAATGAACGGATTGCCAAGATCGCGGCAATCCGTTCATTACGAGACGAGTTATTGGACTGGATACGAATAGATGTTGACGCTGAAGGGAGGCGCTTCGATCGTGTCAGGAACCGCACTCAGCGTATGCTCCTCCACCGCAACTTCCGGCGTTTTGCCGACCGCGACGACTGCATCCACCTTGGAGGGAGCCATCTGCCAGAGAGTGCCTTTGCTGGCGAGTTGAACGCCGGTCACCGCCAGCTTCATGCTCTGCTTTGAGTCCGATGGATTGAGCACGGCGAAGGTCAGCGTCTTGCGATCCTCGCTGAGTGCGGCGCTCACATCCAGCGGATAGGTGTCGCTTCCCGGATTCACCGCGGGCTGGTCGCCACCGGCAGGAAAGGTCGGTTTGGGTTGCGGCGAGTCGCCGGAGACCTCGACTGGAATCGTACCGAAGTGATCGCGGTACATCTTGAAGAGCATGCCGGTCGGGTTGAGGATGGCCTCGGTGCGGTTTTGGCTCATCATCGCGGTCGCAAAGGTGAATGCGCCCATTTGGAAGATATCGGAATGGCGGAACATCTCATGGAAGGCCCAGGCATAGGCGGGAACGGTTTTGTAGGAGTTCATTCCGCCGCCGAAGTAGGCCCACTCGTCGATCGCTATGGGAACCGGCTTGGCGCGAAGCGCGGGAATTAGCTTGAGGTATTCCTGGTAGTGCTCATATTTTGCGCGGACCTGGACAGCCGGGGCGCGCTGCCATTCAATGAACGACAGAGGAGGATTAATGGGCACCTTCTTCTGCAGCTTCATGTCGGTATGCTCGCTGCCGGATGCGTAGTAATGCTCGCTCACCATGTCGATGTTGTCGAGGCAGTTGAGCAGCATCTGGCCGGTCCAGTCGGCTGCCGAAAGATAGTCGGGAACATACTGGCCGTTGATGCGTCTGGCCTGATCGGCTCCTTCCATCACGTCGGGCATTGCGCCGCCTGCGATGAGCTTGATCGAGGGATCGACCTTGCGCATCTCCTTGGCAAAGAGATTGTGCTTGAGTTCGAATTGAGGCAGAGACATGGAGCCCATCTGGTAGTCGCCCCAGGGCTCGTTGCCTACGCCCCACAGCTTGACGCCGTACGGCTGCGGATGGCCGTTGGCGGCGCGCCATTTGCCCATGGGCGTGGTGGCGGCGCCGTTGGTGTATTCGACCAGCTCGCGTGCGGACCATGCATCGCCGAAGCCTGCATTGACGGTGATGTACGGATCGACGCCGAGCAACCGGCAGAGCGTGAGGAATTCGTCTGTGCCCACGTCGTTCGGCTGCACAGCGTGCCACACGGGATCGAAGATGGGCGGACGCTTATCGATCTCGCCCACGCCATAGCGCCACTCATACGAGGAGACGAAGTTGCCGCCGGGAAAGCGGAGGACGCCAAAGCGCAACTGCTTGAGCGCGGCGATGACCTCGGGACGGAAGCCTTCGATGTTGTCAGCAGGCATGAGTGAGACCGTGCCGACATGAAAGGAGCCGGTGCCCGTGCCTGTGATCTCGAGGGTTGCGTCATCGGTGTCGGCTGCGGCAGTGTATCGAAGCGGGAACTTGCGGTATGCGGCGCCAAGCGTTCCGATGGTAACGGTCTGACGGTCCGTGGCGTCCTTGCCCCAGATGAGCGTGACCTTGACCACCGCGCCGGCGTGAGCCAGAGAGCAGAATGCGCCCGACGTAGGCCTTGCCTTTGCGAACCGCGATGCCGGACTGGCTGAAACCGTGCGGCGCTTTGGTATCGAGTTTGACCAGCAGGCGTTTGGTCGCCGGTGAAAGGTGCCTTGGTGTCCATCGTGACGGCGTCGTCACCGCCGATGGGAGCCCACCAGCGCGTAGGAATGCGGCGGAAGCGCGGGTTCCCGGCTGCGTTGCCAATCACCGGCGGTGGCGTAGGCGCGCTCGATGCGACTGGGTAGAAGAACTTGCGATCGACGAGCATCTCAGACCAGATACCGGTGTTGACGATGTCGCCGCCGTGCTCGAGGAACTGCCCGTAGATGTACTTCGAGATGGGTGCGCCGGTCTTCGACGCGTCAATCGCGACATGGACCGAAGGCGTTTGCGCGACAGCGACGAACGAGAGAGACAGCGCAGCCAGCAACAGCACCGGGCACTTCAAGGCGGACATTTTTGTAGCGAACTTCATCGTTTAATTTCTCCTGCCGCGAAAGCGAATTGGTTGCTGCTTCGCGGTTTGTGCGGCTATGGGTGCTGCGTTCGGTTCACACGAGGAAGCGGCATGAAACAATCCGCTACCTGGACTATGCAGATCGCCATACGATCGGTTGTTATGGCTCCAGCGAGATGACCGTGACCGACTTTGGCTCGACCGTCAGTGTCAGCTTGCCGTCTTTCACGCTGGCTGAGATGGGCTTCGGCACAACGGTGTTTGGCGCGTTGAACGTGTTCACGCTGTCGACGGCCGGCGCGGTCAGCGTCTCTCCCTTCGCCGACTTGATCGTCGTACCGGTGATCACCGCATCGAATTCAGCCGGTTTTTCAGGATCGAGATTCGTCACTTCGAGCCAGAGCTTGCCGGACGCGTCCCTGGCAGCGACCGCATCGACGCGCGGCAACGTAACGCCGCCGCGATGAAGTGTGCCGGGATCGAAATCGACCGGAACAAAGGTCGCATCCTGGAACGGCACATACATCTTGTAGACATAGTAGGTCGGAGTGAGAACCATCTTCTCCTTGTCCGTCATGATCATCGCTTGCAGCACATTGATCATCTGGGCGATGTTTGTCACGCGCACGCGGTCGGCATGTCGCGCAAAGATGTTCAGGTTCAGCGCGGCCAGAATCCCATCTCGCAGGCTGTTCTGCTGGACGAGAAAGTCCTTGTTTGTTCCGGGCAGCGGCGCATGCCACGCACCCCATTCGTCCACAACAAGCGCGATCTTCTTATCCGGGTCGTACTTGTCCATGACGGCCTCCTGCTTGCGCAGGAACTCATCCATGAAGAGCGTGGACTTGAGCGCCTTGTCGTACTCGTCAACGCCAAAGCCTACAGAAGGCGTCGAGACCGGCCATCCGTTCGGCGTTGTATACCAGTGGACCGAGAGGCCGTCGATGTCCCAGCTCCAGTCGTGGCTCTTCCATGCCTTCATCACAGCCTCTGTCCACTCAGTCTCAGGAAAGCCGGGGCCGACGGCGATCTTGAGCATATGGTTTGCGCCCTTTTGGGAGGGATTGACGTTGTCGACGAAGCGGCTGTAGATCTTGAGTTGGCTGACATAGTAGTCCGGCGACATGTCGCCGCCGCAGCTCCAGCTCTCATTGCCAATGCCCATGAACCCAACCTTATAAGGGTCGGGATGCCCATTTGCGGCCCGCTCTTTTTCAAGCGCCGTCGGCGCGGCTGCGGTCATGTACTCCAGCCATTCCGAAGCCTCTTGCGGAGTCCCCGATCCGACGTTGACCGAGACGTAGGGATCGCTGCCAATCTGCTGCATGAAATCCATGAATTCGTCGGTGCCGAAGCTGTTTGCGTCGACCACGTTGCCCCATGCGGCGTTGAGCGTTGCCGGCCGCTTATCCGCCGGTCCGATTCCCTTGCGCCAGTGGTACTGGTCGGCAAAGCATCCGCCCGGCCAGCGTACATTGGGCACCTTCAGCGCCTTGAGCGCGGTCACAACATCGTTGCGGATGCCGCGCGTGTTCGGGATCGAAGAATCCGTTCCAACCCAGATGCCTTCGTAGAGTCCGTGTCCGACATTCTCAGCGAACTGGCCGAAGACGTTGCGGTCGATCTTCGCCCCAGTCTTCGATGCGTCGATGGAAAGATGTGTTGCTTGAGCTGCCGCGAAGGGCGCGGACACAATTGCAGCTATGAGACCAAAACCGAGCAAAATCCTGCGCATCACGATTTTCTCCCTGGTACAAGAGCGGTGACTTGTTGCATGACTGAGTGAAGACGCAGCACTCCGGCCGCGTAATTTGCATCCTACAGGCGCCAGTTTGAAATCTGTTCCTGGACCTGTTGACGATAGAGGTTGGATACAAGATGCGACAAGATCACTAAATCACTTTATTGTGATCGATTTTGTCGATAGATTCCAGCTCGTGCCAGGGAAATTGTTCTGGAATTGTCTCCGATAGATCGCTCGTCAGATCGTTTCCGATTCGCGGCTCATTCCGAGCAACTCGGCCAAAGCGTTGACCTCGGAGTTGCTGGAACTCAAGTCTTTACAGACGAGATTCAGACGGACGTCGCGGGTCTTGCCGGCAGGCAGAGGAAGTTCTACGAGATTGCCGCTATCGATCTCGGACTGAATGCGGTACTTTGGCAGCCAGCCGAAACAAAGCCCGCTGCGAACGGCGGCGATCGCCGATTCGATTGTTCCAACAGGGAGAACGCGCTGTGCGGGGAACTGCGGCTGGTGCTTCAGGCTCCCGGATGCCGCTCCTTCGATGGTCACCAGCGTGTGCTGCATCAGGTCTGAGCGCGAGAGCTTGCGCTGGATCGAGAGGAGAGGATGATCGCACTTGGCAACCGCAATCATTCCGATCACGAGGAGGGGTTTGACAAACATCTCGCGCGACATCAGTCCGGTCACGCAGAGTTGAGCGTTATGGAGCGAGAACTCCGAGTCTGCTGAGAGGAACGTGCCCTGCCGAAGCTTCGTCTTCACATGCGGAAAACTACGTGAGAAACTCGCCAACGCAGCAAACAGCCGGTCGTCGGGAAAGATGCTGTCCACCGAAAGCCTGACCTCAGATGCGCCGCCCGACGCCATCAGATGCGCCGTCTGCTCAAGTTGATTGAACCCTGCCAGATGGGGTTCCGCATCGGCCAGAAGCACCCTTCCTATCTCGGTAAGCTGGGCTTTCCTCCCATGAATCTCAAATAACCGGACACCCAGCTGCTCCTGAAGGCGTCCGATGGCATAGCTGATCGTCGATTGAGACCGATTGAGCTTTTCGGCAGCGGGTGCGAATCCCCCCAACTGCACCACGGCCTGAAGGATCTCCCAGGCATCGAGCGTCGTGTCCATGGCTCGAAGATACATCGAACGAATCGATGCCTTCTGAGGAGAATTGCGACTATTCGTCGAGAATCCTCATCGAGTACCATTCCCCTGTTTGCGAAGCGGGGCTCCAGCGGCATAATCTGCTTGAGTCTGTAAACGATTTCACGACGATCTGTTTGATCCAGATTGGATCGAGCTGGCGGACCGTTTCGGCGGCTGTTGGCCTTCCGGGACAGGATTCGCAATGGAGAGGAACAGATGAAGAGGATCGGAATCGCACTGTTTTTGCTATCGAGCTTCTGCTATGCACAGAACTCCGACGTGTTCGAGCCTGCGTCCACCAATGTGTGGGGCGCGGCGTATCCCCGCGTGGACGCCACTGGCAAAGCCGAATTCCGGATCAAGGCTCCGGATGCCGCCAAGGTTCAAGTGAACTTCTGGGGAAATCCTAAGATCGACATGGTCAAGCAGCCCGATGGATTCTGGACAGCAACCACCGCGCCGCTCGTGCCTGGCTTCCACTACTACACGCTGATCGTCGACGGCGCGGAGGTCAGCGACCCCGGCAGCCATACATTCTTCGGCAGCGGCAAAGACGCCAGCGCCATCGAAATTCCTGAAGCCGGGTCAACCTACTATCTGCCACAGGATGTTCCCCACGGCGCGGTGCGCGAGATCTGGTACTTCTCGAAGGTCACCGGAAGCTGGCGGCACGCGCTTGTCTATCTGCCGCCTAGCTACGACACGGCCAGCCAAAGAGCGCTATCCCGTGCTCTATCTTCAGCACGGCGGCGGCGAAGATGAGACCGGCTGGATCAAGCAGGGCCATGCAAACTTCATCCTCGACAACCTGATCGCGAGCAAAAGCTCGAAGCCGATGATCATCGTGATGGCCTACGGCTATGCCCATCACACCGGCTACGTCGAGCCGGATCTGACCGGCAAGGGCTTTGGATCGCCCGAGATGATGAAATCGATGCAGGAGATGTTCGGCGCCTTTGAGGACGATTTGACGCAAGTGCTGATTCCCTATATCGATGCGAATTTCAGAACCGTCGCCGATCGCGATCATCGCGCCATGGCGGGGCTTTCGATGGGCGGAATGCAGACCTTCCAGATCACGTTTGCCCATCTGGATACCTTCAGCTACATCGGCGGATTCTCGGGCTCTGGCGGCCTGGGCATGATGAGCAAAGCTCCCTTCGATCCCAAAACGGCTTACAACGGCGCGCTCGCCGACCCTGAAGCCTTTGCCAAGAAGGTTCACCTCGTTTGGATCGGCGTGGGCACCGAAGAACCGGCCATGATGCATGCCGGCATCGTCGGCTTTCACGATGCCCTGACCAAGGCCAACGTCAAGCACGTCTTTTACGAGTCGCCTGGCACCTCGCACGAGTGGCAGACTTGGCGTCGCGATCTGAAGGACTTTGCGCCGAGGCTCTTTCAGGAGAGTTCTTCCAAGCCCTAGAATTGTCAGCGTTGAGCCAAGAGCGGGACAGATCCCCTTGAAGGTGCGATCTGTCCCCAATTCTGTAAACGTATCCATCCGAACGTCAAGTAGGAGAAACGTGCGAAAAATGAACATGCGAATTCTGGTTGCAGCGATTGCTCTCGTGTGTGCGGGCAGGCTGTGGTCTCAAAGTGCCGGGCAGCCTGCGTATTTGAACCCTGCGTTGCCCGTTGAGCAACGCGCCGCGGACCTTGTTCACCGCATGACGGTGGAAGAGAAGGTCTCGCAGCTCGTGAATCAGTCCCGCGCTGTGCCGCGGCTGAACGTTCCAGCCTATGACTGGTGGAGCGAGGCGCTTCATGGCGTGCAAAGGCCCGGAGTCACGGAGTTTCCCGAGCCGGTCGGCTTGGCCGCGACCTTCGATCCGGATTCGATTCACCGCATGGGCGAGGCGATCGGGATCGAAGGAAGAATCAAGCACGCCCAGGCGATGCGCGACGGGCACAGCAATGTCTTCGAGGGCCTCGATTTCTGGGCGCCCAACGTCAACATCTTTCGCGATCCTCGCTGGGGACGCGGCCAGGAGACCTACGGCGAAGATCCATTCCTGTCGGCTCGCATGGGCGTTGCGTTCGTAACAGGCATGCAAGGAGACGACCCGAAGTACTATCGCGTCATCTCAACGCCGAAGCATTATGCCGTGCATAGCGGACCCGAACCGACACGCCATACGGCAGACGTAAAGGTGAGCAAGCATGACGAACTGGATACCTACCTGCCGGCATTCCGCGCGGCCGTAACCGAGGGCAAGGCCGGCTCTGTGATGTGTGCCTATAACAGCATCAATGGGCAGCCCGCCTGCGCAAACGAATTCCTTTTGCAGGACCAGTTACGCGGGAAGTGGAAGTTTCAGGGCTACGTGGTCTCCGATTGCGATGCGGTCGTCAACATCTTCCGCGACCATCATTTCACCAAGACTCAGCCCGAAGCCTCGGCGTTGGCCATCCAGCGCGGCATGGATAACGAGTGCATCGATTTCGCCAAGGTGAACGACGACCACGATTACAGGGCGTACTACGATGCCTATAAGCAGGGCCTTTTGAAAGAGAGCGAGATCGATACGGCGCTGGTTCGGCTGTTCACGGCGCGGATGAAGCTCGGCATGTTCGATCCGCCCGAGATGGTTCCGTACTCGAAGATCGATGAAAAACAGCTCGAAAGCGCGGAGCATCGCGCACTGGCGCACAAGCTCGCCAACGAGTCCATGGTGCTGCTGAAAAATGACGGCACTCTGCCGCTGAAACAAGGCCCAATCAAAATCGCGGTTGTTGGGCCGTTGGCAGACCAGACAAAGTATTTGCTTGGCAACTACAACGGCAGTCCGTCGCACACGGTCTCTGTCCTCGAAGGGCTCAAGGCGGAGTTCCCTGAAGCACAGATCACCTTCGTGCCCGGAACGCAGTTTTTGCGCACCGATGGAGACCTGGTTCCGGAGTCTGTACTGACCACGCCGGAGGGAAAGCCGGGACTGACCGTCACCTTCTCCACCGGAGGCGGGTTCATGGACAAGGGCACCGTGCTGGCGACGAAACAAGCAAGTACGGTTGATCTGAAGACGGAGGACGTTCCTCAGGAGGCCGCGGGAAAATTTCCTCTTACCGTCACTTGGGAGGGCTTTCTTACCGCGACCGAAACCGGCGAGTTCAGCATCGGCGTGCGCGCCAAGGGCAACTCCGCGATGGTCATGGTCGACGGCAAGCCACTCGCGATGGAGTATCTCGACAGTCAGCATTCACAGGCAAAGGCCGGACATCTTCACCTGGAACAAGGCAAGAAGACAGCTCTCAAAGTCAGGTATGAGTTGAACGAAAAGGGCCCGATCGAGGCGCAGTTGTTCTGGACAAAGTACGATCCCAAACCGAGTCCAGAGGCGATTGCCGCAGCCAGGAATTCCGATGTTGTCATTGCGGTCCTCGGCATTACCAGCGATCTCGAAGGGGAACAGATGCCGGTCAGTGAAGAGGGATTCAAGGGCGGCGATCGCACCAGCATCGATCTTCCGAAACCGGAAGAGGCGTTGCTCGAAGCTGTCGCGGCGACCGGAAAGCCCGTGGTCCTTGTGCTGGCAAACGGAAGCGCGCTTGCGGTGAACTGGGCCAACGAACACGTAAACGCGATTCTCGATTCATGGTATGCGGGCGAGGAGGGCGGTGCTGCGATTGCAGAAACGCTTTCAGGAAAGAACAATCCCGCAGGCCGCCTGCCTGTGACCTTCTACACCGGCATCGAGCAGCTTCCGGCATTCGAAGACTATGCGATGCAGAATCGCACCTATCGTTATTTCAAGGGCAAGCCTCTCTACCCGTTTGGCTACGGCTTGAGCTACACAACATTTTCCTACAGCGATCTGACGCTCCCGAAGGCTGCGATTCACGCGGGTGATCCACTTACGGCAGAGGTGACGGTCACGAATACCGGAAAGCGCGAAGGCGATGAGGTTGCGGAGCTTTACCTCAGCTTCCCGGCCGTTTCTGGGGCTCCGTTGCGGGCTCTGCGCGCTTTCAAGCGCGTGCACCTGGGCCCAGGCGAATCGCAGAAGGTGCGCTTCGATCTGAATGATCGCGATCTGAGTATGGTGAGCGATGCGGGCGAGCCGATCGTTGCGGAAGGCGCATATTCAGTGTCAATCGGCGGAGGCCAGCCGAACACGGGAGCGCCGGCCGTCGCAGGAAAATTCCAGGTCGCGGGCACGAAGACGCTGCCAGAATAGGAATGCGGCATACGCAGGCTGGCGCTAGCTGCTTGAGTGAGCTAGCCTGCGTAGCTGTCTGACATGCCCGGCTTATTCGATCATTGTCTAGAGATTGTTGCTGAAAAGGGAGCTGGACTGATGGTTTCAAAATATCTTCGTCTTGCGGTTGCTACAACAGTCATCCTGTTTGCGTTGAGTGGCGGCGCTTTGGCCCAGAACACACCGGGCATGCCGCCGATGCCGCCGCAGGTGCCCAAGACGCTGCCCTTCGTTAGTCCTCTCTTCAGCGACAACATGGTTTTGCAGCGCGGCAAAGCCAACACTATTTGGGGCTGGTCTGAACCCGGAGACAAGGTAAAAGTCGAGATCGGAGATACGGCGGCGACCGGTGTCGCCGGTCCCGACCGCCGCTGGCAGGTAAAGATTCAGCCGCCTCCCGTGGGCGGGCCGTACATCGTCAAGATCACAGGCCACGAGTCCATCGAGCTCCACAACGTAATGGTGGGCGACGTGTGGCTCTGCGGCGGCCAGTCGAACATGGGCCTGCCGCTCCGGTTTACGCTCAACGGCGCGGAGGAAGCCAAAGCTGCCAACTATCCCAACATTCGTTTCTTCACCGTCGTGGGTCACCCCGCTTACCGGCATACGGATCTTATCGGAGGCAAGTGGAGCGAGGTCACGCCCCAGACGGCAAACTGGATCTCCGCGGTTGCCTACTATTTTGCGCGCAGAGTTCAACAGGATATTCATGTGCCCATCGGCCTGCTTCTCGACGACGTAGGCGGAACGCCTGCCGAGGCCTGGACAAGCGCCGAGGCTCTGCGTCCTCTGAAGGACTTCGACGTGCCGCTGGCGGAACTGGCTAGGCTGACTGCCGCTGGTGCGCCCGAGTATGGCAACTTCGTGATGCACTGGTACGACGAGTTCGACATCGGTACGAAGGGCAACTGGGCTGCTCCGGAGCTGGACGATTCGGCCTGGAAAACGGTGCAGATTCCCGGCGGCTTCGCCGAGCTGGGCGTGCCCGACACACCCGCGTTGGCCTGGTTTCGCAAGGAGATCGTGTTGCCCGATCCGCTTCCCGCTGGTCGCACGATGTTGTTCCTGGGCATCATCGAACGCATGGATACTGTGTATGTCAACGGCAAGGAGGTCGGTGGCAGTTCATGGGTTGAGAACCCGCGCGCTTATCCGATCCGCGAGGATGTGCTGAAGCCCGGACGCAACCTCATCGCTATTCGTGTACTGAAGACCAAGCCGGATGGCGGATTCATGAGCAAGCCCGAGGATCTCCACATCCTGCTGGGCGACAAGACCAGCATTCCGCTTGCCGGCCAGTGGAAGGGCAAGCTCGCCGTGGATGCCCGCCCGCCGCATCCGCTGCCGCTAGCCTACGAGAACTGGCCCGTGATGCCGACGGTCCTCTACGATGGCATGCTGGCTCCGGTCGCGCCGTTCTCCATCACCGGCGCCATCTGGTATCAGGGCGAGCAGAACTCGCCACGCGGCTATCAGTACCGCAAGGTCCTTCCGGCAATGATCGCCGATTGGCGCAAGCTTTTCGCGCAGGGTGATTTTCCCTTCTACATTGTCAGCCTCCCAGCCTTCATGCCGCGCAGCGCAACGCCGGTCAACGGCGACGAGTGGGCCGAGACGCGCGAGTCGCAGGCCATTGTTGCCGCCAGCGTTCCCAACTCCTGCCTGGCCGTCACGATCGATACCGGCGATGCTGACAACATTCACTCCAAGGAAAAGAAGCCCGTCGGCGACCGGCTCGGCCTCTGTGCTCTGGCCAATTACTACGGCGAGAAGGTCGTGTATTCAGGTCCAACTCTGACGTCGGTGGAGCGGCTTCCGGGCATGATCCGCCTGCATTTCGCTCACACAGACGGCGGCCTGGTGGTGAAAGGACCGAAGCTGGAAGAGTTCACCATCGCCGGAGAAGACCGGAAATGGGTTTGGGCCGACGCGCACATCGAGGGCGATACCGTGGTTGTCTCGTCCCCTTCGGTGCCAAATCCGAAAGAGGTCCGCTATGCCTGGCAGTCGAATCCTGCCGCGACCCTCTTCAATGGCGCAGGATTGCCTGCTGGTCCCTTCCGAACCGATACCTGGCCAGGCATGACTGAAGCGCACCGGCCCTACTGACGTTGTCAAATCGATCTTCACTTCCGTTCTTTTTGGGTACAGCCATGTCGATGATCCGAATCTCGAAACTGCTCGCACTTGCCGGCATTTCCATTCTCTTGAGCCACTCCGATCTGCGTGGGCAGGCGGCCTCGCAAAGCTCGCGCGAGATGTTGTGGTACCGGACTCCCGCTCCCATATGGGACCATGCTCTTCCTGTTGGGAATGGCCGTCTGGGAGCGATGGTCTTCGGCGGCGCGAACTCCGGCACGAACAATGGTGACTTGCAGGCCTCTCATCAGAATGATTCCCTGATGGATGGCTCGCAGACCTCAGGCGCGGATGAACACTTGCAGTTGAACGAATCGTCGTTGTGGCAGGGCAGCCGTGCCGATCGGCTGAATCCGCGGGCGCACGATGCAGTGCCTGAGATTCGCAAACTGCTGCTCGAATCGAAGGGACTGGACGGCGCCAAGATCTCTGCCGCTGAAAAGCTCGTCCAGGACGACATGATCGGCATTCCTCCGGGAATGCCCAGCTACAGCACTTTGGGCGACCTCTATCTGCGCTCTTCAAACAAAGGAACCGTCAGCGATTACCGCCGCCAGCTCGATCTGGAGACAGGCATCGTTCGTGTCACTTACACGATGAATGGTGTGCACTACACGCGCGAGGTCTTCGCTTCCGTGCCGGACGAAGTGATCGTCGTGCGCCTCAGCGCCGACAAGAAAGGCGCCATCAACTACCGGCTCAGCATGGACCGGCCCGCGGACTTCAGCGTTCACACGCGCGGACAGAACACTCTTGTCTTGCGCGAGGGACCGGAGCACAAAGACGAAATACGATTTGCCGGTGAAGCGCTTGTCTTGCCCACTGGCGGCAGTGTTCACGCTGAAGGCTCTGAGCTTGTTATTGCCGATGCCGATTCTGTAACGATTCTGATCGCGGCTGCCACCGATTTCAAAGGCGGCCCCTTCGCGGGCGGCGATCCCGAGGCACAATGCGAGCGCGCGTTGGCGCGGGCGCGGACACACAGCGCGGATCAGATTCTTGCCCGGCAAGAGGCTGTCTATCGGCCAGTCTACCGAAGAATGGCTCTTCATCTTGGAGCGGCAGCTCAACTCAAAAGAAGACCTGCCCACCGATGAGAGAGTCAGGCGAGTCAGTGCCGGAGCTGATGACCTCGGCTTGCAGGAACTCTATTTCGAGTTTGCTCGCTACCTGCTCATCAGTTCCTCGCGTCCCGACGGCCTTCCCGCAAATCTTCAGGGGATCTGGGCCTCGGGCATCAGCAATCCCTGGGGATCGAAGTGGACCATCAATATCAACACCGAGATGAACTACTGGCTCGCCGAGCCTGCCGGGCTGGCAGAAACAACCTTGCCCCTGATCAACCTGATCGACATGGTCCGCACGCCCGCGAGCGGCACCGGCATGCGCGTTGCGCACGACTACTATGGCGCGCGGGGCTTCGTGATTCATCACAACACCGACCTGTGGGGCGATGCCGAACCGATCGATGGATACCAGTGGGGCATCTGGCCGATGGGCGGCGCGTGGCTTTCGCTCCATGCGTGGGATCACTACGCATTCACGCAGGATAAAAAATTTCTGCGAGACCGCGCATGGCCGATTCTGCACGATGCTTCCCAGTTCTTTCTGGATTATCTCGTTGACGATGGCTCAGGGCATCTGGTTACTGGACCGTCGATCTCGCCGGAGAACAGCTACCGCGTGCCGGATGGGAGCGTCCATTCGGTGACGATGGCTCCCACGATGGATATCGAGATCCTGCGCGAGCTGTTCACTCGCACTCTCGACACGGGAAGAATCCTGGGCGAAGACGCCGCTTTCCTGAAGCAGGTCGAAGAGGCGCGCGGCAAGCTGCCTCCCTTTGCAATCGGCAAGCTCGGTCAACTGCAAGAGTGGCAGCGCGACTATGACGAAGCCGAACCGGGACATCGCCACATCTCGCATCTCTGGGCGCTTTACCCAGGCACTCAGATCTCCGTCGAACACACGCCCGATCTTGCCAAGGCCGCGAAGGTGTCACTCGAGCGGCGGCTCTCCTTCGGCGGCGGACAGACAGGATGGTCGCGAGCCTGGGTCGTGAACTACTGGGATCATCTGCATGACGGCAAGCAGGCCTACGACAGCCTTCAGGTCATGATTCGCCAGTCCACATTTCCGAACCTCATGGATACGCATCCGCCGGGGTTGTTCCAGATCGATGGCAACCTGGGAGCGGCGAATGGGATGCTTGAGGCCCTGGTGCAGTCGCGCTGGATGCCCGAATTCTCTGAGATCGAACTCCTTCCGGCTCTGCCTGAGCAGTGGTCCGAGGGCTCCATCGAGGGTGTTCACGTCAGGGGAGGCGCGATCCTCGACCTGCGATGGAAGGCCGGAAAGATTGTCTCCATGGAACTGCACGCGAAGAGTGACGGAGCGTTCCGGCTGATTCCGCCGCAAGGGCAAGCCATTGCCGGCATCCACTCCTCGGCAGGACAATCGGTAAGCGCGGGAAAAGACGGCGCGATCCGCGTGACGAGTGGAAGCTCCTACTCGGTAGCGTTTCGATAGCTCGAGTACAGAAAGGTGAAATTCAATGATCTCCCAGCTTTCAGCGAAGGGCCTTGTATCATTCGTGCGGCCTGAAGTCTCTCGAGCCATTTCAATCCCGGCCCTCTTGCTCCTGTTTTCTTCCGCTCATGTTGCCATCGGTCAGATGCCTGGCCAGGAAAGGCCTGGCCTTGCGCCCGTCATCGCGCAGCAATCGGAGCATGGATTTCATGCCACGATTGGTTCCGAGGTGCTCGACGTTACGGTCTGCGGCAACTCAGTGATCCACGTGCTGGCAAAGCCCGATGCCGCTGCGCAGTCCGGGCCAAAGCCCTGGATGCTCGATCAAAGCCAATCCTGCCCCGGTGCTCCATTTCAGTTTACGCAAGACGCCAAGTTGGCAACGCTCAAGACGGACAAGCTCGAAATAATCCTCGGACTTGAGCGCGGCAATCTAGCCTTTCGCGCGGCCAATGGAGATCCTTTGTTGCGTGAGGGAGACAGCATGCCCCGCACCTATGAGCCGGTGCAATTGAATGGCGAGAGCACCTATCGGGTCACCGATCGCTTTTCTCCCGTGATGGCCGAGGCTTTCTATGGGCTGGGGCAGCACCAGAGCGGTCTGTTCAACTATCGTGGCGCAACCGTCGAGCTCGGTCAGGACAACACCGACGTCGCGATTCCTCTGCTGGTCTCAAGCCGAGGCTACGCACTGATGTGGAATACGGCTGCCCTCACTTATGTCGACAATCGCTTTCCGCTTGATGCGATATTCAGCTCCATCGCCGGCAAGTCGGTCGATTACTACTTTCTTTACGGTCCTGAGATGGACACGATCATTCACGAGTACCGCGACCTGACCGGACATGCGCCGATGCTGCCCAAGTGGTCCTACGGCTTCTTCCAGTCCAAGGACCGTTATGTATCGCTCGACGAGATCGCCGGCATCGCAAAACGTTATCGCGCCGAACACATTCCGCTGGACGCAATGGTGCAGGACTGGTTCTGGTGGAAGAACGAGGGCGATCCCGACTTCAACGAAAACTATCACGACGTTGCGAAAGATCTCGCGGCCCTGCACAAAGAGAATGTGCATACGATGATCTCCGTCTGGGGGCTGCTCGATCCCAAGTCCGAGACATACAAGACGCTGGATGCGAAGAAGCTGCTCATTCCCGGCGCGCATGTCTATGACCCCAGCAACGCCGAGGGGCGCGACATCTATTGGAACCGCCTTCCCGGCAAGCTGCTTGCTCAGGGATGGGATGCCTTCTGGCTCGATAGCGCCGAGCCGGAGGAGTTCTGGCCGCACATGGGCGACGCGATTCTGCGCAACAAGCAATTGTCCATCGGCAACGGAGCCGAGTACACCAACGTCTTCCCGCTGCTGCATACACTCGGCGTGCAAGATCATTGGAAGCAAGACACCGACCGCAAACGCGTCTTTCTGCTCACCCGCTCCGCCTTCCTCGGCCAGCAGCGCGTCGGCGCCACCGTCTGGTCGGGCGATGTCTACGGCAGCTATTGGGGACTCTCCCATCAGGTTGCCGCAGGCCTCAACTTCGCCTTGTCCGGTTATCCCTATTGGACGACGGACATCGGCGGCTACTGGCCACCCCACGATGATCCAATCGCCGATCCCGCATTCCAGGAACTCTATGCGCGCTGGTTCGAGTTCGGCGTCTTCTGCCCCATCTTCCGCACGCACGGCCATCGGCCCAACAACGAGTTATGGAGCTTCGACAAGGTCGAGCCCACGCTCATCCGCTACGACAAGCTCCGCTATCGCCTCATGCCCTACATCTACTCGCTCGCATGGAAGGTCACGAGTGAGGATTACACCATCCAGCGTCCGCTGGTCATGGATTGGCGCACCGACGAGAAGACATGGAATATCGGCGACCAATTCATGTTTGGACCAGCCCTCCTGGTCAATCCAGTGTTGAAAGCCGACGCCACTCATCGCAGCGTCTATCTCCCCGCTTCGCCAAAGTGGTATGACTTCTGGACTGGAGCATCGGTTCAAGGCGGCAAGGAAATCGATGCCGAGGCGCCGCTCGATCGCATCCCGCTTTACGTGCGCGCCGGTTCCATCCTTCCGATGGGACCTGAAATCGAATACGCCTCGGAAAATCCCGGCGGCCCAATCGAGCTGCGCATCTATCGCGGAGCCGACGGCCAGTTCAGCCTTTACGACGACGCAGGCGACAGCTACGACTACGAGAAGGGCCAGCATTCCGTGATCCCGATTCGGTGGGACGACAGCGCCGAACTTCTCACAATCGGCACGCGTGCCGGCTCGTATCCCGGAATGGTCGAGAAGCGTGCGTTCCAGATTGTTCTGGTAGGAAGCGCGCACGGGATCGGCGGTGAAGTGACGAGCAAGGCCGACAAGGAGATCACCTACGAAGGCAAGGAGATCAAAGTGAGCTTTCGCGAGCAGTGAGCACGGGAGTGCCAATGACCTGCGCGAAAGGCGGCATGAAGGAGCGCCGGGAGTCGATGGACTCCTGGCGCTACGAGTCAGCGCTTCAAACGCTGGCGAAGAAGATATTCAACACCTAAATGTTCTTCGGTGATGTCAGTTCTTGTCTTGGTGCAAGAGTCTACAGTTTATCCACTAAGTAGTTCTTTATAATTCGGTTATCTATAGATAGCCCGAGCGGCTGATCATGTGCTCTATGCCCTCCGCGTGCTATTGAAATAGTCGGCCGAGCCTAGTCGAATAACACCGCTGGCGATCAGCGTGCGCATCTGTTTTTCCTGTTGCAATCCCACATGTCTTGTGCGATTCTTGTGTGGTATACGCACAGGAGTCAGAAAAATGGGCGAGTCCAAACTCGATCTCTTGCAGGGCACTCTGGACCTAATGGTTCTGCAAACCCTGGCCGCGATTGGCCCGCAGCATGGCTACGGCATTGCGCGCCGCATCGAACAGGCCAGCGGAGACGAAGTCTTGCTGAATCAGGGCACCATCTACGCCTCTCTCGTCCGCCTTCAGCAGCGCGGATGGATCGACGCCGAGTGGGGCACATCCGACAACAATCGCAAAGCCAAGTTCTACTCCATCACCCCCAGCGGCCGAAAGCAGCTTGAAAAAGATGCCGCCTACTGGCAGCGATTGTCTGACGTGATGGGCCGGGTGCTTGCCATGTCACCTGAAGGCAACCTCCAATGAGCGCGCTACGCCGGGCGTTGGCCCGCGTTCGAGCTTTTTACCAGAAGTGCCCTCTCGATGCCGACCTCGAAGCCGAAATCGCGGCGCACATCGAGATGGCGATCGAAGAGAACATCCAGCGCGGCCTCACACCGCTCGAAGCGCGCCGCCATGCGCTCATTCGCTTCGGCGGCGTCGACCTGGCAAAAGACAAACACCGCGAAGCACGAGGACTTATGAAACTCGATATTCTTCTCCAGGATTTCCGCTATACTTTCCGTTCCCTGAGCCGCGATCGCGGATTCACGATAGTCGCAATTCTTATCCTGGCCCTCGGCATCGGCGCCAATATTGCTGTCTTCAGCGTGGTCAACACCATCCTGCTCCGTCCGCTGCCCTTCCGGGATGCGGATCGGCTCATGTGGATCGCGCCGCCTCCCACGAAATGCGGCATCTCTTGCGCCACTTTCTCCACCGACGCCTACGACGAATTCCGTATGTACAACCACTCCTTTGAGGATGTGACCGGCTACAACGCCTTCACGACGTCCAACAATCTCAGCCTCAGTATCGGCGCCGGCGCTCCCATTCCCGCCACCAGCATCGATGTCATCGCCAACTTCTTTCAGCTTCTCGGCGTGCAGCCTGCCATGGGTCGCGTCTTCCGGCCTGAAGATGCGCTAAACGGCGCTGCCCCCGTCATCCTCCTCACCGACGCCTGGTGGAAGACGCAGTTCAACGCCGATCCCAAAATCGTCGGCAAGGCCTTCAACATGAACGGTGTCCAGGCCACCGTCATTGGAGTGCTGCCCAAGAGCTTCGATTTTGGAGCGGTCTTTTCCCCCGGCGCTAAAGTCGACGCCATCACGCCCGTTAACCTCTATGGCCCGGTACGCAATGCGGGCAACAACTTCACTTTTATCGGCCGCGCCAAGCCCGGCGTGACACTTGCCCAGGCACAGGAAGACGCCAATGCCACCGCGCCCCACTTGTGCTGGAGTAACAACATCCCCCAGTCTTGCGGTGCCTATGCGCGACGCAACGAAGGAGGCGGAATCGTCCCCGTTCCTCTCAAGGACTACGTCAGCGGCAAGCTGCGACGTTCGCTCATTGTACTTTGGTCCGCGGTTGGCGCCATCCTGCTCATCGCCTGCGTTAACCTCTCCAATCTGCTGCTGGCCCGCGCCGCCGCTCGCTCCAAGGAGTTCGCCATGCGCGGCGCTCTCGGCGCAAGCCGTTTCCGCATCGTCCGCCAGCTCCTCACGGAAAGTCTGGTTCTGTCCCTCTCCGGCTCCATCCTGGGCCTCGGCCTCGCCTGGCTGCTCGTCTCCTGGCTTGCGCATCAGGGAGCCATCGCCCTCCCGCTTCTGAGCACCTTGAGCATTGACGGCGCAGCGCTCGGCTGGACGGTCCTCATTGCACTCTTCGCCGCCGTTCTCTTCGGCCTTCTCCCAGGGTTGCGCATGGCCACCGGCAACCTGCAGGAGATGCTCAAGGACTCCGGCCCCGGCTCCGGCAGCGGACGCAAGCACGAGCGCGTGCGTTCCACTCTCGTTGTCACCGAAGTTGCTCTGGCCTGTGTGTTGCTGGTCGGCGCTGGACTTCTGTTGCGCAGTTTCCTGAAGGTTCTTGACGTCGACCTCGGATTCGAGCCTCAACACGCCGCCGCTGTCATGGTGGACTACAAAATTCCAGGCAAGACTCGCGATGAGCGCCTCCAGAATCAATCCCTGATCTTCCAGCAGATTCTCAACCGCGTCAGCTCCATTCCAGGCATCCAGGCCGCGGGTATCGTGGACTATCTGCCTCTCGGCCAGAATCGCTGCTGGGGCACACCCTTTCCAAAGGGCGTAAATCCTCCCCAGGGCCTTTCCGGCGGTCCGCTCGTCTACGTCATCACTCCCGGCTATATGCGTGCGATGGGCACACGGCTCACTGGCCGCGATTTCACCTGGGATGACAGCCTGAAAAGCACGAACGTCGTCATGATCAATAAGGCTTACGCTCGCTTTCTCGCCAATTACACCAACTGGCCCAACGGCAGCGCGGTGGGCCAGATGCTCAACGACGGCCGCAATGACCTGCTCGTCGCCGGCGTCGTCGACGACGTGCATGAAGAAGGTACCGAGGGCGATGCCGGCTGGCAGATCTACTATCCCATCTCTCAGAACTTTCCCAACTTCGCCCAGCTTGTCGTCCGCACGACGCTGCCGCCGGCAACCATGACTACCAGCGTTATCACGGCGCTGCGCGAACTCAACCCCAAGCAGCCCGCCGCCGAGTTCCGCCCCCTCAAGTCCATGGTGGACCACGCGAATTCGCCGCGCCAGTTCTTCATGCTGCTGGTCGCCTCCTTTGCGGCCCTCGGACTCACCCTTGCAGCCCTTGGCATCTACGGCGTCATCTCCTACTCCGTCACCCAGCGCACCCAGGAGATTGGCATCCGCATGGCCCTCGGGGCAACCACCTCCCAGGTGCAGCGTAGCGTACTCGTCAAAACCCTTCGTCTGGCCTTGATCGGAATTGCGACAGGCGCGATTGCGTCTTTGCTCGTCTCACGAGCCATCGCCGCTCTGCTTTTCAACACAGCGCCCTCCGATCCTGTCGCCTTTGTCGCCATGGTCTTACTCATCGGCGTCGTCGCTCTGCTCGCCGGCTATCTCCCTGCAAGGAGAGCCTCGCACGTCAACCCGATGGTCGCCCTTCGTAATAACTGAGGAGAAGTCGTATTTGCTCGAAATCGGCCTCGTTGGCAAATCATTCGTCGCAAATGGTCCGCACCATTTCCAGCAGACGATGCTTGCCAGATCTGAAACTTCCGATCGCCTGTCGGATTACTCCCTTCTGAAACCGCCATACGACTCGCATCCATATCCCTGGGCAGTTCCGAGAGTTCCGCTTTCGGCGGCGACTCGAGATCACCGCATCGCAAGTATCTTAAGCAGGGAATAAAGTTGGTAGATTCGAGGTCGGGTTTCCGTCTCGCTTCATGCCTATTCCCGCTGGAATACTAGAGCTGAGATTTGATAAACTTCTGGCTCAAGCTTGTGTTCGTCAACGATCCTCTTCCCTTTACCGGATTGTGGAGTGAACAGATGCCAATCAAATTGAATGTAAATAACGTGGCCGCCACGGTAGACGCGCCACCCGATACGCCCCTTTTGTGGGTGTTGCGCGACATCCTGAACCTCAAAGGCTCAAAGTACGGATGCGGAATTGGGCTCTGTGGCGCATGCACGGTGCTGATCGGCGGTCACGCGGTGCGCTCGTGCATGACGCCGGTGGGATCGGTCGGCAGCCAGCCGGTCACCACCATCGAAGGGCTCTCGCCCGATGGCCTTCACCCGGTGCAGGTGGCGTGGGAGGCGCTCGACGTGCCGCAATGCGGATACTGCCAGGCCGGCCAGATCATGTCTGCCGCCGCGCTGCTGGCGCACACGCCCCATCCCACGGACGCGGAGATCGACGCGGCCATGAGCGGCAACCTCTGCCGCTGCGGAACCTATACGCGCATCCGCCAGGCTATTCATCAGGCAGCAGAAGCGGGCGCGACAGCCCGCACCACAGTGAAAGGAGGGCCAACCATGCGCATGAATCGCAGATCGTTTCTACAGTTGACGGCCCTTGCCGGCGGCGGCTTCGCTCTGGATCTTTATTTCTCGCCGCTCGCCGCCGCTCAGAGACCCGGCGACGCCCCGACCTTACGCCGCAGGCGTTCATCCACATCGCTCCGGATGGCGTGGTCACCATCATGGCGCGCGCCTCGGAGTCGGGCCAGGGCATGCGCAACATGCTGCCCATGCTGATTGCCGAGGAACTGGATGTCGATTGGAAGGATGTTCGCGTCGAGCAGGCCGAGCTGAACGAGAAGATCTACGGCCGGCAGTTCTCCGGCGGCTCCCAGAATACGCCGCAGGGCTGGGAGCCGATGCGCCGCGTGGGCGCGGCGGGCCGCCAGTTGCTCGTGACCGCGGCTGCGCAAACATGGAGCGTGCCCGCGGATGAATGCACGACGCAGCATGGCCGGGTGCTGCACGCAGCGTCAGGGCGCTCGGCGGGCTATGGCGAGCTTGCCGCCAAGGCCGCCACGCTGCCCGCGCCCGCGCTGAGCAGCGTCAAGCTCAAAGACCCCAAGGACTACCGCATCATCGGCCACTCGCAGCGGGGCGTTGACACGCACGCGATCGTCACCGGCAAGCCGCTCTTCGGCATCGATGTGGAAGTGCCGGGGATGTTGTACGCCGCGATTGAGAAGGCTCCCGTCTTTGCCGGCAAGGTGAAGACCGCCAACCTCGACCAGATCAAAGCGCTGCCGGGCGTGCGCCACGTGCTGGTCATCGATGGCGGCATCACTCCCGCCGCCTACACGCCCTGGGAGCCAGGGATGGAGCCGGGCATCGCAATCGTGGCCGACACCTGGTGGCAGGCGCAGCAGGCTCGCAAGCAGCTCAAAGTCGACTGGGACCTGGGCCCCGCGGCCACGCAAAGTACCGAAGGATTCAAGAAACGGGCGGAGGAACTGCTCCAGGCCCCGCCCGCAAACACGCTTGCGCAAGTACGGCGATGTGGACGCCGCGCTCAAGGCGTCGGCCAAGGTCGTCGAAGCAACTTACGAGTATCCGTTCATCGCGCACGTCACGCTCGAGCCGCAGGGCGCCACTGCGCACTGGAAAGACGGCAAGCTGGAGATGTGGTCGACCAGCACGCTGCCGGGGGACGGCCGCGGACTGGTCGCCAAAACGCTTGGCATCAAGGCGAGCGACATCACGACCCACATGGTGCGCTCGGGAGGCAGCTTTGGCCGGCGGCTCCAGAACGACTACCTGGTGGAGGCCGCATGGATCGCGAAGCGAATTGACGCGCCGGTCAAGCTGCTCTGGTCCCGCGAAGACGACGTTGCGCACGATCCCTTCCGCCCCGGCGGAACGGTTGGCCTGAAAGGCGGCATCGATGCGCAGGGCAAGCTCACCGCCTGGCGGCATCACCTGGTCACCTATGGCGATGGAAAGCATGCGGCCTCCGGCGGCGGCATCGGACAGGACACATATCCCGCCGGATTTCCGCCGGCGTACGCGCTTTACACCTCGATGCAGCCGCTCATGCTGCGCACGGGAGCGCTTCGCGCCCCCGGCGACAATGCCTACTGCTGGGTGGCGCAGTCGTTCCTCGATGAGCTGGCTTATGCCGCCGGGCGCGATCCGCTCGAGTTCCAGCTCGAACTGCTCGGCAACAAGCAGTGCGCCCTGGTCCTCCGGCGAACACGACCCCGTGGGCGATCACGAGCCGTCGGGACAGTCCGTTCTCATTCCGGAGCGATTCAAAGGCGTGCTTGAGTTGGTCGCGGAAAAATCAGGCTGGGCAAAGCGGACGAAGACGCCGGGCCGCGGCATGGGCATCGCCGCATGGTTCTGCCATTTGGGCTACTTTGCCGAAGTTGCCGACGTAAGCGTCGACGCGCAGAACAAGGTCACAGTGCATCAGGTCTGGGCCGCTGGGGATGTCGGCAGCCAGATCATCAATCCGGATGCGGCGGAGAGCATGGCTCATGGCGGCATCATCGAGGGCATGAGCCACATGGGGCAGGAGATCACGTTGGTTGAGGGCACGATCCAGCAGTCGAACTTCCATAACCACCCTCTGATGCGCATGAGGCAGGCGCCGAAGATCGAGGTCTATTGGCGCAAGACGGACTACGCGCCGACAGGGCTGGGCGAGCCGACTCTGCCGCCGATCCTGCCGGCGGTGGGCAATGCCATCTTCGCCGCCACTGGAAAGAGAATTCGCACGTTACCGCTGAAGCGAAGCGGCTTCAGTTGGGCTTGAAGAGGAGACGGCCGGCGCTGTGGCGCGTACTTCGCGCAGCGGCTGCGCAGTGGCTTTGGTGAAGGACTTCTGAATCTCTGCGACGACGGAGAGCGCGATGGTCTCAGGCGAGTCCGCGCCCAGATCGAGTCCGGTGGGGGCATGAAGTTCCGCCAGCCATCGCTCGATCATCGCAGAGTCTGAGCGACCTGGATCGGCAGAAACATCGAGCAACCGTGCGGCCTCAGTGAGTAGATCACGGGTGCGCCTCTGCGGACCCAGCGCACCGATATAAGCAAGCGGAAACTCGAGAGCAAGCAGCGAAGCAAGCGCTCGCGAGTCCTGCTCGAAACTGTGGCTCATAACGACTGCCGCGTCCTGAGAACGGAGATTGGCAAGTGCCGGTAGAGGTCCAGCAGAACGGTCTGTTGGGAGATCTCTCACCGGCAGAACGTGAACTTCGTCTGCCAGAGGAAAACGTTCGCGGGTGGCGAGTTGAGAGCGGCCGTCGGCCACCGCAACATACCAGCCCAGTGCTTTGCCCAACTGGAGCAGTGGTTGCGCATCGTCCCCAGCTCCGAAGATCCACAGGCCGTGCCGCGCGGGCCGGAACTCCACCCAGACACGGACCTCTGATCCTTCGACCGAGATCCTCTCGTCCATCGAAGCGCAATCTGCAAGCGCCCGTTCGGCACGATCCTGAAGCGCATCGTCGATCTTCAGCGGAACGTCTTCGGCCTTCTTCGGCTCCAAGCCTGCAAACGCACGTCGTCCCGCATGCTCGCCTTCCACAAGGGTCGCCACTGCCAGCGGAGACCGCCGCTCGAAGGATTGTCGCAGCGCGTTGAGCATCGGATCAGCGGTCGAAGCTCGCTCCAGAAACAGCCAGACGACACCGCCGCAGCCGGAGCCGTAAGGGCGGTCCCCATCCTCTTCGACAGTGGAATAGCGTTGAACCGTCGGCCCATTGGCGGTGAGCCACCAGGCGCGGCGAGCGACCTCGGCCTCAAGGCATCCACCGCTCACCGTGCCTGCCCGGCGGCCATCCTGAGCCATCAACATGCAGGCGCCGGGTCTGCGATAGCTCGAACCTTCGACGGCGATGACCGTTGCCAGAACATACTCCGCTTCCGCAGCCTTCAGCTCACTCCATAGCGGCAAGATGCGTTCGAGATCGGCCATGCTTCAATTCTCTCTCAAGCCGGACACATCGGCGAATTCAGACAAAACACATTTTGTCCTTGTGGCTGTGAAATCCCCACGCAGTCAGGTATTTCCCGGTAGACTACTTCTCTGACCGTTTGTTCTTGTATCAGCCCCGTGCCCTATCCATTCGCTTATTTCTGGTGAATGGGTGGGAAACCACGAACCATTCGGCGAAAAATCACGTGGTCAGAGACCAGGTGCCGATGCCTGTTGCCGCCATCGTTCTTGCCGCCGGAGCCAGCCGCCGACTTGGCCAGCCCAAGCAGTTGCTCATGCTCGCAGGCGAGACGATGATCGGCCGCGCCATCCGCCTGGCCAGCGAGAGTGGTGCATCTCCTGTGATCGCAGTGCTCGGCGCCCATCACGAGCAGATTCGCGAAGCCATTCCAATCGGCAACGTCATCGCCGTCGTCAACAGCGCCTGGGGGCAGGGAATCTCGACCTCCATTCATGTCGGACTCGACGCTGTTGAAGACAGCGCTCCGCAAACTCCGGGCGTGTTGATTTTGGGATGCGACCAGCCCCGCCTGACGGCCGGGCATCTGTCCGCGTTACTTGAGGTATTTGCCGGGCAAGCTGTTCCTGCCATCGTGGCCTCGGCTTACGCAGGTATCCTGGGCACTCCCGCCGTCTTTCCCCGCGAAGTCTTTGCCGCGCTGTGTGCGCTCCGTGGCGACAAGGGTGCGCGCGCTCTTTTGATGCAGCCGCCGTGCCCTTTGGTTCTTGTGCCGTTTCCCGGCGGAGAGATCGATATCGATATGCCCGCCGATCTGACCCACCTTGAGTAATTCGCTTCACAATCGGAACCGCGAATTCCGGCCAATGAGAGTTATCACGATTTTTGAGCAAAGGAAAAACCCGCCGATTAGCGGGTTTTAGCGTCAAATTATTTGGTAGCGCTACCGGGAATCGAACAATTCGCGTATATTACTGAAAAACAACGGAATAATTATGACATTCTGAGCTGGAGTTACCCCGATAGTTACCCCGGTTTTGCGGGCGCTGCTCTTCAAATCTTTCCCGCCGCGCTGACAGGCGCAACACAACGGCAACCGCTCAAGTTTACCAGGGAGTCGGGGAAGCTGGGAGCATTGAATAGACAGACACTCCATCAGAACCCTTTGAATAACTCTTCCAGCTTCAAATCAAGAGCCTGTGCCAGCGCGTACAGGGTGTCAATTCTGGCAGCTACGGCTCCATTCTCGATTTGGCTGAGGTGCGTTTTTCTAATCCCCGCCATATCCGCGAGTTGCGTCTGAGACAGGCCATGCTTTTCCCTCAATTCACTCAAACGGCGACCGAGACGGATGGGAAAAGAGATTGCCATTTCCCCATCGTTCACTGTATCGCTGGGAGCATTGTTCGACATACCGAACAATGCGAGACTAGAATGGGCAACAGAATTGATCGGGCAACTGGGCTGGAGGGGGACGATGGTCTACCGAGTGGCAGTTCTGAGCACAATCTTACTGGAGGCGGGCGCAGCCTGCACAATTCCGCTGTGTGCCGTCGGACAAAAAGCGAACCCTCCGACAACCACCCCCACCCCCAAAGCGCAGCTTCAGAAGATCACCCCGAAAGTGATTTTTCAAGGTTCATGCAAGGGCAATGTCGTTGAGAGTGACGGCAAAAAGGTAATAACGTCCTTAACACACCCAGCAGATCAGTTGGCGTTGGACCGATGCTTGAGGGCCGAAAACCCAAATTGGACATTGGAAGATGGCTTGATTTGGAAAACACAACTGCTTTCCTGTGATTCGGTTCAGATCATCGAATTGGACGATTACAAGACTCATACGGTGATTGAGTTTCTCGACGCATCGAAGAAACCTGTCCTCGCATTTGAAGGTCCGCTTGCGCTCCACGACGTTGGGTCTACCGATGTAGTCGCCACAAATATCCTCTTGCCGGATGGAAAAGTATTCCCGATGCAGGCCGCCATCCAGGGCCCTCACTGCGAGGTTTACTCCTCACAACCTGACTTTCAACACCACTCATACAAAGATGGACCAAGATTGGCAGCCGAAGCTAAAACTACCTGGGCAAGCCACCGCATCCGCATGACGTGCGGTGCGTGGATGACAAACCGTGCCGATGGACACATCACCAAAGTGAATGTGGATTTCAATGTGATGCCCCCGCCGCCGCCGGTCTATGGCGTCACTGCGGAGTCGCCACCATCGTGGTTATTGGCTCCCCACTGACCGATAAGCTGCCGCACAATAAAGATCATTGCTGCGAATTATGCAGCCGTTGGTTCAACTCGTCCATATGTTGTTGTATTTGGCTAAAGCGGTCCAAGATTTCCGGTTCCACATCGACGACCCCTGCTGGTTGACGCATTCGTGTCCATAAATCGAACGTCACATCGGTCACTGCAAATAGTAGCCTCTTTCCCTTTCCCGCCAACCCGCCCACGAGTATAAATAAAAGCATTCGGCTCTTTTACCCCAGGAAATGGATGCACGTCGTGAACCGACAGGCAAACTGTATTGTCCGGCATAACGATCACAGCACTAAAGCGCAAGTTTTCACGCTCATTGAAAGTGACAGGTGTCGCCTGCCACGCCGCAACCAAAGCGTCTGCGCCCAGCTTGAGTTGTTTATCTTTTTCAACTTCCTCCAGCGTCTGCGTGGCTTCATTGTCCGTTGCTTGCGGGGTTTGCGGCGGTGTGACTTGCGGCGCTGAAAGCCGAGATGCACCCGACTGATTTGGAGGCGAAGGGCGCAGGGTTCCGATGATAACTAACAGGATGAATATCCCTACCGAGATAGCGATTCCCCAACCGATAAATCTCCACATTGAACGAGAAAATCTCGGTTTTGGGAACACCGGAAGCGGCAGCGTACCCGTCCATACCGGCGGGCTTGGAATTGCCACGGCGGCGGACACGGGTGCCCCGCAATTCCCGCAAAATCGCGCGCCTTCTACGTTGTGAAAGCCACATCGGGTACAGATCGGCATCTCAGTGCTCCAGGAGTCTGCGAAGATCAGTCTATAGCCGATGGCTCGCTCTTGTCCCCAAGACGCGCCTTTTTTGATGCGATAAACTCTTTTAGCTCTTCTGTTGTCATTTCTTTGGCTGTGAGATCGGCGTAGAAATCGCTGAGTGTGCGAACAGGAACGGTCTGCGCGTTCGCAACCGCAATTGCGCTGGCGCTTGTCCTTAGCTCCCCGTTGAGCTTGCCGAACAGTTCCAGGCAGCCTCGCACCTCTCGAATGGCACCAAGCGCCGCCTGAAGCTCTCCGGCCTGCTCTGCTCTGTCCAGGATTACGGTTGCGCGCGCCACCAGCCCTTTGACTTGATCGAGCAACGTTCCGGCGTCTGCCACCTTGCCAGCCTCTTTCGCGGCCACCAGCGCACAAGGGATGTGTCCGGTATGGCGAGACAACGCGGAGCGGGACACGCTGAATCGTCCCGCAATGTCCCGGAGCGGGACTTTCTCCACCAGGAGCCGGTCAATCTCCGCCCGGCTCGGATGGCTACATACAGCGCACGTCTTCATTGGCGGCAGTCCCTTCTTCTCTGTGACGGGTTTTGTGTATTCACGCCCTCAAGTCCCCTTCATGCCGAAACAATCGAAACAATCCTTTATTCATGCGGGTTTCAGCGCGTTTTCCTATGCGAAACAATGGGGCTTTGTTTCGGGTCAAAAATCATCATTATCCCCAATGTTTACGCGGGTTGTTTCGCTTGTTTCGGGTGACTCGCCCTTTTGAGGCAGGTAGCGGGAAAATGCCATCATACAAGTCTACTCGCTCTCAAATAGCCTTTCCCGGTTTCTCTGCCGTTGCGAATCTGGCGTGACACTACGCCGAACGGGCGGAGCATTACCGACAGCCTGCTTGCGTTCAGATCATGTGCGCCCCAAGGACTCTCTGTAATCTCTTTCAACCGTTGAAGCATTGTTGCGGTTGGCATTCTATCGGCTCCCGTGGGCCAGACCTTTTGCACGTCGGCCAGCAGCTTGAGCGGCAATGAGTCTTCTACGTCGCCAGAAGCCTTTGCGCCAGAGAGCGCCACGGAGCACGCTGAAGTTCGTACAGCTGTTCAGGCGAGGCAACGGTACAGACGGCAAACAAGGGCATCTAAAGGTATGCGTCTAGGTCTGACAGAAACTTCAGATCGTTCATATTTTCATAGGCGAGGCGGACGAGTTCCTGATAAGTCTTTGCTCATTGCAACAGAGACTATAGGACGGCTCTGCATCGGCCTTGGCTCTACTCTGCAAAAGCGGTACACGGTCTGAGACGAGGCTTTGCGCTGCATCGTGACATGAATGCAGCGGTCCGACAGAGTATATGGCAACGTGCTGATTGCTGCGAATGCCTTTGGACGTAAACGGGAAGTTGCGAACTTGAAGTCTGGTGGAACACATCGCGGAATGGTCGCTCTCTTTCTGTGTCCTGCATAGAGAACGGCGAGAACGGCCTGTGCGCTCTCTGACGGCTAGCTATAGCTCAGGGCTTCCACCTCATCTAATAGCAGCGTCGGCACATCTTCCATCATGCGGAAGAGCGCGGCGCTAGTGGATGATGTGCTGCGATATGCCTTTGATGTAAGCAGTTCTAAGACTTCCAGCACACGAGTCTAGCCGCATCGCTAGGATGGTGACAGCAGCGAGATATAAGGGAAGGTGTAGAACGCATCGGTCACATGGGTTGCGACGGCTCACGTTGACAGCGAGAGATAGGAAGCATCTGGCAGGATTAAGAATAGGCGGATAAAGCTCTCTGCGACTGTAATCACTGGTTGAGCGGTTCCATCTTGTGACTGCACAACTTGTGCCTGGAAATATCTAGCTCGGTTCAATGGAAAGTCGCTCATTCTTCGTATCTGTGTCTAGCGCACTTACGAGGCGCACGGGGTTCGATTGTTTTGCAGCGGCTACGGCTACGCGCAACTTATCTGACGACGAATAGAGCAACGGGACAGCGAGGTATTTTCTGGTGAGCGCAACAGCGTTGCTGACAGTTCGTTGACCACGGCTAGCAACTTTTGCGCACGGTTCGTTGCGGCTAGCTGTGCTGTGCGTTCGGCTCTGGCGGCTCTCTGACAGGTTTCGTATGCGCTACGGATAGCGGCGGCTGGCGTCGGCGAAGGCGGCTGCTAGGAAAGATCGTCTGCCACCAGATGCAGAGCGGCAAGAATCGAGTACAGGGAGCACTGCGCACGGCAGAACAAGGTCACATGGCCATCTGTCTCTTCTCAGATAGACAGCGAAGGGGAACGATCGTCGTGAGCTGCGCAGCGCGCCTTCCAGCGGCGAGCGACGGTGCGCTGCGCTAGCACCAGATCGGCGAACACGGCGGCGGTCATTTCTGCGCACCTTGATTTACCGATTCAATCAGAGCTCTAATATCTTTTACGCACCAAACAGTTGTTCTTTCTGAGAGCTTTCGGCCAGCGGGATAGCGCTCTGACTTAATACCTGCGCACCACGAAGACTTTGAAATCGGGATTACTGCTAATACTTGATTGAGCCTAAGAAACCTGTCGATGGAATTTCGTACATAGCAAGTCACCTCGGATCAGATTGAGTCCATTCGGACTGTGCTGAGAGTGACATGGCCTGATGTGGAAAATCACCGCTGGAAACCCGCCGGTTAACGGGGGTAGACTGTCAATCGCTATAGCGCTTCGGAACTGACGGCACTGGTTTTTCTGCACTTCAGCATAGAGTTGTTTAATTTCCGGTATGACTTCGTCGTATATGTCTCTAAGTCTTTTTACGCTTGGGGTTCTTCTGTAGCCAAAAAATTCATTATTAGAGCTCTCGCGTATTCCTTTGCTGATATAAGCTCTTAGCTAGACGCTAGCGGTATCGTAGCTATTATTTTTCATTTCTTTGTACATCCAATGGACCTATCTTAACTTTGTTATATGGTTATTGCGCCTCTTCGGTCTGCTTAAATTGAGCGCTTGTTGGCTGTTTTCAAGGCTAATGGACGCAGCGCCATCTAAATATCGCTGAGTTCAGGCGGCTTGGTCGAAAACATCCTGGTTATATAGCTAGAAGCAAGGCCAAGACGTTTTTTGCGCGTCGGTTTCCTTCTTCGCTCGCTCTATCAAGCGATATCTGTCGATACAAGTATCGAATCGATGATTTTGCTGTCTGTTTCTTCATCTGGCAAAGCATGCCATATTGACGCCAGTAGTTTTCATGCTTCGCTTGCGCCTCTTTCCTCAGCCCAGTCTCAGCTGTCAGGTATCCGCCATTGCTGCTCATCTCCGCGTTCTGGCAAGAATGCGTGCGTTGTAGGCTCGCGTTCGGGTCTTTCACAGCGTGGGCCAACTGGTGCTCGATAAAATCAGGGCGAACGCTAGAACCTCGTCAAGGATCGTCGCGCCATGCCGGAAGCGTGGCCGCTCATCTCACCTTGCTTATGCCATGCGCCGCATGCGGCCAGAATGGCGTTATCGCTCATGGGGCGCTGCTTATGCGCTCCCGGATATACATAGCGCCGCCGCGGTCAAGGCGTGGAGTTCGCGGAGAATCGCCACGGCTTGAGTGCCAGCGGAACATGTGGCGCGTGTTGGTTTTGGTGACGTGTAGCGCCCTCTGCGGCGTCAGATCGAAGTCCGCCATCCGCTTTGCGAAGCTCGCCGGGGCGCCAAAGACAAGGGGCGCAAGGCGCAGCGCCAAAGGCAACGGTGAATGTCCTTGTAGCCGTCAGCGCCGCAGAGCGCCGCCACTGCGCCGGTCGGTAACGGAGGCGAAGTGTTCGGCTCGTTGGCAGGGAGCGCCCGCGCAGATCGCCGGAAAGGTCGCGTGATACAGCGCCGGTTGCTACGCGTAGCGAAAGACCTGACTGCATCGCCCAGCGCCGGTGTGCGGTTCCAGTGCGCCCGGACTTCATCCGCCGAGACCACGGCCAGCAATCCGGTGCGGTCACGTCGGCATAGGCTTGCCGCCGATCCACGGGAAAATGTCGCGCTCGAAACGGCGGATAACGCGCTGCCCATGATGCTCATACCCCTGTGATGAAAACTTGTCGAACCACTCCCGCGCTACCGCCTCAAAGCTATTGGCTGCACGGTCCGTCGTGCACGTCTTCTGCGTCTTGCGGTCTCGGCGGGATCGATGCCGTCGGCCAGCAGCTTCGCGCTCGTCGCGCGCTCGCGAGCATGCTCCAGGCCACGTCGGGATAGACGCCAGCGAGATGCAGCTTCTCTTGCCGTCGAAGCGGTAGCGCAAGCGCCACCACTTACCGACGGCAGGGGCAGCAGGTAGAGCCCGCGCATCATCGAAACAGTTTGAAGGGCTTCGAAGCGGGCTTGGCGTTGGCGATAGCGGCATCGGTCAAAGATGGACGGAGGGCAACCCAGAGCTGGAGTGGGTTGCCCCCAAATTGCCCCGGGACGTCAACGTAGCCGAGATGGTATCTCGACAGACTGATACCACTATGATGGACATAAGATATCAACAAAATAAAAGATATGTGGAAGCTAAAAAATCGGGAATCCTGAAGATTTTGGTAGCGCTACCGGGAATCGAACCCGGGTTTTAAGATTGAGAATCTCACGTCCTAACCCCTAGACGATAGCGCCACACTTTGCGGGGAGGCCGTCTGCCGGCCACTGACTTAGTCTAACAAGAATCCGGGCTGCTGCCAAAGCCGCCAGGCAACGTGCCGTCGGCCTAGATGCCCAGCTTGCGGACTTCGTCGTTGTAGTACTTGCGGTAGAGGATCTCCCACTCCTGCGAGCCTTCGAGGATGATCTTGCGCTGGTTGGCGATCTTTGCCCGGGCGGCGGTGTCGATTGCAGCCTCCTGGGTCAGCAGGGTGGTCGAGCGCCTTGCGCGCCTCCTGGCGGATGGTGTTGCGGTCCTCGAGGAAGCCGACCTCATCGATCTCGGCCAGGGTGTCGGCCACGGTATGGGCCAGCTTGTTGAGCTTGTCGGGGCTGATCCTCATAGCACCGCCTTGTATTTCTTGGCCAGCTCGGTCTTCACTTTTTTAAACATCTCGGCATACTGCGCGCCGGACTTGCGCATCTCCTCGGAGTAGGCTTCGAGGATCACGCGCACCTCTTCGTTGATGCGGTCTTCGAGGGACAGTTCTTCGATCAGCCCCTCGTTGACGCGCGCTTCGACCACCTTTATGTCGCTGGTGGTGATCATCTTGGCGTCGATGAGGTGCTTGACCGTGCGGCGGGCTAAATACCCGATGTAATCGCGGGAGAAGATCATGGATTAAGGTTCAGGATACCGCATCGGGCCGGTATGTGTACAACGGCTGCGAAGTGCCCTCGAAACAGGCCTTCAAAAGACCAGGTTGAAGCTCAGGCTGGCTCTTCCACCCGAGGATGGAAATGCCACGCCAACATTCTGCTGGCCGCTGGTTCTGACCAGCAGTGGGATTGAGCCGGAGTTGCTTACCGCGTCGATCTCGTAACTCAGCACAGCGCCACCCTGCGCGCTCAACACAGTCCAGGAAAAAGGAATCTCCTGCGCACAGGTTGCCGTTGAGCCGGTTACCTGGGCCAGCCCCGTTACCGTTCGCGCGGGAATCGGGGCAAGCTGCTGATTCCCAAGGCCAAGCCCTCCCTGGTTTGGCGCAATCCGTGCCCGGCAGGTGATCGTGGTTCCCGTTGGAAGTCTGGAGGCAAGGCTCAGATTGAAGGTCAGCGAGTAGACTCCGCTCACCGCGAATGGTCCGCGCAGCTCAGGGACGCCAGCAGCCTGGGCGAAAGCCGCGAACAGCAACGCAAAGCAAAGCAGCAAAGGAATACGGATTCGCGCCATGGGAGTTCTCCATCAACTCCTCTATCGGCTGCTTGAGCAGGAAAGTGAAGAACAGCAGATTACGAAAGTCAGGGGAATCGCTTCAGTCAATCGATAGTCGAGGGGGTCTGTGGCGGGCTGAAGAGACGTGATGATTGCCGGATGACAAGGCCAAAGATATGCAGAGAAGGTTGGAATCAGGGCCTGCGGGGCAAGCCCCGATTCCTCTCTATACCCGGTTCGTGGCAGCGGTGTGTACCCGGAAATAAAATCCGAGGTCTCTTGAAGTTCTTCAGTGAGTGAGTTATCCCCTGTGCTGGCAGGATTTGGTGTTCAAGCACTCATCGGCGAGGCGCAGCCGTTCGACCGGGCGGCCGGCCACCAGATGCTCGGCGACAATCTCCGCCGCGTCCTCGGGCTTTACGTGGCCATACCAGACAGCCTCGGGGTAGACCACCACCGTTGGGCCGTGTTCGCACTGATCCAGGCAGCCGGACTTATTGATGCGCACCTTGCCCGCCAGCCCAGCGGCCTTGGTCAGTTGCTGCAACTGCGCGTGCAGCTCACTGGTTCCGTTTGCAGTGCAGGAGGGGCGAGGCGCACCCTCGGGCCGCTGATTGTGGCAGACAAAGACGTGGCGCTCGAATGCGGGCAAGTGGAGTACCTCCTGAAGAACCCGGAAATGGCTAACGCTCATCCCAGAGTAATGCCTGGTCCCTCGGCAGAGAAGATTTCGCAGTTGCGCGGCGCAGCCCCGCCCCCATCTGCGAAAATAGTAGATTGACTATGAGCACTGACAACCTCCTCTCCCTGAAAGACGACATGGTGGCCTTTATCGAAGGCCATGGCCTCAAACGCTTGCCCGGCTACATCGCGGAGGATATTCCCTCCATTGTGTGGGAGGGGCACGACAACCCAGACGCATGGAAAGACTTTGTGGAGATGGCCAAGCACGTCGGCGCTCCCTTTGTAACCTTCAGCGAGATTGCGCTGGAGCGCGAGGAACTCGATGCGCTGATCGAGGAGGCCGGGGAGATGAACTTCCCCGACGAAGAGGCCACGGAGTTGGTGGAAGCGCAATGGCTGCGCAAGTATGCCGGCAACCTCGGCTACATCCAGCTCGGCTTTGTCTATCAGGGGCTGGTCTTTCTGCATGAGACCACGACCGAGTGGTATGAGCGCTTCCAGGCGCTGCTCGAAGACATCGAGACATTCCAGGACATCGTCATCGACGACCACGAGCACGACGACGAGGACGAGTAATCACGGTGAGCCTTGCGGGCCTTCAAGCCAGCGGGATCGCTGCGCCGTCCGGTGTAGAAGAGCGTAAGCTTCCCCGCCAGCGCTGGAGCTTCATCGAGCCGCATCCAGCAGAAGCCGATGCGCTGGCCAAGTCAGCGCGCCTGCCGCTCGTGCTGGCTGAACTATTGGTGGCTCGGGGCATCACCCAGCCATCCGAAGCCTTCGCCTTCCTCAATCCAGAGGTCTCTCACCTCCACGATCCCTTGCAGATGCTTGGCATGAGCGAAGCCGTCGCCCGGCTGGAGCGGGCCATTGCCAACCGCGAGCCGGTGCTGCTCTACGGCGACTACGACGTGGACGGAACGACAGCGGTCGTCCTGCTCAAGACAGCCATCGAAATGCTCGGCGGCATTGCCCGTTTCCATGTGCCCCATCGGCTTCTTGAAGGCTACGGCCTGCAATCGAACGTGCTCGAAGCGGCTTATGCTGAGGGTGCCCGTCTTGTCATCACGGTTGACACAGGCATGAGAGCCTTCGCCGAGGCCGAGACTGCACGCCGGCTGGGCCTGGACCTGATCATCACCGACCATCATCTCCTCGAAGCCGGCGATGCAGTGCCCCCGGCGCTTGCGATTTTGAATCCCAACCAGCCCGGCCTGCCCTTATCCTGAAAAATTTCTCTGCGGCGCGGCCATCGCGCTGAAATTGGCGCAGGCGCTGCTGGAACGGCGCGACCCGGCCCGCACCCGCGAAAAGACCCTGCCCAGTTTCTTGAAGATGGCCGCCATGGCCACCATCGCCGATGCCGTTCCGCTCAAGGGCGAGAATCGCGTCATCGCAGCCTTGGGATTGAAGGAACTGCGCCGCCCTGCTGGGGCTGGCCTGCGCGCACTCTTCGCTGCAGCCGCACTCGATCCGGCGGCAAAGGCGATCACCGCCTTCGATGTGGCCTTTCGCCTGGCGCCGCGCATCAACGCCGCCGGCCGCATGGATGTGGCCTCCGAGGTCATTGAGCTTTTCACCACACGCGATGCCCGTCGAGCCGCGGAGCTGGCTGCCAAGCTCGAACGGCTCAACCGTGAACGCCGCGAGACCGAAGCCGCAGCCCTCACCGCCATCGAAACGAGGTTGGGCTCAGACCAGGTGCTGGTTGCCGACCGCCTGCTTGTCGTCGATGGCGAAGGCTGGCATCGCGGCGTCATCGGCATTCTTGCCTCTCGGGTAGTCGAGCGCACCGCTAAGCCGGCCATCGTCGTCAGTGTCGAGGATGGCGTGGCGCATGGCTCAGGCCGCTCCGTCGATGGCTTCCAGTTATTGAACGCGATTGAGAGCTGCGCCGATCTTTTTACGCGCTTTGGCGGTCATGCCTTCGCTGTGGGATTTGCGTTACCGGCGGCCGCGCTGCCTGAACTGAAACGCCGCCTTCGCCTCTACGCCGACGAACACCTGGCCGGCCGTGAGCCAGAATGCCTGCTCAAGATTCACGCCGAGCTTCCGCTTGACCGCATTACGCCGGTGCTGGCCGGGTGGTTGCGCAAGTTGGAGCCCTTCGGCCACGGCAACCCCGAGCCGGTTTTCGTCGCGCGCAAGGTACGCCTGCTCTCTGCACCGCGCCTGATGAAAGAGCGCCATCTGAGGCTTGAATTAGCTCAGGATTCCCTTCAGCCGCGGCCCTTGGCCGGATCGAGCGGTGCTCTGCGCGCCGTCGGCTGGAATCTGGCCTCCCGCGCCGCTCAACTCGGCCTCACGCAGGGAAGCCTCATCGACCTCGCCTACCGCATCCGCGAAAATGAGCACCCCGAATACGGCGGCCTGGAAGCCGAGATCGCCGGAATCGAATTGGCATAAAGACTAATTAAAAACAGCCACTTTTTTCTTGACAGTCTGTTCCGGCATCTTCAGAATTCGCCTATCTCCTTGAAAGCGGACTGGACTCCCCCGCCAACAAGCCAGATAGGAGGAACCATGAATCGAAAGAGCAGCATAGCTGTGTTTGTGTGGACAATCGCCGCGATTGTCACAACCGCAACAATCCAAGCGCATGCGAACTCGTTGATGACACGGCATGTGCACGACGAGGTTTTCAACGGGCAGGCGCAGCCAATCGGGCGGCTTCCCGCAACTCAGGTAATACAACTGAATCTGGTTCTGCCGCTGCGCGATCCGGAAGGTCTGGATTCATTCCTGAGCGAACTCTACAACCCTGACAGCCCCTCGTACCGGCACTTCCTCACCGTGCCGGAGTTCACCGAAAGATTCGGTCCCACCCAGGCAGACTACGACGCAGTGATCAACTTCGCGAAAGCGAATCGCCTGACCGTCGTTGGCGGTTCGCGAGATGGAATGGATGTGCAGGTCAAAGGCTCAGTCGCGGCCATCGAGACTGCCTTCCATATCACCATGCGGACCTACCGGCACCCCACGGAGAACCGCGCCTTTTACGGTCCGAGCCGCGAGCCTTCGGTAGATCTTCCCTTCCAGCTCTGGCACATCTCCGGCTTGGACAACTTCTCAAATCCACATCCCAGGCTGGTAAAGCGAAGCGATTACGCGGCGGCTCATGGCGTCGACGTGAAAGACGTCGTTTCCCATGCGACAACAGGCTCTGGACCGTCGGCCTCGTTCCTGGGCAGCGACATGCGCGCGGCCTACTACGGCGGAACGGCCCTCACCGGCACCGGCCAGAATCTCGGATTGTTCGAGTTTCTGGGCACCGATCTGGCCGACCTGACTACCTACTACAAGAATGTCGGTCAAACCAACAACGTGCCCGTCACGCTGGTCTCCACCGATGGAACCAGCACGAGCTGCCTGGCCTCACAAGGCTGCGACGATACCGAGCAGACCTTGGACATGACCCAGGCGCTAGGCATGGCTCCGGGGCTGGCTAGCATGGTGGTCTACGTCGGGTCAACCGACACGGCAATCATCAGCGCCATGACCACGCACAACCCGCTTCCCACAACGATTGGCTGTTCGTGGGGATGGACGCCGGCGGACCCGGGCACGCTGGATCCCTTTTTCAAAAAAATGGCTGCACAGGGCCAGAACTTCTTCGCAGCCTCGGGGGATGCCTCCACCTGGTCCTCGAGAAATGAGGCCTGGCCGGCCGACGATGCCTTTATCGTATCGGTTGGCGGCACTGACCTGATCACCGCCAGCGCAGGAGGCGCCTGGAGGTCTGAGACCGCCTGGGTCGATAGCGGCGGCGGCATCTCGCCGGACAGCATCGCGATTCCCGCGTGGCAACAGCTCTCCGGCGTGATCAATTCGAGCAACAGGGGCTCGACCACCCTTCGCAACGGACCCGACGTATCGGCCAACGCGAACTTCACCTTCTACACTTGTGCAAATCAGACGACCTGCATGGCCAACGCGTTTGGAGGCACGAGCTTCGCCGCTCCCATGTGGGCCGGGTACATCGCCCTGGTCAACCAGCAGTTGGCAGCCAATGGCCAATCGCCCATCGGCTTCATCAACCCCACCATCTATGCGCAGAATGTGACCTCGGCGTATGCTACCGACTTCCACGACATCACCAGCGGCACGTCGGGGAGCTTCTCCTCGACAACCGGCTACGATCTGGTGACTGGCTGGGGCAGCCCGAATGGGCCGAATCTGATCAACGCGCTGGCGCCAACGGCGACCAGTCCCACATTCTCACTCTCCGCCGCGCCTGCCGCCGTCACAGTACTACGGGGGAACAGCGGAACCTCCACGATTACATCGACCGCGGTTGACGGCTTCAGCTCGACGGTTGCCTTGACCGCAAGCGGTCAGCCAGCAGGCGTCACTGTCAGCTTCAGCCCGGCATCCATTACGGGCTCCGGCACTTCCACGATGACGATGGCCGTAGCCTCAACCACGGCAGCAGGCGTTTACTCGATCACTGTCACCGGCACCGGCGGCGGGATCACGCAAACGGCGACCGTCTCGCTCACAGTAACCGCGCCGGACAGCGGAGCCTTCACTATCTCCGTCTCGCCCACCTCAGGCTCTCTGCGGAGAGGCCAGAGCGGTTTTGCAGTCGTTACCACGGCAATCTCCGGCGGCTTCAACGCTTCGATTGCCCTGTCTGCAACCGGCCTGCCCTCGGGCGTCACCGGAAGCTTCAGCCCAGCCTCAATCGCCGCGCCCGGCTCCGGCTCGTCGAACTTCACCTTGACCGTCTCAAGAACCGCTACCCGCGGCACCTTCCCAATCACCATTACGGGCACAAGCGGCAGCACCACCCACACCACAACCCTCACCTTCCAGGTGCGTTAGCCGCGCTCTTCAAGGCTGAAGAACAAGAACGGCCCGGAGCATCCACTCCGGGCCGTTTTCACTAAGACTTTGGGTGCCCCACCCTCGCCGCGTCTTTGTTTTTGCGGCTAGGGTGGGAGACCACGGTGCCTGTGTTACGGGAACCTAGAAAGCCGCTCAGCTCTTCAGCGCCACCCGAATATGCAGTTCCTTTAATTGCTGCTCGGTCACCGTCGTCGGCGCTTCGGCCATCAGGTCGATAGCTTTGGCCGACTTCGGAAACGCGATGACCTCGCGCAGGCTTGAAGCGCCGGCCAGCAGCATCACGATACGGTCAATGCCGAGCGCGACGCCGCCGTGGGGCGGAGTCCCATACTCCAGCGCGTCGAGGAAGAAGCCGAAGCGCGCGTGAGCCTCCTCATCGCTAATCCCCAGCGACTTGAAGATCTGCTGCTGCACATCCTTGCGGTGAATGCGAATCGATCCCGAGCCGAGTTCGAGGCCGTTCATCGCCAGGTCGTAGCAGTTGGCGCGGACAGAGGCCGGGTCGGTAATCAGGTTGGCCATGTCGGCCTCGTGCGGCGCGGTAAACGGATGGTGCGCCGGCATCCACTTGGCCAGAGCCAGGTCGTATTCGAACATCGGAAAGTCGACGATCCAGATCGGCTGGAAGGCCTGCGCGCCATCGATCGCAGCGCCTGCGCCGTTCCGCGCGGCCGCATCCTGCACAACCTTTTCAGTGACGCCGAAGGCGCCATGCCGGTCGGCATACTTCTTTGCCAACTCAGTGCGGAAGTTGCCCGCAGCGGAGTAAACGTTGATCTCGCGCTCGCTCAACCGGCCCTCGAATTTCGTGTCGCTGGCCTTGATGTGATGAGCCGGGTCGCCGGCGACGATGATGACGAAGTCGCCCTCTGCCGCGCCGGCCAGCTCGCGCACCTTCACGGCAGCCTCGGGAAATCCCTTGGCCAGCCGCTTGAAGTCGTCGATGAACTTTGCGCCCTTCTTCAAGTCAAAGGTCGGATGATTGTCCTCGCGCTCCTTGCGGCTCAACTCGCCCACGTTAGGAATGCGGAAGGCCACCACCGGTAGCGCCGGATCGATCTGCAGCGTGGCCAGATTCTCGTCGGTAAAAGCCGGACGCACGTCCGTCAATCCCGGCAAGCGCAGGTCCGGCTTGTCCGAGCCGTACTGCCGCATCGCGTCATCGTAAGTAATGCGCGGAAATGGCGTGGGAAGCGTGACGCCGGCCGCGGCAAAGCCAGCCGCCATGAACCGCTCGACCACCGCAAAGACCGTCTCCTGCTGCGGGAAACTCATCTCCAGATCGACCTGCGTGAACTCAAGCTGGCGGTCGGCGCGCAGGTCCTCGTCGCGGAAGCAGCGGGCGATCTGGAAATACTTGTCGAAGCCGGAGATCATCAAAATCTGTTTGAAGATCTGCGGCGACTGCGGCAGCGCATAAAACTCGCCCGGATGCACGCGGCTGGGCACGAGAAAATCGCGCGCGCCCTCGGGGGTACACTTGGTCAGGATGGGCGTTTCGATCTCAAGAAATCCCTGCTGGCTCAGGTTGTCGCGGATGGCCAGCACGATGTCGTGCCGCAGGCGGAAGTTGCGCTGCATCTCCGGCCGCCGCAGGTCCACGTAGCGGTACTTGAGCCGGACCTCTTCGTTCTGGATCGCCTCTTCCGACGGCGAAAAAGGCGCAAGCCGCGTGTCGTTCAGCACGAGCAGTTCGGTCGCCTCGATCTCGATCTCGCCGGTGGGCATCTTGGGATTGATGGCGTCCGCATCGCGCAGCCGCACCTTGCCCACTGCTGCGACAACATACTCCGGCCTCACCTGTTCGCCCTTCAGATGGCCGTCGGGGGTCAGCTCCTTGTCCAGCACGATCTGGCTGATGCCGGTGCGGTCGCGCAGGTCGAGAAAGATCAGGTTGCCGTGGTCGCGGCGGCGGTTGACCCAGCCCATCAGCACAACCGTCTGGCCAGCGTTGGCGGCGCGCAGTTCGCCGCAGTGATGCGTCCGTTCGAGAGATCCTAGAAAATCGAGCACAACCGGTGTCCTTTACTTGCTAATTGATATTGAAAATGTCAGGGTGCCCCACCCTCGCGACGTTTTTGTCTTTGTCGCTAGGGTGGGATACCACGAACCCTTGGGTGCCCCAGGTCCGGATTTTCGGACCTGGGAAACGATGAACCTCAGCCTACTCCGTTCAATTGGAAAGCCGGGTGCCCCACCCTCGCCGCGTCTTTGTCTTTGCGGCTAGGGTGGGTTACCACGAACCAAACCCCACTCCGATTAATTGGAAAGAAAAACCGCCAGTTCCGCGCGAGGAACCTTTGTTTGGGTGCCGGTGGAGAAGTTCTTCACCGTCAGAATACCGGATTTGAGCTCATCTTCGCCCAGAATGACGATCTGGCGGGCCGTCTTGTCGGCGGCTTCAAAGGACTTCTTGAGGCGGAAGCTGCCCTCGCCCAGCTCGATCCACAGCCCTGCGTGGCGCAGTTCGCGAGCCAGCACCAGCGCGGCAGCATTCATCTGAGACAACTTGGCGTCATCCTTCGCGTCGCCCAGCGGAGCAATAAACGCGTCCGCCTTCTGCGCAACGGCAGACTTCCTGGGCCAGCAGCGTCAGCACCAGCCGGTCCTCGCCCATCGCAAAGCCGATGCCCGGAGCCTTCGGTCCGCCGATCGCCTCGCTCAGTCCGTCGTAGCGCCCGCCGCCCAGCAGCGCATTCTGCGCGCCCAGGCCGCCATGCGTAAACTCAAAAGTCGTCCGCGTGTAGTAGTCGAGCCCGCGCACCAGCCGATGATTGCGCGTATACGGCACGCCCGCCGCATCGAGCGCCGCCGTCACGGCTGCAAAATGTTTCTTCGACTCCTCGTCGAGCGAATCGGCAATCACCGGCAGCGTCTCGATGATGGGCTGATCGCCGGGAACCTTGCAGTCCAGCACGCGCAGCGGATTGGTCACCGCCCGCCGCTGGCAATCCGCGCACATCTGCCCCACCACCGGCACGAGAGCCGCACGCAGCGCTTCGTTATAACGCGCGCGATCGGCAGGCGAGCCGACCGAATTCAGCTCCAGCGTCCAGCCCTTGATGCCCAGCTCATCGAGCAGCGTGGCCAGCATCTCCAGCACTTCGGCGTCGCTCAGCGGCGATTCGCTGCCCGCCGACGGCGGCCCGATCACCTCGGCGCCGATCTGCGAAAACTGCCGGTAGCGGCCCTTCTGCGGCCTCTCGCGCCGGAACTGCGGCCCGATGTAATAGAGCTTCTGCAACTGCCCCGTCTCGCCCAACTGGTGCTCGATATACGCGCGCACCACGCCGGCGGTATTCTCCGGCCGCAGCGTCAGCGACTGCGTCTTCTCAGACTGCGCCCGCGCCCGATCCTCCCAGGTGTACATCTCCTTCGAGACGATGTCGGTCTCCTCGCCCACGCCGCGGGCAAACAGAGCCGTGTCTTCAAAGACCGGCGTGCGAATCTCGCCGAAGTTGTAGCGCGCAAAAACATCCCGCGCAGTAGCCTCAATGCGGTTCCAAAGCGCGGTCTCCGGCGGCAAAAGATCCCGCGTCCCGCGCACGGCTTTCAGTGTGCTCATAACTTCTTTAGTCTAAATGTTTCCTGGTGGTAGGCTGGAATAGAGCATCGAAGGACCGTACAATCGGTTTGGGTGCAATGCGGAGCACCGAGGAGGTTTGCCATGATGTTCCATGTGGTTCTTCATCCCGAAGAAGACGTGCTGGATTGTGGCCGAATGCCCAGCCTTGCCGGGTTGCATAAGCCAAGGGAAGGACGAAAAGGAAGCCCTTGTCAACATCCGCGAGGCAATTACCGGTTGGCTTTGGGCAGAGGATCAGAAGGCTGCGGATTCATACTGCCGGACAAATGCCTTCATTGCTTCTGAACAAATCTTATTGAGCTAGACGAATTATCGAAGAGCACCCATCGTCAATTCGAAATGGCACGAGATTTTCACATATCCAGAATAGGCTCAGATTTCACCGAAACTTGTGCAGTGGCTTAAAAGAGCGAAAAGATAATCCTGACCGTATGACTTGTAAAATGGCAAGACTCGTGCAACGGCAATCATACGGGCAGTGATGACCGCATCGCATAACGCCGAATTTGGAAAGTCGTTTGGTCATCCCGCAACCAGACTGCGAATTCCATCTGACCTGCAATGCGAGCGTATGACAAATGCCTTTGCTTTCGTAGCCGTTTGACCTGCTTCTGGAACGCATATCTCTAGAGCATCCATCGTTCATTTCGATAATGGCCGAGATTTTCACATATCCAGAATAGGCACAGATTTGCACCGATACTTGTGCAGACAACTTTCCCTTACAGTAAAGATACGTGAGGTAAGTCAATGGGCAAGCTTGGCAACATCTCCGGCAAGGACGCAGCGAAGGCCTTTGGGAAGGCCGGATGGTTGGCTCGCGGCCAAGCCGGGAAGCCATCTGATCCTCACCAAAAGCTGGCGTCCGGGCAAATCTTAACAGTTCCCCTGCTCCTGACTCGTAGGTGCATTTCTCCGGGTTCTCGTCGACGAGATGGGCATCTCGATGTCGAGTCCGTGCTTCTTCAGATTCGACTCCCGCTTTGCCTCGTCCCAAACGAACATGATTTAATCGTAGCTACAATATACAAAATCCAAGCATTTTCTCGGCAATCTCGAAACAGCAAGCGCATCTTACGAACTCGCCCCTGCATCCTCCCGTCTTTGTTAGCATCGAAACCACTATGGAATATCGACTTCTGGGAGGCTCCGGCCTCAAGGTTTCCGCTCTCAGCTTTGGCACCGGCACGTTTGGCGGCGGCAACGAGTTCTTCAAGGCATGGGGCGAGACGGACGTCGCCGAGGCGCGGCGGCTGATCGACATCTGCTTCGAGGCCGGCGTCAACCTCTTCGACACGGCCGACGGCTACTCCGACGGCCTGTCGGAGGAGATCCTGGGCAAGGCGCTCGAAGGCAAGCGCGACCAGGCGCTGATCTCGACCAAGGCCTTCTTTCCCACCGGCGACGGACCCAACGACCGGGGCTCTCGCGCTATCACCTGCGCCGCGCGCTTGAGGCCAGCCTGCGCCGCCTCGGCACCGACTACATCGACATCTACCACCTGCACGGCTTCGACGCGCTGACGCCCATCGAAGAGGTGCAGGACACGCTGAACAAGTTTGTCCGCGAGGGCAAGGTGCGCTACATCGCCTGCTCGAATTTCTCCGGCTGGCACCTGATGAAGTCGCTGGCCGTGGCCGACCGCTACGGCTGGACGCGCTTTGTCGCCCACCAGGTCTACTACTCGCTGATCGGCCGCGAGTACGAGTGGGAACTGATGCCGCTCGGCATCGACCAGAAAGTCGGCGCGCTGGTCTGGAGTCCGCTGGGCTGGGGCCGCCTCACCGGCAAGATTCGCCGCGGCCAGCCGCTGCCCGAGGTGAGCCGCCTGCACAAGACCGCCGACGTCGGCCCGCAGATGCCCGACGAGTATCTCTACACAGTCGTCGACGCGCTGGACGCCAGTGGCCGCCGAAACCGGCAAGACCGTTCCGCAGGTCGCGCTGAACTGGCTGTTGCAGCGGCCCACGGTTTCGTCCGTCATCGTCGGCGCGCGCAACGAGGAGCAGTTGCGGCAGAATCTGGCCGCGGTGGGCTGGAATCTGACGCGGAGCAGGTGGCGAAGCTCGACAAGGCCAGCGCGACCAGGCCGGTCTATCCCTACTGGCACCAGCGCGACAGTTCCTCGAGCGCAATCCGCCGCCGGTATAAAAGCAGAGATCAGGGATAAGCGCCGATTACCGCGTCCCGAATCCTGTGATGCTTGCGGTAGACGTAGTGGCCGACCAGCCATCCCGCGGCGCTGCCGACCAGCACATCGGAAGGAAAGTGCTGCTGGCCCAGAACGCGCGTGAGGCTGACGCCGGTGGCCGCCGAATAGACGCCAAATTGAGTCCAGCGCGAAGGGTACTCTTCGGCGATGACTGCCGCGGAGGACCACGCCAGCAGGCTGTGCGACGAGGGGAACGAGGAATCGACTCCGGCGCCTGTCTGGAAGAACTTGCCGCGCTGGTTGTCGGCAGAGGGCCGCTCCCGCCAGAAGACCAGCTTCATCCCTTGCTCCACCACCAAGCCCATCGAGAATCGCTTCGCCGCTCAGGATTCCGGCCTCCCGGGCGTGAGCGTCATGCGTGGAAGTGCCGGCTCCATATAAAGAGCACCGGGGCGGCGATCAATCCGCCAGTCAAGACGTTCGAGGCGTCGACGTTGTCGTTGTTGAAGGTGGCATCGTGCGAGACGACCGAGGATAGCGCGCGATGGTCGGTGGCGATGGCGGCGCCAGTGGCAAGAGTTAGCGGAACCAGCCATTCCAGGTCGTGCGGACGAAGGCGAAGCGGGCTGGTCCAGATGGCACCCTGGTCCTTCAAAAGATGCGCAGGCGTATTGCGCAGGGTAACGGCATCGCTGTCTTCGGTCCTCGCACTTTCTGTGGCTTGCGGCTGAGGCGCATCCGGCAGCGAAGCTCCTGCGGCGTCGTAGACCGGCTGCGGATTTGGCCCCGAGGTTGTTTGTCCGCCTGCCGAAGCGCAGAAGGCAGCCATCAGAGTCATGGAGCACAGGCCAGCGAAGCTCAGACACTTCAAGTTCATTTGCCAACGAGGATGGGGCGGGAAGCAACGGTACAAGTACATGAACGACCTCATACATCGGAATCTCTTTATCAACGACTCTATGCTCCGGCGCCAGTGCGAGCAGACCTGTTTAGCTCACTGGCTGCTTCAGATAGATCTCGGTGTAGTCCAGGTAGTTCTGCGCGTATTCGCGAATCAGTTCGCGGTCCTTGTCGGCGAGTTCGCGGCGCAGCTTGGCCGGAACGCCGGCCCAGAGGGTGCGCGGCGGCACGACCGTGTCTCCGGCACCACGGCGCCGGCGGCGATGATCGAGCCTTCGCCGATGCGGCAGTCGTTGAGGATCGTGACGCCCATGCCGATCAGCACCGCATCCTCGACCACGCAGCCGTGGACCGTGGCGTTGTGGCCGATGGTGACCCAGTCGCCCACGATCACCGGATAGAGGTTGCGCTGGCCGTGGAGCACGGCGCAGTCCTGGACATTGGAGTTGGCGCCGACGCGGATGGAGTGGACGTCGCCGCGCAGGACGGCATTCATCCACACCGAGGAGTGCTCGCCCAGCGTCACGTCGCCGATGACCTGGGCGGAGAGATCGACGTAGCAACTGGCGGGAATTTGGGGCAACTGCCCCTGGTAGCTGCGGATCATGTCGTTGGAACCTCGCCGGAGCCCGGCGGCCCCCTGCTCCGAGTGTAAAAGAAAAAACCGCCACCGTAACTTGGCGGCGAGACTCCGTCAGTTTTCCCCAAAATCGACCGCATGGCGGGACGGAATCTTTCCCGGTCGAGGGGGAATTGCTATGCCAAAAGCCTTTTTTCCAGTATCCTAAAGAAGCCCCATGGCAGGTTTGGAGGTGGGATTCTTTGGCAGAGGTTCGCGTACAAGAAGGCGAGCCGCTCGAAAATGCTCTACGCCGGTTTAAGCGGAAGGTACAGCAGGAAGACATCATCAAGGAAGTGAAGCGTCACTCCTACTACCTGAAGCCCGGTGAGAAGAAACGCGTCAAGGCAGCTTTGGCGCGCAAGCGGAATCGCAAGAAGGCTCGTAAAGAGGCGGATTAGTTTCAACACGATCGCGACATGCGCCGCCAGTCACCCCTCCCTCCAAAAGGCGGGGTGGCTGGACACAAAGCAAGACCGGGGCGGCCTGTCGCGATTCCTTGCATCCCCGAGATGGCTTTTACATACCCTTCATGTTACTGTTATTCACGTCTCCCGCTTGCGGGCGAGACGAGTTATCTGCCGCAAGAGTTGTTGCGGCCCGGGCCCTTGTTGTGGACTAACGAACGAAGACAGGGAAACGGGACCGGCAAGTCATTGAGCATCATGGCCGATTTCACTGTGTTTCCCTTCTTTGGGAAGTCGGCCATGGAGTTTACGGACAGAGTTTTGAAATGCATCGATTGCGGCGCCGAGTTTGTATTCACAGCCGGCGAGCAGCTATTCTTCCACGACAAACAATTCAAAAACGACCCCAAGCACTGCAAGCAGTGCAAGGCGAAGCGCGTCCGCGGAGGCACCAGGGTGCGCCCGGAGACGCGAACCAACTGTTCGGAGTGCGGCGCGGAGACGACGGTGCCCTTCAAGCCCACCCAGGGCAGGCCTGTGCTCTGCCGCTCCTGCTTCCAGAAGCAAGGGAAGTCAAAGCCGCGCCTGAGGTCGAGCCGGAACTTCAGCCTATCCCAGAGCCGAGCTGAGGAGCATGTCTCCCTTGAATCCCGAGGGGAAGCCGGCGGCGCGGACCAGGGTTGCCAACTGCGCCCAATGCCGCTGGCTGTGGAAGAGTGCATGCGCCGCAATCTTGCGCCTTGAAAACGACCGCATATCCGGTGGCAGCCAAGGGTAATCCAGCGTCAACTTTTCGTCCCAGTTCAGTGCCTGGTCGTCCAGCAGCTTGCGAAAGATTCCCATGGCCTCCGTGTGGAAGCCAAACAGCGCCTCCAGCGGTCCAGTCGGCGCCTTTTCTCTGTCCATAAGCGGCAGGCCGGCGATCCTCTGAGCCCAGCGCAGCTCCACTCCCCAGATGTGACGCACGAATCCTTGTACGTTCGATGTTCCGCCGATGTCGCAGGGCAGTTCAAGCAGTGCCGGGTTTGCTTCGAGGTGCGCCTTCCAGAATTTTGAGGCCTCGTCGTTCCAGCCCAGCAGTTCTTCAAGCGTAATGGCAGGTGTCATGGTTTCCTCCTATCGCAAAACCAGGGAAGATATCTCCCGGAACCACTGCACTCAAGTCGACGCGACCAACAGACCGGGGTCCCCAGCGATAGGTCTTTGTCGCTGGGGTGGAAAGAGCGTCGACCTTTTGCGAAGCGAGTCGGGCTACTGTTTCCCTGGCTTTGCTTTCAGGGCGCGGTGACCAATGTCGCGCCGGTAGTACATTCCATCAAAGTGGATCACCGCCATCGCCTCATAGGCGCGGGCCAGCGCCTCCTCAAGCGAGGGCGCCACGGCGGTCACCCCCAGCACACGGCCGCCGCCGGTGACCACCTGGCCGCCCGATCCCCAATTCCGGATCTTGCCGAGCCCGAGTGAAAGACCTGCACTCCCGGAACCTTGGCGGCGTCGGCAAGGCCGGTGATGGGCAACCCGGTCTTGTAGCTGCCCGGATAGCCCGAAGAACTGGCCACAACGCAGGCCGAGGCGCCCGGACTCCAGCGCAGCTCGGTCTCCGCCAGCCGGCCGTCGATGCAGGCCTCGAGCGCATCCACCAGGTCGCTTTCCAGGCGCATCAGGATCGCCTGCGTCTCCGGATCGCCGAAGCGCGCATTGAACTCCAGCACCTCGGGGCCGCGCGCGGTCATCATCAGCCCGCAGTAGAGCACGCCGGTGAAGGGCGTATCCTCGCTGGCCATGCCGTGAATAGTGGGCACGGCGATGTGGCGCAGAATCCACTCCGTCATCGCTGGGTCAAGCATCGCGTCGGTGGAGTAGACGCCCATGCCGCCGGTGTTGGGGCCGGTGTCGCCCTCGCCGATCCGCTTGTGGTCCTGCGCGGGAACCAGCGGCTTCACCGTCTTGCCGTCCGCGAGGCAGAGGAAGCTGATCTCGTCGCCCTCCAGAAACTCCTCGAAGATGACCTGCTGCTCCGTTGCGCCCAGCAGCTCGCCTGAGAAGATGCCTTGCGCGGCCTCGACGGCCGTATGCCGCGATTCGCAGATGATCACGCCCTTGCCTGCGTGCAGCCCGTCGGCCTTGACCACGATCGGCGGATGGAAAAACTCGACGGCCTTTTCGAGCTCGGCGGCGCTCGTGCAGACCGCATATTTTGCGGTAGGGATGTTGTGCCGCTGCAAAAATCGTTTGGCGAAGCCCTTGCTCGTCTCGAGCATCGCCGCGGCCTTCGTGGGTCCGAAGACCCGCAGGCCGCGCTCTTGGAGAGCATCCACAATGCCCAGCGAAAGCGGCAGTTCTGGTCCCACGATGGTCAGTCCCGGCTGCTCGGCCTCGACCAGACGGACCATCGCGTCCACATCCTTCAGATCCACCGGAACGCACCGCGCAATCTCGGCGATGCCGCCGTTGCCCGGCGCGCAAACCACCTCCGTCACTCGCTGGCTGCGCTTCACCGCCCAGGCCAGCGCGTGTTCCCGTCCCCCCGAACCCAGAATCAGCACTTTCATCGTTGCGTCCCCGTTCTTTCCAGTCCGTCCAGACCCCGAAAGGTTATCTGAGCAAACCGGGGTGGGGAAGTCAAACCGGGACCGAGACAAACTTGTTCTCTGACCGCATGATTCTGCATCTGTAGCGCCGGTCTCCAGACCGGCTGTCGTGCGGGTCTCCAGACCCGTACATACTACGAATTCACCCAGTCAGAGACCTGCCGCGAGGCCGCATAGACTTGCGCCAACTTGTCCCAAGGCTGCGAAGCCAGCGGTTCGCTCTGTTTGCCGTGCATGAATTGAGTTTAGACAGAGAGTACCGCTCCCCTATACTGAGGCGTAGCGCGTCGTATCGTTTGCGCGCGCTTCCAGCAGGTACAGATTGCAATGGTCGAGACTCGCATCAAACCCTACGCTCAAGAAGCTGCCGAAAAGGCCCAGCGCCGCGAGCAGATGTGGGTCTACCGGCGCAACCTGCTCTTTGGGCTTCTGCTGGTGGCCGCGGTGATCCTGATCGTGTCGCTCCTGCGCACCAATCCCAAATGGATCTTTCCGCCAGGCTGGTGGCGCCCGTGAGTCCTGCCCGGACGGCGGATGGCGGCTATGCTGCGCCTGAGCCCTTGGCCGTCCTGCTTCTCGGCCCCACCGGCAGCGGCAAGACAGCTCTGTCTCTGGAACTGGGCACGCGATTCGCCGGCGAAATTGTCAGTTGCGACTCGGTGGCCGTCTATCGCGGCATGGATCTCGGCACGGCCAAGCCAACACCGGAAGAGCGGGCTCGTCTGCCCGCATCACCTCATCGACGTAGCCGACCCCGACCAGCCCTTTACCGCGGGCGAGTACAGCCGCCAGGCTCGTGCGGCTCTTCGCGAGATCGCGAGTCGCGGCAAGTTGCCCATCGTGACCGGCGGCACCGGCCTCTACCTCCGCGCCCTCACCGAAGGCCTCTTTGCCGGACCAGAGCGGCAGCACGAGTTGCGAGCCCGACTAGAGAAGTGCCGAGCAAAACATGGCGAAGGTTGGCTGCACAGGATGCTGCGCCGCCTCGACCCAGCCTCCGCCGAGCGCATTCACGCGAACGACGCACCCAAGCTGATTCGCGCCATCGAGGTCTGTCTGATCGCGCGCAAGCCTCTCTCTGAGGTGCTCGACAACCAACAGGAAGCCCGTGACCCGCTCACCGGCTTCCGCCTGTTGCGTATCGGGCTCACCCCCCCGCGCCCGGCCCTTTACGAACATCTCAATCGCCGTTGTGCGGATATCTTTGCCGCGGGGCTGGTCGAGGAGACGCGCAGCCTGCTCGACCGCTACGGCCCAGTCAAAGCCCTCGACTCCCTCGGCTATCGCCAGGCGGCCAGCGTCCTCAGCGGCGAACAGAGTCTGCCCCACGCAGTGGCAGCCGCCCAGCAGGGCCACCGCAACTACGCCAAGCGCCAGTTGACCTGGTTCCGCCGCGAACCGGACGTTCATTGGTTCGAGGCCTTCGGCGACCAGCCTGAAACGCTCCAAGCCGCCGCCGAACTCGTTCATGACAGTTTGCAGGGGGCCATCTCCTAGAACTGGTTGCACAAATGTGTTTTGAAAGGGCACGGCTTTAGCCGTGCCGCAGAATAAGCAATAGAATTACGGGCTTTAGCCCCTGAGGGACGGTCTTCGGCTGCCCCGTTCGGGTTGATGCAACCAGCTCTAGGAGCGGTCAGCAGTTTTAGCCAAACAGCGAAAGGATGAAACATGAGCCTGACCGATCTCAGTCGCCAACTCGCCAACTCGTCAACTCCGCGGAGCGGAGGCTAACCTGCCGCTTTGGAATCAAGACGCCTTGCTGCCATTTGCTCATCGCTTGTTTCGTTTGCAGAGAATTACCGTCCCTCGGCGCATAATAGAAGGATGATCAATGACCGGAGTTCGTGTCTTTCCTAACCCCCTAGAGCATTTTCGGATTTACTGTAGACTTCCGTGCCCCATCCATTCCGCTTTTTTCTGCGGAATGGGTGGGAAACCTACAAACTTTCGGTCTACACAATTCCCTAAAAATGCTCTAATCCCTAACCCGTACAACCGATAAATAATCCCCCCACCCCCCTATCTATATTTTCAAAACCTTGCAGGTAATTATCTCGACATCATCGAAGATGCTATAAATAGATGATTTAATCGCAGATGATCCGGTGTCATACCGCGCGAAAACCCATCTCCAAAGCTCTCGCCGACCGCATCCATTAAACTGAACGGTGGAATGCGGTGCTAGCGTCAGCGCAGCGCCCAGAAATGGAGCTTCCCTTTGCCAGAGACAATTTACGACGTAGCCATCATCGGCGGCGGACCGGCAGGCTACACTGCGGCCATTCGCGGCGCTGAATACGGACTAAAAGTCGCGCTGATTGAAAAGACCGCCAAGCTGGGCGGAACGTGCCTGCACGTCGGCTGCATCCCGACCAAAGCCCTGCTCTTCAACGCCGAGATCTGGGACCACCTGCAGCACGCCGCCGACTTCGGAATTCAAGGCATCGCCTCGCCCACGCTCGATTGGGCTGCGGTGCTCCGTCGCAAAGACGCCATCATCGCCAAGCACGTCAAAGGCCTCGACTTCCTGATGAAGAAAAACAAGATCGCCGTCATCCAAGGCTATGGCCGCCTGACCGGTCCGGCTCAAGCCGGCGTCCACAAGCTCGAAATCGCCAATGGCGAAGCCATCTCCAGCGTCCAGGCCAGGAACGTCATTCTCGCCACCGGCTCCGAGGCCAAGATGCTGCCCGGCCTCCAAGCCGACGACCGCATCCTGACGAACATCGAGATCCTAACCCTCAGCGAAGTTCCCAAGTCGCTCATCGTCATCGGCGCGGGCGCGGTGGGCATGGAGTTCGCTTCGCTCTTCCGCACCTTCGGCTCCGAGGTGACCATCGTCGAGTTCCTGCCGCGCGTGGTTCCGGTCGAGGACGAAGAGGTCTCGAAAGAGATCACACGCCTCTTCAAAAAACGCGGCATCGACATCAATACCGGCGCAAAGGTCGAGAAGGTGGAGAAGACCGAAACCGGCGTCCGCGTGACCTTCACCGACGCGAACGGCAAGACGCAGGTGAAGGAGGCTGAAAAGGTTCTGGTGGCCGTGGGCCGTGCGGGACTGACCGGCAATGTCGGCCTGGAGAAGACGAAGATCGAGCTGGAACGCGGCCTGATCAAAGTCAACGAAGCGCAGGAGACTGCCGAGTCCGGCGTCTTTGCCATCGGCGACATTGTGGCAGGCCTGCCGCAACTGGCCCACGTCGGCGGAATGGCCGGCATGATCGCCGTCGCCAAAATCGCCGGCAAGCCATATCGTCCGATTCGCCGCGACCGCATCCCCGGCTGCACCTATACCGAGCCGCAGATTGGCTCAGCCGGTCTGACAGAGACCCAGGCCAAAGAAAAGGGCTACGAGGTCAAGGTAGGCAAGTTCCCGTTCGCGGGCAACGCGAAGGCCACCATCCTCGGCAATCACGATGGCTTTGTGAAGATCGTCTCTGATGCGAAGTATGGCGAGATTCTCGGCGTCCACATCCTCGGCCCCCAGGCCACGGAGCTGATCGCCGAAGCCGTCGCCGTGATGGAATTGGAAGGCACGGTCGAGGAGATGATGTTCACCATCCACGCGCATCCCACGCTGGCCGAGTCGCTGCTCGACGCCTATGGCGCAGTCAATGGCATGGCGATCAACGCGTAAGGTTATTGGCGCTCAATCCAGGCGTCACAGCCATCGCAAAGGTCGCCGCCGTCAGTCAGCCTATCGCCACAGCGGAAACAGAATGTGACTGCACACACCTCACGACAATCTTTGTTTGTGCATACACCGATATCAGCGTCCTCGGTCTGAACCACAGTTTCTTCGCCACATTCTGGACATACGAGAAAGGACTCTGGATCAGGATTATGCTTTGGATGATACGGCTCAAGGTCTGCCAGTGCTTCTAACTCTTCATCGCTTAATGCAGAATACTTTGCAACCCGATGCTTCCATTCAGCGATCTCCTCTTCCTTTATCCTCGCTGAGATTCTCCGCAAGTCCTGCATTCTTTCCCATACTTCGGCCTCAACATGATCCTCGAGGCGTACGCCCAGATTCGTCTCGCAAGAACAGGTATGTTAACTCCGAAATATCACCGATGACCGCTTGTGCCTGTCTTACGTCGATCGTAAGTTCGTAATGCTCGATTAGGTTCCTGAGCCCTTGTGCAGTGCGAAGCAGTCCGTTTAGCTTTGTCATCGAACACCACACCTGCACAGGTCTCTAGTCGTGTGATAACCTCGTCAAAATCGATTGTCTTTGCATTTGGCTTTCCGGCATCTTTGACTTCCTTGAAGATTAACGAAGGATGTTCTCGCTTGAGCCGTTCTTTTAGCAGGAGGACCAAGCCTGAAAAAAGGTGAAGAATTGCGTATTTGTGGCTAATTGGATCCGGGTTGTCGTGAAGAAAAAACCGGACACCGGTCTGTATGAAATCGAGTCCGTTGTTCAATAAATCGAGTTTCAGTTCATTCGTCGGCTTTGGCATTTTTGCCCTCGGTAAGCACGTTCCAGCTTGCCCTAGAGTTCCGTCGATTGGCTCGCCACCAGCGCCTTGGCCTTGGCGATGAACTCGGCCAGCGGCATCGAGCCCTGGTCGCCCTTGGCGCGGGTGCGGACGCTGACTGCGCCGGCTTCCTGCTCCTTGTCGCCGAAGACGAGAATGTAGGGCGTCTTCTGGTTCGCGAAGTCGCGAATCTTGCCGTTCATCTTCTCGTTGCGGTCGTCCACTTCGACGCGCAAACCCGCGGCCTTTAACTCGGCCTCGACCTTCTTCGCGTATTCGTGATGCCGTTCGCTGATGGGCACGAGGCCTACCTGCACTGGCGCAAGCCACAGCGGGAAGGCTCCGGCGTAGTGCTCGATGAGCACGCCGAAGAAACGCTCCACCGAGCCGAAGAGCGCGCGATGAACCATGACCGGCTGATGCCTCTCGCCGTCTTCGCCGACGTATTCCAGTTCGAAGCGCGCCGGCAGGTTGAAGTCGAACTGCACGGTGGAGAGCTGCCAGAGGCGGCCCAGCACGTCGACAAGTTTTATGTCGATCTTGGGACCGTAGAAAGCGGCTTCGCCGGGGATTGTTTTATATTCGATTCCTTTGCGATCGAGAGCGCGTCCGCAATGACTCCTCTGCAAGCGCCCAATCCTCGTCGGAACCGGCATATTTCGCGCGATCGCTCGGGTCCCAAGTCGAGAGTTCGACCTTGAATTCATTGAAGCCGAAGGTCTTCAGCACTGCCTCGGCAAAGTCGATGCAGGCGACGACCTCGTCTTCAATCTGCTCCGGCGTGCAGAAGATATGCGCGTCATCCTGCGTAAAGCCGCGCACGCGCAGCAGGCCGTGCATGGTTCCGGAGCGCTCGTAGCGGTAGACGTTGCCTAACTCGGCATAGCGCTGCGGCAGGTCGCGATAACTCCTTGGCGAGTTCTTGTAGATGAGGATGTGGCCGGGACAGTTCATCGGCTTGAGCCGATATTCGGCGTCATCCAGTTCCATCGGCGAGTACATGTTTCCTGCGTAATGCCCCTCGTGGCCGCTCACCTTCCACAGTTCGCGGCGCATCACATGCGGCGTGAAGACCATCAAGTAGCCGCGACGCAGGCATTCGTCGCGCATCCAGTCTTCCATCACTTTGCGGACGATGCCGCCCTTGGGATGCCAGAAGACCAGTCCCGGGCCGGCGAGTTCCTGAATGCTGAAGAGATCCAGTTGCTTGCCCAGCAGGCGATGGTCGCGCTTGGCTGCTTCTTCGAGGCGAGCAAAGTGCGCGTCGAGATCTTTCTTGCTAAAAAAAGCCGTGCCGTAGATCCGCTGCAACTGCGGATTCTTCTCGTCGCCGAGCCAGTAGGCGCCGGCCAGGTTGGTCAGCTTGATCGCCTTCACGCGGCCCGTCGAGGGCACATGCGGCCCGCGGCAAAAGTCCACAAACTTGCCGTTGCGATAGAAGCTGACTTCATCGCCGGGAACGGTGAACTTGGTCACGAAGTGGGACTTCATGAAGTCGCCGTCGCGCTCAAACTCCGCCAAAGCCTGCTCGCGTGGCTCATACTCGCGGACAAATTTGTCGTCACGCGCGACGACCTCGGCCATCTTCGCCTCGATGCGCGCCAGATCTTCGGGGACGAAGGGCTTTTCGCGATAGAAATCGTAAAAGAAGCCGGAGTCCGTCGCCGGGCCATGGCCCAGCTTGGTCTCGGGGAAGAGCTCCAGCACTGCCGTGGCCAGCACGTGGGCAGCGGAGTGACGCAGCACCTTCAGCGCCTCGGGGTCATTCTCCTTGACCAACTCGAGTCGCGCGTCCGCAGTGAGCGGTGCTGAAAGATCCACCAGGCGCGGGGCGGCCGCGTCTTCGGCGGCATACATCGCGGCCTCGGATTGCGCATCGGCATCAAGGCTCTTCTTGGCCGCTTCGCCGACAGGCGTCAGGCGCGCAGCCACTGAGGCCGCGGCCAACCGGGGCGAAATCGAGTTGGCGATATCAAAAGGCGTTGTGCCGGCGGGCACTTCGCGAACGGCTCCGTCGGGCAGGTGTATGGCGATCATCTGCGTGCTCATGGGCATAAGGTTCCTGGGATCTCCAGCCGCTCAAAATCCGGTGGGTCCGGCTGCGGTAACTCTTCAGGATATACCGGCGGGCACGTTCGCTTCCCAGCTTCGCGTCACGGATTCCTCACGCAGTCATAGGTCAAACGAATCGGGGTCCCCATATCGACAACTTCAAAGTCGGTGACCTTCAGATCCGCAAGATCGTGGGAACCGAAGTCCATGTCGGCGTACTTCGCTTTGGTATCCGCGTCGTTCTGCGCGGTCAGGGCAATATTGCCGCCGTCGGAGAGAAACATTCCGTACTTCTGCATGGCTCTTGCGACGACTTGTGCGGCCGGCGTCAGCTTCGACATGTCGAATGAGGACTTCAGGCGGAAGCGCGCCCCCATGGGCGGAGCCAAAACCGGCCCGCGAGGAGCACCGGCGTGAGTAGCTGGATGCACAAAAACGTGCGCGCGGATGCGCGGGTTGGGAAGAATGAAGCGAATGGCGTGATTGATGCTTCCCGAGGCGAGCTCGTCGGCGTTAAAGAGCAGAGGTGCAACCGGAAGACCGGCAGCATCGGCGCTGGTGCATTGATCTCCGCGTCCTGATGGCGGATAGACGCGATTGAGATCCCAAACCGCAACAAAGATCGCGGAAAGAGCATTCTCTTCATAGTTGGCCTGGTAGGCTTCGTAGAGCTTCGCGTGGCTGCGATCGACCACAATGAGGTGGCAATCCTGCTTATCGATATCGCACTGATAACCCGTCAGCCCCTCGATGCCGCCGCCAACTGGAAGCGGAAAGGTCGAAATCGTGTCCGAATCCGGGCTATAAAACCTGAGACCTTTGCGAAAGGGAACCTGCGGAGTCTTGGCGTCTGCCTGCAACACTCTGATCGCGAAATCCACCTGCATTCTGTTGTTGTGTCCCCATCCGCCGGCGCCTGCCAGCCAGTCGATGATGGCGTCCGACTGCGGATCGAGGCTCGCATGACTCACATCCTGCGTCCAGATGGAGCCGGGGGGAAAGTAAGCCGCCGGCGCGGCAACGCGATCGAGCCGGGCCGCCTTCACTTTCACGATGTGGTGATGAAGGCCGTAGCCAATCAAAATAGCTCCAATTCCGAGCGTGGAGATGAGCAGTTGTCTCTTGCAATTCATGACGGTTCGATCTTCCTCTCGTCGATGTGAGTGATTCAGGGGAATTCTACGCCTGGTCGCGTTCAGCGGCGGCGGGAAAGGATTGCCGCATCGCGAGGCTCTCGTTTTCAGCGGTTGCATTTGTCGCTACGGGCACGTTTGAAGTCCAGATTTTCCAAAGCGGGCCGCGCGTGAAGAGGAATCTGTAAAGCCCCGCGACAGCCGCCGTCATCAGAACCAGCAGCGCACTGGCCGGAGCCGCGATCCGATGGAACACGGGAATTCTGTAACGGAGAGCGGCGAGAGCGAGGGTCCAGCAGAAGACTTGAAGCGCGCCGAATGCCGCGTAGATCGGCGAACCGCCCGAGAGCGCCAACGTGGAGACAAGCAGAATGACAAGCAGGTACGGCATTGCCAGACGCAGGACTTTGTGCGAGACAAGCTGAAAGAGGACAGGATTGTGCGGGGTCAGCGTCCATGGCGCCAGGCAGAAAAGCTGGAAGTTTCCCGCCAGCGTGCGCACCTTGCGATGAAACTCTTCTTCGATTCTTGTTGGCCAGGTGTCATAGACGATGGCGCGCGGATCGAGGACCGACCGGTAACCCTGGCGGATGATCGAGAGCGGCTGGAACATATCGTCGAGGATCATCCCGGCCGGCTGCGGCACTGCGAGTTCACGGCGAATCGCGTAGAAGCCGCCATAGACGCCGACCGGAGAGCCGCAGATTGACTCGCAGGTTCTGATCCACTCCTCATAGCGCCAATAGACTCCGCTGACAGCCGCGGAGGCCTCATCGTGGCATTCTTTGCGCAGAATTAGTTCGCCGGCCACGCAGCCGACCTTGGGGTCGGCGAAGTTGCCGACCAGTTGCTGAACCGCGCCCGGAGCAATCTCCGGCCGGATGTCCACGAACAGGATCAGGTCGGCCGTGGCCTTCGCAACGCCGGCATTGACGGCGACTGCCTTGCCGCTGTGCTCTTGCAGGATGATCGCCGTGAGACGCGGATGTTGCTGCTCGCCAGCAATTCAGCCGTGCCGTCGGTTGAGCCATCCGAGACGACGATGATTTCTTTGATGTTGGGGTAGTCGAGACCAAGCAGATGTTTGATCTTGCGCGGGAGCAGCGCGACGCCGTTATGCACTGCGAGCACGACACTCACGCTGGGAGAGATCGGACTCGACTTCCATGGCCGGGGCCTCAGCCTTGAGAGCAGCCAGATAATTGCGGGATATCCTGCGTATGTGTAGAGAATGCCGGCGATAGAAAGCCAGAAGACGATTCTCACTGAGCGCCCCTTCGCAGGATGATGGTCTTGATGGTTTCAAACATGATGAGCAGGTCGAGACCGATCGAGTGGTGCTTGACGTAGTAGAGATCGTATTCAAGCTTTCGCTTTGTCTCTTCCAGACTTGCGCCATATCGATAGCGCACTTGTGCCCATCCTGTGATCCCAGGGCGAATCATGTGGCGCAGGTCGTAGAACGGAATCTCTTTGCTGAGCCACTCGACAAACTCCGGGCGCTCCGGGCGGGGCCCGACAAAAGCCATGTCTCCGCGGAGGACGTTCCAAAGCTGTGGAATCTCGTCAAGCCGGGTGTTTCGCATGAACCTGCCAGCCGGAGTGACGCGCGGATCGTCCTTGGTCGCCCACACCGCACCGTTCGCTTCGGCGTCCTGGCGCATGGTACGGAACTTGTAAGCGGTAAAGGGACGCCCGCTCCGGCCGACGCGCGTCTGGCTGAAGAGGATCGGGCCCGGCGAAGAAAGGCGCACCGCGAGAATGATCAGCGGAAGGAACGGAAGGCAAATCAGCAGCGCAAGAAAAGAGACTGTGAGAGAGAGCAGGCGCCGGAGAAGCTGCTGCCAGGCACTCATGCAAAAGCCCTCAGTGAAGATGAGTGTGCTCGGACTGAGCCCGTCCAATGGCAGTTTGCCCGAGAGCCGTTCGAGCAGCGTGCTGGAGTTTTCGATGACGACGCCGCGGATGCGAAGATCGAGCAGCTCCCGAACGGGCATCGAAGTGCGGCGGTCTTCCATGGCGACGATGACTCGGTCGATACCGGGCTTTTGGAGTGCGGAAGGCACGAAGGTCCGCGGCAAAGCGATCGAGCTGCTTATGGGCCTCGCTTTCATCGTTCCAGCCTACGACCTCCATTCCAGCGTCTCTGTTGGAACGCAGCATTTCGACCACGGCGCGAGCCCGCTCGCCGCAACCCAGAACATAGACGCGCTCGCGAAACATTGGAAGGCCGATGATCCGCTCATAGGCCCAACGCCAGGCGACGAGAAATATGGTAAGAAAGGAGACGCCTGCAACCAATACAAATGGACCTATCTCGAAATCCGGGAATAAGTAGACAAGCCCCGCGAGAGCAAAAGACAAAACGCTCAGAACGAGCAACAGGCGAAAGTAGATCTCCCAGCTCTCCGACATGCGCCGCGGACCGTATAGATCGAAATAGTAGGTGAGGAGCAGCGTGATGGCGGTAATGCCTGCAATTTTCAGCAGGCCATTCTCATAGATCAGGGCATTGAACAGAACGACATGCCCGTCTCGCCCCATGAGGAAGAGGCCTGCGCTGGCCAGCAGAAATGAGCCCCCCACGAGGATCGCTTCAAAAAGAAGCAGCACCAGCGTCCGCGTCGGGTAGTAGACGTTGAAGAGCCTGATCATCCTTGCCGCCGCATATCCTTTCGTTGTTTCGATCCGCGGCCGCCATCCGGCTTGCCATAGTAGTAGTAAGAGCCGCTGCGGGGAGCGTCTTTGACCGCATTCAGCACAAAGCCGAGAATGCGGGATTTGCTCAACGCGGCCTGCGCGCGTTGCGCTACATTGAATGGAGTTGTCGCGGCGCGGGCAACCAGCAACACTGCATCGGCTGCACGGGCAAGGTCGATTGCGTCGGCAAACACCAGAACCGGCGGCGAGTCGATCAGTATCCAATCGAAGTGCGGCGAGAGAGTCGCCACCAGATCTTCGATACGGTGATTGGCGACGAGTTCCAAGAGGTTGTCAGCGCTCGCCCCGGCGGGAATAAACGTGAGGTTCGGAATGCTGCGCACGCGGCCGGCCTCAACGATATGGGGATTCTGGTTGCGCTGCATGATCTCGTTCACCTCCGCGTCTCCTGCGAGATATTCCGCCAGTCCAGGCACGTTGGGCGCGCCCAGGATGGCATGGAGCACCGGACAGCGCATGTCGGCGTCGATAAGCAGCACTTTATTGTTTCTGTTGCGCGCCAGACTCATCGCCAGATTTGCCGCAACAAATGTCTTGCCTTCCGCGGGCATACCACTGCCAACAAGAATTGTCTTGAGAGGAGCCTGATCGCGATACTGATAGATCTGCGAACGCAAGCCGTGAAACTGTTCGATGCTTTCGCCGTTGCCTCCGAGCGTCGGAAGAGCGTCCATGGATGGAGCCCACTGGTGCAGAGCAATGTCCTCGAAGTTGACGTCAGTCCTCACTGGCTCCGGCGTTCCGGCGCCGTGGACGGCAAACGGCTCGGCAGTCTCTGCGGATCCCAGTTCCGGTGTGGCTCTCCGTTCTAGTTCAGCCCTTTGCAGTGCATCGTAAATACGGCTCATATTTCAAGTTCCTTCTGTGAATCCGCGATGGGGTTGATGGCGCCGGAGATGTTGGCTTGAGGAGAATGTTCCATCAACCCTTGCATTGCCGAGGGCGAGATCGTGAACGGATGCTGGACCAGATCCAATTCCAGACCGACCGCCTCGACGATGTAAGCAGGTATCGGTTTGATCTGTTCCACATAAGCGCTGATCAAGGCATGCTCGCAGATCAGATTGATGATCCGGGGAATCCCTTTCGAGTAGTGATGCACAAGCTCCGCCGCTTCCGGCAGCAGTACCGGATGGCTGGCGCCGGCGATGCGCAGCCTTTCCGCGATGTAGGCCTGCGTCTCTTCGCAATTAAGTGGCCGCGTTTTGCACCACAGCGAGACGCGCTGGCGAAGCTGGCGAACGCTGGGGTTGTGCAACTTCTCTTCCAGCTCAGGCTGGCCGGAGAGGACGATCTGCAGCAACTTCTCAGACGATGTCTCGAGATTGGTCAGCAGACGAATCTCTTCGAGAAGCTCCCAGGAAAGATTCTGCGCCTCATCGATAACAATGGCGCACAGTTGACGGGCACTGAAACGCTCGATAAGCCAGCTATTGAGTTGGAGCAGCATGGCCGACTTTGTCCGCGTCTTGGGCGGAATGCCAAAGTCGGTGAGGACGAACTCAAAGAAATCGAGCACATCGAGACACGGATTGAAGACGAAGGCCGTCGAGATACGTCCCTTGGCGAAAGTGTCCAGAACCGCCCTGAGCAGGGTTGTCTTCCCCGTTCCCACCTCTCCCGTCATCACCACAAAGCCCTTGCGCGCCGCGATGCCGTATTGCAGGCAGGCGAGCGCCTCCCTGATCTGCGGTCTCAGGAAGAGAAACCGTGGGTCCGGACTGGCTCCGAAAGGAAGGGCGCGAAGGCCGAAGAAGGATCTATACATGGCTATCCGCGCGCACTTTCAGTGGGTTTGGCCGTTCGAGAAAAGAGTTTCGCGATCTTGTGCTCCGCGGGTGGGTGAGCCAGATCGTCGATCAGAGAGACGACCGCCAGTGTTGGTAGTTTGGTGAAAGCCCAGATATCTCGCTCGTTGCGCAATGAGGTATCGCGATACTCGAGCAACGCGGAAATCAGCAGGCCCAGAATCAGTCCGGATGCGAGCCCGCCGCCCGCGAAAACGACACGGTTAGGAAATGTCGGCGAGTCCGGAAGGTTGGGAGCATCCATCACGCGGAACTGCTCGCCCTGCTGCCGGTGTTCGAGAGCCGTCGCCATCGAGGATTCATTCATCTTGGTCAGCAGAGTGTTGTAAAACTGCAAAGCGGTCTCGTGATCGCGAGTGACCTGTTTGTACTCTTGCTCGATCATCGGGCTTGATTCGATCCTCGCTTCGTATGCGCGAACCCGCTGCTCGATCTGAGCCTGCCCCTGCTTGGCGGTTACCAGGGATTGCTGCCCAGCGCGGAGCTGTGCCTTGAGCTGCTGAAGCTGCGGCGAGTCGGGAGATTTCGGAGGGGCCTCAGTCTTGGCCGGTTCGGCCGAATCGCGCGCGATCTCAGCCCGCAGACCGGCCACTTTGCGCTTGATCGCAACTACGTCAGGATAATCGGAGGTGTAGAGAGTCTCCAATTGTTTTTCCTGTGCGTTGGCGTCCTTGAGTTGAGTCTTGAGCGCCTCCAGCGATGTTCCCGTAGCCGGATCGGTACGCGATGAGTCCTGCGTCTGTTGGGCGATCATCGTTTCGAGAAAGGTGATGTCTTGCTGGAGGCGGCTCACCGACTGCGTCGAGGCGCTAAGCTGAGTTGTGAGCGCCTGAAGCGTGCTTTGGTTTGCGCTTCCCATGGCAAGACTCATATCTCCCAGATGGACCATTTGCCCCGGAAGTCTGCTGATATTCTTTTGCTCGAAGGCCGCCAACTTGGCATCCTGTTCGTCGAGGTTTCGCTTCGCTTCGTTCAGTTGCTGCTTCAAAAAGTCGGTCGTGCCTTCGGCGGACTCCTCTCTCGCGCTGAGATTTGCGCTGACAAAGAGCGAGGTGATCTCGCCGCATACCTGCTGGGCCGTGCGCGCGTCCTTCGCCTTGAACGATATGAAGAAGCCCGGCATCCCGTGCGACTGTTCCGAGCGGATCGGATTGATCCCGATGGCCTTTCGCGTTAGATCGACGCGATCGTCCATAGTGTTCTTTTTGCCAGAGTAAAGGTCGAATCGCTCGATGATCGGCTCAATGCGCGAGCGGCTCAGTATCTGCTCCTTCATCGACGCCAGCCGCGCCCCCAGATCTTCATCGACCACAGGCTTGACGTAGTTCTCGGGAACTTTCTGCTGCTCGATCAGCACCAGCGTCTGCGAGACGTACTGCGGAGGAAGAATGTAGCTGACTCCGAGACTCGTTCCCAGGACAAGAAACGTGGAAATCAAAATCAGCCAGAATCGCCGCTTCAAAATCCCCGCGTAGTCCTCCATGGTCAGTTCACGATGCCCGAGCATTGGCCTCCTTTCTGAAGTTACTTCTTGAAGTGCATCTCTCGCGGAGAGTACCCAATGCCGAAACCGATCACCTGCGACAGGCCGTTGATGGCATTTGTGGGGAGCGCGTAGCTCGACGATTGTTGAATCGCAGAGTAGTTTGCGAAGAGGATGATCGATTTGCCAAGTCGTTGCGTTACCCCTGCTCCGCCATATTTTCCGTTCGTCACACCGGCCTGTCGCAGGCCCTGAGTGCGCATGTAAGCGCCGCTGGCGCTGACGGTCAGGTTTCGTCCGAACTGCCGCGTAAGCGCTCCGCGAAGATCGTGGTTGCGTACGCCGATCTCCGTTGCCACTCCAGCGCCGCCCGTCGTTGCCTGAGAATAGCTCAGCGCTGCCGAACCATGCCTCGTCTCGTAGTTGACGTTCGCGTTCACCGTGAGGCTCGTCGACGAAGGAATCTGCAAGTCGCCTGAAGGACGCGTCCATTCGGGCCCGAGCGATACATTTGTGCTGAGGCGCCGGTTCCACGTACGCGTGAAGCCGAAAGGCGCGGACTGAATCTCCATGATGGAAGCCTGCCCTGGATAGCTGAAGCGAGAATAAGAGTATTGACCTGAAATCGAATTGAGAGCGTTGAGCCGTCGGGTAATCTGCGGTCCCACTTGCAACTGATCGGTCTCCAGGCCGTTGCCGTCGGGGAAGCGCAGAATTGCGTAGCTGCCGAAGACGCTCAAGCTGGTCGCGTAGTTGAGGCGATGGGTGAAATCAGGTCTCAAAGCGTTGTAGATGCTGCGCGTGTTCAGTGCCAGAATCGTCTGGCTCGGCTGGTCTGGCTCACGGGGCAGGCTGCCCACACCGGGTATCCCGGAAAAACCCGTGGTCGCCGTTTGCGGCAGATAGCTCACGTTGTCGCTTAGCCCCAGTGACCATTGGCGGCCTTTCAGGCCTTGCGAAACCAGCATGTGCTGAAACACCCCTGTGCCGCCGTAATTGCCGGAGATATTCCACATGTCGCCGCCAGAATAGGTAAGGCCGAACGGACGGGATTCGCTGAGATTCGCATAAGTCAACTCTCCTGACGCAACGCTTCTCTGCGCATCGCCCTGCGAGCCGCCGTAGAACTGCGCGGTTTGCGAATAGCGCAGATCGTAACTCAGCGTCCCGCTGACCGCGAGCGGCCTGGGGCCGTTGACGGCGGGAACGACCTGAGCTTTTGCCGCGGCGACGGCCACGAGCAGGATCACCAGAATTGTGGGTCTCACCTTCATTTGCGCAGCCTTACGGAACGACGATCGTGTCGCCCGGATCCAGAGTGAGATTGAACGAGCCATCGCCCTTCAAAGCTTGCTTGTAGTGCACGGGAATCTTCTCTTGCTTTCCGGCGATGTTGCGCAAGATATAAATCTTCCTGGAGTTGGCATATGGTGTCAGGCCGCCGGCGGTGGCAACTGCTTGAAGCAAGGTCATGCCGGGAGTCATGACAACCGGCCCGGTCTTGCTCACCTCACCCATCAGGTAAACGATTTTGCTGTTGCTTTGACTCAGAACGACGGTGACATTGGGCTCCTGCATGAACTTCTTGAGCTTGGCCGTAATCTCGTCCGCCAACTGCTCGGGCGATCTGCCCGAGGCCTTCACATCGCCCAGCAGCGGCATCGAGATCATGCCGTCGGGTCTGACGAGCAGACTGCCTGAGAGGGTCGGCTCTTTGAACACGGTAACTGCGATAACATCGGATGCGCCGATCACATAGCTATCGGCTGCTGACGTCCTGGCAGCATCCTGTGGCGCCGTCTTGGCCGTGTCTTGCGCAACCGGCTGACTGCCGGCGTCCTTGCCTTGTGCCTGGCAAAAAAGCGCGGAAGAAAGAAATGCCGCAATCAGGAGGATTCCCGGTTTCATTGTGCGACTCCATGCTTATTTGACAGAGATTGGTTTTCTGTCTCCATCTGTTTGAGTTTGTAGAGCAGGGCCTTATAGCTGATTCCAAGATCGGCCGCGGCGCGTTTGCGGTTGCCGCCGGTTGAAGCCAGCACCTCTGAGATCAACTGGCGCTCGATCTGGATCGATGAAGCTCGCGTGGCTTCTTTCAGAAAGAGATGCCTGCGGCTTCCGTTCCCGTTTCCCGAATGCGCCGCGGCTTTGATGGCTGCGAGAGAGATTGCCTGGTCTCCGATTGCGACAAATGTCTTGATGGCCGTCTGAAGTTCGGAGAGATTGTCGGGCCAGGCGTGCTCCATCAAATGTCCAACGATCTCCTTGCAGAGGACTGGCTTGGGCCGGTCAAACTGCTTCGAATACCTGGTCAATAACTCATCGGCGATCGAGAGAATCTCATTCTTTCTGCAGCGCAGCGGAGGAATTCGCAGAGTGACGGCGGAGATGAGATAGTAAAAAGTCCTCTCTCATGCGCCAGAACTTGACTTCCTCGAGAAGTTCGCGGGTGGAACCACACAGCAGGCGGCAGGTTTGCGCCTGCTCCGAGCGAAAACAGGTATTGATGATGAGTTCCTGCAAGGAAAGGCTGAGATCGGTTATTTCAACTAAATAGACAGTTCCTTTGGCAGAGAGGGCCTCCTGCAGAGCCTCGGCGCTGGTCTGGCCGCAGCGGATTTCAGTGAATGTGCCGCGGGAGAGATTCGACTGCGCGTGGATTTGTCCTGCAATGGTCCGCTTTCCGGCGCCATGCTCGCCCAGGATCAGGACCGGGCACTCGCTCTGCGCAATCCGGGCAATCGCACCTTGAATCCGCGCCTCAATCAGAGGAGCCGGCCTGGTCTGCCGTTTCGTACTGTCGATCGTTGCCGTGCTTGCCATAAAGGAATCCGAGTCTGCCTTTGCATTAGCAATGCAGCTTCCAAATCCTGAAGGCAGAGCTGGAAAGGGGCTCTTCCACGCCGGGGACGCGCCTGTAAGCCGCATTTCTGGGGGGCGAATCTCCGAGAAAAGTGCGGAATCATTCCCTTCTGGAGGGAAGAATTGTTCCATCGAGAATGCCAGCGAGTGGAAATCATTTTCCACTCATCAGGGAAGATCTCTTCCCTATAAGGAGAGAATTCGTTAGCAATTTGAACACGATCAAATCCATTTCACTTCGGCATTCCGATTGCTAGTCTAGAGAGCAAGTCTCAATATGCGCGAAGATTCCAGCACGGAGAAGAGGTCTCAAGATCTGCCGGCTCCATCGGCTCCCTCTGGCTCATGGCACTCCCGCAACGGTGAATTGGCGTTGGGGTCCGCGATCATCTTTTTGCTGTTGGCCGCGGTTTATTACCAGGTTCTTGAGAAACTGGTGACCGACTGGTGGCAGATCCCCGATTTCTCCCATGGCTTCCTGGTGCCAGTCTTCGCGGCGTATCTGGTTTGGGAGAAGAGAAGCGTCCTTCTCGCTACCAGGATCGTTCCTTCGTGGAGCGGAATCGCCGTCATGGCCCTCGGAGTTGTCGTTCTGCTGCTGGGAGTCTACGGCTCCGAGCTCTTCCTCTCGCGCGTTTCGCTGCTTATCGTGTTGGCCGGTCTGGTGCTCTGCTTTGGCGGAGGCCAGCTCCTGAAGGAGTTGCGCTTCGCCTTGTTGGCTCTGTTGCTGGCCATCCCGATCCCGGCCATCGTCTTCAATCAGATTACCTTTCCGCTGCAACTGCTGGCTTCAACGCTTGCCAGCGATCTGCTTCCTTTATTCGCCGTGCCGGTTCTGCGTGAAGGCAACGTCATCGTGCTTCCCGCGATGAGACTTGAGGTGGCTGAGGCTTGCAGCGGCATCCGTTCCTTGATGAGCCTGTTCACGCTGGCGGTCTTCTACGGGTACTTTATGGAGAAGTCCGTCTTGCGGCGAGTAGCGCTCGTCGTGGCCAGCATTCCAATCGCGATTGCCGCCAACGCATTGCGCATTCTCGGTACCGGCCTGTGCGTCCAGTACTGGGACCCCGACAAGGCCATGGGCTTCTTTCACGAGTTTTCCGGTTGGGTGATCTTTTTGGTTTCTCTTGCCTGCCTGTATCTCGTCCATCTCGCGATGAATCTGATCCCGGTCAAAGGGAGGCAGAGATGAAGAGCCTTCGTTTCTGGATCGCAGTCCTGCTGCTGGCCGGAACGGCGCTGCTGCTCCATATGCGTCCCGATACTGATCGGGTTCCCGCCAGAGAGCCGTTGTCGCAGTTTCCCGGCCTCATCGGCGAATGGACCGGAAGCGATCAGCAAATCGACCGGGAAACGCTCGATGTCCTTGGGAGCGGAGAGTTCCTTTCGCGCGTCTACACTCAACCGCAGCAGGCATTGCCGGTCAGTCTCTTCATCGGCTATTTCCCAACTCAAAGGACCGGCCAGACCATTCATTCTCCAAAGCATTGCCTGCCCGGCGCCGGTTGGGTCTTTGAGTCGTCCAAAACCGCCGATCTGCGCGATGCGAGTGGCAAGCGGTACCGGGTTGGCGAGTACGTGATTTCCAACGGAGAGGCAAGGCAGTTCGTCATCTACTGGTACCAGGCGCATGGTCGCAGCGTGGCAAATGAGTACATGGCGAAGGTCCACATGGTCGCCGATGCAATACGCATGAATCGCACGGATGGCGCGCTGGTCAGGGTGATTACGCCGATCTCTCCCAGTGAAGACGTGACGGCGGCAGGGAAGCGCGCCGAGGCATTCACTGCGCAGCTCGCTCCTTTGCTACCGCGATATATCCCTGACTAAGCGCATTGGATGTGGCGGGGATTGGCATGTTGGCTCAGTTGATGGCTTCCGGACGCAGTCATTCAAGAGACAGTTTGAAAGGATGAAAGAAAGTGGAAAGCGGATTCAAGGCACTTCAATCTGGTTTCAACGGCACATGGAGCCCGTGGAACCGCCGCGCGGTTCTTGGCGCAGTGATGCTTTTTCTATCGCTCGTTCTCTTGTCCGGGTGCTTCCGCGATCCCAACGTGCGCAAGCACAAATACCTTGAGAGCGGACAGAAGTACAGCGCCCAGGGAAAGGATCGCGAAGCCGCGATTCAGTTTTCCAATGCCTTGAAGATCGACAAGAATTTTGCCGACGCGCATTATGCGCTGGCGCAGACCTATCTCCATATGGGTGCGCTGAGCGGTGCTTACGGTGAGCTGCAACGGACTGTGAGTCTGCAGCCGGCAAACTACAAGGCACGGATCGATCTTGGAAACATGCTCCTCGCCGGAGGCAAGACCGACGATGCGCAGGCTCAGGCCGCCGTGGTCATGGCGTCTCAGCCGAACAACGCCAACGCGCACTCTCTGCTTTCCCGGATAGCGGCCAAGCGGGGAGACAAGGATCTCGCTCTCACTGAGATCCATCGCGCGCTGGAGCTTGCCCCAAACGATTCGAAACTTCACGAAACTCTCGCATTGCTGAAGATGGGTGATCCCACTCAGAGTTCTTTCGTTGAAGACGAATTGAAAAAATCGGTCGCGCTCGATCCAAAGTCGGTGAACGCCAAACTGCTGCTCGCCGCTTTCTATGTGAAGAACAGCCGTCTGCAGGACGCCGAGCAAATGTGCTGGAAGGCCGTCGCGACCGACTCCAAAAAATCTAAGCGCACGGGAAGCGCTTACCCAGGTTGTTCTGAAGCAGGGTGACCAGGCGAGAGCCGAGCAGGTGCTTCGTCAGGCTTCAAACGATCTGGCCGACAATCCGCAGGGAGTGCGCTTGCTGGCTGACTACTACGCGGCATCCGGGCAGATCGACAAGGCCAAAGCCGAATTTGCAGGTCTTGCCCAAAAATACCCCAAAAATCTATCTGTGCAGGAGGGGTACGTTCGGGTCCTTCTCCAGGTGAAAGACTTCGCAACTGCGCAAACCGTGGTGACCGGGCTGATGAAGAAGAACGGCAAGGACCCGCAGGTCGCTGTGCTGAACGGAGTCGTCCTGCTCAATAACGGCAAGCTGACAGACGCGATCAATGCTCTCCAGGATGCCGCCAACAATGCCCCCAAGGATGCCTTCATTCAGTACTGGCTGGGCAAGGCAGCGCTGGCCAAGAACGATACCGGCCTGGCCGAGAAGAGCTTTCGGCAGGCTGCGCAACTGAATCCGCCAGGCCTTGAAGCACAGGAGGAACTTGCGCGCATTGCAAGCCTGCGCGGCGACATGAGCCTTCTATCCGATGTGGCGGAGAAGACGATCGCCACTGCTCCTCGCTTTCCCGGCGGCTACGTCTGGCGGGCCAGGGTGGAGTTGGCGCATAACTCACAGGACAAGGCCGAGGCCGACCTGAAGACTGCAATGAGCGTTGCCCCGAAAAACGCAGAGGCTTATCTCATGCTTGGCGAAGTTCGATTCACGCAAAAGCGCTATCCGGAAGGAGCGGCGTTGCTGGAGCAGGCTTTAGACAACGATCCCAATTCGATCGGAGCCTTGCGCGGACTGGTCGGCTATGACCTCTTCAAAAAGCAGCCGGCGCAGGCCCTGGCGCGCCTGAACGCGCAAATCGAGAAGAGTCCCAGAGAACAGCGGATTCTACGATCTGCTTGCTCAGTTTCAGATTCAAAACAAGAACTTCGATCAGGCAGCCGCCACCGTCCAGAAAGCCATGCAGATCAATCCCGACGACGGCGAGGCGGTTTCGATCTACGCGCAGCTCCAGGTGAAGAGCGGACAGGCGGCAAATGCGATTGGCGCCTGGGAGCAATGGTCGAAGGCTCATCCCGGCAATGCCGGCGGTCTGGCCGTTCTCGGGACCCTGGAGGAATCGCGCGGAGATATGCGGAAGGCCGAGGACTACTACAAGAAATCTCTTCAAATCCAGCCCGAGCAGCCTGTCGCAGCCAACAATCTTGCCTACATGATGCTTCAGAATGGCGAAAACGTGGATGTAGCCTTGACCCTGGCGCAAACTGCGCGGCGAGTCATGCCGAATTCGCCGAACACCGCAGACACTCTGGCCTGGGCTTACTATCACAAGGGCACTTATGCGTTCGCCCGCGATCTTCTAGAAGACGCAGTCAAGACCGACCCCAGCAGCGCGGGAATGCACTATCACCTTGGAATGGTTTACAGCAAGTTGCAGGATAAGAACAACGCGACGACTCATCTCAAGAAGGCCATCTCGCTTGCGCCCGATTCGCCGTCGGCAAAGGAAGCGCGCGCCGCGCTACAGGGTCTCGGATAGACGCCTGCAATGCCCTGACGGCAGGCGGCGGACAGCGTTCCGCCGCCTGCCACAATGCACAGATGAACGCGAACGATCTGATGGTCTACCCATAGTTTTTGGATAAGAGTTAATGTCAATATGACAAATGCCAAAACGATCGCCCGGAACACAGGCTGGTTCAGTATTGAGAACATAATTAATGCTGTTGTTGCCTTCACTACATCGATTGCGATTAACCGCTATCTTGGACCGGAGAAGAATAGCTATCTCATCTATATCTCCTATATTGCTAACTTGGTCAGTAGCCTGGGAGGCATGGGTATTCCCGCAACGACCCGGAAATACATGGCCGAGTTTATCGGCATGGGCGACAGGGGAACCGCACGGCACATTTACCTCCGCACCTTGCTGCTACAGACAGGTCTGGCAACGGTGGCTACCGCGGTCTTTCTCTTCTGGGTACGCGGAGACGCAAGTGCGGAATACAGATTAGCCTCGGCTCTACTGGTGCTGAGCATCTGGCCTTCGATGATCAACTCCATATCGGCTCAGGCGAATACCGCCACAGAAGATCTGTCCAGAAACTTGCCTGGATCCATCGCTGCGGCCTTGACATACTTCTTTGCAATCGCAGCTACAGTCGTGCTCCATTGGGGCGTTGTAGGCGTCGGAGTGTCGCTGTTCAGCATGCGCGCCGTTGATTTTCTTGTTCGCTTCTTTCCAACCATGAGGCGCGTGTGGTCGTGGGAGACAACGCACCCTCATCTGCCAGGATTGCGGCGGCGCATGATGCCTTTCGCCCTGCAGAGCGTGGCCTCTATGTTGGTGGCGCAAGTTGTATGGGGCCGCTCGGAAGTCATCCTGCTCAAGAATCTTTGCTCGGATGTCAGCCAGGTTTCCTATTATTCAGTTGCATTCACAATGGCCGAACAGTTGCTTCTTGCCGCGACCATCTTCGGGGCAGCGGCCGGCGCCACGATCTTTGCCCAGTACGGGCGCGACAAATCCAGACTTTCAGATATTACGGCATCCACCTTTCGCTACATTGCCATCATGTCCATACCCCTTCATTTGATTGCGGCATCTCTGGCGATTCCGGCTCTGCGCTTAATCTATGGTCACAAATTCGAGGGCGCCGCTATGGTTGTATTGTTGGCCCCGCTGCTGTGCATATTCAAGGCATTCCTCTCACCCGCGCAAAATCTTCTGGAGAGTTCGGAACGGCAGCGCTATGTGATCGCCGCAACCGTTTTCGCGGGGATTGTCGATGTTGGCGTAGCTTGGTATTTCATTCCGTCGCTCGGCGCGGTCGGCGCGTGCATCGGCAATGGCGCGGCTCAGTTAGTGGCTGTCGGAACGATGTGGATTGTCTGCATTCATCTCTTCAAGGTGAAACTCCCCTGGCGGCTGATTGCAAAGGTCGTCTTCGTCAGCATTCTTGCATCGCAGACGGCTTATTACATCGCTGTGCGGTTCGCTCCGCTTTGGGGCATTCTGCTGGGCGGCGGTGCATCGCTGATCGTTCTCTTCGGGCTCTTCTACCTGATGCGCGTACTGGAGCCACAGGACCACGCTCGTTTCAAAACACTGGCTGGGATGTTGCCCAGGCCGATCGCCAGCTTGGCGGATACGGTTTTGTCTCTGCTGATTCGTCCTAGAGGTATGAGAGTGCAGTACCGTCGAAAGTCTAGCTTGGCATAAGCCCAAGAAAATTCTTTTATCGAAGAGTGGAAGATCATGATGAACCGCTTCGACGAGATCAAGGCCAATAGCTTCCAGTGAATCGGCAGACACACGTTTGAACCTGGAAACGCGTCCAACTCTGGCCGAGAATTTTATCGCGTTTCACGTCAAAGGATGATGTTGTCCCTTGTAGGTTGGTTCCGCCGTGATGTGAATACGCTGCGCGATAGCCTAACTCTTTAGCTATTCCTTCCGTTTGCTCTGTATAACTTCCTTTATGGCCGAAGGGATAGGCGAGCACCCTAGCTTCGATGCCAAGCTGTTCCTTCAAGATTCTCCGGGGCAACGATAACTCTTCATGCTGCCGTTCAGGTTCCAATTGGCTGAGTACATGGTGTGAATGCGTGTGTGCTCCGATCTCCATCCCGGCCTTGCTCATCTCTCGCGCTTCGTCCCAGTTCAAAAAGCGCCGCATCGCCTTGGGAGGCTCTTCGCCCATCGACGTTTCCGCCAACTCCCGAATAAAGCGCTCTGGATCGGAGTTATCAGGCTGCTTATAAAATTTCAGGACTGCGCTTAGACTCTCCGGCAAGCCGTTCTTATCGATGTCTACTGCCAACTCGCCCGGATAACTCAGAGAGAACCGCCGCTTTCGTGCAGTTTTCATTAGATAGGCAATCCGATCCCACCACGGAAGATGACACGACCCAACCATGCTCGTCACTAGAAAGAAGACCGCCTGCGCGCCGTGCGAGCGCAAGATAGGAAAAGCTATCTCGTAGTTATCCAGGTAACCGTCGTCGAAAGTAACTAACACTCGGCAGCGGCTCGTTCTCTCTTCCTCTCTGCCTTCGATGAATGCCAAAGCCTCATCGGGAGTTATAAGTAAAAGTTTGCGCTTCAGGTAAGCTATCTGATCGTTAAATTGCTCGGCGGTCGCCGAGAAAACGCTGGGGTCGAAGGGATCGTCATCGGGGTTGCCGATGCGATGATAGTTCAAAACCAAGAGAGAGTTTCGAGCCGGAAGTTGAGAAAATAAAAATGAGGTTCCACTCCAGAACATTCCGCGCGCCAGCAACTCGCGTTTTCGGACGAAGCTCAAACCGCTTTTCATAACCACCAGATCATAACAGGAGACTTCAATCTCAAGCGGGCGAGCCGAACTATCCTTCTGAGGTTTTCTCAGCGCGATATGCAGTCATCGCGCGAGTTACAAACTCCCGTAGCTTAACCGGATCCTTGCGCCCCGGAGCGGCCTCAACGCCGGAGACCACATCCACGCCCCAGGGACGGAGCGCCGTGATAGCTTCGGCCACATTCGCCGAGTTCAGTCCGCCCGCGGCCACCAGCTTTAGCCTCCCGCTCTCGGCAAAGACGCTCTTGCGCGCCTCGGCCCAATCGAAGGTGACGCCGGTGCCTCCGGCGGCCCATGCAGTGCGCGAGTCCACAAGCACCGCGTCCAAGTGCGGATTCCGCGCGTGCTCGGCGATCTGCTTTGCGTGCTGCCCGGCGGATTCCGCATCGAAATGCATCACGCGAAAAATGCGCAACTGCAGCCCCAGACGTTCGCGAAGTCTTGCCGGCAACTCCGGCTCCGCGTCGAAGTGCAGTTGAACGCCGGTCAGGCCGCATGCGCTAACCGTTGAGACGATCTCCTCCAGCGCGGCATCGACGAAGACGCCAATCTTCTCAATCGTTGCCGGCAGTTGCGGAGTAATCGCAGCCACCTGGGCCGCCGTAACTTGGCGCGGGCTCGGCGCAAAGACGAAGCCCACAGCGTCAGCCCCGGCCTCGACAGCCAGCAGCGCATCCCCGAGCGAAGTGGTGCCGCAGATCTTGATCCAGATGCTCATTGGGCCTTGTCCGCTTCTGCGATTGCGTTCCCGGCCAGCAGTGCAGAGAGCGCCGCGCCTGGATCGGGCTGGCGCATCAGGCTTTCGCCGATCAGGAAGGCGTCAAACCCCACAGCGCGCAGGCGGTTGAGGTCTTGGGGCGTCGCGATGCCGCTCTCGGCTACGCGCACCACCGCGGGTGGAATGCGCTCCGCGAGTTCGAGCGAGGTTTCCAGGCGCACCTCGAAGGTCTTGAGGTTTCGGTTGTTCACGCCAATGGCGTCGGCGCCGGTCTCGCCCAGCGTTGCGAGCACGCGGTCAAGCTCTTCGGCTGTATGCACCTCGACCAGCACGTCCAGCTCAAGACCGCGCGCCAGTTGGGCAAAACGGCCGAGTTCGCCGTCGGTGAGCGCGGCGGCGATCAGCAGAATTGCGTCTCCGCCATGCGCGCGAGCCTCGACGATCTGGTACTCGTCCACCGTAAAATCCTTGCGCAGGCAAGGCAGCGGAACAGCGGCCGAGGCCAGTTCCAGATTGCGCAGGCTGCCCTGAAAATACGGCTCGTCCGTCAGAACAGAGAGCGCCGCAGCGCCCCCGGCAAAGTAGCTTCGGGCGAGTTGAGTCGCGTCGAAGTCCGCGCGAATCAGTCCCTTTGAGGGCGAGGCCTTCTTGATCTCTGCGATGATTGCCGGACCCGTCGCGGCCTTCCGGCGCAAAGCCTCAGCCCATCCGCGCGGTTGATGCAAAGCGGCCAGCCGCTCCAACTCCCCGATGGGAACGCGCTCCTTGGCTGCGGCCACCGTGGCCCGCGTCGTTGCCAAAATTTTGTCGAGGGCTGTAGACATACGCTAGGTCGAGTATACGAGGATGGGCGCGAGGTCAGCCCTCGACCGCTATCTCCACTGCAGCTTCTGCGTTCTCTGCCACCCGCAGCAACTCCCGGTTCTTTTGCTTCACGAAGCCTGCCGCCACCGTGGAATCAAGAAACGTCAGCAGTCCGTCCCAGTACCCGGCAGTATTGATGAGAATGACAGGTTTGGCATGCAGGCCGAGCTGCGCCCAGGTGACCGCTTCGAGCATTTCGTCCAGCGTGCCGTAGCCGCCCGGCAACACCAGGAACGCATCGGCCAGCTCGGCCATGCGTGCCTTGCGCTCATGCATGGTGGGTACCAGTTCGAGCCTGGTCAGCCCGGTGTGGGCGATCTCGCGTCCCTCGAGCACCGCGGGCAGCACGCCAACGACCTCTGCACCGCCGGCCAGCGCCGCGTCGGCCACAACACCCATCAGACCCACATTGGCTCCGCCATAGACCATCCCCAGCCCGGACGCGGCGATCGCCGTTCCCAGCGCGCGAGCCTCGGCAACATATGCGGGATTGCTTCCATCGGCCGATCCGCAGTAGACCGCCACGCGACGTAGAGGTTGAATTGGATGGCGTCATTGTCTCTTCAGGATAACTTGGCTGGGGCAGGGCTATTCCATCTCGAGGTATTGAGCCGGGGTAAGAATCGCAATTCCCCGAAAGGGGTTGAGCGCCAGCAGGTCGGCGTCTCCGGAAACGATCAGATCGGCGCGCCCATGCACTGCGACTTCGAGGAATTTATCGTCTCTCGGATCGCGGCAGGCGCGGGTGGGAGCGACGATCTCGACCGTCTCGCAGGCATATGCGAACTCCGCCACAAGCCGTTGCCGGATGCCGAGATCGATGTAGCGATCAAATCGTATGCGGCTCGTCACCTCGACCAACTCCAACAGTGTTGCGTCCGACGCCAGCACCTCATCACCCTGCGCCTTCAGCAAGGCCAAACTTGGAGTCGATCCCGGAAACAGCAAGCCGCTCAATACCACATTCGTGTCCAGGACGAGCCGTCTGGCGCTAGGCATCAGTCTGCCAGAATCTCACTCAGAGTTTCCTGGGTCAGGCCATTGGCCTTCGCCTGCTCCGCCGCAATCGCCGAGAGTCGATTGAATTCGGACCACCGGTCTCTGTGCAGCCGGTTGTACTCCTCGGCCGAGATCAGCACCGCAATGTCCCGCTCGTGGCGCTGGATTCGCACCGGCTCACGCTGTGCTGCGTCGAGCATGGCTGCGAAGTTCTGGCTAGCTTTGGTTGCGGATACCGTCTGCATATTCTCAATTATCCACAATTTACATAAATTATGCAAAATGTATATTTCTGCGGTTAAAGTCACTTTGTGAGTCTCGACCATCCCCATCGCAGTCGTCTGCAAACCAACATCCTGTCGAATCACGACCCAACCGGTACACTAGAGGCAGGACCCTTCCCGCCTGGACGCTCATCTTGCAGCCGCAGCTCTCCAATCTGAACCCCGAACAACGCGCCGCCGTCGAGGCCACTGAGGGCCCCCTGCTCATTCTTGCCGGGGCCGGCTCGGGCAAAACTCGCGTCATCACCAGCCGCATTGCCTGGCTGATCCGCGAGAAAGGCATCGCCCCCGACTCGATTCTGGCCGTCACTTTCACCAACAAGGCCGCCAGCGAGATGGCCGAGCGCGTCGACCGGATGCTCGATCACTCTTCGCTGGCCAAGCCGCTGATCTGCACCTTTCACTCGCTCTGCGTCCGCCTCCTGCGCCGGGACATCGAAGCTCTCAAGGTTGGCGGCGAAGGCCTCACTCGCTCCTTTGCGATCTACGACGAGAACGACCAGCAGGCCATCGTCAAGCAGGTCATGCGGCGCATGGGTCTGGACACCAAGCAACTGACGCCGCGAGTGGTTCTCGGCCGCATCTCGTGGGCCAAGAATCACATGATCGATCCGCAGGAGTATTACCTCGCGTCGAAAGATCCAAACAGCGAACGCATCGCCCACATCTATCAGGGTTACAAGGCCGAGCTGCGCAAGAATAATGCCCTCGACTTTGACGACTTGCTGCTCGAAGCCGTCCGTCTGCTCAAAGTCTCCTCGGAGGTTCGCGAGCGCTACCAGCGCCGCTACCGCTATCTGCTGGTCGATGAGTACCAGGACACCAACCGCCCTCAGTACGAGCTGATGAAGCTGCTGGCCGGCGAAGCCAAAAACGTCTGCGCCGTCGGCGACGAGGACCAGAGCATCTACTCCTGGCGCGGCGCCGACATTCGCAACATTTTGGAGTTTGAGAAAGACTTTCCCAACGCCCGCATTGTCAGGCTGGAGCAAAACTACCGGTCCACTCAGGTGATCTTGGAGGCCGCCGGCGCCGTGGTCGCCAACAATCTGCAGCGCAAGGGCAAGAAGCTCTGGACCGACCGCCAGGGCGGAGGCCTGATCGGCTTCTACGAAGCCCCGGACGGCGAGAATGAGGCCCTCTTCATCGCCGACCGCATTCAGAAATTTCTTCGCGATGCAAATGCCAGCCCCGATGCGGCTGAAGCGCATTGCGCGGTTCTCTACCGCACCAACTCACAGTCGCGGCTCGTCGAGGAATCGCTGCGACGCTACAACATCTCTTACACGATGGTCGGCGGCTTCAGCTTCTACGAGAGGGCCGAGATCAAGGATCTGCTCGGCTACCTCCGCCTCGTCCGCAATCCCCACGATTCGATGGCCTTGCAGCGGGTCATCAATACCCCGGCTCGTGGCATCGGCAAAACGACGCTCGAGACTCTGGAACGGCTGGCTTTGGAGACTGGCGCTTCCACGTGGGATGCCGTTGCGGCCGCAATCTCGAACCGCCTCATTCCCACCCGCGCTCTCATGGCCATCGAGTCCTTCCGCCAGCTCATCCTTGACGCTCAAGCCATGATGGACCCCGACTTCGCCGGCAAGCTCGCGGCCGACGTGGCTGCCGGAGCGGAATCCGAAAAGGAAGCCGATACCGGCTTTGGCTTCGGGGCTGCTTCAGCCGACTCAGCCAGCGCCGAATCAGCCACCGATTTCGACTTCGGCGGTGAAGAGGACCAGCTTCCACTCCTCGACGCCAGCAACTTCTCTCCCTTCGCCGCTCAGTCCAAGCGCCCATTTCTCACCATGCCCAAGCAAGCGGAGAAATCGGAATCTCAATCGGATCCCGAGTCGGAAGAGAGAGAGAAGCCGGCATTCCGCTCTCCCGGCGATGCAGCCACGCTGCCCGAGCTGATCAAGTTTCTCATCGACCGTACCGGATACATCAAAGCTCTCGAAACCGAGGGCTCGCCCGAGGCCTTCAGCCGCATTGAAAACCTGAAGGAACTGGCCAACGCCGCCCACGACGCCGAGGTTCGCGGCGAGACCCTGGCCGACTTCCTCGACCACGCCGCCCTGGCCTCTGACACGGATCAGTTTGATCCCGACGCGCGCGTGACATTGATGACGCTGCACGCAGCCAAGGGCCTGGAGTTTCCGCTGGTCTTTCTCACTGGCCTCGAAGAGGGTCTCTTTCCCCACTCCCGCACGCTCAACAATCCCGACGAACTCGAGGAAGAGCGCCGCCTGTGTTATGTCGGCATGACGCGCGCGATGAACTCGCTGATCCTCACTCGCGCGCACTATAGAAGGCGGTATGGCAACGACGCTCCGGAAGTGAGCATGCCCTCCCGCTTCCTCGAAGAGGTTCCCAGCCAGTTGATCGAAAACCTCGGCGGACGGCCCCAGGCCTCGTCATGGTCCACCCCCGGTTACCCGAACACATTCAATCGCCGGCCCGGCGCAGCCAGCGACTTTGGCGACCGGCACTATAACTACGAAGACGAGAACCAGGATGCTCCCCGCTCACCCGCAAGGCCCAGTGTGAGCAGCCGATTCGGCGCCAGTGCAAAGAGCAAGCCTTTTGTAGCCTCCTGGATGACGGCCAGTGCCAAGCCGGCAGCCGCGAGTCCGGGCACAACTTCCAAAGGCCAGATCGAATGTTCAGAAGAGCCAGGTTCCATCGACAACATAGCCCGCTTTTTTGGGGGCCAGTCCGGTCATGGCAAGCCAGGCTCTCTCCCCCGACCGGCTTCGCATCAAGCGGCCGCGGACTTGTCGCAGGGCAGCCGTCCGGCTAACTTCAAGAAGGGCCAGCGCGTGCGTCATTCGAAGTATGGCGAGGGCACCATCCTCATGCGCGAAGGCGACGGCGAAGACGCCAAGCTGACCGTCCTCTTTGCTCGTCACGGCATGAAGAAACTCATGGAAAAATTTGCCAACTTGCAAAAGATATAAGGTCTTTTGAGACGAAGCTCAATCGGCTGCCAGGCCTTCAGCCCACACAAGCGCAAAAAACAGAGGGCACGTAGCCGTGCCCTCTGTCGTAGTCGGATCGTATTGAGAAACTAAGCCATCATGCCTGGCTTGGCCTTGCGGAAGAGAAAGCCGGCCATCAGAAGCAGACCTGTGCCCAGCAGTAGTAACGAAGAGGGCTCTGGGGTGGACGAGATACTCATGCTAAGCGGGTCGGCACCCTGGCCATTGACGTCGGTGTCGTAGTCAGGGTCGATCAGCCACTGGCCACCGGCGACCTCGTTCCACCATAAACTTCCACTATCGCTAAAGATCTCAACAATCGCCCCATTCGAGAGCATAAAGTCTATGCCATTCATATCCAGGAACGGCGTGGATCCCGGTGTGAGCTGGTTGTCAAAGTACACAGCGTTGGATCCGTCATTGTTGCCAGATTGCTCCGACTGGTCATAGCCGTAATGGCCAGGAGCTGTGAGAAGGTTGTTGGCGCCGGTGTCAAGTTGGTAGTAGTAATGGCTGCCGTCCAGAGTCACACCCGAAGTAGGAAAAGTGGGTGTGAAGAGGGTAGCGGCAAGGCCGTTGATCGTGGCGCTCGCGCCGGTGATCGTATAGGTGGGGCCGCTGCCGGTGACGGTGAAGGAGCCGCTGCCGGTGAGATTGACCGTACCGGGGTTGGCGGAATTCTGATCATTGCAACCCGGCGCGCCCGGGCTGCAGATGCCGCTGAAGTGGAAGTAATACACCGAGTCAGCCTTCGCGCCTGGAGCCGTCGCAAGAGCGGTTGCCAAAAAGAGTGATACCCAGAGCTTTTTCATCTTACCTTGCCTCCAAAAAATTCGCCCTTGCGGGCATCTGTTCCGTCTACAACAACCGCGTCCTGCTGCCGAACCTCAATAAAATCATGCGGATAGAGCCTGCAAAAGGCCGTCACACTCTTCCGTCGAACATTGTACACAATCGAAGCGATGGTAAAGCAAAGAAGACAAGAAGGATAAGGGACAAACCCGCCTTCCGCCAGCTATGACGCTCCAACTGAATCTACGGAGAGAAATGCACGTTTCGTGCCAAAAATTATCGTTTATATTCAGTAACTTATGATTTTTGCAGATTGGGCAATATGCAACTCTTTTCACACTTTGTCCCAGAAAAGTTCCCTTCGGCGCCAGCGGCGACTGCTTGAAGATGATCAAGTCACTCGTTGATGCCCGCACCCCGATCGGTCTCTATTCTCCTGCCCTAGCCAAAGAAGCAAGCCTCTTGCGGCTGGCTTCCGTGGTGCCAAACCCTCGGTGCCTTCGCCATGGCGATCCCCCCTGCGATACCATAAAGACACGATTGGGGCCGCTTATGTTCGTTGTTGTCTGGCAGTTTGAGATTTCCGAGGAGAAGGTAGCCGGCTTTGAGACCGCCTATTCCGCCGATGGCGCCTGGGCGCAACTCTTTCGCACTTCGCCCGACTACCGGGGCACGGAGTTGCTCCGCGACGTCTACATTCCAGGCAACTACCTCACGATCGACCGCTGGTCCAGCGAAGAGGCCTTCCGCGCCTTCCGCAAGGATCATGACCAGGAGTACGAGACACTGGACCGCGCCTGCGACTCCTTCACAACCCGCGAAACCCGCATCGGCGCTTACACGGTTTGAGCACACTGGAGCTTCAGTTCTGTCTGGCTCGGAAACTGTCCGGAATGAGATTCCATCGAGGTTGAAAAGCCCCGAATCACACATAGGGAGCGGTGCATTCTCAGGCACTCCACCCAGCTTCACCATCTCTTCGCTATTTTTTGCTGTTATTGTCTGTCCAGCCCTGCTACAATCCCATCGAAATCCAATCCAGGCCGCCGCGCCATTTCCTGTGGAGAAAGCAGGAGCCGCGCGGACGAGCATCTTCTTTGAGGAGCCTACAAAATGGCAATCGCCGATGACCGCGCCAAGGCAGTAGAACTCGCCCTTGCACAGATCGAAAAACAGTTTGGCAAAGGGTCGATTGTCCGGCTCGGATCCAAAGAGGCGCTGGTGCCCATCGCCGTAATCTCCACCGGCTCCATCAGCTTTGACGCGGCTCTTGGCGTGGGCGGCATTCCCCGCGGCCGGGTCATCGAGGTCTTCGGTCCGGAGTCCTCGGGCAAGACCACCATTACCTTGCAGATCATCGCCGAGGCGCAAAAGGCGGGCGGTTTGGCCGCATTTGTCGACGTGGAGCACGCTCTGGACCCCGCCTATGCCAAAAAGCTGGGCGTGGATATCGATAACTTGCTGGTTTCGCAACCAGATAGCGGCGAGCAGGCGCTGGAGATTACCGAAACCCTGGTCCGCACCGGCGCCATCGACGTGCTGGTCGTCGATTCCGTTGCCGCTCTGGTCCCCAAGGCCGAACTCGACGGCGAGATGGGCGACTCCCACATGGGCTTGCAGGCGCGCCTCATGTCCCAGGCCCTGCGCAAACTCACCGGCACGGTCTCCAAGTCGCGCACGGCTCTGATCTTTATTAATCAGATCCGCGAGAAGATCGGCGTGATGTTTGGCAATCCGGAGACCACCACCGGAGGCCGGGCTCTGAAGTTTTATTCGTCGGTCCGCGTGGACATTCGCCGCATCGCCGCCATCAAGGATGGAGAAGCGGTGACCGGCAACCGGACCAAGGTCAAGATCGTCAAGAACAAGGTGGCCGCGCCCTTCCGCGAAGCCGAGTTCGACATCATCTACGGCGAGGGCATCAGCCGCGAAGGCGATGTGCTCGATCTGGCGGTAGCCAACAATATCGTAGAAAAATCCGGTGCCTGGTACGCCTACTCCGGCGAGCGCATAGGACAGGGCCGCGAGAACACGCGCACCTTCCTCAAGGACAACAAGGAGATCTTCGCCAAGATGGACGCCGAGTTGCGCAAGAAGCTGGGGATTGGCGGCGCAAAGGCCGATAGTTCCCGAAGCCCCCGCCACCGGCCACGCCGAAGCCAAGGAAGCAGTTCGCCCGCGCAAGGGGTAGACAGTCTCCGCCTTGATTTTGTCTCCAGCAGTCAACAAGGGACCTTCGCAAGGATGCGAAGGTCCCTTATTGCTTTTCGCGGACAATGCGAGCCGAATGCGAAGACCCGTGGAATACTTGAGACTATGGCGACGAAGACCGTAACTCTTGAGGGCGTGCTTGTGCGTCTTGAGCCGCTCGATTTCTGCCATGCCGAGGGCCTGACAACCGCCGCAGCCGCCGACCCTTCGCTCTATCAGTGGAGTCAAGTCCCGCAGGGTGCATCCCAGACTAACGCCTACATTGAGACCGCCCAGGCCTGGCGGGAGGCCGGCAAAGCCTTGCCCTTTGCGATTGTTCGCATCAGCGACGGCACCGTTGTGGGGTCCACGCGCTTCTTCGACCTCGATCGATGGGCATGGCCGCAAAATCATGCGCGGTATGGCCGCAGCGAACCGGACGTCTGCGAGATCGGTTACACCTGGCTGAGCCGCGCCGCCATCCGCACCGCCGCAAACACCGAAGCCAAGCTGCTCATGCTGACCTTCGCCTTTGAAAGCTGGCAAGTGCTCCGCGTCTGCCTGCACACGGATGTGCGCAACCAGCGTTCCCGCGCCGCAATCGAACGGATCGGCGGGAAGTTTGAAGGCGTCCTCCGCGCGCATCGCATGGCCGCCGACTTCACCGTCCGCGACTCGGCACGCTATTCGATTGTTGCGGCGGAGTGGCCCGAAGTGAAGCAGCGCCTCACGCTGCTTCTGGAGAGGCCGTTTGCTCCATCTCCGGCCGAAGGCAGTTAGCCTCACCGCAGGTGGCGCAGGCGGTTAGCGCACAATCTCCACCGGCCCCGGTCTTCCTGGCTCGCCGCCTTTGCCGTTCTCGTCGAGCTTGCCAAAGATCATCTTGCCGCTCGCGGTTTGCAGCACGCTGGTTACGGTAATCTCGACCGCCCGGCCAATCAGCTTGCGCGCATGATCGACCACCACCATGGTGCCGTCGTCGAGATACCCGACGCCCTGGTTGAACTCCTTGCCCTCTTTCAAAATGAGCACGGTCATCCTTTCGCCGGGCAGCACCACTGGCTTGAGCGCATTGGCAAGATCGTTGATGTTCAGCACCTCGACGTGGTGCAGATGGGCCACCTTGTTCAGGTTGAAGTCGTTGGTGACGACCTTGGCCTCCCACTTCTTGGCCAGCTCCAGCAGCTTCAGATCGACCTCGCGGATGGAAGGGAAATCGTCGGGAACGATCTGCACCTGGATGTTGGTGTTCGACTGCATGCGCTGCAGCATATCGAGGCCGCGGCGGCCTCTCTGGCGCTTGGAACTGTCGGTCGAGTCGGCCACCGTCTGCAACTCGCGCAGCACAAACTCCGGCACCACCATCATGCCGTCGATAAAGCCGGCTTCGGCGATGTCGGCGATCCGCCCGTCGATGATCACGCTGGTGTCGAGCACCTTGGCGCTGCGGCGCGTAGGCCGGTCGGAGGCAAAGACCGTGCCCAGCGCCGCCGGGTTCAGCAGGTCGCCCTTGCTCGCTCCCACCAGCAGCCCCACATAGGTCATCAGCAGGAGCACGAAGATCTGCAGCACGGCGGAGGTTGGTCCGGCCGGAAGCGCGCCTCGCAACACCAGGCAAAACAGCGCCGCGCCGAGGATGCCCAGCACGCTGCCCGCTACGGCGCCCACCAGCCGCCGCAGGGTCAGCGCCCGCACGCGGTACTCAAAGACAATCACCGCGCAGGCTGTCCCGGCGCCTGCAGCCGCACTCACCCATCCCGTCATGCCAAACGGATGAAGAAAAAAACATACTCCGGCAAGAAGAGCAACGAAAAGAAGACGAACCACGATCAGATCCATAAAATGTCAACCCCCCAGCTGGCAGGGAGAAAAACCTCCAGACTGGGTACAGTTGGCGAGTATTCCACCCGCCAACGGAGTCGTCAAGTACTTCGAGCAAAGAACAGAAAACAGGGAATAGGGAATAGGGAACAGGGACTAAGGACTGGGGATCAGGGAACAGCAATCAGCCGGCGTCGATCAAAGATCCTCGAAGGAGCATCCTGTGCCGGTAGGTTCCAACGGCCAGCTCCTGCGATCCGCTCGATCAAGTCGAGAGCCGCACTCCTAGTCCCTATTCCCTGCCTTCTACGACGCCACCGCCAGCTCCACGATTGAAACCTGACGCTGGGAGCCCTTGCGGGGACCGCGCTTGCGGGCGCTCATCACCTTGATGCGCTCCAGCAACTCCTGCGACGAGCAGTTCTTCTTGGCCAGCAGCGCATCGGCGGCGTGCATCTCCCCTGCCATCTTCTGCGGGTCACCCAGCAGGATCATGGGCACATGAGCTGCGATCTGTTTCAGCCGCTCCACAAGCTGGCAACCGTTCATCTGCGGCATAACGTAGTCGGCCAGCACCAGATCCACGGGGGTTTCGGCGAAGATCCCGATAGCCTCCTGACCGTTGGTGGCTGAAACGACCCGATATCCATTGGTGGCCAGCATGAACTTGAGGACGGAAAGCTCTTGTTCGTTGTCATCTACGCAGAGAATCACTTTCTTGGGTCGCATGATCTTGGAACTCGCTCCTTGATGCAGAATTCTTTGCCGCCAACTTTGCACTACTTCGCCAATTCCGCTCTCTTGGCGGACAGGCTTGATGAATCTCCAAGGCACATGACCGGACACGTGGAAGCCGTTTCCCGGTTGATCATGCAGTCCGGGTCGCTGAACGTGATTCGCCGGCAAAACGGGCGGCGCTCACGCAAAGCGGCATCCAGTCCTTGATTCGCAGGAGGGTGGCTTTTGTTAGGGTCAGATTGCGTTTGATACTTGGGCTAAGACCGGCTAAGGCGCCGGCTAAATTCCATCAATGAAAGGCAAGCCTAGAAGGAATTGTGTTCGTTGAAAAGGGGGGAAAATGAAGCGAATCTCTCGTTGAAAATCCTTGAGAAACAGATGAAAACTGGCTACACCCAACACATATCGCAACTTGCGATGATGAATTCCTGTGAATAGCGTGTGTATTACGGCAGGAAAAGCTGCCCATTTGCTACAAGAACAGTGCTGCCCGCGACGCGCACATCCGTGACCCTCGCCGACGCGATGCGCGCGGAGAGATACAAGTCGCTCGTCCGGTCGAATCTCCACGCCCTGGCGAACATGAATCTGCTGACCCGCGGCCACTGCGCCGCGCTGCACCAGGTAGCTGATAGCGCAGCCAGCCGCCGAGCCGGTGGCCGGGTCTTCGCCGTCGTAAAACTGCATGCGTGCGCGGTACGCAGGCTCCTGGCCGCCCGCATGAACTCCGGTCGGCCCCAGCACATAAAACCAGCGCGCGCCGCGCTCGCGAAGCCATGGAGTGGCCTCCTGCTGGTTCACCCTGAGCCGAGACAACGCCTCATGCGAGCGCAAGGCCACAATCGCGAATGCCGTTCCCGTAGAGACAATCTGCGGCGGCAGTTCCGGATTCAGGTCGTCGAGATTCAGCCCGGTCAGCCGCGCCACTTCGTTGGCATCAAGCTCCGCGCCAAACTCAGGATCGCGCTGCGTCATCTCTCCGAAGAGGCCTGCGTGGCCCTCGAAAGGCTTCGCGAATCGCACCGGCACCGCGCCCACGTTGAGCGCAAGCGTTACGGTCTCGTCGCGCACAGTCTCCGGCGCCCGAAGTTTGAGCACGCTCGCCGTGCCCAGTGTCGGATGGCCGGCGAAGTTCAGCTCTTCCTGGGTGGTGAAGATGCGCACACGCACGCCCTCGGCCTGTTCCACTTCCGCCGCCCTGCGCTCGACAAATGTGGTCTCAGAGAGATTGAACTCGCGCGCAATGGCCTGCATGCGCTCCGTCGCCAGGCCGCAGGAGTTCATCACCACCGCGAGTGGATTGCCCGCAAGCACTGTGTCGGTAAAGACATCGACGACGAAGTAGTCCAGTTTCATGGCAGACTCCCGGCGGCATTCAAATGAAAAAGGGACCAGAGGTGTTCCTCTGATCCCTGATCTCTGTCCCCTGATCTCTGTCTCTTATAGCGCAATGAGCGGGTGGGGCAGGCGGGTCTTGGCGCGGTCCAGAAAGAGCCTCATGCGCAGCGCCTCGGCGCGCTGCATGGCCACCAGCCGCATCTGCCTGCGAATGTGATCGTCGTCCACCAACAGGGCCACTTGCGCCTCGTCGAACTCGGCGTCCTTCTCCAGCCGCTCGATCCGCTCTTGAATCGTGCGGCGAAACCGGGGGCTGATCTCAAAATCTTCGCTGGCTGCGCAGTTGGTGAACATGGCAAGTTCCTCGGAAACTCTCACGCCCTCACAAAAAATAATTATTTGAAAGGGCTAAAGTATCTTCGATCTCTGCCGATACTAGTAAAGAATTCCGTGAAGCGCCAGATTACCATCGAACGATACGAAGGTAATAAAGTGTCTAAAAACAGGACAGACAGACCCTCCTGCCCGCCTGTCCTGTGCATTTCTCGGGCTTTTTAGACAACCAGTGGCCATTCATCGGCCGTTATTGCGCGGCCCCAGCTGAAATGTCCAGCGCCATCTGCGTTCCACCGTCCAGGTGAACATCACTCTTGGCCGCGAAGAGAGTGCCCGACCGTTTCGTCGCCTCGCTGGGCATGTTGCTCGCAAGGTAAACACCAGGGATTGCCGTGGTGACAATGGAGTCATTTCCGAACTTACCTACCACTTTTCCTGCGGTGGCCGTGCTCGCGCTCGGCGATGAACCTGCGACGACCGGCGGACCGGCGCTCGGCGCCGCGCCACCACCCGTCGGCCCAGTGCCGCCTGCCATGCCGTCATGATTGGTCATGCCGCCACCGTTGGCCGACGGCGCGCTTGCTTGCGGATACGCGGACGGACCGCTATACGCCCCCGGCGCGTTGGCCGTCGCATCGCTCTCCGGCGGCGCCACCGACTTGATCACCGACTCAATTGGCAGGTTCTGGCCGCCCTTCAATTCAGCGTGGTCGAAATGAATCGCCACCGCTGAGTCCGTGGCGCCCTGGCTGTGCGATTGAACCACGGTCACCTGTCCTACCAGCTTCGATCCCTTGGGAATCACGGTTCCATCGGCGATCCGCACCGGCTCTTTGGTCTTCACAACCACGCTGTCGCCGGCTTTGGCGGACTTCGAGTCCAGTTTGCCGACTAGTTCACCTTTCACCGGACGCATCTCTGCTGCCGGCGCTGACGGATTTGCCGAAGTGCTTGGCTGGGAATCGGATGCTGGAGTTGAAGAGTTCTGTTGACTAGTTGTATCGGGTTGCTGCTGACTAGTCGTATCTGGTTGCTGCGCGATGAACGGCACACTCGAGAGGGCAATTGCCGCCATCGCTAAAACGGTAGCGAATTTCATAAGGAAGTCCTCCATCGGTTTGTTTTTTCTTTCCACCCGAGCTTTTCCACCTGGACTCGTAATTGATTTGCTGAAGCGCGAGTAAAGCACCGCGACGAAGTCTGACGGCAAGCTGCATGCCAAACCTGAATGCCGTTTTTGCTGTGATCGAAAGAGATTGATTCGAGGCAAATTGCACTGCGGAACAGCCACGATCCGCCGCACAAGCATCGCGTCGACGCCAGGTGCGACCTGGAATATTCTTCCCAACTATGAAAATTGTCCCGTGTATTTTTTCTGCCTGAAAGCGCAGACGTGGCCGCAGTCCTTGAATCTCCCGTCTGGTGACGGTTTAGTTTTCCGGAGCCATCGCAAAGTAGCCCTTGCGGACCTGCACCTTCATGCCGTCCCCGCGGCACTCGACCGAGAGCCTGCGGAAGCTGCCGTCGAGCTTGGTGTTGCTGGGCGTGTAGCTGGCTACGTATTGGGTACGCAACTCGTCCTCGATCTGCTGGAATGCAGCCTCGAGCTTTTTGCCGTTATTGCCCACGTCGATCAGCCGCCCACCGGTCTCCCCGGTCAACTTCTTCATCGCCGAGTAGCCGCTGTAGCCCATTCCAAATCCGCCGTAGAAGCCCCGGTCGGCGATCAGAATCGTGTAGACGATAATGTTCGACTTCTGCGCTGCGGCAATCGCGTCGTTGATCTTGGCGCGGCTGCCCTGGTCCTCGCCGTCGGTTAGCAGGATCATCGCCTTGCGGCCCGACTCCTGGTTCATCTTCCTGCTTGCCGCCATGGAAACCGCGTCGTAGAGCAGGGTTCCTTTCGGATCTCCAATGGTCGGAATGGTGCCTCCGCCAAGACCGGGAATGCCTGCGGCGCCGTTGCCCCCGGCGGTGTTGATCTCGGCCTTTCTCATGGACCGCGCCAGTTGCCGCGCATTGTTGGTGTAGTCCTGCAGCAGGTCGATGTTCACGTCAAAGGAGAGCAGAAAGGCCTCATCCTTGGGCTTGAGCACCCGCTCCAGAAACTGGCCGCCCGCATCCTGTTCCAGGGGCAGCACGTTCTGCTGGCTGCCCGAGGTGTCCAGCAGAATCCCCAAAGTCAGCGGCAGATGCGTCTCCGCCACAAAGCTCTTGAGCGTCTGCGGAACCTTGTCTTCAGAGATTGTGCAGTCGTCCTTGGTCAGGTGAGGAACCAGTTCGCCGGACTTGTCCTTGACCGTGAACAGGACATCCACCAGGTTGACGTTCATCTTGAGCGTTGCCACCGGCTGGTAATCGGCCGTTGTATCCGGCGCGGTTGAGACCGGGGGAGCGTCGGGCGAGGGGGCAAGCTGAGCCCATCCCGCCGGAACCCCTGCCGGCAGGCCGATCAACAAAGCGGCAATTCCCCATCGCATTCTCATATGGATCTTTAGACGAATCCGGCGTTCCGAAGAAAGCATACTCCAACACTCTTCTCTCTGGAGTAACCTGCGCGGTGCTGGCGCGTCTGATACTCTGACGAATGGAGCCTTGGTCGGAGATCAGGGGTCAGAGATCAGGGATCAGTGGAAGCAATCCGGCTCTGCATCCGATAACTGACCGCTGACGGTTGACCACTAACCACTGGAGAAGATCTGTGAAGCTAGGGTTTACAGCATTGGCACTGGCCGCGCTCCTGAGTTCGAGCCCGTTTTTGACTCCCGCTGCACTGACCGAGGAGCAGCCTCCGGCCATTCCAGACGCCCCGACCCCCCAGGCGCCTAAACCGCTGTCGTCTGAGACGACTGGCCCGATCACCCCTGGCAAGGGAGCGGGCGTGACCCCATCCGGACCCAATTCCTCCTCGACTCCTCCAGCCGAGCAGCCCGTGCCTTCCAGCCTGCCGCCTACCAACCAGATCAAGGATTTGATCCAGACCACGCCGCCGGAGATGCCCGCCCCCGGACAAGGCGCTTCGGCGATCACCACGCTGGTCCGGCACACCACCTTCGTCGAAGTTCCAGTCACCGTCAAGGACTCGAAGGGCAAGCTGGTTGCCGGCCTCACCTACCGCGACTTCAAGGTCTTCGAGAACGACACCCGCGCGCCATTGGCTTTTTTCACCGTGGACGCCGTTTCCGCTTTCGATCGCCTTTGTCATCGACCAGAGCCTGACCTCAGATGTCATGGCCAAGGTCAACAACTCCCTCGGCGCCATCCAGGGCGCGCTCACGCCCTATGACGAAGTGGCGGTCTTCACCTACGGCCACATGACCCAGGAACGGACCGGCTTTACCGGCGCCCAGAGCGCGCGACTGCCTGCCGTGCTGGCCCTGGCCAAGGAGACCGGCAGCGAGATGCTGGTGCCCATCAACAGCGGTCCGTTCGCCAACTGCAGCATCACCCAGAACGGCAACTGCGTCGATCCCAACCTGCAGCAGGGACGCTCGGCGGGCAGTGGCGCCTGGATCACCATCCCCAAGGAGATTCACACCCTCAACGACGCCATCCTCGCCGCTGCCAAGGAGCTGTCGACCCGCCCCAAGGGCCGCCGCCGCATTATCTACGTCGTCTCCGACGGCAAAGAGTACGGCAGCAAGGCCAAATTCCCGGAGGTCCTGCGCTATCTCGAGACCAACAAGATCGCCGTCTATGGCACGCTGGTGGGCGATTCGGCCCGCTGGGGCGAGGGCTATATCAGCCGCGTCCACATCCCGTTCTCCATGTACGACAACCTCCTGGCCAAGTACATCCTGGCCACAGGTGGCACGGCCGACTCCGAGCGCGGCATCAACGGCATAGAAAGAAGCTACGCCAAGATCGCCGAGGAGGCGCGCAACCAGTACACACTGGGCTACTACAGCCATCAGCCCGTCATCGACGGCAAGTACCGCAAGATCGAGGTGCGCGTCGATCGCCCAGGCTTCGAAGTCATCGCCAAACTCGGCTATTACCCCTCGGCGCAGGACTCTCGCTAAAACGGCGCTCGTAAATCGAGGATTCCATCAAGAGCCGGGGCGTCAGCCCCGGCTCTTGCCGTTTTTTCCAGATTTCCAAAAACGAGCGCATTCTGCACAGCCAGCCTTCGTCCTAAACTCATCTCATGGCCACCATCCCCAATCTGGCGCTTGACTCCGGACTGCCGGCCAATATCGATGCCGAAAAGACCATCCTCGGCGCCATCCTGCTCGACAACGCCGCCCACGCCGAGGCTGCCGAAAAGCTCGAATTCAGAAGATTTCTCGCTCGACTCGCATCGCCGCATCTTCCTCCGCATGACGGATCTGATGAACGAGTCGCGCGCCGTGGACATCGTCACTCTGGCCAACGAGCTCTCCCGGCTCAAAGAGATTGAGACGGTCGGCGGCGTGGCTTATCTCGCCTCGCTCACCGAGGGCTTGCCGCGCCGCCCGGTCATCGAAGAGTACATCCGCATCGTCAAGGACAAGAGCCTGCTGCGCAGGCTGATGCTCATCTGTTCGACGGCCATCGCGCGTGCGGCCGACCAGGGCGAGAGCGCCCTCGACGTCCTCGGCGCTGCCGAGTCGCAGTTGATGGAGGTGAGCGAGAAGGGCGTAACTCAGGGCCTGCAGCGCCTGGACCAGATCGTCGAGCACTCCTTCGGAACCATCGATAACTTATACAAGGAGAGCCGCGAGGTTACCGGCCTGGCTACCGATTTCACGCAGTTCGACATCATGACCAGCGGCCTGCAAAAGGGTGAGCTGATCATCATCGCCGCGCGGCCTTCGATGGGCAAGACCGCGCTTGCGATCAACATCGCGCAAAACGCGGCCATCAATCATCAAGCCGTTGTGGCCATCTTCAGCCTGGAAATGAGCAAGGAGTCGCTCTTGCGCCGCATGCTGTCTTCGCAGGCCTGGGTTGACCAACAAAAACTCAGAAAGGGCTTCCTGGGCCGCGAGGATCATGACAAATTAGTCAATGCGCTCGGTCAACTGGTCGAGACGCGCACTCTTCATCGACGACACGGCCGGCATCCCGCTCTCAGAGATGCGGGCCAAGGCGCGCCGCCTCAAGCAGAACTCCGGCAGCCTCGATCTGATTGTGGTGGACTATCTGCAACTGATGACCGCCACGGTGCCTTCCTCGGGCAAGAGGAACTACGAGAACCGCACCCAGGAGGTCTCGGCCATCTCGCGCGGCCTCAAAGCCCTGGCCAAGGAACTCAACGTGCCCGTCGTGGCGCTCTCGCAGCTCTCCCGCGCCGGCGTGCAGCGCAAAGACGACCCGCGCCCCCTGCTCAGCGATCTGCGCGAGTCCGGCTCGATCGAGCAGGACGCCGACGTGGTCGCCTTCATTCATCGCGAGTCTTACTACAAGCGCGACGAGGAGATGAGCGAAGCCGACAAGGCCAAGTCCGAGATGATCCTCGCCAAGCAGCGCAACGGACCGACCGGCACCGTCCATCTGAACTTTGTCTCCCGCTTCACCCGCTTCGACAATCCCGAGACGGTGCACGAAGAGTAGTGAAGCTTAAGCAGTCACTCTGTCTGCACCACCACCTTGGTCAAGTTGAAGGTACCGGTGAGATTCCGCACAAGGATTCCGTGGCTGCCCACCAAGAGAGTGGGAGTCGACAGAGCCGTGGAATTGCCGGACTTGACCGTCACCGTGCCAATGGAATCTCCGTCGACCAGGATCTCCGCTTCAGCGCCGGAGGTAGCGCTGTCGGCCGTGAGACTAATCGTAAAGACTCCTTGAGTTGAGACCAGCACGGAGAAGCCCGTCCACTTGCGGTCGTGCATCTTTGTGTTGCTGTCGTCGCTCCACAGCCATGCGGGCGGAACGTTGGCGTTCGACGCAGTCAGCGTCGCCGGAATCGGAGTGCCATAGGTCGACGCACTCCGTGGAGATGTCAGGATATCGGCGATCCCCGACATCTTCGGAGAACTCGGACTAAGAACATCCGACATGAAGGCCCATTGATAATCAGCCGCGGCCGAATTGGATCCGGCGCCGGCCAGGTAGAAGTAGACCAGCAGGTCGCCGTTGGCCTGGCTCCAGGCATTCTGTTCAGTCACGATCACCTGCTCCATTCGCGGATCAGCCCAGGCGGCCGCCTGGTTCGCGTCTTTCGTGCTGTCACTGGTGCGATCCAGACTTGGTCCTCCCTCGTAGGCAATGCGACGCACGCCGAAAGGCAGCGCCCAGTCCACATCCTCCTGAACATAAGAAACAAAACCTGTTGCCATCGTCGAGAAGATCGAGTTGACCGAGCTTAAGTCCGTCGGGCCGTAATAGGCCGAGCCGCCAAGCCCGTAGATGTAATAGTTGGGTGGATGCGGAGAGCTCACTTTGGCTGGGTTATCGTAGTAATCCACCATCAAATGCATCTCTTGGAGAAGCGGGCCGTTCGGGTAAGTTAACTGCGACTCCAGCACCGGCCTGACGGTGTTCATCATGGCCGCATCGCCCCAGACAGATCGGAAGATGGTGCTGATCTGCACAGTCTTCTCGGCCGGGCGTCGCCATGCCCAATTCCAGTCATTGGCGTCTCCATCAAAGTTAAGCGGTGAGCCGCCCGCGCCCACCTCGGCCACAGCCTCGGTATGGTTCTCAGTACCCGCAAATGCGCTGGCTGTGTTCCATACCTCATTGCTGAACTCGACATACAGATGCAGATTCGAATTCAAGCCAGGCCACACAGGACTGGTCTGCGCACTGGTGTAGGGTGTTGCGCCATCCGAACCGTACTTCGTCAACTGCGCCAGCTTGGTTATGTAGTCATCGTCCGCATTCAACGGGACATTGATCCACAGATCCTTGCCTGTTGTATTCGCCAGAAGAACTGCATATTCCCAGGCGGCGCCGGGGCCTTCCCAGCCTCCGGTTGGCGCACCTGGATTGCCGATGGCCTGGGATGCATCGCCTGGCCGTGTACGGTCACTCCAGTGGGCAATTTCGTTGCCATTCGTCGCAGAGAGGTCCATCGTGCGCAATGCCGCAAAGTCGCTAAGTGCCGCCAGGAAAGGTGGATTGAAAATCCGCGTGGAGGGCAGCGAAGTTGTGCTGCCAACGGCGTCCGGCCGCATCAGGACCACATTCGTTATCCCGGAATTTGTGCTGCTGCTCGACGTACGCTTGGTATTGGTAAACTTCAGCGTCAGATAATCTGAAACCGAAGACGTGTAGGTCAGAGTCGCAATGGTCTGATTCGTGGAGGAGTCATAAATCTTGCCGGCGAGCGTGCCGGAACTGGGCGTCACTGTTGCCTGGCCATTGAAGCTCAGTGCATATGTTCCCTGCATACGGTCGATGCCGGCCCAAACGTAGAGAGAGCCATCCTGTGTCGGCCATCCATTTGCATCCAGGGCGCTAGTTGGAAGGGTAGCGCCGGCATCGCTTGTCGTTCCCCACGCCCGCGAACTCTTCATGGCATCGGCAAACATGCGATTGGTGTCCCAATCAAGATCCGTACCGATGTTGATTCCGAAATAATTGGATTGCGCCGATGAGGCTGTCGTCACCGTGACCGTGCAGTCGTTGGAGACAACACCCGAACCGTCTGTCGCCGCCGCCATGACGGTCACCGTGCCCTGCTGGATGCCGATGACAACTCCCGTCGCGCTCACGGTGGCGACCGTCGTGTCGCTGGAGTTCCAGGTCAGGGTCTTGTCGGTTGCGTTTGCGGGCAGCACGGTGGCGGTAATTGTAGTCGCCGCACCGACGGCCACTGTCGCCGCGGATGGAAGCGTAATACTCGTGACCAGTACCGTGGGAGCGGCATTCACAGTAAAGCTCTGCGAGACCGGCGTTGCCGCAGCATAAGTGGCGTTGCCTGCCTGCGTGGCCTGGATCGTGCAAGTGCCAGCCGCCAGGAAGTTGGCCGCTGTGCCGCTGACTGTGCAGACACTCGTCGTCTGCGAATTGAACGACACAGTCAGCCCGGAACTGGCTGTGGCGACAAGCGTCAACGGCGTTCCTACCGTCTGTGCGCCCGGATTGGCGAAGGTGATTGTCTGCGACAGCAGTGCGACGCCGGAGTAACCCAGCGCACCTAGATCGATCTTGGTCTGGGAATATGGCCGGGTAATTGTAGACAGAAAATCAGAATATTCAATCGGTATCGTGGTCGAGTTTGCTGGGTAAGTCGTATCTCCTGTTTGACCATTCCCAACGATGGTCGCGTCGTTCGTGGCGATATGCACATCGTCGTTGGCGAGATCGACAAAGCTTGGAGTTGAGTTAGTGCCATTCACGCCAGTCGTAGCCCAGATTGGGCTGTTCCAGTTCTGGCTGAGGTAATTCACCGTTCCGCATGTGTAGCCGTACTGCTTGTCATAGCACCAGGTGCTGAGAAGGTTGAAGGACGGCGGTGTCGAAGAGCCGACATAAGCCGCGTAGAAGATGTTGTTCCACGCTCCCGCATCCGTTGTTGGCTCCATCTCGAGCCATCCCACTCCATCGGCGCGCCTCGCGACGACGGTGTTGTTGTAGTAGTGGAGATGGTGGCGATATACCGCAGAATTGCCTTGATCGCCGCCGAAGTGCACCGCATTCTCGGCCCCTTGCGAGCCATTGGCCGCAGCGCCATCGTCAAAGAAGATGTTTCCGTAGACGCTCGCATTGTCGTAAGCCGCACCGAGACTTTGCAGGCCCCCCGGAGGGCCCACGCTCGTGTCATATGACTCGACCAGATCAAGGAGATGGCCAATCGGTCCCGGTTTAGAGCCGACCAGGAGTGCATCGCCCAACGATGCCTCCAAGACTCCGTCCGGCAAGAAGAGGTTGTAAGCGACGACGAGGCCACTCGACCGGTCCTTGAGAAGGTTCACGGCCTGCCCCTGTCTCAGCGCGCCAAAACGATTGCCGAGATAGGTGATGTTCTCGGCTTCAGTGTAAGTGCCATGCGCATCGAAGGTACAACTGCTAGTCGAGCCACCTGCAACGCCGTTTCCATAAATATGGTTGTACTCCACGAGAACATTGGACGACGTGTTGCCGTTGTTCGAGTTGACAAAGATTCCGTTATCGTTGCCTCGAATGCGATTGTGAATGATGGATATGTGATCGGACCGTAAAAGATTAATACCCGCGGAGCCGCAGCCCCAGGGACTCTGCGCACCTCCATTGATGTTTGGATCGCTATAGGTGTTGTTCGAGAACGTGGGACTCGCAACGGTGCCACCGACCTCCGCAGTCGTCGCGCCCTGGATGGTGAGCCCCTCGATGTTGAGGTATGCGACGGGCGTGCCGTAAGTCAGACCGGTGACCGACACTTCTCCGCCTTCATAGTTGCCGGAAATATTGGCCCCATAATTGAACGCGTCGGCTGTCGTCGCGCTCATGCCAGTCAGGATCGGCTCGTACACTCCCTGAATCACGCCGACGATGCGAATGCGATGCTGATCGTCGCTGCCCGACCGGGTGAGAACCAAACGTTCAGCGTACGGAGTGCTCTTTCCGTAGATACAGACGACGTCGCCAGGATTGAGGTTGTTCCATTGAGTAAAGCCCGCAATTGTTTGCGGCCCGCTCGGTTGGCCAGAGCCGTCAAGCAGGCCGATGGTATACGTCAGGCCTGAACCTGCAGGAGCCGGACAGCTTGAATATGCCACCGTGTTGCCGCTAGCTGTCCCAGTCACTGAGAAACTCTGCGAAACCGGCGTAGCAGCTGCATAAGTGGCGTTGCCGGGCTGCGAAGCGATGATCGTGCAAGTTCCGGCAGTCAAAAAGGTGGCAGTGGTGCCGCTCACCGTGCAGACGGTCTGTGTCGTCGAGGCGAAGGAGACGGTCAAGCCGGAGCTTGCCGTCGCGACAAGCGTCAGCGGTGTTCCAACGATTTGTGGCCCTGGATTGGCGAAGGTGATCGTCTGCTGGGTAAGACCGGGCGCGTTCACGGTGAAGCTCTGCGAGACCGGCGTTGCCGCTGCATAAGTCGCATTGCCCGCCTGCGTGGCCTGGATCGTGCAGGTTCCAGTTGCGATAAAGGTGGCCGTCGTGCCGCTGACTGTGCACACGCTCGGTGTTGTCGAAGCAAAAGACACTGTCAAACCAGAGCTGGCCGTCGCGACAAGCGCAAACGGCGTTCCCACCGTCTGCGCGCCCGGATTGGCGAAGGTGATTGTTTGCGAGGTGAGGATCGTGATCGAAGCCGTCTTTGAGACTGTAACTCCGGCGGAGCTAGTCAATGTCAGGGTATAAGTCGTCGTAGCCGCAGGAGTAACACGAACCGCTGTGCCGCTGGTCGCTGAGATGTTTCCCGGCGTAATTACACCGGTGCCGTTGGCAAAAACTCCCGTCAGACTCGATGTCCCGCCGGCTGAGATCGCCGTGGGATTAGCCGTGAAGCTGGTGATCGTCGGCTCCGTGGGGTTCAGCCCCGCGCTGAAGGAATTGCATCCAATCAAGCCGGCCAGAGACAGGCAAAGAGCAAATGACAAGAAAGAATAGCTGGTCACACGACGCATAGAGTCTCCCGTGACCAAAGCAACGATAGGACTTCAGTGTCTCAAAAAGTTCGGGGATACTTCGATCCATCCCGGCCGATAGGCATCGGCGCGTTCGACTGGATTACTGGCAGGATTATACCGCCCATCGTGGGTGAAAATGCAAGGAAGTTATATCAAGGAAGCGGTCCTTCTCATGAATATTGTGTATCGTTCTCATAAATGTTGTGTATCGCTTTGTCCGTGCGGTCAGAGGCAGTGATCCTTTTATCTCGCGGTCAGTTAAAACCAACTTGAGTCTGCCGGGCAAAAAATGACTTTACAACAGATCGGGGGACCCAAAATTCGACTCTCCCGGAATTTTGCTGTTATTTTCCAATGCAGAAGGTCGAAAAGATCAGATTCAGAATGTCATCGGAAGTGGTCTGCCCGGTCAGCGAGTCTAACGTTCCCAGCGCTCTATAGAGGTCCAGCAGAATCATCTCGTGCGGGACCGAGGCGGCGTTTGACTGCGCGGCATCTGCCAGAGCTGCCAGCGTGGCCGTGATCGCCTGCTGATGGCGCAGGCTGGTCAGCATTCCCGGCTCTGCCGCCGCCCCGCCGGTAGCCAGCGAGACGATGCGCTCGCGCAGCGTGGGGATCCCCGCGCCGGTAAGAGCCGAGGTGGCGAGTGCGGGCACGCCGCCGCAATCGGGCAGCGGCCGTCCTGCTTCAACCAGGTCGCTCTTGTTCACGGCAACCACTGCGGGACGACTCTCGACGGCGGCCAGCAGGCGTCGTTCTTCGTCATTGAGCGGCTCGGTCGCGTCCAGCACCACCACCACCAGCGCGGCATCGGCCAGCGCCTCGCGGCTGCGAGCGATCCCCAACTGTTCCACTTCTTCGGCGGCCTCGCGCAGGCCGGCTGTGTCGACTAGCTCCAGTGGAATACCTTCAAGCGAAATCCGCTCGGCGACGGTATCGCGCGTGGTGCCGGGAGTCGCGGTCACGATGGCGCGGTCGCGCTCCACGAGCCGATTAAAAAGCGAGCTCTTGCCGGCATTCGGCCTTCCCACAATGGCCAGCGTGAGCCCGTCGTGCACGATGCGTCCGCGCGCGAACGAGGCTTCAAGCGCTGTGAGCGGCGGCGTTAGCTCGCCGATGCGGCGGGCGATCTCGGTCTGCGGAGTGACATCCACATCGTCTTCGGCAAAATCGATTCCCGCTTCGAGCAGGGCGATCAGTTCCACCAGCGCGTGCTTCACCGGCTCCACGCGCCGGCTGAGCGCGCCGCCCATCTGGCTGGCGGCCTGGCGGGCCTGGGTCAGCGTTTGCGCCTCGATCAGATCGCGCACCGCCTCGGCCTGCGTGAGATCGAGCTTGCCCGCGAGAAAGGCGCGCTGGGTAAATTCGCCCGGCTCGGCCAGCCGCGCGCCCAGTCGCAGCGCCCGGCGCAGCAGCAATTCCAGCACGACCGGCGATCCATGCGCGGCAATCTCCACCAGGTCTTCGGCGGTGTACGAGTTGGGCGCGGCAAAGAAGGTGACCACTGCCTCGTCAATGCGCGCGTCGTCGCCGGCATCGGGTCTTCGTCCAGCACATCGGCCAGCCGCGCGCGGCGCGTGTTCGAGCGGCTGGCGCAGGCGAACCAGTTGCGCCGCGATCGATGCAGCCTGCGGCCCGCTCAGGCGCACGATCCCGATGCCGCCGCGCCCTGGCGGCGTGGAGATGGCGGCGATGGTGTCGCGTGTTTGAGTCTGGAACGTGTCATGCGCTGCAAACAGTGTAGATGCTGCAGCCGGAAGTACGAGAGGCACGTCTATAATCCAAAGCATTCGCTGAGACGATCCGCAAGTTCGATGCCAAATGTGTCCGACTCCGGGTGTAGCAGGACGATTTCAAAGTTGGAAGAAACGGCTTCTTCAATGGCCAGTTGCACGAATTCAGTTTGATCAAGACAGTGGTGATCGCGATCTTCGCGGTTCTAGGCTGTAGCGCTGGATGCACGCTATGCGCGCAAGCAGGCACGACGGCCGCGTTTGGCAAGGCATTATGCGCAACGCAGCCGGAGCGCCCATCTCCGCAGCCAAAGTCCGGCTGGCCTCAAGGCCGCAACAGCCGAAGCGGTCACCGGCGCCGATGGCAGTTTCAGGTGCAGGGCCTCGCGCCCGGAGCAGTATCGACTCTCTGTCGAATCGAAGGGCCGAAAGATCGACTATGCGCTGCCTATTGAACTGGCCTCAGGCACAAGCGAGCCACGGTTGCCGTCACTCTTTCGGAGCGCGGCGAGGTGACCGTCACTGCTCTCAAAAGCCAGGCGGCAACCGGCGGCGAGCAACTGTCGAGCCAGGCCGTGAGCGAACTGCCTCTGAACAAGCGCGACTTCAGTTCCTTGCTGCTGCTGGCCGCCGGCACCATGACCGACGCCAACGGCGCCACCAACTTCACGGCGCAGTTCGCCATCAACGGCCAGCGCGGCGTGGAGGCGACCTTTGCCATGGACGGCGCCGACATCAGCGATCCGGAGATGGGCGGAGCGACGTTCTCGAACTTCAATGTGGACGCGGTCGAAGGCATCGATTCCAGTTCCGGCTGGATGCCGGCCGAGATCGGCCGCGGCGCAGCGGGATTCACCAACATCCTCACCCGCTCGGGCGCAAGCGGCTTTCACGGATCGTTTTTTGAGTTCGTGCGTAACTCCGCCTTTGACGCGCGCAACTACTTCGACCATGCCACCGCGGCCTATCCCGGCCGCATTCCGCCCTTCCGCCGCAACGAGTTTGGATTCACCAACGGCGGCCCGATTTTCATTCCTCATGTTTACGACGGCCGCAAGCGAACCTTCTATTTCACGCAGTATCAGGGCTTTCGGCAGGTGCTGGGCACGACGCAGGTGATGCCTGTGCCCACTGCCGCGCAGCGGCCGGGGAACGGCTGTCAAACCAACCCGCTGATCGTTTGCGACACCGTCACCTATCCCGACAAGACGACCGATACGCTCTACATGTCCGGTCCATCCAGAATCGCCGCGGTGCTGGCGCGCTATCCAATGCCCAACTTGCCCGGCGGGCCTTTCGGCGCGAACACCTATGCCACCGCATCGAAGGTAGTCACCAACGCCAACCAGTTCTCGCTGCGCATCGATCACGAAGTTCTCAAGCAAGGATCGAGTTCTTTGCGCGCTTCAGCATGGACAATCTGACCGGCCCCACCACCAATCCCGATCAGACGGCGATCGATCCTTCCTTTGGCGTGCAATACATCGACCGGCAGCGCAACGTCGTCGGCACCTATACGCGCACTGTCTCGCCGCGGCTGCATGCTGGAATCTTCGATCAGCATCACGCGCTCCACGCCGGGCTTTCCCACCCCCAACCACACCGATCCGGCAGTCAAGTTCAACGATGGCCTCTTCGAGGCATTCAACTCAGCGGCCGGATCGGTGATGCAGGCCTACGGAAATCTCTTCCAGGGCCGGCAGAATGTTGCCTTCACGACAGTGCATCACAACTTCAAGGCAGGTGCAGAGGTACGCATCAATCGCGACACAACTTACTTGGGCATCAGTCCCAATGGTGAATACGACTTCGGCGGCGGCGCTGCCTTTTATGCCACGGAAGTCAGCAGATCCTCTCGCAGAGCGGCACGCATAACGTGAGTTATGGCGAAAAGCTGCCGGATACCTTGAGCAGCTTTCTTGCCGGCAGTCCATTCTTCTATACCGTTGCCGTCGCGCCTCCTTATTTCTGGAACGGAACCATATTGGTCCTGCGGCGATCAACCGCAACAACTTCAGCGCATACTTCCAGGATACCTGGAAGGTCACACCCACGCCTCACGCTCGACTACGGCCTGCGCTGGGATCTCTACACACCTATCACCGAACGCGCCCACCGGACTTCGAGCTTTCGCACGATCAATGGCACGCAGCAGTTCGTCATCAATCCGCAACCCGGCTACGGCACGGATTGGAATGCCTGGGGGCCGCGCGTTCAGGTTGCGTGGCAAGTTACAGCAAGTTATCTGCTCATGCCGGCGGCAGCATCATGGCCATTCCGCCAAATATCTGGCAGGATAACTCCCTTACCGGCTCCACGCCTTTCGTGGTTTACCCGCGCGTGCTTTCAGCCGCGGGAGCGCCGATCAACTACGGATTTCAAGATCACGCCCGCTGAGCTTCCCCGAGCCTACACAACGAACGGAACCGATATTTTCGCCTCCGGAAAGACCAACACCGTCGCTCCTAACACCGTGATGGATGTGGACCGCTACGAGCAGGACATGGCGGCGCTTACGCCTGGGCACAGCGTCAGCGATTTGAATCTCAGCGGCATCGACCGCTCCTTTGGCAACGGCACCTTGTACACGTGGACGGCAGGAGTGGAGCGCAAGTTCGGCAATCTCACCGCCGAGCGCGAGTTATGTGGGCACGGCCGGAGTCAAGCTGCCGCGCAACAGCTTTCCCAACGGCTATCCCAGCGCCGACCCGGCCTTTGCGCCTCACACCAAATTTGACAGTGCCGGCAAAGTTATCGGCGGCTTCGGTGTCGAGAACTGTAATTATGGCTGACTCGCACTCCACTTATCACGCACTGCAAACCTCGCTCTCTGGAACCGTGGGTCACGGAGGGCCGGGCATTCAGGCGAGTTACACCTGGGGTAAGTCGATCGATAACACGCAGCGGAATGGTTCAACAGCCAGCTCGCTCCGCAGAATCCCTACGATATGCGTCGCGGAGAGAGGGCCTTCTTCGTTTGACGTTACCCACGGCTTCGGCCTGAGCGCGGCGCAGGATTTGCATTTGGAGAGCGTAGAGTTCCTGCGGCCCATCAGCAGAAAATTCACGGACGGCTGGGAGATGCTCAGCATCTCCAGCATCAGCTCCGGCTCGCCCTTTACGGTCTTCAGCGGCATCCAGCAGACCGGTGTGGGGTCGAACGGCGTCGACCGCCCAGACCAGATTGCAAAGCCGCATCTGTCTACCGCGCGCAAAAACCGGCAAGATTATTTTGGAGAGGGCGGTAACAACGGCGCGGCGTTCTTCTCCATTCCCGTTCACCTTCCCGGAGGAACCGGCCCGAATCAAGGCCGCTTTGGCACGCTCGGGCGCAACAGCTTTCGCGGGCCTGCGTTTTATAACTTCGACTTCGCATTTATCAAAGACACACCCTTTGGCCGCCGCAAGAGCGGAGCGGAGCGTATGGATCTGCAATTTCGCTCGGAGCTCTTTAATCTCTTCAACATTGTCACCATGGGGTTGCCTTCGAATATCCTGCAAGTCAACCAAGCCAGCGGAGCGATTCTCAGCGACACGGGCTTCGGCCAGATCAGCAAGACAGCCGGCAACTCACGGCAGATTCAGTTCTCGCTCAAGTTGATTTACTAGCAGCGGACTCGCGAGCATTTGCTTGACGCCCGCAGTCCGGCATACCATTCAGTTTTGCTTCATCGGAAAACGGAAAGGGTTCGCATGACACTCCAAAACACGCTCGCCGCCACGCTGATGGCAGCCTTAGCTTTTGCCTTTTACAGTCACTCAAACGCGCAACAACCGGCGCGCCAAGCACTCGATCTCACGGTCAACAAGCCTGAGTCGGTGGGCTTCTCTTCCGAACGGCTTGAGCGCCTTCACGTCCTGATCCAGGGCGAGATCGATCACAAGCAACTCGCCGGAGCCGTCACGATCCTGGCGCGACACGGCAAAGTTGTGGAGTACCAGACCTATGGTCAGCGCGACATCGCCACGAACACTCCGATGACGAAAGACACAATCTTCCGCGCCTACTCCATGAGCAAGCCCATCACCGGCGTAGCGATGATGATTCTCTACGAACAGGGCAAGTGGCTTCCCTCCGACCCGATCTCAAAGTACGTTCCCGAGTTCGCGCACCTGAAGGTCTTCAAGGGTGTCGACGCGGAAGGCAAGATGATCCTTGTCGATCCAGATCACGCGCCCACCATGCGCGAATTGATGACCCACACGGCTGGCTTTAGCTACGGCTATTTCGGTAACAGCATGGTGGACCAGATGTATCGCGACACGAAAGTGATGCAGTCGCGAACCTTGCAGGAGATGATCGACAAGCTGGCAAAGATCCCGTTGCTCTATCAACCCGGCAAGGGTTGGGCGTATAGCTGTTCGATGGACATTCAGGGCTACATCGCGGAAAAACTCTCAGGCAAGCCGCTGCCTGAGTTCATGCGTGACAACATCTTTGTACCACTGGGCATGAAGGATACGGGCTTCTATGTTCCCGCGGAAAAGCGCAGCCGATTCGCCACGAACTACAAAGGAACTCCCGACGGTGGAATCACTCCGAACGCGGAGAGTGGCGCGCCTACCGACTACGCAACGGAGCCGACGATGCCTTCAGGAGGCGGTGGCCTGGTCACTACGATTGAAGACTACTACCGTTTCGCCTCGATGCTGGCCAATGGCGGAGAACTGGACGGCAGTGCGTATCCTGGCTCCCTCAACAGTCAAGCTGATGAGCTCAAATCATCTGCCGGCTGCGCTGCTCACGGGCGAGTTCGGCATCGGCATGTCGGTGATGCGGCCGGGCTTTGGCTACGGCTACGACTGCGCGGTGATCTTCGATCCGCCAGAGGCGAATCTCACCGACGGCAAAGGCACTTTCTTCTGGGATGGCGCCGCGGGTACATGGTTCTGGGTCGATCCTACGAATGACATTGTCTTCGTGAGCATGATCCAGCGCATGAGCAGCCCCGACAATCACAGCCTGGAATACAAGGGCCATGCCGTCGTCAATCAGGCCTTGGTCGACCCATCCAAGTAAACGAAACCGGAGCCCGGCCCCTCCTATTGCAATCCCATAGAAAAGCGTGTACGCTACTTCTATTGGTAAGCAATAGGGGTGGGCAATGGGCGACAAATCCGATATTTGGCAGGGAACACTGGCGCTGATGGCGCTCAGAACGCTGGAGACCATGGGGCCGCAGCACGGCTATGGACTGGCGCGGCGCATCGAGCAGACCAGCGGCGACCGTTTGCAATTAAACTACGGCACGCTATACCCAGCGCTTCTAAAACTCGAGCAGGAGCGGTTCATCCGTTCGCGCTGGGGCGTTTCCGAGAACAATCGGAAGGCGAAATTCTACGAGCTGACCAAGGCTGGACATCGCCAGGTGAAGAAGGCCGCGGCCGAGTGGGAGCAGACCACTGAGATTCTTGCGCGCTTCCTCGCTCCGGCAGAGGAGGCCTAACGATGGGAACGCGCAAGCTCAGAGCGTTATGGATGCGCCTTCGTGGCATGATCGGCACGCGCAGCAACGATGAAGACTTCGCTGCCGAACTCGAAAGCCATATCGCGATGCACACCGAAGACGGCATTCGCAACGGCCTCAGCCCTGCGGAGGCCCGCCGTCAAGCCCTCATTCGCCTGGGCGGCGCCGAGCAAACCCGCCAGGCCTACCGCGAACGCCTAACCCTGCCCTGGCTGGAGTCGCTTATGCGCGACTTTTTGTACAGTCTGCGCAGGCTGGCCAAGCATCGAGGCGCCACCGCCGTTGCCGTGCTCTCGATCGGTCTGGGCATCGGCGCAAACGCCACCATCTTTTCCATGGTTAGCCGCTTCGTCCTCCGGCCCGCGCCTGTCGGCGACCCGTCTACACTGCTCGCCCTCCACATCGCACACCAGGGAGATCAATGCTGCAACGAGTTTTCGTTTCCTGATTACAAGGATCTCCGCGAACAGGCGAAGTCCTTCTCTGGCATTGCGGCGTATTACCCGATTCTTCCGGCGTCCCTTGGAGGGAATGGAGAACCGGAGCGCGTATGGGGCCAGGCGGTCACTACTAATTTCTTCGATGTAACCCAGATGCCGCTGATTCTGGGGCGAGGATTTATCGAGGGCGAAGATCACGCGGCTACGGTCGTTCTAGGCGCTGGTCTATGGCAACGCCGCTTCAACAGCGACAAGGGAATTATTGGCAAACCGGTAATGATCTCCGGCCAGACGTTCACCGTCGTCGGTGTGGCTCCGCCGGCCTTTCACAGCATCGACCAGATTCTCTACACCCAGTTCTGGATACCGCTCGGCAACGCCAGCCAGATGGCTCCCAACCTCTCAGAACACATAAATTCACGCGACTTCCACTGCCTGGAGGTGGTTGGACGATTAAGGCCTGGCGTTAAACGCTCCGAGATTGCCGCCGAGTTGAATACCCTTTCATCCCGTTTCGCCAGCAGCTATCCTGCGTCCGACAAGGACAACCGCATTGTCTTCGATCAGGCAGGATCGCTGCCGCCCATCGCGCGCAATGCGGTATTTATCTTTCTCACTGCACTGGCGGTCGTGGCGCTGTTGGTTCTATTCATCGCCGGCGCGAATGTCGCAAATCTGCTGTTTGCACAGGCCGCCGGCAGGCAGCGCGATATGGCGGTGCGTCTTGCCTTGGGCGCCACGCGCGGCCGGCTACAGCGGCAACTGCACATGGAAAGCCTGCTGCTCGGTCTGGGCGGCGGATTGTTAGGTATGTTTCTGTCCTTCTGGACGACGCGATCCCTATCAACGTTCCATCTGCCTGCACCGGTTCCAATCGATTTGAGTCTCCAGGTCGACTGGCGGGTGTTGCTCTATTCCTTGGTGCTGAGCGTCCTCAGTGGGCTGATTCTGGGTCTGTCTCCGGCCTGGGCCGCCTCGCGTCCGCTGCTTTCGAACGCGTTGAAGGGCGAAGATGCTCTGGCTCGCCCTGGACGTCGCGTCAGCTTTTGCAATCTCTTGGTCATCGCTCAAATCGCCATGTCCGTGGTCTTGCTGTGCGTCACCGGGCTTTTTCTGCGCAGCCTTCAAAGCGCCGCCAGTATCGACATCGGCTTTCGTCCGCAAAATCTGCTCCAAATGTCCGTCGATCCACGGGTACACGGCTATACACCGGAAAAGACGATCGCGTTTCTTGATCAGTTGCAGCGGCGTGTACGAGCATTGCCGGGCGTGAAATCCGCAGCTGCGACAGACATGGCGCCATTGAGCGGGGGTGGTAACAGCGATGCATTTCGGGCAGACGGTCTTGCCGATTCAAACAAATCAGGAGCAGACACAGACCTCTACATGGCCACGCCTGGCTATCTCGAAACAATGGGTATTCCTCTCGTTGCGGGCCACGACTTTGGTGACGAAACCGCTACTGGACCGAAGGTCGCCATCGTCAATCGCGCTTTTGTCGAACGCGTCTTCAACGGAACAAACCCCCTCGGGCAGCACGTCTCTGGCGGTGGAGTTACCTACGAAATCATCGGCGTTGCCGGAAACATCAAGTCTCGCAGTCTGGGCGAGGATCAGCGCGCAGTGCTGTTTCGTTCGCTCCAACAGAGCCTCGTCAGTAACCCCTCGGTCGTAGGTTACACGTTGGTTTTACGCACGGTTGGGAACCCAACGGCGGTTGCGGGAGGGGTACGGCGGGAGATTCATTCGCTCGATCCGTCAATGGCCGTCTTCAACGAAGAGACGATGGAGGAACACGTTCGCACCGCCTTCTTTCTTCCCCACCTGGCGGCTACGTTGTTCGGCATCTTCGGTTGCATGGGATTGGTGCTTGCGACAGTCGGCCTCTATGGCGTGATGAGTTACGCCGTCAGCCGCCGAACGCGAGAGATCGGTATCCGTATGGCTTTGGGCGCGCAGCCGGGCACAGTCGAGCGCTTGATTCTGCGCCAAGGGATGGTGCTTACGCTCATCGCAATGGCGCTTGGCTGGCCGGCCGCGTGGATGTTATCCAAACTGGCCGCCAGCTTTCTCTATGGCATCCAGCCGCACGATGCATTCACGTTTGCCGTGGTGCCGCCGGTTCTCTTTGTGATCGCGCTGGCGGCGTGCTGGCTTCCAGCCCGTCGTGCCGCGTCTGTCGATCCGATGCTGTCGCTGCGAGCAGAGTAGCGCAAGGCACAGACCCTGCTGCGCCGGGATCGCGCAACAGGGTCGAGGCCCCGAATAGGACGGGATTCATCGCCCGCTCCGATTCATCCACTGTGCGCCTCCTTTCATCCGCTCTTCCAGCCCCTCGTCGGAAAGCTTGCGACTTCGCGGCCCGAGGCCTTTACTCTGTTTCTGGGGCCGAGAATCGCCGGCAGACTGCGCGCTTCAGTGACTGGGAGAGGTGCATGGGAGCAACGAAGATCGAATTTCGCCTGCGTGTGGCGATCATCACGGTCATCATCACGCTGGGCTTTTGGGCGCCGTGGATTGAGCTTTGGGGCATTGGCCATCGCACTCCGCTGATGACGTGGCTGGCCTTTGAGTTAACCCGCCTGGGCATCCTCCGCTTTGCTGCCGCGGTGCCGGTTGTCATCGTCGTGGCCGCACTCTTCGCCGCCGTGGCCGTGGTGCTGCGCGTCTGGGGAACGGCATGGCTCGGGACCACCACCGTGCTGCATGGCAAGATGAAAGCCGGAGCCGTGATGGCCGACGGACCCTACCGCTACGTACGGAATCCGCTCTACATCGGATCGTGGTGCATGTTTGCCGCCATGGCTTTTGTCATGCCGTCGACCGGCGCGCTCTTTGCCATGATCCTTCTCACGGCTTTTTTGCTGCGGCTGATTCTGGGGGAAGAGGCCTTTCTCTTTCGTCAGCTCGGCCAGTCCTATCAGGATTATCTGCGCGCCGTTCCACGTCTGATTCCACGGCTGCGCATCAAGCTCTGGCCCGACGGCATTCAGCCCACCGGCCGCAAGCCTCAATGGCTTCGCGCAGCGATCTCTGAGGTCAACCCCATCGGCGTCTTCATCACCATGGCCTTTCTCTCCTGGAGCTATGACAATTGGCTCATGGTCCGAGCGATCATCGTCAGCCTTGGTGTCTCCCTGGTCGTACACGCATTGCTGCCCAACGCGCCGCAACAGACCGAGCAAGAGCAGTCCGAACGAGCAGCATGAGACAAAGCTGTCAAATCTGGCCAGGCCTGCACAAAAAACAAACGGGAAAGAGCCCTTGAGGCTCTTCCCCGTCTGTAGTCCGCAGTCCGGAAAAACTACTTCTTCGGTGGGGCGATGACGTCCTTGGCGGCCTTGGCCACGCGGAACTTCACCACGGTCTTCGCCTTGATCTTGATGGCGGCGCCGGTCTGGGGGTTGCGGCCGATGCGGGCCTTGCGCTCCGCCTTCACCAAACGGCCGATGCCGGGGATCACAAATACGCCGTTCTTCTTGGTTTCCTTCACGGCGGTCTCCGCCTGCAGGTCAAGGAAGGCAGCGACTTGCTTGTTGGTCAGTTCGAGCTTCTCGGCCAGAAGCCGAATGAGGGCGGTCTTGGTCAATCCTGTTGCCATTGTGTTCATCTCCTTTTGGGCGGACCCTTGGGTGCGCCGGTGTTGCCTGAGTTTCGTCAAGTTTCAGTTGCGAGGCATTTACCGCATGGAGGGAGTGCCACCCAGGGCAACACTTGCACGAAACCCTTTATTCATGCGGGTTCAGAAACCCCGTCGTTCGTTACAATGCGACTTTCACCCAGGCAAAGTCAATGGAAAAACAGCGATTTCCACAATTTTCTTAGGAAATTGTAGGTTTTTTGTCGGTTTTTAGCTGTTTTTGCCCAGTTTTGCACGGTTTGACCGGGCAATCTGGCTCGAAAATCCACCCTGCGGGAATGCCTCAATCCAGCCCGAAGAGCACCTTTTTCTTCGGCACAAGAGTCGCAAGAATCGGCGTATTCAGCGCATCCACCACCGGCGCGGCCAGCTTGAAGTAGCGTGTCAGCCTAGCGGCAAAATTGGCCTCAAGCGCGATCGAAGCGGGCAGCGTCGTCGCCAGCCCCCATTGCCGGCATCGAATCAGATCCATCGCCGGATGTTCGGCGGGAAAGCCCTTGGGCGGCCGCGTCAGCGCGTTGCCTTCAAACACGTCAAATGCCTTCTTGACCGCGGGCTTCTGCAACAGCTTCCGAAACTCCTGATGATGATCGAGCAGCCAGTGGCGAATCGCGGCCAGTTGATCCTTCTCCGGCATGTAGGCTCCGGCGGCGATCACCACTTCCTTCGCGCTGATGTGAAAGTAGTAGCCCGCGCCTGAAGTCTTTTCCATTCCCTGCCGGGACCACCATGCGGCCACGTGATCTTTATAAGGCAGCTTGTTGTTGCTGAAGCGCGTGTCGCGATAGATGCGGAAGAGGCTCTTCTCCGCGGGCCGCACAAACGCCGGCGCAAAGCTCTCCATCGCCTCGTTGACCTTGCGAATGATAGCCAGCATCGGCTCTTTCAGCTCAGCCTCAAAGACAGCCTTGCGCGGCGTAAACCACTCGCGGTCGTTGTTGCGCGCAAGATTGCGCAGAAAGGCAAGCCCCTCGGGACGAAGGTGGGCGGATGCAATTGGTGCGTTCACTTTGGAAACCATGACAAATGGAGTGTAACGCGTAGACCTCTTCCCGATCGGTTTATGCGCGGTCTAACTCTGCGAAGAGTTCGCTCAGCACAACACGAATCGGCGTCTCCGGCACTGTCAGCTCATTGGTGCGGACCGGATGGAGCCCGCTGGCTGTGGCAGTATAGGCTGTGCGGCTTTCCGGATCGATGATCCAGATATTTTCAACACCGAAGGCAAGATAGTCCTCAATGCGATCCTGGAAGCGGCCCAAGCGATCTTCGGGCGAAAGGATTTCGATCACAATGAGCGGAGCATGAGTGATGATTCGCTCCTTCGGCGCGCCGGCGCGCAAGACCGAAAGGTCGGGAACACGGAATCTCCTACTTCTAACCTGCGTTCTCACATCGGTGACCACCTGAACACCCCAGTCATTCCGATGAGTCATGAATAGATATCCAAGGATGGTTTGCAATAGACCGTGATCGTACTCGCCCAAATTGCGCTCCTCAATCCGTCCGTCCACATACTCGCAATCTGGACGGTAACTGGTAGCGAGATACTCACGCACTGAAACGAACTCCGGATCGGGGCTTTCGTAGATGGGCAGAGTCGCCATGCACTGATTATCGCCCCAATCAGATCGTTCCGCCAGCAGAATTCACTCCGAAGGCCGCCGATCCCACCGCGTGTGGCTAGCGGATCACCTTCAACGCCCCGCGGAACAACCCATCAAAATCAGCCGCCAGCGCAGCGTCCTTCGCGACGGCCTGCTCGATAGCCTTCTCGGCGGCAGGCCGCTGATAGCCCAGATTCACCAGCGCCGAGAGCACATCGTCCACCGCAGCCCCGCGTACCGAGGTCTGCGTAGGCGCAACGGCAAAGTCGTCCAGCTTGTCCTTCAGCTCGACCACCAGCCGCTCGGCCAGCTTCTTGCCCACGCCGGGAATGCGCGTCAGTTGCGCGTGATCCTGCCCGCGAATGGCCTGCACCGTGCGCTCCGGCGACAGGCCGCTGAGCATCTTGACGGCCAGCTTGGGCCCGACGCCGCTCACCGTGATCAGCCGCTCAAAGAGCCGCTTCTCTTCGCGCTCCAGAAATCCGAAGAGCGCGATCTGGTCTTCGCTGACCTGTGTGTGGATGTGCAGCGCGGCCTCTGCGCCCACCGAAGGCAGCGCCGTAAAGGTCGGAATGGAAATGGTGACGTCGTATCCCACCCCGGCCGCCTCGACGATGACCTGGCCAGGCTGCTTGAAGATGAGCTTTCCGCGCAAGTGAGCGATCATGGTGCCTTATTGTAGAATCCTTAGCCGCCAGAGGAACACAAACCTGCCTCAAACGCGTCCAAAGGACAGTCCGGAATAGGCTGAGAACGGGGCTTGGAATGAGGCCGGGGATGGCTCGGGTCCGCCCCTGCCGGATACAATAGGTTTTGGACTGCAGCAGCCGGGCGGCCCGCGATTTTAGAACTTTGAAGCAGGTGCACGTGAGAGGTATTCTTTGCCGCGGTCTGCGGCTTGAGTTGGTTGCAGGACTGGGTATTGCGCTGGCGGCGCCCGCATTTGCGGCGCTTCCGGCTACGACAACTACGCTGACCGCGCAATCCAGCACAGGCGGAAGCTGCCCAACGGCCGGCTCATCGGTGACCTTGACGACCGTTTCAGTGGCCGTGACCGGCACAGGAGGCGTACCAGCCGGAACCGTCGCCATCGAGGACGCATCCGGGACTAGCCCCGTCGTCTTGGACACCGCAACGCTGGACTCCACCGGCCAGGCCAAACTTGTCTTTTACCTGCCCAATGGCTCACACTCGCTGAGCGCCGCTTACACCTCCGACGGCGCCTTCGCGGACTCGACCTCCGCGCCGGTTTCGGCGGAGGTCAGCTTGCAGTGCGACTCGGCGTTTGCCCTAACCGTCTCCGATTTGACGCCGGCCACGACTCCCGCAAACACGCTCAAGGCCGGTCAGACGGGAACCACAGTTGTCACAGTCATCCCTTCGCAGGACTATGTCACGGCATTGGGAAAGGGTCCGGGTTTCATCACGCTCTCCTGCACGGGACTTCCAGATCAGACCACTTGCGGCTTCACACCGGCAAATCTTGAGATTCCGCCGGGCCAGCAGGCTGGAGTGTCGAGCGCGATGTCGATCGGGACCTTCGCTGCCTCCACGACCTCGATTTCGCCGGCAACGCCGCCGGGAAAAAGCCCGACTCCGATTGCCTGGGCACTTTTGTTACCTGGCGCTCTCGGCCTGGGCGGCCTGGCCTGGGGAACACGCCGCAGTCCGTGGCTCCGCCGCCTCTCGCTTGTGGTTCTCGTCGGCTTCGTCACCCTCCTTGCCACAACCGGCTGCAATCCGCGCTATAACTACGAGCACCACGGTCCACTCCCCAACCCTGGGACTCCGGCTGGGACTTATCACGTGATCGTCACCGGCCAGTCGAGCAACGGCGTTACCGCAACCACGAATAGCACGACCTTGACAGTGACGGTGAAGTAGGGGCGGCATCTGCCGCTTTGGAAGAACCGTTGCGCAGGTCGCAAGGCTGAGTGCGGCTGCGCGTTCACAATCCGCAGTTGCACCGGGACGAGAGTGGCGGTGCACGCCGGAAGTGAGACCCGGAGGGCGGCAATCATGCGCGGAAGAATCCATTTATATATCGGATTAGTGGTGGTGTTTGTGTTGGCTGACGGATTGGCCGCTGCCTCGCAGACGGCGGATCAGGCTTGGCTGCGCTATCCCGGCGATCACGGCCAGAAAACAGTCACCCACAATATTCGCACCCTCGGGAGTGGCGCTCTTGAGCAATCGGCAGCTCACGAGCTGCAAAGCGGATTCGATGGCCTGACAGGCGCGTCCTCCTCCCCGAGCAGCGTCAATATCAACGGCGAAACCGTTGTCGGCACCGCGAAAGAGATACATGACGCGTATCCCGATCTGGCGGTTCCCCGCGATCTTGGCCCGGAAGGATACTGGCTCTACTGCACCAAAATCGACGACCATACGCTGCTCATCGTGGCTGGTTCGGATGAACGCGGCGCTCTCTATGGCGCCTTCGGGCTGCTTCGTTTGCTGGCCACCGGCAAGGATCTGTCGCATCTCGATCTCCGCGAGGAGCCCGCCATGCCCATCCGCTGGGTCGACGAGTGGGACAATCCCGACGGCTCGATCGAGCGCGGCTATGCGTGGCCGGTCGATTTTTTTTGAGGGCGGCAACGTCCGCGACGACCTTGCGCCCGTCGCCGAATATGCGCGCCTGCTGGCCTCAGTCGGCATCAACGGCTGCAACGTCAACAACGTCAACGCCGCTCCGCAACTGCTCGACGCCGATCAGCTCAAGCAACTGGCCCGCATCGCCGACACCATGCGCCCCTGGGGCGTGCGGCTGGCCATGAGCGTGGACATTGCCAGCCCGCAGAAGATCGGCGGCCTCGCGACCTACGACCCGCTCGACCCCGCCGTCAAGGCCTGGTGGGCCGCGAAGGTCAACGAGATCTACACGCTCATTCCCGACTTCGCCGGATTCACCGTCAAGGCCGACTCCGAAGGCCAGCCCGGCCCCGCCAGCTACGGCCGCACCCCCGCCGACGCCGCCAACCTGCTGGCTGCCGCGCTCGAGCCGCACGGCGGCAGTGGTGCTCTATCGCGCCTTCGTCTACAACCATCACCTCGACTGGCGCGATCCCAAGGCCGACCGCGCCCGCGCCGCCTACGACATCTTCCATCCCCTCGACGGCAAATTCGCGCGCCAACGTCATCGTGCAAACCAAGGAAGGCCCCATCGACTTCCAGGCGCGCGAGCCGGTTTCGCCGCTCTTCGCCGGGCTTGAGCAAGACCAGCCAGGCCATGGAACTCCAGATCACGCAGGAGTACACCGGCCAGCAGCGCCACCTCGTCTATCTCGCGCCCATGTGGAAGCAGGTTCTCGACTTCGACCTGCGCGCCGACGACCAATCGACGCCGGTCAAGGAGATCATCGCCGGCAAGAGCTTTCATCGCTCGCTTGGCGGCATGGTTGGCGTTGCCGGCGTGGGCCGCGACGGCTGGCTCGGCTCGCCGCTGGCCCTGGCCAATCTCTACGCCTTCGGCCGCCTGGCGTGGGATCCCAATCTATCGCCCGAAGAGATCGCGAAGAATGGACGCGGCAAACCATCAGCAACGATCCTCGAAGTCGTCGGCACGGTTACGAAGATGCTGATGCAGTCCTGGCCGGCCTATGAGAACTACACCGGCCCCCTGGGCATGCAGACGCTGACCGACATCACCGGCAGCCACTACGGCCCCAACATCGAGGCCAGCGAAAACAACGGCTGGGGCCAGTGGCATCGCGCCGACACAAGACGGCGTGGGCATGGACCGCACCGTGGCGACGGGAACAGGCTATGTGGGCCAGTACCCGCCCGAAGTGGCGAAGATCTACGAGAACCTCGCCACCACGCCCGACAATCTGCTGCTCTTCTTCCATCACGTGCCGTACACCTACAAACTGCACGACGGCAAGACGGTGATCCAGTACATCTACGACAGCCACTACGAGGGCGCGGCGCAGGCCGCCGACTTCGCGAGCGAGTGGGCCACGCTCGAAGGCCACATCGACCCGAAGCTCTACGAAGACGTGCACGCGCGCCTCGAATACCAGGCCGGCCACGCCATCGTGTGGCGCGATGCCATCGTGCAGTATTTCCTCAAGCTCAGCGGCATTCCCGATGAACAAGGCCGCGCCGGCCACTATCCCGGCCGCCTCGAAGCCGAAGACGCACGACTCACCGGCTACAAGATCATCGACGTGAAGCCATGGGAAGACGCCTCGCGGCGGCAAAGCTGTCAGTTCGCGTAGTCGCACGCCGAATCTGCGTACAAGCTCGAACCGGCCAAAAGCCTCACGTACAGCGCTGCAATGGACTTACGCCTGGCCAAGCGGGCAGGTTCGACGTTGCGTGCGCAGTACTTCGACCTCCAAGCCCGGGAATGCGCAATTTAGTGCTATTTGAAGGTGAATGGCGCAAACTGCTCGAAGGACCCAGTGGACTGCGGATGCGCTGCTTCCTTCACGCCGGCCCACACGGCGACAACTCGACGCGATCTACATTGTGCGCGGCGTTGGACTCAAGTCCGGCGATGTCATCTGCAGTCGAGGCATCGCCGACGCCGATGATCCGGCGACCCTCGATTATGTTGAGGTCGAGCCGCCCGCCAGAAGCGACTGATCTGCCGCCGCGTATCTTCTCGATCTGTGCGAGTCCGCGGTCGAGATTCTGATCGCCTGTCCGGACTGCGATGAGACTGCATGCCTCGCCTTGACGGCATGAGCCGGAGCAATCCGTCGGCACGCCGGGGTCAAGCCTGCTGTTGAAGAGCATTTCGCACCCTGGCAGACGCAGAACGTCCATCCGGTGGAAGGCGCGCATCCCACGAGGTAAGGCTGCGATGGCCTGTTCGTCTTACTCTGCGGTACGACTATCGACGATCAAAGCCATTCGATGTAGAGTTCAATTCGGAGATGAAGAAACTTGTTAGTTTGATGCCTGCGCGCAAAGATCAGCACGTCTCGTCGTGTGAGTGGGCCCTCTCGCAATATGCCCCGTGACTAACGAAGCGCAAGCTGGGTGTGCGTCCAGCACAATTTTCGCATCTTAACGCGAATCCCTGCAAGCTGCAGGCTTCGATCGAGCCTGGCGCTAACGTCCGCCGCCCCAACTTACCCCACCGACGGGCAGACCCCGCCAGCGCCATCGCGATCTCTTCCGCCGGATACTCGTAGTTCTCGAGCTTGCCCGGCCTGATAGGCGATATACGACTGCCATGTCGAAGTGCCCATGTCCGCAGAGGTTGAAGAGGATCGTCCTCTGCTTGCCTTCTTCCTTGGCTTCAGCGCTTCGGCGAATCGCCGCGGCCACGGCGTGATTCGACTTCCGGCGCGGGGATGATTCCCTCGGCGCGCGCAAACTGAATCCCCGCGGCAAAGGCGTCCAACTGCTGCACAGTCGTGGCCTCGGCCAGTCCCAGTTCCAGCACATGCGAGACCAGCGGCGCCATGCCGTGATAGCGCAGTCCGCCGGCATGAATTCCCGGCGGAACGAAGGTCGAGCCCAGCGTGTGCATCTTCACCAGCGGCGTCAGGTGGCCGGTGTCGCCGAAGTCATAGGCGAATGGCCCTTGGTCAGGCTGGGGCAGGCCGCCGGTTCCACGGCCACAATCGCGCGCCTTGCTCTGGCCCTTGATCTTGCGCCCGAGATACGGCATCGCCAGGCCGGCAAAGTTCGATCCGCCGCCCGTGCAGCCGATCACCACATCGGGATCGTCGCCGGCCATCTCCATCTGCTCCATCGCCTCGAGGCCGATCACCGTCTGGTGCAGCAGCACGTGATTCAGCACGCTGCCCAGCGCATACTTGGTGTTCGGATCTTTCGCGGCCACTTCCACGGCCTCTGAAATCGCGATTCCCAGCGACCCGTTGGTCTCGGGATGTTGCCGCCAGAATCGCGCGCCCCGACATCCGTCGTCATCGCTCGGGCTCGCGATGCACGGTCGCGCCAAAAGCCTCCATCAGCGCGCGCCGATAGGGCTTCTGGTTATAACTGACCTCACCATGTAGACCTTGCAGTCCAGGCCGAAGAACGCGCAGGCCATCGCCAGCGACGAGCCCCACTGGCCCGCGCCGGTCTCGGTTGAGAGATGCTTGGTGCCTGCCTGCTTGTTGTAATAGGCCTGCGGCAGCGCGGTATTCGGCTTGTGCGAGCCGGCCGGGCTCACGCCTTCGTATTTGTAGTAGATCTTCGCCGGCGTATCCAGCGCCTTCTCCAGCCGCCGCGCGCGAAACAGCGGCGAGGGACGCCACTGCGCGTACAACCTGCCGCACTTCGGTCGGGAATCTCGATCTCCCGCTCGGTGCTTACCTCCTGCATGATCAGGCTCATCGGAAACAGCGGCGCAAGATCGTCCGGCCCAAAGGCTTCAGCGTTCCAGGGTGCAGCGGTGGCGCCAGCGGCTTGGGCAGGTCGGCGGCGATGTTATACCAGGCAAGGGGAATCCTATCAGGCGGCAGGTTGTACTGGATTGTGTCCATGCCGAACATTTTATCAGCGTGATCATACAGGCCGCTCACACCGTGTTTCCGGGCTAAGAACGCCGGCTTCACCGCTGGCTTGCTTCGCCCGACTGCACGCGTCGATTGAATTCTTCTGACTTGCCGCGCGGCACGGTCAGCGCGTTCCATCCGCTGTGATTCAGATGCTTGGCCAGCAGCACAATCTGACCGCAATGGTAGGAGTAGTGCGCAACCTGGCGATTGATGGCCTGCATCAACGAGTGGGCTTCGCCGCGGATTGTCACGATCCGGTCGAGGTCCTCATCGGAGAGCGGCTCAAGCGCGGTGAAGACGCATGCCCATCCCTCTTCCCACGCAGCTAGCATCGCCGCGCGAGTGGCCGGCGGATCGGCAAACTCTAGATCCCTCTGCCGGCTCGGCTTTTCTCCATCGGCCGTCAGCAGATCGGTCCATCGCGACTTCATGTTGCCCGCCATATGCTTGACGATGAGCGCGATGGAGTTCGACTCCTCGTCCAGCACTGCGACCAGTTGCTCGTCCGTCGCCTGCGCCATGGCTCTTTCGGCGAGGCTCTTGTAATAGCGGAAGACCGCCAGCGAATCCTTGAGATAAGAAGTGGTGAATTCAAGCGCCATGCGGCCATTTTCGCACTTTGGCAGAAAATCGCAAGCAGGGAACTCAGAGTTTCCCGGCGTGATTGGAACTCACTTGCCGTCCACAATCTGCGCCGCGCGGCTATAGGAGCCCATGTTGTAGGCATTCACGTAGCCCAGCGCCGTCAGCTTCTTCCGCGCCTGGCTGCTGCGCCCGCCAGCCTGGCAGTGCAGCAACAACACCTGGCTCTTGTCCTTCACCCTGCGCGGCAAGCTCGTTTCAATCCCGTCGAGCGGAAGATTGATCGCATTCGACAGATGGCCTGCGTTGAACTCGCCCGCAGTCCGCACGTCGATCACCAGCGCTCCCTTTTTCAAGTGAGCCGCAGCCTCCGCCGGCGCAATCAGCCCCGACCGCTTCAGAAGAATAATCGCCATCAGCATCGCGGCCAGAATGAGAATCGTAATCCAGTTCATAGTCTCAAGGTTACAGTGAACGGAGTGTTTTCGCACGATGCAGTCCCGATTGCCGCGACACGGTTGCCGACGAATGGTTTATCTGTTAAAAGCTGCCTTCACAGGCAATCCTTACTGGTTCTTCCGGCTTAAGCATCTTGCGCAGCCTACGCCAACCCCATCCCGTTCCTGTAAACTGAACCCGCTATGAGTTGCCTCTTTTGCATGATCGTCGAGGGGAGCATCCCCTCCACCACCATCTATCAGGATGAGCTCTGCTACGCCTTCCCGGACATCAATCCGCAGGCGCCGGTCCACATCCTCATCGCCCCGCGCGAACACATCGTCTCCATGGCCGAAGCCGCCCGGAGTGACAGTCCGCTGCTCGGCCATCTGCTCTGGGCCGCGGCCCGCATCGCGCGCGCCAACAACCTCGAAAAGGGCTACCGCGTGGTCGTCAACACAGGCCCCGACGGTGGCCAGTCCGTCGATCATCTGCACGTGCATCTGCTCGGTGGCCGTGCGCTCGCCTGGCCTCCAGGTTAGAGCTTTTTCGGAATTACCGCGGACTTCCGTGCCCCATCCATTCCGCGTTTTTCTGCGGAATGGGTGGGATACCAACAAAATCTCGGTCTACACAGTTCCCAAAGATGCTCGAAATTCCCTGAACAAAAAAGGGCGCTCCCGCAATGGAAGCGCCCTCTTTGTCTTGCACTCTCAATCGCCGCTACATCACCGGCTGCGGCGTGTGGTCTTCTTCCTCTTCAATGCCATAGCGGCGCAGCAGGTTGGGCAGCGTCTGCGAGAAGGCCGACCGCGGCATCACCGTGTCGCACCCCGCCTCGACGGCCTTGGCCTTCAGCTCGCCCTGCAAGTGGTTGAGGAAGCCGATGATCGACGTCGCTTTTTTGAACTTGCTCTTGAATTTCGGAATCAGCGACATCGGCTTGGCGTTCAGGTTGTTCAGGTCAAAGACCAGCAGCTTGGGCCGCTCGGCCTCTGGCAACTCGTTCAGCCTGGCCACCGTATCCTTGTCGCCGCCCTTTACAAACTCCACCTTCACGCCCAGCTTGCGCGCCGTCTCCTGAATCTTCGCGAGGAAGAACAGGTCTTCGATGAAGCAGAAGATTCGTGTAGGCGCGTCTTCGCGAACCGGGACTGCTGCTTGCGGCTCGTAGGCTTCCTGATAGTAGCCGTTGTGGCCATTGTTGCCGAGCTGGATCGTCGAGGGAGGTCCGTCCGCAATGTTGCCGTTCACGATGCGGTAGCTGTGGTCCATCGGACCCACAAACTCCCTGGGCCCCTTCTGCCTTGCGCCGCCCTTGCGCTTGCCTTGCGGCGGGCCTGAGATGCTGTTGCCGGGCTGCGCCGCAGCCGCCCCCGAACCCTTCTGGAAGAACTTCTTCTTCTTCCGCTCCTGATTCTGCTGTCCGCCCTGCCGGCCGCCATGCTGCCCTGGAGCAGCCTTCTGCTTCACCGGTTGCGGTTGCGGCGGTGCCTGAGGCTGAGGCTGTGCCTGAGGTTGAGCAGGCGCTTGCGCCTGGGGCTGTTGCGGCTGTGCGGCGCTTGCCTGGCTGCTCTTGTTCTTGCGGCGGCGACGGCGGCGCCGGTGCCCCTGCGACTGCCCCTGGCCGTTGGCCGGGACCGGCCCCAATTCAGTTTGGGGCTGCGTGATCTCTGTTGTCATGCGTAAACTTCCTGGTGCATTGCGATTTGTTGGATTGCGATCTTCTGCATAGCTTCTTGTGGTTCAGCCTTTTCCTTGAGGGTGCCGGCTTCCTTTACCCGCCGCCGCCCATTGCTGGACAGGGAACTCGACGGTGTGCGGCAAAAATCCTCACAGTGTATGAAACATATTGCTCCTGAGCCAGACTCTGCGCCCCATCCATTCCCGCAGGTCTTGAGCCTGTTCACAGATTTCCGCTGCTTCCGGCCTACGCTCGAAACCGTTGCTCTCTGCTGGCGGCTACGGTCGGCCTCTGCGGCTTGTCGCGTCCTCTGTGAAAATGCCTTTTGCCGCTGCGCACGCAGGAGCCGACAACAACTCCATTCCGGTTGTCAGGATCGTCGCGGTGCGGACGGCTCTTTACTCAGGTGATGCCCTTCCTAATTGAGAAGCTTCGCTGCTTGAAAACTGCGATGGAATGAACGCCCTTGCGGAGCTTCTTTGCTCTGCGGCGAGCTGCTCTGCCCCTCTCGGGTGGCACGCGTCAGCCGCTTGATAGGCAAGTCTGATACTACAGCGAACAGATGCGGCTGGCAAGTGGGCGATTCGGCTCACCCTCAATTCCGGCCCCAACTGACGCCCTACGAGAACCGGTGCGAATCCCCCATACGCAAGAAACGCCACTCCGATCGGAGTGGCGTTTCGCCTTCCGTGCTGGTCACTGGCCCCCCAAACGATGCGTAGCCGGTGGTTGCTTCCACCGTGCCTGCTTGAGACTTTCCCGGCCGGTTGCCCTTTTGAGGGCCGCTACATTGGCGGATACTCTTGCCGGGTGTCTTCTCTTCTTTGGGCTGGCAGGATTTTTCCCAGCAGCCGGTACATCACTGGCGTTGAACTGAAATCTTATATAGCAATTGTGATGCCAATGTGTCTTTCCTTATGCATTCTTTATTTTCAGAGTAGATGTGGATTTTGTGATTCGGGAGATTTTTTGTTTATGGGACTTCTTCAGCCCAATATCTCCCAGAAAACCATAGATGCCGGCCTTTTTACATCTGGCACTTCGGGCAATAATGTGTCCCACGGCCTGCCAGCTCGATCCGCCGGATCGGCGTTTGGCAGCGAAGGCAGGGCAGGCCCGTGCGCAGATAGACGCAGTGTTCCAGTTGAAAGAAGCCGCGCACTCCGTCGGCGTCCACATAATCGCTCACCGATGACCCGCCCAGCCGGATGGCGTCTTCCAAGACCTCAAAGAGCGTCAGTCGCAGGCGCTCGAGTTCTGCTCTGGTCAGCCGGCTGCACTGCCGGCGCGGTCGAATCCCGGCGCGAAAAAGGCTCTCGTCGGCGTAGATATTGCCCACTCCGGAGAGCAGCTTCTGGTTGAGCAGCGCGGCCTTGATCGCCAGCCGCCGCGGATGAAAGAGCTCGGACAAACTCCTCTGCCGTCACCGTCAGCGGATCGGCTCCTGGAGCATTGAATCCGGCATCGCGGCCTAGCTCGCGAAACTCCAGCCGTCCAAAGCGGCGCGGGTCAACAAAGCGCAGCTCCCGGCCGCTGGCCAGGCTCAGCCGCGCATGAGTATGGAGGGCAACGGGTGCATCGGGCGTGGTCACCAGCAACCGGCCAGTCATGCCCAGATGCACTATCCACTGCGCTGCCGGAATATTATCTGGTTCCCCAACACCATAGCCTGGGTGCCCCACCCTCGCCGCGTTGTTGTTTTTGCGGCTAGGGTGGGACAGCAGATTCCCGCCAACAGTTCCCAACTCGCAAACGATGTGCTTTCCCGTGCGATGAACGGCCAGGAACGTGCGGCCTTCGAGGCCCTTGGCCTGGCGCGCCGGCGGCGTTTTGAAGGGCTCGCGATGCCTGCCGAACCAGGCTTCAACGATGCGGTCGCCGCGCAGGCGCTCGTTCACTCCGCGGGCGATCGTCTCGACCTCAGGCAGCTCGGGCATCCGTTCATTGTAAGGGAATCTGTCTCGGGAATCGGAGGTTGCTGCTACGCTCCAGTCTACTTCTTCTTGCGCTCTCCGCGAATCCGGCTGGCCTCGAAGCTCACAACCTTCCACGCGCCCTGCTTGTCCTTCACGTAGACGCGGGTGTAGCGGTAGCTGCCGGAGATCGGTCCTGACGGCAAGCTCCCCTTCACGCTGGCCCTGGAGGTCACCAGCGCCGTCGTCCCGTAGAAGCGCACCCTGCGGTCGGAGATGATGATCGACGTAAGATGGGTTGTCCCGCTGCGCAGACTGGCCAGCGTCTCCTCTTTGGTTTGCAGGGTCCCGTTGGGCAGGATGGCCATGTAGTCGTCGGCCAGCAGTTTCTCCATGGCGGCCGTGTCGCCCTTGAGAAGCGCATCCCGCCATTTGTCTTCCAGTTGGAAGATCTCCTGGCGGCTCTCGTGCTTCTGCGCCCTGGGCATTCCCTTGCGAGGAGGTGCCTGGCAGAACAGAGGGGCCAACGCGCCGAGCGCCGCAATCATCGCCAGAACATACGCCATCCGGCGGCGAACGGAATTGCCGGAGCTCATCGTGGCTGTGGGCATGATCGTAACGGATGGTAGCCCGGAAAGGCGTCGCCGGTCAATCTGTTTCAGCAAACGATGCTTCGCCGTTCAGTCAATCGCCTGTGAATTCCGCCTTCGCCGTCCATCCTCTTGCTCCCGCCGATTGGACGCCGCCCGCGGCTTAAACGAGAGCAACCAGGTTTTCCACGCTCCGCTCCCGCATCTTTTGGAAGAGCCCGCCAACCGCATGAATCTTGAAGTGCTCCGACTCGCGGTGCGCCGTCAAGGCCTGCGCATCCCGGTATTGCTCGTAGATGAAAACCGTATCCGGGTCATCCTCGAGAAAGTGGGGAATATAGCTGACGCATCCCGGTTCCTGGCGCGAGGCCGCGGTCAGCGCGCGCAGGCTTTCGGCAACATCGTCGCGATCTTCCGGGGCAAACTTCAACCGTACGGCAAAACTGATCATCGGAGCCGTTTTCCTTCTTGCGTTCCAGGCATCGATCTCCCGGCGCGCAATTCAAGTCTATGCGTGAATACTGTCAAGCGCCGCGGCAAACTCCGGCAAAAGCATCGTCTGGTCCCGGTCCGGGCCGGTGGATACCATTCCGATCTTCGCCCCGCTCTCCCGCTCCTGAAAGCGCAGATACTCTCTCGCGGCCTGGGGCAGCTTCTCAAACTCCGTAATTCCCTCGGTCGACGAGCGCCAGCCCTTCATCGTGGTGTAAACCGGCTTGATCTTTTCCAGACCCTGCACGTCGGCGGGGATCTCGTCCGTCACCTTGCCCGCGATCTCGTAGCCTACGCAGATGGGAATCTCCTCAAGTTCGTCCAGCACGTCCAGCTTGGTAATCACCAGCCACTCGGCGCTGTTCACCTGGTTGGAATAGCGCAGCATCGGCAGATCGAGCCAGCCGCAGCGCCGTGGCCGCCCCGTTACCGCGCCATACTCGTTGCCGCGCGCCCTCAGATTCTCGCCTACCTTGTCGTGAATCTCGGTGGGGAACGGTCCCTCGCCCACGCGCGTGACATAGGCCTTGGTCACAGAGATCACCGTGCCAATCGCCGTCGGGCCTACTCCGGTTCCCGTCGCGGCCCCGCCTGCCGTTGCCGATGAAGAGGTCACGAAAGGATAGGTTCCGTGGTCGATGTCCAGCATCGTCCCCTGCGCACCCTCGAACATCACGCTGCCGCCCTCGGCCAGAATCTTGTTCAGCAGGCGTCCGGTGTCTGTGACGAAGGGCCTTACTTGCTCTGCCGCTGCCGCGTACTCGTCATACATCTTGGCGGGCTCCAGCGGATCGGCGCCAAACAGAGCATGCACGATGGCGTTCTTCTCCGCGCAGGCCGCCTCGATGTGCGTCTTCAGCAGATCGGGCCGCAGCAGGTCAATAATGCGCAAACCGCTGCGGGCCATCTTGTCTTCGTAGGCCGGGCCAATGCCCTTACTGGTCGTGCCGATCTTCTGCCGGCCCGGCGCGCATTCGGCGGCCAGCTCGATCATCCGGTGGTAGGGCAGAATCACCTGCGCCCGGTTCGACACAAAAAGCTGCTCGTCGACGGCAACGCCCAAGGCGCGCAGCTTGGCAACTTCTTTCAAGAAGGCGATCGGGTCCAGAACCACGCCGTTGCCGATGACGGCACGGCAGTTTGGCCGCAACACTCCGCAGGGAATCAGTTGCAGCACAAACTTCTGGCTGCCGATAATGACCGTGTGCCCGGCGTTGTGTCCCCCGGCATAACGCGCCACAGCGGCAAAGCGCTCGCTCAGCACGTCCACAATCTTCCCTTTGCCCTCGTCGCCCCACTGTGCGCCCAGCACTACCGCAGTCTTTGCTCGCATCTCGATTCCGTTCCTTAGAGTCTGTCTCTTGTGTCTGTTCCTGGAGAGTGACACCCCAGCCGCCGCGGTCCTTTCCTTGAAGACGCGCAAAGGAAACCTGGGCTGAAGATGAAGGCGCCGGCCCATCCGGCCAGCACCATCTCCGATGATAAACCCTGCCTCCATTTGCCGCGAGGCGAGTGGTTCGCAAGTCACTGCCGAAGTTGCACCGAAGCCCGCTCTTGTGACTTTGGAGTAAAGCACCGAAGTTTAGCCGCGACTCATCTCTGGCGGCAAATTTCCGCGGTCTCTGGTCGATAGGCCACATGTGCGCCCATGCAAACCTGTTGGCTTTGAGACCATCTGGGGATTGCATTGGCGATTTGGCTTAGAGGAGGAAATGACGATGGGCCGGATCAAGGTATTGGTGATGATGGCAGGCCTCAGCCTGCTGAGTGCTTGCAGTGGTGGCAGCGACAACCAAATTCCCGTCAACAAAAATCCCGGTCAGCCGCCTTCCAGCAACACCATCTCTGGCACGGTTCAATTCAAGGGCGCTCCACTGGCAGGAGCCACCGTGACTCTCTGGCTCACGAATACAAATACCATCGAACAAACCGCGACGACCGGCGCCGATGGCAAATACAGCTTCTCCAGGACTCTCGTCCTCGGGCAACGCAACCGCGGTTTATCAACTCTGGGCCAGCAAGCCGGCGTATGGCTTCTATCCCACGGTGGGCAGCGGCGCCACAGTGATTCGCTTCGACCACACCGGCAACCTAAAGGGCAATGGGATCACCGACATCGCCATCTACTTTACCGTGATCCAGTTCAATTCTCTGCCCAACGCCTCGCTCACAGGGGCCGACTTCAACGCATACGACGGCGGCAATCCGCTGGTCAGCCTTCCCGCTACCGGCCAGCAGACCAGTTACGCCGCCGGCGACGATGCTTCCCTGAAAAAAGGAGTCGCCTGGCCGGCAACTCGTTTCACCGTTCAGAACGGGACCGTAACCGACAACCTCACCGGCCTCGTCTGGCTGCAGAACGCCGGCTGTTTCAGCCCCGCCATCTTTGCGACCGCGTTAACCGACGTCAACCAGCTTGCCACCGGCACTTGCGGACTCGCCGACGGCTCCAAGGCAGGCGATTGGCACCTGCCAAGCATCAACGAACTGGAGAGCATCATCGACGTATCCGCCGCCAATCCGGCCCTCTCTGCCGGCAACCCGTTCACCAACGTCTCCGATGCGATTTACTGGTCGTCCACGAGCTATTTTGGTGGTCAAGCCGGTTCGGCACAGGCGTGGGCCATCCGCATGAGCGACGGCAGCTTCGTCAACGACTCCATATTGAACGTCAAGGCAACCTCGATGAATGCGGTCTGGGCAGTCAGAGCTGGCAGCGGCGGCGCGATCAAGCCGCAGTGGACCGGCCAATATGTCACGTATGCCAAGGGCGACGATGGAAGCATTCAGGCCGGCGTGGCCCCGACCTTCGAGCGTTGGATCGACAATGGAAACGGAACCATCACCGACACCGTGACCGGCCTCATCTGGCTCAAGCAAGCCAATTGCATCGATGACACATGGTCTTCCGCCATTAAGTCCGTCAACAGCTTGGCCAGCGGCCAGTGCGGATTGACAGACGGCTCCGCGGCGGGCAGTTGGAGAATGCCGAACCGCAATGAGATGCAAAGCCTCTCCGACCGAATGGAGAACAATCACGCCGACTTCTTCAACCAGACCTACGTGAATTTCGATGGCACAGTTTTCCGTCAGCCGATCTTCTCCAACTTCATGGTCTCCCAGTACTACTGGACATCTACAACCAATGCCGCCGACCCAACCGATGCGTGGACGGTCTTCAGTTGCGATTACGGCGTCTACGCCACCGACAAGTCCAATACTGGCTACACGCTGGCTGTGCGTTAGCGTTTCCCGTAACTGCGCCGGTCGTCGAAATGTTAGCCTGTGCTTGATGACCGGCGACCTGACCACTGAACGTCTGCTGCTCCGCCGATGGCGCGACGCAGACCGGCTGCCCTTTCAAAAGCTGAACGCCGACCCGCGGGTGATGGAGTTTATGCCCAGCCTGCTCTCGCCCGCAGCCTCGGACGACTTGATCGCCCGCAGCGAAGCCCATTTCGAGCAGCACAGCTTCGGTCCCTTTGCCGCCGAGCTTCGTGAAGACGGAATCTTTCTTGGCTACATCAGCCTCTATGTCCCAACCTTCGATGCGCACTTCATGCCCGCAGTCGAAATTGGCTGGCGGCTTGACGCGGACTATTGGGGACGCGGCCTGGCCACAGAAGGCGCACGCGCCGTCGCAAGCTACGCTTTCGCGGAGCTTGGACTCGCAAGCCTTGTCTCGTTTACGGTTCCTGAAAATCTGCGCTCACGCCGCGTGATGGAAAAACTTGGCATGGTCCACGACGCCGCGGATGACTTCGATCATCCGCGCCTGCCTGAAGGCCATCCCTTGCGGCGTCACGTGCTCTACCGCCTCAATCGGCAGCAATAGCCAGCCGTCAAGCGGCCGCCGGCTCTGCCTTTTCCCGTCCAAACACTTCGCCGGAAAGAATCAGCAGAATTCCCGCGATCCAAAGGAAGTGGCCGGCCAGCGGAACCAGCGGATACAGATAGAAAAACGCCCACGTTCCGAGGATGAAGAGCGCGATGATTCCAGCCACGATGCGGCGCGGCCAGCGAAAGATGGGAAAGAGCAGAAAGATCAGGTAGAGCACCAGCAGCGGATTGATCCAGCCGCTGAAGACCGCCATAAAGTACTTCGAGTGCCACATCTCGGGGTTCAACGTGTTCACCAGAGTGACCCATGCGCATCGGGAGCCCCGCAGCATCTCCGGCGCGTCGTTGGTGGCAGTGGCGACCTCGCGAACCGCCGGCAGAAAAAACGCCAGGACATAGATGCAAAACCCCACCAGCCGCGTGATCAGAACCACAACTCTTCCCTTTGCACCGCTCGTACTCTCTGACATCGAACTCTCCAATCGATCCATCGTTTGAATGCGACGAATCTGGTGCGATACGGCAATGTTACGGATGCCCCGATCCTTAGCGCATTTTGGACCTGGGAACTGTAGACCTCTCGATGCCCCATCCTCGCCTATCATCCGCTTTTTTTTGTCGGAATGGGTGAGCGCAGCGAGTCGAAGGACCTGCGGTCTACACTATGTGCATAATGTTCAAGATAATTCCGGAACAATCCATCATAGTTCATGCTCGCCGAAGGCCGTCCCGCCAGCCAGCACCGCATCCGCGATTCGCGCCGCATCCACAGCCGCACGCACAGCATGAACGCGCACGATCGACGCCCCACGAAGAATAGACGCAACCAGCGCCGCCACGCTCGCCGTCTCGCGAGCTTCGACGGGCGCATCCATTCCCCCATGAAGCGAAGCCAGAGCCCGCCCCAGAAAAGACTTCCGGCTCACTCCGGCCAGCAAAGGCCTTCCCAGCGCCAGCAACTCCGCCTGCCGGTTCAGCAGAGAAAAATTCTCCTCGAATCGCTTGCCAAAGCCGTAGCCGGGATCAAGCACGAGAGCCTCCAGCGGAATCCCCGCCGCCGCAGCCAGCCTTCAAACTCTCCGCCAATCCCGCACGCACCGTGGCCAGCACCTGATCCGGCTCCAGTCGCGTCTGTCCGCGCCACTCCTCGGGCCGTCCCCGCGTGTGCATCAGCACCACGCCGCAGCCCGCCTCCGCGCAGACCGACGCCATCTCCGCGTCCCACTTGAAGCCGCTCACGTCGTTCACAATCTCCGCGCCCGCCTTCAGCGCCGCCCGCGCCGTCGCCGCCTTATACGTATCCACCGAAAGCATTGCATCCGGCCTTGCCTCGAGAATTCCTTCAATCACCGGCAGCAGCCGCGCCTGTTCCTCCTCCGCACTCACCGCCGGAGCAGCCCCGCCCGCCCGCGATCCCGGCCGCGTGCTCTCCGCGCCAAGGTCCAGCAGGTCGGCCCCCTCGTCCAGCAGTCGCAAGCGCGTGCGCCACCGCCGCATCAGGATCGAGAAAGGCCCCGCCGTCGCTGAACGAGTCCGGCGTAATATTCACCACACCCATCACCAGCGTCTGCCGGCCCAACTCCAGCGCACGCGTGCGCAGTCGCCACTTCGTCATGATCCGGCTGAACTCGTTCATTCCTCTTTGCCCGCCCTTATTGATCAGCGCGATACCTCGCGTACCGCATCAGTTTCTTTAGAGACAAGTTTCCCTTCTCGATGGTACGCCGCAACCTCCTTTCCTCCTGCTAAACTCCCTGCATGAAGCACTTTCGCCGTCTCCCTGCGCTTTTTTTGGCTTTTGCTTTGGTATTCGCCACCGGGCTCACAGCCCAGGCCCCCGCGCACCACTCCGCATCCGTCCCACGCGGCCCCGGCAAAAGGCCCGCTAGCCGATCGCATCAGCGCCATTCTCGCCGATCCGGCGTTGAGCCATGCCACATTCGGCATCAGCGTGGTCACGCTCGACGGCCATCCCAGTCTACGGATTGAACGAGGGCCGGCTCTTTACCCCGTCTTCGAACGCCAAGCTCGTCACCACCGCCGCGGCCTATGCCCTGCTGCCCGTCGAAACCCTCACCTGGACCACCAACGTCGTGGCCGGCGGCGAGGTTGACAGCGGAGGCGTGCTGCATGGCGACCTGATCCTGCTCGGCGCGGGCGACCCCACGCTCAGCGCCCGCCACTACCCCTACCGCCCGCCCGAAGCTCCCGCGAGCCCTGCCGCAGCCAGCCCCGCCGCCGCAGCCGGAGCAGAGAGCCCCGAAACCGCCCAAGGCCATGGACGTGCTGGATCTGCTGGCGCAGCAGGTCGAGGAGTCCGGCGTGCGCACCGTCGAAGGCAGCGTGGTCGGCGACGACAGCTTCTATCTCGACGAGCCCTACGCCATCTCCTGGGCCTGGAACGACCTGCAATGGAGCTACGGCGCGCCCGTCTCCGCGCTCACCTTCAACGAAAACACCGATCGAGCTGAACGTAACCGCCGATGCGGACTCGACCGCCGCGAGATCACCGCCTCAGCCTCGCCCGGCTCGACCACCGCCGCGTGGACCCCCGACATGGACTACTTCACCCTCGACAACACCATGACGCCCGCGCCTCCGGGCCAGCCCGCCCACCCCGGCCTCGAACGCCGGCCCGGCAATCCTGATGGTGCGCGCCTGGGGCACCGTGGCGCCTGAAGGCTTCCATGCCTCCCTGGCCGTCGATGACCCCGCGGAGTTTACCGCCGCAGCCTTCAAAGAGGCTCTCCGCGGCCGTGGCGTCACGGTCAACGGCAGCTCTGTCTCGCGCCACAAGCTCTCGATTGGAACCGCCGATTTTTCCGAAGAGCGCGCCCAGCCCCTCAAGCTGACGCCCTCCGATCTCGTCACGGTTGCCGCGCCGCTCGAAGGCCGCAAGGTGCTCGCCCACCGCGTCTCCGTCCCTGTCGCGCAGGACATCGCGGTCATCAACAAGGCAAGCCAGAACCTGCACGCCGAACTGCTGCTGCGCCTGCTCGGCAAAAGTGTACGGCGTCGACGGCAGCTTTGCCGAGGGCGCGCGCGTCGTGCGCCAGTTCCTCATCGACGCCGGCGTCGACGACGCCGACTTCTTCTTCTACGACGGCTCGGGCATGAGCAATGACGACCGCATGGCCCCGCGCGCCTTCACGCAACTGCTGGCCTATGCCTCGCGCCAGCCCTGGGGCGCGGCCTGGCGCGACTCCCTGCCCATCGCCGGAGTGGACGGCACGCTGATCAACCGCTTCAAAAACTCGCCGCTCAAAGGCCATCTATGGGCCAAGACCGGCACGCACAACGAAGCGAACTCGCTCTCCGGCTACCTGACCACAGCCAGCGGCAAGACCCTCGCCTTTTCCATTCTCGTCAACGGCCACCGCCCCGGCAGCGAAGCCGAACTCCATGCCATCGACCGCATCGCCGAAGCCATCGCCGCCGCCGAGTAGCGCCGGTCTCCAGACCGGCTGTCGCGCAGACGTCCGCGTCTGCGCTTGCAAAGAGCCACGAACCCCCGGGTGCCCCGCCCTCGCCGCATCGGGGTCCCCACGGACAGGTCTTCGTCCGTGGGGTGATCGTCTTTGTTTTTGCGGCTAGGGTGGGATACCACGATGCCGCATTCGAAAAAGCGCAAAAAAGCCGTAACCCTGTATCATCAGACCCAGATGCGCACTCGTTCTCTGCTCTTCTCCCTTGCCGTCCTGACTCCCGCGTTCGCCCTCGTTGGCGGATTAGCCGCGGCCCTCGCCGGCTGCCGCTCGCTGCCCCCCTCAAAGCCCGAGGCTCTGTGGACCATCGAAGAAGCGCGCGGCGCGCAGGTCTATCACAGGCCTGCGCCAAGTGCCACTATCCCACCACCACCAAAGGTCTCAAGGGACCCGGCTTGCAGGCCCTCACCAAGCTCAAGTCCATGCCCTCCGGCACGCCGCCCACCGATGAGCGCCTCACCTACACATCATTCATGGCCGGGGCATGATGCCCGCCACGCAACTCACCGACGACCAGCTCAGCGATCTGATCGCCTACCTGCACACGCTATGACCGATCCCGAGCCCATCCGCGAAGCCAAAGAAGAACCCACCCCACCTGTTCCTTTGACTCGCATGCGAGCTCTGCAACAACTCCCCGGCCTCGTGGCGATCAGCCTCTACATGATCATGCTCGCCGGCATCAACATCGTCGGCGTAGCCAGCGGACAGATCGGTCCCGCATTGCTGATCTTCTCGGCTCTCTTTATCGCGGCCGCCCTGGGCCTGCTGATGCTGTTGCGCTGGGCCTGGGCGCTCACCCTGGCTGCCATGGTCCTGCTTGTCGCGCTCTACTTTTGGAAGTTCGCCGCGATCCACGATTTTCCCTACGCAATTCAGGGTCTGCTCAATCTCGTCTTCTTCCTCTATCTGGTCCGCATCGAAGTCCGCGAAAAACTCCGCTAGAGGCATTTTTATAGTTTCTATAAAGTCCGGGTGCCCCACCCTCGCCGCGTTTTTGTTTTTGCGGCTAGGGTGGGATGCTTCGATCCCTCCATTACGGGGATTGCGCACTTGGGACAACCCTCTGATTCGCAATGCTATATTGGCCTTCATGAAATCATTCGGGGTTCTCGTCGCCCTCTGTCTTTTTTCCGCCGTTTCCTTCGCACAGGCGCCACAATCTTCCTTTCGCGGCGGCCCATCGCACCTCGGTGTCTACAACTCCCCGGCGCCTGCTCATCTTTCATTGAAGTGGACCTTCGCGACCAACGGCGCAATCGTCTCATCGCCCGCAGTGGCTGGCGGCGTGGTTTATGCCGGCAGCGCGGACGGAGGCCTCTACGCCGTCGAAGCCGCCACAGGAAAACTTCGCTGGCGATTCGACGCGCACGGCGGCGTCAACTCCTCTCCCGCCGTCGATCGAAACACCGTCTATGTTGTCAGCCTCGACGGCAACCTCTACGCAGTCGACGCAGCCACCGGCAAGCAGCGCTGGTCGTTCGCAACCCAGGGAGAACATCGTTTCACCGCAGCCGGAGTTCTCGGCGCTCATCCATCCGCTGAGATCATGCCCGACCCATGGGACTTTTTCCTCTCCTCTCCCACGGTTGCGGCCGGCCTCGTTTACTTCGGCAGCGGAGACGGCCATATCTACGCTGTCGATGCCTCGACCGGCGCATCGCGATGGAGCTTCAAGACCGGAGACGTGGTCCATAGCTCGCCGACCATCTCTGGCGGAACGTCCTCTACGCAGGAAGCTGGGACACTTATTTCTACGCACTAAACGCCACAACCGGCGAGTTGAAGTGGAAGTTCAAAACCGGCGACGATCCCAAGACTCATCTCATGACAGGAATCCCCGGCTCAGCGGCAGTTGCCAACGGGACCGTCTACTTCGGATGCCGGGACGCAAACTTCTACGCCGTCGATGCCGCCACCGGCACACTTAAATGGAAGGTCCCGAACGACGGCTCGTGGGTCATCGCCTCTCCCGCCGTCGTCGGCGAGGTCGTCTACTACACCACCTCCGACAGTCATCGCTTCCAGGCCCTCGATGCCAGCTCCGGCAAAGTTCTTTATTGGCTTCCGACCAACATCTTTGCCTTCTCCTCTCCGGCAATTGCAGGCTCCCGCGCCTACTTCGGCGCCTTCGATGGCCAATTGCACGCCGTCGATCTCAACAAGCACGCCTACGCCGGCGCATTTGCCACACCGGGCTACACCGCCAACGGATCGCTCTACCTCGGCCCCGACGGCGGCCTCAAAGACGACAAAGTCTGGACCGGCGACACCCTCGACGAGATGATCGTCGGCATTCGCGCCAGGATCTTCTCGCTGGGTTCCATCCTCTCCTCGCCAGCCGTACAAGACGGAGTCGTCTACTTTGGCAGCGTCGATGGCAAGCTCTATGCCCTCGGCGATTAACCGCGGCAACGATCAATCGCATCCCTGGGCCAGCTTCCCCGCTACAATAAAGCCGTGATGGAACTGGTCCAGATTGCCTCCGCCCTCAAGACCCCGGCCCCCAAGCCCGAATGGCTCAAGGCCCGCGCCCCTGTGGGCGAAAACTACCACGAGCTCAAGCGGCTGGCCCGCTCGCTCTCAGCTCCACACCGTCTGCGAAAGCGCCCACTGCCCCAACATCGGCGAATGCTGGCACCACAAAACCGCCACCTTCATGATGCTCGGCAACCTCTGCACCCGCCGCTGCGGCTTCTGCGCCGTGCCCAAAGGCCGCCCCGAGCCCATCGATTTCGACGAGCCCCGCCGCGTCGCCGAGGCCAGTCGCCGCGCTCGGCCTTGCAACACGCCGTCATCACCAGCGTCAATCGCGACGACGATCTCCTCGGCGGAGCCCGCGCCTTCGCCCTGGTCATCGAAGAGATTCGCCGCCAGGCCCCCGGCTGCCGCGTCGAAGTCCTCATCCCCGACTTTCAGGGCAACCGCGAAGCCATCCGGATCGTCGTCGATGCCGCACCCCGAAGTCCTCAACCACAACACCGAATCCGTCCCGCGCCTCTATCGCGTCAGTCCGCTCCGGCGCGCGCTACGAGCGCACTCTCGAACTGCTGCGCTACTCCAAAGAACTGAACCCCGCCGGGCTCACCAAATCCGGCGTCATGGTCGGCCTCGGCGAAGAGACGCACGAACTTCTCGCAGGTCTTCCGCGACCTCGCCGCCGTCGGCTGCGACATCCTCACCATCGGCCAATATCTGCGCCCCTCGCGCGACCATCTGCCCATGGCGCGCCTCTACACCCCGCGCGAATTCGCCGAACTCAAGACCGAAGCCCTCAAGATGGGCTTCCGCCACGTCGAATCCGGCCCGCTCGTCCGCTCCAGCTACCACGCCCACGAACAGGCCGCCTCCACCGGCCTGGTCTCCAGCGAACTCGCCAACCCGCACGGCCCACAAGCGCTTCGATGAGGCTTATGTCTGCGATCGCTTTGCGAACTTGCTAACTTGCCAACCCGCGCAGCGGGGCCAGCTCGCCGCTTTGGATACAAAAACACTTCGTTTCATCGCACCGCCATGGTTTACCCCCGCCAATGCAAAGCCAAATCCCCTAACGCCACCCCGATTCGCTAATATATTGTTTGGATCGAAAGAGGGAGAACGATGGCAGCTTCATTAATGGCCGGCATTCCGGCGCTCAAAGATCTCAGCACTGACCTGCGGCACCGCATGGACGGCGCAGTAGCCACCTTCCAGGCCAATCTGGCCTCCACCCGCACCGGCCGCGCCAGCGTCCACATGCTCGACCAGGTCAAGGTCGACTACTACGGCACTCCAACCCCGATCAGCCAGGTCGGCCAGGTCTCATCTCCCGAGCCACAACTGATTTTGATCGCGCCCTGGGACCCCAACCTCCTCAAGGAAATCGACAAGGCCATCCGCGCCTCCGATCTCGGCTTCAACCCCATCTCCGACGGCAAGGTCCTGCGCATCCCCGTCCCGCCCATGACCGAGGAGCGCCGCCGCGATGTCTGCAAGCACCTCAACAAGGTCCTCGAAGAGCACCGCACCGCGGTCCGCAACGTCCGCCGCGACGGCAACGACGCCCTCAAGAAGCTAGCCAAAGACAAGAAGATCAGCGAAGACGAAGAGAAGCGCGCTCTCGAAGAAGTCCAGAAGATGACCGACGAAGAGATCCGCCGCATGGAAGAGCTCTCCCACAAAAAAGAAGCCGAAGTCATGCAGGTCTGACGAGTCGGGCTGGTCTACGCTCATCACCCAGGCACTGTCATCCTGAGCGACCAGACCCTGAGCCTTGCGAAGGGGAAGGGAGTCGAAAGCCTGCACTGAGCGCAGTCGAAGTGGACCCGCTTTTGCCTTCTGTACTGTAGCCGAGTCATTGCCGCCGCGTCTTTGTTTTTGCGGCTTCGGGGTCCCCGGCGAGCGGTCTTGGCACGCTGGGGTGATTCTAGGGTAGGAAATTTATAAAGCTGTCGATATGGTAGTTTTTCGGGGCCGATCCTGCCAGACCGTGGACTTCTTCTTGCTTGTTGAGGTCCGGAGTCTCTTCGGTCCCCAAGAGGGACCGGGGGGCACTCTCGGCAATTCAATGGAAATCTGGACTGGTACATCTTTTGAGTTATTGTTCCGCTCTTTTGCCCAGGCATTTTGGTCACTCGCAAAACATGATATATCTCGAACATGATCAGGGAGACTCGTAGATTTGCACCTTGTCGCTTCACGGCGCTGTTTCTTCTTCTATTGCCGTTAATCAGCCTACGAGCCATTGCGCAACGCGCGCCTGCAAGCGCCCTGCCTGCAACAGCCGCACCGAAGATCGCGAGCATCGCCGTCGAGCACTATGGCGCCGACGCGCCCTGGTACGTGGATAACATCCCGTTCCTTGTCATCGACGATCCGCTGATCGAGAAGGTTTATTACTATCGCTGGCAGGTTTATCGCTCGCATCTGCGCGAGATCGGTTCGCAGGGCGTGATGGTCACCGAGTTCCTCGACAACGTTCCCTGGGGTCGGCAACCGTACACCGATCTGAACGACAGTTCACCCTTTCATCTGCTGGAGGGCCGCTGGCTGCGCTCGCCCGCAGTCGTCAACTCGCTTGTCGAGCATCTTTACACCGGCTACGGCAACGACCGTCATTTCTCAGAAGCCGTTGCAGCGGCAACGCTGGAGGCCGTCAAAGTCACTGGCGATACGGCCCCAGCCCTGCGCAATCTCTCCGCGATGATGTACGTATACAACGGCTGGGACGATCACTTCGACCGCGCTCGAAATCTCTACTGGATACAGCCGATCGACGACGCCACCGAGTACACCATCAGCTCCATCGATGCCACCGGCGCGGGCTTCGTCGACACGCCCAGCAAGGACCCAAACGAAAACGGCTTTTTCCAGGGCTACGCCTTTCGTCCCTCGATCAACGCATACCAATACGCCAATGCGCTGGCCATCGCGCGCTTCGCTGAACTCAAAGGCCGCAAGGACGTCGCCGATGAATATCGCCGCCGCGCAGACGCGGTGCGCAAGGCAGTTCTTGAGCAGCTTTGGAATCCGTCGATGCAGCACTTCACAGACCGCCATCAGCGCACCACCAAATACGTCAAGGAAGGCGAGTTCATACGCGGTCGCGAGCTGGTCGGCTTTACGCCGTGGCTGTATGAGCTTCCTCCGGTTGACGCGCCACAATACGCCGCGGCATGGCGTCATGCGCTTGACGCAAAAGAACTCGCGGGTCCGCACGGCTTGCGCACTGTCGAGCCCAGCTATCCGCGCTACATGGTGCAGTATCGCTACGACGGGCCGACAGGCCTGCCCGAATGCCAGTGGAACGGCCCCTCATGGCCCTTTCAGAATTCGCAGACGCTCACAGGAATGGCCAATCTGATCGACGACTACAAGCAATCGGTCGCAACGCCAAGTGATTATCTGCAGCTTCTGCGTCAGTACGCGCAACAGCATCTTGCCGCCGATGGGCATCCCGATCTACAGGAGGACTACAACCCCGACACAGGCGCGCCTATCGTTGGACTGCCGCGTTCGCACCACTATAATCACTCGACATTTAACGATCTGGTTCTCAATGGACTGATCGGTATCCGCCCCAGCCTCAATGACAACCTGGTCCTCAAGCCGCTGATTCCGGCTAACTCTTCGATTCGCTATTTTGCGCTCGATCGCCTTGTCTATCACGGACACAACGTGGGTATCGTCTATGACGCGGACGGCACGCGTTTTGGAGTCGGAAGAGGGCTTTCCGTTTTTGTTGATGGCCAGCGCGCCGCAGGCCCTGCGCCTCTCGGCGATTTGACGATTGCACTGCCGAAACCGAAGCAGGCTGCCAGGCCTGCCACGGCCGTTTACGATCTGGCGGTCAATATCGGCGAGCCGCATGGACCGCAGCCCTCCGCATCCTCAACCGTTGCGCCCGGCTCGCCTGCCGAGGCGATCGATGGCCGTCTCTGGTTCTTCCCAGAAAACCCCAATGGCTGGTCGCCCGAGGCAGGCAAGCCCAGCTGGTTTGCTGTCGATTTCGGCCGCAGCGAGAAGGTCGGCGCAGTCGAGCTTTACTTCTTCACCGACGGCAAGGATTACCTGCCGCCGGCAAGCTACACGCTCGAATGTAAAACCGCTGGCAGTTGGCACGAGTTCGCCAGTCAACAACGCGACCCGGCTGCGCCGCAGGCCAACGGCCGCAACCGCGTCACCTTCGCGCCCGCACAGTGTTCCGCGTCTACGCGTGAGCTTGCAGGGTCCTGCGGCGCCCGCCAAGCTGCGGCTAATTGAGCTCAAGGCGTTTGCGGAATAACTTTGAGTGCGGGAGGTTAATGACCATTCTCAGGATCAGACCCGGTACCCGCAATACAGTGCCCGCCTCCGCTGCGCCGGGTGGCCCCAGTCTAGGGATTCTGTAGCAACCACATGTAAAGATGCCCGGCATCCCTAGCATTTGGGGACCGGGGATAACCCAAAAAATCGACCCTGAAATATCATTCCTGCGAGGTCGCCCAGCGTTCGCTATCCATTTCCGATTGCTTCGCAGCCAAGCACCAAATATCGAGTACGCTCCAAACACGTCCGCCTAAACAATAAGCGCCGAGCGAATCCGAAAGCTCCAAGCCGCCGGTAAGCTTTTGCAGATCATTATTCGCTTCAGGAGCACAATCGAAGCAGTCAGGAGAGCGTGATGAATCTGTCAGCTACGTGCCCGGTTCAATCTGTCGGCCATCCGACCGGTCTATACCCCCGGATAGCTACCCCCACCCCCCCCCCGGGGTCCGGTTCACTCTATATTCGCCTAAAATTGTATGTAAGTCATTGATATATTTAGAATGATCAATGAAAGATGAGCCTAAAAACGACTCACAGACACACTAAAACGGCCGCTTTTTGGCCAATTTCCTGAGATTTTCGGCCTAATTCTACCTGTCGCCGAATCCGGCTCCGTCTTCCTTCTCGCCAGCCACGGAGATGCGCAGCGAGCGCAGAAAGCTCAGATCGCTCTGAGTAAAGGGCTCATCGGCGCTCAATCCGGCGGCCACCTCGACCTCTTCTTCCTCTTTGGTCAGGTCGTTGAGGCCAATCGTTGCTTCAAGCATCAACAGCACATCGAAGCCGTGCTGGCGGATGTCCTGAACCACGCCGGCAATCTGATCGCTCTCGATGACCGACTCATGAATGGCCTCGCCCAGTTGCTGAATGAGTTCGCGCAGTCGGGATGTCACTGGTACCTCCAGGGGCTGCGGCCAGCGCGAGGAACCAGGCGCGGGGGGCGGCTTGGGATTTTTCTACCATACTTCTATCGGCATTCTGTGGCAACTGCGAACAGCAAACAAACCGGAAAAACTTCGATCCGGTCACCAGCGCTGCTACCATCATATCGAAATGAAACCTCAAAGTATCGGGCGGGCGCTGGGAATCGGGCTTCGGGTTGCCGGCCGCATCGCCGGTCAGCGCATCGCGGCGAGCGGCCAGGCTGTCAAAGCGCCTGCTGCTAATACGTTAGACGGCGCGGGGACCGGCTTGAAAGCAGAGGGCCACACCGCCGGCCGGGCTACCGGGAGTGTCGTCCGCGGCGTGGGCGGCTTTCTGCGCCCCTTTGGCCGGGTGGGCGGCATACTCTGGCTTGAGGTGACAGGGGTTTTCTTCCTCTTGCCGGTCGTGGTCTTCGCCCCCACGCTCTGGCGCGTCCGAGCCAGTTGGGAGCACGGCCCCGATCATCGTCTCTTCCTCGTGACCGCCGGAGTCATAGCAGTTTTTCTCTACCTGAGCGTCAGCTCCTTTTGGCGGGCGCGAAGGCGGTAAGTCGAAGCCTTGTCCGAGCGGAGCGTTTGACCCTACTGTGGATCAATCCCTATCGTGAAAAGAGCAAGGAAAGGAAGACCCAATGCAACCGCCCTCCCAGCCCAGCCTCGACCCGTCCACCGCTATCCCACTAAAAAAGACCGCCTTAAACGCCACCCACCGCGCCCTCAAGGCCAAGATGGTGGACTTCGGCGGCTGGGATATGCCGGTCGAGTACCCGGCCGGCGGCGGGCTCATCGCCGAGCACATCGCGGTGCGCACCGGCGTGGGCCTCTTCGACGTGAGCCACATGGGCGAGATCCAGTTTCGCGGGCCGGGCGCGCTGGCCGCCGTGCAGCACATCACCATGAACGATGCCTCGCGCCTCAAGGACGGCCAGGCCCACTACTCCGCGCTGCTGACCCCGGAGGGAACGTACGTAGACGACATTCTGGTCCACCGGCTCAGCGAGAACGACTACCTGCTGGTGGTCAACGCGGGCACCACAGAGAAGGACTATGCGTGGATTCGCAGTCAAGTCGGCGGCTGGCCCGGCATTCATATCAGCGACTATTCGAGCTACTACTCGCAGCTGCCGTGCAGGGGCCGCGTGCTCTTGAAACCCTGCAAAAGCTGACGAAGGTCGATCTGGCGGCGATCAGGAACTACTGGTTCACATGGGGGAGGTGGCCGGCGTGGCCAATGTGCTGATTGCGCGCAGCGGCTACACGCGGCGAAGACGGCTTCGAGGTCTACATCCCGTCTGACGTGGCGACGAGGTAGAAGGTATGGAATGCGCTGCTGGAGGCGGGTGCGGAGTTCGGGATTCGTCCCTGCGGGCTGGGTGCGCGCAACACGCTGCGTCTCGAGGCCGGCATGCAGCTCTACGGCCACGAGATCTCCGACTCGATCAACGTCTTCGAGGCCGGCCTCGATCGCTGGCTCAAGCTCGACAAAGGCGAGTTCATTGGCCGCGATGCTCTGCTGGCTGTGCAGGCCGCGGGCGGGCCGAAGCGCAGGTCTTGGCGCTGGAGATGGTGGAGCGCGGCATCGCGCGCGACGGCTACCCGGTGCTGGATCTCGACGGCAACGAGATCGGCGTCGTCACCTCCGGCTCGCCCGCGCCTTTTCTGAAAACGAACATTGCCTTTGCATTGGTGCCTGCGGCTGTGGCTGCCAGCGGCGACCGATCTGCTGGTGCAGTGTCCGCGCCAATCGCGTGCGTGCGAAGCAGGTGCCGGCGCCATTCTATAAGCGTGCTAAGAAATAGCTAGCCGAGCGCCGCCGCTGCGACACTCTCCACCGTTGGCCAACTCGACGCATCGTGGAAGAGCCGCACGTTGGCCCCGATCGGTGTCCACGCTGCGATTGAGTGAGGTCCATAGATGCTGATGAGGCGGGCTCCGGCTGCGGCCGCCAGATGGCCTGGGCCTGTGTCATTGGCGACGACGCTGCGTGCAAGCTCGAAGAGCGCACCATAGACGCCGAGGTCGACGTCCGGCAGACAGACGGCGGTTGAAGACAACTCCGCTGCGGCTACCTCCTCGCCTGGGCCGGGACAGAGGACGATCGTCATGCCTGCCGATTGCAGTTCGACCGCGAGTTCCTTGAATCCCGGCCAGACCTTGAGGTTTTCGCGGTCGTCGGGTCCCGAGAATGGACAAAGCACCACGAAAGATCCTGGCGCGAGCCCGTGTTGAGCCAGCAGCGTCTGCGCTTGCGCGCGCTGTGCTTCGCTCGGAGTCCATTCCAATGTTGCGGGAAAGGGCTCATCCACGCCGAGGAAGCAACCTGCAAGGTGCCAGTAAGAATGTGCCGCATGGGCGAAGCTGGGCTGGCGGTATGCGTGGCGAAGAAGCAAGCTGCGGCCCTCGCGTGCATAGCCCGAGGGCGAAAAGCCCCCCAGCCGCGCCTCCAGTGCAGAGGAGAAGGAGTTGGTCATCAAGAGCGCAGGTGGCGGCGCAACATTGTCGAACGTACGGCGCAGGCTGCGAAGCCGCTCTGTCGTGGCATTCAAGCTGGCAGAGCGCACGCTTGTGGGCCAGCCCGTGCCCTCGAAGAGCGCCGGCGCCCAGGCCTTGCCATAGAGATGCAGATCGTAGCCGGAGGCCGCCAGACGGCGCAGGGCTGGCAGCGAGAGCACAGCCTCGCCGACCCAGTTGCAGAGCCTGATCAGCAAAACGCCTTTGGGCGTTGGCGAGGAAGCATCAACTCTGCGGTCGGCGGACATTCAGATCGAGTATAGCGGCGCGACCGGCCGCCGGAGACTACTGCTTCGGATCTGGATGGAGAACGGTCATAATCGGGCTGAAAAAGCTCAAAAAGATCGTATTTTCGGCCAAAAATGGAGCAAAATCTGCCTTTGTGTTTACCAGTCAGCTCATGGGTAAAAACCGCATATTATTGATTGAGCGTTAGTTATGTCCGACCATGGATACGAAATCAAGCCTCCAACCGGGGGGAGGGGGTGGGGGGTAGGAAAGGGGGTCAGGGAACAAGGACCAGTGGTCAGCCAAACCCCGCTCTACTGACCACTTTTATTGTGCGCCGAGGGAGCGGAATTATATGCAACGAACAGAGGGGAATCGTAGAGGCATTCGGGGCCGAACAGAGAGCACTGGACAGGAAATTATGCCGGCGTTTCGCCCTCGTTGCGCAAGTTGTCTAGTCTGTTTCGCGCTTGGTTTACGAGCTCATCAATTTCGGGCTCCTTATCCTTGCGAAATCGGTCAACGATTTCTTCATAGTTCGTGAGCGCGATTTCCTTTTTGCCGCAGGACTCATGGGTCATTCCCCTAAAGAGGATCGCCATCGCTACCAGCGCTCGGAGGGCCGGTTCCTTCGCTTCTGTGAAGCGGTTCACAACGTCATCATAGACGGCAATCTCTTCTTCGCTTCTTCCGAGAGTCCCGAGGGCAACACCTTTGTTGACAAGCGCCATGGAGACCTGCTGCCGGAAGGCTGGTTCCTTCGCCTCTGCAAATCTGCTCACAACGTCGTCATAAACGGAAATCGCTTCATCGCTTCTGTCGAGAGTTCCGAGCGCAATGCCTTTCTGGACGAGAGCCCTGGCGGCTTGCTCCCGGAGGGCTGGCTCCTTCGCGTCCGCGAGGAGGCCAGCAACGTCGCTGTAGACGGCAATTGCTTCGTCGCTCCTGTGGAGAGTCCCGAGTACGAAGCCTTTCTTGACGAGGGCCTTGGCGACTTCTTCCCGGAGAGCAGGCTCTTTCGCGTCCGCGAAGCGACTCACAACGCTGTCATAGATTGCAATTGCTTCTTCGTTTCTGCCGAGTACACGGAGCGCATTACCTTTGCCGGAGAGGGCATTGGCGACCCGCTCCCGGAAGAAAGGTTCCTTTGCATCCGCGAAACGGCGCACCACCTCGTCGTAGAGGGCAATCGCTTCTTCAAATCGATCCAGAATCGCGAGCGTGAACCCTTTCATGAGCAGCGCTCTGGCTACCAGCTCTCGCAGGCGCGGATCGGCTGAACCGGCAGATGGAGTGATATCCGCCGTCTTTACAATGAGGTCGTAGCCTGCCATTTCGTCAACCGAGTTGTCTTTCAGCCCGAGAGATGCATCCTTTAAAGCGAAGACAAGTTCAGTCTGCTCTTCCGGCGATAGCCTATCGAGAACTATTTCATATGCCGACTTGATCGCACCTCGATAGTCAGCCTTGCTCATAGCGTCGCGGAATCCTCTTAGCAGATCGGGCTGCTCGGCTGCCTCGGAATCCCTTGCCAGCTCGACCCGGGCGATCACTTTGTGAAAGCTGTAATAGGTATCCAGTTCCCCTTCCGGGTCGCTCGGTCCGAGAAGGCGCTTCAGGTGGTCCGCGTAAAAGCTCAGCGGGTTTTGCGTAAGCGGCGGGGTAGGGGGTTCAAATCTGCGCACCAGAGCATCAAGAACCCGGTCGGCAGGAAGCGTGGGTGCTTTTTCCTCGGTGGAAGAATCGCCGATCCCGACCTTGCTGCCGAGGCGCGGGAGAGCTTGGCTTTTTGGCTCAGAGTGATCTGCGGCAGCGGAGCTTGCGACGGCAGGAACGGGGTCGTCGGGGAGGACAATATAGACGTCGCTGGATTCCGTCAGCCATGCGGGAAGAGTATCCAGGGATTCTCGCTTGTAGCAGAACCAGAAGGCGGGGTTACCCAGTTTTCCGGCTGAGAGGCGGCGTTGCAGCGCAGACATCAAGATGTCGCCCTCCCAGCCGCTGTATCCGACAACGATGGGAGAGTGGTCACGGAGCGACTGGTCCAGCAGTACGGACACGGGGCCTCCGTATTCTGAGCGCGCGGAGATTTCATGTCGGAGGTTGCAGCAGTCGTAGAACCAATAGGAGCCGTGCACATGGACGATCTGAATATCGTCCGATTCGATTCTGATGCGGCCAACAGTTAGGGGATGATCGCAGACGAGGGGGCGCACGCCAAAGAGTTCAAGCGCCTTGGGCAGCATATCGTCAAAGTTCGGTGTGAAGACCGTGCCCGCAAGTCCTCGGTCGATCAAGAGATGTGCTAGGCGGAGATTGGCCTTTGAGATGGGCTTGTTTTCCATCAAGCCGCGCAGGTATGTTTGAAGTTCTTCAGGGGATGGATAGGCCTTGCCCATCCAATGGGAATAGGAGTCCATCGTGGTCTTCAACTCTGGAGGGTTTGAATCGTCATAGCTCTTGGCCTCCGACCTGCAATGCTCCTCAATCTCTGATGCAAGTGGAATCGGAGGATTCGAGACGCCCGCACCAGCAATGAAGAAGAAAGGTGACCGGAGTTTGCGTCTGCGCCGCTGGTCGACGATTTGGTAGATCTTTGAAACGGCGGTCTTCAGATTGATGTTTGGCATCGGCAGGCTCTTGGAGATAGAGTATAGGCCCCAACGTCGGTGAGACCACGCAAAAAGGGCCAGCCGGAATCGGCTGGCCCTCTTGGTTGTGCTGGATTTGTTTGTTAGAACTTCACCGAGGCGGCGCGGGGCGAGATTCCGCTGAGCTCGGCGGCGCGGGCTTCGGCATAGGCGGCTGCGCCCAGCAGCGCGGCGCGGCTCTCGAGGATCACGCGCACCGGCATGTTGATGAGCAACTGGCTCAGGCGGCCCTTGTCGGTGAAGGCCTTCATGAAGGTGCCGTCCTTCAGCTTTTCAAGGATGCGCGGCGCGATGCCGCCGCCAATGTAGAGGCCGCCGACCGAGAGCATCTTGAGGGCCAGGTTGCCGGCCTCGGCGCCATAGGCGGAGACGAACATGTCGAGCGCCTTCTCGCAGATCTCGCTCTTGGCGGCCAGCGCCAGCTCGGTGATCACGGCGTTGGGGTCGTCGGCTGCGGCGATGCGCTCGGCCAGCCAGGCCGGCTCTTCCATGCCGCGCACTTCGCGCAGGAACTCGTAGATGTTGGTGAGGCCCATGCCGCTGACCACGCGCTCAAAGCTGATGCGGCCGTTGTACTTCTGCTTGAGAAAGCGCAGCAGGTCGATCTCGTCTTCGTTGCGGGGCGCGTAGTCGGCGTGGCCGCCTTCGGAGGGATAGGGCGTGTGGGTGCGGCCGTTCCAGATCAGGAAGCGCCTCGCCCAGGCCGGTGCCGGCGGCGATCAGCGCGCGGTTGCCGATCTGGCTGGCGTCGCCCTCGCTGAGGGTGTAGATCTGGTCGGGGGCGAGCTCGGCGATGCCGTAGCCGTTGGCCTCAAGATCGTTGATCAGGAAGACGTGAGTGATGCCGAGGTGGGCGGCGAGCTCGCGGCTGTCCAGGGTCCAGGGCAGGTTGGTGAGGCGCAGGCGGCCGTCGCGCACCGGGCCGGGCACGCCAAAGCAGGCCGCGGTGACCTTGTCGGCGCCGAGAAACTCTTTCACGATCTCTTCGAGGCCGGAGTATTCCTTGGCCGGAAATTGCTCGTCGCGGGAGTATTCAAGCTTTCCATTGATAAAGTCGTACAGCGCCAGGTGAACCTTGGTGCCGCCTACATCGCCCGCCAGAATCATCTTTCCCTCTCCAAAACTCCGCAGCCCTCCTCGTTTGCCGGGGGTAAAAGCGCGGCTGCGGCCTTATCCAGAAGCAGAGTAAGTATACCGCTTGCGGGCCAAATCAGTTGGCTGGGCAGGCGTTCGGGATCGCGCGGTCCGGTGAAAACCTCGTTCAAAACGGCGGCCTTGTCGGCGCCGGCGATGAGGAAGAAGACCGAGCTGGCGTGGTTGATGACCGGCCAGGTGAGGGTGATGCGCCAGGTGTCTTTCTGCGGCACATGGTTGGCAGCGACGAGGCGGCTCATCTCGTGGAGCGCCTCGGTGTGGGGGAAGAGCGAGGCGGTGTGGCCGTCGTCGCCCATGCCGAGGGCCATCAGGTCGAAGCGCGGGCTTTCGGCGCCTTCCAGGCGGAAGCTGGTGCGCAGTTCCGACTCGTAGCGGGCGGCGGCGGCTTCGGGGTCGAGCTCGCCCTCCATGCGGTGGATCTGCTCGGGGCTGCAGCGGCACGTGGTCGAGCAGGGCCTCGCGGGTCATGCGGTAGTTGCTGTCGGCGTGATCGGGCGGAACGCAGCGCTCGTCGACCCAAAAGAGGTCGAGCTCGTCCCACGGCATGCGCGTGCGCCAGGGCTGGTTGGGGTCGGCGAGCAGTTCGAAAGGCGGCCTTGGGAGTGGATCCGCCGCTGATGGCGATGCGCGCGCGGCCCTGGGCCTCGACGGCTTCCGAGGCCATTTCGACAAGATACTGCGACGGCGCGGCGAGCCAGCGCCGCCGGGTCCGGCTCCACGTAGTACTTGATCAGAAGACGCTTGCCCACGCGAACGGTTCTCCTCGGTTTCTATAGGTTACGCCACAGAAACGGCGAGCGAGAGGTGAAGAGAGATTTGCCGATGAGCCGGAGGTCTTTTTTGAACGCTTCCGGCCTAGCGCCCCAGATACTCGCGGTATTGCGTTTCGAGGACGCCGGTGGCGCGGGCCAGGGCGAGCTTGGAGAGGTTGTACTGGTAGAGGCTTTCGACGAGGTTGGATTGCGCGGCGGCCAGCGTGGCCTGGGCGGTGACCAGGGGCAGGTTGTCGTCGACGCCGGCGTTGACGCGGTCGGTTTCGTCGCCGAGTGCGCGGGTGGCGAGATCGACATTGGAGCGGGCGACTTCGACGAGCTTTGCCGAGGCCGTCACGTCGAGCAGAGCCGAGCGGACCTGCTGGTCGATGTGGACGCGCAGGTCGTCGAGCTGGGCGTTGACGGCGTCGAGATTGGCCTGGGCGGCGTCCTCGTCGCCGCGCAGGCTGGCCTCGCGGAAGAGCGGGACGCTCAGCGTGCCGATGGCGGCGAAGTTGCCGTGCGCGCCTGCTCCGCCGACCTGGCTGACGCCGTAGTAGCTGTTGAAGCTGAGAGTGGGCAGTCGCTGGCTGCGATAGGCGGTGTGAACGGCCTTGAATTCGACGACCTGGTTCTGGAGGTTCTGGTAGTCCTGGCGGTTCTTGTAGGCGATGGCGCGGAGTTCTTCGGGAGTCTGCGACGGCCAGTTCGCTGTAGGGGGCGGGGTCGGTGAGGACGATCTTCTGGCCGGGGTCGACGCCGATTTCGCGCTTGAGCAGGATGAGGTTCTTCTCGAGGGTGTTCTGGGCGGCGATGAGGGCCTGCTGCTGGGCCTGAAGCTGGACGCGGGCGCGGAGTTCGTCGAGATTGGCGGCGGTGCCGGCCTCATGCGCGGCGTGGGCGTGGTCGAGCAGCACCTGGTCCGCCGCTTCGAGGGCCTTGGCGTTGTCCACTTCGCTCGAGGCGGCGATGGCGTGCAGATAGGCGGAGGCCACCTGCTGGACGACCTCGCCGCGGGCCGACATTTTGGCAAAGTGGGCGGCGCGTTCGGCGGCGCCCGCGCCCTTCCATGCGGCGATGACCGGGCCGGAAAAGAGCGTCTGATGGAAGTGAAGCTGTCCCTCGGTCAGATCGTCGCGGGTGATGAACGAGAGCCCAGGAGGCATGACCCCGCCGGGAAAGAGCGGGGCAAACATCTGGATGACTCCGGGGCCGAAACCCAGCGCGGCCAGATTGTGCTGGTGGACGCCGCGATCGGCGGTGAGCGTGATGGTGGGAAGGAACTCCTGCAAGGCCTGTTTCTTTTGGCCCTGGATCGACTTTTCGCTCGTCTTCGGCTTCCTTGAGGCCCAGGTTGTTTTTGAGGCCGAGAGCAATGGCGTCATCGAGAGAGAGCTTGAGAGCCTCATCGGTGGCCGGGCGGGCGGTGACGCTGCCGAAAAAAGGATTGGCGGCGGAGGTGGGGTTGGGCGCCTGGGCAGAGAGGCGCGCCGCCGTGGCCGCAAAGATCACGATGGAGACAAAAACCGGCATGGCTGACAGCCGGAAGACGAACTGGAGCGCTCGACGCACTATCCTTATTCTCTCAGATGAACGAGGGGGCCGCGGGATTCCGGAGTTGAGGTCTAAAGGGATGCGGGAAGAAGCATGTGCTCCGCTGGATTTGCCGTGGGACGCCCGGTCAGGTATCCCTGGACCTCATTCGCTCCGAGAGTCTTGATGATCGCCAATTGCTCCTGTGTCTCGACGCCTTCGACGATCACCTGCATGCCGAGGTTGTGGGCCAGCGCGATGAGCGTGCGAATCACGGATTCAGTCTCCGGTTGCGTTTCGAGATTGCTCACAAAAGATCTGTCGATCTTGAGAACGTCAAAGGCCAGCGTGGGCAGATAGCTCAGATTGGAGTAGCCGGTGCCGAAGTCGTCGATGGCCATGCTGATGCCCATCTCGCGGAAACGGTCGATGGTCTCGGCGGCTTGCCTCTCCCCTCCCAGCATCACCGATTCGGTAACTTCGATCTGCAACAGTTCAGGCCGAAGCCCGGTGCGCGCGAGGATTGCGCTGACCTCCTCGACGAATCCCTTGCGGCGAAACTGGAAGCTGGAGGCATTGACGGCGACCTGGACGGGGTTGGGCATCAGCTTTTGCCAACGGACCGCCTCGATACAGGCCTGCTCCATGATGTAAGCGCCCAGAGCCCAGATCATTCCGCTCTCTTCGGCAATGGGGATGAACTTGAGCGGAGGAATCTGGCCGAGAGTGGGGTGAGTCCAGCGGGCCAGCGCTTCAAAACGAGTGAGGCGGTTTCCAGCCAATTCAAACTCCGGCTGATAGTGCACCGAAATCTCATTCCGCGCGACGGCGCCTCGCAACAGGTGCTCCAGGGTCAGGCGTTCATGCACCTCGGAACCGATCTCGGGAGTGAAGCATGTGACATGATTCTTGCCTTCGCGCTTGCCGACGTACATGGCGCTGTCGGCCTGCTGAATCAGCTCTTCGGCGTCGGTCGCATCCTCGGGGAAGACGCTGATGCCGATGCTTGCGCCGATGGATAGCATGTGGCCTCTGACCTCGAAGGAGCTTGAAATCTCTTCCAGCAGATTTTCCGCCAGCATGACCGCCTCTTCCCTGGCATGAATTCTGTTCATGATCACCATGAACTCATCGCCGCTCAGGCGGGCGAGCATATCTCCCTCGCGCATCCACGACCGCAGGCGAACGGCAACCTGCACCAGCAGCGCGTCGCCCACGGCGTGGCCGAGGCTGTCGTTGACCAGCTTGAATCCATCCAGGTCCATATAAAGCAGCGCGATCATGCTGCTTTCTTCTTGCGCCTCAACGAGGCGGGCCGCGAGCGTGTGCGAGAGGAGCTTGCGATTGGGCAGCCCGGTAAGAGGATCGTTGAGGGACTCGAAGACGGCCACGTCCCTGGCTCGCTGCAGCTCTGCGCGGCTCTGCTTGAGCTGGGTTATGTCGATGGCGGTGGTCTCATAGAGCATGCCTTCGCCGGTGCGGACTGGCGTGATGTTCTTGAGCAGGTGAACGGTGGCGCCATCGTCGCGGCGGAGGCTTGTCCCCCGATTGCTCAACGCTTCCTCTTGATCAAGATCTGCGGACAGATATTTCCGGTGATCGGGGTCGGTCTGGAAATCCCAAAAAGAGCGTCCGATCAACTGTTCGCGCGACTCGAAGCCAAGCATTCGAGCGAAGGCCAGGTTGCAATCGACGATCGTGCCGTCGGGCCGCCAACTGAAAACGCCGGCCAGATTGCGTTCGACGAGACGGCTGTACTTGGTCTCCAGGCGCATCTCACTCTCAAGGCGCGCGCGAATGATCCCAGTCTGCTGGCGCACAGTCCGTCTGAGCAGAGTTACCCAGATCAGCGGTACGGCGACGCATAGGGCAATCACCCCGAGGATGGTGAGTCCGCGCCTGAGGGTCAGCCAGCCGATGCCCCCGCGCACAACGATGTCTTTCGGAGACTCGATCAGAATCAGCAACGCGCCGGGCAACTCCGCGCTTCCGTTCTGGATCAGCGCGACTCCGGTTACCTCAAGAATGGAATCGCGAGAGAGGCCGACGATCTCGCTCGTGGCATCGTTTCGCCGCAGAACGGCGCTGAAGTGCTGTGTGCCTTCCTCGAGTTCATAGACAAACTCTGTTGCAGTGGCGCTCTGGCCGATCAGATGCGCCTTCAGGCGGACGCGCTTTCCATTGAAGGAATGCTTGATGACCTCCGCGGCAGTCAACTGAAGCGGCGCGATGGAGTTGACGCTCGACTGGATCGCGGCCAAGTTCACGTTGGAGTCAGACAACTGCAGGCCAAATGGGCCATGACTCAGGAACCCCACTGCGTCAACAGTGCTTCCGGAATGGACTGCAACCAGTTGCGCGGTCCCCACGAACAGCGTGCCTGTGTTGTCCTGAAGGCTGAAGAGTCCCGGAGACTGCCAGGTCACCGTGCCGCGAAGATGAGTCTGGGGCACAAAGCGCTGGTCGGCGTCGGAGGGGTGAAGGTCTTGAATTGAAGTAGGCGGCGAGGAGAACGAAACCGGTGCGGCGGGCGATTGAACCTTGATATCTTTCAGGGTGTTGACAAACAGTTGCTCTGCCACGCGTTTGTGGTCATTGTCTTCGTGGCGGCCAGCGACGCCCGTCGCCGATACCACCGCGCCGATAAGGCTCCGCGCAAGCGGGCTTTCCTGCTCGGGCGACATCAGCCAGACCAGTTTCTTTCCATCGTAAAGGCGAAAGCAGACCCGGTTCCAATCGCGGTCGCACGGGTGCAGCACGCCTTCGGTGACCACCCGATGAGAGTCGTACGCTCCGGAGTCGAGTTCGGCGACACTCTTTTGTTCCGGTTTGGGGAGCGTACCAGGACCCAAAACGATGATCTCCGGATGAGCGATCTTGTTTCCGATCTGGTCGGCATCCGATACACCTCGCACACGAATCCTGGTGCCCAAGGGATAGACGATGTTTGAGCCGTGAACGTCGATGAAAGTGATTCCCGTTGGATCCAACACGAACAGAAGACCCCAGGCCGGATCGGAGTAAGTAACGGTGAGTTCAATGTCAATCGGATATGCTTTTCTGGCTTCGGCGTAACTCAGCGCGAAAAGTTCATGAATGGTGCGTAGGACTGGAAGGCGAGGGGAGGAGTCGCCAGCCTGAGCAGAGAGCGAAAGATGGACAGAGCAGGAGAATCGCGAGAGAGTACCGCGCTGAGGCGCGCAGCCAATCTTTTTTGCCAGCGTGACGGTTTGCTTTCCCCCACATATTCTTGACTGGCCTTCCACGTCCGCGCACCTTGCTGGAGACTCAACTGCGTTCCAGACCGATACTTAACACAAGATATCGGCATCTAGCTTATCTTTGGTTACCCCTCTTCTTTATGGTGCGATGGATCTGACGTTAAATGCTGTTCTATCAACAGGGTAGGTTGGGTTTATTCCTGGAATACGATTTGTAGCGAAAAATGACAGTGTTCACAAGTGGTTGAGATTCAAACAGGATTGGCCGGGAGACTCTCAGATTTCAAGATCGCTGATCCGGCCAGCAACGCTTGATCGACAAGCCGCGACGCCGGAAGATGCGGTGAATCGATAGGACACAGCCCTGGCCGCCGAAGTGGGAGGAAGACTTCGGCTTTGCCGCGGATCGCTTTCCGATCATCGCAACCGAGATCGGCTACAGCTCGCAATATGGTTCCAAGGCGGAGAATGACGCATACGGCGCCGAGATTACCGATTACCTGAATCGAGGGGAATCAGTTGGGTTGTCTGGTGCTTCGATGCGGAGTGGGGTCCGCCGATGGTCTCCTATGGGAGCCGTTTGAGCTGACCGGCCAAGGCAAGTTCTTCTCGGGCAAGATGCACCAGGAACCGGCTCCGCTGGGGGCGCCGGCGGGCAAATAGCCCGGCATCGATGGCGCCCGCCGATTTTGCTCGTGCGGGCGCATGGGTTTGCGCTACTATCTCTTGCGTAGTTTCCGCATCGTAGTTCGTGAGCCCAAAAAGGCAACGGTACGGGGCGGACCGGCGAAGGAGGAATATGACCAATCCCAAGAAATGCGCGAATGCTGCCTGCACCTGTCCTGCTCCCGAAAAAGGGAAGTATTGCAGCGCCCATTGCGAAGGCATCGGGGACAGGAGCGAGATCAATTGCCTGTGCGGCCACCCCGATTGTGGCGGCAAAATTTCCTAGGTTGAGGTTGAGCGGCGGGTTTGGCCGGCGTTAAGCTGCGGTCCTCGGGTGGATAGCGAGGCCGGGGTATTTGCTGCCGATCACCCAGCCAGAAAACCGCGAATCAGGTGCGCCACCATCTCCGGCGCATCTCGCATCGCGCTGTGGCCCTGCCCCGGCAGCGATTCCACGCGCACGCCGGGCAGAACCTTGACCAGGGCCTGTGCGGCGTCCAGCATTGGATGCTCGGGGCTTGCGCTGCCCACCAGCAGCATCGACGGGCAAGTGAGCGCGCTGAAGCGCGTCAGGTCCGGATTCTGCGCGTCCATCGCCTCAAGTTCGCGAATCCAGCTTTTGGCCATGACGCGCAGCCGCGGCCAACCGCGCGAGACGCGGAGAGCGGCAATCGCCTCGGGGGGCATCTTGGGGAAGGCAGCCAAGCCGAGTTCCATTGCCCTATCCGGATCGCCCTCGGCAATGGCGCGGGCATATGGCTCAAGATTCTCGCCGGCGATCAGGCCGCCAGCGGGAAAGGGCGGCTCATAGACGACCAGCCGCGGCACCGGATGGCGCATCGCCGAGCCCAGAGCGCAGATGGCTCCATAAGAGTGGGCAACCAGGAAGGCGTCGGAACCGGAGTGGGCTTTGGCGGCGGCGAGCACGGCCTCGATGTCTTCGTATTCGCGCTCGATGGAATAAGGCCCGATGCCTTCGCCACTCTTCGAGCGGCCGCGGCGGTCCATCGCAAAACACGTGAAGCGGTCCGACAGCAAGCGGGCTACGGGCATCCAGTCGGTGTGGGTAGAGACGCTGCCGTGCACAAAGACAATGGCGGGGCCGCTGCCCAGGCGGCGAAAGACGATGCGCGTTCCGTCGGCGGAGTGCACCGATCCCTCGGCAACGGCCGCCGGCGCATGCTCCAGAAGTGTTGTAGTCATTGTTTTTATCGTAACTCCTGGCCTGAGTCAGGCGGGGCGGCGCATCCCAGCATGGGGAACGGACGAGGAGGTCCGGAGCTGCGGCAAAGACAAACCGGCCCGGAATCCGTAACAAGGACTCCGAGCCGGTCTATAACTTCGCTTACTTGGCTTGCTGTTCCTGGAGCTTGCGGATCTGCTTCTCAGAGACCAGCGCGGTCTTGGCCTGCTCGACGAGCCGCGTGAAGCCCGGCCGCGTCCTTCACGGCGATGTCGGCCAGGATCTTGCGGTCGAGCTCGATTCCACCCTTTTTGAGGCCGTTGATGAGCTGCGAATAGCTGATGTTGTTCAGCTTGGCCGCGGCCGAGATGCGCACGATCCACAGCGAGCGGAACTGGCGCTTCTTCTGCTTGCGGCCGGTGTAGGCAAACTTCAGGCCGCGCTCGACGGCCTCCTGGGCCGCCTGATAGAGCTTGGATTTCGTAAGGAAATAACCGCTTGCTCGGTCGAGAATCTTTTTGCGGCGGTCGTTCCGCTTGGTACTGCGTTTTACGCGGGGCATTGGTTCTTCTCCATTTTGCGTTCGGTGATGCGGCTGGAGGCAGGAGGCCGAGGCTTTTGGGGGCCGGGCTTTACACCTCTTCACTCGCTCGTTTCAAGCCTTGATCTCTCGGCAATTTTTGGGGCATTTCTGCTCCGATTGCCGGGGGCCCATGCAACGCGTTTGCTTCGGGCCCTGAAGCGCCGTCCCGTCAGGGGCGGCACAGCGATCAGGCGTAAGGAATCATGCGCGCTACCTTCTTGTAGTCGCCATCGGAAACCAGCAGGGTACGGCCCAGCTTGCGCTTCACTTTAGGCGACTTCGAAGTAAGGATGTGACGCGTCTTCGTCTGGCCCCGCTTGATTTTGCCGGTGCCAGTCTTGCTGAAGCGCTTCTTCGCGCCCGTATGGGTCTTCAACTTGGGCATTTTCTTCTCTTTGTCCGCCGGAGTGAGCTAGATCGACTTTCAACAGCTCCGGCGCGTCGCCCGTGAGACAGGACTTCCCCTGCCCTCTTGAGGCTTCAACCAGTATACAACAGAGCTTGGTGCGGCAGAAGCGGCCTCGAATCCGGCGCTTAAACGGGCTGAAAAGGCTAAAAAAGAGCGGTTTTTGGGCCAAAAAAGAGGCAAAATCCGCCCTCTTCGGCGACTGAAAAGCAAACGAACTAGAAGAGCAAGTTAATGAATATAATGGAGTTATATCCATAATATAGACTCAGGGAGGGGGGTCATGAGGGGGTATGGGGGGTGGGGTACGGCGGATTTCCGGACGGGGCCGGTCGATTTCACGAGCCCGCCCAGCTTCAGGGTAGCAGGATACGGGGAATAATCTGCAAGACAGGTTCGTCGGACTGCCCGGTCCCGTTTTCGGCCTTGGGTCTCAATTGCGTCCCATTCGAGGGATGGGGAATTGCACGAAACGGAGGATACTCCCGCTTAAGCTTTCTAGGGAAGCTGTTAACTAGAAGATAACTTCCGATTAGGCGACCATCCACTCAAGATGCCCTTGATAGTATGAACGGCAATGGATGAACGGAATCAAGGAGTGTTACGGTGCTTTTCGTGAAACAGCATTCCGCCGTTGATAGGTTCCTCTTGTTAGCGGGAGTTGCATTCCTGATTTGAAATGCCGTGAGCGGCTTGTCCACTGGCAGGGTATGGCTTAGACCAGTATTAGCGTCCTATTTCCGCAAATCACCACAGACCTATCCCCGCTCCATCCCCCTCATGTATCCATTTCCGGCCCCAGTTCGTCCTTGTTGTGAAAGGCGAAGTCGGACAGACTCCGGCGGAAGACAGGTAACAAGATGAACTCGGTTCTGACTCCACAAAATCTCGCAAACCCCAGCGAAAATCAACTACCCGCAGAGAACACGGTCACCAGGCTGCAAGACTTGATTCCCATTGTCATGGTCATTGTCGGCGGGTGTGAAAACTGCGCCGAGAAGATGGTTGAGCGCGCGCTCCACGAGGGAAGCTCTCACGAAGACATAGACAAGACTCTGCGCATCGTTGCCGGCATGCAGAAGCTCGACTGCTTCGCAAAAGCAGTTGGGCCCGAGGTTGTCTCTCGCATGGACAAACCGATTGAGGCGGGCCGGAGGACCCTCGAGACTGCCCTTCATCCCGCGCCCGGCTGCTGTTCAAACGGGTAAGGCCCGCCTCGCGGCGATCTTCTCGCCTGCGGATTCGTCCTTGCCATTGCCGGGCAGACCGAAAACCAATCACCTTGCCGGGTGAACCCACCCGATGTGGGAGAAAGTCATGACACTAACAAATTGCATCCCAAACAACAGAGCCACCGCAACAAACGCAGTCGGGCGGATCCTCGATGACCTTGGATGGGGAGCGCTCTTCATAACGGTCGGCGTCTTTTGGTTGATGCCCACGGGACGCTTGCCGCAAGGAAGCTGGATGATCGCCGTCGGGATCGTCATTCTGGCCTTCAGCGCGGCTCGCTACTTCCATCGGATCCGTGTAAGCGGATGCGCCCTGGCGGCAGGAGTTGTCGCTCTCGCCGCCGGCATCGGAGCGGCATTCGGCATTAACCTGCCAGCGATTCCCATCGCGATGGTTGTCGCGGGAGTCTGCATGCTGCTGGCTTCCGAACGGTAAGTCCCTCCCAGTTCGCCTGGGCAGAGAGTCCGCTGCCGCTAAGCAGCCAGCGGGTTTCCGGAGTGCAGTCCGACGCTGCGGCCTGCGCTTCGGCTCATTCGCCCTTGCCCCTCGGTTTCGGCTCGCAGATGAATACGCCGCGGTCGTCGCGCCCGAACGTACAGCCATCGTTCAGAGATGCCCTGAGTCGCTTCCGGGCGCGATGCAAACGCATCTTCACCGTCGTCAACGGAAGGTCCAGCATCTCGCCGATCTCGTTCGCCGTCAGCCCATCCGTGTCGTGCAGCAGCAGAACCGCTTTCTCTGGGTCCGGCAATTCCGCCACATACTGGTCAACGCACTCTCTCATCTCCTCTTGCTGGATCACGACGAAAGGAGATGGCTGCTTCTTGTCCGCGAGTTCAAGTTCCTCCACTGGTGAATCCGCATGCCGCGCGCTAGTCCTCGCTCGCTGGCGGAGTCGATCGATAGAGAGGTGCGTCGCAATCCGATAGAGCCAGCTCTCCAGCGCCACCGGGTCGCGCAAGGTTGCCTGTTCGCGATGGGCCCTAATGAACGTCTCCTGCGCCAGGTCCTCCGCCTCGCCCGCGTCTTTCAAAAGGTATCGGACGTAGCGAACCACTCGAGCGCGATACTGCTCCGGATCAATGGGAAAAGAAGATGAGTCGGGCATGCATACTCTCCGCAATCCGATAATATATACTCCCTCAGCGCAGGATTTTCAGTGATCGGTCGGCAGTCCCTCTCCGCCACCCGCCACAACCGCTTCAAATTGAGTACGCAACTGGTTTAATCCCCCCAACAATCAGGACTGTTTTCGCATTACTCCTGTATCACCGGCAACTCGGAAGTAGCTTTAACTTGACGCTAGCATCCCTTAGCGCTGACTTAGAAATCCGCGGTTACTTCACTTGGATTTGTTTGGAGACTTAGTCGCAGACATTTCCTGGACAACTATAGGCGCAAGGCGCCGAAAAGCAGGTCCTTCGACTTTCTTCCCTTCCACTCGGGTCCGGTCGCTCAGGATGACAGTGTGTTTTGCAAACAAACTTTTGAGGCGGGGCGCAAGGCGCAAAAACAACTACGTTCACCCCACGGACGAAGACCTGTCGTTGGGGACCCCGATGCTGCGAGTCCTCGGTGGGGCACGCGGCCACCTGCGGTGGGACAGACGGCGCTTGCCCGCCAATGAGGTCTATGGTCTCCCAGGTCCGAAGATCCGGACCTGGGACACCCAAATTATTGTGGTGATTTAGGACGTATTCGTAATTTGAGAAAGGAATGGAACGCCGTGTCTTCTGACCGGCTGTACTGGCGGCGTTCAGTGCCGCCAGAGGCCGCCTGTGGGTCTGGAGACCCACAGGACAGCCGACCTGGAGGTCGGCGCTACAGATTTTACGGATCGGCTCTTACTGCATGATCGAAGGGAGTTACTGCGCCTGGGGCGGAACGGGCGGGCGCGGTGCGGGCGCGGCGGCTTGCGGAGGCGCGGGGGGCTTGGGCTTGGGCGCTTCCTGCTTCTTCGACGGCGCGATGATGGCGTGCAGGATGGTGCCTTCCATGCGCGGCATGAACTCGACGATGCCGGCGTCGCCGACGTCCTGGATGAGCCGGTTGATGATGCCGTAGCCCAGATCGCGGTGGGCCATCTGGCGGCCGCGGAAGCGCAGGCTGGCCTTCACCTTGTCGCCGTCGTTGAGGAACTTGACCGCCTGATTCTTCTTGGTCTGGTAGTCGTGCTCGTCCACGGTCACGGAGAACTTGACCTCTTTGACGGTGATGATCTTCTGCTTTTTCTTGGCGGCCCGGTCGCTCTTTTCCTTCTCGTAGAGGAAGCGGCCGTAGTCCTGAATGCGGCAGACCGGGGGAACCGCGTTGGCCGAAACCTCGACCAGATCGAGGCCCCGTTCGCTGGCGATCCTCATGGCCTCAAAGGGGGCCAGGATGCCTAGCTGTTCGCCGTTTTCGTCGATGACGCGGATTTCGCGCGCACGAATCTTTTCGTTGATGCGGATAAAGGACTTTGCCGAACGTTTGTCGAGTGCGATGGTGCTCCTCCAAAAGTCGTTGCTGGCCGCCCTCCGGGGGCTACCGGATTTGCCGCGGTCACAGGAACGCACCCTGAGTATAGCATTGGCCCGGATCTAAGTGGCTTGGGCTTCCGCTATTTATGTGACGCCTTTGCGGCCTTTTTGGCCGCTGCCTTGGCAGGGGCTTTCTTTGCCGCGGACTTAGCGGGTGCCTTCTTGGCGGCCGTCTTGGGAGCAACGGCCTTTTTTGCCGGAGCTTTCTTGGCTGGAGCCTTCTTGACGGCTTTCTTTGCGGGCGCCTTCTTGGCCGAGGCCTTTTTGCGCACGGCGACGGTCTTGGCGGCCAAAGCAGCCTTCAGCTCGGCGTCGAACTCGGCCGGAGTGAGCGGGCGTGCGGATTTGCGCAGCCGTTCGATGTCATAGAAGGCGCGGCGCTCGACCAGAAAGACATGCACGACAAAGTCCACGTAGTCGAGCAGAACCCAGTCGCCTTTGCGGCGGCCTTCGACGGAGTTGGGCATGACGCCGAAGTCTTTTTTGAGCCGGTGCTCGATCTCGTCGGCGATGGCGATGGCCTGGCGGTCGTTGGTGCCCGAGGTGACCAGGAAAAAGTCGGAGAGGCCCGAGTCGATGGGGTCGAGTTCGAGGATGCGGGTGTCTACGGCCTTTTTGTCTTCGCAGGCTGCTGCGGCGGCTTGAACCTGATTGCGGATCTGGATGCGGGTGAGTTGCGCTTGGTCGGTCGTCATTCTTTTCAGGATTGCTCTCCGAGCTTCATCGTAGCCTTTCAACCGGGCATGGGCAAGCTAAAGATAGAGCCCGTGGACGCGGATGTAGTCAGAAACGGCAGCGGGAAGCAGTTCTCGTTCCGGCGCTGCGCCTGGAATCGGCGCCTGCTCACGGCTCCGTATCTGTTCCCGGATCCGCAGTTGCTCTCGGATCTCAGACGCGCTGATCTCGATATCGAGACCCGGCAGCAGGTAGAATGGCGCGATTTCGCCGACCTGGTTGCGGACGAGATAGCGGCGAAGTTCGACCTCTGATCGTTGTCCTGTTCCGGGGCGTGTGCGGCCTCGATCGACAGCCCGGCGGGCAGCCAGGAGTGGAGTTCGTCCAGCGATTCGCCGGGCCGGGAGGCGACGATCAGCGGGGCTGCGAAGGGAATCTCGGCGGCGCGATGCCAGCGCCTGAAGCCCGGCAAACGAGTCGGCTCCCATCAGGCAGAAGAGAGCGCTGTCAGGCGGCAGCTCCGCGCGGAGGGCGAGCTAGCGTTTCGAGCGTATAGTTGGGCTCGCCAGAGGGCTTGGGCGCATCGGCCAGCGAGATAGCGAAGCCGGGCTCGGCGGCGATCGCGAGCCGGGTCATGGCCAGGCGATGAGCAAAGTCAGCCGTCGATCCCGCCGGTTTGAGCGGCTGCGCGCCCACCGGGGCAAAGAGCACGGTGTCGAGGCCGAGCGCCGCCTTGGCCGCCCGCGCCACGGCCAGATGGCCGAGGTGCGGCGGGTCGAAACTGCCTCCGAAAAAGGCAACGCGGCGTCCGCTAAAGGCTCGGCTGTGGCAGCGATCTATCCATGGCGTCCATTAGCGTTCATGGTAGCCTGCCGGGGTCGGCTCTGATAACATTTGATTCGAGATGCGCTATTTGATTGCAGTCCTCGCCCTGGCTGGCGTGGTGGTTTCCGCGCTGGCTCTGCACGTTCACTACTCCACCGAGACCCAGCCCTGCTCGATCAACGAGAAGTGGGATTGCGGCATCGTGAACCACAGCCCGTTTGCCGAGATCGCGCACGTTCCGGTGGCGATCATCGGCATCGCCGGCTATCTGGTGCTCGGCGGACTGGCATTTTGGCGGCAGCGGGCGCTGGCCTTTCTCTGCGCTCTGGTGGGCATGGGCTTTGCGCTGCGGCTGACCTTTATCGAGGAGTTCGCGTTGGGGGTGTGGTGCCTCTACTGCGTGATCTCGCAGGTGCTGATCGCGCTGATCGTGCTGCTCAGCCTGGGATGGGTTGGGGCGGAGTATCTGGCGCTGAAGCGGGCGAGCCGAGCGGCTTGAGGTTGCGCCGATTGAGGTTCGTGGTTTCCCGACTCGGCACTTCGCGATCGAAGCCGCGTAGACCGTAGATGGGTCACCCTGATTCTGCGTGAAACCCGCCGAGTCTCCCGCGCTGCTAAAATTGAATCAGCCAATGATCAAGAAGCGATATGCACGCTGGATGTAGACTGGGAGACGCGGCTGACCACGCGCGACGAGAATCGCGTGGTGCGCCCGCTGGAGTGGGGCTTCGAGTGGATCGCGCCGTTTCTTCGCGAGCACGGCTTCACCGAGGCGATGCCCGGCCCGGAGATCGCGCGCGACGACGCGGCTGCCGAAGCCGCGATGGTCCGCATCAATCAGCTGCTGATCGCCACAGCGACGAGCTTCTTCGGCTACGAGACGGCCCACCGATTTCCGGCTTGAAGAGCGGCATCCGCAGCTCTTTCCCACCAACGTGCGCCCGGAGACGCTGGCCAAAGACGCCGCGATGAAGCAGCAGGCCGCCGACGGAAAGCTGGCGAAGGCGCAGTATCTGCGCTTCACATCGCCGGAGCGGACGCCTTATCCCGAATAACGATCAGGTGAACGCGCGCTGGTATCCCGCGCCCGCGCACAAAGATCCGGCGCGGCCCAAGCAGGCCATCGTGGTGCTGCCGCAATGGAACGCCGACGGCTTCGGCCACAACTCGCTCTGTACGATCTTCAACCGCATGGGCGTCTCGGCGCTGCGGCTTTCGATGCCTTATCACGACATTCGCCGGCCCGAGGAGCTGGAGCGCTCGGACTACGCCGTCAGCGCCAACATCGGGCGCACGATTTCGGCCTGCCGCCAGGCGGTGGTCGACATTCGCTGCTGCCTCGACTGGCTTGAGGAGCAGGGCTACGAGCACTTCGGCGTGCTGGGCACCAGCCTTGGCTCCTGCTACGCCTACCTGGCCAGCGCGCACGATCCGCGGCTGCGGGTGAATGCATTCAATCACGCGTCCACAGCTTTCGGAGACGTGGTCTGGGCCGGGCCAGAGCACGCGGCATGTGAAGCAGGCGCTGGCCGAGGCTGGGCTCACGCAGGAGCGCGTGCGGGCGCTTTGGGCTGCCGTCAGCCCGTGCTATTACTACGACAAGATCGCCGGCACGAAGGCAGACGGAGCCGGGAAGAGAATCCTGCTCGTCTACGCCGACTACGACCTGACCTTTCCGCGGGAGTACTCGCTCAAGGTGGTCAAGGCCTTCCGCGAATCCGGCCTCAACTTCGAGCCGCGCGTGCTGCCCTGCGGCCACTACACCACGGGCGAGACGCCGTACAAGTTCATCGACGGCTGGTATCTGGGCTGGTTTGTCTATCGCGCCTTCAAGGCGCTGCGGGAAGAGAAGGCTGCGGACTTCAAGTGCTGCGGCTGTGCCAACGCATGAGGTCGAAGAGGAGGCCGTCTCGCGCTAACGCACTGCATTCAGATTCAGCTTGCAGCAGCTTGGCGGGGTCGAGATATGCGCCCTGCCAGCGTACGGCCCAGTGCAGATGCGGGCCGGTGACGCGGCCCGTTGCTCCGCTCAGCCCGATAAGCTCGCCCTTTTCCACGTGCTGGCCCTCTTTCACGTCGATGCGGCTCAGGTGCATCGAGAGCGTGAACAAGCCCAGCCCGTGGTCGATGACGACGCATTGCCTTCGTAGTAGAGCGGCCGGGCCAGCACCACCACTCCGCTGTTGCCTGCGCGCACCGGCGTTCCTTTCTTCGCGCGAAAATCCATTCCTTTGTGAATGCTGGCGAGCTTGCCGTTGAAGGTGCGGCGCATGCCGAAGCTGGCCGTCGGCGGCGCAATCACTGGAGCGCGAAAGTCTACCCGACCAAAGCGGCTCAGCGGCGCTTGCCGCAAAGAGCTTTTGCTTTAGCTCGACTTCGGCTTCGATTTGCTTCAGCGCTTCCGGGCCCGGTTCAACGAACTTCGGCGCGACGGTGAGCGTGCCGGTGCGATAGTGCGCGGGATGAATCTCGACCGTCTGACTAAGGTTCGCTGTGCCGCTTGCCGTATGGGTCGAAATATTCAGCGTCGAGGGTCCAACAGGCGCTTCCACGTCCACTCCGGCCAGAGCAAACCACGCGCGACCGCCGCGTCCGCGAAAGAACTCCAGCTTGCGGCCGAGCCACTCGCCGTCGATGCTCGCCGCGCCGGGCGCCTCCACGCGAATCAGCTCCGGCGAGCCGGCGACAACTGCCGCAGGTGTAAGCGTGACGGCAGGGATCTGTGCATGAGCCAGGAAACCTTCCGAGACAATCACGAAAGAGAGAAAAGCGGCGCGCCGTAAAACCGGATTGAGCTGAGTCATTCGCATCCCCGATAGGATAGCGGAGAGGCCTGGCCCTCTCACATGGACAACCGGAAGTTTGTAACCCGCGCTTCACGCGTGCGTCCAATAGACCTATGGCTTCCCACCTTCTCACCGCGATCCGCTCTCGACGCTTGGCGTTAGCCATCGGCGTTGCAGCATGCTGGCTTGCCATTTACGCGTTTGGCCAGTCGCCCCAGAATTCTGCTGCCGCTCTGCCAACGCCGCCTCCACCAACAAGGATCAGCCCGTTCTCGTGGAACTGTTCACATCCGAGGGCTGCTCCGACTGTCCGCCTGCCGATGCTCTGCTGGAGCAACTCGACGCCAAACAATTCGTTGCCGGCGCGCGGGCAATCGTGCTGAGCGAACACGTCACTTATTGGGACCGCCTGGGCTGGCGCGACCCCTTCTCGCTCGACGCCGTGACTGAACGGCAGCAGGAATACGCGGAGCGCTTCAAGCTCGATTCGCCCTATACGCCGCAGATGGTGGTGGACGGCGCTGTGCAGTTCGTCGGCAGCGATCAGGCCAAACTCAGCGAGGCCGTAGCCCGCGCCTCTACAACCCCAAAACGCCAGATCACGATCGAGAATGCGCACTGGACCGATGGCGCGGTCCACTTTTCCGTGCGCGGCGATGACACGACAGGCGCAACTCTATCGCCGTACTGGCGCAGAACGCAACCCGGTCCGTGGTTGCCCGCGGAGAGAATGCAGGGAAGACTCTGCACCACGTTGCGGTCATACGGGCGATGAAAGATTTTGGGTCCAAGGCTGCCGATGGGAAACCACTTCGGCTCGCTGGCGCGCCTTCGTCCGGTGCTGGCAAAACTGCCGGTCCGCTGAGATTGGTCGTCTTCCTCGCTGACCGAAAGACCGGCCATGTCGTGGCCGTCGCGGAACAGACCTTGAGCGAATGAGTGCTCACACTAGCGCGGATGCGCGGCCTGCCATTTGGCTACGCGCTCCTCGACCTCTTCCAACTCATCGGTCGTGATGTGCGTGCCGATCAACTGCCGGTTGGCGGCGTATTGCTCCTGCTTCGGCCCTTTGACCGACGCCGCCAGATCGAGCCAGAAGTACGCCTCAACATCGTTTTTCACAACGCCTTGACCAAGCGAGTAGAGCAGACCAAGTGTGGCTTGCGCGCCCACATCTCCCTGCTCGGCTGCCTTGCGATACCAGGCCGCGGCCTGCTCCATATCGCGGGCGAAGCCCTTGCCTCCATCGCGATAGAGCGCGGCCAGATGCAACTCGCCAGCAATGTCATTCTTGTCGGCGGCTTTGCGATACCACTCCGCGGCCTGATTCAAGTCCCGGGTCACGCCGTTGCCTGCCGCATAGCTCTCGCCCACCGACACTTGCGCGGTGGGATCGCCGCCGTTCGCCTTGGCCAGCAGGCCCTGGTCGATGCCGGAGCCTCGGGTTTGCGCAGAGGCCGGCGGCAAGGCCACGGCAAGAGCCATCGCGAGAACGAGTTGTATCCATTGTGTCTTCATCGCGTTCTCGACCAGTTATCGAAGACGATAACAGAATCAGGGTTTCCAGAGCTAAAAGCTTCGCTCGGCGGCTCGGCAGGGTGGAGTCGGATCTGGGAAGTGGTGCAAGCGTCGCGACAGCCTGAGGCTGCCGCGAATCCCTCCGAAGTGTCATATCGGCTATAAAATAGAGACACTTGAATCCCATTCTCGATCCTGTCACATCGTCCGGCAAAGGCGGTAGAATTTCAATATGACCGACCGCATGTCTTTGACTCTCGCCGAAGCCGACCCGATTGTGGCCGCAGCCCTCGACCAGGAAACCCTCCGCCAGCACGAGGGGCTGGAGATGATCGCCAGCGAAAACTTTGTCTCTGAAGCCGTGCTGGAAGCGGCCGGCTCGATCTTCACCAACAAGTACGCCGAGGGTTACCCTGGGCGGCGTTACTATGGCGGCTGCGAATATGCCGACGTGGTGGAGAATCTGGCGCGCGACCGGGCCAAGCAGATCTTCGGCGCCGAGTATGCCAACGTGCAGCCGCACTCCGGCTCGCAGGCCAATGCCTCGGCCTACGGCGCGGTCTTGAAGGCCGGGCGACACGATCCTGGGCCTCGACCTTTCCCACGGCGGCCATCTGACCCACGGGCATAAGTTGAGCTTCAGCGGCAAGCTCTACCACACGAGCTTTTACGGCGTGCGGAAGGATAACGAGCTGATCGACTACGACCAGATGGAAGAGGTTGCCGAGCGCGAGAAGCCCAAGGTCATCATCGGCGGCGGCAGCGCTTATCCGAGACTTTGGGATTTCGAGCGGATGAGAGCGATTGCCGATAAGGTCGGAGCGACTTATGTGTTTGATATGGCGCACATCGCCGGGCTGGTGGCGGGCGGCGTGCATCCTTCGCCTGTACCGCACGCGCACATCACGACCACGACGACGCACAAAACACTGCGCGGCCCGCGCGCGGGCCTCATCGTCTGCGGCAAGGATTATGTCGTCGGCCCCAAGCCGGAGCAGACCATCGGCAAGGAGATCGACCGGTCGGTCTTTCCCGGCCAGCAGGGCGGTCCGCTGATGCACATCGTGGCCGCGAAGGCCGTGGCATTGGGCGAGGCGTTGCGGCCGGAGTTCAAGACCTATGCCGCGCAGATTGTGGCCAACGCACAGGTGCTCGCCGCGGAACTCAAGGAGGCCGGCTTCCGCATCGTCTCCGGCGGCACGGACAACCACCTGATGCTCGTCGATGTCTTCCAGAAAGGCATCCTCGGCTCAGAGGCTGAACTCGCTCTTGGCAAGGCCGGCATCACGGTCAACAAGAATACGATTCCGTACGATGTGAATCCGCCGCTCAAGGCCTCGGGCATTCGCGTGGGCACGCCCGCAATGACCACGCGCGGCATGAAAGAGCCGGAGATGCGGCAGATCGCCGCATGGATCGAAAAGGCATTGGCGCGGCGCAACGACGATGCGGCTCTCGAGCGGATTCGCGGCGAGGTGGCCGAGTTGGCCAATCGCTTCCCGCTTTATGCATGGCGGCGCGCTCCGCAAGCTGTTGGCGCATAACTCTCCTTTTCAGTTAGATCTAGCCGGCCCATTTTTCGCGATGTATGCGAAAAATGGGCCGTTGTAATTTTGGGCCAAAGCGCAACTTGCCTCCGGCGCCGGGTTGCATCTAACGTAGTTGGAGAGGACCCGCCAAAGCACGCTGGCAGCGGAGATTCGCTGCATTCCCCGGCGGGCATCTGGAGGTGATGATGAAAAACATTCAACTGACTTTGGCCGCGTTGCTGTTTCTTGCCGTTCCGGCCTTCGCGCAGCATCACGAAGAAAACTCCCATCCCTCGGATCGTAGCCATCAGGCGATTCCGGACCAAGGGCCCAAGCCGTACAAAGGCCCGTCCCATCCGGCTCCGCCTGAAACGAATCGCAACTTCAATGACAAGAAAGACCATCCCAACACCGACATGAAAGGTCACCCCAACGGCGAACAGAGAGGCCAGCCCAATGGCGAGATGAGAGACCAGCACAACGGTGACATGCGAGACCACCGGAACGCGCCGCACGTGGAGGGCAGGGTCTGGGTCGGCCACGACACGGGCCGCGACGATGCGCACTTCCATCTCGACCGTCCCTTTGAGCATGGCCGGTTCAGAGGCGGCTTTGGCCCGCAACATGTTTGGCGGATTGAAGGCGGAGACCCCAATCGGTTCTGGTTCCATGGCTGGTACTGGCACGTTGCGCCTGTCGACTTGGCATTCTGCGATGACTGGTTCTGGGACTCCGACGACATTGTGATCTACGACGATCCGGATCACATCGGCTGGTACCTGGCCTATAACACCAGGCTTGGGACGTATGTGCACGTGGAGTATCTGGGATAGCAATTCCTGAATGAAAGTGAACCGTTTGTACAAAGACAGGGGATGGGCCGGAAGGCCTGTCCCCTGTCTTTGTCTCGGCGTTTGCGTGACGGGAACAAATGCCAATGCTGCCGGCGAAGGGATAGAATAGGTCGTCTCTCCGGGGCGGCCGCCCACGCATCGAATGGCGGCAACGCTCCGATCCAATCTCAAATCGCCGAGGCTCTGGAATGAAACGTCTGAGTGTTCGCCTGTTCGCTCTGTTGGTCGCTTTTGCCGGTATGTTCACTGCTTCCCGCTCCTGGGCCGCGCCCGCGCCGATCGTCCTCACTGGCGCCGACCGGCGAGCCGCGATCTCGCTCGACGGCGAATGGGCCTCGATCGTCGATCCTTACTTCTCCGGCTTTTACAGCTTTCATCATGAAGAGAAGAAGAACGGCTGGTTCCTCAATCGCAAGGCTCAGCCCGGCGATCCGTTTGTCACCGAGTACGATTTCTCCAAGGCGCCCAAGCTCAAAGTGCCCGCCGACTGGAACACGCAGCGCGAGTCGCTCTTCTTCTATGAGGGGCCGATCTGGTACGAGCACGACTTCACTTATCAGCCCAAGGAGCACACGCGCGTTTTTCTGCACGTTGGCGCGGCGAATTATAAGTCGTGGTTCTGGGTCAACGGGCAGAGAGGTTTGCGAGCACGAGGGCGGCTATACCAGCTTCAATTGCGAAGTGACGGCGGCGGTTCATGCGGGAGACAACTTCGTTGTGGCCGCGGTGGACAATACGCGCCACGAAGACGGCGTGCCGACGCTTGAAACCGATTGGTGGAACTATGGCGGGCTTACTCGGTCGGTTTCGTTGATCGAGCTTCCCGAGGCATTTATCGATCAGTATGACGTGCATCTGAGCCGCGCTGAAGGCTCAGTCATCGAAGGCTGGGTGCATGTCGAGGGCGGCAAGCCGGGAGAAAAGGTTGAGGTTGAGATTCCCGAGTTAGGCGCGAAGGCTACGGCGACGGTGGGCGAAGACGGCCGGGCTGCGATTCGACTTGAAGCGAAGGGCCTGGAACGCTGGTCGCCTGAGACGCCGAAACTTTATAAGGTCAAGATACACGCAGGTCAGGACTCCATCGACGATCTCATCGGCTTCCGCACTATCGAGACACGCGGGACTCAGATCCTGTCTGAATGGCAAGCCGATCTTTCTGCGCGGCATCGCGATTCACGCCGAGGCGCCTTATCGCACCGGCCGCGCGAACACGCGAAAGACGCGGAGACGCTGCTGGGCTGGGCCAAGGAATTGGGCTGTAATTTTGTGCGGCTGGCGCACTATCCTCACGATGAGTCGATGCTGCGCGCGGCAGATCGCATGGGGCTGCTGGTGTGGTCGGAGAATCCGGTCTATTGGGCATTGCAATTCGATAACCCCAAAGTGCTGGCCAAAGCCGAGCAGCAATTGGACGAAGAGATCGGAACCTCGCGCAATCACGCCTCAATCATTTTGTGGTCGATGGCCAACGAGACGCCAAACACCGAGGCGCGTACCCGCTTCATCGAAACCGAGGCCGCGCATGCGCGCAAGCTCGATCCGACTCGGCTGATTACCGCGGCTCTGCTGGTGCGCGGCGAGGGGCACACGAAGATTGTGGACGACCCGCTGGGCAAGGCGCTGGACGTGATCGGCATCAACGAATACATCGGATGGTATGAAGGAAAGCCTGAGTCAGCCGATGTGACTCAGTGGCGCATCGACTATGAGAAGCCGCTGATCGTGAGCGAATTCGGCGGCGGAGCCAAGGCCGGCCTGCATGGCGGCGAAGACCAGCGCTGGACCGAGGAGTATCAGGCCAACATCTATCGCCATCAACTGGCAATGCTCAATCGCATTCCGCAGCTTCGTGGAATGAGCCCGTGGATCCTGATGGATTTCCGTTCGCCGAACCGGCCGCTTGTCGGGAATACAGGACGAGTTCAACCGCAAGGGACTGATCTCCGACCAGGGCCAGAAGAAGCAGGCCTTCTTCGTTCTGCAGAAGGCTTACGTCGAAAAGACTGTGGGCAAGCCGGAATGAAAAACGTGAAGCAGACTGTCTCAAGATGAGGGCCGGACGATTCAAAAGGCGGGGTAAGTGAGTTATCCTTGACTTATGACGAATGAATCCATAGTTGCACTCATCGACGCAGAAATTGCAAAGCTCACCCAGGTCCGCTCGCTGCTTGCCTCCACCGGCAAAGTCGCCGCCATGGCGACTGCGAGCATCACGAAGAAGGCCGCGAAGGCCGCTCCCGCCAAGAAGGCGAAGAAGCGCCGCCGGTTGAGCGCCGAGGCGCGCAAGCGGATTGCCGATGCGCAGCGCAAGCGCTGGGCCGCACAGAAGGCCAAGAAATAGCCTGAGCCGGAGGACACACGCTGTCCTCCGGAATCGGCCTTCAGGATCGGCGCGGTCGATCAACTTTTTCAATTGAATCACGAGCTAGAGCCCCGCCATCACCAGCATGCGCGGCTCGGTCATCTCTTCGATGGCCGAGCGGATGCCTTCGCGGCCCAGGCCGGAGTCCTTGACGCCGCCGTAAGGCATGGGGTCGAGACGCCAGCTTGGCGTGTCGCCCACGATCAGCGCGCCCACTTCGAGCTCGCGAAACGCGGTGAGGATGCGGCCGGCATCGCGCGTCAGCAGGCCGGCCTGCAGGCCGTACTTCGAGTGGTTCACCTCGGCCAGCGCCTCCTCGAAGTCGTCGTAGGGCTCGATCGACCACCACCGGGCCGAAGACCTCTTCGTCGCGCACCTTCATGCCCGGCTTGGTTCCGGTCAGAATCGCCGGCGTGACCATGGAGCCGTTGCGCTCGCCGCCGGCCACCAGCTTGGCGCCGCCGTCCACCGCCTCCTTGATCCAGGCTTCCACGCGCTCGGCTTCGCTGAGCCGAATCAGCGGGCCCACCTCGGTGGCTTCATCGGAGGGATCGCCCGACGACCAGCTTGCCGGCGCCTCGACCACCTTCCACAAAAAAGTCTGGAAGATGCTGCGCTCCACAAACACGCGCTGCACGCTGATGCACGATTGGCCCGCGTAGCCGAAGGCCGCATGCGCGGTGCGCGCGGCCGCTTCGTCCAGGTCGGGCCAGTCGCCGTGAACGATCAGCGCCGCGTTGCCGCCCAGTTCCAGCAGCACGCGCTTGCGGCCGGAGTGCGCCTTCAGCTCCCAGCCCACCTTGGCCGAGCCGGTAAAGCTGACCAGCTTGATGCGGTCTTCCTTTTCGGCCAGCCATGCGGTGTCGGCGTTGGTCAGCGGCAGCACGGCCAGCGCCTCCTCGGGCCAGCCGGCCTTCAGAATCACCTCGCCCAGCGCCAGCGCGGTAAACGGCGTTTGCGGCGCAGGCTTCAGAATCACCGGGCAGCCCGCGGCCATGGCCGGCGCCACCTTGTGCGCCACCAGGTTCAGCGGAAAATTGAACGGCGTAATGGCCAGCACCGGCCCCACGCGAAAGCGCTGCACCAGTCCCCAGCGGCCTTCATTGCCTTCGGTCAGGTCCAGCGGAATGCTCTCGCCGCCCAGCCGCGCGGCCTCTTCAGCGGCGGTTTTGAAGGTGAGCACGGCGCGATCCACTTCGGTCGCGCGCCAGGCGCACCGGCTTGCCGGCCTCGGCCACAATCAACTGCGCAAAGCGCTCCTTCTGCTCGATCAGCGCGGCGGCCACGTCCTCAAGAATCTCGCGGCGCTTCCAGCGCGGCAGCGCGCGCGTGCGGCGCAGGCTGGCCACGGCGTGATTCACGGCCTGGCGCGCATCGGCGCGGGTGGCCACGGTCACGCGGCCCACCAGCCCCTGGTCCCAGGGCGAGCGCACTTCCAGCGCTTCGCCTTCGTTCCATTCCTTGCCGCACAGCAGAAATCCCGTTTGCGTTCCCGGCCGCATCTTCATAGTCTTGAAGCCCCTGTTTGCTCTGCACTGGATGCTACAAGGGTGGGGCGTGCAAGGGGCAGCATTCTTGCGCTCGGCAGGAAATCGGCCTTCCGCAATCAAGTCCCAGCGCGGTACACTGTTTCCCTATGATCCACAACGGCCGCAGCCGCAAACTTCCCTTCGATCCCGACGAGGCAGTGGCGCATCTGCGCGCCAGCGACGCCAAACTCGCCGCGCTGATCGACCGCGCGGCGCCGTTCACGCTGCGCCTCGATCCGGCGCCTTCGCCTTTCGAGTCGCTGCTGGAGTCGATCCTCTACCAGCAGCTGCACGGCAAGGCCGCGGCCACCATTCACCGCCGCGTGCGCGAGTACTTTGGCGGCGATCCCGCGCCGCAAGCTCTGCTCGACACGCCCGATGAGCCGCTGCGCGCCGCCGGCGTCTCCGGCAACAAGATCAAGGCGCTGCGCGACCTGGCCGCCACGACCCTGGACGGAACCGTGCCGACGCATGCGCGCCATTCAGAAAATGTCCGACGCGGATATCGTCGAGCGGCTGACCGAGGTGCGCGGCATCGGCCCGTGGACGGTGGAGATGCTGCTGATCTTCCGCCTGGGCCGGCCGGACGTGCTGCCGGTGACCGACTACGGCGTGCGCAAGGGCTTCGCGCTGACCTTTCAGCGGCGTGCCCAAGATCGCGGCCGCTTGCGGCCGACGATCTGCCCAAGCCCGACGTGGTGTTCAAGCGGGGCAAGCGCTGGGCGCCGTTCCGCTCCGTGGCAAGCTGGTACCTGTGGCGGGCCTGCGACCTGGCCAGGAACACTGCTCCGCACGGGCGGTCCGAGCCTACAATAGCGCATCGTAGCAATGCTGGCCGGTGTCACCGAGGCAGCCGCGACGGAATGGAACTTCATGCCTGCAAGCAAGCGCTTTGTCTGCATTCACGGTCATTTTTATCAGCCGCCGCGCGAGAATCCCGTGGCTGGAGACGGTAGAGACGCAGGACTCGGCCGCGCCCTACCACGACTGGAACGAGCGCATCTGCGCGGAGTGCTACGCGCCCAACGGCGCGGCGCGCATCCTGAACAACAAGAACCAGATCACGCGCATCGTGAACAACTACGCGCGCATCAGCTTCAACTTTGGCCCCACGCTGCTGAGCTGGCTGAAGGAGAACGCGCCGCGCACCTATCGCATGATCCTGGACGGCGAGCGCCGCAGCCGCAAGACCTTCCGCGGCCACAGCTCGGCCATGGCGCAGGTCTACAACCACATGATCATGCCGCTGGCCAACCGGCGCGACCGCATCACGCAGATTCGCTGGGGCATCGCCGACTACAGCGCCACTATGGCATCGCGCCGGAGGGCATGTGGCTGGCGGAGACCGCGGCCGACAACGAATCGCTGGAACTGCTGGCGCAGCACGGCATCAAGTTCACGGTGCTGGCGCCGCACCAGTGCAAGCGCATCCGCGCCGCTGAAGAGGCGAAGCGGCGAGCGAGTGGACCGATACGCCGGATGCGAGCGTGGACACCACGCGTCCCTATCTGGTGCGCTTCGACTCGGGCGTCTCGATCGCCGTCTTCTTTTACGACGGCCCGACCTCGCGGGCCATCGCCTTCGAGGGGCTGCTGAACTCCGGCGAGAACCTTGCCGCGCGGCTCAAGGCGGGATTCAAAGACAACGCGCAGCCGCAACTGGTCCACGTGGCCACCGACGGCGAGTCCTACGGCCATCATCACAGGCACGGCGAGATGGCGCTGGCCTACGCGCTGCGTCTGCTGGAGCAGGACAAGACCGTCAAGCTGACCAACTACGGCAGCTTCCTGGCGCAGTTTCCGCCCGAGTACGAGTGCGAGATCGTCGAAAACACCTCGTGGAGCTGCGTGCACGGCGTGGAGCGCTGGCGCTCCAACTGCGGCTGCAACGGCGGCCAAGCCGGGCTGGAACCAGGCTTGGCGCGCGCCGCTGCGCCAGGCGCTCGACGAGCTGCGCGACGCGCCTGATTCCGCTGACCGAGCAGGAAGGCGCGCAAGCTCTTCAAGGACGTCTGGGCGGCGCGCGACGGATACATCCAGGTGGTGCTCGACCGCAGCCCGCGAGTCGGTAGAGCAGTTTTTCACGCAGCACCAGGCGCATCGCGCTCACGACGCGGAGCGCGTGCGCGGCGCTGGAGTTGATGGAGATGCAGCGCCACGCGCAGCTGATGTACACCAGTTGCGGCTGGTTCTTCGACGACATCTCGGGCATCGAGACGGTGCAGATGATCGCCTATGCCGCGCGCGTGCTGCAACTGGCGCGCGAGGTTTCGCGGGAGATGGCCGCGCCTCTTGAACCGGCGTTTCTGGCTCGCCTGGC
>CAWJLK010000004.1:0-331832 GCA_963843625.1 uncultured Acidobacteriaceae bacterium
GCCTTAAACACTGTCTTGTCAACATGTTTGTAGCACAAAAAGGCTTTCGCTAACTCAGGTTTCGCGAATAATCCGGGCTAGACCAACCACAATGCGATATCGATCCCGATAATCAGCCTGATGATTTGAGCCTCTTGAAATTGGGATGGGCGGATGCTAATAACCCGACAGGCGAATGCGGCTTCCACAGAAATTGGTCTTTTCCGATAACACCGGGAGCTACGTATAAACTCGATTCCACGCACTACATCTGGCTTAGCCCAGTGTCGTGTGGAAATGGAGGATGGGGCTCTGACTGTCAAGCCAACGATCCGCAGAATTATTTGAGTTATTCTCGGGAGGGTCACGACTTCCCGAACGCAAGTTCCGATGAGACCAAGAGGCGCCGCCACCGGGGAATCCTGAGTGCTATGATTGGGGGACCACCCCCATATGTGGGCATATCGATTGGAGCAACACGATACACGGAACGGGCGTTCTTCAACTTGCGACGACACATGCTTACTTTAGAGCGATCAATGTGACCCCAGCTACAACAGTCTTGTTTCAAAAGCAATCGATTCAAGTTTCGTCAAATTTATACGCATCAAATGCAGATCGCGGACCCTTCCGATAATGTTACGTGGTGTTTACAGACTAACGTCGACCAATTGTCCTCTGCCTGGCGCAGATCCTCCAGAGACACTCCCGCCTCCCTCCGCAAGGTAGCCTCAAGGTAATGGATGACCCAAATGTGGCAACCTATACCGCACCAAATGAAGTTACCTTCTCTTCAACGGGCTTATACGGTACCTCTACAATACCAGCAGACTTCGTGTGCGTTCAGGAAACAGCCCACACCGAAAACTGGGCCTGTGCGGAGATTGACCTCGTACAACTTATCTTGACGCTCACCCCGTCGACAATTTCCCTGCAGCAAGGCCAATTACAAACGTTTACTGCCACTGTGAATGCTTCATCTAAGTCTAATCCACCCGTTACTATTTCTTTATGGAATTGGAGCACCCCTTTTTCAGGAAGACGGAGCAGCAAAATCTCCGAATGAAATAGGCAATTCGACGCAAGACACCTACGCCTACAAGGCAGGGATGTCCAACGTGCCACCTTTTGATTTGACTGTGACTGTTCTTGCCACTTTTAATGGTGGATCACTCTTGTTAAGCGGGACGGCAACCATCACCGTGAATTCAAGTCTGATCAGTCAGACCGTCACATTTGACACGATTCCGGCCCAGACTGTCAGGGGCATCAGCTGGATCGAATACATCGGGTAATACAAGTCTTGCAACAAGCCAAGCTTTGTTCGCTTCCGGTAGTGCTCAGAGCTCGGTCACCACATCTACAGTTGTGTTGACAGCTACGGCCAGTTCGGGACTACCCGTCGACTTCACTTCAGACACGCCCGCCGTCTGCACGGTGAATGGCACCACCGCGACGCTTGTCGCGGCAGGAACCTGCACGATTTTGGCTGAACAGAATGGAAACGGTACATACGCAGCTGCTTCTGCCACTCAGAGTTTTATGGTCAATGCCGCGGCCCAGACCATTACCTTCGCTACTATCTCAGATCAGAACATTGTTACCACACTTGGGTTAATCGCCACGGCCAGCTCAAGGTCTTCCGGTCAGCTTCGTTTCAACCACACCCGCCGTCTGCATGGTCTCTGGCTCGGTTGCTTCGCTGCTTACACTCGGAACCTGCACCATCCAGGCCAACCAGGCGGAGGATCCACGCAGCAGCACCTACCGTCACGCAAAGCTTTACAGTAGGGTCTGCCAGCCCGTTGGTGGGGCTGAACCTTGGAGCGGTGAACATTGGGAGTGCCAGCCCCGCCGTATCCGTGCCCATTACGTTCGGCACAGTTGCCACGCTGGGCAGCGTGTCCGTATTGACGCATGGAGCAATCGGGCTTGACTTTACCAATGCCAGCGCGGGGACCTGCGCAGTGGGAACAAGTTACAGCGCCGGCGACAACTGCACGGTGAGTGTGTCATTCGCGCCAACGCTCGCAGGAACTCGCTATGGTGCGGTAGTACTTGAAGATGGCTCCGGGAGTGTAATCGCGACCGGTTATGTAGAAGGTGTAGGCGTAGGACCGCAGCTGAACTTCCTGCCCGGGACCGAGAGCACGACGCCAACCAGCGAACTGAGTGGTCCCTCTGGGATCGCAGTGGACGGGAGCGGCAACGTCTACATCGCAGACACCGGCAACAATCGGGTGTTGAAGGAGACGCTGTCTGCGGGCAACTACACCGAGAGCACAGTGCCAACCAGCGAACTGAGTAATCCTTCTGGGATTGCGGTGGACGCAAGCGGCAATATTCACATTGCCGACACCTACAATAATCGCGTGCTAAAGGAGACGATGTTTGCGGGCAGTTACATCAAAAGCACAGTGCCAACCAGCGAACTGAATAATCCATCTGGTATCGCGGTGGATGGAGGCGGGAATATCTATATCGCCGATACGGGCAACAACCAAGTGTTGATGGAGACGCTTTCGGCAGGCAGTTACACCGAGAGCACGGTGCCAACCAGTACTCTGAACAGTCCCACTGGGGTCGCAGTGGATGGGAACGGCAACGTCTACATCGCCGACCAATACAACAGCCGAGTGTTGAAAGAGACGCTTTCCGCAGGCAGTTACACGAGAGCGCTCTATCAGAAGGCGCCCTGTATCCCGTAGCAGTTGCGGTCGATGGGAATGGCAACGTCTATATCGCAGATCCCCTCAATGAGCGGGTATTGAAAGAGACGCTTTTCGCGGGGAGCTACACCGAGAGCACGGTGCCAACCAGCACTCTAATCTACTCTGATGCGGTTACTGTGGATGGGAGCGGTAACGTCTATATCACTGATCGATACAACAACCGGGTGTTGAAGGAGGACTTGGCCGATCCACCGAGTCTGAGCTTCCTACCAACGGCTCCTGGCTCAACAAGCAGTGACAGCCCGCAAACGGTCACCGTGGTGAACGTCGGCAACGCCGCGCTGAACTTCCCGGTGCCGAAGTAGCGGGACCAATCCGAGCATCGCGGCGAATTTCACGTTGAATAGCAGCGGTGCATCCGCATGTCCGCTGGTGAGCGCAAGTTCCTCGTTGGCTGGGATGCTTGCAGCCGGCCAATCCTGCTTGCTTCCCATCAGCTTTACTCCGACAGCAGCGGGCAATCTCAGCGGCGCGCTGGCATTGACCGACAATGCGCCCAATACTGCCGCTCCTGGTCTATGGGACGGCAGAACATCTTGTTGAGTGGTACCGGCACGGGCACAATGTCGCAGACCATCACCTTTGGAGCAATCCCGCTCAGGCCGCCAACTCAGCCCTTGCGTTGGCAGCCACTGCCAGTTCCGGACTGCTTGTGAGTCTCAATTCAACCACGCCCGCCGTCTGCTCGGCCTCGGGCTCAACAGCTTCTCTACTTTCTGCCGGGATATGCACCATTGAACGGCCAACCAAACGGGAATCTATTTATGCTGCGTCCCCAGCGGTTATGCAGAGCTTCGCAGTCAATCCTGGCAGCTCAGAGCATCACCTTCACCACAATTCCAGACCAGATTGCGAACACAACGGTTGGCGTTTCGCTGATGGCCTGGGCCGATTCTGGCGATCCAGTCAGCTTCCTGAGCTTCAACCACTCCGACCATCTGCACGGTCTCAGGCTCAGTGTGGGCATGGTCGGCGAATCTCGCTTGCTCCCGGAACCTGCACCATTCAGGCCAACCAAGTCGGAAATAGTATTTATGCCGCAGCTCCCATAGTCACGCAAAGCTTTACGGTTGAGTCCGCCAACCCGCTGACGGCTCCGGATTTTGGGGCGGTGAACATTGGTAGCGCTAGCCCCGCGATCGCTGTGCCTTTTACCTTCGGTACAGCGGTTACGCTGGGCAGCGTGTCTGTGTTGATGCAAGGTGCAACAGGGCTTGACTTTGCCAATGCTGGCATGGGGACCTGCACAGCGGGAACAAGTTACAATGCCGGCTCCGGCTGCACGGTAAATGTAATATTCACGCCGACGCTAGCAGGAACCCGCTACGGAGCAGTGGTGCTCCTGATGGCTCCGGAAATCTGGTTGCGACCAGTTATCTACAAGGCTCGGGAGCAGGATCTCAGGTAAACTTCTTTCCCGGTATCGAGAGCAACCTGCCAACCAGCAGACTGGGCTTTCCCGGCGGAGTCGCTGTCGATGCGAGCGGTAATATCTACATTGCTGATACTTATCATCAGCGTGTGTTGAAGGTGACGCGTTCGGCGGTAGTTTACACTGAAAGCGTGGTGCCGACCAGCGCACTGAGATACCCTTCTGGGATCGCGGTGGACGGGAGCGGTAATCTCTACATCGCCGACAATTACAATAATCGCGTGCTAAAGGAGACCCTCTCGGCAGGCAGTTACACTGAGAGTACGGTGCCAACCAGCGCGCTGAGTGGCCCCTCTGGGGTCGCAGTGGACGGGAGCGGCAACGTCTACATCGTTGATTCCACCAACAACCGAGTGCTGATGGAGACGCCTTCGGCGGGTAGTTATGTTGAGATAACTATACCAACTAGCACCCTGAATTCTCCTAGTGGAGTTGCGGTGGATGGTAAACAGCAACATCTACATCGCAGACACCGGCAACAATCGGGTGTTGAAGGAGACTCCTTCTGCTGGTAGTTACACCGAGAACGCGGTGCAAACGAGCGCCATGTATCCTTACGCAGTTGCGGTCGATGGTATCGGTAATGTCTATATATTGGGCGATAGCGTGTTCAAGGAGACGATTTCTGGGAGCAGCTACATCGAAAGCACGGTGCCAACCAGCGCCGCGTATTCTTCTGGAGGCGCGGTGGACGGAAGCGGTAACGTCTATATTGCCGACGAATACAACAACCGGGTGCTGAAAGAGGACTTTGCAGATCCACCCAGCCTGAGCTTTGCTTCGACCGCTATAGGCTCGACGAGCAGCGACAGCCCGCAGACAGTGACGGTCGAGAACGTCGGCAATGCTGCGTTGATCTTCCCGATTCCGAGCGGTGGGAGCAATCCCAGCATCCCGACGAACTTCACGCTGAACAGCATTGGGGCATCTGCCTGCCCACTGGTGAACGTCGGTTCCTCAACAGCGGGGACGCTTGCCGCAGGCCAATCCTGCCTGTTGCCCATCAGCTTTACGCCGACAGCGGTGGGCGATCTTAGCGGTACTCTGGTATTGACCGACAATGCGTTCAACGCCGTTGCTCCTGGATATGCAACTCAGAGCATTCCGCTGAGCGGCGCGGGTACGGCTGGTACTCCGTAGTTGCAAAGCATCGACTTTACGCTGCCAGTGTGATCTGCACACCACAGCATCACGCGGATCGCGCTGGCGGCATCGGTAAACCTCTGGGTTCGCAGTCACTTTCAAACGCTCGTGCTGTCTTCAATGAATGGATCGTCGCCAGCCTTAAGCTTTGCCGAATCTTCGCCCGAAAGGCAACACAAGCCTAGCCAATCGCAGACCTTAAGCGAGTTTTCTGTTCCGTTGCTCCCGGAATGCCGGTTTCGAGGCTTTTAAGCCATTGCGCCGCTGTTAACGATGAAGTTGTTTCTAGTTGTTTCCCTGTATCAAGTAAAGGGGCTTCGGCTCCGCCGAAGCGCGCGCCGCCCGCCTCCATTGAATCCCTCTGCTTCCGCGAAGGGTTCCTCCGGGCGGCGAGACAGGTAGGGCGAGTGGGGGTCAGCCTTCGCCGCATCGTCAATGCTTCAAGCGGCGCTCACAGTAGCGACCCCTGAAGCTCTGGGGCTGGTACTGGCGCTGGTTTGGTTTTCGGGTGGTCAGCGTCTACCATGGCGGTGTAGAGGCTTATAAGTCTATTTTTGAGAGAGGTCCAGAGCTGGTTCGACTCATTGTTTCCAGAGAAGAATCCAGAGCCGCCCTTGCGGGAAAAGCAATCTACGCCAGCGATGGACGCATAGGATGAATGTTCGTCCACGCAAAGAGCCGTCACGGTTGACGCTCCGAGCCTGGGTGGCAGCGTCGCTGCGATCGATGGGAGCGTTAGTGAACTCATGCCGACATCGCCTCCACTATCCGTTCCGGCTCGACTTCAGCTATGAGCGCATCGAGTTCGCGAATGTTGTAGGCCACTGGGCAATAGCAGTGATCGACGGTCTGCACCGGCCCGGCACTCGATATCTGCGCGTGCCAGAATGCATGTGCAAAGGTCAGAGCTTCGTGCAGCGCCTGGTCCTCGTGCGGTTGGAGATTGACGGTTTGAAGCTGAACATAGAGTTCGCTAAAACGGCGAAGATTCTTCCAGATTCGCAAGCCTGGAGGATCAAAGACAGCGCCATTCGGGTAGCGCTGCTGAAACTCCTTTACCGCGAGATCGAACATGTGGTGCGCCGTCTGCTGAAGGATCGCGCTTGCCGTGAGGTAAGCTGGCGTCGAAACGTTGTCACACTGAGAGCCTGTCATTTTTCGCCGCTCTTTCAAGCCCCTCTAGGGCCGCGTTGATGCTTTGCTGAATGTCGCTCCACCCGAACGCACGCCGGCGAACTTCTCGGCGATCCGCTGGAAGAAGCATGCGGTAGTGAGAAAGGCAGAGAACGTGCGAACGGTCGATTTCAACGGTGCATTTAGGAGGGCCGGGGAAGCAGCAGGTTGGATGAGGCATTGCATCAGCTCCTTGTGATCGGGGCAGCGCGTGGAAGCCCAATCCACGATCTGCCCCTCTCGCCCCTCGGCCGCTGTCTGGGCGGCACGAGCTTGTTGAATTCTTGCGTGAAACGAAGTCTTGATGCGCTTGCGCAGCAGCCGCCAATTGAGGCGCGCGGCGCGGGCGTGAATCGGCATTGACAGACGGTCGAGTTTCACTAGTCCCTCCATCCGAACAGCGCCAAGCGAAGCGCGGTGAGCAAGACTGCTATGCCAAGAAACAGGTCGATGGTCGCCAGCATCGTATCGTTCATGCCGCACGCCCCGATCTAGCCAAAGCCTCGCGGGCCTCTTCGACCATCTGCATCAGCTTTGGTCGGCGAAGGTGCATGAGAGTACGCCGCGCCGACAGCTCGGGCTTGAGCTGCATTAGCTCATTGACTAGCGCCGTCAAAGACGGCAGGGAGTCGGATGCCGGAGTGAGGGCGCGGCAGCTTGTGGGAGTGGGGGAGGCAAAGATCGAATCGTCGATGCCGTTCAAGAGCCGGAGCGCGTTGAGGTAATACCAGCGCGCGGATGAGTTCCGATCAGAACTCCGGCGCCAGGCGTCTCCAGCTCTCCATGTGAGGTAGGCTTTTACCGAGCGCATCCACTGAGGGCCGGAGCGCTGGTCACGTTCTGAATCCTTCATGGGCCGTGAATCGGCCTGAGAGATCAGGTTGTCGGCACTATGTGGGAAAAGGTCGAGTTGAAGCCAAACGGGACAGAGCATTGGAACCGCCGATCTTCCTTCGGCTTTTCCAGCTCAGCGAGTGTCAACGTCCGATAACGTATATTCTGTATAGTGAAGTCGGCTCAGTTCGTTCTGTTCTTGGCCTATCTCTTCCAGCAAGTCTCGACCCTTCCCTGGCGAATTCTGCGGTCATTGACGCTTATGCAGCTACATCTTGTAGCGGCCAAGGTCCTCGTCGTTCAGCCCTTCGAGCCAGCCGCGCAACTGCTCGGCTGTTGGGCCCTCAGGCGGGCCGGAGGTGTTCAGCTTGGCGGTCTGCATCACCTCTTCGGCCACGTAGATTGGACAATCGGCGCGCAAGCGCCAGAGCAATCGCGTCGGAGGGCCGGCATCGATCGACCAGCGGCTCATCTCCCTGCCTCAGCCAAAGATGCGCGAAGAATGTATCGTCTTTAAGCTCAGTAATTACAACTCGTTCCAGTCGTAGCATTCAAGTGATGGATAAGGTTTCTGGTCAGGTCGTGGGTCATCGGGCGCGGCGCGGCCACCTTTTCAATCTCGATGGCAATGGCGTTGGCCTCGAAGATCCCAACCCAGATGGGCATCACCGTCTCTGAAGCGACGTCCTTGAGCACAACGATCGGCATGTTCGTGGCCGGGTCCATCATCAGACCGCGAATCCGCACCTCGATATCCATGGCTTCCCCTTCCTCCTGCCGCTCCTAATCTTAGACTGCTTCGCCGACCAGACTGTTCGGTGCGTTGCGGTAATCTTCACCTGAAGGTAGCTTCCGGGCGCTGGCGCGATCGGTTGCGCGCAGGTGAAGTTGACCGGCTTGTTCTGGCTGCTGCGTCCGGTAATCTGTCCTCGCGCCGGGTTCGACGCCTTCGACCATCACCTCCATGATCTCTCCCAAGTGCTTGGCATAATTGACCCTTTGAATCTCGCGCTGCCGGTCAAGCACTACTTGAAGCCGGACGGCTTTCTCGTCGTCCGGGATGGAATCGATCATGGTCAACGCCGGCGTATTGGGCCGGCCCGAGTACTTGAAGCCGAAGACGCAATCGTACTCGACTTCGGCGAGAAGGTCCATGGTCTGAATGAAATCCTCGGCGGTCTCGCCGGGAAAACCGACGATGATGTCCGTCGAAATCGAGATGCGGCGGCGCGCTGCCTTGATCCAGGCGATCCGCTCCAGGTACCACTCGCGGGTGTATTCCCGGGCCATCAGCTTGAGCACGCGCGACGAGCCGGACTGAACGGGCAGATGCACATGGTCGCAGAGCGTGGGTACGGCGTCGATGGCTTCGACGATGTCGCGGGTGAAATCGCGCGGGTGGCTGGTGGTGAAGCGCACGCGGCGAATGCCGGCGACCTGGCCGACGGCGGCGAGCAGTTCCGCGAAGCTCCGCTTCCCTTCCGGGTCGCGGTAGCTGTTCACGTTCTGGCCCAGCAGCTGAATCTCGGTGTAGCCCAGGTCGGCGATGCGCCGCGCTTCGGCCAGCACCGAAGCCGAGCCGCGGCTGCGCTCTTTGCCGCGCGTATACGGCACCACGCAATAGGCGCAGAATTTGTCGCAGCCCTCGATGATGGTGATGTAGCCGCGATAGGGATTCTTGCGGGCCGTGAACTCGGTCTCGAAGGTCTCGTCGGTCTGGCGGTCGTCGAGGCCGGTGATGCGCGTCTCGCCTGCCTCCAGGCGCGCCAGCATCTCGGGCAGCTTGCGATAGGAGGCCGATCCGGAGACCAGCGAGACATAAGGCGCGCGCTCGAAGATCTTCTCGCCTTCCTGCTGCGCGACGCAACCGAGCACGCCGAAGCGCTTGCCTAGCCTCTGCTGGCGCTTGTAGTCGTTGAGGCGGTGGAAGACCTTCTGCTCGGCTTTGTCGCGGATCGAGCAGGTGTTGTAGAGGATCAGGCCGGCATCTTCTTCCGACTCGACCTGCCGGTAGCCCTGCTGCTCCAATGTGCCAATGACCTTTTCCGAGTCATGGGCATTCATCTGGCAGCCGAAGGTCTCAAGGTAGAAGGTTTTTTCGGTTGCCATAACAGTCTTGAGTATACCGCGAATGGAGAATCGCCCCGAAGACTCGTGAGTCCCGTCTCGATTCTCCATTCGTGGGTTGGAGGAGCTATTTCTTCATCCAGATCTCGACGCGGCGGTTCATCTCACGACCTTCCGCAGTGTCGTTGGAGGCAACGGGAAGATCGGAACCAAATCCCCTGACGAGCGTGGGCTTGATGCCACGCTGGATGAACGCTTTCTCGACAAGCTTGGCCCGGTTGAGCGATGCAGTTACGCTATCGTCTTGGCCGCTGCCGCTGTTGTCAGTGAACCCAAAGAGCAGAATCCGGTTCCTTGCGCCACCTTCGTCCCCAACCATAGCCACGACCCGGTCCAAGTCTGCCTGCGATTTGGCATCTTTATCCAAGTCCGCCGGGTTGAAGCGAAGATCGAGAGACAGGCGTTCCGCGTCCTGGGTCAACTCCTTGTACTCGTCTGGAGCTGTTTTCGGAGCAATCGCCGGCGCCGCAACGACCTCTTGTGTAAGGAATCCTTTGGACGTTACGATGTCCTGCCCGCCGCGCGAGAGCGCAAACTCGACGAACTTCTGCGTAAACGCATTGCGCGCCGTTGCCGGAGTGTAAAGGTAGAGCCGCCGCGAGAGAGGATAGTCTTCAGTGGACACGGTCAACCGAGTGGGCTTGAGCGCGACCGTTCCTTTATCGGAGACCGCAACGGATTTTGCGCCGTGAACGAACGGAAAAGCTGACGAAACCGATCCCGTTTGGATCGTTGGCCACCGCTTCGGTCACTGCATCGCTGTCGTCATAGATGCGTGCCGATGGGGCCAGCGCCATTCCGGCAAGCACTGTGCTCTTGAAGGCGTTGGAGATCGCCGACTGATCGTCTTTTCCGTAAATCTGAATAGGACCGTGAGGCGCCCCGACCTTGGACCAGTCGGTAATCTCACCGCTGAAGATCCGCTTGATGGTGTCTTTTCTCAGTTCACTGAGAGGATTGGAGGCGTTGACGATCACCGCGATGCCGTCGAGCCCCAGGACTTGCTCGCTGCCTGCCGGACGAATAACGCCCTTCGATGTGAGCTTGCTGACCTCGGCCGATCTCAATCTCTGCGAATCCATGCCAATATCGCAGCGATTCTCAGACAGCGCGGTGAAGGCGCTTCCGGAACCGTAGGCGGCAATCTCGATCGACGAGGCAGTCTGCGGCTCCTGGCAATGTGCCCTGAATTGCCTCTTCGTGCGGATTGGCTCCAGGGATAATCTGAATATTTCTGGCGCCCTGAGCCTTGAGAAAGGCCTCGGCCAATGCCGGTCCAAGGCTGTCCTGCAAGGTGTTGGAGTCGGCCAGCCGAAGGATCGGGGCCTGAGTGCCGTTCAACTCGGCGGCGTTCGTGTCTCCGGGAGCATTGATCCATTTCTTTTCAAGCGCGTAACCGAAGAGAACAAAAAGAACGAACGTGGTAAAAAGGCTGAGGACGATCTTGGCCGGTAGATCGCGGGATGGAGGAACAACAACGCTCAGTTTTTTGTCGCAAAGTGGGCAATAGGTCATCGACCTCTTCTCATGCGAGAAGTCTTCATGAGAGTTGGCAAGCGCGCATTTGCCGTAGTTGGTACAAATCTTCCTATTAGGCATTGGCTCCATCCTTCCGTTTTAGATCTCTAGTACGACGTGAAGCGTCTTGCAGCTCGCACGGACATGCCGATCGGCAGAAATGTTGATGAGAGGCAGATCCGTATCTCAATATTTAACACTTTGTGTTACGTAAGTGCAGTACTACGATCAAAACGCCCGGTACTTAGGTAATTCCCGTGATCGAAAGTGATACGGGTCGTCTGGTGGGATAGATTTGGCTATGACTTTGGTGCTCTTGACTTCGGCGTGTAGGCGAAATCAGCGAGCTCCGGTATGCAGGTAGGCAAGGAGCGCGGCCATCTGTTCCTCGGTAAATCGGCCGTTAAAAGCGGGCATCATTCCCTTCCCAGCCAGGACACTCTGACGCACCTCCGCGTCGGTGGCTGGTGCTCCGCTGGGTAGAGTTTTGTGATCGAAAATGCCGCGCAGGCTGGGCGGAACCTTCTTGAGTGCTAGGTCGTTGTCTTCGTGGCAGTGGGCGCAACGGACCTGATAAAGGTGCTTGCCTTCCGCCTCTTGCGGGGTAAGGGCCGTAGCCGAGCGGCAGCCGCCCTGGCTGAACGCCAGGCAAACCAAGGCCCCGCCACTCAAGATGACACCGAGTGCCGATGCGCTTCTCTTCAGGATGGGTGAACCCCCTGTAAGTTCGATGCGCTGAGAACGGGAAAGTCTGCCGAACGAGCCAGGCTTTCACGGCTCGCGGGGCGGAGCCCTTTCCGCTATCCTGAGGCCATGGATCGATCTTCAGAGAATCTCACACCCATGGCGCACAAGGCGCAGAGCCGCTGCTTCGGCTGCGGTCCGGCGAACCCAGGGGGTCTGCACCTTGAATTCCTGCTCGCCGAGGATGGTAGCGTGGTTTGTCCTGTAACGGTTCCGGATCGCTTCGAAGGTCCAGCCGGTTACTTGCATGGCGGCATCATTGCAACGCTGCTGGACGAGGCCATGAGCAAGTCCGTTCGCGCTCATGGGTTGACGGCGATGACTCGCCAGATGGAGATCGACTACCTCCGCCCCGTCCATTCGGAGGCGTCGATTCGCCTGGAGGGGCGTCTGATCCGAAGCGAAGGCCGGAAACACTGGACAGAGGCCAGAATCCTCTGCGCGAAAGACCACGTTTTGGCCCAGGCAAAGGGTCTTTTCATCGAGATTCGCACCGGCCATGGCTCTTGATTGATTGACCGGACGAATCCCGTTCAGCCGCTCATTCAGGGAGTACCCTTCCGGCCATCCGATCTGTGCATGTTCCCGCTAGCGACCCGATTCTGAAGAGCGCCCTGAAGCAAGGGCGGCCATCAGACCGCCCCAATTTCAGATCAATGGATCATGTTGATCGTTTCCTGGGTGATGGTGTCGAAGGTGGTCACCGACTTGGCATTGGCCTCGAAGGCGCGCTGTGCCACGATCAGGTCGGAGAACTCGGCGGAGATGTTAACGTTCGAGCCCTCCAGCGAACTGCCTTCAAGCGTGCCGCGCCCGCCCGCTCCGGGTATGCCTACAGAAGCCGCTCCAGAGGCGCTGCTGGTCTGATATTCGGTCGATCCCACGTGCACCAGCCCCTGCTCGTTGCTAACCGTGGCAATTGCCAGTTGTCCGACATTCTGGGTCTGGCCATTTGAATAGGTGGCCGCCACGGTGCCATCGGAGCCGATCTTGAAGCTCTGATACTCGCCGCTGGTGTATCCATTCTGGAGGGTGGACGAGGTTGAATTGGCGGCAGCGGTCTGGCTAACCTTCCCGGCGCCGGCGCTGCCAAACAAGTCCCAGGTCATGTTGATCGGCGCGGCCCCGTCGGAAAGCCCGGCGAAGGTAATTCCGCTCACATCTCCAGCCGGGTTGACCAGGTTGCCGCTGGAATCAAAGGTCAGCGCGCCGGTATTGTTGGTGCTCACTGGGTTCTGGATCACGCTTCCGCTGGTGGAGATATTGGCTCCCGAGATCGTCAACACGCCGGCTGCAGTCGACGAGACCGTTACCCCTCCGGCGCCAACCGTGATGCCGGCCGCTCCCAACGCCGTATTCAGGTCCGTCACATAATCGGCAATCGTCTCCGGTGAGCCGGTGAATACAGGTAGCCCGGTAGTTGCCGTGCCACCGGCGGTGGCGGGTGCGGTAATCGTCAGGTTGGTCCCTGTATCGATGGTGCCCAGCGTGCCGCCGCTCGCCCCAAAATCATAGCTGACCGTAGTGACGCCAGCCGCCGTGCTGGAGTTGGGCGTCAGGGTATCGGGCATGGAGATGCTGTAAGACCAGGCGTTGGCTCCCGTCTTGGTGTAGTTCACCGTGGCGACGTAGCTATTGCCCAGCGAATCATAGACGGTTACCGGTCCATTGGCCGTGGCGCCCACGGCGGAGTTGGAGTTTAGATTTTGCGTCATGCTGAACGTCGTCGTCGCTGAAGGCTGCATCACCTGTCCCGCCGGAATCACAATATCACTCAACGCGCCGCTGGTATTGATCACTCCGTTGACTGCGGCATATCCCATGACCGGCTGGCCCGCGGTACTCTCCAGCGTACCGTCGGAACCGGCCTGGAAGTTGCCGTTGCGCGTGTAGAGTTGGCTCCCGTTGTTGTCCAGCACAAAGAAGCCCGCGCCGTTGATCGCCGCATCGGTCGAAACGCCGGTCGAGGCGATCGAGCCGCCCGTGAAATCGGTGCTGTTCGAAGCAACCTGAACGCCGGTGCCGACCTGAATTTCGTCTCCCGACCCGGTCGTGCCCACCTGCTGGTAAAACAGATCGCTGAAGTTGGTCGTTTGCGCCTTGAAGCCTGTGGTGTTCATGTTGGACAGGTTGTTGGCAATGGTGTTCAGCGCCGTCGAATCGGCGTTGAGACCGCTGAGTGGGATATAGAAACTGGGCATAGTGACTCTCCTCTCAATCTGAAATGGTCGCGGGCCTTGACGGCCGGCGGCTGAACCGGTTTTGCCGGGCTCAGTCGAGCCCCGGCAACGCTACTTCACCCGAGGCCGCCCGCTCAGGGACTAGGGCCAGGCTGTTGGCTGCGGAATTGGCTGCGGGAACGCCGAGATTGCCCGGCGCCAGCTTGGCTGCCGCTGCGCTGAGGGAGGCAGGAAGCGATGTTGCACCACCGGACGAAGCCGCCTCTGCGTGCGTGCTGGTGCTCTGGACCGTCAGACTCTTCGCCGTGCCGCTGGAATCGGTGGAGGACTTGCTGGTTGAACTGGAGGATGAAGAGAAGGCCGATGTGACCGTCTGGTTGATGGAGACCAATTGCTGCAGGCTGTTGACGTTCACCAACTGGTTGATGTACTCGTTGGGATCCGTGGTCGCCGTCGGATCCTGATTCTTCATCTCGGTCACCAACAGAGTGAGAAAGTCGTTGGCCGTAATGGTAGCCGCAGTGTCGCTGGAACTGCCTGTGCTGTTTGCCGCTGCTGCCATCGGTGTTGCGGTCTTCGCCGTAAAAGCCTGTGCCGCTGTTTCAGGATGATTCAAGATTCCCGCTGCTGCTGCCATCATTTCCTCCTTGTTTCTCTTCAACTTCTTCTCTCCTCCGGCGCATGGCTTTGCCGGACTCTTATTCGCCCTCGGATCGCTCTCCGGGCTAATCGCGACCGAGCCTGTGCTCAGGCTCAGGCCATCACCGAAATGTGGCCGCCATACGCCCTCGCCGCCTCTCTGCTCGCTTCCAACTCCCTCTGAATTGCCTGAGCTTCTGAAGCCGCCGGTTGAACCGCTGTGTTGGCGGACGCGTTGGATGGGGCGCTGGCATGACCGTCCTGGGCTGTCTGGTCTCCTGCCTGCTGCCCTGCCCCCTGCTGCATGCTTTGTCCCTGACTCTGGTCGCCGCCCCTGCCAGCTCCACCCGCTCTCAGGCGCGGTCAGCGTTACCGTTTCGACCGGGGTGTGATGCGCGGCCAGGTGGGCGTTCAGGCCTGCCAGGTGGCCGCTGAGAGCCTGGGCCGCATCGGCCGATCCAGGCACCAACTGGGCATGAACCCCGCCTCCGCTCGTATCCGCCCGCACCCCGACCCATCCCAGCGCCGGATCTTGAAAACCTGCCTCGGCCCGCTGCATCCCGGCATGAATCCAGGTCGGCTTCCCCCCCGTGCTCCCGGCGTCAATTGCCGCAAAGGTCTCGCGGGGATCAGGGCCGGCTGCCTCAGCCGTCGCAGCTCCCGCGAACCCGCCGGCTGCCCCCATCGCTCCGTGAACGCCAGTTCCATCGCGCGCAATGACCAGCGCATCCACCGTGGCGCTCGAAGGCTGTCCTTCGACAAGGCGGCTGCCTCGCTGGCTTGACTCGGTTTTGCCGATCTCGCGCGCGGGCCGCACCCCATCCGCCGGAGAACTCTCTCCGCTGCCGCCAGATCTCGACTTCGCGACCTCTGCGGGAACAGCCGCAGGTTGACTCGATAAAGCAGCGGGCGTGCTTGCAGCTTCAGCCATGCGCCCCGGAGCCTCGATCGCGATCGATTCGGAGATGCTTGTCTCGACGCTTTTCACGGAGGGCATCGAAGTCCCGCCCTGCCCACTGTGACTCGTCGAAGAGGACTCCTGGACCGGTGCAACCTCCGAAACCAGGCTCTCAACCTGTGCCGCCGGTTCAGTTGAAATCCGGCTCGGAGCCACCGCCGCGGACGGAAGCAGACTCCGTGCTTGTCCATCGGGCGGATTGACGCTTGCTGCGCGAGTGGCGGCTGCCGCTGATGGTTCTTCCCGCCGCGCACCCGGCTGTTCTGTCTGGTTGAAGGCGGGGCTAGGCGGTTCTTCCAGAGCAAGTGAAGGCGAAACTTGCCCGTCTCTGGCGGGTATCCGATCTCCATCCGCCGCATGATCCGCAGAAGCCTGCTCCGCAACTGAAACCGCGCCTCTGCCTTCCTGTTTCAACGGAGGTGCGAAAAGGGATGTTGAAGCCAGGGGGGAGGACGTGCCGAGCACGGAAGTTGGCGCGGAGAGATCGGCCGGCTCGGTTTGCGCCTTATCGGTTGCTGTGTCTTTTGCAGGGTCGATGACCTCGACTGCCGGCGCAGGCTGCGAAAAACTCACAAATGCCGCGGGAATCGCGCCAGTCGTAACTTCCGTGGCAGCCGCTTCCGTCTTGGCCTCATGGGCAGAATGGCTTCGACGCTCATCCTTCGCTGATTCAACCTTTGTCTCGGTCGCCTGCTGCTTCTGCTCCGCCTTGCCCGAAGCAGCTCTTGCAGTTTCCGCGGTGGGCCACGCCAAAGAGCTTTCAGCCCCGGCGGCTGTCGGCGAGAGTTTTGTCTCTGCGCCCGTCGCCTTGCTCCCAGTCTCCGAGTCCCTGTCTCAAGCTCAAACCACGGACGCTCGGCCGGGGCCGCAGCCGCGACGGAGGGTTTGATTGCTGCCTCTCCAGTCCCGCTCCCGGTTCCGAGTCCCACTTCACCAACGAAGGCCCCATCGGTCTCCGGCTCGATCTGGCTGAAGCCTTCCGCCGCGCAGCCGAGCGAGGCCAACAGCGATTGCCAGCCCTCGCGAAAGCTCTGCGTGCCGCCGGAACTCCCGGAAGCCGCGCCCGCGGCGGCCGAGCCATGCGGCACCGCCTCGACATCTCCCGCGCCAATCGCCGCTGAGGCAAACTTGCCCTGGACGTGCGCCGGAGTTACTCCGGTCCCAATCTCGATTCCTGCGGCAAGGGTCATGCGGGGGAAAGGAGCAGAAGACGTGCCAAAGGAAGCCGCCGGGGGTTAGAGCATTGTCAGGAATGGAACCGTAAATCCCGATTCAGGATGCCCGGATGCCTTTTCCATGAATCTTTCCTCAAGTTTCATTCACAATCCACGAGTTCCGGCTGGTTGGCGCTCCGAAGGCAGTTGGTGTCTGCGAGGCGGCGCCTTCTGCTACAGGCGTTGATGGCTCAGCTTCCGCTTCTTCGCGGTACTGCCGAGAGCCGTACCAGTTATCAAGTTCCTGCTGGCCGCGCCGGTCGGTCTCGATCGTCTCTTCCGCTTCGGACTCCTGGATCAGGGTCTCGGCCTGGCGTCGTTCGACTCGCTTCAGGAGAAACTCCTGACGCTTCACCATAACCTCTTCTTCCTTCGCCGCGATCCTTGGCCCGAGCACCGCGAAGAGCCGGTCGGCGGCGTGCGTCTCCTCGATGCCCGCCAGCCGGTCCGGCAGCTCACCCGTCCGCACGCCGGCCTCAACCAGCCTGCGCCCCCGGCGCTCACGCTCGATGGTGCCCTTCAGAGCATCTTCCAGGCGGCCCAGCTCTCCGAGCGCTGATTCAAGAGTCAGGCGGCACTGCTCTTCTTCGAGATCCCGGATGCGCAAGAGGCGGCGCAAAGCGCGCGAAGCGGCCATCTCTCAGAGCTCCGCGGCCAGAGCCGCCAGACGGCCAACGCAATCGGCAAAGCGGACCTGCTCGCGCGAGTCCTGGGTCATGAAGGCCCGCATCGCGCCTCTCGCCTTCAAGGCCCGGTCCAGATCCGGGTCTGAGCCCGCCTTGTAGGCCCCGATCCGCACCAGATCCTCAGAGCGAGCGTAGACGGCCAGCAATTTTCGTAACAGCCCCGCATTCTCGCGATGCGCCGCCTGGGTAACGGCCGGCATCAGGCGGCTGATCGAGTCGAGCAATTCGATGGGCGGATACCAGCCCTCGGCGGCCAGCGTCCGCGAGAGCACCACGTGGCCGTCGAGCAACGAACGAACCGCATCCACCAGCGGGTCCTGCTGATCGTCGCCCTCCATCAGCACGGTATAAAAGGCCGTAATCGATCCCACCCGGAACTGCCCGGTCCGCTCGACCAGCCGTGCCAGGCGGGTAAAGACCGATGGCGTGTAGCCCTTATTGGTCGGCGGCTCTCCGGCGGCCAGGCCGATCTCCCGTGCGGCCATGGCGAAGCGGGTCAGCGAGTCGAGCACCAGCAGGACATGCTTGCCCTGATCCGCGAAAAACTCGGCGATCGTCGTCGCGGCCAGAGCAGCCCGCATGCGCATCAGCGGCGACTGGTCGGAGGTCGAGACCACGACCACCGAGCGCGCCCGGCCCTCCGGCCCCAGCGAATCTTCGAGGAACTCGGCGACCTCGCGGCCCCGCTCGCCCACCAGGCCCACCACCGTCACATCCGCCTCGGTATTGCGGGTCATCATGCCGATCAGCGTGCTCTTGCCAACCCCTGAACCTCCAAAGATGCCCACACGCTGCCCGCGGCCCACCGTCAGCAGTGCGTCGAGAACGCGAATCCCGGTGCCCAGGGGCGTGCGGATCGGTACCCGGTCCAGAGGCCGCCGCACCACCCCCTCCAGCGGCAGCGCCAGCGAGACGCCGGCTGCGGGCCGTCGTCGATGGGCTCGCCCAGCGCATTCAGAACCCGGCCCATCAGCGCCGGTCCCACCTCGATCTCGGGATGCACGCCCAAAGCCTCGACTCGATTTCCAAAGCGAATGCCTTCGGTGCTCTCAACCGGCATCGATAAGACATTGGACCCGCGAAAGCCGATCACCTCGGCCAGATGCGTGCGGCCAAACTGGTCTTGAATCTCGCAGCACTCGCCGACCGAGGCCAGCGGCCCAGCCGACTCGATGGTCTGGCCAACCGACTCGAGCACCTGCCCGCGCCAGCGCCAGGGCTGGCCGCGCTCCAGACGGCCAAAGTAGCGGGCCAGCATCTCCGTCATGAGCGGCTCTCCTGTTTTTGGGCAGCGCCGACCGGCTCGGCGGCATCGGGTTTGGACCCGCCCGGCGCGGTCGAAGAAGCCCCGCTCGATCTCGCCCAACTGGGCGCGGATTCCAAGATCCACCGATCCCAGTTCGGTCTCAATCAGGCAGTCGCCCAGCCGCATTCCCTCGCCAGCCTCGACGACAGGCTTGACGGGTAGATTGGGCACCAGCGCGATCGCCTCCATCCACAGGTCGAGTTCGCCGGCGGGCACGCGCAGCCGCACCTGGGTCGATCCGGAGAGCTGACCCAGCGCCACTCTCACCGCTCCGGTCAGCAGCAGTGGATCCATCTGCGCCTCGCGGCGCAGAATGCGCGCCGCCACGGCCAGCGCCAGCTTCACCACCTCGTGTTCGACGGCATGCAGGTAACGCTCCCGCTCCTGGCGAAAGCTCTCGATCAGCTCGACGGCCTGGCTGGCCCTTCGCTGCTCCAATGCAGCCATGGCACCGGCCTGCGCCTCGCGCTCCATCTGGCGACCCTCTTGGTGGCCCCGCTCGCGGCCGCCCTCGAAGGCTTTGCGCGTCTCCTCGGCCAGCCGCTGCTCCTGCTCCGCTAGGCTAGAGCCGCCGCTAACACCGTCCGCAGCCGCAGAGGGAGCTTCGGAGGCAGCGACCTCGTTCCCCCATCCCTCCCAGATGTGCAGGGGAGGCGCGTGGGGGTCGGCCGGGTACTCGAAGAGCTCGATGCGCCCGGAAGCGCCACTGCGCGTTGATGTTTCGGCCTGCTGCAAGAAAGCACCTATTCAGTGAACAGTGGACAGTGGACAGTGTTCAGCGAAAGACAAACAGGCACGGCGGTCAGTTTTTGACGATCAACCCTCGGAGTCTCGGCCTTTTGCTGATCACTGCCCACTGTTCACTGTCCACTGTTCACTGTCCACTGTTCTCTGTCACGCCAGCATCTCGTCGCCGGTTTCGAGCTTCAGGACCACCTTGCCCTCGGCCTCGAGCCGCCGCGCCAGATTCAAAATCTCCTGCTGGGCCTGCGCCACCTCGCGCGAACGCACCGGACCCAGAACCTCCATGTCTTCCTTCAACATCTCGACCGCCCGCGAACTCATCGATTTGAAGATCTGCGCGCGCAGTTCCTCCTTGGCCCCGCGCAGCGCCAGCGCCAGTTGCCGCTTGTCCACTCCGGAGACGATCTCGCGGATGGTGGCTGGCGGCACTGTCACCAGATCCTCAAAGGTGAACATCAGGTTGCGAATGCTCAGGGCCAGCTCCGGCTGGCCATCCTCGATGGTTTCGAGAATCTTCTTCGACTCCTCGGCATTGAGCCGGTTCAGCAGATCGGCCACCGCCTTGAAGCCCGAGTAGCTCTTGCGCGCCGTGTCGCCCACGCTCTCCAGCCGCCGATGAAGAATGTGCGCCACCTTCTGCGCCATCTCGGGCGAAAACTGGCGCATCTCGGCCAGCCGCTGGATCGACAGCACCTTGCGATCCTCTCCCAGATTGTCCAGGACCATCGATGCGCGGCGCGGATCGAGATGGGCCAGCACAAGCGCGATCGTCTGCGGGTGCTCCGAGTCGAGCAGCTTGCCCAACTGCTGCGGATCTGTGCGCTGCAACTTGGCCAGATTGCCCTGCGCGGCCTCCTGGGATTGGCGCACCAGCATCAGCAGATCGTCGGCGCGCTCCTTGCCAAAGGTCTCCATCAACAGGCGGCTGGCGTAGTCAAGGCCCCCATGCACCATGAAGTTCTGGGTCTCCAGCAACTGCCAGAACTCCTCCAGAATCGCGGCCGAGGTCTCCGGCGTAATGCCGCGCAGCTCGGCCAACTCCTCGGTAAGCCGCTGCACGTCCACTTCCGGCAGCGCGCGCAGAATCTCCTTGGCCAGGTCCTCGCCCACGGCCACGAGCAAGACCGCCGCCTTGCGCGCACCGCTCAGGTTCGCCGTTGAACGGCGCCGCGCTGCCTCGTTCTGGTTTCCTTCGTCGGCCAAGAGCCCGGTCCTTTCCCTGCCGTCCCGTTATTCCCGTTCCTGAATCGCCTCGCCCTTGCCCAGATCATGCCCAGATCAGTCGGAGTGTATCCAGCTCTGCAGCAGGCGCGAGCTTTGCGTCGGTTCCCGCTTCAAGTGGCTCGTCACCTGCTCGAAGATCTCCTGTGTCCGGACCCGCTCCGGGTCGAGCTCGACCGGCTCCGGCGGCTTCAAGACCCGCTGCTCGGCTGCCTCGACGCGGACCGGCAGCTCTTTGACTCCCTGCTTTGGCGCTGGAACGGAACGAGCGTGCCGCAGCGCCGGACGAACTCCGAAGGCTACCACGAGCAAGATCCCGGCCAGCAGCGCCGCATACTTGACCAGAATCGGCGAAGCTTCGGCAGTCGCCAGCAACTGGCCCGGCAGCGTAATCGCGGGCTGCAACCGGTTCTCCTCAAAGGCCAGATCTTCAACCTGCAGCATGTCGCCGCGCGCCGGATCGAAGCCCACCGAGGCCTGCGCCAGCGCGGTCAGATGGCGCAACTCCTCCGGCGATCGCGCCTGCCACTGCGCCGCCTTGCCCTTGGAGGCGGCCTGGACCAGCCGGTCATTCACCACGATCGCCGCAGTCATCCGCCGCACCTTGCCTGGGTTCTCAACGGTGTGGCGTACGGTCTTCGAGGTGGCATAGCTTCCGGACTCGCTCTTGGCGGTCTGCGGCGCACTGCTCATCTGCGGATAGACGGGCAAGGCCTGCGAGTTGGGCGCATTCGAGGCCGCGCCGGGAACTCCGGCCGCCACCGGCTGCGGCTCCGGCGGTCTGCTCGGTGCGCTGCATGGTGAGAGTTACCGTCTGGTTGGGATCGTAGTTCTCCCGGGTCTCTTCGGTGGCCTGCGGGTCGTAGTCCAGGGTCACCGAAGCGCGCACGTTGCCTGCGCCCGTCACCGGCTCCAGTGTGGCGATCAGCTTCTCTTCCAATGCCTGTTCCGCGCTCAACTGGATCGCTTCGGCGGTCTTCGGCCCCAGCGGCAGATGGCCCGCCGCATCCACCAGCACCACTCGATCCGGCTGAAGGCCGTCGACGGCCGAGGCCACCAGGTTGCGAATCGCATCCGGTTCGCCATCGGCCAGCGTGCGGCGGCGAGGCTTGAGCACCACCGAGGCCTTGGCCGGCCGCTCCTGTTCGCGAAAGAGCGAATCGTGCGGCAGCACCAGATGAACATGCGCCGACTCGACATCGGAGAGCGAGGCAATCGTCCGCTCCAGTTCGCCTTCGAGGGCCCGCTGATAGTTGACCTGCTCATCAAACTCTGAGCCGACCCAGTTGGGCTTGTCGAAAAGCTCAAAGCCCAGCCGCCCGCTTTTGAGGCCCTTGGCGGCTGTCAGCATGCGCGCTTTATCCAGTTGCGGGGCAGGAACCATGATCCCTGTTCCATTGGGTGTGGGTTGAAAAGGAATCTGCGCCTGCGAGAGGATCTGGCCGGCCTGGCGCGCATCCTCCGGGTCCATATCGGCGTAGAGCACGCGCCAGTCGGTGCGCAGTCCATACCAGAAGAGGCCTCCGACCAGCGCCACCAGCAGCAGAGCAGCCACCAGCGTCCAGCCGCGCTCGACCGGATGCATCGCGGCCCAGCGAACCCTTGCACGGCCCCAGAGGCCGGCCATCCGGTCGATCAGTTGCGGCTGACCTGGGTGCGGCTGGTCTGGCTGCGGCTGTCCGTGTGCCGCCGGCGCGCTCTTCTCCAACTGTGTTCCCGTGGCCATGGTCCCTCGCCCTGCTCACCCAAGCCTGATCGACAAGGCTCTCAGAACTGCATTCCAATCACCTGCTGGTAGGCCTGCACCGCCTTGTTGCGCACCGCCAGCGCCAGCTCAAAGGCCATGCTCGCCTTCTGGGCTGCGATCATCGCCTGATGCACGTCCACGCCGGAGCCGGTCATCAACCCTGTCACCGCTGCATGCGCCTGGCTGTCGAGCTGATTCACCTGGCCCACCGCATCGGTGAAGAGATCGGCGAACGGGCCCGCTGAAGCCCCCGTGCCGCTGTTCACGGTCAAGGCCGTTGGAGGCTCGTGCCGGTCACGGCCGGCAGGGCCAGCGGTGTCACTTGCACCGGATTCATCAGCATCAACATCGGATCTCCCTTTCGCTCCCGGAGTCTGATTTCGTTCAGCGCTTGCCAAAGCCTTCATCAGGCGAGCCGGCGCTTAGGACTTGGCAATCTCCAGCGCCGAGACGATCATGCCCTTCTCAGCCTGCACGGCGGAGCTGTTCAGACCATAAGCACGCGTCGCCCCCATCAGGTCCACCATCTCTGTGAGGGGATTAATGTCCGGATACGAGACATAACCATCCGGCCCGGCATCCGGATGCCCAGGGTCGTAACGCTTGAGCGGCGGCGAGGTATCCTCGACGACGGCCGTGATCGCGACGCCGGGCGCGCTTCCGGAGCCGCTCGCGAGACTGTTCAGGCCGTTGACTGGATGGAGCAGAGGCATCGGCGCCGGCAGCGCGGGCAGAGTCTGCGTCATGCCTCCGGCCGTTGCGATCTCCGTCCCCAGAGACCCCGACGCCGTATTGAACGTGCTGGCGAAGCCCGCATCGCCATTTTGGGCGGCAAAGACCACGTGCTGCCGGTGGTAAGGGCCGCCCGAGGCCGTTCGCGTCGTCTCCGCATTGGCCATATTGGCCGCCACCACCTCGGCGCGCATCCGCTCGGCCTGCATCGCTCCGCCCGAGGTATCCATCATGGCAAAGAGATTCATCTTGTCTCCTTCTCCGCGATCCACTTTTCTGCGATCCACATCTCCGCGATCCACCGCACGCGGCCATCCAGGCTACTTGCCGTCGGCATGAATGGCGTCCATGACGCGCTGATACTCCTGGCGAAGCAGCGCCACTCCGGTCTTGAATTTCAACTGGGCCTCAGCCAGATTCAGCCCCTCCCGGTCCATGGAGACATTGTTTCCGTCGGGCCGCGCAATCAGACCGTCGACGGCCTTAACATGCACAGACCGCGGCGCAGTTCCCTGCTCGACCCCGGCCATTGCGTCCCGCATCTCCGCCTCGAAGTCCATGCCCACGGCGCGGTAGCCGGGGGTGTCGATATTGGCCATGTTGGCCGCCGTCAGCTTGGCCTCGCTGGTGGCCAGATCGAGATAGCGTGCAATCTGGTCGCTCAACTGCGTCTCAACCTGCATCCCCATCCGCCCTTCTCCCGCCGAATGCTCGATTGATTCCGGGTGCCCCACCCTCGCCGCGTCTTTGTACTTGCGGCTAGGGTGGGATACCACGAACCCGTAATTGCCGGGTGCTTCATCCGTTCGCCTTTTTCGGCGAAAAGGTGCGGATACCACGAACCCCAAGGACCTGCCTCCTTCCAAGCAAGCCTTGGGGCTCGTGAGCCGCCTCCTAGTTCACTGTCATGCCAAAGTCGATCTCCCGCGCGGTCAGCACGGCCTCTTCGCCGGCCAGAATCGCCCCGCGCTCGAGCACGTGTTCGAGTTCGCGAACATTGCCTGGCCAGTCGTGCTGGGTCAGCTTGGCCAGCGCGCTCTGATCGAGCCGCTTCAGCGGAGTCTCGCGGCCCATGCGCGCCAGAAAGTGATTGACCAGCAGCGGCAGATCTTCGCTGTGATCGGCCAGCGATGGCGTGCGGATAAGAAAGACGGCCAGCCGGTAGTAGAGGTCGGCGCGAAAGCCTCCGTTCTGTGTCTGCTGCGCCAGAGGCTGGTGGGTTGCGGTCACGATGCGCACGTCCACCTTCACCGTCTCGTTGTCGCCCACCCGCTGCAGTTCGCCGCACTCGACAAAGCGCAGCAGCTTCGATTGCAGCGAAAGCGGCATCTCGCCGATCTCGTCCAAAAAAAGCGTGCCTCCGTCGGCAGCTTCGATCCGCCCCACGCGCCCCTGCACCGCGCCGGTGAAGGCTCCGCGGGTGTGGCCAAACAGTTCGGCTTCGAGCAGCGCTTCGGGAATCGCGGCGCAGTTGATGGCCACGAAAGGCTTGCGGCTTCTCGGCGAGAGCCGATGGAGCGCCTCGGCCACAAGTTCCTTGCCCGAGCCGGTGGGGCCTTCGATCAAAACCGGAGTGGCGCGCGGAGCAACCAGGCGGATCCGCCGGCTGACCTCCAGCATGCAGGGCGCGTAGCCGATGAACTCCGGCAGCCGCTCGGCTGAAGCGGGTTCGACGCGCGTCGTGGCCAGCTTCACCTCGACCGGCGAGGTACGCGGAAGGCTGGGCTGCGACTCGGCAACCTCTGCGGCACTCTGCAGCGGCAGCGAGGCCGGCGAGTCAGGGGCCTTAAGCGGCCAGTGCCTCACATTTGCCGGATCGACCGACTGCACCGGCTTGTTGAGAGGGGGCGCCGTATTCCAGATCGCCGTGTCGGTATCCTGCGAACGGCGCAGGGCATAGAGCAGTTCCTGGCGGTGGGGTCCGCGCGGACTCTCTTGCGCCACTGTACCGCTGGCGGTCAGCAGATCCACCTCGGGGAAGTTGCTGCGGAAGTCCTTCAAAAACTCGGCAAGGTCGAGATCGGGGAGCCATGAATCGACGATGACAGCCTCAGGCGCGGCAGACTCGGCCTCGGCCCAGGCCTGGGCGCCTCCTTCGGCCTCCCTCACCTGCCAGCGCAGGCCGGTGAGAGTTTCAGAGAGCCGTTGCCGGAAGCTGCGATCGGCGCTGGCCACCAGTGCGGTGCGGGGACGGATGCGGGGTGCGAGTGGAAGGGCGGGTACGGGAACAGCGACCATTGGAATTCTCCTCAATATCGATCAGGTTGGTTTGAACCAAAGAATCAGTGCGCATCAAAGACCGGTGCGGCTGCTGCCGGAATGACAATGCCGGGCAGAATCGCGGGCAGCGGGAGTTCGAGAGGCGCGGAAAGCGCTACGGCAGGCTCCGGCGGCACCATGTAGCCCTGGCCACGCACCGTGCGGATCAGTTGCCCAGGAGGCGGGTCCTTGAGCTTTCGCCGCAGATAGTTCACGTAGACATCCACAATGTTTGTGGTCTGCGTCGGCTCCAGATTCCAGACCGAGTCGAGCAGCTCGACCCGCGAGACGCAGAGGCCGCGGTTGAGCATCAAATGTTCGAGCAGGGCGAACTCCTTGTTGGTGAGGATGATCGGCTGGCCATTGCGCCGTGCGGTGTGGTCCAGCCGGTCCAGTTCAAGGTCGCCGGCGCGCAGCAGCAGCCGCGCCTCGCGCTTGCGGCGCAACAGAGCCCGGCAGCGGGCGCGCAGTTCGTGCAGGCTGAAGGGCTTGATCATCAGGTCGTCGGCACCCCGGTCCAGGCAGCGGACGCGCGTGTCCACCTCCTGGCGGGCGGTCAGCACCAGAACCGGCAGATCGGCGTCGAGCGCGCGCACCTCTTCAAGCACCTGCTCGCCGTCCTTGACCGGCATGTTGAGATCGAGGATGGTCAGGTCCGGCGATTCCTGGCGAAATGCCTCTACCGCTGCGGCTCCGTCGTAAGCAAGACGGACGCGGTGCCCGTCGGCCTCAAGACCCCGGCTCAGAAACAGCCCCAGCGCCCGGTCGTCTTCGGCAATCAATAACCTCATGGCAGCCTTTCTCTTTGAGCGGCCTCACCCTGAGGGTGCGCCTGCTCCATCTTCCCGGCCGCGCAGCTTAGCAAGCGCTAACGTGCGGCTCCCCTCTACCTTCCCGCGAGAGAAGAGAGAACTCAAGAGTGGAGATGGAAGAAAGAGGAGAAGGCGAATCCAGGAACGGCACAGGAGAGAGGAGTGTCCCAAAACGGGTCAGTCCTTGCTTGGCATCGAATGACTTCGATTCCGGACATGGCTTGGCTCCTGCGTTCAAGCTCGCAGAAGAGCTCGGTCGTCGAAGGAGTCACGCTTGCGATTGGTCTTACTGTTTTGAGGCGGCGGCTTGTCTGGCCTTGAAGGCCGCCTTGTCCTTGTACATCGCGGCATCGGCCCGCTCAAGAAGACCCTTCATCGACTCGTCCCGCAGACGTTCCGCGAAGCCAATCGATGCGTCCACGCGCAGCTTCGTGGGACCGTTTCGTCCCTGGACCTTGTAACTCCCGCATACCCATTCGCGAAGCCGGTCGATCTTCAGCTTCGCCTTGGCCAGATCGCAATCCAGCAGGATGATGAACTCGTCTCCGCCCCAGCGCGCGATCAGGTCCGCGGCGCGGCAGACCGACTGGAGTTCGGTGGCGAACTGCTTGAGCACATCATCTCCTGCCAGATGGCCGTGCTCGTCGTTGATCGGCTTGAAGCCGTTGATGTCGATAATGGCGACACAGAGCGGCGCGCCGGCTTTGATCCGCCGCTCGATCTGGCCTTCCACCCAAAGCCGGCTGCCAAGCCCGGTCAGCGCATCCCGCGAGGCAATCAGTTCGGCTTCTTCCAGCTTGGCTTGATAGGAGGTGACCTCCGCCTTGAGCTCTTCGATGGCAGCCTTTCCTTCAGCGGTCATTCTGTCGATCGAGGTCTTCAACTCCGCCGCGCTCTTCTCGATCGAGGAGCGAATCTGCGTCAGGTCCTCCAGCGTGGCGATCTTCTGCAGCCGGGTCGTCACTTCGCTCATCTGTCCGGCGGCCCGCTGATCTCTATCGCCAACTGATTCGACCGTGCGGGTCATGACGAGCAGCATTTCCTTGACCTCGCCGGTCTGCATCCGGTAGTGGCCGGCCGTTCTCTGGCCCCAATTCTGTAGCTGCTCCGTGACCTTCTTCTCGGTGGACTCGACCACTTCGCGGCTCACCTTGGACGACAGCTTCGCTTCCAGCTTTCCCAGGCTTTGCCGCAGCTCGTTCCCCAGCGCAGGACAAGCATTCAGTGTGCAGCTTCCCATCTCCGACAGGGCAGATCGATAAGCTGCGAGGGCTGCCGAGGCGAGGTCAGCCTCTTCCGTCTCTTCGATGGCTGTGGAGGCGGTACGCGGGGAATCAAGGTACTTCTTTATCGAGATCATTGGCCCTCGGATTGACTGGTCTTCGCGTCGAAACCGATGCGCGATAGAGAACCTTAACTTATCGGCAGAAGGCTCGTGCTTCTTTAACTCCTTTCTTGTGCCTTGTTTTGCGCCGGTCTTGAGCCCGCGGCGCCTGCGGCAAGGCAGCGATCGCTGCGCGTACAGCCGAACAGCCCATCCCGGCCGCCCTGTTGACTCATTTGGAACCGGCTTCAAAGCCCTGAGAAAAAAGAATTGTTGCGGTTCGCTTTTTATTCGCTATAATGCGCCCATGGCAGTCACACGAAGGCAAAAAGAAATTCTCGACTTCCTTGAGACTTTTGTAACGCGCAACGGCTACTCCCCGTCGTTTGAGGAGATTGCGCGCGGCATGGGGCTGAAGAGCCTGGCAACCGTGCACAAGCACATCACCAACCTGGAAAAGAAGGGGATGCTGGACCGCGTGCATAACCGCAGCCGCTCGATCGACGTGCTGCCGCCGGGAACGCGGACCCGGACCAGCGACCGGCTGCCGCTGGCTGGCCGCATCGCCGCCGGTTTGCCGGTGGAGGCGATGGAGACCGATGAGAGCATCTCGCTGCACGACGTCGTCGGCAACCGCGATGTCTTTGCCCTTGAGGTGCGCGGCGACTCGATGCGCGACGAGCACATCATCAGCGGCGATTATGTGCTGGTGGAGCGCACCCGCACGGCGCGCCAGGGCGAGATCGTGGTGGCTCTGGTGCATGGCTCCGAGACCACCCTCAAGCGCTTTTACACCGAGGGCAACCAGGTGCGCCTGCAGCCGTCCAATGTGGAGATGGAGCCGATTTACGTGCAAGGCCGCGCATGTGGCCATCCAGGGCCGCGTGCTGGGCGTCCTGCGCAAGTACAAGTGAAATGAGGGAATAGGGAATAGCCGATGTGGATCAGAGACTGCCCGCATTCTCCAGGAAAACTCCAACGCACTAACTCCGCGAAACTCAGGGCGATTTCCTATTCCCTGTTCCCTATTCCCTGCTTCTTCACGCCAGCAGGCGCTGGACCTTCTCTTCAATCACGTCCTGCGGAACATAGCCGACAATCTGGTCGGCCACCTTGCCGCCCTTGAAAAACAAGCAGAGCCGGAATGCCGCGAATGCCATAGCGCGACGGCGTTGCGCCGTTCTCGTCCACGTTGACCTTGGCCACCTTCAGCTTGCCGGCGTAGGTTGCGGCCACGCCATCCACGATCGGCGCAAGGGCCTTGCAGGGGCCGCACCACACAGCCCAGAAATCCACCAGGACCGGCTGCTCGCTCTTGAGCACCTCCTGGTCAAACGTCGCATCGCTTACTTCCAGAACTCCCGATCCAGCCATGATTCTCCTTGCGTGATGTTCGACTTGCTTCAGTGTATCGTCTACTGCGCATTCATGGGATGCGACAGGAGGCTGGAAAGTCGCACGGAGCCTCTTGACAAGCAACCTGGACTGTATCAAGCTCCAAAAGGGTCAAATAGCTTTGCAAGGCGCTCTAAACAAGCAGGATTCATCGGCTCAAGCGCAAACAAAAGCGCCCGGATCCTAAAAGGATCACGGGCGCTAGAGCAGCCCTCCCCCAGAACTGCCCACGGTGCGAATTTATGGCTTTCTAAAGCGAAAAGCAAGGAATCTTAAGTAATAGCTATCGGTAACTTAACAAATGCCGGAACCTGCGACACAAACGTAACTTTTCACCGGAAAACTATACGAAAAAGACTTGCTCAAATCCTGTGCCAGCGGCCGTCCTAAAGGGTACGAAAGACTGAGCCGAAAGACCGCTGATGATCGACTCAAGCTCAGACCAGACGAGCCACCATCAAAGGATTGGATCGCACCTGCCGGTTCAAACCGGCAGAACTTGAGTTCAGCCTCGATCGATCCCTCCAGCGCCTTGCGAATCGCCGCCGCAGCCTCGGGCAGGCGTCTCCTCGCTCTCGACAATCACCAGAACTGCGGGCCCGCGCCGCTCAGCGCCACTCCCAGAATGCCGTGCTCTCCGGCCAGCGGCAGCAGCGGCGGCAGCAGCGGGCAGATCGCCGCCCGATACGGCTGGTGAATGCGGTCCCGCATGGCAATGCGCAGCAGATCGCCCCGCGCCTGCGCAAAGGCCAGCCCCAGCAGCGCCGCCGACTGAATGTTGGCCACCACATCTTCGCGCGCGTAGCTGGCGGGCAGCACCGCGCGCGCCTTGCTGGTCGCCAGCGGCTCGGCGGGAAGCACGACGATGGCCCGCCACTCGGCTGGCGGCTCGACCCGCGCGACATGCACGCGTCCTGCCCTCGCAGACTGCCGCGACAAAGCCGCCCAGCCAGCACGCCGCCGCATTGTCGGGATGGCCTTCCAGCGCCGACGCCTCTTCGAGAATCCGCTCCGAACTCCAGTCCAGCCCGCCAAAGTGCACCGCCAGCGCAATGGCCGCCAGCCGCCCCGCAGCCGACGAGCCGCAGCCCATCCCCAGCGGAATCTCGTTGTCCATGCGGATCGCCAGCGGAACCACCGGCCGCCCGTTGCTCGTGAGCAGCTCCTTGTAGATCTCGAGGACGAGGTTGTCTTCAAGCCGCGCGCAGCGCTCCGCGTCGCGGCCCGTCGCGGCAATCGAAAACTCCGCCGCCGGCTCGGCTTCGATCTCGAGATAAAAATCCAAAGCCACGGCCGCGGCGTCGAATCCGGGCCCAGGTTGGCCGAGGTGGCCGGCAGGCGCAAGCCGAAGAGCGTCCGGGACGCATCATCGCACGTCTTCGCTCATCCCACACTGCCCTTCAGCGCGGCCAGCACCGCCGCCGGCGTGGCCTCGACAGCGATGCGCGTTGCGCTGCAAGCTGGCGATCTGCGCCTCCATGCCCGCGGTCTCCTCTTCCTTCAGCAGCGTTCCGCGATGGAAGTCGATGGTGTAGTCGGCATCCTTGAGCGTGTGGCCGGTCAGCACCAGCACCACCGTCTCGCCGGAGCCGATCTTGCCCTCCGCGCGCAGCTTCTTCAGCCCCGCCAGCGTCACCGCCGAGGCCGGCTCGCAGCCCAGCCCCTCCGCGCCGATCTCCGCCTTGGCAATCGCGATCTCCGCCTCGGTCACATCCAGGCACCAGCCGCCCGTCTCCTGAATCACCCGCGCCGCCTTGCGCCACGACGCCGGATTGCCGATGCGAATCGCCGTGGCCCGCGTGTGCGCCTCGACCGGCTCCAGCGACTGTCCCGCCGTGCTCGGCCAGGCTGCGCACCAGCGGATTGGCGCCCGCCGCCTGGATCACGGTGATCGCGGCATCCGCGCCACCAGCCCCAGCTCCTGCATCTCGCGGAAGCCCTTGCCCAGCGCCGAGCTGTTGCCCAGGTTGCCGCCGGGAACAATCAGGTGGTCGGGCACATTCCAGTCAAACGCCTCGGCAATCTCGAACGCCGGCGTCTTCTGCCCTTCCAGCCGGTAAGGATTCACCGAGTTCAGCAGATAGATCGGCGCCTGCTTCACAATCTCGCGTCAGCAGCGTCAGGCAGCCGTCGAAGTCGGCCTTCAACTGGCAGGTCACCGCGCCGTAGTCCATCGCCTGCGACAGCTTGCCCCACGCGATCTTGCCGTCGGGAATCAATCACCAGGCTGCGCAGCCCGGCGCGCGCCGCATAGGCCGCCATCGCCGCCGATGTGTTGCCCGTCGACGCGCAGGCCACCCACTCGAAGCCGCGCTCCTTGGCCACGCTCAGCGCCGCCGTCATGCCCGTGTCCTTGAACGAGCCGGTCGGGTTCATCCCCTGGTGCTTGGCAAAAAGCTGATCGATGCCCAGCGCCTTGGCCGCGCGCGGCAGGTGGTAGAGCGGCGTATTGCCCTCGCGCAGCGTCACCGCATTGCCAAAGCTGTCCAGAATCGGCAGCAGCTCGCGGAAGCGCCACACGCCGGAGTGGTCCAGCGCCTCGGACGAGCAGCGCCGCTCCCGCCAAAGCCACTTCAGCGCGCCGGGATTGGGCCGGTCCGGGCCTCCGCGCTGGCCCCAGCCGGGATACTCCACTTCAAACAGGTCGCCGCACTCGACGCAGCGGAAATCCGGCTGCGCCTCAGCCCCCGAGATCCGCGCCCCGCATCCAAAACAGCGTAGCTGATGCAAATTGTCGTTCATCGCTGAAGATAGGTTACCAGCCACCGCCGCTTTTTGCGCCGACGGGGCGCCTCACGGTAAGCGCGTCGACGGCTCGATCAGATTGAAAGCGCCAGCGCGCTCCCGGCCCTTGATAGAGGCAGTTGGCAGTCTCAGACGAAATTACCAGCCGTTCCTGGCTGTCAGTATCAGACCGTTTTTATCCAGAAGGCTGAAACTGAGGCCTGCGCGTGTCGATAAGACAACAGCACACACGAAGAATCCCTAAGTCAGCTTGTCACGTTCGCTAACCTGCGATGCAATCGTACAACTTGTCAAGGATCGGGCGTTTCATCACGCCCCGCGAGAGTTGTGCCCGCTTATCAACGAAGGAGAAAGCAAATGAAACGACTTTTTGTTGGCGCCATGGCGCTGGCTTTGGGGGCAATACCAGTGGCAGCGCAGAGCCTTGACGATCTGAATATTCAGATCCACGGCTACGCAACGCAAGGGCTTCTCTACACCACGCAGAACAACGTCTTCACTACCAATTCGAGCAACGGCAGTCCAGCTTGGACTGAGGCAGTGCTGAACATCAGTGCGCAACCTATACCCAAGCTGCGCGTCGCCGTTCAGGGCCGTTACTTCTTGCTCGGTAACTACGGCAACACCATCACGCTCGACTTTGCGTCGGCAGACTATAAGGCTAACGATAAGTTCGGCGTGCGCTTCGGCAAGGTGAAGATCCCTATGGGACTGATGAACGAGACACAGGACATCGATCCTTCCTACATGTGGTCGCTTCTGCCGCAGAGCGTCTACGCGATCACCACCCGCAATTCCAGCCTCTCGCAGTTTGGCGGTGTAGCCTATGGCACTTTCAAGCTTGGTCAGAAACTTGGAAAGCTAGAATACCGTGGATGGAGTGGGGATATCGCAGTGGGTTCTGGCGACGGACTCTTCGTGAAAAACGCCGAAACCGGAACCACATTGCCCAACGGGTTGAGCGGAATGGAGAATGGCACGGCCCTCCATTGGATTACCCCACTGCCGGGTCTTATGGCCGGCGCTTCCTTCATGAGGCTCAACACCTGGAGCGATCCGCTCTCGGTCGGGTACGGCAAGTACCTGGGAACTGAAACCATCAATCCCGCCAATAAGCCAAACTACTTCGCTAAGTATGAAAAGGACAAGCTGATGGTGGCCACCGAGTACCAACGGTACACCGGCAGCGCCCTCGTGACACTGCCCAGCACTCGGCACTCACGGAATCACCAAGTCCAAAATCGACAATCGTGGATGGTACGGGATGGCGAGCTACAAGATTACCGATAAGCTCACGGCTGGAGCTTACGATAGTCAGTTCTTCGCTCACAAAACCGCGCTCGGCCCGCTCCGCTACTCGAAGGATTGGGTTTTATCTGGCCGTTACGATTTCAGCCAGTTTCTCTATGCAAAGGTAGAGCAGCATTTTATAGCCGGAACCAATCAGGATTACGACACCACAATGAATCCTTCGACAACGGCACTCCCAACAGGCCTCCACCCCACCTCGAAACTGACCATCCTCAAGGTTGGCGTCAGCTTCTAACCCGGACGAAAGGAGAAATTGAAATGAAGAAACTCATCTATGCATTCCTGCTTGTAGCGTGCGCATCGATCTTCATCGTCCAGGCCAAGGCCCAGGTGATTGTGATCGCCAACTCCAGCGTAAAAGTCAGTGAGGTATCGAAGAGCGATCTCGTCGATGTCTTTACCGGCGCTTCGACCTCTCTCAAAGGCAACCACGTGACGCCTGTTCTGCTCGTGGAGAGCGTTCACCACGAACTGTTTCTGAGAACGTACATTTCCAAAAGCAACGGTCCCTTCCAGAGCGGATGGAAAAGCCTGGTCTTTTCCGGGCAGGCTTCGATGCCCAAGTCTCTTCCAAACGATACAGCGGTCGTCGAGTTTGTGAAGAGCAATCAAGGCGCCATAGGCTACATTGACAATGGAACGCCCCACAGTGGCGCCAACGTCATAACTGTAAAATGATCCACCAACTGTAAAATGATCCACTAATTGTACTGATAAACAGGCAAGGCGAGAATCCTGGACCCTCTCGCCTTGCCTGTTTGAGTTATCTGCCGCTTCCGGCAACACAATAAAGTGCGCCGAATGACCGCAATTTTCCGCAAAACCTTCGTGACTGGCAAACGATTTATTTAAGAGCGGAGTGGGGTACGATATCCAGGCCGTGATCGGATCATAGGCCCCAGGGAGTGGCAATGAGAGACGGGGGTGTCAGCCATTCCTGGCCGTCAGTATTACACCTTTTTTGTCCAGAAGGCTAAACAGTGGCTTGCGCCTGCCGATAGGGCAACAGCACAAGCAAAGAGTTCCTGAGCTATCTTGTCACGTTCGCAATCCTGCGATGCAACCGTGCAACTTGTCGGGGATAGAGCGGCTTTTTTGCTCCGAGTAGTTGTGCTCGGCAATGAGCGAAGGAGATTTTAGATGAAGAGCATGTTTCGAAGAGGTCTTGCCGCGGGAACGCTCGCGGCTCTCACACTTTCGATCTGTCTGCACGCGCAGGAGATCAAGCTCGGATCGAAGACAGTGCAGGTGCACGGCTTTGGAACCCAGGGCTTTGTCCATACCAACGTTAACAACTGGCTGACTATGAACACTTCGAACGTGGGAAGTGGCGAGTTCACTGACTTCGGAGTCAATGCTTCGACACAGATCACCGATCGTTTCCGCGTTGGTGCACAGTTCTACGACCGAAATGTCGGGCAGTTGGGGAAGTGGCATCCGCAATTGGACTGGGCATATGCCGACTACAGATTCGCGCCTTGGCTGGGCGTTCGCGGCGGCAAAGTGAAGACTGTGTTGGGCCTCTATAACGACACGCAGGACGTAGACACTGCGCACACATTCGCTCTTCTCCCCCAGTCCGTCTATCCCACTGATATGCGGGACGCTACACTCGCCCATATAGGTGGAGACATCTACGGAACGATCAAGGCACAGAAGTTCGGCAAATTCTCCTATACGGGCTTCGTTGGTGATCAGTTGCAGAGCATTCATGGCGGGTATCCGTACCTGCTGCAGATCCACGGCATCTATATCGACAAATCCGGGGGACTGGCGTACGGGGGCGACCTGCGCTGGCAAACGCCGGTCAAGGGTCTGATGGCCGGTGTCTCCTATGAAGGCAATCACGTGCGGAATACCGGGCAACTCAACCCGTCAGTGGCACTGGGCGGGCCTAATGTCTTGGTTCCCTATTGGGAGCAGTCCCGAAGCCAGTTCACCAAGACAATCTACGGCACGTACAGTCACGGAAACCTGCGCATCGATAGCGAATACAAGTACTTCTGGCGCGATTTCACGATCTTCAACGGTGAGTTCCAGGCGCTTATTGGAACGCATGGCTGGTATCCATCGGCCGCGTATCGGGTGAATAAGTGGTTTGAGTTTGGCGGATACTACTCCCATTTCGATGAGAATTGGATCGTTACGGTTCCGGGTCAGGTCGAAGCCCCCAGCGTGAGCGATCCGTCCCGGCACATTTACGACAAGGTCATCACCGCACGCTTCGACCTGTACACCCACTGGTATGTGAAAGCGGAGGGCCACTTCATGGATGGCAACGCCGCAGGCAATAATCCAATGTATCCCGACGGCTTCTATACGCAGGTCAACCCCCAAGGAATAAAACCGAACACCAACGCACTCGTAATCCGGTCTGGATTCAGCTTCTAGAAAGGAGGCTCATCATGAAAAAGTTTCTGTTTACATTCTGCGTGATTCTCGGGTCTCTGGCTCTGGCGGCAAGGACCCAGGCTCAAATCATCGTGATCGCCAACTCCAGCGTGAAGGTAAGCGAGGTATCGAAGAGTGATCTCGTCGATGTCTTTACCGGCGCTTCGACCGCTCTCAAAGGCAGCCACGTGACACCGGTTCTGCTCGTGGAGAGCGTTCACCACGAACTGTTTCTGAGAACGTACATTTCCAAAAGCAACGGTCCCTTCCAGAGCGGATGGAAAAGCCTGGTCTTTTCCGGGCAGGCTTCGATGCCCAAGTCTCTTCCAAACGATGCAGCGGTCGTCGAGTTTGTGAAGGCCACCCAAGGCGCCATTGGCTACATCGACAATGGGACGCCCCACAGCGGCGTCAACGTTCTGACCGTGAAGTGAGATCTATCTACGCTGGTGGGGATCAAGGCCGATATTGAGCTGTCATTCCTTGCCTGCTTTTAGAGCATTTTCGGATCTACTGTAGACTTCCGTGCCCCATCCATTCCGCTTTTCGCTGCGGAATGGGTGGGAAACCTACGAACTTTCGGTCTACACAATTCCCAAAAATGCTAGTTGATCTTCTTTCGCTGGCAAATGTACGAGCTACGGCGGGTGCTCACACTTCGCGTTAGTTGCGAAGGGTGGGCGCCACGATCTCATCCAGCTTTCGCTCGCCACGATTCCCGAAGGGCCGCTGGCCCAATCGCAGGTGGTTGCAGATAATTACCCGCCGTCAGCGCACAATTGAACGATGAACAATATTCAGAAGAGCAAGCCGTCACTGTCCAAGGTCCAATCTGTCAGGCATGTCCCCGGTCCGAAATGACGGCCATCCGACCGGTCTATACCACCGAAAGATGCCACCCCCCTACCCGGAAAGTGCCCTGAATTCGAGGCATCCTCTGCCTCACGAGAGAGAGTAAGATGCTTTATTTCAAACACATATAGGCAACAACCAGAGAAGGTCATGTTATCTTAACGGTAAGTAGAAACCCCTGAAAAACCCCTCTTTTGGGGGCGAAATCGAGCAGAAAACCATCAAAATCGATCAAAATCCCACCATCACCGGCTCCATCTCCAGCCGAATTCCAAAGCGGCCCTCGACAGCGTCAGCAATCTTCCCGGCCAGCGCCAGAATCTCCGCTCCACTCGCGCCGCCCAGATTGACCAGCGCCAGCGTGTGCCGCGAAGAGATTCCCGCATTCCCAAGCCTGGTCCCTTCGCGAATCCAGCCTGCTCGATCAGCCAGGCAGCGGGCACCTTGACCTTGCCCAGATTCTCCGCGCCCGATCCAGCTGGAAAACGCGGCGGCGCCATCTTGTTTGAACCAGCAGCCGCACTCACAGCCGCAATCTGCTGAAGCTGCTCCTCGCTCACCACAGGATTCTTGAAGAAGCTGCCCGCGCTGCGGCAATCCGGGATCGCCCTCGACCAGCAGCATTCCCTTCGCTGGCGAATGCGCCGCACGCCGCGGCAACTTCGGCCAGAGTCGCTTCGCTGCCCTCTGCCAGTCCTTCGGCAATCGCCCGCTGCAGACTCCGCGTAGCGCACGGTGGGCGCGCCGCCTGGCGTGAGCCGGTAATCCACGCGCGTCACGACATAGCGCCCGCGATCCGTCGAGTTGAACCGGCTGCGCCGATACGCAAAGCCGCACTCGGCCGCCGCGAACTCGACGAACGCGTGCTCCAGCAGATCAAAGGCCCGCACGCGCTCGATCGCCGAAGCCACCTCCTGCCCATACGCGCCCACATTCTGCACCGGCGTCCCGCCCACCGTGCCCGGAATCCCCGCCAGGCACTCCACTCCGGCGCAGTTATCCTCAACGGTCCGCTGCACGAAGTGCTCCCAATCCTCGCCCGCCGCAACGCGATAAATCCTCTGGCCATCGCCATCCGACGACTCTGACACTTCAATCCCGCGCAAGCCCACGCGCAGCACCAGCCCATCGAATCCCGCGTCGGCGACCAGCAGGTTGCTGCCTCCGCCCAGCACAAAGAGCGGGACGCCGCGCTCGCGCGCCCAAGCGGCGGCTTCGGCAATCTCGCTCTTCGGTCGGGCCTCGACAAACCACCGCGCCGGCCCGCCGATGCCAAGAGTCGTGAAGGGCGCAAGCGGCTTGTTTTCTTCGATGAGCATCGGCTTCAAGGCTACATCACGCGCATTCACGCGATAGAATAGGTGCAGGCAACTTCCCTTGCCGGAGGCGAACAATGTATCCAGAATTGATGGTGATTCCCATGCGCGAGGAACTCGTGCGCGCTGGAATCAAGGAAACCCGAACCGCCGAAGAAGTCGACGCGGCGCTGGCCCAGCCGGGCACAACCCTGTTGGTCGTCAACTCCATCTGCGGCTGCGCGGCGGGCAAGATGCGCCCCGGCGTCGCATGGCGCTCGCCAACTCCGCCAACCAGCCCGACCACAAGATCACCGTCTTTGCCGGCCAGGACCGCGAAGCCACCGAGCGCGCCCGCAGCTACTTTGAGGGCAATCCGCCCAGTTCGCCCGCCGTCGCCATCCTGCGCGACGGCAAGCTGGTCTACCTGATGCAGCGCTTCGTCATCGAGCAGTCCACCGCGCAGCAGATCGCCGGCGAACTGGTCGCGCCTTCGACGAGTTCTGCGCCAAGACACCGGCGTAAGACGAGCATCCTCAGATCTCAACGCAAAACGGCCTCCCGTATGGGAGGCCGTTTTTGCTATTCCTGCAATTGCGTTGCTCGATCAGTCACCCTCTGCGCCATCTGGCAGCTGCCTGCACCTTGCTGTGCTTGATCGAGTAGCTGAAGTAGATCACCAGGCCGACGAGCAGCCAGCCGATCATCACCGCCCAGGTAATCAGCGGCAGGTTGCTCATCAGGTAGAGCGCCGAGATGATGCCCAGAATCGGCACCAGCGGCACAAGCGGCGTCTTGAACGGCCGCTGCAGGTCCGGATGCCGCACGCGCAGAACCCACACGCCGGCGCACACGATGGTGAAGGCCAGCAGCGTGCCGATGTTCACCAGCTCGGCAAGCCTGTCGATCGGCAGAAACGCCGGCAGGATGGCCACGAAAGCGCCCAACGACGATCGTCGTGATCCACGGCGTGCGGAACTTCGGATGAATCGCCGAAGCCCACTTCGGCAGCAGGCCGTCCCGCGACATCGAGAAGAAGACGCGCGACTGGCCCAGCAGCATCACCAGCATCACCGTCGCCAGCCCGAAGACCGCGCCGATCTTCACCAGCAGCGAGCCCCAACTGACGCCGGTTGCATCGATGCCCACCGCCACCGGATCGGCCACATTCAGCGTCTTGTAGCTCACCAGGCCGGTGAGCACCAGCGAAACCAGGATGTAGAGAATGGTGCAGATCACCAGCGAGCCGAGGATGCCGATCGGCATGTCCCGCTGCGGATTCTTCGCCTCCTGCGCCGCCGTCGAGACCGCGTCGAAGCCGATATAGGCAAAGAAGATCGACGCCGCGCCGTCGGAATGCCGCCCCAGCCGAAGTTGCCGTGCCCGTCCGGCGGCGGAATGAAGGGATGCCAGTTCATCCGCGCCAGCTCCGGATGCTGAATGAGAAAGTAGCCGCCCAGCACCAGGAAGATGCCCACGACGCCCAGCTTGACGATCACGATCGCCGAGTTGAAGTTGGCCGACTCCTTGATGCCGATGACCAGAACCGTGGTGATCAGCGAGGATCACCAGAATCGCCACCAGATTGAAGATGCCCGTCGCATGCGGCAGACCCGCGTCGCGTCGGTTCCAGGCGGCAGCGACAGTCAGCGGCAGCCACTGCTCGTGATAGAAGACCAGCACCGTGCCTGGTGGTCGCCGTCAGCTGCGGCGGAATGTAGATATGCAACTGCTGCAGCAGGCTGATGAAGTAGCCCGCCCAGCCGGAGGCAACCGTCGCCGCGCCAAAGGCGTACTCCAGGCACAGGTCCCAGCCGATGATCCAGGCCACAAGTTCGCCCAGCGTCGCGTAGCCATAGGTGTAGGCCGAGCCGGCGATGGGAATGATGGAGGCGAACTCCGCGTAGCAGAGCCCGGCAAAGGCGCAGGTGATGCCCGCCAGCACAAAGCTCAGCGCCACCGCCGGCCCGGCGTGCAAGGCCGCGGCCTGACCGGTGAGCACAAAGATGCCCGCGCCGATGATGGCGCCGATGCCCAGCGTGATCAGGTTCAGCGCGCCCAGCGAGCGCTTGAGCGTGTGCTCGCCCTGCTTCACCGGCTTCTTGCGAGAGCATCGACATCGGTTTGATACGAAGCAGTCTGGACATGAATGAGGGACTTCCTCCTCAGCGGTTGGTACCGGACTGAGTTCATCGTCTGGACTGGCTCACGAGCGCCGCGACCAGAAGAGATAAACCGGAATCCCGAGCAGAACCAGCACCAGGCCCGGCCAGGTGTACTGGGGCTTGTATCGCAATAATACGATACAAATCCATGCCGCCATCACGATATAGAGCGCCGGCAGCACCGGATAGCCCAGCGCCTTGTAGGGCCGCGGCGCATCCGGCCGCTTGAAGCGCAGCACAAACAGCCCGACGATGGTCAGAATGTAAAACACCAGCACCGCGAAGATGATGTAGTCGAGCAACTGGCTGTAGGAGCCGGAAACGCAGAGCAGCGTGGTCCAGCACGCCTGCACCAGCAGTCCCGCCGCCGGCGTCTTGTAGCGCGGATGCAGCTTGCCGACGGACTTGAAGAACAGCCCGTCCTGGCTCATGGCGTAGTAGACGCGCGCCCCGGCCAGCGTCAGCCCGTTGGCGCAGCCGAAGGTCGAAATCAGAATCGCCGCCGCCATCAGGTACGCGCCGCCGGAGTGGAAGATCTGCGCCGAGCGCCGCCGTCGCCACGCGATCCTCCGTGGCATATTGAATGCCGCGCGCCAGCACCGTCGCGCCGTGCGGATCGCCGTGCATGGGCAGCACCAGCATGTAGCCCAGCGAGGCCAGGAAATAGACCGTCAGCACAAAGCCCGTGCCCAGCACCAGCGAGAGCGGAATGTTGCGCTTGGGATTCTTCACCTCGCCGGCCGTGAAGGTGATGTTGTTCCATGCATCGGCCGAGAACAGCGAGCCCACCTGCACCACGGCCAGAATCACCAGCAGATTCACCAGCACCATCGGCCCGCCGACGCCCACCTGCACCGGATGCAGCGAACTCCAGCCGGCATTCTGCCAGAACTCGCTCCAGCCCGCGCCGAAGTTGGCCTTCCAGGCCGTTGCATTGCGCCCCACCGTGAAGGCCAGCAGAATCAGCGCCGGCCAGCGACAGCGCCTTGGCCGAGGTGAAGACGTTCTGGATCAGCGCGCCCAGCTTCACGCCGAAGATATTCACGATGGCCAGAAAGATGACGATGACAATGCCGGTCAGGTTGGCCGTGTTCACGCCGATCTCCATGTTGCCCAGCACCATCGGCCCCACTCGGATCGGCGGCACATGCGCGATGTGCCAGAGCCAGTGCGTGGTCGAAATCGCTGGGAAAAACACGCCGAGAAACTTGCCGAACGCCACGCAGACCGCGGCGATGGTTCCCGTCTGGATCACCAGGAACAGCGTCCAGCCGTAGAGAAATCCCCACAGCGGCCCCAGCGACTCGCGCAGGTAGACATACTGCCCGCCGGCCTTGGGCATCATGGCCGCCAGCTCGCCGTAGCTCAGCGCGCCGATCATGGTCATAACGGCCGTCACCACCCACGCGCCCAGGAAGAGCGCCGGCGAGTTGGTGCCGCGCGCAATGTCCGCATCGACAATGAAGATGCCCGAGCCGATCATGGAGCCGACCACAAGCGCGGTGGAGCTGAAAAGGCCAAGGCTCTGCACCAGCCGCGGAGCGTCAGTGGAAGCATCGGACAAAAGATTAGGGTTGGGGCTCGAGGTCGTCACTTAGGAAAAGTATGGTCGAACAAGGTTGCCGCTGTCTTGCCTTTTCTCAAAATGTCCAGATTCAGGACACATTGACCGGCTTCTCAGACACTTCTGTCAGATTCTGATACACTCGTCACGCCCGACAGATTCCGGTGCCCCATCCTCGCGGCGTTCTTGTCTTTGCCGCTAGGGTGGGAAGCCACGAACCCCATCTCCACCTCTAGCCCAACTCCTCCATCCACCGGCCAAACTCGGTAGCCGGATCAGCCTGACGAAAGATCCCGCCGGCGACAGCCACCATCGTCGCTCCAGCGGCCAGCGCCTCCGCCGCCGTGGCCAGCGTAATGCCGCCAATCGCCACGAGCACGGGCTTCGTGCCAGCCTCTTTCCGAAGCCGCCGGATACCCTCCATCCCGATCAACGGCGAAGTGGTCTGCTTGGTCCGCGTCGCAAAGACCGGGCCGATCGAGAAGTAATCCGCCGGCTCCGCAAGAATCCCCGGAACCATCCCCGACCCGCCGCCGCCAAAAGTGCCGACGATTCGATCCGGCCCCAGCAACGTGCGTGCCTCACTGGGCTTCAAGTCGCCCGCGTCAACATGTACGCCATCAAAACCAATATGTTCAATAAGATCAGATCGATCATCGAGAATTAACTTCACCTTTCCAGCAGGCATTGCCGCTCGCAGAATCTCCGCATCGGCCAGCAATTCAGCATCCGCGCCGGTCTTGTTGCGGTATTCGAGCAGCGTCACACCAGCATCGATCAGCTCACCACCCAGCCTGCGAAGATACTGTGCTCTGCCGGCGGTTGGAAGAAAAGAGGAATCGAGGATCGGATAGATTTTGGGAAATGAGAAGGACATAGAACAAGAGTACTTGGAACAGTGGCCAGTTGTCAGTGAACAGTGGTCAGTCGCTAAACCCTCAGATCTACAGAAGCTCTGAAGTCTCCGGCTCAAGCTCTGAAGATCCCTCGATCAATAAGCCTTGAGCCGCTGACCACTGTCCACTGACGACTGCTTTACTGTCCCGGCATCTCGTCCGCCGAAGGCCCATACGAGCCGGGAATCGGCTTGCCGAGCAGGCGCAGGTAGACGCCCAACTGGGCGCGATGGTGAATCAGGTGGTCCAACACCCAGTCGCGGAAGACCCGGTACTTCGAGTCGTCGATCCAGGCTTGACCGCCGGCTACGAACTTCCAGTTCTCGTCCCATTTTGCCGGCGCGAATGCGGCAAACGCCGCCTTGGCCTCGGCAACTTCCTTGTCGAAGCGCTCCAGAAGAGCCTTGGTAGATGCAGGGATATAGGCCTCGAATTTGTGATCCGCCGGGAACTCCAGCTTATCGGTCGTGAAGGTGGTCTTGGCCCACTCTCCGCAGGTCTCGGCAAGATGTCCGGCTAACCGGCCCAGACTCATGGATTTGGGGTGGGGTTTGTACGTGAAATCGGCGTCGGCCGGGATCGCCTCAAGCATCTTGCGTGTCTTGGCGGTTTCGCGGTCGTATTCGGCAATCAGTTCCTGTTGAAAGTTCATTAGGGCAACCTCCTGTGTTGCGATGCCAGCATACAACAGGTTGGCCTAAAAAGCGAAGAAAAAGCGATAAATTATTTTCGGCTTAAAATCTCGGCCTCCCTGCCTCTATCGAAAGCGCGTCGAGGCAAATGCCGACGAGAACGACTCCTGCCAGCCGATCCCTGCTAGGTGGCGGCGTGGTCTGAGGTGGCACGTCCACGGGGAGCCGCATAGCCGGAGGTTCCGGATTGTCGATCTGCAGGTAGTTGTCCGTGCTCGAACTTCCAGCCGTCCGGAATCTCGAAGGGTGCCTGAAAGTTCGTCGGCCAGGGCGTTGTCGGGTCCGCAGTGGCCAAGCGCCGCGCGCCACCAGGGATGCCCTGCGGCGATAATTCCCGCAAAGAAATTGCCCAGCGGAAAGGCCGCCGACAACACCTCATCCTTCTTCGAGGCCAGGACGGAGATGCTCCCGATCTTCGCGGCCGTCGACTTGAACTCCGTCGCCAGGCAGTTGTCGTCGATTGCCGGGGCCATGAGCGTCAACCGGCGCACAGGCAAGTTCATATGCGAGATCGTCGCCAGCACCACTCGTGCGCCCAGGCTGTGCGAAGCAAACGAAATGCTCGCCGCGCCCTGAAAGTTGGCATCGATGAACTTGGCTGCCAGGCTGCCGGCCTCGTCGGCAATCTTTGGCTCCGCGGGATAGTCCAGTCCATGCGCCCAGATCGAATCGCCCGGCCATAGCAAGCCCAAAAATGCGGAATTCGGCTGCGGAAGCTGTAGCAGCATGTTCCAATTCGACAGAGATGCAATACCATTGGCGCGATTCACGTTGAAGCCATGCGCGGCGATCAGCAGATGCCTGCCCTGGACCACCGCAAGAAGCTCATTCAGGTTCAGGCCCGTGTAGTCGCCGATGCTCGTGCCCTGGTTGGTGCTTACGAGGCCTGCCAGGCCTCCGCCAACCGGTTGAAGACGAAGATCGAGGAAGAGACTCATCGCAACCTACTTCCTGACCGATTGCATGGTGTTGACAGCCGTTGATAGCGCACTCGAAATATCCTTGGCAATCGGAGCAAGCGGCGTGGCCAGAAGGCCGACGAGCAGAGCCACGAACATATCCGGTTTCCCCCAAAAGGCGCCCCAGGAGCCCACAATGCTCAATCCCCCGGCGAAGGCCAGCGCCACAGCGATCAGTGCGGCCAAGCCACGCGTGCTGTTGCGATAGACCTGATCCGCATGCTGATAGGCCTGGTCGAGCATCGCCGTCATTATCAGGTCGAAACGCGCATATGTGTCACTCTCTTGCTGGGTCAGCGCCGTTGCTGAGACGATGCTCTGCGCGACCGCCGTCAGCAGGGCCGGATCGACATTCGTCGTGGCTGCCAGCACCGGTGCATTGCCGGCGCTCAGATGCAGCTTGATCAGCGACTTGGCAATCGACTTCTGGCTGCCGAGGTCGGTGCCGTTCACCCAGTTGGCGAGCAACGAATCCAGTACGCTCGATTGCGGCAGCGCATTCAATGGCGGATGAGACCCCGCCTCATTAGGCGTCAGCGCCGAGACCGTCGTGCGAATTCGTTCGAACCCCATGTGATTGATCCCAGGAAAGACCGGCTTGATGGCCTCCAGCAGCCCAAAGGCCGCGGTACCCAATCCCCCGATCGCTGTTATAACCTCTGGAAGACTCTGAAGTACACTCATTTGACTTCCCTTTCACGCTCGCCGCGTTGCGTAATTACTATTGCTCAACACTATAGGGCATGGACAGCGAGAAACGTGACACTTTTTTCGGCACTCCCTAAAAAAGGGCTGGAACTCCGTCGAGAGTTCCAGCCCTTTTCCCCTTCTAACACTTGCTGAGTTTAAGCCTAGCCCTGCCGCTTGGCCAAGAACTTTTCCATGAATTTGGTATCGAACTCGCCTGCGCGAAATTCCGCGTCGGCAAAGATTCCCTGGTGCAGCGGAATCGAGGTCTCAATCCCCTGCACGATGAACTGGCTCAGCGCGCGCTCCATCTTGGCAATCGCCTCTGCACGGTCGCGTCCATGCACGATCAGCTTGGCAATCAGCGAGTCGTAGTAAGGCGGCACCACTCCCTCGGCATACTGCGCCGTATCCACGCGCACGCCGTTGCCGCCGGGCACGTTGAAGGCCGTGATCTTGCCCGCCGACGGAGTGAACTTCACTGGGTTTTCAGCGTTGATGCGGCACTCGATCGCGTGGCCGCGAATCTCAAGCTTCGCTGGCAAAATCTCGTCCAGCCGCATCCCTGAGGCGATCAGCAACTGCGCCTTGACAATATCCACGCCGGTAATCGCCTCGGTGATCGGGTGCTCCACCTGCACGCGGGTATTCATCTCGATAAAGTGCAGTTGTCCATCCTCGTCCATCAGGAACTCGACCGTTCCGGCGTTCTGATAGCCGATCTCGGTGAGGCAGCGGCAGAGCGTCTGGCCGATCTCTTCGCGCATCGCGGGCGTCACGCGCAGGCTCGGAGCCTCCTCGATCAGTTTTTGATGGCGGCGCTGGATCGAGCAGTCGCGCTCGAAGAGCGTTCTGACATGCCCATGCTCATCGGCAAGCACCTGGAACTCGATGTGGCGCGGGTTCTCGATGAACTTTTCCATGTAGAGCTCGCCGTTGCCAAATGCATTCGCCGCCTCGGTGTACGCCGCATGGAAGAGGTTGGGCAACTCCTCCAGCGACCGCACGATCCTCATGCCGCGCCCGCCGCCGCCGGCCTTGGCCTTCAGAATCACCGGAAAGCCAACTCTCTTGGCCCACTCCTGCGCCTCTTCCGCGGTGGCAATCACCCCATCGGAGCCGGGCAGAATCGGCACGTTGGCCGCCTTCATCGTCTGGCGCGCCTTGTCTTTCTCGCCCATCAGGCGAGTAATCTCCGGCGGGGGGCCGATGAACTTGATGTTTGAAGCGCGGCAGACCTCGGCGAAGTTCGCATTCTCGCTCAGCAGCCCGTAGCCGGGATGAATCGCGTCGACATCCGCGATTTCGGCAGCGGAGATGACCGCCGGCACGTTTAGATAGCTCTCCGCCAGCCTTGGCGGCCCGATGCAGATGGCCTCGTCGGCAAAACGAACGTGCAGCGAGTTGCGGTCGGCCTCGCTATAGACGGCGACGGTGCCAATGCCCAGCTCCCGGCAGGCATTGATGACGCGCAGAGCGATTTCGCCGCGATTGGCAATCAGTACTTTACGAAACATGCATAACCTTTTATGCGGGTATTTGATCCTGCTTCAGCAGAGCCAAAGATCTGGGTGCCCCACCCTCGCCGCGTCTCTGTTTTTGCGGCTAGGGTGAGATCGATCCAGCTCACACTGCCTGTCACCCTAACCGAATTGAATAAAGCGGCTGCCCGTACTCGACCGGCTGGCCGTTGGAGACAAGGCACTTTACGATCTCTCCTGCGGCGTCGGACTCGATCTCGTTCATCAGCTTCATGGCCTCGACAATGCCAATCACCTGTCCCTTTGAGACGTGGTCGCCCGGAGAGACAAAGGCCTCCGCGCCCGGCGCAGGCGAACCGTAAAAAGTGCCAACCAGCGGCGCCTTCACGATGTGCAGGCTTGAGTCGACCGTCTCCACTGCCGCAGAATCCGCAACCGCCGCTTCCGCCGCGTGAGTAGTCGCCGGCCTCGCAACTGCCGCAGGAGCCGTGGCCAAGACTCGCGCCAGATCGCTCAATCCAGCCTGTGAGGCCTCCGGCGAATTGAACTTGAGCCGTATCTTCAGGTCGCCCCGGTCCAGATCGAACTCGGCAACCTGATACTGCTTCAAAAACTCGATAAGTTGTTTCAGATCTTCGATGTCTTGTGGTTTCATTCGTTCCTTGACTCTCTTGTTTTCAGACAGGGTTCGATCAAAGTTCGATCAATGCCTTGGGTGCCGGGGTCAGCACCTCAGCTCCGTTTCTGTTACAGCCACCATATCCTCGATGCGAATGCCAAATAGCTCCGGGAGGTAGATTCCCGGCTCGATAGTGACGACCATGCCGGCCTGCAGCCGGATCGTTTGCCCTGCGCCGATGCGCGGCGGTTCGTGAATCTCCAGTCCGAGCCCATGGCCGGTGGAGTGGGAAAATGCCTCTGCCAGTCCTGCCTTGCGCAACACGCTGCGTGCCGCCTCATCGACCTCTCCGCAACTCACGCCGGGAGCCACCGCGGCGATCGCAGCCTCCTGCGCCTCCAGCACCGCCTCGTAAGCCGCGCGTTCTTTAGCCTTGGGCTTGCCCAGGTGCACGGTGCGCGTCATATCCGAGCAGTAACCCTTGAGAATAACACCGAAATCGAGCGTCACGAAGCCGTTGCGGGGCAGCCTGGCGGCGGTAGCCCGCCCATGCGGCAGAGCCGAGCGCACACCCGACGCGACGATGGTCTCGAACGACATCCCCTCGGCCCCCAGAAGGCGAGCCTGGTACTCCAGCTCCGCAGCCACTTCAAACTCTCTGAGGCCGGGCTCGATGAACTCCAGAATCTGATCGAAGAGCTTGCAGCCCATCAGCGCCGCCTCGATCATCAGCGCCAGCTCGTCTTCGTCCTTGACCCTGCGCAGCGGCTCAACCAGCGGAGCGGCCAGCGGAGTAAGGAGACCGCGGCGAAGCCGGGCGGGCAGAGCGGTCCTCCAGCGGCTCAGATCGGCCACACTGGTTGCAGCCGGATCGAATCCGGCAAAGACGAACGCCCGGCTGCGCGGCGAGCCACTCGACGGCCGCCACCGCCGGAGGGCCTGAAACAACCTCAACCTCGGCGCCGGCAACCTCCTCGGCGGCCTGCGTCCTGTAGCGGCTGTCGGTAAGAGCCGCGCACTGCGGCGCGTAATGGCCAGCGCCGCGCTCGATCCGGTGAATCCGGAGAGATAGCGCAGATCGGGAAGATGAGTGACCAGCAGGCCATGAAGCCCGGATTTGGTCAGACGGCGGCGCAACAGCCCGATGCGGCGAAGGTGGTCCACTGGGTAAGGATAACAGGGGGCAGAGGACAGAGATCCGGGGACCGGGACTAGTGGACAGAAATGATTTGCGAGACTCAGCCAATCATAATTGCAAGGATGATACAACCGCCGAGTGCCCCTTTAGCCGAGACCGTTAATCTCCAAGCCTGAGAACTTCTTCGTTGCCGGATCGTACGTCACGTGCCAGAAGCAACTCCCTCCATCCGCAGTCAATAGAAGGCGGGTGCGCCAGTCGGGTGAAGGTAGCACGCTGCACATAGCATTCACGAAAATCGTCCTTTTACCGTCAGCGACGATGGCCACATACTGCCGGAAGTATTTTTCTGGGTAGATCAACGTGTTGCACAGGTTTCCATGACTTGGCCGACAAATCTGAGATGTGTGGCAGGCTTGCCTCAAGAGCTTCAATATCCGCTTTAGTCGGCTGCCAACTGACTTTTGCACCAATCGCAGCCGCTTCACTCGCCGGTAGCAATACCCACTGTTGCTCTTGCTGTCCGCTTGTGCCTTGAATGAGAAAAAGCAGGAGAAGAGCAATCATCAATTTCCGCGCGGTCATAGCGGTCTATCCCCCTAGTCCCTATTCCCTGCCTTTACATCGCCGGTCGGACAGGCTTCTTCTGGTCGGGGTCGGCGTTGAGGTCGGCGGCATGCTGGTCGCTCTGGCGGTCCATCCACTCGTCGAGGCGGCTGCGCTTGAAGCGCCAGCGGTTGCCCAGCTTGAAGGCGGGCACAAAGCCCTCCGAAGCATATTTATAAAGCGTGTCGGGCGAGATGCCCAGATACTCCGAGGCCTGGCGAATGTCCATGACCTCGCGCACTTCGGGAACCAGCAAATTGGAGCGGAGAGCTGCGCTGCGCATGATTGCCTCTGGGGGGCGGGGGTCCCCGAGCGTGATTCCGGCAATCCTGCCGGTACTCTTGTATATAGCGCGGATTCACCCGTCATTTCAAGGGTTTTCAGGCAGTTACAGGAAATTAACCGGCCTTCGCCGCCATTTTTCGGCAGTCGTTTCTATTGGAAGCCCCATATGTTGGGCCGCGTATTGACCCAACCCCAAGCACTCGGGCCATTGAGACGAATGGTGCTTTCGCGTCTAGTTTGTATCTTCGCGCCGGTGCAGCGTCGGCCTGTCATCGCCCGTCGAGCTGCCGCTAGAGTCCGATGTACTGGTCGGATCGCCTGCATCGGTGCTCGCCCGCCGCAGCGACGGCTTCTTTTCCTTCGAGTCGGTCAGGCGGCGCTTGTTCTCGATTCGCGCCAGCCGCGCCTTCACATCGTCAAACTCCGATGTGGTCACCGTGTACTCGTCCCTGGCCGGCAGAATGTGCGCAATCTCCTCCTGCGAGTGCAGGATGCGATCGGGGGTCTGCGGGTGGTCGGAGAAGGTCTTGGCCACCAGGCCTGGCTTCCGTTTCTCCAGCGCCTGCACCTTTTCAAAGAAGGTAATGAAGGCCTGCGGATCGTAGCCCGCCCGGTACATGTATTGCACGCCCAGATAATCGGCCTGCGCCTCGAAGTCGCGAGAGAACTTCATGAAAGTGATCGGCACGGCAAAGTTGGCCGCCTCGTAGATGCCGTAGCCCGTCCAGCCCCCCATAAAGATCAGAGGAATGGTGCCCAACTGGGCGTAATTCATCCGTGTCATCTCGCGCATCGCGTGATGGGCGCAGACGTGGGCCGTTTCGTGGGCCATCACCCCGGCCAGTTCCGCCTCTTCGTCGGCATTCAGAATCAAGCCGGAGTTGACGAAAAAGAAGCCTCCCGGCAGCGCAAACGCGTTGATCTCGTCCGAATCGATCACCTTGATCGTGAATGGCACCTTGCAATCGGAGTTCTTGACGATGTTCTGGCCGATGCGGTTCACATATTCGGTTACGACCGGATCGGTGATGAACTTGGTGCTCTTCTCGATATCCATGGCATACTGCTTGCCCATTTTGATTTCGGTGTCGGTCGAGTACCAGTTCCCCAGGCCGCGGCCGCCGATATCGCGATTGCCCACAGCGTTTACGTCGTCGACCGAGCCGGACTTCACTTTGACCTGCTCGCTTCCGGGCTCAACGACCTTATCCGGATTGACCGCGGTATCGCCTTCGACCGGAGTGGTTCCCGGCGCTGGCTTGTCGTCTTTGGATTTGTCTGGCTTGTCGCCTGATTTGGCCTGCTTGTCCTCCTTGGAGTTCGTCGCCGCAGGCGCGGTGGCGGGGGCCGGAACGTCTCCGGCGACCGGCGTCGTTCCCGGCGCTGGCTGGGCTGATGGGCTATCAGTCGAAGGCGTACTTGGCGACGTCGCCTGTGCCCAGGACATCGTGCCCAGGGCGAACGCCAGAGCCAATCCTGCTAGCACCGTTGCTTTGGAAGCTATTCGAACTGTCCTCATGACCTCTCCTCCGGCACGATTCCATTCTCGCAATTAAGGGCCCGCAGGGCCTGATTCCGACGACGATCGACAATACAAGCCGCTTCGCTTCACCGTTTAGACGCTAGTATCTGCCGGTTGGGCTCTGGTTTGGAAGAATATTTTGCGCCCGGGCCCGATCTCTCCATTGAATGACTGCGATCCGCAGCTTCCGCTCCGGCTTTATACCCTCACCTTACTCCTTGGAGCAGGCATCCGCCTGCGTTAGAGTGGAGAACACAGGCATGAAGGAGAAGATCTTGCGCCGGACAATTCTGGGGATCGCAGCAATAGTGATTAGCGGAACGATGCAGCTCATTGCCCAGCAGGTCCATCCCCGTCCTGCAGAGTCGCTCAAAGATCGGTTGCTCCAGCACGTCCACGCAGGCCCTGCGACAGCCAGCCCTCAACGTACTCCGGAAGCAGTCTTCGACGCTACCAGCCTCGGTTCCCCGCTACAGCTTGATAAAGGCTGGCGGGTCGGAATCACCGCCAATCCTGCAGCGGCAGAGACCGGCTTCGACGACTCCACCTGGGCTCTGCGCGATGCCGAAGAGTCGTTTGCCGACGTTCCCGATGAAGATCATCCCGTGGGCGCTCCCGCTTCGAACCCCACATCCGGTGTTCCCGCCGGCCATCACCGCCCCTTCGTCTGGTTCCGGCTACACATCAAGCTCGCTCCAAACCACGGGCCGGTTTCGCTGCTCGTCGAGCTTCCATTCACGCCGAACCACTCCCTGGACCCGTCTTCTCATGCGCTGACGATGGAGGTCTTCGCCAATGGCCGCCAGATACAGCCTCAGGGAGAACACCCGGACGACCCGGAGATGTATGAGCCGATCTCCCGCATCTACGATCTGAATCTCGCTCCCTCTGAAACCTCCCTGACACTCGCGGTACGAACCATCTACATCCCTTTTGGGCCGGCAGCCTATACCAACTTTTTTAACAATCGCGCCCTTCGCCTGGGCTATCCCGGCGAGCTCAACCGCGAATTGGAGTTGTGGTCCGCACACGGACTCTTTGAGCGGCTTCCGCGCCTCATCACCGCTCTCTTGCTGGTTGCGCTGGCGCTCTTCCTGCTCACTCTCTATTTCACGCAGAAGGGCCATCGGGAATATCTGTGGCTGGCCCTCTACGAGGCCATCCAGGCGCCCACTGCGTTCGTCGAGTTGGCCGGAAGCTCGGCCCGCCTTGACCAGCTTTGGTATGCGGGCGTGACTTTGCAGCTGATTGTCATCTCGGCCTATCTATATTTTGAATTTTTGATCGCCTTCCTGTCGCTACGGCGGCGCTGGTTCATCCAGATCTTTCGATATACCTCACCCATCCTGGCATTTGTCGGCCCGTCTTTCCTCCTGGTTGGCCACTACCCAAGCCGCACCACCGGTTTTGTGATAGCGATCATATGGCTGCTCTGCCTCCTGTGGATGATCGGTTGGCTGATCTTCATCTTCCTCACTCTGATCTTCGCTACCTACCGCCGAAACTTCGAGGCCGGGCTTTTGCTCATTCCGCTGGTGCTAAGCGTGGTGGGCGATGCTGAACTCTCGCTCACCAGCGGAATGGTCGATTTCGGAGCAGGCTCTTACCACTCGCCTCTGACCTTGCAGGCGGGCCCCATCCCCATCCACTTCGCGTCGATTGCCGATGTTACAGGCATCATGGCGATCGTGCTCATCATCTTTGTTCGCTTTCTGCGCGTGCAGCGTGACCAGGAGCGTGCCTCCAACGAACTCGCCGCCGCGCGCAGCGTGCAGGAGCTGATGATTCCTCAGGAGAAGCTCGAGACCCCCGGCTACGAGATCGATTCGGTCTACAACCCGGCCAATGAAGTGGGCGGCGACTTCTACCATCTCAAATCCACCTCCGACGGCGGACTGCTGGTGGTCATTGGCGATGTCGCCGGCAAAGGCCTGCAAGCCGCCATGAATGTCTCGATGCTGATGGGCGCACTGCGCAGTACGCCGGAACGAAGCCCGGCGAAGATCCTCGAATCGCTCAATCGCGTGCTGGTGGGCAGCGAGAGCTTCACCACCTGTCAGGCCGCATGGTTTGGCCCCAGCGGTGAGCTTGTATTGGCCAACGCGGGCCATCTGCCGCCCTACCTCAACAGCCAGGAGGTCGCCCTCCCCGGCGGTCTTCCTCTGGGCGTACTCTCGGTCGTCAGTTATCCCGAGGTCCGGCTCTACCTTCATCCCGGAGACCGCATCCTGCTGATGTCCGATGGAGTGGTCGAGGCTCGTCTGCCCTCCGGCGAGCTCTTCGGCTTCGACCGCGTTCACAACCTGAGCAACCAAACCGCTTTCTATATCGCTGATGCCGCCAAGGAATTCGGCCAGGAAGACGACATAACGGTCCTGACCATCCGGCGCCTGAGCGAGGCGGTTGCAGCGTAACTACAGCCTGGGCGGTTGTCGGAACTCTGCCAGTCAAAACACTGCCTATTCGCGATGAAGCACAAAAAAAGCCCCCTCTCCGTGGGAAAGGGGGAAAGAAGGTAAGAACAATCCGAAGCCAAAGCAAAACCACCAACGATGTATCCCGGAACGACAAACTCAAGCCGCACGGCTAACAGAGAGCGACGGTCTTCAATGACGCGAATCAGGTTACAGCATCGCTGGCTTTGCTCGAGGAGCACCGCATCGTCCAAACACATGAGTACAGCAATGGATGGTATGGATCGCCGACTTGGCGGATTTCTAGAGGTCGATGCGGACGTTGCTCAAAAGAATCGTCTTGAGCACTTGCTTGCCATCCTGGGTGTCGGTGGAGACGCCCTTAAAGTCGTTCTTCTGTTCCATGACCTTCGCTGGAACCGTGACTGGCGCAACGCCTTTCTTTGCCAACGTGACCTGCGCGCTTGTGCCGGAACCGGTCCAGGTTACCTTGTAGTCCCCGGCGGGCAACTGGGTCGTTCCAACTTGTACGGCGGCAGGAACCGTCACCGTTTGCGATTTGCTAGCGGCCAACGCGGGAACAGCAAGAAGGGCACAGACAAATAAGAATCCAAAATAACGCTTCATGTTTTTCTCCTCAACTGCCCCGCAGATCTTGCGAAATACGCGAAGCACTTGACCAAAGTAGACCATTGTATGGGCGATTTGAAGCTTAAGAAAGTTTAAGCGCCTCTGCCGTCTCCATCGGAATCGAAATGCGGACGCGCAGACCCGGCGACGCATTCTCAGCCTTGATCGTTCCCCTGATGCAATTGCACTGCACGCTTGGCAATCGACAAACCGAGTCCTGAGCCACCGCCGTTGGAGGCACGCGCCTCTTCCACGCGAAAGAAGGGGTCGAAGATCCGCCCCAGCAACTCGGCATGAACTCCCGGACCGTAGTCACGCAAAACGATATGCGCCTGTTGATCGGATTCAGAGAGAGCCAGATGGATCGTTGAATCGCGCGGCGAATATCGAATCGCGTTGCGCAGCACATTTTCGATCGCCCTGCGCAGCAGCTCCCGATTGCTCACAAGATCCCGCTGCAGCGAGCCTTCTACTTCGATACCGCAACCGCGGGCGTCGGCTTCCACCGAACAGTCGTGCACAACCTCGTCAACGATCTCCCGGAGCGCCACTGGGGCCATCTCCTGCAAAGCCGGGTCGCCTTCGACGGATGTGATTTCAAGAAGATCGCTGATCAGGCATGCCATGCGGTTGATATCGCGCTCGATTCGATCCAGCGCCGCATCGCTGTCCTGCGACGTTCTAGCTAGTTTTACTGCAAACTTCAGGCGAGCGAGCGGCGAGCGGAGTTCATGCGATATGTCCGCCAGCAGCCTTCGCTCGCTCTGGATCAGCCTTTCCAGCCGCTCTGCCATTTGATTGAACGAGCGGCCAAGCTGTCCGATCTCATCCTCGCGCTTGGTTGGAACGCGAAGCGAGAGATTGCCCTTGCCAAAAGCGGCAATGGTGGAAGCAACTCTTCGAATCGGCAACACAATGCCGATCCAGGCTAGCCAGCCAAGAATGCCCGTAGCGCCAAGCACGATGAAGTAGTAGGGCAGGAAGGTCCAGATGGTGTGCGGACGGCCGAGCTGGCCCGTTGCGGCGAACCAATATCTCCCATCCTCTGACCGGTGCGCGATAATCCAAGACCCGTGCACATTGGTCCGCCATTCGCTTGTCGATCCAGGAGGAAGAAGATATCTTCGGTCCTCCCCCGAAAAGAGATCGACCCCGGACGAGTTCAGTAAATAGTGACCTCCTCCGAAAGTCGCGTCCAGGCGCTTTAAATACTCATGCAAAGCCGCTCTGCCGCTCTCTTCGTAGGCATCCTGCGCGCTTCTCAACTGCAGTTCGTCAAATCTTGCAAACAGCGGGTTGAGCAGCTTCGTCTGCATGCGGCTTGAAACGCTGTTAAAGGCGACAAAAGAGGCGGACAGAATAACCACCATCGCGAGCAGCATGCGCGCGTTCAGAGACCGTACGGTAATGGCCTTAATCTTTTCCAGAAAGGACATAGCCAACTCCACGAATCGCGCGAATCAGGTTCCGGCCACATTTCAGCTTCTTGCGCAAATGGCTGATATGCACATCGAGGAAGCGATCGTAAGGCGTGGCTTCACGCTGAAACAGCAGCGCCGTAATCTCCTCTCGCGAAACGACACCGCCCTTGGAGCGCATCAGCAGCTCCAGCAGGTCAAACTCCATCGCGGTCAGATCCACCTGAGAGTCCCCGCTCCATGCCTCGCGTGTGGTCAGATCGATGCGGATCTTGCCCGCCTTCAGGGTTGAGTTCCCTTGTCCGATTGCAGGCGAACCCCGCCGCAGCACCGCCTGAATACGCGCCATCAGTTCATCGGGATCGAACGGTTTCGGAAGATAATCGTCGGCGCCCGTGTTCAGTCCGTGAATCCGGTCATCGCGATGGACGCGCGCCGTCAGCATAATCACCGGCAGGCTCTTGCTGCGCCGCAACTGCTGGAGGACGGCGAACCCATCGATCTCCGGAAGCATGACATCCAGGATCAGAAGATCGTAGCTGCCGCGGAGCGCGGTCGCAAGTCCCTCGCGGCCGTTGTGAACGGAATCCAGAGAGTGCCCGGCGCCGCCGAAGAACTCCTTCATCATCCCGCATAATTCGACGTCGTCATCCACCAGCAGCAACGACAACGGTTTTTCACCAGTTACCATTGCGACGGTCTCATGCTCTGCTACCTCAAATGGGATTGCCAGTCCAAATTGTCGCATAGTTCTGATTTATCTTGGGGCCAGCTAACAATTCTTAAGGTTTCTCCGCAAAGAGAAACTCGATCCTTACACAAGAACGCCCCACCCAAACGGATGAGGCGTCTTTGCTTTTGCGACCAACGGGAGCGACTGCCCCACCGCAGGTGGCGGATGCCCCGCCGCAGGTGGCTAGTCGTAGTATTCGAGGCCAAGGTGCGTGATCAGATCCGCGCCCATGATGTGCCGCAGCGTGTTCTTCAGCTTCATCGACTGAATGAACAGATCGTGCTCGGGATAGAGTCCCGGCGCGCTCTGCGGCGACTTCAGATAGAAGCTCAGCCACTCCTGAATGCCGATCGAACGCAGCGACGGCGTGCGCTTGGCCAGATCCAGAAACAGCACCAGATCCAGCGCCACCGGCGCGGCCAGAATCGAATCGCGGCAGAGGAAGTTCACCTTGATCTGCATCGGATAGCCCAGCCAGCCGAAGATGTCGATGTTGTCCCACGCCTCTTTGTCGTCGCCGCGGGGCGGATAGTAGTTGATGCGGATCTTGTGGTAGAGATCCTTGTAGAGGTCGGGGTAAAGCTCCGGCTGGAAGATGTATTCGAGCGATCCCAGCTTCGACACTTCCTTGCTCATGAACGATTGCGGATCGTCCAGAACCTCGCCGTCGCGGTTGCCCAGAATATTGTCTGAGAACCAGCCTCGGACGCCAATCATGCGCGCCTTCAGAGCCGGCGCCAGAATCGTCTTCATGAAGGTCTGGCCGGTCTTGAAGTCCTTGCCGCAGATCGGCGCGGCGAACTTCTTCGACAGCGCGACCATGGCCGGAAAGTCCACCGTCAGCCCCGGTGCGCCGTTGGCAAAAGGCACGCCCTCGGTCAGAGCCGCATAAGCATAAATCTGCGAAGGAGCAATCCCTGGGTCGCTGTCATCCAGACCCTTTTCGAAGGCCTCGATCGTCTGATGCACAGCCGTCGGTTCGAGGTATATCTCGGTCGATGCGGCCCAGATCACCACCACGCGATCCACGGTCTTTTTGAAGGCCTGGATGTCGGCCCTCACCTGCTCGGCCAGATCGCGCTTGTTCTTGCCCTTCTTCACGTGCGTGCCATTCAGGCGCTTCACGTAATACTGGTCGAAGACCGCCGGCAGAGGCTTGATCTTCTCCAGGTAAGGCTTCAGTTGCGCCAGCGTCTTTTCGTCCAGAACCTTGGCGTGCGCGGCAGCCTCGTAGACGTTGTCCTCAAAGATGTCCCAGCCCGTGAAAACAATGTCGTTCAGATCGGCCAGCGGCACAAAATCCTTGATCTTCGGCGATTTGTTGTCGGTGCGCTTGCCCAGACGAATCGTGCCCATCTGCGTCAGCGAACCGATCGGCTTGGCCAGTCCCTTGCGGATGGCCTCGACTCCGGCGATCATCGTGGTGGAGACGGCGCCCAAGCCCACCACCATCACTCCCAGTTTACCCGTGGCGGGTGCAACCGTGCCTGCTGCCTTCTGGCCGCCTTGCTCTTCAGTTCCCATCGTTTCTCCTAACTTCATTCTGATGGCCTCGAATTCCGAGGCGCTTTTGAACCTTTTACCGGCGAATGGAACAGTTTAAACCCTGCCGCGCGCCTACGTCTCAAATACCTTCTTACACCGTCTCTGCCCGCCGGCCGCGCTTCAGATGCGACCATACAAACCACACAATCCCCACCAACAGAACCAGTTCGACTCCCAGGTGAAAGCGATGGAACGCCGCATAAAATCGCGGGTCGGTATGCCATGCCTCGCCCAGCTTCATCCCCGCATAGGCCAGCGCAAAGCACCACGGCCACGAACCGACAAACGTGTAAATGTGAAAACGAAGCTGCGGCATCTTGGCAATGCCCGCCGGAAATGCGATGAACGTCCGCACCACCGGCAGCAGCCGCGACAGCAACACAGTGATCGATCCATATTTGTTAAAAAAGACCGTCATCCGGTCCAGATCGTGGCGGTTCATCAACACCCACTTGCCGTAGCGCTCCACCAGCGGCCGACCGCCCTTGGCGCCGATCCAATACGCAACCACCGAGCCCAGATTGCAACCCACAGCCCCGGCAGTCGCTGCCCAAAAGAGGCTGAAGTGGCCCAAGTAAACGAGATAGCCGGCAAACGGCATGATGATCTCAGAGGGCAAGGGGATGCACGCCGATTCGATCCCCATCAGCAGGAGAATGCCGCCATAGCCACCCATGTCGATCACGTGGGTTACAAACTGAACCAGAAAACCAATTATCTTTTCGCTCATGGGCGTTATCAGTATATAGGGCTGAACTCAGATTCAGCTTCTCTGAGAATTTCCGTGCCCACCCTTTCCTTTTTTTCTGCGGAAAGGGTTGGAAACCGCGAACCCCGACAGCGCGTGCACATCGTTGATGAAGTTCTTGTTTTTGTAACTAATGAAGAAGAGTGATGTGGTTTGATCTCAAAGCCGAAGGCATCTTCCCACGACATTGGCCGACCAACGGGAGGCGTAGGCCTGGACGGCAAGTCCTGCTACCATGATGGGGTATTCAAAGGAGATATGCCTGTGGCCGGCTTCCCCCCTGTTCCGCTTACCTTGGAAGGCTCATTCCTCCTCCACCAGTTCTTCCGCTTCGACTGGAAAGCCTGGCGGCGACTCACTCCCACCGAACGCGAACGCGTCGCGGCCCACGCCGTCACCGCCCTGCGCCATCTTGAACGTGAGTCTCCGAATGCGCCCCTTCGCTCGGCTCTCTACTCTCAGCTCGGCCACAAAGGCGACATGATCCTCATGCACTTCCGCCCCACGCTCGATGCACTCAATCAGGTTGAACTCGATCTGGCCCAGACCGAGTTGCACGACTTCTTCGAGCTGCGCCACTCCTACGTCTCGGTCGTCGAACTCGGCCTCTACGAGTCCACTCGCAAGAGCTACGAAGCCGCCGCCGAAAAGGGCCTCGTCGAATTCACTCCCGAGTGGAACGCCGAGATCGCCGCCACGCTCGACCGCCAACTCGACGCCATGGCCCCGCGCCTCTTCCCCGTCATTCCCGACGCGAAAATACCTCACCTTCTATCCCATGGACCGCAAGCGCGGCGAGCAGGCAAACTGGTACACCGTGCCCTTCGCCGAGCGCCAGCGCATGATGCACGAGCACGGGCTGATCGGCCGCCGCTACGGCGACCAGGTCAAGCAGATCATCTCCGGCTCGATCGGCATGGATGATTGGGAGTGGGGCGTAGACCTCTTCGCCAACGACCCGGTGGTCTTCAAGAAGTTGATCTACGAGATGCGCTTCGACGAAGTCAGCGCAGTGTATGCCCTCTTCGGCCAGTTCTTCCTCGGCATAAGACTGCCGATAGAGAAGCTTGGGCACTGGCTCAGCGGCAGCCTGTAACTTTGAAAGGGCAGGACTTCAGTCGTGCCGTTTGTGATGGAGGATCAGCGGGGGCTTTAGCCACTGAGGGGAAGCACATAATGCATCTGAATCCAGAAGTGGCTGCACGTATCAATCAGACCGAATATCCTTTACCTCATCTCAATTCAAATAATCGGTGTTAGCCAGTTGGAGATTGTTGTTCGAGAAGTTATCGCGAATGAGAGTGGCAAGATCTCCCACACGTCAAGTGGGCTGCTGGCGGTATGATTCAGAATCATGCTACCTTACGTTCCCCCAGTCAACGCAAAGCCGTTAGATTTGCGGAGCCCATTCCTTAAAGTTAAATGGGCCAAAGATCAAATCAGCAATCTGAATGAGAAGCGGCTCGCGTTCGTGGCGAATCGTTACCTCGGCGTTCCCAAGTTCAATGTTGAAACGGATGTTACGGAGTTTATCTTGGGTGAAATCCCTGCGATCAATCCTGAGATTAGCTTGATGGTCGGCGATATCGCGCACAATCTCAGGACGGCATTGGATCACCTCACCTGCGAGCTTGCCAGAAGTGTTGGGGTGTCTGATCCAAGAGTCTACTTTCCTATCTGTGAGAGTGCGGAAGTTTACAAACGAGAATCTGGCGGAAAAACAAAAGGCATTCCTCCGGAAGCCAAGGATGTTTTCGACCGAATCGGTCCATACGGAGGACACAATGATTACCTCTGGGGACTGCATGAGCTTGACCGAATCGACAAGCACCGACTGGTTCTGACGATCACTGCAAAGACCGGCGGATGGAGTGCCACTCTGGATGGAACGAGCCGGGATTACAGTTTCGCCTTTAGCTCTGAATTGAAAGCGGGAACAGTGATCGGGGAGGTCCCGGGAAACCATGAATCTGCCAAAGAGATGAGCGTCACCCCGGACATAGCGTTCGGCGAACCCGAGGTTTTTGAAGCGAATGCCCTTTTCCCCACGCTTGCGATTGTTGCCCAGTTGGTAGAAGTGACCCTTATTCTGTTCGGACCAAATCCTTTGTGAGAGCCGCGTGCCCATCCTTTCCGCTTTTTTCTGCGGAAAGGGTGGGATACCACGAACCCTGATAAACACGTCGATCGTTCTCACCCAACGTCGGATAGCCCTTGCCCCTCTTCTGGAACCTGGTAAACCCGAGCCGAAGGCGTACGCCCCACCGCAGGTGGTTGCAGTCCAGCATCGGGCGCAGCCGCACCCAGAAAAGATGTAAATGCGATTGCTTATCTCAGTGCTGAATCGAAATCACTTATCCGCGATGTCCATTACAGAAAATTAAGCTCGGACTCCTGCACAATGATTCTGGTGAGAAATCTGCCCGAAGGAGCATAAATAGCGCTCAAATCATCCGTAACTCCTTACGCAGCAATATCCTGCGGGCAACTCATTTGTTTTGAATATTTTAGAAAGCATACCCTCTTGTAAACCAAAGAAACAAAGTATCTTACGCGCAGAATACCGGTGGGGGGCTAAATCGCCGGCATCGAGCCGCGAAGCTCCAGCCATGGCCACTGCGCGGCTAAACTAATCTTCATGCCTCCGTTCGCAAAGAAATCGCCGGCGATCTCATCTGCTCCTAAAGCCGCCTCTCGCGGCCCCCTCGCCCCCGACCGCATAGCCGCCATCCTAAAAGCCCTCGACGAAGCCTACCCCAAAGCCGAGTGCGCACTGACTCATCGCTCGCCCTGGGAACTTCTGGTAGCCACGATCCTCTCCGCGCAATGCACCGACGTTCGCGTCAACCTGGTCACGCCTGAACTATTCCGCCGCTTCCCTACCCCGCAGAAGATGGCCAAAGCCACCCTGCCGCAACTCGAAGCCCTCATCCGCACAACCGGATTTTTTCGCAACAAGGCCAAATCCCTTCAAGGCGCAGCCCGCAAGATCGTCGCCGACTTCAACGGTCAGGTCCCGCAGACGCTCACCGAACTAATCACCATTCCCGGCGCGGCCCGCAAAACAGCCAACGTCGTCCTCGGCGTCTGCTTCAACAAAGCCGAAGGAGTCGTCGTCGATACGCACGTCCTCCGCATCGCCCGCCGTCTCGGCCTCACCAAAAGCGACACGCCGCAAAAGGTCGAGCAGGAATTGATGCAAATCCTCCCGCAGAGCCGCTGGATCGACTTCTCCCACCAGATCATCCATCACGGCCGCCAGGTCTGCCTGGCTCGCAAACCCAAGTGCGACCGCTGCAATCTAGAGCAACTCTGCACATCCAAAGACAAGACCTGGCAATCGTAACCGGCCTTCAACTTCCGAGGTCCGGCGACAGCATAATATACTTCACACTGTTTCCGAATATGCTCGACACACCCGGCTCGCTCTCCAGCCGGCGTGCGCAACGAAGTGAGGATTCAATGACCGACAAGCCCTATCGTCCCCAAGAGGACATCGTGACCTTAATGAAGCAGTTCGACCAGCAGGTCAAGGAATCTCCCGAGCTTCCCGATGCAGCCACGCGCTTGCTTCGCGCTCGGCTGGTCTTTGAAGAAGCTCTCGAGTTTGTCAGAGGCTGTGGTTGCACGGTCACAATCTCCCGCGGCGAAAACGAGAGCGCGGTCATTGACGAGATCGGTGTTGTGCTCGATCCCAACGGAGAGCCGGATTTTGTGGAGTATGTTGACGGTTGTGTTGACCAGCTTGTTGTCACCTATGGCGCGCTCAACGCTGCAGGCGTCAAGGCGCAACCTGCCTGGGACGAGGTGCAGCGCAGCAACATGAGCAAGGCGTGGCCCCATTGCAGCGTCTGCGATGCCGTTCTCGTGCGGGATGCCGGCCAGGAACTCGTCCATCCGGAAGACGCCATCGCTCACAATGGCGATTGGAAGACGATTCTGAAGATCCACAAGCGGCCGGATGGAAAAGTTGTCAAGTCTCCCACCTATTCACCTGCGGATATAAAGCGGGTGATCGAGGAGCAGATCGAGCAGGCAAACGGTTGATTGGAAAAGCGAATAGCCAACACCGAGAAGAAACCCGATGTTGGTCGTCTCACTGCCGACCCCTGATCTCTGAAAAATCCTAACCTCTCGTGTGCGATGATCCATTTCTTCGCGGTGAGGCTGGAATAGCTTGACCACCGCTGCGATGAGGCCGGGAATATCCGATGGGTTCGCTTCGATGGCAGGCTGCCAACCGAGTTCGCGCAACGTCTGGCTGGTAATCGGCCCAATCGAAATCGCAGGAACCCGGCTAACGGCCATGCGATGCCGGCTGCGCGCGCAGCTTCGGCCAGATGCGAAACGCTGGACGAGCTTGTAAACGTCGCTGCATCGAGCCCGGCTGTAACGGCGCGGCGCAACTGCTCCGGCGCGGCCTCGGGCATAACGTTTCTGTAAGCCTCAACCGCATCGACCTCGGCTCCAGCCGCCCGCAGTGCATCGGGAATCACGTCCCGCGCCACAGCCGCGCGAGGGAGCAGGACGCGTTTGCCGGTAACTTGATCGCGCAGGCTCTCCACGAGGCTCTCGGCAACGTAGTTATCCGGAACGACTGCGACCTGAAAGCCAACATGCCGCGCCGCCTCGGCTGTTGCACTGCCAATCGCGGCCACCTTCAAACCCGTCGGCATTCGCCGGATTCACGCCGAATCGTGAGCCGCGAACGCTGACCGCGTGCAGGGCATTGGAACTTGTAAGAATCAGCCAGTCGTATCGATCGAGATGCTGGAGAGCGTCGTCCAGAAGCGCGTAGGACTCCGGCGGGACAATCTCTAGCACTGGAACCTCAACCGGCTCAGCGCCCAGCGCACGCAACCTATCACTAAGCTGGCCGGCCTGATGCAAGGCGCGGGTGACAAGAACCTTTCGCCCAGCCAGCGGCAACGCGCTCACCGCAAGCCTCCATCCGAGGCCGCAAGCAGCGGCCCTGCGCCTGCTTCCATCAGCTTTTCAGCGGTCATCCGGCCCAGTTCAGCCGCGTCCATCTTGCCATGGAGGACGAGGTGAAAGACCCGAGCCTGCGTTCCACTCTCCGGGTCAGCGACAACGCCATGAATCTCGTCCCAGAGTTCTCCGCCTTCTGCATTCTCGCTGACCCAAGGCCTGCAATAGATGCCGATCGGCACCTGGCAACCGCCTCCGAGAGCCGCAAGCGCCGCGCGCTCAACGGTGACGGCAAAGCGCGTGGCCGCGTCATCGAGAAACGCAACCGCCGCAATCGTCGCCGCGTCGTCCTTGCGAGTCTCGATGCCCAGCGCTCCCTGGCCTGCCGCCGGACAAAACTCCTTCGGCTCCATCCTCTCGCGCACCCACTCGGTCTTTTCCAGCCGTTCGAGGCCCGCTGCGGCCAGCAGGATCGCGTCCACTTGGCCCTCGGCCAGCTTGCGCAGGCGCGTGTCCACATTGCCGCGAAACTCCACCGCCTCGATGTCCGGCCGCATCGTCTTCAACTGCGCTCGCCGCCGCTGGCTGCTGGTGCCAACACGCGCGCCCTGAGGCAACGCGGCAAGGTTTGCGAAGTTCACCGACACGAATGCGTCTCTTGGGTCCACGCGCGGAGGCGTCGCAGCGAGCGCGAAAGGCTCCGGCAGCTCGGTCGGCAGATCTTTGAGCGAGTGCACGGCCAGATCCACGCGCCCATCGGCCAGCGCTTCCTCGATCTCCTTGGTAAACATGCCTTTGGAACCAACCTGCGCGAAAGGTCACCTCTTGCAGCCGATCGCCGGTTGTCTTGATGATCTCGATCTCGACGAAGTGCCCCTGGCCGCGAAGCAGCCCGGCGATATGGTTCGCCTGCCACAGCGCCAACTGCGAGCCCCGGCTTCCGATGCGCAGCTTCATGGTCGGCCCGATCCTCTACCTTCGCTCACTTCAGCTCCCTCAGTTCTCTCTGTCTCAGGATTCTTGACGCTCGCTTTGCGCCCTGCCGTGGCAGTCTCATGCGCTACGGTCTCGACGGCAAGCGACCATGTCTCGCAGAGCGTTTCAAGCCGGGCCTCATCGTTTTCGCGGGCGGCCTGCTTGAGCGCCTGCATCGGCGGATGGAGGAACTTGTTGACTAATCCGCGAGTCAGCGCCTCGACGGCTGCAAGCTGCTCCGTGCTGAGCGAAGCCAACCGAGTCTGCGCTCGCCTCATCTCCGACTGGCGAATCTCCTCGGCCTGCTGTTGCAGCGCCACAATGGCCGGGGCGACGTTAACGGTGCGCAGACGCTGGTGAAATCGTTCGACCTCCCCGTCAATCAGCGCCTCGGCATCGGTGGCCTCGCGACTGCGTTCTGCCATGTGAGCCGCGGCCACCTGCTGCAGGTCGTCGATGTCGTAGACAAAGATTCCCTCCAGCTTGCCCATCTCGGGGTCCACGTCTCGCGGCACGGCAATGTCGATGAAGAACATCGGCCTGTTACGCCGACGGTGCAAAAACGCCTGCCCATGCTCACGTCGAAAGATCGGGTGCGGTGCTCCTGTGGAACTGATTACGATGTCTGCTTGACTGGCTGCATCGTGGAGTTGATCAAACGGGATCACTCGTCCATCGAAGACCTCGGCCATTCGTCGCGCACGTTCCTGAGTCCGGTTGGTGACCAGAATCGCACCCGCGCCTTGCTGCACCAGATGCCGCGCAGCCAGTTCACTCATTTTGCCCGCGCCAACCAGAAAAACCGTGCGCCCTTGCAGCGATCCAAAGATCTTGCGCGCCAGTTCGACGGCCACTGAGGCGATGGAGACAGAGTTCGAGCCGATCTCAGTCTCCGTGCGAACCTTCTTGGCTGCGGCAAAGGCGCTCTGCAACAGGTGCTCGAGCTGACCGCCCACGGTTCCAGAGGCGCGAGCTACGGCGAAGGCCTCTTTGACCTGGCCCAGAATCTGCGGCTCACCTACCACCATCGAGTCCAGGCTTGCGGCCACGCGAAAGAGATGCCGTACAGCCTCCTGGTCGCGGTGTTCGTAGAGGTGCGGAGTGAGCAGCGCCTCGTTCAGGCCAAAATAATTTTGCAGAAAGCCTGTCAGATCGGTCGTCGACGACTCGATAGAGGCCAGAATCTCCACGCGATTGCAGGTCGAGACAATCATGCACTCGGTTACGCCTGGAACCGCGGCCAGAGCGCGCGTGGTTTCCGGCAGATCTTCGCGGGAGATGGCGATGCGCTCGCGTACCTCGATGGGCGCGGTCTTGTGGTTGACGCCAATGATCGTCAGAGTCATTACGGACCGTACCTGTGAACCCGGCTGATGACATTGACGGCAAAGACGGCGAGCATCACCAGAAACACCGCTCCTGAGAGATAGGCCGCACGGCGTCCGCGCAGGCCGGCGGAGCGGCGCACCAGCAGCAGCGTGACGTAAACAACCCACAAGAAGAAGGATGCAATGACTTTCGGGTCGAGGAAATACGCAGCGCCGAGAGGCGTCTCCTGGGCCAGAACGGAGCCGATCACCAAGCCGACTGTCATGCAGGGGAAGCCAAATTCCAAAGTAGCGTGAGCGATACGCTCCAGCGTGTCCAGTGGCGGCAGCCAGTCCAGCGGGAGCCACCAGGAATCCTCCCCAGGCTTGTGCTTGCTCTTGAGTCGACGCTCCTGTAGCAGGTAGAGCACCGAGGCTAGAAGGCTGAAGCCAAGCGCAACATAGGCAGCCATCAATGCGGCAATGTGGGCGATTAGCCAACTGATGCGTACATGGCTCGACGGAAAGACGTAGCGCTCCGGGCCGAGCGCGGGGACCAGGACCGCGAGAAACGTGACGGGCAGAGCAAAGATTCCCAGCGAAATTGCGTCGTACAGCCACCAGACGAGAAAGAACAGGCCGGCGATGGCAAAGCCCAGCAGCGACTCAACCTCCCGGGTGCCTACCGGCACAATTCGATGGGCCTGGACCAGCATCTCAACGCACGAGACGAAGTGGAAGAAGAAGGCCAAGCCGCCCAAATGGACGCAGCTCTTGCGCCAGCGGATCAGGCCGTAGAGCACAGCCGGAAAGACGGCGATGGAGGCCGCCGCGTAGAGCATTGCCGCAACTCTGAGCCAAAGAAGGTACATTTCGATGCTCACCTAACTGGTGCAAAGGAACAGTATACTGTGACGCAACTCACCTGACAGTGCTGTTCTTCAAGAGCCCAAGCCGCAGGAGGCTCTCGGCTGTCGCGACAATGCACTCCTCATTTGAACGCGGCGTCCAGCCGAGAACGCGCTTGGCCTTTTCGTTCGAGCCGTTTTTGGGCTTGCCCAACTCCGGCAGCGTCTGCCTCACCTCACGGACGGGCAATGCGAGGAGACGGACGAGCCAGTTTGGCATTTCTCTGGTTGGTGATTTTTCCGCCGATATGCCCATGCGGTTTCTGAGGATCATGGACATCTCAAGCATGGACAAGAAGTCGCCGGCGGTGGCCAGGAAGCGTTCACCTTTGGCTGCGGGGCTTGTCATTGCACGTAGGTGCAGGTCAACCACGTCGCGGACATCGACGACGCCGAGAGAGAGACGCAGGCAGCCGGGCATGCCACCGTCCAACATGCGCTTGATCAGGGCAATCGAGGTCGACAAGTCCGGCCCCAGAACCGGGCCCAGGACAAGGACTGGATTGACGACGGAGAGTTCGAGGCTGCCGCCCTCGCGCGCGATGAACTCCCAGGCTGCGCGTTCGGCGAGGGTCTTCGACTTCACGTAGGCGGTGACGTCGGCGTTGGGATTTGTCCAGTCCTTCTCGTCGAAGGGCGCATTGTTTGCCTTCTCGCCAACGCCATAGCCGATCGCCGCGAAGGAGGAGGTGAGGACCACGCGCTTGACGCCGGCATCGCGTGAGGCGCGCAGCACGCGAAGAGCACCGTCGCGCGCAGGTACGATCAGCTCATCTTCGTGTCTGGGAACTCGTGCGGGAAAGGGCGAGGCTACATGCAGCACGTACTCGCATCCAGTTACAGCTTGCGGCCAGCCGGCGTCAGCTTCAAGATCGGCAGCGAAGAAGGACAAGCGATTGCCGGGCTCGGCGCCGCCTTCACGCAACATGGCGCGCACATCGCTCTTCGCGCTTGAGGCTGCGTACTGTCGTGCGGACCTGATGGCCCGCGGCCAAAAGCTGAAGGATGGCATGGCTGCCGATGAAGCCCGATCCGCCGGTGACGAGAACTGTGCTCATGGAGAGAATTGTAGGGCACAAGGCGCGAACTCCTGCTCGCCTTGCGCACCTTTCCCCTCACTGGGTATCTTTGTGAAGCAGCTTGACTCACTCCTGAAAAGAGATTCATGGACGTTCTTAAGAGACTCTTCGAGCAGCATTTTCACATGCCGGCCGAGGAAGTGCGGCCACTTCAAGGGCCAGCTCGGAGGCTCGGGGCGAACGATTGTCCGGTTGTCCGGTGGAGGGTCGAGCGCTATCGGCGTCCAGTATTCCGTGCGCGAAGAGAACGTGGCTTTCTTGAGTTTTCCAGGCATTTTCGCCGCCACGGATTGCCGGTGCCGGAGATTTATGCGGAGGATCTGAGCCAGGGAGCCTACCTTGAAGAAGATCTGGGCGACACGACGCTCTTCGAGTTTCTTGGCGCAAATCGAACGGGCGACATCATCGCTCCCGAGGCTATGGAGGCCTATCGCAAAGTGGTGGCCGTGCTGCCGCGCTTTCAGGTCGAGGCGGGCCGCGATCTGAATTACAAGGTCTGCTATCCGCGAGCCAGCTTCGACCGCCAGTCCATCGCCTGGGATCTGAATTACTTCAAGTATTATTTTCTGCGGCTGGCTGGCGATTCCCTTCAACGAGCAGGCGCTGGAGACTGACTTCGGCCGGCTGACGAAGTTTCTGCTGGGCGCGAACCACGATTATTTTCTCTACCGGGATTTCAAATCCGCAACGTGATGCTGCGCGACGGGCAGCCATATTTTCTCGACTATCAGGGCGGCCGCAAAGGCGCACTGCAATACGACATCGCTTCCCTGCTCTACGATGGCAAGGCCGATCTGCCGCCGGAGTTGCGCCAGGAATTGCTTGACTACTATCTCGAATGCCTTGGCGGCTTCATCACGCTCGACCGCGACGGCCTTCATGGAGCACTACTACGCCTTCGTGTATGTCCGCATCCTGCAGGCGCTCGGAGCGTATGGTTTCCGCGGATTTTATGAGCGCAAGGCGCATTTTCTGCAGAGCGTACCGTACGCCCTGAAGAACCTGCGCTGGCTGGCCGCGAACGTCGAGCTGCCCATCGCGCTGCCGGCGCTGATGGAGGCGCTGGACGGAATCTCGGCGTCGGAAAAGTTGCAGAGCTCTGGCTCCTTCCGCGGAGGGTTTAACGGTGCGGATCTTCAGCTTCAGGTTTCATCGCGAGATGCCCGCCGACGAGTCGGAAACGGCGGCGGGTTTGTCTTCGACGCGCGCAGCCTGCCCAATCCCGGCCGTGAAGAGCAGTTCCGGCAGTTGACCGGCAAGGACGCGGCGGTCATTGAATACCTCGATCGTCAGGCCAGCGTGCACCAGTATTTTGCCGGCGTTGTCTCGCTGGTCGATGCGAGCGTGAACGCATATCAGCGCCGCGGTTTCAAGAATCTGATGGTCTCATTTGGCTGCACCGGCGGCCAGCATCGCTCGGTGTATCTGGCCGAGCAGTTGGCTCAACATCTGCGGGCACGCAACGGTGTGGAAGTTGTCGTCAGGCACATCGAGGTGGAGAAGATGGGCGCCGATGAAGGCAATGATTCTAGCCGCCGGCCTGGGCACGCGGTTGCGGCCTCTTACCGACGACCGGCCCAAGGCGCTGGTCCAAGTTGCAGGCAGGACAATGCTGGAGATTGCCCTGGCCCGGCTGCGCGTCTTTGGCGTGCGCGAGGTGATCGTCAATGCGCATCACTACGCGGAGATGATTGTCGAGTACCTGAAGGCCCACGACAACTTCGGCATGAGGATCGAAGTCTCTCGCGAAGAAGAGCTGCTGGACACCGGCGGCGGCTTGATGAAGGCTGGAGCCTTTTTGGGCGACTCGCAGGAGCCCTTCATCCTGCACAATGTCGACGTAATCAGCTCGATCGATCTTGGGCGGATGGCGGAGTTCCACAAGGGACGGGCTGCTCTGGCGACATTGGCGGTTCAAGACCGCATGACTTCGCGTTATCTATTATTCGATGGGTCTGGGCTGTTATGCGGCCGCCGAGCGGGACTCGATGGACGAACCGAATTGGTGCGGACAACTGAATCGGTGCATTCGCTTGCCTTCTCCGGCATCCACGTGATCTCGCCTCGCATCTTCGCGAAGATGAAAGAGACGGGAGCGTTTTCGATCATTGACGCCTATCTGCGTCTCGCGGCTGAGGGAGAGAAGATCGCCGCCTTTCGAGCTGATGGATGCTATTGGCGCGACCTCGGCAGGCCAGAGAGCGTGATGGAAGCTGCTCGCGATCTGGCGGGTTGAGTGTTATCTAGAAAATTACCTGCAAGGTTTTGAAAATATAGATAGGGGGGTGGGGGGATTATTTATCCGGTGGACGGAGATCAGTGAACAGCGATTCGTTTGGCCACATTCTTCTGAATGATTCTATTGTGCGTCAATGAAGGATAATTTTCTGCAAACCCGCAGGGGCTGAAGCCCGACCTTTGTTTTGTGCCGTTTGCGGCCCGACTGAAGTCGTGCCCTTGTTACAGAGCGACAATTCTCTACGATTCCCCGACCTCCAGCATAACTGTCCGAATGCGCTCAGCTAACGTTTTTTAGTTTTTTGGCTCTACACGGGGGATCAATCCCCCGTCTCCCTCTGTTTTGAGCTTTTCAGCAGCTTTTCAAGTCGTACCTTGACGCTTCTTTAGCCTCTTGATGGGATATTGCATGCGAGTCGACTGAAGGCGATTCTGCAAGCAGATCGACTGTCCGAAATCGGACACTTCTTGCCGCAACCGGTCACTTCCGGGCCATTTCCTTAGTGCGGAAAAATCATCTAACTTATTTGTTTTCAGTAAAACTAGACTATCTCCTGTTTGGTGTGGGGCGTGCTATATCTCAGATCGATGGATATCGCACGCCCAGACTTGAAGCAAAAGAGGATACGCCGCTACGCAGTTATGGCTGGCGTCGCAGCGGTGGTGTTGGTGGCGTTGGTGGCGGCTGTATCGCGCCTGAAGCCAGCCGCACCGACCGTGGACCGTTCAACGATCTGGTCCGACACGGTGAAGCGCGGACCGATGATTCGCCAGGTTCGCGGATCGACGGGAACGCTGGTTCCGCGAGAGGACTCGATCGAGCTGATACCCGCGCAGACCGATGCAACCGTGGTCCGCATACGCGTCTTGCCGGGAGCCAAGGTCACGCCAGACACCATTTTGATGGATCTGGCCGATCCGCAGCTTCAGCAGGAGTTGTTGAACGCCAAGCTCGCGCTGAAGGCAGCGGAGGCCGACTACAAGAGCCTGCAGGCCACGCTTGAGAGCACGCTGATGGACAAGAAGACCGCAGCAGCCCAGGTCAATGCCGACTATACCCAGGACCAGTTGCAGGCGCAGACCGACAAGGCGCTCTACGATCTCGGCGTCATCTCGGGACTCGCCTATAACAAATCAAAGAACACCGCCGACCAGTTGACCACGCAACACCAACTCAGCCAGCAACAGCTCGACGTGAACCAGAAGGCAACCATTGTTCAGCTTGCCTCGGCGCAGACAAGGATCGACCAGGCCAAGGCTCTGCTCGATCTTTATCAGAGACAGACGGAGGCGCTCGAGGTCAGAGCCGGAATCTCCGGGGCAGTCGCTCCGCTGGCGATACCGCTGCAAGTCGGGCAGCACGTAACGGCCGGAACCTCTGTGGCCGAGGTGATTCAGCTCGACAAGCTGAAGGCCGCGCTGCAAATTGCCGAGACGCAGGCGCGCGACATCCAGATCGGCCAGCCGGCCTCGATCGACACGCATAACGGCATCATTCCCGGCCATGTGACCCGCATCGATCCCTCGGTCGTGAACGGAACGCGCACGGTTGACGTAACTCTGGATGGGCCATTGCCCGCCGGCGCGGTTCCGCAGTTGAGCGTGGACGGAACGATCGATCTGGAGACGGATGGCGGATGTGCTTTACGTCGGACGGCCGGCGCTGGGCAACGAGAACTCGACGCTGAGCCTGTTCAAGATCGACGCCGATGGCAAAGGCGCCACGCGCGTTCCGGTAAAGGTTGGCCGCGCCTCGGTCAACAGCATTCAGGTGATCGAGGGGTTGAAGGAAGGCGACACGGTGATTCTCTCCGATATGTCGCGCTGGGACAACGTGGATCGCATCCGGCTGGAATAACAGAGACCAGAGATCAGAGAGCAGAGATCTGAACCACAAAACCACAAGGGAGACACCATGGCATCGAACGACAAGCTGATTGAAATCGAAGACCTGACCAAGGTCTTCTACACCGACGAAGTGGAGACGCACGCGCTCTCCGGCATTCACCTGACCATCTCGCGAGGCGAGTACCTGGCGATGAGCGGCCCATCGGGCTGCGGCAAATCGACGCTGCTTTCGATTCTCGGCCTGCTCGACACGCCGACCGGCGGCAAGTATCTGCTGAACGGCAACCCGGTGGAGAATCTGAGCTTCAGCGAGCGCTCGCGCATTCGCAATCAGGAGATCGGCTTCATCTTTCAGAGCTTCAATCTGATCGGCGATCTGACGGTGGAAGAGAATGTCGAGCTGCCGCTCACTTATCGCGCGGGCATGCCCTCGGCCGAGCGCAAGAAGCGCGTGAAGGAAGCGCTGGAGCGCGTGAACATGGCGCATCGCATGAGGCACTATCCGGCGCAGCTCTCCGGCGGCCAGCAGCAGCGCGTGGCCGTGGCGCGCGCGCTGGCCGGTTCGCCGTCGATTCTGCTGGCCGACGAGCCCACCGGCAACCTGGACTCGAAGAATGGCGAGGCGGTGATGCATCTGCTCACGGACCTGCACCGCGAAGGCGCGACGATCTGCATGGTGACGCACGATCCGCGCTTTGCCAAGCACGCCCAGCGCGAAGTGCATCTGTTCGACGGCAAGGTGGTTTCGGAGACGGAATTGAAGAAGCTCGAAGAGGAAGTCGAGGCGTAGCATGCTGCTCCGGAACACACTCCATGATCTGCGCTACGCGTTGCGCCAGTTGCGCAAGTCGCCGGGCTTCACGCTGACCGCCGTGCTGACGCTGGCCCTGGGCATCGGCGCCACCACCGCCATCTTCACCGTGGTCTATGCCACGCTGCTGGCGCCGATGCCCTACCCGCAGCCGGACCAGCTGGTGATGGTCTGGTCCAAGATTCAGGGCGATCGCAACAGCATCGCCGCGCAGGACTTTGTCGACTGGAAGAGCCGAAACACCGTCTTTCAGGACATCACAGCCTTCACGGGCCAAAGCTTCAACCTGGCCACGAAAGAGCAGCCCGAGTACATAAATGGCGGGGTCAGTTACGCCCGGAATGTATCGGATGATGGGAACACCTTTCCTCTATGGCCGCGACTTTCTTCCCGAGGAAGGCACGCTCGGCAAAGAGCATGAAGTCATCCTGTTGAACAAGCTCTGGAAGCGACTCGGCTCCGATCCCAACATCGTAGGCAAGACTGTGCAACTCGATGGCACCGCCTACACCGTTGTCGGCGTACTAGGACCGGGCCAGCCGGACCGCCTCGATAACTGGCTCGTTGTGCCGCTTGCATTCAAGCCCGAGCAACTCAATCACGACTTCCACTGGCTGCTTGCCATGGGCCGCCTCAAGCCGGGCGTCACCATCCAGCAGGCGCAGGCCAATATGGACACAGTGACAGCCGACATTGCCCGTGCCAATCCAAAAAGCAACAAAGGCTGGGGCGCGATCGTTGAGCCGCTGCACAACGACTTTCTTCCCAAAGAGCGCATTCAAACATTGTGGATACTCCTCGGCGCGGTTGGTTTTGTGCTGCTGATCGCCTGCGTCAACGTGGCGAATTTGCTGCTGGCCAAAGGCACCACGCGCCAAAAGGAAGTGGCCGTCCGCACCGCTCTCGGCGCCTCGCGCAGAGCCATCTTCGCGCAGTTCCTCACCGAGAATCTGACCCTCGCTCTGATCGGCGGCGGGCTTGGAGTTGTTCTCGGATGGGCACTCTTGCGCGGAATTGTGGCCATCATGCCGCCGGGAACGCTTCCCACGGAGGCCGACCTTCAACTCAATCTCCCCGTTCTGCTCTTCACGCTGGCTGCGTCCACGCTCTCCGGCCTGCTCTTTGGCTGTGCTCCGGCGTGGTCTGCCACACGGGTCGATCCCGCGGAAGCCCTGAAGGAAGGCGGCCGCTCCGGCACCGGCGCGAGCCGTCATCGCCTTCGCCGCCTGCTGGTGATCGGCGAATTCGCTCTGGCGCTTGCCCTGCTCACCGGAGCCGGACTCGCCATTCACAGCTTCTGGAATCTCACCCAGGTCGATCTCGGAACCAACACCGTCAATATCCAAACCTTCTCGCTGCCCATTCCCGACTCGCGCCCCAAAGATCCGGCGCTCATCAACACCTATATCCAGCAGATGATTGCCAGCATCAAGGCCGTTCCCGGCGTTTTGGATGCGGCCGTCTCCACCGGCCTGCCGCTCCAAGGCACGAATTTTGGAATGGCCTTCACCATCGCAGGCCAGCCGGAATCCGCCGACCCCTCGCAACGGCCCGGCGCAGGCTTTGATATGGTCACACCCGATTACTTCAAGACCTACAGCATTCCGGTTTTGCGCGGGCGCGCATTCACCGATCAGGACAATGCTGCGTCGGTCCACGTAGCCATGGTCAACAAGAAGTTCGTCGACAAATTCTTCGCCGGCAAAGATCCCCTTCAGCAGCGCATCAATGTTGAAGAACTCATCCCTGGCGTCACAAAGCTCGGCCCTCCGATACCCTGGCAGATCGTCGGTGTCTTCAACAACGTTCGCGCGGGCGGTTTTCGCGATGACTTTCCGGTGATCGCCGTTCCCTTTGCGCAGAGCCCCTGGCCCGGCGCAAACATCGGCGTTCACACCGCCGGCGATCCGGCCATTCTCTTCCACAGTGTCGCCGCCGCTGTCCATTCCGTAGATCCACAGATTGCCCTCGCCGAGCCGCGCACTCTTACGGAAATCAAGAACCGAAATCTCGGCGGCGACCGCTTCATCATGACTTTCTTGGGCGCATTCGCTGGCATCGCTTTGATCCTCGCGGCTGTGGGCATCTACGGCGTCGTGGCGTTCACAGTTGCCCAGCGCGAACACGAGATCGGTCTGCGTATGGCGCTCGGCGCGAGCCGGGGCAACGTGGTGAGCTTGATTCTCAAGGAGGCCATGACTCTGGCATCAGTCGGGCTGAGCCTGGGCCTCATCGGCGCTTATCTTGTGGGCCGCGCGATGCACAGCACCTTTTACGGGATTGCATCCATCGATTTTGCCGCCGTCTTTGTTGTCGCTCTTGTCCTATTGAGTGCGGCTTTGCTGGCCAGTTGGCTGCCTGCGCGTCGCGCCTCGGCCATAGAACCTATGCAGGCGTTGCGAACCGAATAACTTGTAACTCACGGCGTCGAGGAGACCGAAGAATGAACACGCTGCTTCAAGACCTCCACTATGCTTTTCGGCAGTTGCGCAAGGCTCCCGGCTTCGCTGCCTTGGCTGTGGGTACGCTGGCCTTGGGCATCGCCGCCAACAGCACGATCTTCAGTTGGATCAATTCGACGTTGTTCAATCCCATCCCCGGCGTGCGCAGCACAGGCAATATGCTGACGCTGCAGCGCGGAGAACGAAGCGAGCATGCCAGCCCGCCCTTCTCTTACATGGATTATGTGGACCTGCGCGACGGCACAAAGACCCTGAGTGGCCTGCTCGCCTATCACGACGACTATATGGCCCTCACCGGGGATGGAAGACCGCAGCGCATCTATGGCGCGTTGACATCGGCGAATTACTTTGAGGTGCTGGGCGTCAAGCCCATTCTCGGAAGAACGCTTCTTCCATCGCAGGCAAACGAACATGCCGGCTCGCCGGATGTGGTGCTCGGATACGATCTGTGGCAGAGCAGGTTTGGAGGCGATCCAGCCATCGTTGGCAAGACGATGCAGATCAACCTTCACACATACACGATTGTTGGCGTGGCGCCGCGTGGCTTTCAGGGTTGCAAGAGCGGGCTCCGCACCGAACTTTGGATTCCACTTGGCATGGACCGGCAACTGTGGGGATCGACGCGCATCGATTACCGCGACGCATCCTGGCTGAATGTGCTGGGAGTCCTTCGCCCAGGCGGCGATCACCGGCAAGTAGAGAATGAGTTCAATCTGCTGATGCAGCGCATCTCCGACCGCTACCCGGAGTCGCATCAGGGCAACAACGCGATCAGTACCGATCCGCTGTGGCGCTCGCCCTTCGGGGCCAATGTCTATCTCTATGGAACGCTGCCGATTCTGCTGGCTCTGGCTGCCGTTCTGCTGCTGCTGGCCTGCGCCAACGTGGCGAATCTGCTGCTGGTGCGCTCGGTTGCGCGCCGCCGCGAATGGGCCATCCGCCTCTCGATGGGAGCGGGCCGCTGGAGACTGGTCAGGCAGCTGATGGTTGAAAATCTCCTGATCGCTCTGGCCGGTGGTGGAGTCGCTCTCGTGATCACTTTCTGGACGGCTCGCACGCTGGGCGACTTTTTGCCGGAGACCACGTTGCCCATCAACGTGAATGGCAGCGTCGACGGCACGGTTACGCTGGTTACGATTCTGATTGCAGCTTTCACATCGGTTGTGGCCGGCGCGGTTCCGGCGCTACGGGCTTCGGCGCTCTCTCCGGCGACGGTGCTCAAGGACGAGGCGCTCAACACCTCGGGCGGTCTGCACAAATCCCGCCTTGCATCGGGACTGGTCGTGATGCAGGTTGCCCTCTCGCTGACGCTGCTCGTCTGCGCTGGCTTGTTCGTCCGCAGCTTGAATAAGGCGCAGGAAGCGAATCTGGGCTTCGATGCCGATCACGTTTATCTGGCCTCATTCGATCTCGATCCGCTGGGGTACTCCAACGCCAAGGCACTCGAACTCGACCGGCAGATTCTCGCGCGGGTCAAGGCACTGCCCGGAGTCGAATCCGCCACGCTGGCCGACTTTTCGCCACTTAGTTTCACGATTCACTCCGATGAAGTGATGCCGGAGGGTTACATTCCGCGTCCGCACGAATCGATTGAAGTGGACCGGGGAATCGTTGGGGCCGGCTATCTAAAGACTCTGCGCACGCCTTTGCTGGCCGGGCGCGACTTCACCGATGCGGACAACGCAGGCGCACAGCCTGTGGCTATCGTCAATCAGGCATTCGTCAATCGCTACTGGCCAGGCCAAGATGCACTTGGAAAGCGCATTCAGCTCAACAACCGGTGGTACTCCGTGGCCGGCGTGGCCGCAAACGGCAAGTATCGCCGCCTGACTTATGATGCAGCACCCCTTGTTCTGGTGCCACTGATGCAGCGCTACCAGAACCTTGTGACGCTGCATGTGCGCGTGAATGGCGACCCGATGGCCTTTGCTTCCCCCATCGACCAGGCGATCCACGAGCTGAGTCCGGACCTCCCTCTGTTCAATGTCACGACTCTCAAGGTAAATATGCGGATCGGCAACGTCTTTGAGCGTATTGTGGTGATCTTCGCAGGCTCGTTCGGACTGCTGGCCATGCTTCTGGCGGCCGTCGGCATCTATGGCGTGGTTGCCTACTCGACCAAGCAGCGCACGCACGAGATCGGCATCCGCATGGCGCTGGGCGCGGGACGCGGAGATGTCTTTCGCCAGATTCTGCGGCAAGGGCTGCGGCTGACTCTCATCGGTCTTGCTGCCGGCCTTGCAGTGTCCTTTGCCTTTACGCGCTTGCTGCGCGGCCTGTTGTTTGGCGTGGGAACTGCCGACTGGATGACTTTTGCAATCGTGTCCATCGCGCTGTGCTTCGTCGCACTTGTCGCCTGCTACTTCCCTGCGCGGCGCGCAGCTTCCATCGAACCCATGCAGGCACTGCGAACCGAATAGCGATTCATCGACGGAGAGATGAATATGTACACGCTGCTTCAAGACATTCGCTATGCGTTGCGCCAACTGCGCAAGTCGCCGGGATTCACGGTCACCGTGATCGTAACGCTGGCCCTCGGCATCGGCGCCAACTCCGCTGTCTTCACGCTCTTCGACCAAGTGCTGCTGCGCATGCTGCCGGTTGAGCGACCCAAGGAACTGGTGCGTTTTGAGTGGACGGGCACCTTCTCCGGTTCGGCCAGCAGCTTCGGCGGCGATGAGTATGGCTACTTTTCTTATCCGATGTACAAAGACCTGCGCGACCAAAACCAGGTTTTCTCGGGCATTCTTGCCGCGGACCGCACTGACGTTGGAGTAAGTTGGCGCAACCAGGCGGAGAGCAAGAAGGCTGAAGTTGTCACCGGCAACTACTTTCAGCTTCTCGGCTTGAAACCAGCCCTTGGTCGCTTATTCACGCAGCAGGACGACACGGCCAAGAACGCAAATTTTGTAGTGGTGCTCAGCTACAACTACTGGAAGACTCGATTTGCAGGCGCGCGCGAGGTGGTGGGTCAGACGGTGCTGATCAATGGCCGTCCGTTCACCATCCTTGGCGTGGCGCCGGAGAACTTCGATTCCGCGATCGGCGGTTACAGGCCAGGCGTCTTCATCCCCATCAGCATGGTGGAAATCGCCATGCCATGGATGGCGCCCCGCGACGACTTGAACAATCACCAGTCCATCTGGCTCACGCTGGTGGCGCGGCTCAAACCGGGCGTAAATCGATCCCGCGGCCGAGGCAAGCCTTGCGCCGCTCTGGCACTCGCTCCGGGCCTACGAACTCACGCTTTACAAGAGCGCGTCGGCGCGCTTCAAGAAGAACTTCCTCGACAATTCGCACCTCAAGGTGCTGGACGACTCCACAGGCTTCGCTCCGGAGCGCATGGACTTGAAAACGCCGCTGATCATCCTGATGAGCATGGCCGGACTGCTGGTGGCCATGTGCGCCATTAACGTGGCAACACTGTTGTTGCTGCGCGCCGCCGGCCGGGCGCGTGAGATGTCGATGCGCTACGCACTGGGCGCAATGCGCGGCCGGGTCGTTTCGCAGTTGTTAGTCGAGGGTGGATTGCTGGGTATTGCCGGGGCGTGCGGCAGGACTGGTGCTCGCGCCCGTCGTCGCCACCATGCTGGTGCGTGTGATGACCAACTCCGACCCCGGCAGCGAGCCTTACTCAACATCCATCGACGCGCGCGTACTGCTCTTCACCCTTGCGATTTCAGTCGTAGTGAGCCTGCTGTTCAGCGTCGCTCCAGTGCTCCATTTCCTGCGTCCAGATCTGGCCAACGCGTTGCGTCAGAGTACCGGCACCGCATCGAAGGGCTCGCAGCGTTTCCGCAAACTGGCCGTGGGCGTGCAGATCGCGCTCAGCGTCATCTTGCTAGGTGGAGCGGGACTGTTCGTGCGCACGCTCGACAATCTTCGCAGTCAGCCGGTCGGATTTGAGACCGAGAATCTTTGCACGTTCGGCTCGATCCCACCAGCTCCGGCTATGGCGAAGATCGCACCCCGCAGATTGTCGCCAACGCTATGGACTCCTTGCGCCGCATTCCCGGCGTTACCTTTGCCTGCCGCTACCACCGACCCGGAACTGAGCGGAGACACCAATGGCTCCAGCTTCACCGTGCAGGGCTACAAGCCTTCGGAAGATGAAACCATGAACTTCGAGGAGCCGTGGGTCATGACGGACTACTTTGCCACGTTGCGGCAGCCGCTGCTGGCGGGCAGGGAATTCACCTCTTCCGATGCGCAGGGACAGCCCAAGGTGGCAGTCGTCAACTTATCCTTCGCCAAGCACTATTACGGTTCTGCGCAAGCACGCGCTGGGCCACTCGCTGGCTGAGGGCGGCGGCAACGAGGCAAAGCTGGACACAACGATCATTGGCGTCGTGGGTGATGTAAAACACCGACCTGCGCACCGACATGAAGGAAGCGGTCTACCGGCCTTATCTGCAGCAGAAGCACCCCGGAGGCGTCGTAGTTTATACGCGCACCGCGCACGCGCCTGAAGCCGCCAAAGCCGCCATTCGCCAGGCCATTCATCAACTGGATCCCACGCTGGTCGTCGACGGCCTGCGCACCATGGATGAGCAGGTGGACACGCGCACTTCGGCTGAGCGCGCGCTGGCGTTTCTCGCGATAGGCTTTTCGGCGCTGGCGATGCTGCTGGCCGCCGTCGGCCTCTACGGCGTTCTCGCTTACTCCACCGAGCAGCGCACGCGCGAGATCGGCGTACGGCTGGCGCTCGGTGCGCAGCGCCGAAGCGTTGTCGTTCTTGTGGTGCGCGAGATGGCTATCATCGCTGCCATAGCAACCGTGATTGCGCTGCCTTCCGTGGTGGCGTTGGCACGGCTGTTCCGCAGCCAACTCTATGGCGTCGCCGCGTTCGACCCCATCACCCTGGCGAGCGCGTTGCTGTTAACCGCAGTCATGGTCACGCTGGCCGCTGCCCTCCCCGCGAGGCGGGCGGCTTCAGTCGAACCCATGCAGGCATTGAGAACCGAATAGCTCCAACGCATGATTTCTTTGAGATCGGAGTAACACACATGATCGAACTGAAGAACGTAGAACGCAGTTACAAGACCGGACCCACCGAAACCTGGGTGTTGCGCCGCATCGGGCTCACCATCAAGGAGGGCGAGTTTATCACTGTGATGGGACCATCCGGGGCGGGAAAGTCATCGCTGCTGAATGTGCTGGCGTTGCTCGACGACTGCATGGCTGGGCGAGTACTGGTTCGGCGAAACGGCGGTGCACAAGCTGAATCGCAAGCAGCGCGCCGACCTGGCCCGCCAGCGCATCGGCATGGTCTTTCAGAGCTATCACCTGCTCGACGATCTCACCGTCGCCGAGAACATCGACCTGCCGCTGACTTACAAGAACCTGCCTGCGAAAGAGAGGCAAGGAATGGTGGCCGACATTCTCGACCGCTTCCAGATTGTCGCCAAGAAGGATCTGTATCCCCTCGCAGCTCTCCGGCGGGCAGCAGCAGCTTGGTGGGCATTGCGCGCGCCGTGGTTCACGCGCCGGCGCTGCTGCTGGCCGACGAGCCTACCGGCAATCTGCACTCCACGCAGGCGCGCGAAATCATGGAGCTGTTTTGCGAGTTGAACCGCGCCGGCACGACGATCGTCCAGGTGACGCACTCGGAAGAGAACGCACGCTACGGCCAGCGCATCCTCGAACTGCGCGACGGATGGATGACGCGCGATGAAGCGCTTGCGGCAAGACGCAACGGAGGTCGGTGCAAGGTGAACTGCTCGAAGATAACTCTCTTGAAGCGTACTCAGCTAGCTGGCCGCGACTCTGCTGTTGCAAGCGAACCTCCTGTTGGCTGCCGAAGCCGCGCCTCGGCGCCTGTCTGTACAGACTCCAGCGCCGCCGGCCGCAACCGCGCAAGCAGCTCGCAGTACAATTCCCTTTGACCAACTGCTGCGTCCCTCACGCAACCCCTTTGACGCATATCGGGGCAAGGTTGTGTCGCCGCCGGTGCTCACCAACTCGATGCGCATCAATTCACTTATGCGGGACGGCAAGCTCTATCTCTCTTTGCGCGATGCCATCAATCTGGCGCTCGAGAACAATCTCGATCTCGTAATTGCACGCTACAATCTGCCCATCGCGCAGATGGATATTCTTCGCACCCAGGCAGGCGGCCAGGTGCGCGGCGTCAACACCGGCGTCGTGCAGGGAACGCCCGGCGGCGGCCAGGGCGCTTCCGGTGCAGGCGGCGGTGCAGGAGGAACGACGGGCGGTGCGGGCGGCGCGGGCGCGGGCGCATCGGGCATCGTTTCGTCTACGCTGGGAACCGGCACCTCGGTTTCGAGTTTCGATCCTGTTCTTTCAGTGCAAGGAAGCGTAGATCACTCCTCGCAGCAGCTCTCCAACTTTCAGCTCGAAGGGGTGAATGTCTACAAGGTCAACAATATTGCCGGAACAGTCAGTTTCACCCAGGCCTTCGCCACCGGCGGCAATCTTCAGGTGAGCTGGGTTAACTCCCGTCAAACCTCGAACGGCATCTACGATTTCTTCAGTCCGCAGTTGAATTCGAAAATGCAAGCGATCATCTCGCAGCCGCTGCTGGCGGGCTTTGGACCGGGTCCCAACCTGCGCTTTCTTCGCATTGCCCGGACCAATCAGAAGATCTCGGACATCGCCTTCAAAGCCCAGGTGATTGCCACTGTAACGCAGATTTGCGATCTCTATTGGGACTTGGTCAGCGCGTATGACGACGAGCAAGTGCAAGCGCGCTCAGTGGATTTTGCCACCGAGACCCTGGAGACAAGCCGCAAGCAGCTTGAGCTGCAAGCGATTCCAGAGATGGAGGTGCTGAAGGCGGAGGGAGAATTGGCCGTGCGCCAGCAGGATCTGACCGTGGCGCGCACCAATCTCGAGTTGCAGGAACTCTACATGAAGAACGCCGATCACACGAAGCTTCGACGATCCGACTCTGGAAGAGATGCCGGTTGTGCCTACCGACAGTATCGGCAAGACCGCGGCAAGCTCTCTGGAGCCGGTTCAGCAGATGATCGAACGGGCGCTCAAGAATCGGACGGAGCTAGCCGAATCGGCACTGGATCTGCAAAATCGCGAACTGAGCCGCAAGACCGCTCGCAACGCGCTGCTGCCCGCGCTGGGCGTTTATGGCGTGTACGCCGGAACCGGGCTGGCCGGCGAGAAAAGTACGAATTACAAGGCCTCGGGAGTGACCTCCACACTGCCTACCAGTTATGGAGGCGCACTGGAGAGCGTCTTTGACAACAGCGCCCCCGAATATCAGGTTGGCCTTCAACTGACCATCCCGCTGCGCAATCGAATCGCCAAGGCCGATCAGTACCGAACTGAACTCGAATACCGGCAGTCGCAGGTGTACGCTGAGGAGTTGAAAAAGCGGATTCACATCGAGGTGCGCAACGCGCGTTATGCTCTTGAACAGGGCGCCAGCCGGGTGGATGCTGCTCGCAAGGCTCGCGACCTGGCGCAACGGACGCTGGAGATCATGCAGAAGGAGCAGAAACTTGGCGCTGGATCGAATCAGCAGACCTTGGGGGCCGAACACGACCTCTCCCTGGCCGAGTCGGCGCTGGTGACTGCCGAAACCGCGTACGAGAAGGCGCGAATTGAAGTGAAGCGTGCTACAGGCTCCATACTTGAGGAGTACGGAATCTCAATCGCCGACGCCAAAGCCGGCACAGTGGAGGCCGATCATTTCCAGTAAGGAAGAACCAATCAGGATTCTGGTTGCCGACGATCAACCGCACATCCTCGAGGCCGTCGAGCTGCTGCTGGCGCCGCAGGGAATCCATGTGGATTGCGTCCGCTCGCCGCAGTTGCTGCTGGAGGCGCTGGGCGAGGCCGACTACGATGTGCTGCTCATCGACCTGAACTACACGCGCGACACTACCTCGGGCAAGGAGGGTCTTGACCTGCTGGCGCGTATCCGCGACTTTGATGCGCATCTTCCCGTGATCGTGATGACAGCGTGGGGCAACGTCGATCTGGCTGTCGAATGCATCAAACGCGGCGCGCGCGACTTTATTCAAAAGCCCTGGGAGAACGAGCGGCTGCTTTCGCTGGTTAGGGTCCACGCCGAGCTTCGCCAGGCGCTGCGCCGCGCCCGTCAGCTTGAGATGGAAAACCGCCTGCTCCGCGCCGAGGGGATGCCGGAGTTTGTGGCCGGGGCGCCAGCCATGCAGCCTGTACTGGAACTGATCGCGCAGGTCGGCCCCTCGGATGCCAACGTGCTCATCACCGGCGAGCACGGCACCGGCAAGGAGATTGTGGCGAAGCTGCTGCACGCGGCTTCGCCCAGGTCGCGCATGGCGCTGGTTGCGGTCAACGCAGGAGGATTGCCCGAAGGAACTTTTGAAAGCGAGATCTTCGGACACGTCAAGGGAGCTTTCACCGACGCGCGCACAGATCGCGTGGGCCGCTTTGAATTGGCCAATGGCGGGACCCTCTTCCTCGATGAGATCGCCAACGTTCCGCTGCGCCAGCAAGCCAAACTGCTGCGCGTGCTTGAAACCGGCGAGCTGGAGCGCGTGGGTTCGTCGCAGACTCGGCGCGTCGATGTCCGTCTTCTCTCGGCCACCAACGCGGAGTTGCACGAAGAGGCCAAGGCCGGCAACTTTCGCGAAGATCTGCTTTTCCGGCTCAATACGGTCGAGATCCACCTGCCCGCCCTGCGCGACCGGCGCGAAGACATACCGCTGCTGGCCCAGCACTTTCTCAACCGCAACAAAGCCCGCTATCGCAAGCAGGTGAACGGCTTCTCACCCGCCGCCATGCAACTGATGATGCAGTATGCGTGGCCGGGCAACGTCAGAGAGTTGGAGCACACTGTCGAGCGCGCCGTCCTGCTCTGCCGCGGCGAAGAGATCGAACCGGCGAACCTGGCAATCGCAGCGGCGAGGTCCGCGGCCCCGTCGTTTGAAAACATGAGCATCGACGAGGTTGAGGCGCTGCTCATCCGCAAGATGATGCGGCGCTGCGACGGCAATATCTCACAGGCCGCCGAGGCTCTCGGTCTCAGCCGCGCCGCGCTTTATCGCCGTATCGAGAAATATGGCCTTTGAGAATGCTGCGCGCCGCCGCCGCCCGGCTCTTCGCCGGGTGTGGATTTACTGCCTCTTGCTGGCTCTGCCTGGGCCGGTTTTTGTGGTGACTTCTGTTTTACTGGCAACAAGTCACTCTTGCGCCAGCTCTGCTGATTGGCGTCGTACTCTTGCTCTACTTTGCGATGGTGGCAGCCGCACTCGGCGAGGCGATTGTTCGCCCTCTGCAGACGCTGTCGAATGTCGTTGCATCGTTGCGCGAGGGCGACTACTCGTTTCGCGCGCATGGGGCCGGTTCGCAGGACGCGCTCGGCGAGTTAGGCGCCGAAGTCAACAGGCTTGCCGATCTCCTGCAAAATCTCAGGGTGCGGTCGCTCGAAGCCACGGCTCTGCTCGATCGAATTCTCGAAGTGATGCACGCGCCGCTTTTTGCCTTTGACAGGAATGACCGGCTGCAACTGGTCAACGAGGCCGGCATCGAGCTTCTGGGGTCCACGCATTCTCGCTCGATTGGCAGCAGCGCGCGTGAGCTTGGATTGGATGGCTTGCTGGCCGCGGCCGACCAGACGATTCACTCCTTCGGCACGAAGTCCTCGCGCTGGCTGCTTAGGAAGGCGGCCTTCCGTCAGGAGGGCGTGCCGCACACGCTGCTGCTGCTGGCCGACGTGAGCCTTTCGCTGCAGGAAGAGGAACAGAGATCGTGGAAGCGGCTCATCCGTGTTCTTGGCCATGAGCTCTCAAACTCTCTTGCACCCATCAAGTCGATCGCGGGCAGCCTGCTTGCGCGGGCAGAGAGTATTCCAGGCGACGACACCGTGATACGCGATTTCCGCCGCGGTCTTGGTGTAATCGAGAGCCGAGCCGACGCATTGCATCGTTTCGTCCAGTCCTATCGCCAGCTCGCCCAGTTGCCCCCGCCGCAGCTTAGGCAGGTCTCGCTCGCACCGCTGCTGGAACGGGTCGCCCTCCTCGAGCAGCGCCTCAAAGTTCAGCTTGATCCTGGCCCGGCGGTTGTGCTTCAGGCCGATTCCGACCAGTTGGAGCAGATGTTCATCAACCTGCTGGCCAACGCCGTCGATGCGTCGCTTGCCAATAGAGCGCAACCGGTGCGCGTAAGCTGGCGGGTGGGCGATTCGTTCGTTTCGATCACCATTGAAGACCGGGGCCTGGGAATCGCAAATGCCGAGAATCTCTTTGTTCCGTTTTACACAACCAAGCCGACGGGCAGCGGCGTAGGCCTGGCGCTGGCCCAACAGATCGCGCGCGCACACGGCGGCGAGATCGCCCTGGTCAACCGCGAGGACGGCGAGGGCGCTCGCGCCGCAGTACGCCTGCCTGTAACGCGGTGATCGAGCGTCAGGAACGCCATAACCCCGACAAAAACACACTCGGCCGCACCGGGTGACTCGATGCGGCCAACTGTGAGTGCGTTTCTCGTGTTACGAGATCGGGGACTATAGCATTTTGGGGAATTGTGTAGACCGAAAGTTAGTAGGTTTCCCACCCATTTTCACCCCAACGACGAGGACCTGTCGTTGGGGACCCCGATTCCGCAGAAAAACGCGGAATGGATGGGGCACGGAAGTCAACAGTAAATCCGAAAATGCCCTAAAAGCTCTTGCGCCGCTCGGCCAACTCATTCGTGATTGTCATGTTGAGCTTCATGCTGATGCCGTAGAAGAGCAGGCAGATTGCAGTGGCAAGAAACGCCGCACCGGACCAGAGCGCAGCAATCATTGTGATTCCATGCATTGCGTTTGCACTCTGTTGAAGGATCTCCGGCCCGCCAATTGTCTTCGACTGATAGTTATAGAACGAAAGGAGCCATCCAGCGATCGCTCCGCCCAAAGCCAACCCGATCCATAGAGCAAAGACCACCGCCGCGGTCACTGTACCGGTGGCACGGCGTCCTGTCTTCCATTCGCCGTAGTCGGCCACGTCGCCCATCATCGACCAAAGCACTGGGCCGGAACAGCCGAAACAGAATTGACGTAACACTTCGAGCGCAACGATGGAGTTTGTTGCAGTCGCGGGAAAAGCGATCAGCGCCATACAAAGAACGCCGGTCAACAACATGCTCCAGAAGAAGAGCATGCGCTTGCCGATGCGCTTGGCAAGAGCCGTCGAGCAGGCTACGCCGATCAGAAGCGCAGTCAATCCGAAGCCGTTAAACCAACTGAAGATGATCGCGTTGCCTGCGCAGTATTTAAAGAAGGGCAGCATCACGCTGCCGCGGATCATGAGGCCGATAAAGTAGAAGGTCGTCGCCAGGAAAAGCGCGATCCATGGGCCGTTCTTCATCAGATCGCCCAAGTCCTTCTTGACCGAGGTCTCCTGTTTTGGATCGGGCTGAATACGCTCTTTGGAGACTGCAAAGGCGATGAGGAACATCACCACGCTGGCAACCAAAAAGATCCCCATCGTCAATTGATAGCCGCGGGCATTGTTGCCCTGGCCCAGGTATAGGACCATCGGAACAGCCAGACTCTGCACGATAAAGCCCGCGCCGTTGGCGAAGAGTTGACGGTAGGTGGCAATGCTGTTCCGCTCGTTCGGGTCATCGGTCATCACGCCGGTCAGCGAGGCGTAGGGCACGTTGTTCATCGTGTAGATGAGGCGAAGCAGCAGATAAGTGACCCAGGCATAGATGAGCTTTCCGGAGACGCTGAGATCCGGAGTGGTGAAGGTGAGAACGCCGATTACGCCAAAAGGCACGGCGGTCCACAACAGCCAGGGGCGGAATCTGCCCCAACGGGTATTGGTGCGGTCGGCGATGACGCCCATCACCGGATTGAGAACCGCCATCCCAAGGCCGACGACGAGAAACATCGTTCCCGCTTCTTTTGGCGTCAGCCCGAAGGTGTCAATGTAAAAGCTCAGTTGCAGGGCCATCATCGCCTGGAAGACGAAGTTGGCCGCCATATCGCCCAGGCCGTATCCGAATTTCTCTCCGAAGGAGAGTTTTGTGCTTGTACTGCTCATCGGCTTCTACTCGCTTTCGCCGCAACTCCAAGGTAGTTAGGCGCCGAGCTGAGTCGCCCTGCGCGGTTATCCGGCCTACCATCCTCTCCCGTCAACAGGCGAAGAGGATGGGCTCCGGCTATCTTCAAACGGGCAACGCTACTTGGTCACCTGCAAAATAAGCTTCTTGAGATCGGCATCCTGCGACGAGTTGCCAACCATAATCTCAAATTCTCCCGGTTCCACGACAAACTTCATCTTCACGTTGTAGAAGGAGAGCGACGCCGGAGTGATGTCGATGGCCACCGTTGTCTTCTCGCCGGACTTGAGGTGGATCTTGCGGAAGCCTTTCAACTCCTTGATTGGGCGGGTCACCGAGCTGACCAGGTCGCGGATGTAAAGCTGCACGACTTCTGTTCCCGCGCGCTTTCCGGTGTTGGTTACATCGACAAGCACCTGCGTCGAACCTTTGGTTGTGATCTTCTTCTTTGACAGCCGCGGATTCTCGATGGCGAAGGTGGTGTAACTCAATCCAAAGCCAAACGGGAAGAGCGGCGTGGCCTCATCCCACAAGTAGCCGCGGCGCGCCGAGGGCTTGTGGTTGTAGAAGGCCGGAATGTGGCCCACCGAGCGCGGAATCGTGATGGGGAGCTTGCCGCCGGGGTTATAAGAGCCAAAGAGCACATCAGCGACCGCGCGCCCCGTCTCCTGGCCCAGATAGAAGCATTCGTAAATGGCCGGTACGGATTCCTTGACGGAGTTGATGGAGATGGGACGGCCATTAAAGAGGAAGGCCACGACCGGCTTGCCAAGGGCAACCATCTGGCGGACCAGCTCTTCCTGCATGCCGACCATGTTGAGACTGGTGCGATCACCCATATGGTTGCGAGCCCAGGCCTCGCGCGAGGTCTGCTCGTTGCCGCCGATAGCGAGCACGATCACGTCGGCCTGCTTGGCTACCTCGACTGCCTCGGCAATCGCCTTGCGGTCCTCTTCCGGATTGCTGGCGACGACTTCGTCCTGATTCCAGGCGCCACCGACCGTAATCTTGCAGCCTTCGCTGTAGAGCACGTTGACACTGTCGCCCAGTTTCTCCTTGATGCCGTCCAGCACCGAGATGCTGTACTTGGGAACGCCGCTATAGCCGCCCAGTAAGCTGCGATTGGCGTTGGGGCCGATCACCGCCAGCGTCTTGATCTTGCTCTTGTCGAGCGGAACCAGATTGTTCTCGTTCTTGAGCAGGGTGACGGCTTCGTGTGCTGCCTCGAGCGCCAGTTTGTTGTGCGCCGCACAGCCCACTACGCGGCTGGCCTCTTCGGGATCGGTGTATGGATCGTCGAACAATCCCATCTCGAACTTCCAGAAGAGCATCGGCGCCACCAGCTCGTCGAGCTGCTTCTCTTTGAGCACACCCTTCTTGACCAGTTCCACAAGATGTAAGTAGCAGTCCGGATCGGGCAGCTCGATGTTGACGCCTGCCTCGACCGCCAGCCGGCAAGATTCCTTCTTGTCCTTGGCGACGAAGTGGCCGTGCGTATCCGGCCGGTAACCGAGTTCCCAGATCGCGTAGTAATCGGAGACCACAAATCCCTTGAAGCCCCACTCTTTGCGCAGCACATCGCGCAGCAGCCACTTGTTGGCGTGAGAGGGAATGCCGTCGATCTCGTTGTAGGATGCCATTACGCTGAGGCATCCGGCCTTTTCAAATGCTTCCTTGAAGGGAAAGAGGAAGACCTCTCGCAAGGTACGCATGGAAACGTCGGTAGGAGCGCAGTTCTGGCCGCCTTCCGGCTGGGCATGGCCCACAAAGTGCTTCAAACAGGCAAGAATGTTCTTCTTATCGCGGAAGTTCCTCTTGCCCTGGAAACCCTTCACTGCGGCAATGCCCATGCGCGAAACCAGGAAGGGATCTTCGCCGTAGGTTTCTTCTACGCGCCCCCAGCGGGGCTCGCGCGCCACATCCACCACCGGTGTCAGAGCCTGATTGGCGCCGCGAAGACGGGCTTCGAGAGCCGTCATCGAGAAGAGCTTCTCCGCGAGTTCGGGATTGAAGGTGGCGCCCATGGCGATGGGCTGAGGGAAGCTGGTTCCATCCGGCGCGGCCTGCCCGTGGAGGCACTCTTCGTGGAAGATCACCGGAATGCCCAGACGGGTGTTTTCCAGAAAGAACTTCTGGATGTCATTGGTCAACTGGGCCATCTGGCGGGCGTTTCTGCCGCCGCCGGCATCGCTGGGACGGCCAACCTGCCCCAGGCCGTGGCCATCGCGAAACGATTTCTTTGCCTTCTGGAGATCGAAGTTGCCCTTCTCATCCACCAGCTTCTCGGCCTTCGAGAGCCAGACGCACATCATCTGCGCGGCCTTTTCTTCCAGCGTCATACGCGAAAGCAGATCCTTCACACGCTTGGCGGAGGGCAAACTGGCGTTTTTGTAAGCCGGAGCGGCTTTGCGTTTGGTCGGAGCATCAGCGGACTTCTGCTTTTTCATGCGATCCATTCCTTGAAGTTTTTGTTCGCGAAGATGCCTTGCGATTGTGTGGAATTAATGAGCATAAATCTATGCGAGGGTTTTGAAAGGTGACAAGGATCACCCAGTGAGTCACGAAAACTGAAAATCCGTAGCTCCTGCGGAAATGTCGGGGAATAAATGGCGGAAATATTGTCTTCAGACCCAATTAAATCGATGATGACACCTGCGGGAGGCAGGAGATTACCCGCCAACGTCTTCGGAGAGGTCGTAAACCGTCGAGGTGAAGAGCGCACTTAACCCAACTCCTGAACAGGAAGAGCAGATTCGAACGAAGGTCCCGCAAAGAGGCGGAACCCTTTGACGCCGCGGAATTGCCCGCTCTGCTGCCTCAATCAATCTAGTTGATCAATATGGAAAGAGCAACAGGGAATGCGTCCTCTTCAAAAGACAAATGTGCCTGCCTTCCTGCCTTCGGCGCCGGCACTTACCGCAGCTTATCGGGCGATTCTTGCCGAACCGCCTTTAATGATCCGTTCTACCTCGGCCAGGCTGGCCATGCTGGTGTCGCCGGGGGTGGTCATGGCGAGGGCGCCATGGGCTACGCCGCAGCGAACTGCCCAGTCGATGGGCTTGCCCGCCAGAAGCCCGTAAATGAGGCCTGAAGCGAAGCTGTCGCCGCCACCTACGCGATCCAGAATGTCGATGTCGTGCTGCGGCACGTGGACGATTTTGTCCTCATAGAGCGCAATGGCTCCCCATGCGTTGCGGCTGGCTGTGTGCGCGGTGCGCAAGGTGCTGGCGATCAGCTTGAGGTTTGGATAGGCCGACGCGACCTCACGAAGCATCACTTCGTATCCGGCTATGGGCAGCTCGTCGAAGTCCTCGCTGACACCGGGGATGGCGACGCCGAGCATGGCAGAAAAGTCTTCTTCGTTGCCCAGGAGCAGGTCGACTTTGCGGACCAGTTCGCGGTTGACCTGCTGGGCCTTGGCTTTGCCGCCGATGGACTTCCACAGGGAGTCACGGAAGTTGAGGTCATAGGAGACTGGAGTGGAGTGGCGGCGGGCCGCGTCCATGGCCTCGGCGGCCACCTCGGCGGTGGAGGCGGAGAGCGCTGCGAAGATGCCGCCGGTGTGGAACCAGCGGGCGCCATTCTGATCGCCGAAGATGGTCTCCCAGTCGAAGTCGCCGGGCTTGATCTGGCTGACGGCGGTGTTGCCGCGGTCGGAGCAGCCGGCGGCTGCGCGCACGCCGAAGCCTCGCTCAGTGAAGTTGAGGCCGTTGCGAACGGTGCGGCCGACGCCGTCGTAAGGAACCCACTTGAGCAGTGACGGATCGACGCCGCCCTGGAAGATGAGATCTTCAACGAGGCGGCCAACCGGGTTTTCAGCTAGCGCGGTGGCGATTGCGGTGCGCAGGCCGAAGCAGCGTCGCAGGCCGCGTGCCACGTTGTATTCGCCGCCGCCCTCCCAAACCTGAAACTGGCGCGTGGTATGGATGCGGCTCTCGCCGGGATCGAGGCGGAGCATGACTTCGCCGAGGCTCAGGCAGTCCCAGCGGCGGGAGGAATCGGGAATTAGGATGTTGTTCATCGGTCAAAGATACTTTAGCGCATCTCACCTTGAGTCGGCCACGGCGACGCTTTCGGCAGCGGTATTGCCTTAAGTGATAGAGTTTTTGGTTGGGCGCCTGTCGTGCAACTTCCTCTTGAGCGCGAGCGTCTCTTCAAACGAACTCTGAAGATCAGCCATGAATCGATTGTCGAGGGTGCATTTAGTTCATGAGGCAAACTTTATTCGACTTGAGCGGCAGGGTTGCGGTGGTGACCGGGGGAACGACCGGGTTGGGCTACGCAATTGCCCTTGGCCTGGCGGAGGCCGGGGCGGACGTGGTGGCCAGCTCGAGGCGGGCGCATCAAGTGGAAAACGTGGCCGCTAAGATCAGTGCGCTCGGACGGCGAACGCTCTGCGTCGCCAGCGACGTGCTGGAGCGGGGCTCGGTGCAGGAACTGCACGATGCGGTTTTGAAAGAGTTCGGCCGGGTGGATATTCTGGTGAATGCCGCTGGGATTACCCGCAAGGGGCCGACGATTGAGATGGACGAGGCCGACTGGTCGCGGGTGATGGAAACAAACCTGACAGGAACCCTGCGGGCATGCCAGATCTTCGGCGCGAGCATGGTTCGCGCAGGCTATGGGCGGATCGTCAACATCGCTTCCCTCTCGTCTTTCGTAAGCTTCTATGAGGTGGCGGCTTACTCGGCGAGCAAGGCTGCGGTTGCCTCGCTGACTCGGTCGCTGGCCGTGGAGTTGGCGCGGAAAGGCGTGAATGTGAACGCCATTGCTCCGGGAGTTTTTTCAACGCCGCTGAATGCTTCGCTGGTGGAAGGAACGCCTCGCGGGAAAGAACTGCTCTTGCGAACACCAATGGCACGATTTGGCGAGGCGGGGGAGATTGCGGGGGCGGCGATCTTTTTGGCTTCGGAGGCAGCTTCGTTCATCACCGGCCAAGTGATTGCTGTCGATGGCGGCTTCCTGGCAAGCGGCGTAAACCAGTAAACAGAGATGAGCAGGATTGTGGAGCTTTCAACGCAATGAAGATCACCAACGCTTACGTGAACATCACGTCGCCGGGCAGAAACTTTGTCACGCTGAAAATCGAGACGGACGAGGGCATCTATGGCTTGGGCGACGGAACGCTGAACGGGCGCGAGCTATCGGTAGCGAGTTATCTCACCGACCACGTAATTCCCTGCATCATCGGCCGCGATCCATTTCAGACCGAAGATATCTGGCAATATCTTTACCGCGGGCCCTACTGGCGGCGCGGTCCGGTCACGATGGCTGCAATTGCCGCGGTGGATGTAGCTTTGTGGGACATCAAAGGCAAGGCGCTCAATACTCCGGTATATAACTTGCTCGGAGGCAAGAGCCGCGAGAACGTACTCGTGTACTGCCACGCTACTGGCAAAGATATCGACCAGGCTCTTGAAGACGTAGCGCAACACCAGGAGATGGGCTACAAGGCGATCCGCGTGCAAAGCGGCGTACCCGGCCTTTCAAGCACTTACGGTATCTCAAAGAAGCCGGGAAGATATGAGCCGGCCGAGCGCGGGCTGCCATCGGAGTATGAGTGGTCCACCGAGTTATATATGCGTCACGTTCCCAAGCTGTTTGCGCGCGTGCGCGAGAGCTTTGGCGAGGACCTGCACCTGCTGCACGACTGCCATCATCGTATGACTCCCATCGAGGCAGGACGTCTAGGTAAGGAGCTGGAACCATATCACTTGTTTTGGATAGAAGATCCAACGCCGGGCGAGTTACAGGAGGGTTTCAAGATCATTCGCCAACACACGACCACTCCAATTGCTGTGGGCGAGGTCTTCAACTCGATCTGGGATGCGCACGATCTGATCCGGAATCAATGGATCGACTATCTTCGCATGACGATTGTGCACGGCGGCGGCCTTACGCATATGAAGAAGGTTGCCGACTTTGCGGAGCTATATCATGTACGCACCGGATTCCATGGCGCCACCGATCTTTCGCCTGTGACTATGGCTGCGGCGCTGCACTTTGACATGGCGATTCATAACTTCGGCATTCAGGAACATATGCCGCACACCGACGAGACAGATCAAGTTTTCCCGCATCAGTATTGTTTTAGGGACGGATTCATGCATCCGGGCGATGCGCCGGGTATTGGAGTGGATCTGGACGAAGCGCTGGCGGCGAAGTATCCCTATCAGCGGGCCTATCTACCCATCAACCGAAAGCTGGACGGAACGCTGACGGACTGGTAAGTGTCGGGTCGGTGAAAGCCGCTGTGACCTTTCATCGCCGCCGGATGAGCTGTAACTGTGGTTTTGTGACGGCGTCTATTACGGACGTTACGCTGGCAATAACAACAGATACCCGCAAAGGAGAAAGAGATATGATGACTCGCCGAGATTTGTTCGTCGCTTTGACTGCAACAGCGTTGACTGCCGGCGCATTTGCACTGTCGGGCCAGTCACCCATCATGCACTCTGAGGTATTCGATTGGAACTCAATCGCATCCAAGCCGACAGAGGTCGGTTCAGTGCGATCGTTCTTCAAAGCGCGTACTGCCACGTTGAATGAACTGGAGGTACATGTAACTACGCTGGAACCTGGAAAAGCTTCGCATGTGCCGCATCGACATCCTAATGAAGAGTTGATCATCGTGAAGCAAGGCACCGTTGAGACTCTGTCGAACGGAGAATGGAAACGAGTGGGCCCCGGCTCGGTGATCTTCAACGCCTCGAACGAACTGCACGGGCTGAGAAACGTGGGGACTGACGAGGCGATTTACCATGTCATCAATTGGAAGTCCGATGCTACTCCGGCAGCTCAATAATAATATTGAGCTGCCAATAGGACTCCGTTGAAGGAACTCATTGGGAGAGAAGCTAATATACGCGGAGATCGGTATCAATACTCCCATTATGAGTTAGTGGAAGAGGCACGCGATCGTCGCGCGGTTCTATCTGTGATAACTCTCTGGAGGACCGAGGTAACTGGGGGGAAGAGGGCCTTGACTGATGATAAGCTTTTCCAGCACCACGCCTGCGTCGACCATCCTGAATTTCAAGGTATGATAGCCCGGTCCGCCTGCGTCGAGTGTGGATGTGACTTTGCGAACGCCGTCGCTGACCGCTTTCTCCCAGTCCTTTTCTGAGCTATGTTCCAAGGCGTCGACGACTTGCGGTTGTTGGTCATCGAATGAGATGGCATAACGCAACCCGCGTCCCGGCACGAAATTCAGCGTAGGGGCCAGGACCGCCTCTACGTTGAACTTGCCTCCCTCGAATAGGTACATCTTATATTCAAGAACAGGCGCGGATTGAGGCGGTTCCACGCTTGGAGTAGTCACCGGAAAGACTTCCATTCCCGAGAGTGTCTCGCCGAAGCCGGGAATTTTATCCCAGTGCGCGTTGCCTTCAGCTATCTGACCGGTGAAATGTTCCGCTTCGATCGATACGTAGCCATTCGCTTGCACAAAGCCTTGTAGGAATTCAACTTTGGGTAGAGGAGGATTAAACGCCTTGACCTGCACTAGAACGATTGCGCCGTTCTTCTGCGCGATGGTTATTATGCCAGTACTTGTGCCCTCTTGCATCGTGGCCCAGTCAATACTGACGTGGATCCGCTTCACTTCCGAGACAGTGCCTTGCGTTTCGCTCAACTTAACCCATGGTTGATCGGCGCTTGCCGTAAATTCGAAAGGCTCGGTGCCGCGATTGAAAACGTCGATGTACTGAGTCTGGCGATTAAAGACGTCGAAGACAGGAAGGGCCTGTGGCGTAATTCCGCTCGATCCGGCAAAGGGAGAGCCCTCGACCGCAACCGCCATTCTCGCCCCTGAGGCAGGCTGCACTCTGGTGACGGCAGGCATAGCGTTGAGCGGAGGCTCATTCCAAAATGTGTAGCCGATATGGGTCTGGTCCATCATGTGGTTCCATTTGCCGTGTGCAAGTTGATGGTTATACTCGGCGGAAAGTGTCGCGTCGGCCGCGAAGAGGGCTTGCGCTTGAGCGAAGAGATCGTTTGCCTCCACTCTGCCTTGCGCTGCATATAAGTGATTTCTGCCTACGGTGATGTATAACTCATTGACAATCGCCGAGGCTTTCACTGGATATAGCACCAATTCAAAGAAGGCGTCTCGTTTGTCCTCTGAAAGCTGCTGATCGACCTTCTCAGCTCTCTCGGCGAGTGTTTTCCAGTCGGAATAAACTCGGTCGGCCTCCCGGTAATTTACAAGACTGAAAGTATCCGGTTCCAATTGTTCTGGCTTCCTCCTTGCGTTGTACTGGGTGTATTTGGAAACGATATCCGCTATTTCAGCGGCAGATTCTGGACCAAATTCGCGCTCAGCCCAGAGTCGCGTGAACTCTTGTAAGTTATCCTTGCCCCATCGTTCTGGATTTCGAGCGAAATTGAGGAAGAACTCGATGGGAAATTCCATCGGCTTCAGATCACCCACATTTACAACCCAAATGCGGTTTGCCCCATAGGCTTGAGCGAGATTCATCTGCTCCCAGACTTTGGTGATGGAATTGGTATTGAGCCACTTATAAGAACGCGGACCGCCAACATAGTCGAAGTGATAGTAAATTCCTGCGCCGCCGCTGCGCTTTCTCTCTTCCGCTGTCGGCAGCCTGCGAATATTTCCCCAGTTATCGTCGCACCAAAGCAGCGTCACGTCGTCGGGAACACGCATGCCCTTCTCATAGTATCCCTGTACTTCCTTGTACAAGGCCCAAACCTGTGGGTCGGAAGCCAAGGTGGGGGTGCGATGACGGGCGATGATATCGCGCTGATCCGCAACAATCTTCTCCAACAGCGCGATGTCATCCTTCTCGGCCATCGGCATATCTCCGTCGCCGCGCATGCCAAGAGTAATTGCGCTTTCGTAGTTCTTGTTTCGCTCGATGCCCTCTTCCCAAAACGAATCAAGAGTCTTCGCGTTGGTTGTGTAGTCCCATGGGCCCGTGCCGTGGCGTTTCCATTCCTGTTGGGCGCGCAGCATGGGCTCGTGGTGCGACGTGCCCATCACAATGCCGTACTCGTCGGCTAGCTTGGGGTTCAAGGGATCGTCTTCATTGAAGGCGTTGTCCCACATGGCTGGCCAGAGAAAGTTGGCCTTGAGGCGAAGCAATAACTCGAAGACCTTCTCGTAAAACTGGTGATTGAGCCCGCCGAACTTCTCTTTCGCCCAACCCGATAGTGCGGGAGCTTCATCATTGAGAAAGATACCGCGATACTTTACGGCCGGCTCGCCTTCAACCCAGCGCCCGGCTTTTATGTAGAGCGAATCCTTGTGTGCGACTGGCACATCCGCCCACCAATACCACGGCGAGACCCCGATCTGTTCTGAGAGATCGTAGATTCCATAGATCGTGCCGCGCTTATCGCTGCCGGCGATGATCAGGCCGCGCGCCACGCCGGGCAGAGGACGCTGAACAACCTGAATAAGCGTCGACTCCCATTTTCCTCGGATCTGGCTCACGTCGATTTTTCGCTCGCGAATGAGCCGGTCAATCATAGAGCTCTTTCCGATAGTGCCGATGATGACCACATCGCCCGAGAGGGATCTTCCGTCCTCGTTGAGCTGCGCGTTACAGGCACTAACTCGGAAGATGTCTTCCTGGAGATCATGGACCGCCCGCACTACGCCTGGGTAGTCGGCGGCGTCTACGTAGAGCTTGGCCGCAGCTCGGTGATGCACCAGACGAAAGCTATTGGCAGCCGGAGTGGTCTCCAAATAGCCAGGTTGTCCGAGCGCAAGACCTCGCAAAGGGAAGAGTGCAGGCAAGGCCAGCAGAAGTGAACAAGCGATCAAGAAGCAGCGAGAGCGCCGTAGATTCGTCAGGCGTTGGAGGTGACTTCGGATTCGAAGATAATTTGGCATGGATGGTAGTATGATGAATTCGCAATGCGAACAATAGAGTGCGAGTGTTTAAGCTGTCAAGCGGGGGCTGCCAGCGTCAAACACAGCCCGTTCTGTAGGGGATGACCTAACGGGCCGAAGGCCGAAGTTGTTTGTACTTCATGATGGGCTACGGCCATCAATAAGTAGGATGCTTTTCCGGGTGTTACCGTCCGTGGTTAGCTAGATCTTCAGGGGGGATTACGGTGCAATCGCAAGCGCGCGCAAGGGGCATGAGTCATATCGATCTGACGGATGTTCAGCTTGCATCCAGTGAGACTGCCCGCCGCATCAACCGGGATATTGTTTTGGAGTTGATCCGTGCGAACCAGCCGATCTCCCGTGCCGATCTGTCGCGGCAGTCAGGGCTTCAAAGAAGCACCGTCTCGCAGATTGTCGAGCAGCTTATCCGGGAGAAATGGGTATGCGAGGGTGGCGTGGCTTCTCCGCCGCGCGGACGCCGCCCTACCTTGCTGGAACTGAACGACGACCTCGTGGCGATTGCAGTCGATGTTCATCCCAAGCAGGCTACGGTCGCAATCGTGGACTTGAAAGGCCGACTGCTCTCACGGTCCCTGGTGCCACTCACCTCAGCCCCGCTTGCCTCGACCCGGCTGCTCACCGATTGTATGCAGCGGATGCAGCGGTCGCTGACGCGCAAATCGATTGAGGGGATCGGCATCAGTCTTCCTGGTCGAGTTGATCCAGAGACGCAGCGCATGATCTTCGCGCCAAACCTGCATTGGCCGAATTTCGATTTGAAGAAAGTGATCGAAGAGACGATGGGAATGCCGGTGAAGATGGAAAATGCCGCCACGGCCAGCTTGCTGGCGGAACTCACCTTCAGGCGGATCGATGGGATTCGCGACATCGTGATGGTTACTGTTTCAGAAGGTGTGGGAGCCGGAGTTTTTGCCAACGGCCGATTGGTATCCGGTTACCGGGGAATGGCAGGAGAGTTTGGACATGTATCGCTCGATCCTGCGGGACTCCTGTGTTCATGCGGGCGGAGAGGTTGCTGGGAGACATTCGCTTCGTGCAGGGCGGCGCTCCGTTATTACAAGGAATTTCAGCCGCAAAGCCGAACAATTACGTTTCACGAATTGCTCAACCTTGCCGAGGAGGGCGACCAGCACGCCGTGGAGGCTGTGGCCAAACAGGCCCTCTACATTGGCCGCGGGCTGCAGTTAATTGTCGCGGCGCTCTCTCCCAGCATCATTCTCGTTGCCGGAGACATTATGTCGGCCTGGCACCGATTCGGTCCGATCATAGAAAAAGAAGCGAAACAAAATGTTCTAGGGGACGCCCTTCCCCAAATCCTCCCGACGCACGAAGGAGAGATCGCCCGCCTCCGGGGAGCTGCGGCGCTAGTCTTCCAACGGCGCTCTGCGCCGGAGCGCCGGCCGCAAGCCGACCGAGACTGACAGCGCCAAAACAACAAAATGGAGCCTCGATAGCCGCCCGCATGCGGATCTTGTGGCTGTCGAGGCGAACCTCGACAGGCGATAATTGATCGTGCGATTGACTACAACGGCCGGTTCACCGAACCGTATGCTTTCGAGGAGGAAGCCTTGGGGACGATCTGCCAACTGCGAAGAGCGGTCTTTATATTCATTGCTTTGTCGTCGGCAATCTTCACTCCGGCAAGAGCGCAGCAAATCGCGTTCACCTGGGACGACCTGCCTGCGCACGGCCCGTTGCCGGCTGAGGAGACGCGAGTCGAGATCGCCAAGAAGCTGATTGCCGCGATGAGCGACGCGCACATGCCGCCTGTCTACGGATTTGTGAACGGTGTGCAAACGGAGCGAGAGCCGCTATCCACGCCTGTGCTTCAAATGTGGCGAAACGCGGGGTTGCTCATGGGAAACCACACATGGTCTCATCCCAACCTCAACACCAGTTCACTTGCAGATTGGCAGCTAGACTTACAAAAGAACGAACCCCTGCTCCAAAAGTACATGGGCAATGAGGATTGGCATTGGCTCAGGTTTCCCTATCTTGCGGAGGGAGAAAGTGCGGAAAAGCGCCTGGCTGAGCGCAAGTTTCTCGCACAGCACGGCTATAAGATCGCAGCAGTAACCACTAGCTTCGGAGACTACGCATATAACGAACCATACGCGCGCTGCGTTGCCAAGAACGATAGCGCTGCCATTGCTCGATTGGAGGCAAGTTATCTAGATGCGGCAGGCGCAACAATCGACCGCAGCCGCTCCATGGCCAAGACGCTCTACGGCCATGACATTCCTTATGTGCTGCTCATGCATGTTGGAGCCTTCGACGCGCGCATGTTGCCCCGGTTGCTGAAGCTCTACCGTGACAGAGGCTTTAGCTTCGTAACACTGGCGCAGGCGGAAAGCGATCCCTTTCTATAAGAACGACCTGGATCTCTCACTCCCGCCGGTGCCCGATTCGTTGGAAGAAGCAATGTGGACACGAGGGTTGCCAGTCCCTCCTAATCCGCCTCCCGGCATCGATCTTGATTCGCTCTGCCGTTAGGATGAAGTTCGTTCTCTCGACGAACGCGAGAATCGACACGCTTCATCACTGTTGTGCGGGCGCCCGGCCCATGAACTTGTCGGCCCACTGAATGAACCACTTCATGTTCGGCGCGTCGGTGTGTCCGCCGTCATGCTGGCGCCAGGCAAGCTCTCCGTCGAGAAGCCCATGGTTCACCGGCGGCATCTTCGCGGTTCGGTAGTCGCCTTCGACATCGAGGCCTTTGGCGCCCAGCAGCGTAAACACGCGGCCTGCGTCCACGGTCGCCATGAAGCTGCCCTCATGGTCGAGCCACTTCGCGTCGCCTTTTGCCGGAATTCCATAGCTGATGAAGGTCAGCCGCGGCGCGCAGAGGGCGATCAGTTCATTCGAATCGACTGGAATATCGCCGGGATTCATGCTTCCGAAGGTCGCTTCGGAGGCGCCATACTTCATGAAGTTGCCGGCCATCCAGTAGTACTCGCCGCCCGTCAGGCTCTCCACCGCCTCGCCGAAGTTGCGCCGCAGCAGCGTGGCTCCGCCCTTGCCCGACGAGCCGACCAGCACCATCGCAAAGCGCTCGTCGAAGGCCATGGTGACCAGCGCGGCCTTGCCGTAGCGCGAAACGCCCTCGATGCCCACATGTTTCGCGTCGACAGCCGGATCGGTCTCAAGATAGTCGAGTCCCCTTCCCGCGCCCCATGCCCAGGCGCGCAGTGCGCCCCAATCCTCCGGCGTGCGCGGCTGCCCTTTGTTCACCAGTCCAATGATGCCGCGGGTCATGCCTGCGCCGTTGTCGGCCTGCACGCTGGCGGGATCAAGCAGCACAAATCCCCATCCTGCCGCGACCAGTTGCCACGTGTTGGGCGGATCGCCGTCTGCATTCATCTGCGGAAACTGAAACGGAGTGGCCTTAAACGGCTGCCACGCCGGGTGCTGCGCGAAGACATCTTTGAGCGAAGGGTCCTGCTGCACCAGCTGCGCCTTCCATGCGGCATTGATGCGCTCAAACTCGTCGCCTGACGGCTCGTTCGGCGACGGAAATCCCGCACGCCCAAACATCATGAGCACCGGCACCGGACCCTTGGCATTGCGCGGGCGTCACGAGCGTCATGTGAATGCTAACGCTGATCGCCGGATAGGACGAGTTGTCCACCTCGCCGATCAGGTCCTTGGCGATGACCGGCGTGAAGCCGATCATCTCGTGATCGACGGCAGTCACGGTCCAGGTGACCTTGGGCACGTCCTTCGGGACGCCGCCCATACACATACTTTGAGAACAGCTCCACCAGCTCCGGCCTGCGCCGATCCCACCACATCTTCGCTGTCGTCACCTTCTGGCCGTCGTTCATCGTGAGCGGGTCGGGAAGATTGGGATAGGGATTGGCCTTCGATTCATCGTAGTTGGCGTGGTTGGGTGCGTTCTCGTTCCCGCTCGGTCCGGGGCGCAGCGCCTTGATGCCCAACTGGTCCATCATGTTCTGGTGATCCTGGTCGGCTGTCAACGTAACCGGCGGCGGCGTCGCGGAGTTTTGCGCCGACGCGGAGCAGGCAGACTGTGAGTGCGCCAAGAAGGCAAATCGGCAGCATGGAAGATCGGTACGAAGGACGCACGGGAAGACTCCTGAGTGATATTCTTGGTACGCTCGCACAACGCAATCTACTTCGGACTTCCATGGTAAACCCTCTGCTATGAATCAGGCACTCAGGTTTTCGGCGACAATTGCTTTCGTCCTTGTTACAAGCTGCGCGTGGGCTCAAACCACGACTAAGATGCCGGCCTGGGTCGTTAGCTGGGGAGCCTCGCAGCAGATTCCCGAACCGCATAATGCACTTCCGGCCGACGATCTTCGCGACGCCACTGTGCGGCAGATCTTCCACCTCTCGGTGGGCGGACCATCGCTGCGCGTCCATCTCTCCAACGCCTTCGGGACCGAGGCGCTTCACTTCACTTCTGTGCATATTGCGAGGCCGCTATCGCCTTCGTCGCCGGAGATCGACCCAAAGAGCGATCGGCCTCTCACCTTTGCCGGCAATGCTGAAGTCACGGTTCCTCCCGGCGCGGAGTTTGTCTCGGACCCGCTGGAGTTTGCCGTCGCGCCGCTGTCTGATTTGGCAGTGACCTTTCATCTCGATGCGCCTCCGGCGCGAGAGACAGGCCACCCAGGATCGCGTGCTACCTCGTACTACGTGCATGGAGACGCGGTGAGCGCGGCGAGTCTGACCGAGCCAAAACATGTGGACCACTGGTACCAGATTTCTGAGATCGATGTGCAGGCTTCGCCGCGAGCAGCAGCCGTAGTGGCCCTCGGCGACTCCATCACCGACGGCCACGGAGCAACCACCAACGGCAACGACCGCTGGACGGATGTGCTGGCCGCGCGACTGCAGGGCGCCCGCAAGACACGTGACATCGGAGTTTCCAATCAGGGCATCGGCGGTAATCACCTGCTCACCGACGGCCTGGGGCCCAATGTTCTGGCGCGATTTGATCGCGATGTGCTTGCGCCCGCCGGCGTGCGCTGGGTCATCGTTTTTGAAGGCGTGAACGATCTCGGCGGGCTTGCGCGAGACGGCGAAGTATCCCCGGCCGAACACGCAGCTCTCGTCAGCCGTGTACTCGCCGCGTATCAGCAGATCGTTGTGCGCGCCCACGCGCACGGGCTGCGCGTCTATGGCGCGACGATCACGCCCTACGTCGGCTCGGACTACTACCACCCTGGGCCGCTGAGCGAAGCAGACCGCCAGGCAGTGAATCAGTGGATTCGCGCCGCCGGGCACTTCGATGCCGTGATCGACTTCGACAGTATCGTCCGCGACCCCGAGCATCCCGACCGCCTCTTGCCCGCCTTCGATTGCGGCGACCACCTTCATCCCTCTCCGGCGGGATACAAGGCAATGGGCGATGCGATTCCCCTGGCACTGTTCACACGCTGACTCATAGGTCCCGGTCTAACATTGAAGCCGCACCTGGTGCCGGGCGCCTTGCATGAGATTGACAATACCGTTTGTCAGATGAACGAAGACTCTGCCTACGAAAATGTCATCACTCAGAAGTGAAACCGGTAGCGCAATTCCGCGGAGAACATTCTGGGATCGTTGAAGTGGAATCCGCCGATGGTGATCGAGTTATCCAGCAGAACGCGGTGGTTGGTAGCGTTGAGAAGGTTTGCCGAGAGCTTCCAGTGCTCGCCCAACGTGCGGCCGGCCGATAGATCGAAGGTGGTGTGAACAGGCAGATAGGGTCCGCTGTATGGCCCGTTATTTGCCGGGCATGAAGATGGATCGGCGCATGCCAGCCCGTTGGTGAAGCCTGAGCCGTAATAGACATTGGTGGCAAACCAGACGCGCCTGGGAAGGCTTGCCGTGAAGCCCGTGTTGAGAGTGTGGCGCTGGTCGTGATCGACGGGCGTGTAATCGGGCCCAAGGTTGCAGGCCTGGTCGGTCGGATCGCCGCACGTAAAACCGCCAATCACGTTGCCGCGCTGCTCGGCGATCTGGTTCGAGTAGGCCAGGTGGAATTGCCCGAAGTGGGTCAACTGCGGCGAGCGCAGACTAAGTTCCCAAGCCCGGATCAGTGCTCCGTCAACCGCAATGGGAAAGTAGATATTCGATTCGCCGGCATTCGAGTGATCGAGGAAGTTGTTCACGCGATTCTTGAAGTTTGCCACGTCAAGCAGCCATCCCCTATATGGAATCTGAATACCGAACTGGTGCTCCTCGTCGCGCTCTGAATGAAGAGGCGTAAAAGCATTCTCGCCTTGCTGGCTGGTCACGTAATTCAGCAGGCCGCTGGAAACGGTCTCAACCGGAGCAGGCTCGAAGAAGTGACCGTAGAAGCCGCGCAGAACCCAGTGCAGGCGAGGAATCTCGACCGTTGCGCCGATCCGAGGATAAGCAGCAAACTCGTTGTAGCCACTTTGAAAACTGGAGAAACGCATGCCGCCCAGCAACGTAACGAAGCGGCCCACGTGCAGATGATCGGAGAGATGGAATTCGACCAAGCCTGCGTTAGCGCTGGATGCAGTATTGGGCACACTGTTGGCGGCATAACTCTGGTCGTTGATGACCAGGCCAAAGAGATCGTTCTCGGCCTGATAAAAGGAATAGATCCCGGCTGAGAAGTTATTGGGCCCGGTGTCGGCCCGTAGATCGGCCTGCGCACCCAAATAGTTCGAGGTTTGGTGCCAGGTTGTCGCGACGGGCAAGTCCGTCACAGGCGAGTCATAGTTCGACTGGTTAAGGTGATAGAAGGGCGCCACCATGAACAGTGCTTTGGGTGAGATTGTATGTACCCAGTTGACGATGGCGAACGAGTCGCGCTCCGTCTGAGAGTCGCGCAATCCGACGGAACTGTAATAACTGGAAGCCGTCTCATAGTCGTTCGGATCGGGGTCGTAGGGGATCTGGAAGTGATCCTGGCGATATTGCGCATTCACGCGCAACTGATCCTTCGGCGTCTGATTGCGAATCAGCGATAGGAAGCCGCTCTGAGAGTTGGTTGAGTCGTGGTAGATGGCTGCGACCGGCGTGGCAAGGCCATAGTTGGAGCGTGAACCGGTCAGGCTTGCGTACCATGCCGTCGCAGTGGAGTGGTCGCCGAACGAAAGCTGAGTTTCGCCAGTAAAGAAGTTGCCAACGGTGAGAAGCAATTCACCGTCGCGATTGCGCTCGAAACCATTGCGCGGCAGCACATCAAATACTCCATAGGTGCGATCGCCCACATCGGCTGCATAACTGCCGCGTTGGGTTTCAACCTGGTCAATGTCCTTGGGATCGATCTGCGGGCCGACATTGGAAGCGATCTTGGTGTTCGGTATGGCAATTCCATCGATCAGCCAACTGGTCTGGTGGCCTCCTCTTATATGCAGCATGTCGTGGGTCATGTAGGCGCCCGGAACGTAGTCGGTGATCATCTCCATGCCCATCGTGCGGCTGGCTCCCGGCGTCTCGTCGATCATGGCGCGGGTGATGAGCGTCGTGGGCGTCACAGAGTCGACTGCCAGGCCGGAGTTGGTCGATCCCTCTACTCGAACCGATTCGGTGGCCGTCGCAACTGGCAGTTCAATGTGCAAGGTGGGGTTTGTGCCTGAAGCGATGGTGAGTGGCTGAGTAACAGTTGCGAAGCCAGGGGCTGAGATCGTCACGCGGTAAACGCCGATCGGCACCTGAGGCAACTCAAACGTTCCATCGGAATCCGCGGTGGCACTCAACACAAATGCTGAATTGGCGGCCTGCAGCGTGACCTTGGCGTTGGGGATGGGCCGATGCTGTGAATCGTGAACTACACCGTGAACAGTCGCGAAGATGTTGGCAAATGCCGGAAGTGAAGCGATAAGCAAGAGAACTAGGGCAAAGCGACGTGAGATACGCATGGGACCGACCTCCGGATATCTCCAGTTGCAGCACAGATGGTTTCGACTGCGCGGGGAAGCGCAACCCAAGTGGTGCGTGATCTGTTGAGAGGATTCGTTGAAGGCAGAGCAAACCCAAGATCAGACTTAGCACTGTAAGTCGAAGAGTCTTGGCGGCCGGCACGGTTCTGAAAGCGGCTGATGCCATTCTCTCCAATGAGTGGACACTCTCAACAAGCTTCTCAGCAGATGCTGGAGGCTGGAGGACCACGATTGGCGCGGGTGCGGATTGCGCTCAGGCGAGCCGCGGCGCGGCTGGCGATCGGCGAGTGAGAATTGGCAAGCAGAACCGGGAGCCAGGCCGGGGATGCGGCCAGAGCCTTAGTGGGCCCGGTGGAAGCAACGATGCAGCGCGGGTATTGGGAGCAGTCTGCAGGCGCGGTCAGCACGGGCGCCGAGCTTGAGGATGGCCTGGCAGAGCTCGAAGCCATTGCGCCGGAGATTGAACAATGATGAGCCCCGTGGCGGCGGCAGCAAGCCGGCAGGCGCGACTCTGCGCTGGCCGGAAGGGCTTCTAAAAGCGGCCCCAGCCAGATCAGAACAATCAGAGAGATGGAAAGCGCGCGCCGCATTGTTGGCTCACTCTGAAAACTTGGGGAAGTGTGTCTGTCAACCGGAGAAGCGAGCTGTGCCGGTCAGGCGCCGTCAAAGCATTGCATAGCTTTTATCGCATGACCATTGGAAAGTACATTGTTTTAGATCAAGCTCGCAGGCCTGAAGTTGCACAAAGCTGAGCTGGATTGGAAGCTGTGTTGAAGAAATCTCTACGGAACCGGTCAATGCGCATGATTTCCATCGAACAGCCATCGGACCCGCCAGTCCACGAAAATAAAAATGGCAGCCAGCTCGGCTGCCTTGCATCTTGTTGATTTTATTTAGTTTTTGGCTCCTCAGGTAGGACTCGAACCTACAACCCTTCGGTTAACAGCCGAATGCTCTGCCATTGAGCTACTGAGGAGTGTCGCGCGTCTATTGTCCTTTACAAAGGTAGCAGAGAGCCCGGAACTCGTCAAAGTTCTGTGCGTTTTGCCGACTGCCCAAGCGCCAGCCCTCTCTTCACAAGTGCACAGCCTCAACGGATGGGAGTCCAGCCGGCGAAGGAGTAGTGCGGGACGGCGGTGGCTATTACGATAGAAGAAGCGAACAGGAGGACCGATGTCCCGAATCTCCCGGTTGGACCGCAGCGAAGTAACCCCCGAGATGGTTGTGCTCTACGACAAAGCCTTCGCCCATCGCGGCAACGTCCCCAACATGTTTCGGGTGATGGCCCACCGGCCTGAGATTTTTTCCACCATGCAGGCTCATTTTGGCGCCGTTCTGAACACCGGCACGGTGCCAACCAAGCTGAAGGAGCTGATTATCGTCCGCACCAGCCAGGTGAACGAGACACCCTATTGCCTGGCCAGCCACACGATTCTCGCCAGAAACCTTGGCTGGAACGACGACCAGCTCGCGCACCTCGCTGAATGGCGGCAGCGCGACGATTTCACCCCTGCCGAGAAGGCCGCTTTGAAATTGGCCGAGACCGTCACCCGCGACGCAAATTCCGTTTCGGAAGAGCAATTTGCAGAGCTGCGCGGATTCTACTCCGAAGGCGAGATCGTGGAGCTGCTTTGCGCGATTGGACTTTTCAACTACTTCAACCGCTTCAACAACGCACTGCGGATGGAGCCGACGCGGCCTGGTGAAGGCGGGCCCGCAGAGGAAAGGCCATGATCGTATCCGCACCCGGCTTTTTGTTCTCTGTTTTCACAGTTCCACAGTAATAGGAGGGGGGAGGGGGTACCCCTCGGCCGTTCACAGGAGACCCGCTGAGGCTTTTTTGGTGTACTGCCCTGCCTCTCTGTTCATTCTCATTCTGCCAGTTTGCACCAACCGGGAGTAATCATCTGCAATCGAACCACATTCAAACTCAAAAGGAGCTTTCTTCGCGCATGAAACTTGAACTGCCCGCCGGCGACTTCCGCGCCTATCTCTTCGACTGCGACGGCACGATCGTCGACTCAATGCCCCTGCACTACATTGCCTGGAAGACGGCCTTCGCGGAATGGAACTGCCCCTTTCCTGAGGATCTCTTTTATTCCTGGGGCGGCAAGCCCACCCGCGAGATCATTGCAACGTTGAATGAGATGCACGGACTTTCAATGCCCGTTGAGGCTCTGGCCGAACACAAAGAAGAACTCTACTTCGAGTTGCTTCCGCAGCTCAAGGCGATTCCGGAGGTGCTGGAGCTGATCGAGGCCGAGCATGGCCGCATTCCCTTTGCCGTGGTTTCAGGAGGCAGGCGGATCTCGGTGACCAAGGCTCTGAGCGCACTGCATCTGATGAACAGATTCGAGACGATTGTCGGCTCGGAGGACTACGTCAACAGCAAGCCGGCCCCGGATGCATTTCTGCTGGCAGCCGAACGCCTCGGCGTTGCACCCGAGCATTGCCTGGCCTTTGAAGACACCGAAATGGGCATCGCCGCGGCAGCAGCGGCGGGAATGGCAACCGTAAAAATCGCCTCCCCACAGGAACGGGCCGTGCGCGAGGCAGCCGGCGCGGGAACCAAAGCCTGCACTCCTGCGTAGAGGTTTTTTGGGAGTAAAATTGGGCAGATTTAGCAGCGATTCCGTTGAGAACGAGCCCTGCGCAGGGTCATCCGACGCCACGCGCAGGGCAGAGTGGGCGGTTCTGCTCTGCATAGCCGCCGCTGTCGCGCTGGTGCATCTCGCCACCAACGGCCGCTATGGCTTTCACCGCGACGAGCTCCAGTTCTTAAGTGACGCCCGACATCTCGACTGGGGTTATGTATCGTATCCGCCGTTGACGCCATTCATTGAGCGCATCGGCTTGAGTCTCTTCGGTCTCTCGCTCGTCGGCTTACGCCTCTTCTCTGTCATTGCCCAGGCAGTGGTGATCGTGGTCAGCGGGCTGATGGCGCGAGATCTCGGCGGCGGCCGCCTTGCACAGACCGCGGCGGCGCTTGCCGTTGCGCTCTCGCCTATACCCCTCTTCGAGGCCACTGAATTTCAGTACACTTCGTTCGCGCTTCTGTGGTGGGTACTGGTCAGTTGGTTCTCGATTCGCCTGCTCAAGACAGGCAATCCCCGCTGGTGGCTGGCAATCGGCGCTGCTCTGGGCTTTGGACTGCTCACGAAGTATGCCATCGTCTTCTACATCGCTGGAATTCTGGTGGGCATGGCGTTTTCCACCTCTCGCAGGTTTTTCGCATCAAGGTGGTTCTGGGCCGGTGTCGCCCTGGCTCTGCTCATCTTTCTGCCGAATCTCATCTGGCTGGTCCGTCACGATTTCATCTCCTACACGTTTCTCCAGCACATTCATGCGCGCGACGTCGGCCTGGGCCGTGCAGAGGGATTCTTGCGCGATCAGTTTCTGGTTTGCGCCAATCTCTTCGCCATTCCTGTGTGGCTCATCGGACTTATGCTCGTTTGTGCGTGATCGCCGCTATCGAATGCTGGCGTGGATGTACATGGTTCCGCTGCTTGTCTTCTGGGTCGACAAGGGCCGCTCCTACTATGTCGCCGAAGCCTATCCAATCCTGCTGGCCATGGGCGCGGTCGCTTGCGAACGGTGGCTGGCTTCCCTGCCCCGTCTTGGCCGCCGCACCATCGAAGTCGTCTTCTTCACTGGCCTGGCGGTCTGCGGGGCTGGTATTTGTGCGTGATCGTACCCCTTGCCTCGTCGGGCCCGCTCAAGGACTTCGCGCTTCGGCACAACGGCGACCTGCGCGAAGAGATCGGGTGGGACGAGATGGTGAAAACTGTCGCAGGAATTCGCGACTCCCTTCCGCCCGAGCAGCGCGCCCATCTCGGCATCACCACTGGCAACTATGGCGAATACGGAGCCATCGAGATTCTCGGCCCTGCTTATGGGCTCCCCAGCCCCATCGGCACCACCAACTCCGAGTGGCTGCGTGGCTATCCCACGCCGCCGCCCACGACCATCATTGCTCTCGGACTTCAACGTGAAGATGCCGACCGGATTTTCACGGATTGCCGTCTCGCCGGTCACAACGGCAACTCTCAAGGCATCCGCAACGAAGAAAGCCTCTACCATCCTGACATCTTCGTCTGCGGCCCTCCCCGCAAGCCCTGGCCCCAGGTCTGGAAAGAGCATCGTGACTTCGGATGACGCCTTCTAAAAAGAATCAATAGAGCAACACAACGACCCGGTAAGCCGTGAACCAGTCCTGCTGCCCCTGCGGCGGGCAACTCGCCACCTCGGCATTGTGAAACTTCCCCGAAGCAAGCTCGTCTGTCAACTCGCGAGGCAGGCGGCTTAGGTCCGCGTCCTGCCAGCGAACCACAAACCTGGAATGCCCGCCGAATGCAGGACTCGGCACTCCCCGGCCGGTGACGCATGCCGCTCGTGCCGCACTGCCCTCGCGCTCGATCGTGAGACCGCTGCGCTCGACCATCCCAGCGACCCGCGCCTCGACCTGCGCCTGCGTCAGCACGCGGCACATTGCGTGCGTAGTCGGCCACGGCATAGAGCCCGTTGCGGCCAGCCACGACAGCAACGCCAATCCGGTCGACCTCAGGGTTCAGCAGGTTGCGGCGGTGGCCTGACGAACGCATCCATTGCTGGTGAATCGTCGACGGGTCGGGGCCCAGCGCGACATTCTCCTCAATCGAGGCTGAAGTGCGCCCCGGCGTTTGCGGCACGCTCGGCCGGCTCCGGCTCGCCCCTGTAGCGATGAGAGATCGACCCTTCCGCAGCCATGCGCAGACAGTGCTTGCGCGCGGCCGCAGCCAGTGACGCGTCCCATTTGAGAGGCCCGGCTCCGGCAGCAGCGCGGGCTTGGTTGGCCAGAGCGACTATCCGCCATGCCTCGGCTTGAATGGGTTGCGATCTCTCGGTCTGCGATGAACGGGGTTGAGTCGCTTGCGCCAGAACCACTGACGCAGCCAGCGCCAAAGATACCGCCCAAACCCGCCCAACGAATGTACCCATAGTCGGTTCAACCCTGCTTCGCCGACACTGTCGCGGTATTCTTGCTATGCCGATGCCTTTTTTCTCTGCCAGCACGATTCCCGTCCTTCGCAATCGTATCCGACGCCAGCCGTTGGCCGTGGCTGGGGTGCTGCTGCTCGCAGCCTTTGTGGTTGGTGGACTAGCCGCGCCCTGGCTCGCGCCCGCAAACCCCGCCACCATCGACCTGCTGCATCGCCTCGAAGGCCCCACAGCCGCTCACTGGGCCGGAACGGACGAGCTGGGCCGGGACACGCTCTCTCGCCTGCTCTTCGGTGCGCGGCTCTCGCTGGCCGTCTCCGTCACAGTCGTCGCGATCTCGCTGGCTCTGGGCCTCGCCATCGGCGGCCTGGCCGGCTATCTCGGCGGCTGGATCGACATCGCTCTCACCACTTTCGCCATGAATACCTTTCTCGCGCTGCCCGGCATTCTGCTGGCCATTGCATTCGCCGCGTTTCTTGGGCCGGGCTTCTCGAATCTTGTACTGGCGCTGGCCATCGGCGGCTGGGCCGGCTATGCGCGGCTTGTTCGTGCGCAGGTGATGTCCGTCCGCGACCGCGAATATGTGGATGCGGCTCGCGCTCTGGGAGCAAGCGGCCTGCGCATCTTCTTCCGCCACATTCTGCCCAACATCGTGCAGCCGATTCTTGTGCAGGCCGCCATCGGCATGGCCGGAGTGATTCTGGCCGAGGCGACGCTCTCGTTTCTCGGGCTGGGCATTCCCGCACCCGCGCCCAGTTGGGGAGCGATGCTCAACGACGCGCGGCTGCATCTCTTCGACTCGCCGCACCTGGTGATCTTTCCTGCCTTGGCCATTGCGGGCGCGGTGCTTGGCTTCAACTTTATCGGTGACGCGCTGCGTGACCAGCTCGACCCGCGCACACGGCTGGAACTGGGGCTCTAGATGAAGATCGGCGTAGTCAGCGACACGCACGGATTGTTGCGGCCTGAGGTTGCGCTTGCATTGGCTGGCGTCGAGCGCATCCTGCATCTGGGCGACGTAGGCAAGATCTCCGTCCTCAAGGAGCTGGAAAAGATCGCTCCCGTCACCGCCATCCGTGGCAACGTGGACCGCGAAGGCCCGTGCGGTGAATTGCCGGAGACCGAGGTGGCGCTCATAGCCGATCGCTACGTCTACATGCTGCACAATCTGGAGACGCTTCACCTGGACCCGGCTGCGGGAAAGTTCGCCGCCGTGCTCTTCGGCCATAGTCATGTGCCGAATTTCTATCGGCGCAAGGGCGTGCTCTACTTCAATCCGGGGTCGTGCGGGCCGAGGCGATTTGAGCTGCCGGTTACGGTTGGCCTGATCGAAGTCAAAGGCGAAGAATTCACCCCGCGGATCGTCAAGCTTCTATGACATGGCGGCTACCTTCATTCTGGGATTGACCCACCGGTAGACCACATCGGTCAGCAGGTTCACCAGCACGTAGGTTAGCCCAATCGACAGCAGGCAGCCCTGTACCAGCGCATAATCGCGATTCGAGATCGCGCTGACCGTCAGCCGCCCCAGTCCTGGCCAACTGAAGATCGTCTCGGTCACAATCGCTCCGGCCAGCAGCGCGCCAAACTGCAAGCCTACAACCGTAATGATGGGGACCATTGCGTTGGGCAGGGCGTGACGGCAGACGACGGCGCGTTCGCTCAGTCCCTTGGCTCTGGCTGTACGGATGTAGTCCTGGCCGAGCTCCTCCAGCATCGCCGTGCGCACCATGCGCGTCAGAATCGCGGCCAAAGAGGCTCCCATGGCGATCGACGGCAACACAAGATAGCGCCAATCGATTGCATTGCTTCCGCCTGCATTCGCGCCAGAGACGGGAAGCCAGCCTAACTCAATGGAAAAGACCAGAATCAAGCACCGGTCCCAACGCGAGGCCAGGCACCGAAAGCCCGAAGAGGCTGACGACCGATAGAAGCTGATCGACCCATCGGCCGCGCCGCACGGCGGCCAAAATCCCTGCCGGCAGGGCCAGCAGCAGTCCGAAGGCCAAGGCTGTCAACGTCAGAGCCAGAGTGTAAGGGTAGCGGGCGGAAATCAGGTGCGCCACTGTGTCATGCAGCCGGATCGAGCTGCCCAGGTCGCCGTGCACCACGCCCGCCCAGTAGCGCAGATACTGCTGGGGCAGCGGCAGGTCGAGAAAATATTGATGCCGCAGGCTGGCCATATCCGCGGGCGACGCGCCCTCGCCGAGCATCATCTGAATCGGGTCGCCGGGCACCAGGTGAATGAGCAGAAAAACGAGCGAGACGACCAGCCAGACGACCGGAAGAGTGAGCGCGAGGCGTGTGAGAATCTGCTTCATGGGCTGGTTTTAACGATAAACCAGAGATCAGGGGCCGGCGTCAGAGTGAAACGGCTTGCTGGCCCGGCAGAACTGCGCGGACCTTGACCCGCACATCAACCCGTGAGCCAAGCCGGTTGATGATGGACATCAATCGGTCAAGCGTAAAGCGGCCCAGGTCGGCGTTGCGAATACGGGAAAAATCGGCGGCGGCGATGCCCGTCCGGGCGTGTGCTCCACGGACACTGAGCCCCTGACGATCGAGCATTTTGATGATCTCCGCTGCCAGAATCGCCTTCAACTGCTCCACGTCGGGGCTTGCATGACCCAGATCCCTGAAGGCGTTGCCGCTACCCCGAACCACCTCAATTCGCTTCGCTCTTCATCCCAACAACTCCTTCAATCTCTTGAGCCTGTTCTCGACCAGTTCAAGCTCATGCCGCGGAGTCTTGATTCCTTGCGTTGATTTCTTCTGGAATGCGTGAAGAACCCAGATCTCTTCTCCAATTTGAGTGGCATACACGACTCGAAACGCATCTCCATGTAACGGCAAGCGCAATCTACAAGAATGCCGGAACCAAAGCCCTTCAGCGGTTTTGCAATATCCGCCTTGCCGCCCTCCGCTGCAATCGTCAGAGTCGCGAGACAGACTAATTGCGCCTCCATGGGAAACCGCTCGAACTCTTTGCGCGCGGGCTTGATCCAGGAGATGGGCCGCGTCTGTCTGGTCATCGATCTTCCCCCAGTCTTGCTAATGAATTGTAGTCATATATGACAACATCAGTCAACCCCGTAGGCAGCCTCTGGCTTACTCTCCGACCGCCTCAACCCGAATCCGAGCGATCCGCCGCCCTTCCATTTCCACCACCGTCAGCCGACGCCCTTCATGGATGACGAATTCGCCGGCCTCGGGAATATGGCCCAGGCGCATGAGCACAAAGCCGGCCAGCGTCTCGACCCCGCCGTCGCGCGGCAGGTTCCACTGCATCTGCGTCTCCAGATCGCGCAGGTTTACGCCGCCATCCATCAGCAACGCGCCGCTGGCCGTGGTCAGCACAGGCAGGTCGGGGTCGTCGAACTCGTCTTCCAACTCGCCCGTCAACTGCTCGATCGCGTCCTCGGCAGTCACCAGGCCTACCGTGGAACCGTATTCGTCCACCACAATCGCCATCTGACGCCGCCGCTGCTGGAAATCAATAATCAGATCGAGGACGGTCTTGGTTTCAGGTTCCACCAGCACGTCGCGCATCACCTGCGCGAGTTTCAGGTCTACAAAGGGAGCGCCCCTGCGAAAAAACATCAGCCGCGAAAGGTCCTTGGAATAGACGACGCCGACGATATGCTCTGGCCCGCGGCTTTCGTCGTAGACCGGAATGCGCGAGCGCATCTGCTCGATGACCTGCGCGCTGGCCGCCTCGACGGTCATCGTCGACGGCAGCGAAAAGATCTTCTGGCGGGGCGTCATGATCTCGCGGATGGGCACATCGTCCAGTTCCAGGGCACGGTGGATGAGCGTCTCCTGAAATCGAGGCAGAACCCCGAGGCGGCGGGCGGCGGTGGCGATGAGCTTGAGCTCCTCCGGCGAGTGCACCTGCGGCTCGCTCGGTCATGGGGATATCGAAGCCGCGCAGGATCAGGGCGGCCGAGTGCCTCAGCAGCCGCACCGCCGGCCGGACCAGCGTCATAAAGAGAAGCATGGGCGGGGCCACAGCGACGGCCAATGCCTCGGCGCGGCGCAGCGCCAGCGATTTGGGCACCAGTTCGCCCACCACAACGTGAAAATAGGTAATGACAGCAAAGCCCAGCGCTACGGAGCCGGCGGCCGCAATGTGGGCGTAAACATGAGCCGTTCCGGGACCAATCGGCAACACATTGAGCCAGCCCAGAAAGACGCCCGCTGCCAGCGGCTCGCCGATCCAGCCCAGCGCCAGCGAGCAGAGGGTGACGCCGAGTTGCACAGCGGGCAAAAAGTCGTCCAGTTCCCGCTGCAGACGCCGCACGGCGCGGGCTCCGGGAACACCGGCAGCCAGCATCTGCTCGATCCGCGTATCCCGGATCGAGACCAGCGTGAATTCGGCGGCCACAAAGAAGCCGTTGGCCAGAATCAGCATGGCTACAGCGACAAACTCAAGCAGCGAAAGACCGTGCATCTCGCTTGTGAGAATAGCATTTGACGGAGGTATAGAGACGAGAGGCCGGTAGTGAGGAATGGCCAGATGCGTCTCCGGCATCAACTTGTTGGAACCAAGCCGCCACGCGCTGCGTATGAGAGAAAAGAAACGAAGGGGCGCCGGCAGGCCTGGCATGGTTAACGAATGGCTGACCAGCGGCGTCTGAGATTCTGGGTCAATTTAATCTTTTCATTCAGGCAATTCGTCCGTATAGCGGAGTCCTGCGAATTTTAAGACCTTGGGAGGTTCTTGTGACTGCATCGCGCAAGAGAAGCAAACGATTCTGGATCTGGCTGGGCGCCGGAGGGCTGTTGCTGGTGTTGGTGCTGGGTATTGGCCTGGCGCGAATGGCGCGGGGATCTTCCATCGATCCGAACAAATTGGCCAAGGTGACGCGCGGGGATGTGGCGCGGTCCGTTGTGGCCACGGGAAAGATTCAGCCCATCACCAAGGTCGAGGTCAAGTCCAAAGCCTCCGGCATTGTGGAAAAACTCTTCGTTGACATCAATTATCAGGTGCATAAGGGCCAGGAACTCGCTCAGCTCGACCAGCAGGAGATCGTGGCGCAGGTAGCGGCTCAGCGGGCACAGTTGGCGTCAGCCGAGGCCAATGTCGGTACCTATCAGGCCAATGTCGAGCAGGATAAGGTGAATGCGGCGGCTCCAGATCTGCCTATGTACAAGGCTACGCTGGACCGCAACCTGGAGATGCAGAAGGCAGGCATCGTCAGCCGGCAAGCGCTCGACGACGCCAATAAGGACTATCTGGCCGCTCTGACCCGGCGCGACAGCTCAAAAGCTCAAATCGGCGTGGACACTGCAAAGCTGAAACAGGCGCGGGCGCAGGTGATGCAGGCCCAGGCCAGCCTCAAACAGCTTGAGGAACAGTTGAGCTACACCACGATTGTCGCGCCCATGGACGGTGTGATCCTTTCGCGCGACGTTGAGATGGGCGATGCGGTCAGCTCGATTCTGGTCTTGGGTTCGACGGCAACGCTGGTGATGACCGAGGGCGACATCAAGCAGGTCTACGTTCAAGGAAAGGTGGACGAGGCCGACATCGCGCACGTCTATATGAACCAGCCGGCTCGCATCAAGGTCGAGAGCTTCCGCGACCGCGTCTTCAACGGCAGGGTTACCAAGATCTCTCCCATGGGCGTGGAAAAAGATAATGTGACGACCTTCGAAGTGCGCGTCTCAATCGACAATCCCGGCGGAGAACTCAAGGCAAACATGACAGCCAACGCCGAGATTCTGCTCGACGAACACAAGGGCGTGCTGACGGTGCCTGAGAACGCCGTCATCTACGACAACCAGAAGAAGGCCACCGTCGAGATTCCAGACAAGAAACAGAAGGAAGGCGTACGCAAGGTGTCCGTCACCGTAGGATTGTCCAACGGCTCGGTGACCGAAATCTTGAGCGGATTGAAAGAGGGCGATCAGGTCGTTTTACAGCAGTAGTGCGGAATACGTCGTACGTGACACGCAGACGCACTGTTCGCTGGCGAACGACATTGTTCAGAATCGAACACGTTGAGCATCAGCTGAAAACGGGATGAGTTGATTAAGCGGTCGGATTCATTAGCGATCGAGCAGTCTTGGATTTGGCAATCGGAATGCATTTGTAAACCTCAGCGACATGAGTTTGAAGCGGGAAAGACCGGTCGCTGTCAATTGTTAGCAGCTAGCTAACAGGAAAGGCACACGATGAAACGACTTCTTCTAGCAGCGGCGGCTCTGGCGCTGGCGGCTCTTCCGGCGCTGGCTTCGGAGGCGACCTTCGAGCGCACGCTTTCGGTGAACGGGCGCGTGGATCTGTCGGTCTCGACCGGCTCGGGCAACATTCATATCACCCGCGGCTCAGGCAACCAGGTTCACATCTGGGGCAAGGTGAAGTCCGGTTGGGGCGGCAGCGAAGATCGTGTCCGGGAAATTGCGGCCCACCCGCCTATCGAGCAGACGGGCAACATTGTGCGCATCGGCGGCTCCCACCAGAACCTGCACAACATCAGCATCGACTATGAGATTCAGGCTCCGGATAATTCGTTTCTTGAGGCCGGTTCAGGCTCGGGCGATATCACGGTCGATGGTGTGGGAGAGAACGCGAAGATCTCCACCGGCTCGGGCAATATTCACGCCGCAGGCCTGCATGGCGGCTTCAAGCTGAACACTGGCTCGGGCAACATCTACGCTGATCAGTCGGGTCCGGGCGATGCGAATGCGCAAACAGGCTCGGGCAACATCGAGCTGCGCAATCTGCACGGCGGCGTGCATGCGGGCACGGGTTCGGGGAACCTCAAGGTGGCTGGAACGCCCTCGACGGACTGGAAGCTCTGGACCGGATCGGGCAACATCGATTACACAGCCGGCGGCGCGGCGTTCACCCTCGAGGCCTCCACCGGCTCGGGCAGCATCCATACCGAAATGGAGATGCTGACACAAGGCACGTCGAACCGTCACCACGTGAATGGCAAGATCAACGGCGGCGGCCCCACGGTGCGCATCGAGACCGGTTCTGGAGACATACGCATCAACTAGATCTGCTTGTCGGGCGAGGTCTGTACGGCTCCTAGGGAGGGCCTCGCCTGCTTTTTTCCCTCCCCCACACTTTCGCTGGAGGATCGGCCTGCACTCCTCCCCCATTAAACTGGAGTCATGGTTCGCATTCTTCGCCCGATTCCCGTCGAGCAACTGAAACTGCTGGTCTTCGATCTCGATGGCACGCTCATCGACTCCGCGCAAGATCTCTGCAACAGTGTCAACGCAACCCTGGCTCATTTCGGATGCAAGCAACTACCCGACCCGGTCGTCGCCAGCTACATCGGCGACGGAGCAATCATGCTCATCCGGCGAGCGCTCTTTGGGGTGGATGCGGTTGAGGTAGACGAGCCCTTCCTGGCCGGGGCCTACGCATACTTTCTTGATTACTATCGCGAACACAAGCTCGACTTCACGTATGCCTACAAAGGCGTTCTCGAGTCTCTGGCAGCGCTGCGCCAGCTGCACGAAGGCTCGTCCAGGTCGATGGCTGTGCTGACCAACAAGCCGGTTCGCCCAGCGCAAGCCATCTGTGAGGCGCTGAATCTGGCGCCCTTCTTCCTCCACATCTACGGCGGCAACAGCTTCAAGACCAAGAAACCTGATCCTGAGGGCCTCGTGACACTGATGAACGAAGCCGGCGCCAAGCCCGAGGAGACGGTCATGATCGGCGACAGCCAGGTCGACGTGGAAACCGCGCGCAATGCGGGTGCGTGGTCGATCGGCTGTACCTTCGGCCTATCTCCGCAGACCCTCGCAGCGATCCCGCCGGATGTTTTGGTGGATTCTCCAGCCGAATGGACATTAGCTCTCAGCCCCAGCGCCGTAAGCTGAATCTATGGACACGATCCCTGTCGCGATCGAAGCTCTTCAGCGCCGGCCGCTTCGCATCGTCATTCCAGGCGGAAGCGGCCAGGTTGGCCAGATGCTGGCGCACTATTTTCAGGAGCGTGGTCATCACGTCACTGTCCTTACCCGCGGCCCCTATACTGCGCCATGGCAGACCGTTCATTGGGACGGCGAATCAACCGGCCCATGGACTGAGTATCTGGAAGGCGCAGACGTTTGCATCAACCTCGCCGGTCGCAGCATCAACTGCCGATACACCCCGGCAAACCGCCGCGCCATCTACTTGTCGCGCATCCGCTCGACGCAACTGATTGGCAGGGTCATAGCCGGCCTCGCCGATCCGCCTAAAGTTTGGATCAACGCTTCGGCGGCAACGCTCTACAGGCGCACCCTTGACGCAAATGGAGTCGATCTGCCGCTTGACGAGAGCAGTGCGGTCGCAGCGGACGCGGTCGACCGGCGCTGAACCCTGGAGCAACAGGCGCGGCTTTACCGCGCGCGTAGTCCGCGATTGGGAGGCTGCGTTTTTCGACGCCAATACGCCGCGCACCCGCAAGATCGCGCTGCGCAGCGCGGTCGTTCTCAGTCCCAGCGCCCGGCAGCGCCTTTGGCGTGCTGTCCAATCTGGTTCGCGCGAGCCTTGGCGGCAAGCAAGGCAATGGACGCCAATTCGTTACGTGGATTCACGAGGCTGACTATGCCCGCGCCGTCGAGTTTCTTCTGGCCCACGAAGAGTTGGAGGGGCCGATCAACTTTACAGCGCCCAATCCCCTGCCCAACCGCGAGTTCATGGCGGCGCTGCGTTACGCCTGGGATGTTCCCAACGGCATTCCCGCGCCTGCGCTCGCCATCCGGCTTGGCGCAATCTTCATGCGCACTGAGCCTGAGTTAGTGCTGCAGAGCTGTCGCGCCATTCCTGGCCGTCTACTCGAAGCCGGATTTGAATTCGAGTATCCCGCCTGGCCCGAAGCCGCCGAAGACCTGGTGCGCCAATGGAGAGAACAGGGAGTAGAAACCCACTAGTCTGATGTCCCTGTTCCCTATTCCCTGTTGCCTGTCCCTGCTTCTTTCACTTCGCCGGCGTAATGTCGGTTACCGGCAGATCGATGTGCCCGAGCAGAATCTCAAACCGCCGCTGTTCTTCTCGTTTGTAAGTCTCCTGGTCCGGCCACAGTTGCTTGATGAAGGCCTCTTCGTCGGGGTTGGCCGTCGTCGCCACAGTCGAATTCTTGTAGCGAATTGTCACGCGATAGTCCCAGCGCAGCTCTTCCGATGTGTGGTAGGCAGGCGACTCGATCTTCACCGAGAGAATGCGCCCGGTGGCCTCGATCTTCTTGAGCAACGGGTAGTGATTCTTCAGGAAGAGTTGCAGGAACTCGGCCTGATGGCCCCACTGGCATTTGTAGTAGTACTCGACGGTATAGGGCTGGTCGGCGCCACCCTGCGGCGGTGCGCCCTGCGCCACCAGCGGTGCAGCCAGCGAGACGGAAAAAGCCATGGCCAAGAACAGCCAGAAGAATCCTGCGCATACAGCCTCCTTGATTGAGAGCATTGTAGCGTAGAGAGATTCACAGGGATGCAGCCGGCGATCCGGAGCGCATCCGGCCACGATTCCGGTTTCAATGGCCTCTCAGCCGTCGCATCTGCCCGTCAAATTTTTTCGTTCCAACCTGCTCCACTCTCTTGTAGAATCGTCGCCATGAAGGGTAACCCGAAGGTCATCGCAAAGCTCAACCACGCGCTCCGCGAGGAGCTCACCGCGATCAACCAGTACTTTATCCACGCCGAGATGTGCGAGAACTGGGGATATGACCGGCTCGCGAAGTACATCAAAAAGCAGTCAATCGACGAGATGAAGCATGCCGAGGCTCTGATCGAACGCGTCCTGTTTCTTGACGGCTCGCCGACCATGGAACCGCTCGCCCTCTCGATCGGCAAGAACGTCAAGGAGATGTTCGCATCCGATCTGAAGCTCGAGATTGGAGCCGTGGCAATGTACAACGAGTCTGCCAAGCTCGCAGCGGACGAAGGCGACAACGGCTCGCGCGATCTCTTCATCAAGCTGCTCAAAGACGAGGAAGAGCACGCCGACTGGCTCGAAACCCAATTGCATCAGATCGCGGAGCTTGGCTACGAGCGCTACCTGACGACGCAGAGCACCAAGAGCGAATAGGCAAGGTCTTGCGGCAAATTCGAGCGGGCGAGGCTTTTAGCGGAAAAGCCTCGCTTCTCTTTGCCTCAAGAGCAGAAGAGCCCAATCATTCCGCGGTTCATGAGACATCAGCCTGCAATTCGCTTGAAGGGCACCGCCTGATGGGGTTGCCGTCACGCCGTGGAAGTGGGCTTCAAGAGCCGGGCTTGGGCACCTCAAAAATAGGCGGTTGCGATGGGAGCAGCCAACTGCCGATATAGAGGGTGCGGTATCCGTAAGGTCCCGCTGTCAAGGGATTCTGGAACTTTGAGCCTATCGATCAATCTGGCCGGGAGCGTCCCTCCACTGGGAGACGAAGTGAGCCTGCGTCTTGCCGCACAGATTGCTTCCGCGACGGATGCTGGAGCTGCGACTGAGTGACTTGAAGTCCGGCGAGCCTGGTGGGAATCGCGGTGGAACTCCGGGGCAGGTTCCGCCGCAGGCTGGGCAGCCGGGTTTGCCGGCGCTCATTGCTCAATTGAATGCGGCTCGCGCATCGCGCGGAATGGATAGCCTGGGAATGCCGCCCGAAGACTGGTTCGAATCGTCTCTGCCGGCGGAGCATGCCTCCGGTGCAACCGCCAGTGAATCTGCGGCGTCAGCTCAGCTCATCCATGGAAGTCTCTTATCCACGCCGACCTGAGGGCTCTGGAAGGAGGGCTTGACGCTGGTGCGATTGTCCCAGGACAGGCGTTGAGTAACTATGGCGTTGATTCCAGGACTCTCCCGCTCCAACTCTTGACCGCAGCAGCAACAGCGGAAACAGTGAATGCAAGAGCCGCGCAGGAGTGGCATCAACCAGAGCGGTCAGACCTGAGACTGGATGACCAACTGATGAGAGAGATCCCACTCCTCTTCGCGCCGGTTCCGGCTGAGCCGCAACTGGGATCTATAGGCGTGCGGTTCAAGGCCGTTGTGATCAATGGAATGCTGACGTTGGGTGCCATTCTCGCTGTGATTCTGGCGACTACACTCGATCTGAAGGATCTAAACAATGTGCGGATGGCAATACTGATCGTGCTGGCTGCCATCAGCACACTCTACCTGATCTTTCGCTGGGTAAGGCCACGCCGGAGATGAAATAGTTCAACTCGCCCGAACCTGCTTTTCGCTCATTGTTCGCCTTTGCGGTATAATCCCCCCATGGACTTTCAGCTGGTCACCAGCTACACGCCTAAGGGAGATCAGCCGCGGGCCATTGAGGAACTGCTGAACGGCCTCGCAGCCGGCGAGAAGCACCAGGTGCTGCTCGGCGTCACCGGCTCGGGCAAGACCTTCACCATGGCCAAGGTCATCGAGCAGTCCAACCGGCCGGCGCTGATTCTGGCGCACAACAAGACCCTCGCCGCCCAGCTCTATCACGAGTTCAAGCAGTTCTTCCCCGGCAATGCGGTCGAATACTTTGTCAGCTACTACGACTACTACCAGCCCGAGGCCTACATTCCCGCCGGCGACCTCTATATCGAGAAGGAAGCGACGATCAACGAAGAGCTGGACAAGCTGCGGCTCTCGGCTACGCGCTCGCTGTTCGAGCGGCGCGACGCGATCATCGTCAGCTCGGTCAGTTGCATCTACGGCCTGGGCTCGCCCGAGGCTTACTACGGCATGCTGCTGCTGCTCGAAAAAGGCCAGCACATCAGCCGCAAAGACATTACGCGGCGGCTGGTGGAGATTCTCTACGAGCGCAACGACACGGACTTCCGGCGCGGCACGTTTCGCGTGCGCGGCGACGTGATCGAGGTCTTCCCCACTTACGACGAGATCGGCCTACCGCATTGAGCTTGTTCGGCGACGAGATTGAAAGCCTCAGCCAGATCGACCCGCTCTTCGGCACCGTGAAGCAGAAGTATGCGCGCCTGCCGATCTATCCCAAGAGCCACTATGTGGTGCAGCCGGAGCGGAAGGCCCAGGCCATCGACTCGATCGTCGGCGAGTTGAACGAGTGGGTGCCCGAGCTGGAGGCGCAGGGGCGGATGGTGGAGGCGCAGCGCGTCCACCAGCGCACGCGCTTCGATCTGGAGATGATCAAGTCGATGGGCTACTGCCACGGCATCGAGAACTACTCGCGGCACTTCTCGGGCCGCCTGCCGGGCGAGCCTCCGCCGACGCTGCTCGACTACTTCCCGCGCGATTTTCTGCTCTTTGTCGACGAGAGCCACGCGACGATTCCGCAGGTGCACGGCATGTGGTATGGCGACCGCAGCCGCAAGCAGAATCTCGTCGATTACGGCTTCCGTCTGCCCTCGGCGATGGACAACCGGCCGCTGAAATTCGAGGAGTTCGAGAACCGGATTCATCAGACGATTTACGTCTCGGCCACGCCGGGGCCGTACGAGCTGACGCGCTCGGCCGGAGTGGTGGTCGAGCAGGTGATCCGGCCGACCGGGCTCGTTGATCCGGAGGTGGAGATTCGCCCCGTGAAGGGCCAGATCGACGATCTGCTGGCCGAGATTCGCGACCGGGCCGCAGCGCGACGAACGAGTGCTGGTGACGACGCTGACCAAGCGCATGGCCGAGGACCTGGCCGGCTACTACACCGAGGTCGGCGTGCGCTGCCGCTATATGCACTCTGAGATCGAGACGCTGGAGCGCGTGAAGCTGCTGGCCGGGCTGCGCAAGGGCGAGTTCGACGTGCTGATCGGCATCAACCTGCTGCGCGAGGGGCTCGACCTGCCGGAGGTCTCGCTGGTGGCGATTCTCGATGCGGACAAGGAAGGCTTTCTGCGCTCGGCCGGGTCGCTGATCCAGACCATGGGCCGAGCCGCGCGGCACCTCGAGGGCCGGGCGATTCTCTACGCCGACAAGATGACCGACTCGATGCGCCGGGCGATGGACGAGACCGACCGGCGGCGAACCGTTCAGCGGGCCTACAACGAGGAGAACGGCATTACGCCGCAGTCGATCATCAGCAAGATGGATATGGGTCTGGCGCAGATCCTGAAGGCCGAGTATGGCGATGTGGAGGAGGAAGAGGCCGCCGGCATGCCGGAAGGTTCGCCACCCAGGCGGAGCTCGACACTTACATTGCCAAACTGGAGGCCGAGATGCGCGAGGCGGCAAAGAAGTTCGAGTTTGAAAGAGCCGCCCGCCTCCGCGACACCATCAAAGAGCTGAGAGAAAAGGAGTTCTTGTTCGGCTAGGACGATTTCAACTGCCTGCCTGGAAGAGTCTCCCCTGCAACGAGCCGTCCTCTGTTTTCTGTCTTCGGTGTGAGCCAGATCACGCTTTGGCGGATTATGATGGATTGCAGAGACCTCGGCCGAAAGCTATTGAGGCCTTAGCCTGTGTCCGAAAATCGTCGTTGAATTGACCGCGGAGTATTGATGGCAACCTTTGGTAGTTTTGCGCTTCTGATCGCTCTGGCTCTGGCCGCCTACAATCTGCTGGCTGGCGCACTGGCGCTGCGGCTGATCGCGACCGGGCAGCCTTCCCCGATCTCGCCCGAGCGGCTGGCCGATACGGCGCGCCGGGCGGGAATCGCCGGCTTTGTGGCCGTCACTGCGGCGGCCTTTGCGCTGATCTGGTCGGTCTTTACCAACGATTTCTCGATCACCTACATCCTGGAGCACTCCAACCGCGCGCTGCCCGGCGCGTACAAATTTTCCGCGCTGTGGAGCGGCCAGGAAGGCTCGCTGCTGCTGTGGGCGTGGCTGCTGGCGGCCTACGGCTTTGTGCTGCGCCTGACGCACAAGACGGACGTAAAGCTCTACGCCTACGCGGGAGCGATTCTGGCCGGGATTCAGGTTTTCTTTCTGCTGGTGCTGAACTTTGCCGCGCCGCCCTTCGCGCTGCTCCGCGGGGCCGTTCCCGCCGACGGCAACGGGCTGAATCCCCTGCTGCAGTATCCGGAGATGGTGATTCATCCGCCCATGCTTTACCTGGGCTACGTGGGCTTCTCGGTGCCGTTCGCGTTTGCGCTGGGCGCGCTGATGATGCGCTACCCCGGTGAGAAGTGGATCAAGATCACCCGCATCTGGACCATGGTGACGTGGCTGTTTCTGACCTGCGGCATCTTCCTCGGCATGCACTGGGCCTACGCCGTGCTGGGCTGGGGCGGCTACTGGGGATGGGACCCGGTTGAGAACGCCAGCTTCATGCCCTGGCTCACCGGCACCGCCTTTCTGCACTCGGTGATGATGCAGGAGAAGAAAGGCATGATGAAGAGCTGGAACGTGTGGCTGATCTTCTCCACGTTCCTGCTGACGATGCTGGGCACGCTGCTGACGCGCGCCGGCCTGGTCAGTTCGGTGCACGCCTTTGCGCAGTCGTCCATCGGCACCTGGTTCGTGTTCTTCATGGGCATCGTGCTGGCGGTCTGCATCTTCACTTACATCTTGCAGCGCGGCCATCTGAAGACCGAACATCAAATCGAGTCGCTGGTCAGCCGCGAGTCGAGCTTCCTGTTCAACAATCTGGTTCTGCTGGCGGCCTGCTTTGTGATTCTGTGGGGAACGCTGTTCCCGATCATGAGCGAGTATGTCGTGGGCAACAAGGTGACGGTCGGCGCGCCCTGGTACAACGCGTGGCCGTTCCCATCGGGCTGTTCCTGCTCTTCCTCACCGGCGTGGGCCCGCTGCTGCCGTGGCGCGCGACTTCGCTCAAGAGCATCAAGCGCAACTTCGTGCTGCCGGTGATTGCGCTCTGGGCCACGGTGATCGTTTGCCTGGCGGTGGGCGTGAGGCCGTGGAAGGACGGCGCGTTCGATCAAGGCAATTTCTATGCGCTGGTGGCCTTTGCGATGTCGGCCGCGGTGCTGACGGCCATCTGCTCGGAGTTTCTGCGCGGCGCCGGGGTCATCGCAGGCAGACCGGGCGCAACCACTTTGCGGCCATGGTTCTGCTGGTTCGCCGCAACACACGGCGCTACGGCGGCTACTTCATTCACATCGGCGTGGTGATCGTGGTCATCGGGCTGGCCGGATCGGCCTTCAATCGCAACGTGGAGAGCGAAATGGCGCTGCACGACAAGATGACCATCGGCCCCTACACGCTTGAGAATGTCGGCTTCACGCAGGACTCGAATGCCAACTACAACTCCGAGTTCGCCATGCTGGACGTGTATAGGAGTGGCAAAAAGCAGTTCCAGATGACGCCGGAGAAGCGCGTTTATCTGGCCAGCGAGCAGCCGCAGACCATGGTGGCCATTCACTCAACTCCGGGCTGGGACTTGTATGTGGTCTACGAAGGCACGAATCCCGACACCGGCAGCCGATCATCAAGGCGTTTCTGAATCCGCTGGTGGGCTGGATCTGGGCCGGGGTGGTGCTGATCGTCTTGGGCACAGTGGTTGCGCTGGTTCCCAGCCTCACTCCGGCCACCGCCTCACTGCGCGTGCCTGCGACGCGAACGGTTCCCATCGAGCCCGCGCTGGGGGGAGGCGACTGATGGCAACTCCGTTGCGATTTACCTTTTGGTTGAAGTCCTTGCAAGCCCTGGCGCTGGCCGTGGCCGTCTGCTTCTCGCTGGGCGCCACCGACGCCGGTACGCGCTACACCAGCCTGAACCACCGTCTGATGTGCACCTGCGGCTGCGCTGAGATCCTGGGCGAATGCAACCATGTCGGCTGCCCGAACTCGACCGGAGAACTGAACGAGCTACGCGACGGCATCGCAGCCGGCAAGAGCGACCAACAGATTCTGGATGGCTTCGTGGGCAAGTATGGCGCAATCGTGCTGGCCGCGCCAACCACGCATGGCTTCGACCTGGTGGCCTGGATTGCGCCCTTTGCGGTCTTCGCCGCGGCGCTGCTGGGCACGATTCTGCTGGTGCGCAGATGGTCCGCAGGCAGCATGAAAGCGGAGGTTTCCGTCGATCCTGCAACGGAATTGCTGATGCAAAAGGTTCGCCGGGAGACAGACTCCAGCGGCGATGGAGGGTTTTGAGTCATGACACCAACCGAAGGCCTCATCGCCGGAATGCTGTTGATGTTTGCCCTGTTTATCTACACCTTCTGGCCGGAGAATGTCTTCGCCAGCCAGCGCCAGAAGACGCGCCTGGATTATCTGTTGGAGCGCAAGGAACAGCTCTACGAAAACCTGCGCGACCTGAACTTCGAGTACCGCGCCGGCAAGTATCCTGAAGAGGACTTCTCCGTTCAGCGGGCGCATCTTGAAAACGAGGCGGCGCAGTTGCTGGCCGAGATCGAGCATTTGCAGCAGGCGTGAAAGCCTGCTTTGAAAGGGTACGGCTTTTAGAGCATTTTGGGGAATTGTGTAGACCGAAGTTTTGGAGGTTTCCCACCCATTCCGCAGAAAAACGCGGAATGGATGGGGCACGGAAGTCTACAGTAATTCCGAAAATGCTCTAGCCGTGCCGCCGACGAACACAAAGCAGATGCGGCTTTAGCCGCCGAGGGAATGCCGGTCATTGAATATACTTCTCCTCAGGGGCTAAAGCCCGATTGATTTTTTTGGCGCTTTCCGGCACGGCTAAAGCCGTGCCCTTTCAAAGCTGGGAGATTCCTGGCTTATCTAAGACGGAATCGCGCTTCAGTTAACCAATCGCGAGATTTTCGCAATAGGAAGCTCTTACGACCATGAGATCGACCAAATTCGTCTTCGTAACGATAGCCTTGAGCCTGCTTTTTTCGGGCGCGGCGTTGCACGCGACACAAATCACCGGCACAGTCACCGACAAAACGACCGGCAAGCCCGCCGTGGGAGATACCGTGGTGCTGGTGGACGTGCAGGCTGGCATGAGCGAAGATCGCCCACGCAACCACCGATGCGCGAGGGCACTATTCGTTGAACAAGCCGGGCAGCGGTCCGGCCCTTGTGCGGGTCACCCACCAGGGCGCGCCCTACTTCATCGCCGCGCCCGAGGGCGGAGCGCCGGGCGACATTCCGGTCTATGACGTGGCAGCGCAGGTCGGCGGAGTCGGCCTCGATGAAGACGTAACGGCGGTCGTCGATGCCTCCAACGGTCAGCTTCAGTTGGTAGAGCGTTATCTGGTGCACAACTCCAGCTCGCCTCCGCGCACGCAGTGGAGTCCGCGCTCCTTTTCGATCGTTCTTCCCGCCGACGCAGTGGTGGGCGGCGCATCCGCTCAGCGGCCCAGCGGCCTGCCTACCTCGCTCAAGATGGACCCCGACGGGCCCAAGGGCCACTATGCCTTCAACTTTCCCATCCAGCCCGACGCCGGGGACAAGGGCACGATGTTCCAGATCGAATACACGCTGCCCTACAGCAGCGGGAAGTATACCTTTCATCCGCAGGTGACGGTCCCGGCCAGAACCGTGTGGGTGGTCCTGCCCAAGAGCATGACCTTCGCCGCAGGCGCGGGATCGGTCTTCCAGTCTTCACCGCAGGACCCCAGCTTTCAGACATTCCTGTCCCGAAATGCCCTTCCTAGTAGCGCGCTGGAATTCACCATCTCGGGTACGGGCTCACTGCCTCGCGAAGATCAGGGCACGCAGGCCGGTCAAGGCTCCGGCATGGGAGGCGGCCAGTCAGATACAAGCACTCCCGGCACAGGACCCGGCGGCGGCATCGGCCAACCCATTGGCACGCCCGATCCGCTGTCGAAGTACAAGAGCTGGATTCTCGGCGGTCTGGCGCTCGTGATGATCGCCACGGCTGCTTTTCTGCTGCGCAGGCCAGCACAGAGCGCGGCATCTGCTACTGGCGCTGCAACAGTTCAGCCTCAGGCTGCCGTTATGGCTGCGCCGGCGGCGCCCGCCACTGGAAATGCTGCCCTGCTGAATGTGCTCAAAGAGGAGCTCTTCACGCTGGAGCACGAAAAGATCACAGGCGCGCTCAAGCCCGCGGAGTATGCGGAAGTGAAGGCTGCGCTTGAGACGGTGCTGAAGAGAGCGCTGAAGAGACAGTGAACAGAGGTCAGTCTTCAGCAGTTCGAGCCGCAACGGCCTGACAAGATCGGGTACCTTGCGAGAGTCGAGTGTGACGTTCCGGGAGAACTAACAATTCACCACTGAACACGAAAAACTGAGAACTGAAATCATGAAGACCTTGCTCCGCACCCTGCTCTACCTCGCGCTCATCGTCTGGCTGGGCGCGGAGATCTTCTTTCCCGTCGTGGCTGCCGTCACCTTCCAGACGCTTCAGCCCGATACGCACACCGCCGGCAAGATTGTCGGGCAGTTGCTGCGGACTCTGCACGACATGGGTCTGGCCTCGGGAGCGTTGGCGCTCCTGGCTCTTGCTCCAGCCTGGAGACATCTATAGGCCGCGCGCGTTGCTGGCGCCGATGGGCCTGCTGATCATGATGATCGGCCTCACTGTCTACTCGCAGTTCGGCATCATTCCGGCCATGGAGCGGGACCGCATCGCAGCCGGCGGTTCCATCAACGCCGTGGATGCCGCCAATCCCAGCCGCGCCGATTTCGAGAGGCTGCACCAGCGCAGCGTCAACGTCGAAGGAGCCATTCTGCTGCTTGGTCTGGCGACGGTTGTGGGCGTTGCCTGGGCTGAGACAACACGCGCCTGAGCATCTGCTCTGCTACGACGGAAGACTCTATCCAGTGTTGCAGGACAGAAACAGGATCAGGGCTCGATCGGCCCGGAGATTGCCCATTCAGCCGCGCCCCGTGCGTGAATCGCCGTCGTGTCAAAAAGAGGAACCGGGGAATCGGCCGGCCCAACCAGCATCGGGATCTCGGTGCAGCCGAGGACGATCGCTTCCGCGCCAGATGCTGCGAGTTGCTTCATAATCCGGCGAAAATGCGTTCGCGATGCCTCGACGGTCTTGCCAAGGCAGAGTTCTTCATAGATCACTCGGTGAACGATCTCTCGATCCTGCTCTTCGGGCACGATCACATGAATCCCATGCCGTTTTTCCAGGCGGTCCCGATAAAAATCCTGCTCCATCGTAAAACGGGTTCCAAGCAAACCGACAGTTTTCAGACCAAGGCGTCTGATCTCCGCAGCCGTTGCATCCGCAATATGCAAGAGTGGAATCGATACAGCGGCCTCGATCGCCGGTGCAACTTTGTGCATCGTATTCGTGCAAAGCACGAGAAAGTCCGCGCCAGCCAATTCGAGGGAATGAGCGCCCTCGGCAAGCAGCCGTCCAGCCTCTTCCCAACGGCCGTCTCGCTGCAGCAGCTCCACCTCGTGGAAATCCACGCTGAGAAGAACAATCTTGGCCGAGTGCAGGCCGCCTAAACGATCTCTCACGGCTTCATTGATCAACCGATAGTATGGAACCGTCGACTCCCAACTCATGCCGCCGATAAGCCCCGTCGTTTTCACAATTTCTCCTGAACCACACCCTCAAATCCAGACGGCTATCTTGGTTAACTGCTCGCGATCCGATGGCTGAGGTCTGGTTCGAGAATAAATCAGTTGCGCCGATCAATGAGAACGAGGAGAACTGCCGGGCGGCTGGGCTCAGGTTCCACCTGCATCGATCCTGTATCATCGAAGAGGTCGTCGCGCGCGCATCTTATCCTTTCGCGAACCCATCGGAAAATCAATGAAGACTGGCATCATCGGCCTGCCGCAGGTGGGCAAGACATCGCTGTTCAAGATTCTGACCAAGGCCAAGCTCGAAGAGCGCGGCTCATTCGCGCGAGGAGCATATCGGCGTGGCGCGCGTACCCGATGAGCGGCTGGACAAGCTCTCGGCGCTCTACTCGCCCAAGAAGACGACTTACGCCTCGGTCGAATACGTCGATGTGGCCGCCATCGGCCAGGAGGCGCTGAAAGAGACCGCCTTTCTCGCCAGCCTGCGCAACGTCGACGCGCTGATTCACGTGCTGCGCGCCTTTGAAGACGATTCGATTCCCCACGTCGGCCCCATCGATCCTCTGCGCGACATCAAGAACGTCGAATTCGACCTGATGATCAGCGACCTGACGCAGGTGGAAAAGCGCCTGGAGCGCCTGGAAAAGGATCTGAAGAAGGGCCGCACCAGCGAACTGGAGCGCGAACAGGCCCTGCTGCTGCGCTCGAAAGAGGCTCTCGAAAAGGAGCAGCCGCTGCGCGAGCTGGAGATGACGGCGGAAGAGAAAAAGCTCATCCGGGGCTTCATGTTTCTCTCGCAAAAGCCTATTTTATATGCGCTTAACATCGGCGAAAGCACCACGCTTGGCGACGATCTCGAAGCGGCCGTGAGCCGCTTCAAGCTGGACGAAGTCGCCCAGCGGCCCAACGCCGGCGCAACCGCCATCTGCGGCAAGGTGGAAGCCGAGCTGGCGGAGATGGACGACGACGAGGCGGCGGAGTTTCTGTCGAGCTACGGCCTGCACGAGAGCGGGCTGGTGCGGCTCATCCGCAAGAGCTACGAGCTGCTGGGGCTGATCAGCTTCTTCACCGCCGGCGAGGACGAGTGCCGCGCCTGGACGGTTCCGGTCGGCTCGAAGGCGCCGCAGGCAGCCGGAGCGATCCACTCCGACCTCGAACACCACTTCATCCGCGCCGAAACCATTCGCTGGGACGCGCTGCTGGAGGCCGGCTCCGAGGCAGCGGCGCGCGGCCAAGGGCACGCTGCGCCTGGAAGGCAAGGAATACGTTGTGCAGGATGGCGACGTGATGCACATCCGGCACAGCGGGTAAGAGCCCATGCTGAAGCTCTCGCTCCTTCTGGGCGCGATTGCCGCGCTGGCCGATGTGGCCGGCGGGCTGGTGCTGGTGCGCGCCCGAGGCGTCGAGCGCTACCTGCGCTACTTCGTTGCCCTGGGCGCTGGCTTTCTGATGGCCACGGCGCTGCTCGAAATGGTGCCCGAGAGCCTGCGCTGAATCCGAACGGCGCTGGGACCGGTGCTCATCATGGCCGGCTACTGCGTGGTGCATCTGCTGGAGCACACCATCAACGCCCACTTCCACTACGGCGAGGAGACGCACCACGGCGAATTCGTCTCCGCATCACACCGGCTATTCGGTGCTGGGCGGACTGAGCGTGCACGCGCTCTTTGACGGCGTGGCCATCGGCTCGGGCTTTGTGGTCTCCAACTGGCTGGGCTGGCTGATCTTTCTGGCCATCTTGCTGCACAAGGCGCCGGAAGGCTTCACCATGGCCTCGGTGATGCTGGCCAGCGGACGCAGCCGGACCACCGCGCTTTACTCGGCCGTTGCCCTGGCCGCGGCAACCCTCGCCGGCGTTCTGGTCATCGAGCTGGTTCCCAGTTGGCTGCCGTACGGGCTGCCCATCTCCGCCGGCGTGGCGCTCTATGTAGGCGCCAGCGATCTGGTGCCCGAAGTCAACCGCGAACCCGGCATCCGCATGGCGCTGGTCTTCTTTGCCGGCGTTGGCGCTTTTTTGCTGCTCCGAACACTCCTCCCCGCACTCTAACCCGTACTCTCCATTAAGAATTCCGCGTCTATCTATGCGGCGGCTTGATTTCGATTTAAGATTAAATGAGTCCAATTAACGAAGAGCGTGCTATGAAGACTGGGGGACTACCGTTTGAAGCGTTTGGGAGTGCTTCGTGTTGTTCTGCCTGTGTTGCTGTTTTCAATGCTTGGCTTTCTGGTCATGGGTTACCATCCCGGCGCGGAAGACGACGGCATTTATCTATCGGCCATCAAAGCTAGACTGAATCCGGCACTCTACCCCCACGATGCCGCCTTCTTTCAACTGCAAATGCGCACGAGCGTCTTCGACGTCTGGATGGCGCGCTTTATTCACACAACCGGGATGCCGGTGGCTTGGGCAGCACTGTTTTGGCAGGCGATTTCAATTCTTCTGTTTGTCTGGGCTTGCTATAGCATCATCTGCCTGCTCTTCAAGGAGACAGCCGCGCGCTGGGCCGGAGTTGCTTTGACGGCAGCCATGTTTACGCTGCCGGTGGCAGGGACGGCTCTCTATATTCTGGACCAGCACCTGCATCCCCGCAGCCCGGCCGCTGCGCTGATCCTGTTCGGCGTGTGGCGGATTCTTGCGGGAAAGCGCTGGCAGGCCGTACCCGCGATCATCGTGGCATTCCTGCTGCATCCATTGATGGGCGCGTTTGGAGTCTTCTTTTGCTCTGTTCTCTCTCTCGCGCTCGATGACGCCGTCCATGGTTTCCTTCGCTCTCTATTTGCACGCCTGAAAGCCAATCCGGCCTTCGTGACCGCAATGATTCCCTTTGGATGGATCTTATCTGAGCCCTCCCCAAGCTGGATCTATGCGGTGCGAACCGGTCACATCTACCACCAGTACCAGCTCTTCCACTGGGAGTGGTACGAGTGGCTCGGAGCCATCGGGCCGCTTGTCATTTTCTGGGTGGTCGCCTATGTTGCCGCCAAGCGAGGCGAGATCACACTTTCCCGCTTCGCCTGGGCCATCCTCATCTACGGCGTCTTCATGCAACTGTTCTCGATGGGGATTCTCTTCCCTGGGGCGCTTATTTCTCTCAGCACTCTCGAACCGATGCGCTACCTGCAACTGGTTTATATCTTTCTCGTCCTGATCGGTGGCGCTTACCTCGGCAAATATCTGCTTAAGGCCCATCTTTGGCGATGGGCCATCTTTCTGTTGGCAGCCAACGGCGGCATGTTCTTTGCGCAACGTCAACTCTTCGCCGCGACCCCGCACATCGAACTCCCGTCCACGGCCAGCGCGAATCCCTGGCTCCAGGCCTTCGACTGGATCAAGCACAATACCCCACAGGACGCGTACTTTGCTCTTGATCCGAATTACCTCGCAGCACCCGGTGAGGACTATCACGGCTTCCGCGCTCTTGCGGAGCGGAGCGCTCTGGCCGATATCGATAAAGACACGGGCGCGGTAACCAAATCCCCGGAGCTGGGCCCGGAGTGGGCACGGGAAGTCAAGGCTGAGAGCTGCGAGCTCGGGTCACGCAGATGCCCTGGTTGGAGCCACTTCCAGCTCGCCGACTTCGAGCGCCTGAGGGCTGAGTTTGGCGTCAATTGGGTGCTGATCTCCTATCCTCCGCCTCCGGGACTCGTCTGCCGCTGGCACAACGATGGATTGTCGGTTTGCCAGGTGCCGTAAATGCAGGGAATAGGGAATAGGGATCAGGGGTAAGAAGCGGCGAATTATTCGGGGATCTCACGGTTTGACAGCGTGCGAATCATTTCATCGCCGCAAGCTACAGCATTGCGGGCGAGAAAATATGTATTTTGCCCGGTCATACAACGGGATCAAACCCTGAAGTGGAAACACAACTTATAATCTCTAGAGAACTGGAATTTGGTTCGGAATAGTCGCGCCAACTGGCTGAGAGTCTCTCCAGCGAGGTCAGCCGGATGCTGGCCGCGATGATGACCAAGCTGCGAAACTGATCACGGACACCCTGTTCCCTAATCCCTGTTCCCTGTTTTTTTGCTTTTCCGGCCCGGAGACCGGTTCATGCTCAACCTCTCTCAGCGACTGATTCTCGGCTGCACGGTGCTTGTCGGCCTCTTGGCAGGGCTGGTGATGTCCACGCACAGCGCCTTGGCTGCTGCCGGACAGTCGAAGCTGGCCTATTCCTTTTTGGCAGCAGCGGCAGTGGTTGCGGCGGGCGTCATCTTCTCCGTGTTGCGGCCCATCCGCCTGCTGGCGCGCGACGCACGCCGCATCGTTCAGGGCAACCTGGAGCACCGCGTCGAGTGGAGCAGCCGCGACAGCTTTGGCGTCATTGCCGGTGAACTGAACCGTGTCGCGGTCCGGCTCCGCGAGGTACGAGACACCGAGGCCGGACGGCGTCAGATGGAGTTTCAGCTCTCCGACGCGGTGCTGCAATCGATCTTCGAGCCCATCATCGTCACCGACGGCAAGGGGCATCTGCTCAAGGTCAATCAGGCGGCCAAGGAGCTGCTGGGCGAAGCGGCCACCGACCGAATGGCGCTGACCAACACTCCCGGCGGCGACAAGATCCTGAATGCGATCCGCGATGCCGTCTCGATGCAGAAGGCGGTCGCCACCGAGGGCGATGCGTCGCTGCTGCCGATGCGAATCGGAACGCAGGAGCGCAGCTACCGCTTGCGCACCATGCCGATGCGCGACTCCGAGGGGCGGCTGCTGGGAACGGTCACTACGCTCGAAGATGTGACCAGCCTGCAGGACATCGACCGCTTCAAGACGCAGTTCATCAGCGTGGCCAGCCGCAAGCTGCGCGACCCGCTGCTCCGCGTGCGACGCGGCCTGTACGCTCTGGCGCATGGCTTCGGCGGAGAGCTGCTCCCCTTGCAGACAGAACTGGTTACCGCGGCCAGCAAGGAGAGCGAGGATCTGGACGACCTGATGAGCGACCTGATCGAAGTGGCCGAACTCGACGCAGGCCACCGCGAGTTTGCGCTCGAGGGCATTCGTCCGCTTGCAAGCGCTGAGCGAGGCCCGAGACCGCTTCTGCGACCAGGCCGCCGAAAAGCACATCCGCGTCGAGGTCAGAGCCTATGCCGATCTGGCGCTGGTGCAGGCCGACCGGCGCGCTGTCCGCTCCATTTTGGAAAACCTTCTCTCGAATGCCATTCGCTACACGCCTCCCGAGGGCGAGATTCTGCTGGCCGCCGAAGAGATCAAAGACTTTGTGCAGTTCACCGTGCGCGACACGGGCCGCGGCATCGAGGCCGAACGGCTCCCAACGATCTTCGACCGCTTCAGCACCTTCTCTGAGCGTGGCTCAGGGCTGGGCCTGGCGCTGGGACGCCGTCTGGTCGAGTCGCTGGGAGGCCAAATCGCCGTCGAGAGCCGTCTCGACCACGGAACCACCTTCCGCTTCACGCTCCCGGTTGCGACCGTAACTGAAGTTCGTCATCCCGTCGAGGTGGGCTAGAGAGCCATGGCTGAGATCCAACTGGAACGCAAGAAAGAAGAAGCCAGGCTCCGCGTCTATCTCGGCGCGGCGCCGGGGGTAGGCAAGACCTACCACATGCTTAACGACGCCTACCTGCTTAAGCACCAGCAGGGCGTCGACGTAGTCATAGGCCTCATCGAGTCCCACGGACGCAAAGAGACCGAGGCGCGCATCCGCGACCTGGAGATCGTGCCGCAGCGTGTCATTCCCTACCGCGGAGTGGACCTGAAAGAGATGGACCTGGACGCGATCCTGGCCCGCCATCCGCAAACGGTGATCGTTGATGAGCTGGCCCACACCAACGTGCCCGGCAGCAGGAACCGCAAGCGCTACGAAGATGTGCTCGAATTGCTCGACGCCGGCATCAACGTCATGACCGCGGTCAACATCCAGCACCTCGAAACGCTCAACGACGCCGTCTATCGCTCCGCCAATACCATTATTCGCGAGACCATTCCTGATAACTTTCTCAAGCGCGCCAATGAGGTCGTGAACGTTGACCTCACCGTAGACGAGCTGCGTTCTCGACTGCGCCAGGGAAAGATCTATGCGTCGGAGAAGGTCGAGCAGTCGCTTGCCAACTTCTTCCGCAAGGGCAATTTGAACATGCTGCGCGAGTTGGCCCTGCGCACCACTGCTGAGCAGGTAGGCAACCAGGCGTCGGCCTACCGCCGCACACAGGGCCTGGAACAGGCGCCTATTCCCGAGAAAGTTATGGTCTGCCTCAGCACAAGGCCCGGCACCGAGCGGCTCTTGCGCGTCGGCGCGCGCATCGCCGGCCGCCTGGCCACCAACTGGTATGCCGTCTACGTTACCCGTCCCGACGACGACAAGGGCCATGGCGACCCCGAGGCCTTTCATCGCATCGAGGACTACCAGCGCATGGCGCGAGACCTGGGCGCGCAGGTTGTCTCGCTCACTGGACGCAACGTCTCAGATACTCTCATTCAATTTGCCCAGCAGGAGAACATCTCCCACGTAGTCTTCGGACAGTCGGTCCGCTCGCGCTGGGATATCTTTCTGCGCGGCTCGGTCATCAACCGATTCCTCTCCGAGGTCCGTGACGTGACGGTACAGGTCGTCCCGATGCAGAAGCCGCTGCACCGGGCCTGATCGCGGGCGATGACCGCGATCAGGCCGTAAACGAGGGTCAGTGTTTAGCGGCAGGGTCCTCAAGAAGCTTCAAGAAATCAGGGTCGTCGCGATAACGTGCAAATTCGGCACTGTCGCGAAAAGAAACCCGAAGCGATTCGGCGTCCAGTCCCATTTCCCGCGCTCGGCGCAGCGCATCCAGTGCATCCTTCCTGTGGCCGGATTGAGCCTGCGCCTGAGCTAGTTTGATCAGCAGCCACAGCTCCTTCGGCGAGGCTTCGCTTGCGAGTTCGAAATAGATGGATGCGAGGGCAGCATCACCGTCGCGCATGCTATCTTCCGCTGAACCATAAGCTATAGAACGTACCTCCCCCAACGCTCTCCCGAGGACACGTCGCCGGTCTTCATTTCGCTCGCGCTCCTTGACGTCCCGTAATGCGGCGATCTGCCCGTGCAACTGACGGCGAATCTCGGCTTGGCCAACAGCACCTTCAGTGAGCGCTTCTGTGGTCAAAGGTATCGGTTGCGCGAGACTCTGCTCCTCTTTGGCGACCCGTAATTCGGTGCTCTGCCCGTGCAACTGTTGGCGAATCTGGGGGTGGTCGCCCCCGCCTTTAGCGAGTGCTGCCATGCCCGAAACAATCGGTCCTGCGAGTCGTTGCTGCTCTTTGAAATCCTCCTTTTCCTGCTTTTCAGCATGATGCAGGGAAGGAGAATGATACAGCTCTTCGGCATGCTTCGTGATGGATGCAACATCCCTGAGGCCCGCGAAGTCGCTGGCTACGCCGCGATATTCCCACCAAGCGGTATAAATGTCCCCACGTTTCTCGATTTCTTGCGCGCGCTGAGATTCGGCTTCGAATTGTTGCGAAACGAATTCGGGGTCGAGTGCGAGGCGATCTTGCCTCATCGCCAGGAGATTCATCCAAGCCAGCGCCTCGAACCAAACTTCAGCAGGCGCCCATTCATGGGATCCATCGAAGCGACGCAGCCGATGCGGCAAATCAAGTTGATCGAGTTGTTGCGCGAGTACAACTGCTTCAGGATAATTGAAATCCGACATGCCAATCGTCGCGAAGTAGCTGAAGTGCGTTTGAGTGGAGGGAGATTTGCCCAAGGGAAACCCCGCGCCACTGGAAATCACACCTGCGGCGCAATCATGGCACCCAAGCGCCAAGGCTGTTGCCAGGCGCGCCCCGCCGGAGAAACCGGCAAAATACACGCGGCGATCGTCAATCCTGAAACGGAGATGCGAGTCATTCCAAATTGCAGTAGCGGCGTCGAGCTCGGGTTTGGGCGGACCGTTTCGAGAGTTGTTTGAGCCCATCACGATGTAGCCGAATTTTTCCGCCGCATCCTTTGCAAGGATGACCGGCATGCTGCCGCGCGCCGCTGGATCGAAGAGGTATAGGATTGGCCACTTGCGCTCCGGACTATAGTTCGACGGAAGGAACAGAGCATAGCTCTGTTCCGGGTGGTCGATGCATACCACGCTTGGAATCACTACGCCCCTTGCCAGCGGCTCCTCAGTGGCCTGAACCGAGGCGACGGATGCGAAGCCAATGATCACCACACAGAGAAGTGCAAAGACGCCTCGCGAGAAAACCATGCAAGCTCCTAATAGAAAACTGCAGAATGACTTCATGATGATTACCTCAATACCAAATTCAGTGGGATAGTTTCCGAATGCTCTCCAACGCGGTGGTGGAGACCTCATCTACGCAGCCTTCTCGCCATAAACGACAAGAAAAACCGCCACCGGAAAAAAGAGCGCGCAGGCACTTTATGCGGGACATTCGTACTCTCCTGTTTTGATCTTCTGTGGCAAGTTCAGGACAAGCATATCCTGGAAATGGAGGTTAACCTCGCGTGTAACTGTTAAGCGGCAGCGCAAGTCCCCGGTTAACGGCTCCACATCTCACATCACGGGCTTGTAAGGCGCGTTTTATCGCCGGATTGATCTCATTGGCGCTCTCCATGTATGCGGATGGTAGCGGAGCCTTGATTGCAACCGAAAAAGCTCTTTGCAGGGATGTAAGCCTAGATCGTGTGGGCCGGTCGGCGCTGCCGGCTATTTGAAGAACGAGCCGGCGATGTCATCGACAATGTCGACTGCGGCGATGCTTCCACCCAAGCCAGCCCAGACGCCATCTTGTTGCCCACCGGAATTCTCTGGAGGCGATAGATACGAGGTGGGACTGGTGTCGGGAGCGCGTGCGATGCGCAGCAGCTCGCCGCGATCGAGCCAAAGAAGGATGCACGTCTCGCACGAGTCAATGACCACGTTGCCTGGACCGCCGTAGATATGGGCGTCCATCGGACGGTGGCACTGCGGGCAGTTGATCTTGCGGCGCAAATCGTCTTTTTCTGTTGGAGGAGGAGCCGTGGCGGCCGCGTGCTCGCTTCGCGACTGGTCGATCAGGGGTTCCAGCATTCCCATGGCAATCAGCATGCCGTAGCATTTTGTGCAGTAGATGATTGGACTTTGGAAAAGATAGGCGTGCATCAGAGGCACCGCGCACACGGGGCAATCGTGGCCGCTTGGCTCATCGAGTACTCGTACGCCGTCATCGTTTTTCTCCGGGAAGTAGACGTTCTGGCAGTACTCGCACTTGAAGCTCTGCATATCCGCTTTGAGCTTCATCGGCGCGCCGCAGTTGGGGCAGTTCATTGGGCCTTCCCGCATTCTGCGCAGAACTTCGCGCTTCGAGTAATCGCTTTCCCGCACTCGGTGCAGAACTTGGTCGTCGCAGATGACGATGATGCATCAATCAATGCCGGAGCCGGAACAGCGGATGCCACAGTAGCGGCCATCGACGGCTTTAGGGCGTTCGATAGAACCTGCGCCACCGCAGCGCCCGCTCCCAGCCCCATGCCCATACCGGCTGCGCCGCTGGTGTTGGCCGCCGAGAGATCGAGTGACTCAGCCGCGGCGTAGAGCGTGTAGCGGCCCAGATCGCCGACCATGTTCATGCCGACCCGTTGGTCAAGGACCTTTTGCAGTTCTTCGGGAAGCGATACATTCTCAACGACAAACTGATCGAGTGCAAGGCCGAGCGCCGCAAAGGCGGGCCTCATCTTCTCCATCAGCTTGCCGCCCAGCAAGGCCTGGTTTGCAGCCATGTCGAGGAAGGCCACATCGCTCGTGGCAAAGACTTCTGTGATGCAGCCGATGATGGTATTGCGAAGTTGGCTTTCGAGCTCCGAGGCCAGGTAAATGTCGCGAGTGCCGCTGATCTGCTTGAAGAAGGTGCGCGGATCAGCGATGCGATAAGTGTAGATGCCATAGCAGCGCAGCCGCACGGCGCCGAATTCTTTATCACGGATTGTAATCGGCGTTGCAGTGCCCCACTTCTGGCCGGTCTGCAAGCGAGTCGAGAAGAAGTAGACCTCCGACTTGAACGGAGATTGAAAAGCCTTGTCCCAGTTCATCAGATCGGTAAGCAGCGGCAGATTGCGCGTGTTCAGCGTGTGCAGGCCGGGTCCAAAGATGTCGGCGATCTTTCCTTCGTTGACGAAGGCCGCTGCCTGCGACTCGCTCACCGTGAGCTGGCCGCCGTTCTCAATCTCCAGATCTCGCATGGGATAGCGATAGGAAAGGATGCCGTTTTCCGGTTCATTCCACACAATGACACGAATGAACTGCTTGCCTAGAAACGCTCCGAGGGTCATATTCTTCTCCGCCAGAAATCATACTATGCACCTCGGTTGTGATGCGTGGCGCAACCTTAGGGCGAATTGTGTTTGTGCCGTTGCGCAAGCGAAGCGCGGCCTGTGATAACTTTGTATTAGCGGCCTTGAACGAGCTCGTAGCTCAGTTGGTAGAGCAACGCCCTTTTAAGGCGGCGGTCGTGGGTTCGATTCCCACCGGGCTCACCATACAAAATAAATAGGTTAAGGTGATCCATTCAGGAAGCCGTGAAGGCCGCTGTAATACGAAAGTGATGCAGAGAGTCTCCAAAACCCGCTGCTCCCATTTCACCATTCATTGCTGACTTGTCAATTTGGACATCTGGGCTTTTCCGTGGATGATTCTACGTCCCATTTTCGAAGCCTTGCACGCAACCGTTCAAAACTGCATCTGGGCAAGTAATCATATTGTTATCAATCGGTTACAATATAATGCGGCATTGCACTCGAATGCACAGAATCGCATCGAAATCGACGAATGTGAATCCCAAAAGTATCACGAAAGATGTTGGGGATTTTCGCGCGAGCAGTTTCATCTAGGTTCGATGCGAGTTGCGAAGGCGTTCCCTTCCCCCAACTTCCTTGGTTGGATCTTCAGGTGACTGAGTGTGCGCGGCGCGCATAGAGAATACTCGCTGCTCCCCGGCGCGTGCTTCGCTGCACTCCCGAGGGGCGGGCCCATTTGTCGAGAATCACAATCGGATAAATCGCCGGCCAAACACTCGTTCGATTTATACAAGAGAAGCCTTATTCGGGAAAACAGCCGTGATCAGTACCAGCAACAAGGCGGCGAAGTGGTTTAGCTTCGCCGCCTTGTGGTCTGACAACTGGCTGCTTCAATCAAGACCTACCGGTGTTCGCCGCCGCCTTGATGTCCACCGCCGCCGCCACCGCCATGCGCTGCCCCACCGCCGTTATGCGGAGCCGGAGCGCGCGATGAGCCGGGTCGTGCGTTTCCAGAATGTGGCGCGGACTGCCTCGCGGGTGCGGAGTGGATCGTTCCTCTATGCGCCGCCGCTTGATGGCCGCCATCTGCTCTGGCGTGGTTTCCACCGTCGCCGCCACGAACGGCTCTCCCACCGTTTTCGTGATAGGACATGCGTCCAGGTCCGCCGTGATAGCGCCCGCCTCCTTCATTGGAGAAGCGGTGCCCGCCCCAGCCGTGGCTATAGCCCCATCCGCCCCAGGGTCCCATGCCTAGGAAGATGCCGTTGTAGAAGTAGCCGGGGCCGTAATAACCCATAGGCGCGCACTCGTAAGGTGCGTAGCCATAGTATCCGTAAGGACAAGCCGGTTGGACACCGATGTTGACCACGATCTGAGCTTTGGCAGGCTGGACCAAGGCAAGGCCTGCAAGCAATGCCGTCGTACCGAAGAATGCTTTTATTCCGCGCATAATGACCTCCTTAAGGGTGTCTGCGGTGGCTGGAATTGCGTTGGATGCTGTGTGCAGCCGTAAAGAACAGTCCAGCAACAGCAGCTACCATAAGGACTTACAAATCCGCGCATCGGTTTTCCGCACTCGTGCTTCTAACGAATTCGAACTACCCTTACGCTGTTAACTCTAGTGGCATCATTCAGCGCCGTCTGAGCAATGCGGGTCAGTGTCTCCGACACCCGAAATTGGAGCGATCGAGCTGTTCAGAGCTAAGCCGATGCCAATGCCGTCATGATCATGGCCGCATGAATACTACTCGTTCCGCAATTTGTCTTGTGTCTGACCATTTCAGCTCACGATCACGGTTTCGTTTGTCTTACGGGCTAAAAGACCTCGGGGATCGACAGACGGAAAACCACGAAGGCACTATTTCATGAGATCAATATTGGTCAGCCAACGAATCATCGATGGCGAATACTCACAATCAGTACACGCCACGGATAGAAGGCTGCCGGAGTCTCCGGCGTGCAAACTCTTGTGAACCCGACAACATAAAGAGGCTGCATAACAACCGCCGTGCGAGTGAGTCGGAGAAGTACTGGAGATACAATGACACTGCTCAAAGGAATTGGAACAGGACTATGCCTTACGTTGCTCTGTGTAATCGCCGCGCCGAACGCAAATGCCGACGATTTTAACAGAAAGTCCATCGTCACTTTCAGCGCTCCGGTTGAGGTTGGAGGCTCTGGCGCCCAAGTATTGCCCGCTGGCACCTATGTTTTTAAGGTCATGAATCCAGGTGCATATAGCCATATCGTCCAGATCTCGAACGAGGATGGGACTCATGTGTTCACCCTCATCGTGGCAATGCCCAACTATCGCTTGAAATCTACCGAAAAAACAGTGATGACATTTCGGGAGCGACCCGCTGGACAGCCCGAGGCCCTGAAGGCATGGTTCTATCCGGGTCGTAAATGGGGCGAGCAATTCGTCTATGACAGGTCCAAGGCCATTCAACTGGCCAAGGAGACTAATGAAACTGTATTAGCGACCCCCGTCGTATATGCAGCCGCTCCGATCGAAACTCTGGCTGCAGCCCCTGTCGAGGCAGTTAACCCAAGCGGAGAAACGGTGGATGTTGCTCAGGTTGTTGAAGCGCCCCCCGCGCCCGTTGCGGCTGCAGCTCCGCCAGCACCAGTGGAGGTTGCATCTCTACCGAAAACCGCAAGCAACCTGGGTTTGATCGGGCTGTGCGGAATAATGTTGGTGAGCGCCGGCTTCTTGTTTCCCGTGTTCTTCAAGAAATCGTCGTAACTCAAGAGCAGGATAGCTCCAGACAACCTATCCCGGCCATTCGGGTTGGCCGGAACCAGACGAGGAATGAGGCGGTGCGCAAGCAACGCCTCACTCTCGCTCGACGCAGCAAAAGGGAAGATTTCTGTTGGACGTTGCAGGTCGCGGTTAAGGAAAGCTCAGATGGCGAAGAGGATTGCGTCCAAAGCACATCTCGAAAAAACAACCGTCTCGTCAGTCCCCAAACATTCTTGGACCGGTAATCGAATCGGGCTAATATCCAGGTATTCACTTGTAATCGCTTTGGCCCTATCTACTTCGATTTCATTGCCTGGTGTCGCATCACCTCAGGACTCAGCTTCTTCGCAAAACCTATCAATCGACAACTACACAATCAAGATGAACTCAAATCTGGTGATCTTGAGCGCGACCGTTGTAGACCGCCACAATGCACTGGTCTCCGGACTAACAAAGGGAGATTTTCAGGTGTTTGAGAATCACGTTTTTCAGCAGATCAGAAACTTCAGCCATGAAGATGTTCCTGTCGCTGTCGGCCTGGTTATCGACAACAGTGGCAGTATGAAACAAAAACGATCTGACGTGATCGCGGCTGCGTTGTCGTTCGCTCAATCAAGCAATCCACAAGACCAGATGTTTGTTGTCAATTTCAATGAACATGTAACTTATGGTCTGCCGCCCGGGATACCGTTTACTAATCGACATGATCAGCTGCAAATCGCTCTGTCAACTATTAAAGCTGATGGTGAGACCTCACTCTACGATGCAATTGCAATGGCCCTCGATCACCTAACGCAAAGCAAATGCGATAAGAAGGTTCTCATCCTGATCAGCGATGGCGGCGACAACGCGAGTAAGCATAGTCTGGCCCGAGTAATCGAAATGGCCAAGCATTCCAACGCAATGATTTACGCGATTGGAATTCTCGACGAGCAAGACGGCGACCAGAGCCCGGGCGTGCTTAGCCGATTTGCGAAGGAAACTGGCGGCGAAGCATTCTTCCCTGAGTCGTCAAAAGATATTTCGTCGATTTGCGAAGAGATCGCGCGCGATATTCGAAATCAGTACACACTGGCCTACGTTCCCATCATTGTGAATCGAGACGGAGGGTACCGGGTCGTTGATGTGCGGGCTAGTTCGCCTGTGCACCGGCACTTAACTGTTCGCACAAGAACGGGCTACTTCATGCCATCGGCAACGCCGCAACAGCCAGGGGCCACAGTCCATGATTCCCGTAACTGACAGAGATATATTCGCAAAGCACGGCCGCCAATTTATGCGTTGGACGCGGCATGTCTTGATAATCTGCGGTGCCCTTGCGCTTGCCTATGTCGGGCTCATATTGGTCGATGCATGGATCTACCAGAAGCACGCCGAACTAACCCTGGAAAAGCGGATTCATGCCCAAGAAGCGCACGGAACCGCGCGTCCGAAGCCGGTGGTGAAGGAGGGAGACATCCTGGGCCGTATTCAAATTCCACGGATTGGAGTGTCTGTCGTTGTTCTTGAGGGGACCACATCGCGAATTCTTCAACATGGCGCAGGGCACATTGAAGGAACAGCGCTCCCGGGCGAGAGTGGAAACATCGGAATCGCTGGACACCGCGATACATTCTTTCGTGGCTTGAAAGATATTCACGCTAACGACGAGATTCAAATGCAAACCGCAACTGGACTCACCACGTACGAAGTAGATTGGATACAGATCACCGTCCCGAGCGACGTTGGCATCGTATCCCAAACAACCGACTCCGCTCTAACCCTTGTTACTTGCTACCCATTTCACTATATCGGCGCCGCTCCGGAACGATTTGTCGTTCATGCTCACAGGGAATAGCAGCCCTTTCCTTGTCCTTGTCTATTTCTGCATGTGGCTCGTTCACTCCTCGATTGGCAAAAGACGCCTCTTAATCCGCGGTTTGAGTCGAGATCTTATGCTTGATCGCTTCGAGATCGGAATGAATCGCTCCAGAACTGTCTTCACGATCGGAATGACAGGCTTCAGGATCGTTTCGACTTTTGCGATGATGACTTTCGGATCAGCTCCAATAGTTGGAAGTTCTGGATTTTAGTTGGGAGTTCCGCCTTTTGGGCATTGTGCACTGGAAAATGGTCGAAAAGAACTACATCGTTTACACTCAGGCACTTTCTGTTATGCGCCTTCTGTTCCCGCTCGTGCATGGTCTGTTTTGCTCAGGATTCAGAATCGCAGCGCGAATGAAGCCGCTAAAGCCATGGTTGTACCGAGCTAGTCTGACCATCCTTGGCAACTCCAACTCTGGCAAGATCATTGAAGGCACAAATGAGCTACCGTTTGCTCTTTTCAGTTTCTGTGGTTTCCGAATTCAACGAGACGGGGGCAAAGGATTGCAGGACGATTTGTCGAACCTCCCGAAAATCACCTGAGTATCGATTTTGCCCGTACAGCGATTGGGGAAAATGAAATGCCACTTGTTACTGTCGTGATCGCGCTTGCCGTGGTTGGCCTGCTGCTTTGGCTGGTGAACCGCTACATACCGATGCAAAGCCAAATCAAGAGTATCTTGAATGCCGTTGTCGTGATTGCGGTGATTCTTTGGCTCTTGAAAGTATTCGGTCTTTTCACATACCTTGCCCAGTTCCGCGTCGGACGTTGAGCGACCGAACGGCTGAGTCCGAGCATCTTGCCCGGAATCCCAACGCAAGTCAGACGCAACTCGACAGAGTCTTCTAAGTTGCCTGTATCTTGTGTATACTTGAGATATCAGGTAAGGATTCCCCTTCTCGCCTTCAGCCATTCTAGGCTTCGCTCCAGACGGGCACCGTTCAAGTACGCAACGGATCGATTGGAGTTGGGATGACTCTCAACAAGAAAAGCGATGTTAAGATGCACTTCTCCTCAAGCTGTAACAAGAGCTTGCATCTGGTCCAGCAGGTTGACAAACCTGCCATATCATTAACGCCAGTAGCGGATGTGACAACCGAATCGGATGTGTCTGTTTTTGCCGAAGATTTCTCAGCTGAACATTCTTCTCCTGGTGGAACCGTATCGGCGGTCGTGATTGTCACCAATTCGAGCGACACGCAAATGCCAGAGACATGCAACAATCCTCGCTCATAAGGCAATAGCCAAGCCTGTTGCGCCTTTAGTCGACTTTGCTGTTTCATTTGAGATCACTTACTGCGGATTGTCGCGATGGCCGATTCTTTGACGAGGATGATCGAGCAAAACTAGCTTTATGAGGGCATCATGCTTACGCTTACGAATCATCAGAGACGGCTTTCTCGGCGTCGATAGAAGAGAAAGTAGGACAATATGTCATCGATTGAATCCGTCCGTCTTGAAGAGCAAGGCAACGATGTTTCTCATACAGTGTCGAATCCTGTTACCGCGAAGGCCTGTAGCCTTCCGCTTCCCACAAGAGTTGCATTTGTTGGTAACTTCCTTCCGCGACAGTGCGGAATCGCTACGTTCACTACGGACTTGTGCGCCGCACTCGCAGGCGAATATGGTGGTGGGCGTTTGTTCGCCATACCGGTCAACGATCCGGAGTCGCACTACGAATATCCGGAGCAGGTACGCCTGGAACTCGAGCAGGAAGATTTGGGATCTTACGAACGGGCCGCTGAGTTTCTTAACTTCAATGGCAACGATCTTGTTTGTTTGCAACATGAATATGGCATCTATGGCGGGCCGTCGGGTCGCCACATTCTGGCTCTGCTGCGAAAGCTGAAGATGCCGCTCGTCACCACGCTACATACGGTTCTGCGAGAGCCGGATGCAAATCAACGCACCGTGCTCGAAGAGATTGCCCGGCTCTCGGATCGCCTAGTCGTCATGAGTGAATTGGCGGCCAAGCTCTTGCATGAGGTGTATGCAGTTCCGAGCGGAAAGATCGATATTATTCCGCACGGCGTCCCGGATCTCCCCTTCATGGACCCGAACTACTTCAAGGATAAATTCGGCACAGAGGGCAAGTCGGTTCTGCTCACCTTCGGTTTGCTGTCTCCAAACAAGGGGATCGAAAACGTCATTCAAGCATTACCTGCAATTCTGGAAAAGCATCCGAATGTTGTTTACATCGTCTCCGGAGTGACCCATCCGCATATCCGCCGGCGCGAAGGCGAGCGGTACCGCGAAGGATTGCAAGCATTGGCCGCCCGTCTGGGCGTTTCCGAGCACCTGATTCTCAACAATCGCTTCGTGAGCACTGAGGAGTTAATCGAGCACGTGGGCGCGGCGGATATTTACATCACGCCTTACCTCCAGGAGGCCCAAATTGTTTCCGGCACTCTGGCCATAGCCCTTGGAGCGGGAAAGGCAATTATTTCCACGCCGTACTGGCATGCAAAAGAGCTGCTTGCTGACAAGAGGGGCGTGATTGTTCCTTTTGCCGATCCCGACGCCATTGCGAAGGCAGTAATCGAATTGCTGGAGAACGAAGCGACGCGGCATGCCATGCGCAAGCGAGCCTATCTGTACTCCCGTGGAACAACCTGGCCAAAGACTGCGAGAGCTTACATGGCGAGCTTTCAGCGCGCAAGGTTTGAGCGCTCGCTGCATCCAAGAGCTGCTCAACAAGGTGATCCTGTCATGGAGCGGGTGGACTTTCTGCCCGCGCCCAATCCCGGCCACCTCTTGAAGATGACGGACGATACAGGCATGTTGCAGCACGCAATCTTCTCCGTGCCGAATACGAGCGAAGGTTACACGACGGACGACAACGCCCGCGCGCTGATTGTGTCAATTCTTTTGGATAGAAGCGAGAAGCGGGCCGGAGATCGCGACTATCTTGCCCTCTCAAATCGCTACTTGTCATTTCTGTGGCTTGCCTTTCACTCCGATACCGGGAGATTTAGAAACTTCCTTGGCTACGATCGCAAGTGGCTCGAAGAAGTCGGGTCGGACGACAGCCATGGCCGCGCTTTGTGGTCGTTGGGGATGGTTCTCGGATCTTCGCGAAACGCCGGATTGAGAGGAGCCGCAGGCAGGCTGTTTGAAGCCGCTGTGCCTGAAACACTCAAATTCACCAGCCCGCGAGCATGGGCATTTTCCATCCTTGGCCTGCAAGCCTATCTCGATCGGTTCCCTGGAGACAGGGCCATCCAGGGAGTCCGCAATGCCCTGGCGAACCGTCTACTCGACATCTATGAGAGAACTCACTCTGAAACATGGCGGTGGTTCGAGAAGAGCCTTTCCTACTCGAATGCCAGGTTATCGCAGGCCCTCATCCTGGCCGGATGGCGAAGCGACAATCAAAGAATGATCGAAGCGGGAATGGATTCGCTGAAGTGGCTTGTTGCCGAGCAACATCGCGATGATAAAGAAATCTTTGTGCCGATCGGTTCCAGTGGATTTTTCATTGAAGGAAATGAGAAGGCGCGATTCGATCAGCAGCCTGTCGAGGCATGCGCGACAATTTCTGCCTGCCTTGAGGTTTACAAACTGACAGAAGAGAGACAGTGGCGCGAAGAAGCCCAGCGAGTATTTCACTGGTTTTTAGGCAAGAACGATTTGCAAACGTCGCTTTACGACCCAATCACAGGCGGTTGCAGAGATGGGCTTCACCCCGACCGCGTGAACGAAAATCAAGGAGCTGAATCCACGCTCTCTTTCCTGCTGGCTTTGCTTGAAATGCAAGCGGCTAAAGTGACAAGCGCAAACGAACTGAATCAGGGAATGAGTGTCATCTATTGAATCCAGTCACCACGTCAAATGAATCGCCTGAGTCTGACGTCCAGGAGCAAGCAAAGGTCAAGGCTTGCGCCGATCAGCCACTGTTTGTGCGGCATACCGGTAATCCAATTCTTAGTCGCAAAAATTGGCCATACCCGATTAATAGTGTATTGAACGCAGGGGCTGTGTTGTTGCCAGACGGAGATACACTGCTTCTCTGCCGCGTTGAAGACCGGAGCGGCTTATCGCATCTCTGCGTCGCTCGTTCTGCCAACGGTTTCGATAACTGGCGGATCGACTCTCAACCAACGTTAGTGGCGAATCCCCAGGAATTTCCTGAGGAAATTTGGGGCATCGAAGACCCGCGCATCACTTACGTTCCGGAGCTCGAACAATACGCAGTGGCTTACACATCCTTTGCGCGAGGAGGTCCGGGGGTCTCGCTGGCGTTAACCAAAGATTTCCGGAGCTTTGAGAGATTCGGCGTCATTATGCCTCCCGAGGATAAGGACGCGGCGTTGTTACCGCGGAGAATCGGCGGCCGTTGGGCGCTGATTCACCGGCCCATGACGGCCCTGGGCGCTCATATGTGGATTTCCTATTCGCCCGATCTGCGGCATTGGGGAAGCCATAAGATCATCTTGGAAGCACGGCGCGGCGGATGGTGGGATGCGAACAAGATTGGCCTCTGCTCTCCGCCGATTGAAACGGCAAAAGGTTGGCTCGTGATTTACCACGGCGTGCGGCAAACCGCATCGGGAAGCATCTATCGCCTCGGCCTGGCGCTCTTCGATCTTGAAAAGCCGGAGATCTGTTTGCAGCGCGGAAATTCCTGGGTCTTCGGCCCTGAGACGAGTTATGAACGTAGTGGAGACGTGAATGACGTTGTGTTTCCTTGCGGACAGACTATCGGGGCTGATGGAGACACGATCAATTTGTATTACGGTGCTGCTGATTCCTGCATTGCCCTGGCGACAGGGAGCATCCGCTGCCTGCTTTCCTGGTTGGATTCCAATGGTAGTCAAGCAGAGAGACGCACACTTTAGCTGGCGCGGCGGCATGCCTGGAAGGGATGGACAACATGAGTGATACGAACCGGAACTGGCCAGATTGGTTACCGCATCCGTTGTGGCTGCATCGAAAATGCCCTTGCTGCAATTCTGTGAAGTTCAAACAGGCGGAGCTACGCTCATTCGACGGCCTCTTGGCCATGTTTGCGCTGCACCCCGTTCGCTGCATGTTCTGTTGGCGGCGGTACTATTGGGTTACTTTGCACACTGCGCAAACAGAATAGGTCGTGAGCGGTTTGTGATTATCTTATGTCGTGATATCTAGAGCCACTTTGCCCTTTTGCATGCGCTCGACATGCCGTTGATCTTCATCCATAGATCCACCCATGTGGATTCAACTATTGTGGAATCGATTGAGGTGCCGTGGGTGTTTCAAGCACCTCAATCGAAGGGGAAACCGCAAAGTGAACCTTGAACTTAGGAGGAATCATTCACTTCGGAGAGAATCGGCGCCATAATGGCCGGTTTGGCGCTTTGGTCGCATCCCCGGTCAGTTAGCTGCTAGTGCCTGTCTCCGCCATCGTGCCTGTCTCCGTCTCCGTGCCTGTCTCCGTCTCCGTGCCTGTCTCCGTCTCCGTGGCCGCGCCCGTCGCGCTGTTCATTTCCCCTGAAGTGCCTCGGCGCCCTGTCGCGGCCTCTGGCCCGCTCGTTGTAGTCGGGTACGTGGCCATTGTAACCATGTCGCGGATCGAAGCTGTTGTTTACATGGCCGTGAAAGTTGGCTGATCCATGGAACCAAGGCCCGACGCCGATGAAAGTCCGGCCATGGAACCACTCCGGACCATAGTAGCCATAGGGAGCGCAACTATAAGGTGTGTAGTCGTAGTAGCCGTAAGGACATGCCGGGGCGACTCCGATGCCGACATTGAAACTGATCTGAGCCGATGCCTTGGGAGTGCCTGCAACTAAGAAGATCGCAGCAACAGCGACCAACACGAGAAACCTTGACTTATTCACATATTCTCCTCGTAATCGTTGAGGCCGTTGTCTTGCTCCCCAATATTGCTAAGAGTAGTAGGTGGGATTTTCTTTGTCTGAGCTACTAAGACCACAACAGTGCGGACGACTCGAAGGTTTGGCTCTTGCTTAACTTAGCCGTTTCTACCCAGCTCTTATTCGCTGAGCACTCTAGCTCAGACGCAAGGTTGCGATGTCTCTAGTGTGGAAGTTACCTTGTGCGCCACAATGCGCATACAGCAAGTGACGCTGCGCATGGGTAGAAAAGGTAAATCACATGAAGAAGCTTATGACGATTGCGGCATTACTCAGTTTGACAACCGTCTGCTGGGCGGCAACTGATCGCGAAGCAACGGTAAGACCGGATGGATCATGCCGGAGCGGTGCTGCATGAGATCATGTCGGCGCCGGACAAGGGCATTCCTGAAGAAGTGCTGGAACACGCAAAATGCGTTGCCGTCGTGCCTCACCTGCTCAAGGGCGGCTTTATCTTCGGCGCAGAGAATGGCCGCGGCGTGGCAACGTGCCGGACCGAAAACGGATGGAGCGCACCCTCGTTCTTTGCCATCACAGGCGGCAGTTGGGGATTACAGATTGGCGTTGAAGGCGTCGATCTGGTCATGATTATCCAAAATGAAAAGGGAATGCAGCAGTTGATCGGCAGCAAGTTCGAGCTTGGTGCAGATGCTTCCGCTGCGGCCGGACCGGTTGGTCGCCACGCTTCCGCCAATACCGACTGGAAGCTGGAAACAGAGAGTTCTTACCTACTCGCGGGCCAGAGGCGCATTTGCCGGATCACGCTGAAGGGCGCATCGATTCGCCGCGACGACGACTCCACAGAGGCCATCTACGGCCATAAAGTCTCCACACTCCGCATTCTGAGCGGCCAAGTGGCCGTGCCGGCATCGGCGCAATCGTTCCTCGACGCGGTCAGGGATGCGAAGGCGCAGGCGATTGCCTCAAATTAGCAGTTGGCTGTAAATGCATAGCAGGCGTCCTGGGCAGTTCTCAGGCCTCGGGCGCACGCCATGCGGAAAAGGAGGAATTATGCTTTGGACAATCTTTGTGATCTTGTCTAGTTCTGTGGCTTTTGGGCTTCAGCTTACATATTGCTGGCGGCCTGATTCATCTTCTGCTGGTTGTGGCGTTGATCGTTCTGATCTTCAATTTGCTGGCCGGCCGACGGAGTAGTCTCTGACAAACATTTCTTACGCATTCGATGCGGCGGTAATAAAGTGACCGAGTTAGAGGACGAAGTATTCTTTGGAAGCATGAATGCGCCTAGGGCGTGCTCCTCAAGCGCGTAGCTTTGAAAATGACATTCCCCGAATTTTGAATCTTTGCTTCCTCTAGTGCGGCCTGCCACCATTTCTTGTTATCAGCTTTGGCGAAGACTACGTCTTTCGGTGAATTATTCGTGGGTCCTGGGTTCAAATCTCAGCGAGCTCACCACACCTCCCGGTCGCGATCTTCTCTCAAAGCCTGTATCTTCTCTGAGACCGCGGGAAATGGAGCGGACTATGCTCCGGGCACGAGCGGCAGCGTGAAGTGGAAAGCTGCGCCGCGGCCCAGTTCGCTCTCTACCCAGACACGGCCGCCGTGGGCCAGTACGATGTGCTTGACGATCGCCAGGCCGAGCCCAGTACCGCCCGACTCCCGGCTGCGCGCCTTGTCAACGCGGTAGAAGCGCTCGAAGATCCGGTCCAGATGCTCTGAGGCGATGCCGGGCCCAAAGTCCTTCACGGTGAACTCGACCTCCGACTCCAAAGCCTTTGCTCCCACGCGAATGCGCTTGCCGTTCTTGGCGTACTTGAGAGCGTTCTCGATGAGGTTGCCGAAGACCTGGTTCATTGCATCGGGATCGGCCATCACCAGAGTCTCGGGGGCCCCGGCAAACTCCAACTCGACCTTCGAGTCGACCACCACGCCGCCCAAAGACTCGATCGCGTCCTGGACCAGCGCATTGGCACGCGCCGGTTGCAGCACCAGTTTGTAGTCAGGGCTCTCGACGCTGGCCAGGGCGAGCAGGTCTTCGGTAATCCGATTCATGCGAGTGGCATTTTTAAGAATGATGCCGAGAAATTCGCGCGCGGTTTCCTTGGGTGGCTCAGGGTCCTCCATCAGCGTCTCGACGTAGCCCTGGATGGAAGTGAGCGGCGTGCGCAGTTCATGGCTGACGTTGGCGATGAACTCGCGGCGTGATCTCTCGGCTGCCTCGATGCGAGTGACATCATGGAGGACAGCCAACGCTCCGCCCGAGGCCATGGGAACGGCATTGATCTCAAAGATGCGGCCGGCGGCAAGCGAACTCGCGCGTCCGGACCGCGCCTCGCGCTGCTCCATCGCCCCACGCACACAGTCCAGCAGCTCAGGGTCGCGCACCGAGTGAACCAGCGGCCGGCCGGCGCGAATCTGCGTGCCGGCGATGCGCTCCATCACCGCGTTGGACCAGCGCACCAGTCCGTCGGAACTGATGGCGACCACAGCCTCCTGCATCGAATCGAGCATGGCGGCCAGCTCCTGGCGGCGGCTCTCAAGCTCGGCAAAGCTCTCGCTCAGCCGTTCGGCTGCCTTGTTGAGCGTGGCCTCCGGCATCGAAAGCAGATCCCCTTCGGTATCGGCCAGCCGGGCGCTCAACTCGCCGTCGGCGATCTTGCGCGCAAAAGCGATCAGCCTCTCCAGCCGCGCCGAGAGGCGGCTGGCAATCCACACGGCGAGAGAGATAGCAACGGCCAGCGCGATCAGGCCGGACCATAGAACCTCATTGCTGTAAAGAGGAATTGCCGCGCCGGGTGGCAGTTCAAGAACCTTGCTCGCGATCAGTGGAATGAAGATAAACTCCATCGCCGCGGCCTGGAAGACCAGCAGCAGGAGAAAGAGGCCGAGCAGCCTGGTGAAGATCTTTGATTTCACTTGTGCGTCTACTCGCTCTTCGGCAGTTCGAAGCGATAACCGGCGCCGCGTACGGTCCTCAGATAGCGCGGGTTCTCAGGATCGATCTCGATCTTCTCGCGGATGCGGCGCACATACACATCCACCGACCGGGGAGTAACAAAGCGAGCATCGCCCCAAACGGCGTCAAGCAGGTGGTCGCGGCTAAAGACTCTGCCGGGATGGCGCGCCAGATAATCCAGCAGCCGGAACTCGGTGGCAGTCGTCGTTGTCAGCTCGCCGCGCACCTTCAACTGCATTGCGTTGGCGTCGATCACGACCTCTTCAAAACTGATCACAGAGGGTGTGGTGGGCCGCTCAAAGCGGCGCAGTACAGCCTTGACGCGGGCCACGAGTTCGCGCGTTGCAAAGGGCTTGGTGATGTAGTCGTCGGCCCCCATCTCCAGGCCCAGCACTCGATCGTTTTCCCCCGCCCGCGCGGTAAGAAAAATGATCGGCACAGTCGAGAGGCCGGGGTGATTGCGCAGCCGCCGGCAAACATCCAGGCCGTCGCCGCCGGGTACCATAATGTCCAGCAGAAACAGCGCTGGCGCCTGGCGCTCGGCATCGGGAATCAGGTTGGTGGGAGTGTGAAACAGTCGCGCCGCGAATCCGGCGGCTTCCAGATGATGCTGCACAAGCCGCGCGATGTCGGTGTCGTCTTCCAGTACGAAAATAGTCTGGCTCAACCGGTCTGCCCTCGCCCGGCGGCCGTTGAACATCAGATGCGGAGGCCGCACGGAACCATTAACAGATTACTGCAATCGGGCAAAGAGATTGCAAACGTTGTGTTAATTTGCACCGTCTGCCAGTCTGGAAGATCTGCAATCTCTGGGTGGGCATCCCGTCCATGCCTATTCTTTTTCTTGACTTTGGCCGCTGGCATCTGCAAAACTCACGCCGCGTGTCTCCCTCGCGGAGACTGCCCCGCTCTTCCCTGGGTCGGCAGAGACATACCCGTCTTGCCCACCTTGAACTTCACTGAGGCTGACCCATGCGTCCGGCTCCCGTGTGCAAGCACGAAAACTCATCGAACCAAACAGGAGAAATCATGAAAAAATACCTGGCTGAACTTGTGGGCACCTTCATCCTGGTGCTCTTTGGCTGCGGAACGGCGGCCGTAGCTGGTGACAAGGTGGGCATCGTGGGTATTGCCTTCGCATTTGGCCTTGCTCTGATCGGCGCAGCTTATGGAATCGGTCCCATCTCCGGCTGCCACATCAACCCGGCCGTAAGCCTCGGCGTTTGCGTAGCCGGACGCATGACGGTGAAAGGCATGCTCGGTTACTGGGTCAGCCAATGCGCGGGCGCAATTCTCGCTGCGTCGGTGCTCGCGGCCATCATCGGCGGCGTGGGCGGCGGCTACGATATCGCAGCCAAGGGCCTCGGACAGAATGGCTGGGGTCCCGGCTATCAGGGCGAATTCAACATTCTCTCCGCCATGATCTTTGAATTCGTCGCCACATTGATCTTTGTCATCGTCATTCTGGGGTCTACGCAAAAGCGGGCCCCCGCTGGCTTTGCCGGCCTCGCCATTGGCATCACTCTGGTCGCAATCCACCTGCTGGGCATTCACATTACTGGAACCAGCGTAAACCCGGCCCGCAGCCTTGGACCCGCCCTACTGGTGGGCGGCCATGCGCTGGCCCAGCTCTGGCTCTTCCTGCTGCTCCCGAGTCTGGGCGGCGCGGTTGCCGGATTGTTATTCCGCACAAAAGCGCTCGAAGCCAATTAGAGCGGATCATGGTTTACGCTGAAAACGCGGGCACGGCCTTTACTCCTCGGCGTGCCGAGGGAGGCTTGTGTGACCTGGATGATGCTACTGGTGGGGCTGGTGGTAGGGATGGTTTCCGGCGTGGTGGGAATCGGTGGCGGCATTCTATTTGTCCCCGCGCTGATCTGGCTCGTAGGGATGGACCAGCACAAGGCACAGGGCACGTCACTGGGAGCATTGCTGGCGCCAGTGGGTCTCTTCGCCTTCATCGAATACTACCGCAAAGGTAACGCCGACCTGCGCATCGCGCTCCTGCTGGCCGCCGGATTTCTGGTCGGCGGCTACTTCGGCGCCGTCGGCGCGCAGCACATCCCGGAGCTTTGGCTGCGGCGCATCTTCGCGCTCACCCTCTTTGCCGTCGGAGGCCACATGTGGTTCAGCCGATAGATTCGCCGGCTCTGGCAATGAAGCGCAACCGCACATAATCGGCGGTCCAATTCCCCTCTTCATCCCGCAGAACCGGCTCAAGCAACGCAGCCGCCTCTTCCACCACCGTGTCGCGAATCGTCTCCGGCAGTCCATCGAGCACTCCGCGCCGAAAGGTGCGCAGCCAGCCGATCATGCCGCTCTCGGGCAGCGGAGTAGGCCGCTGAATCAGTTCGATTCTCTCGACACAGAAGCCGTGCCGCACAAGCCGGCGGGAATACTCAACGGGAGTTGGAAAGTAGTTCACTCCCTCCTCGGGATCGTTATGGCCGTGACGAGCCAGCACCGCCATGAAGGCAATGCGGATGGCGGCGACACAGCCATGCCCGCCCATCTCCGCCACAAAACGCCCGCCTGGCTTCAGCACGCGGCGCACTTCGGCCATCATCGCATCCTGATCGCGCACCCAATGCAAAACGGCGTTTGAGAAGACAGCATCAAACGACCGGTCCGCAAAGGGTAACGACTCCGCACTGCCTTGATGAACGTCAATCCCTCGCAGGTTTGCCGCGGCAAGCATCTCCGGCGACGCGTCCACGCCAACCATGTGTGCGCCAGTCTCTGCGATACGCTGCGTCAGTTGGCCGTCGCCGCAACCCAGATCGAGGATGTGCTCGCCAGCCTTTGCATCCAGCCATTCGACGACTCCGCCAGCCAATCCATGCACAAACGCGCCGTTCTGTCCGTAGTCCTGTGCATTCCAGGTCTGTGTCATTTGGGTTCTCCACTTTCATTGTGGGATGAGAATGACCATAACGCAAAGTTATTTTATTTTCACTCTTAATAAGAATTTGTTATAGATAGATTCGTGTGCCTGAAGGACGTGTAGGACTCCTAGATCGACTGCACCGGCACCAGCGTCAGATCGTCCACCAGCCCAACTTCCTTCTGCACAAACGGCTCGCCGTAGCGCACGCCGGCCAGACAGCCCGTAGTGGCGGGCCTCGGCAAAGGTGCGTTCGCGAATCTCCTCTTCGGGAACAAAGAGTCCGCCGCCCGCCGCCTGGTTCGCGTACTGCGAGCGATAGGCCATCAGCGCTGCGTGCCGCTGCTCGATGAAAGGTGTAATGTCCACAACGAAGCTGGGCCGCACATCGGCATAGAGGCTGGCATAGACGATCTTGAAGGGGCGATGCGGGGCCAGCGGCGCATCCAGTGCAGGAGTCGACGAGTGCGAAATTGCAGGCGCTTTGGTTAGCCCGGAGAGAAAGCAGGCCTCGTAGCCCAGCGCCGCCACGGCAGCATGATCCGGGTGGCGCGCCTGCCAATACGGCAAAATCACCACACGTGGGCGAAGCAGCCGCAAGACACGCACAATCTTCAGACGATTTTCCAGTGTGTTTTCGACCGCGCCGTCGGGCAGATCCAGCGCCTGCCGCCAGCCCACGCCCAGCAACCGGGCAGCTTCGGCGGCTTCGCGCGCGCGATCCTCAGCGCTGCCGCGCGTTCCGGCCTCGCCTTGAGTCAGGTCAAGAATAGCGGTACGCAGGCCGCGCGCTGCCATGCGCAGCAGGGTTCCGCCGCAGGTCTGTTCCACATCGTCGCGATGAGCTGCAATGGCCAGCACATCGGCGGCAAAAGAATTCAGTGTGGAATCGGGCATCATTGTCAATCGCTCCCGATCAACGGATTGTCACCGGAATTGGCCCTTTACCAAGCCACAAAAGCACGACCGGTTGACCAACTGACTGACCTCGTCGCTCAACTCAGTACACGGTATTGTTGCTGTCCGACAAGGCATCCATATAGGCCACATCGTATGCCGTGCCGGTCACCGTCACGTACTGGTTGTCGATCGCCATGCCATTGACGGTCGAGTAGATATACACCTGACCGCCCTCCGCCGTATAGATCTTGTGCAGGCCGGTTATCGCGGCAATTCCTGTGGCGTCGCCGTTGTAGGGCATCAGCGTAGCCGCATTGGTAGAGGTATTGACCATGGTGAGGCAGCCATAAGGCATATTGTTGTTGGCCCGCTCGCCATTGGTGCACTGGGTCATGCCGATCCAGAGCGTATTGTCGTCGGCCAGAATCATGCGGCTCATGGCGCCGGGTGCGCCATCGCTGATGGGAATCTGGGCCGATTTCGTGATCGCAGTTGACGATCCCGCCGGCAGTGCCAGCACTGTCATCTGGCCGCTCCACAGGCCGTCTGGCATCCGTTCCTGTCCCACAACGTACATTTTGGAGCTATCGATCAGCGCATTGCTCGCGCCGCCAGGGAGTTGTACGGTGGATGCGGAGAGAGAGGCATGAGTGGGCAGCGATCCTGACTGCTTGCCGACAAGATAGATCAGAGGCGCCACCGGAAGCGACGAGATGGAGGACGCACTCCCCCCGCACTCCGGCCCGCAATTGAGCACGTATGCGGTTCCGCCGTCGGCGGAGAAGACAGCCTTGGTCGGCCGGTCGAAGACCAGCGGCTGATTGTCGTCGGGGCTGAGTGCCTGGAAGAGACACCAGCCGGGAGCATTTTGCGGTTCGCAATCCACAGCGCCTGTGGGCCACGTGCTGGGGCCGCCCGAATAGGTGATGGTCTGTGCCGCCGTCAGTTGCCTTGGATAGTAGACGTAATTCGAGTTCTGAACGAAGACCAGCGCAACAGAGCCGCCCGGACTCACGCTGACGCGGTAGACGCCCGGAAGGCTGAAGGGATAGCTGGATCCATCGGTTCGGTTCACCACAGTGAACACGTGCGATGCCTGGTTGGCCGCGAAGGCGTAGGACAGGGAGCGCGTGATGAAGACGCTGGAAGATGCGCCATTCAGGCTCACCGAGGTGCTGACCTTCTCATTGACATAGTCGATCAGCGTGTAGTTGCCGCCGCTGCCAGTGCCGTAAACCGCGCCTGAAAGCTCCTCGGGCAAATTCTGGATTGTGACGGGGAGTGCTCCGGAAAATCCTGAGACGGAATATGCCGGAGCAGTACTGGTGCTGTTGTACTTGAACCGGATATCGTAAAAAGCATCCACGATCTCGAGAGAACCGGCAACGAACGGACCGGGATTCTGGATTGCGATCATGACGCGATTGGCCAGCCCGCTGGGAGGCAAATGACGGCCCGCAAAATAGGTGGTCGTGCCACAACCTGCAAGCGCGGCTGCTACCACCAAGGCCGCGGCGGCGCTCATCCAAAGACTTCTCTTCTTCAAAATCCCTTACCTCGACGAATGACGCGGAGCACCCCGCGCACTGTGCCCGCGGCAACTGCCGCGGCGTGAAAATATCGGCCGCGAACGGCGCAGCGGGCGGATCGCAATATGACCGGCCCGGAACCGGTGCAGCTCAACTGTTTGACTATCGAAGTATAACAAAGCAACCCTGCCTGCTGGCGCGTCTGGCCCGCATGCCTTAGCATGGCAACAGAATGCCTGATTTTGCCGACATCTTCGCCAGCCGGCCCGTACTCGCAGACGGCGCCATGGGTACAGTCCTCTATGCCCGTGGCATCTTCATCAACCGCTGCTACGACGAGCTGAACCTCTCCGACCCCGGCCTGATCCTGGCCATTCACGAAGAGTATCTGCAAGCCGGCGCTGAGATTCTTGAGACCAACACCTTCGGCGCCAATCGCTTCCGCCTGGCCCGCCATGGCCTCGCCGGAAAGATGGCTGAAATCAACACCGAAGGCGTCCGAATCACCCGCAAGGCTGTCGAGCACTTCAAGGACAAGCAGGCCGGCGAAGCCTGGGTGTCGGGCTCGGTTGGCCCGCTCGGCGTTCGCCTCGAGCCGCTTGGCAAAACTGGCCTCGACGAGGCGCGCGAGGCCTTCGCCGAACAGATCCGGGCACTTGCAGCGGCAGGCGTCGATATGATCAGCATCGAGACCATGCCCGCTCTGAACGAGGCCCGCGAGGCGCTTTTGGCGGCCCACGAGGTCGCTCCCAATCTGCCCGTGCTGGTGATGGTAACGGTCGACGACGACGGAAACTGCCTCGATGGCGCGTCCCCCCAGCAAGCCGCCGCGCTGCTCACCGAGTGGGGCGCTGGAGCCATCGGCGTCAACTGCTCCACCGGCCCCACCAATGTATTGACGGCCATTGAAGCGATGAGGCCGGCGACTTCCCTGCCCCTGGCCGCCATGCCCAACGCCGGCATGCCGCGGGCCGTCGAGGGGCGCAACATCTATCTTTGCTCGCCGGAGTATATGGCCAGCTTTGCGCGCAAGGCCATCCAGGCCGGCGTTCAGATCGTCGGCGGCTGTTGCGGTACTACGCCCAACCACACCCGCGCCATGCGCTCGGCCATGCGCGCCATCGACTCTCAGACCCGCGTCCACGTCGCCGGCGAGGCTCCGGCTGTGACCACCGAGACTCCGCCGGCTCCACTCGCCGATCGCTCGCGTTTGGGAGCGCTGGTCGCCGAAGGCCGATTCATCACATTGGTCGAAATCGTCCCGCCCAAGGGCATCAACTGCAACGCCGAGATCGAAGGCGCTCAGTTGCTCTCGCAACTCGGCGTCCACGCCATCAACGTGCCGGACTCGCCCCGCGCTTCGGCTCGCATGAGCGCCCAGAGCCTTTGCATCCAGATTCAGCAGCACACCGGCATCGAGACGATTCTGCATTACACCTGCCGCGACCGCAATGTCCTGAGCATTCAATCGGACTTGCTCGGAGCCTCGTCGATCGGCCTGCACAACATACTCTGCCTCACCGGCGATCCGCCCAAGCTGGGCAACTACCCTGACGCCACTTCGGTCTATGATGTGGATTCGATCGGTCTGGTGAACATCGTCCGCCGGCTCAATCACGGTCTCGACATCGGAGCAAACGCTATCGGCGCCAGCACCAACTTCACAATCGGCGTCGCGGCTAACCCCGGCGCTCCCGACATCGAGCAGGAGATGCGCCGCTTCTTTTATAAAGTTGAAGCCGGAGCCGAATACGTCATCACCCAGCCCGTCTTCGATCTGCGCCTGCTGGAGAACTTTCTCGATCGCATCGAGAAGAGCCGCATTCCCGGTCATCGCCGGCATCTGGCCCTTGACCAGCTTGCGCAACGCCGAATTCATGAAGAACGATCTGCGCGTCTCCATGCCCGAGGAGATCATGCTGCGGATGGCCCAGGCCGACACCGCCGACGCAGCCCGCCGCGAAGGCATTCTCATTGCCAAGGAGATGGTCGACGCAGTCCGCCCCTTCGTTCAGGGCGTTCAGGTCAGTGCCCCCTTCGGACACTACACAGTCGCCGTCGAGGTCATCGCCGACATCCTGCCCAAATCTGAACAAGGATCGTGATCGAAGGCAGCTAAACGCATCTTCGGGGATCGTGTAAGGTCTGGGTGTCCCATCCTCGCCGCATCGGGGTCCCGCGGACAGGTCTTCGTCCGTGGGGTGATCGTCTTTGTCTTTGCGGCTAGGATGGGATACCGGGAAGCCCATACTACAGGAATAGTGCAAGATGAATATCAATCTTGCTCAGGCGAGCGGTTGAAGGGGCAAGCGCGCTACCGTATTTCAACCGGCACGACTTCAAAGGCTGCGGAAAAAGTCCGGTTTGTGCTGACGGCGGTCACGGAATTTTGTTCTGATTTGATTTATCAAAGAGTCATGCGAGGAAGCGATCAGAAGCAGGCGGCGATGTTCAGCTATTTAACCTTGGCGCAGCGGATTCCGATGGACCATCCGGCGCGGCAGATTCGCGCGTTAGTCGACCGTGCGCTGGAGCGCATGGATGCCGAGTTTGACAAGCTCTACTCCGACACGGGCCGCCCGTCGATCGCCCCCGAGCGGCTGCTGCGGGCTACGCTGCTGATGATTCTTTACTCCATCCGCAGCGAACGGCAGTTGATGGAGCAAATGAATTACAACCTGCTTTTCCGTTGGTTTGTGGGCCTGGAGATGGACGACGCGGTGTGGGATGTGACGGTGTTCACCAAGAATCGCGAGCGGTTGATCGAGGGCGAAGTGAGTCAGAAGTTATTGGAGTCGGTGCTGGTCGAGGCGCACGCTCATGAGCTACTCAGCGAGGAGCATTTCACCGTGGATGGCACATTGATTCAGGCTTGGGCCTCGGCGCGCAGTTTCAAGGAGAAGAGCGATCCGCCCGCGGCCGGCTCCGGTTCCGGCAGCAAAGGTGCGTTGCTATTGCGTGACAAGGTGGAGTCGACGACTGACCCCGAGGCGCGGCTCTATAAGAAGTCCAAGGCCGACAAGTCCGTGCCCGCCTATATGGGACACACGCTGATCGAGAACCGCAACGGCTTGGCGATGGCGGCCCAAGCCACCGAGGCGGGCAACGCGGCCGAGCGCGATGCGGCGCTTGGCCATGCTGGACCGCACGGTTCGACCGAGGCAAGAACGCGATGCGGCACTGGAGATCACGCTGGGCGCCGACACGTTGTATCAGGAAGAGAAGTTTGTTGAGGCTTTGCGCGAGCGGGCCGTGGCGCCGCACGTCAGCGAGTACACGCAAGAGAGCAGCAACCTGGGCAAAAACAGTCTGAACGAAGCCGAGCGCAACGACCAGCGCCGCACGATCAGCCAGCGGAAACGCAAGTTGGTCGAGAAGGTCTTCGGCTGGGCGAAACTGGATAGCGTGCTGCGTCAGGTGAAGGTGCGGGGCCTCAAACGGGTGGACTGGTTTTATCGGCTGACCATGGCGGCTTACAACCTGATGCGCATGCGGAGGCTGATTCCGATTGAAGCGCTGGCCCGATAAGGCCGAAGTGTGCCTGGATGCCGGAAAAACGGTTTCCAGGGGCAAAACGAAACGAGGAAACGGCAGCAAAACAGGCCGTAAAGGGCGAAAAAACGGCTCCAGGAGAAATCGGGCTGGAACCAGAGGTTTTTCCGCAGCCTCTTTAGTCGTGCCGAAAATGGCCTTGTAACAATGGGCTTTATCACATGCTGGATTGCATCTGCGAACTGCCACACCATTTTTGAATCCGGCTCAAACACCCTTATCAAATGTGCGAGTTATATTCTGGAGGACCGGCGATCACCAGCCCGCTGTTCTGCCGTCCGTGAATGTACCAGCAGCACCAGTTCGTTTGATGAGCTTCACTGTCGGGAGCCGCGATCAAGTCCGTGTAGACGACGCTTCCGTGTATAAATATCTTCTCTTCCCAGGTTTCGATGCGCTTGAATGTCTCCTCGGAGTCACAGAGCGCCTTCACATCGTCTCGCGAGAATAACTTGATCGTCGTCGATTCGCCCGGAACAAGAATGATCGGGACGAGCGGAGCCTTCTGTTCTTCCTTCCGATACTGGGGCGTAGTGGGCAAGTGCCTTTCGTCGCCTGCGATTCTGATCCCTTCCGCTGTCGCCGTGATTCTTGCCGGGGTACGGCCGCGATTCGTGGCTGTGATCATAAAGCTGTTCTCCATGCTCCGCGATGGCTCGATCGTGATCAGGATCCACGGCCTCTCAGAATGGATGACAGCTTGCGCATTCAACAATGCGGCCTGTGATGCGGCGGCAGCCGCCTCGGCTGCGGATTCCGCATAGGCCGTCTGCCGTTCGATCTTCTTGAGCAGAGAATAGGCCATCAGGATGCCTGCGTATCCCAGAATGGTCAGCACCAGATTGGCGGCCCATGAGATCCTCTCATGCAAAGGCCACACCGCGGGCGTGGCAGGCGCATTGGCCACCGTGACGCGCGGCGGTGCAAAATCGCGGACGCCGCCCGCGCTATCGCCGCCTGTGGCTGAGGTGGAGGCATCGGGCGAATCGGCAATATAAGTAATCAAAATGGCTGCGACATGCCTGTACGCGCCGCCCTGCATCGCGCCGATCAGGCCCGTCGACTGCGCGGAGCCTACCGCTGGCGCCTGGGCAATGGCCAACAGCACCGCAAATATCGCCAAACCTTTCAGGCCCATGGCGCAAATGTATCACACAGCATGCCGGAATTCCCATCGCCATCGGCGAGCCTCATGACAGTCCCATGAATCTCTGGCGAGGCCCGGCAGCGGCGCGAAGCGGGCGCCAGTAAACTGCTGCACATTTTCCGGCCTGTCCTGAGTTGTCCGCATGCCGGTGCCTAAGGCTCCACTTCCACGCCCCGCCAGAAGGCCACATATCCCTTGATCTTGCGCGCAGCCGGCTTGGGGTCGGGATAGTACCAGGCAGCGTCCAGGTTATCCTGCCCGTCGATCAGCAGGCTCATATAGCGCGCCTGCCCCTTGACCGGATCGAGGGAAGTGGTGCTGCTGGGGCGAAAATACTCGCGTTTGAGGCTGGATTCGGGAAAGTAGACGTTTCCTTCCACCGTCTCCGTCGTATCGCTTTCGGCAATCACTTTGCCATTCCAGATTGCTCGTGCCATTTGTCGTACCCGTCACTATCTATCGCAACTCCCCGCCGGCCACGCAAGCCGGTCCCGGAGAGCGCTATCGGATACGACAATAGCAGAGAATCGCCGCGCATGGCGAGTCTGATGGGAGGCCTAAAAGGCTTTGGATTCTACTTGGCCGCGGCGATCGAGTCGATGTGAACGCTCTTCTTGTCCGCATCCGTCGATCGCCGTGACGGTCACGTGGTCGCCGTAGAAACCCTTCACCGCGTCGGGATTATCGATAGTCCAGACTGCCTTCTTCTGCCTCGTCCACAAAGACCGGGGCCATCGCCCATCTCGATGCATTTCTCCACGCACTCTGTTTCCGCTCCCGGCGTGCTTGGCGCCGCACATCGAGTCGGAGATCCAGCCGTTGATCTTGGTCGAATCCGCGGCACGTGCCGTGATAGCACTCAGGGCAAACGCCGCCATCAGCAGAACAAAAACACGCTTCATGAGAAACCTCCAGGGGAATGGGGAATCGTCTTTCGGCTTTTATCATCCTCCATCTTGCCTCAACTCGGCAAGATGGAGCGAGCCTCAGGGCTTCGAGGGATAGGAGTACCGCCCATGCGCTTCCTGCCGGGCAGGCAGACTGCCGCGCCGGGCTTCGACATTCTTCAGCACCGCCTCGTAACGCTGCGGCGGCGGCTGAAAACCGGTTGACCAGTTCGGAGGTCTTGATCAAAAACCCGGATTCTTCTCCCGGATCGCATCGAGAATCGGCGCAAACTTGGCCAGCAGAAAGAACCCCTCGGCAGTTGCAATCCACAAAAAGTTCGGCCGAAACGGCGCCGTGCAGCACCATGCGCCGCCGCCATCTCCCAATAGGTGATCACCTGCCGGAGCCAGGCGTTGTGCGGGTCGGCGGGGTTTTCAGCCACGGCAAAAAACTCCTCGGCCGTCGCCGGCCAGAACTCGCCCGTCATCCAGGCGCGTGCCTGGCGCATCACCGCTTCGGTGCGCAGTTCATAAAGCTTGAGAATGATTTCGGCGTCCGCAGGCGTCGCCAGCATCCGTTCCATTAGGGTTTCTCCGCTGCCCCATACTAACGGATTCGAGCCGGCAACGCTGTGCTGAAACGACCGCCATTGCGGTTTGTTTCAACGTTTCCTAGGCAGGCTGTCAACTCCTTACGCCGGCTGCAGCTCCTTCTTCTCTGCCCTTCTTCTCCACCACCGGCCCATGCGTCTCGGCCGTCGGCGGAGGCGGCGCATCGCCGATGCGCTTCGAATAGGTGCACACCACCGCGCCTTCCGCCGGCGCTGCCGCCTTCGCGGCACTCTTCGCCGCCCGCTTCTTCGGCGCGGCGCTTCTTCCTCGGCGCCCTTCTTCTTGTTCGGGCATTCGAGGAAGATCCCCGTCCGCAGCGTCTTCTCCACCAGGTACGGGCTGCCGCACTCCGGGCACTTCTTCGCCACCGGCTTTAGGTTCGAAGTGAAGTCGCACTTGGGATAATTGGTGCATCCCCAGAAGATATTGCCCCGCCGCGCCTTGCGCTCGGCCATGTCGCCCTCGCCGCACTTGGGGCACTTCATCCCTTCAATCAGGTTCTGCTTCACGTACTTGCACTTGGGATAGCCGGAGCAGGAAACAAACTCCCCATACGCTCCCTGGCGCAGCACCAGCGGCTTGCCGCACTGCGGGCAATCTTCGCCCGTGGGCTGCGCGCGGACTGCTTCTGCTGCTGCTTCTGGCTCAGCTTGCGGAAGGTCTTGCACGGCGGATCGGCGTTGTAATCCGGGCACGCCATGAACATGCCGAACGGCCCGCGCCGCAGCACCATCACCTTGCCGCAGTTCTCGCAGTACTCTTCCTGCTCGCCCGCTTCCTGCGCCTTCCGGCGTATTCAGGTCCGGCTTGGCGGCGGTGTTCTCCTTGGTGAACGTGCAGCTCGACTGGATCCTTCTTGTTGTAAGCCGAACACGCATAGAAGCTGCCGAACTTGCCCCACTTCAGAAGCAGCGGCGACCCGCACAGATCGCACTTCTCGTCGGTCTTCTGCTCCATGCGCTTGATGTCTTCGCATGTTCTTGCCGGCATCCTTCAGCTCTTCTTCAAAGTGGTCGTAGAAGCCGTTCAGCAGGTCGGTCCACTTCTCCTTGCCCTCTTCGATGTCGTCCAGCTCCTCTTCGAGCTTGCGCCGTGTATGCGATGTCGAAGATGTACGGGAAATTCTCCACCAGCAGGTCGCACACCACCATGCCAATCTCGGTGGGATAGAACCGCCCGCTGATCTTGGTCACGTACTCGCGGTCCTGAATGGTGTTGATGATCGACGCGTAGGTCGAAGGCCGCCCGATGCCGCGCTCTTCCAGCACCTTCACCAGCGAAGCTTCGTTGTAGCGCGGCGGCGGCTGGGTGAAGTGCTGCTCGTGTTCCAGCTTCTCCAGCTCCAGCGTCTTCACGCCGTCCAGGTTGGGCAGCTTGTTCGCCGACTCGTCGTCGTCGTCCTTCTTCTCTTCCAGCAACTTCGTAGACCTTCAGGAATCCGTCGAAGCGCACCACCGAGCCGCTGACGCGGAAGTCGTAGGTCTTGCCGGTCTTCGCGAAACCGCGGCAATCTTCGCCGTGGTCACGTCGAAGACCGCCGGCATCATCTGCGAAGCCACAAACCGCTGCCAGATCAGCCGGTAGAGCTTCAGTTGCTCGTCGCTCAGATAGCGCGCAATCGACTCCGGCGTGCGCGAAGCATCCGTGGGCCGGATCGCTTCGTGCGCGTCCTGCGCGTCCTTCTTGCCCTTGTACACGTTGGGCGTCGCGGGCAGATACTGCGCGCCCAATTCTTGCCGATCCACTCCCGCGCGCCGGCAATCGCCTCGGGCGCAACGCGCGGCGAATCGGTACGCATATAAGTGATCAGGCCGGTCGTGCCCTCGGCGCCGAGATCGACGCCTTCATAGAGCCGCTGCGCCACGCCCATGGTGCGGCGCACATTGAAGCCCAGCTTGCTGGCCGCATCCCGCTGCAACTGGCTGGTGATGAACGGCGCCAGCGGCCTCCGCTGCTGCTCGCGCGACTGCACCGAAACCAGCGACCACTGCGCCTTCTCGAGCGCCGCCACCACCTCGTCCATCGACTTCTTGTCCGGCAGCGCGTTGGCAATGAACTGATCTTTCCCGTCCTTGTCCTTGCCGTTGGCCACGCGCGCCGGCTCGCCATCGATGCCGACGAAGCGCGCCTTGAAGCTCTTGTCCGCCTGCTTCTCCGGGTGCAGCAGCGCGTCCAGCGTCCAGTACTCCACCGGCTGGAACGCGCCAATCTCCCGCTCCCGCTCCACAATCAGCCGCACCGCCACCGTCTGCACGCGGCCCGCCGACAAGCCCGCGCCGCACCTTGTCCCACAAGCAGCGGCGAAATCTGGTAGCCCACCAGCCGGTCGAGCACGCGCCGCGTCTGCTGCGCGTCCACAAGGTTCTGATCGAGATCGCGCGCATGCTTGAACGCCTCCTGCACGGCCTTCTTCGTGATCTCGTTGAAGGTCACGCGGCGAATCTTCTTCCTCTCTTTGGCCGTTGTTCCCAAGCTGCAGCGCCAGGTGATACGCAATCGCCTCGCCTTCGCGGTCCGGGTCAGGCGCCAGATAGATCTCGTCGGCCTTGGCCGCGGCCTTCTTCAGTTGCGCCACAACTTTCTCTTTGCCCGGAGACACGATCAGCGTCGGCTCGAAGGTGCGATTCTCCAGCTCCACGCCAATGTCGTTCTTGGGCAGGTCCATGATGTGCCCGACCGAAGCCAGCACTTCGAAGCCCTTGCCCAGATATTTCTCGATCGTCTTCGCCTTGGCGGGCGACTCGACGATCACCAGTGATTTGCTCATTGCCATCCTTATTTCCAATCGACCACTCGATCCTGCCCGAGCCTGTTGGACTCGGCTCAGCGTCTATTCCGTTTGCACTCGCGAAGTGCTCTCGAATCGCGCCCTGCGCATCCGGCGGCTCTTTCCCTCGCTCGCGAAAATTGGCCGCGAAGCTTGGACGCTACCACGGAACACCGCTCCGTTTCCACTCGCGGTCGGATTTTCTTCACGTCATCTTCCGGCATCTCCGATGCGCGCAACACGTCCTGCTGCGACATGACAATCGCAGCGCAAAGATTAATTGCGCCGCTCCGTAAGACTCGTTTCCAGAGGATACAGGTGCCGCTCGGCGACGGAGAGTCAGCGTCATCACATCGTGCGCACGTAGTTCTTTCCCGGCAACTGCCGCATCCGCCCCGTCATCTCCAGCTCAAACAGCGCCGTAAACACCTCAGAAGAAGTCAGTTGCGTCTCCAGCAGCTTCGAGAATCTCGTCGATCTGCAGCGTCTCGTCCGCGCGCAGAACCTCCAGCACCATCGCCTCCTCGGGCCGCAGCACCGGATCAGGCAATAAGGATGCGTCGTCCTCCGGTTTGGATGCAACCGGCGCCTCCGCCTCCAGTTCCAGCCGCACCTGCGAGGGCAGATCCTCCCACACATCCTCCCAGGTCGCCACCAGCTTGGCGCCCTGCTTAATCAGCGTGTTAGGCGTCCACGATCCTTTGTTGGTCACGTTGCCCGGCACCGCGAACAGGTCGCGGTTCTGCTCCGCGGCGCAGCGCGCCGTCACGCGCGTTCCCGAGTTCTCCGCCGCCTCCACCACCAGCACCGCCACGCTCAGCCCGCTCAGAATGCGATTGCGGCGCGGAAAATTCTGCGGCGCGGGAAACGTCCCCATCGGCACTTCGCTCACAATCGCTCCGCCGGCGGCCAGAATCTCCTCCGCCAGCTTCTTGTTCTCCTTGGGATAGACCACGTCGATGCCCGTGCCCCACACCGCCACCGTGGGCATGCGCGCCGCCAGCGCCCCTTGTGCGCGCAGGTGTCGATGCCCCGCGCCATGCCGCTCACAATCAGCAGCCGCCGCGCCGCCAGATCGCGCGCCAGCATCTCCGCCATTCCCGATCCGTAAGGCGACGGATGCCGCGTTCCCACCACCGCGATCGACGGCCGCGTCAGCAGGCCCGCCATCGCCGCGCACCCACAGCACCGGCGGCGGATCGTAGATCTCCTTCAGCCGTTCCGGATACTCCTGGCAGCCGTAGGTGACCACCGTCGCCCCCTGCGCCGCCACGCGCGCCCACTCTTCTTCGGCCGCCTGCCGCGCCTTGCCGTCGAAGATGAACTGCGCCGCCTGCGCGGGAAACTTCAGCCCTTCAAGCTCGGTCAGCGGCAGCTCGAAAATCTGGCTCGGCCGTCTCCAGCGTCTTCACCGCATCCAGAATCCGCTTCGGACCCAGCCCCGGCGCTAAGCGCCAGCGCCAGCCACGCCAGCCGCTCCTCATCCAGTTGAGGCGTAACCGTCGTCGTTTCTTGAGGCAGTGTACTCATGATTCTGATGGGTGTGTCCTGAAACAGCACAGTCCGCTTTCCTCACAGGAAACCACAAACCGGGCTCTTTGGTAATTTCGCCCACGTTACCTGCTCCACTTGGATGAAGTCAAGGCGGAGCTGTTGTCGCCGCCGATGCTCCCGCGCGATCCCACCGCCCTGGAGAAGTAGTCTAAGAGACGTGAGTTCCCTGCCCCAATCCCGTCTGCGCGTCGCCGCCATCGGCTTCCTCAACCCCGCGCCCCTGATGTGGGACTTCGAGCATCCGCCCCTCGACGCCAAGCTCGCGCGGCGCTACCAGATCGACCGCATGACGCCCTCGGAGTGCGCCGACCGGCTGGCTTCGGGCGCGGCCGATATCGGCCTTATCCCCATCGCCGCGCTGGCCACCACGCCCGGCCTGCGCATTCTGCCCGGCTGCACCATCGCCTCCAAGGGCCGTGTGCGCTCCCTGCTGCTGGTCCGGCGCGCCAGCCAGCCGCTTGAAACCCTGCGCTCCGTGGCCGCCGACACGGCCAGCCGCACCACCGTGGCCTACGCCCGGATCCTCTTCCGCAACTGGGGCAACCCGAACGTCCCCTTCCTGCCCGCGGCCGCCGACCTGGACGCCATGCTCGATCGAGCCGACGCCGCCATCCTCATCGGCGATCCCGCCCTGCTGGCGCTCGAAGAGCGCGCCAACCGCTTCGAGCGCACCGGCGAAGTCCTCGTCTACCACGACCTCGCTCAGGAATGGCACGCCCTCACCGGCCTGCCCTTCGTCTCCGCCGTCTGGGGCATTGCGCCCCAAACCTCGGGTGCCGGGTCGAGGTCTCGATTTTGAGACCTGGGAGTCCATCACCACCGACTTCAACCAATCCCGCATCCACGGCCTTGAGAACATCGAAGCCCTCGTCGCCGAGTGGTCCCGCCGCATTCCAATTCCCGAAGAGACCATCCGCGCCTACCTCACCACCAACATCCACTACGTCCTCGACGAAGAGTGCATCGAGGCCATGAGAGGCTTCTTCCGCATGGCCGCCGTGGCGGGCCTCCTGCCCGAATACAGCTTTTCCGGGGACGCATTGCAAGATGAATCCCACACGACAGCTCGATAAACATCTTCATCCAAACACCCTCAGCCACTGCGCTCTAGAACTGGTTGCATAAATGTGCTTTGAAAGGACACGACTTCAAAGCCTGCAGAAAAGTCCGGTTTGTGCTGACGGCGGTCACGGAATTTTGTTCTGTTTTGATTTAAGTAAGAAGTATGCGTGGAGACGACGAGCAGCAGGCAGCGATGTTCAGCTATGTGACGATGGGGCAGCGGATCCCGGCCGATCATCCGGCGCGTCAGATTCGGGCGTTGGCGGATCGGGCGCTTGAGCGGATGGATGCACGAACTGGAGCAGTTGTATTCGAGAACGGGGCGCCCTTCGATCGCTCCGGAGCGGCTGCTGCGGGCCACTCTTTTGATGGTGTTGTATTCCATCCGCAGCGAGCGGCAGTTGATGGAGCAGATGAACTACAACCTTCTGTTTCGCTGGTTTGTGGGTCTGGAGATGGACGACCCGGTGTGGGACGTGACGGTGTTCACCAAGAACCGGGAGCGGCTGATTGCCGGGGCGGTGAGCCAGCAGTTGCTGGAGGCGGTGCTGGTGGAGGCGCGGGAACACGATCTGCTCAGCGAGGAGCATTTCACGGTGGACGGCACGCTGATCCAGGCCTGGGCAGCGGCGCGCAGCTTCAAGGATAAGCCTGATCCGCCTGCTCCGGGCAGCGGCTCAGGCCAGCAAGGGCGAGGTGCTTTTGCGCGACAAGGTGGAGTCGAAGACCGACCCGGATGCGCGTTTGTACAAGAAGGCCACGGCGGACAAGGCGGTGCCGGCTATCAGGGGCACGCATTGATGGAGAACCGCAACGGGCTGGTGGTTGCGGCCGAGGCCAGCCAGGCGGCCACGGTGGGCGAGCGCGAAGCGGCGCTGAAGTTGCTGGACCGCACGGTTCAGCCGAAGGAAAAGCGCAAGGCAGAGCAGAAGATCACGCTGGGCGCGGACACGCAGTATCAGGAAGAGAGTTTTGTGCAGGCACTGAGAGATCGCGAAGTGGCGCCGCATGTGCGGAGTATGTGCAGGGCAACCTGGGCAAAAACAGCCTGAACGACTGCCGAGCGTGGCGACGAGCGGCGCTCCATCAGCCAGCGCAAGCGCAAGTTGATCGAGCGCGTCTTTGGCTGGAGCAAGCTGGACCGGTCCGCTGCGGCAGGTGAAGCTGCGCGGGCTCAAACGGGTGGACTGGTTCTATCGGCTGACTATCGCCGCCTATAACCTGGTGCGCATGCGAAGGCTGATTCCGATTCAAGCGCTGGCCGCATAGGGCCGAAGTGTGTCTGGATGCCGGCAAACCGGCCTGCAGACGCAAAACGAAACGAATGAAACTGCGGCAAACAGGACTCAAAGCGCGAAAAAACGGCTCCAGGATGAAATCGGGCTGGAACCAGAGGTTTTTCCGCAGCCTCTTCAGTCAGGTTCTGACGCATATCAGCGAGCAGAAGACAATCTTGCGCGAGGATTAACGCTGAGACCACAGCTCTCGATTGAGCGCTTCCAACTGATTGTCATCGCAGGAACGGGTTGACTCTGCGTTCCACGCCAATGGTCGTCTCGGGTCCATGGCCGGCAAGGACGCGAGTCTCGTCGGGCAGCGCGAGCAGGCGGCTCTGGATGGATTCGATGATCTGCTCATAATCGCCGCCGGGCAGATCGGTGCGCCCGATGCTGCCGGCAAAGAGCGTGTCTCCAGCCACCAACAGTTTGAGCGGCGCGAAGTGGAGGCAAATCGACCCTTGCGTATGACCGGGTGTATGCAAAACCTGCGCCGGGTAGCGTTCGAGGCCCACAATCTGGCTGTCGACCAGGAACTCGTCGGGCGGAGCGGTCTCAGGCGTATCAATGCCGATCCATCCTGCCTGCTGATCCATCATCTTCAGGAGCGGAAGGTCGTTCTCATTCAGCAGAATCGGCGCGCCTGTAAGCTGCTTGAGACGAAGCGCGCCGCCTACGTGATCGATGTGCGCGTGGGTGACGAGGATCTGCTTGAGCTTGAGGCCGAGTTCGGTGAGGCGGCCATGAATTCTGGCGACCTCGTCTCCGGGATCAATGACGATAGCTTCGCCAGCGTCGGGGTCGCCCAGCAGCGTGCAGTTGCAGGCAAGCAAGCCGACGGGAAAGCTCTCCAGAATCATGGTTCCATTCTACAGGCGAGGCGGGTTCGGTATGCTCTGCCGGGCTGAAAAGGCTCTAAAAGCGGAATAGATACGATGCTTTGATGAAGATCTGGCGGCCATCGTTCAGCAGGTGCGGCCCCCGCGGCGCAACTGTATTGTTGGGATCGCATGCTCCGCCTGGCAGGCGATTGCAAAACGCGCGGTCAAGGTTTTGCAGGTCGTTGTTATAGCCGATATAGATGGCCGTGCCAGGATGCAGGCAGCCAGGTGAAAAGCGCCTCGGTGCCGACCTGCTTGGTCCGCTTCAATGTTGTCTGGGCGGGATTTGCCAGCGTCGAATCGTACTCCACTATGACGCGAGCCGAGAGCGCCGGCGTGAACTGATAGTTAACCTTGGTTCTGAGGGTCTGGCTTTCGTAGACGAAGGCTCCGCCGGCCACCGCATGATCGCGGTCAAGCAGATAGACACTGTCGGCGGTGAGCTGCCGAATAGGCTGCACCGTAAATAGTGCCTGCACCCATTCCTGGTTGAGCAGAAATGGCGACATGCCGGCCGCCGGATAGTAGTTGACATTGCCGCTGCGGAAGGCCTGGATATTGTAATTAAGCTGAGGAAACGGGGCGCCTCGCGCGACGAACCCGCCGGAGTTTTCGGTGAAGTTTTTGTACTCGGTCAGGACAGGATAGCCGGGCGGTCCGACTGTGTCGGAGTTGTTGGCGACGATGGGCGCGAGCACGATTTTACGTGGCAGAGCCACGTAAATATCGACGTTTGAGTAGCGGAAGACGCGGTTGCCTCGATGATCGAAGGCGACGTTCTGGTTCGACTCCAGCCCCCAGCTTTGGATCGTTCTGTGCTTCGGAAACCATGTATAGCTGATGTAAGTCTGGTCATTGCGGAAATTGGAGGACTGGATAAAGCCCAGATCGGTTTTGAAGCCGGTGCTGAAATCCTGATAGGTCGAATCCAGGGTGAATGCGTGTCCTGATCGCCGGAATTCGATATAACTCGCAGGGCCGGCGGAATAGGTCGGGGGCTTGCCGCTGTCGACGGTGCCTTTGGTCGAGCTCTCGACCATCTGCCCATAAGCCGTCCATTTGTTGGTCATTCTCCAGGTGAAGTCGAGGCCCCCGATGCGGTTCCATCCCCCGCCGAACTCTTCGTCGGTATAGATGGCGCCTATGCTCGAACCCTTGCCGAGATCCTGGGAGACGCGTCCCACCACAAATTTTGCGCGCCGGTTGTAGAGCGGATCGCCATGGCGCCACGGTCTGGCCCGGCTCGCGATCGTCGATAGCAAAGAGGCCGATGTTGGTGTGGTCGATTTTGCCCGTGACGCGCACGCCATACTCCGGATGCACGATGTTGCGCGTATAAACCAGAAAAATCGGCGTGGAGAGGTAGTTGGCGTTCTCAAGAAAGAAGGGACGAAGCTCGGGGTAATAGACCGGATAGCGCTGATTGACGGTGAACTGCGGCTGATCGGACTCGATGTTGCTGAAGTCGGGGTTGACGGTCGCATCAAAGACGATGCGGTCTTTGAGAATCGCCTTGAGCTCGCCGCCTGCCGTGCCCTCAACGTGGCGTGAACTCCAATAGGGATTGTGCGGATCTATAGTCTCGAGGGTTCGCTCGTTCTGCGCCAGGGCATACGGATTGATCTGCACATTATGCGAGCCGGTTACACCCTCAATGCCGCTGCAGCGTTCCCTCCTGGCTGAGGACGCCGGTGATGTTGGTTGAAACGCGCGGCCAATAGTCCACCTCGCTATTGCGGGGGAAGCTGCGCATGAAGACCACACCCCAGTCGGAGCCGCCGGTGACGAAAACGCAGGCTGCGAAAGGGAATGGCCACGAGCGCCATCCACCCTTCAGGAGTTACTTGTCCCTCCGAGTCCCAAACCTGGTCGTAGCTGTAATCCGGACCGTTGTTGTTGTTATTGTCATCCCAGGCCGCGTCGGCTTGTACCCCTGCCGGATTCACCTTGAAGAGCACGCCCTTGCGCCGGTCCTGGAAAGGGTCGAAGAGCACCGAGACATTGTCGTCGTTGAGCACATTTTCGCGGCGAGCGAGGTGTCCGCGAATCTGCTCAGGATGATGGTCGCGGCAAACGAAGACAAGATAGAAGGCGCTCTTGGTATATCCCAGCCAGACTTCGGTCTCTTCGGTTGCCGGCTGGCCGTCGTGCGGTGAGTTTTGAATAAAGCCGGAGATGTGAAGCAGCTTTTCTTTAAGCTCCGGCCGCGGCTCCATGCCAGCGAAATCGGAGAGCTTCAGCGCTTCGGCAAGCAGCGGAACTCTCGACTTTCGGACCGGCTCAATCTTCGGCGCCTGCGCCGGCGCAGCCGCTGGTTTGCCGCTCTGGGCAAATGCACTCGCCCACGCAGTCATCCCCAGACACACTACCGCCTCCAGAGTCTTGCGCCTCATGCATCCATACTACCCAACTGGTTTGAGATCAGCTCTTTCTGGATGTCCGATAACGATGAGGTCACGGGACCAGCCCCTGACGGAGTCGATTCCCTCCCAATTCGCAGAACCTTAACGTTAGTGTGCCGCCCGATCCGGTATGCATGGATCGATGGCTGTCTTCACCTCTGCTCAAGGCAATCTTCAGTTTTCCGTGAAAACGGCGTAGACTGCCAACACGGCGCAAAGAACGGATTCAATGGCACGGAACACACAGAAACAAAAGCTCTTCAACGGCCGGGACCACTCCTGGATGCAGTTCAACCGGCGTGTGCTTGAAGAGGCCGAGGACCCGGCAAACCCGCTGCTGGAGCGGGTGAAGTTCCTGGCCATCACCGGCTCCAACCTCGACGAATACGTCGAAGTGCGGCAGGCCGGGCTGATGCAGCGCATTGAGGACGGCTACCGCGAGCCGGGCTACGACGGGCTGCGGCCCGACGAATCGCTGGCCGTGCTGACGGCCGATATTCACAGCTTTGTGGCCGCGCAGTACCACTGCTGGAACAAGCAACTGCTGCCCGAGTTGCGCAAGCAGCGGCGTCCGGCTGCTCGAGTGGGAGGAGCTGGACGAGGAGGCCCGCGCTTACGCGCAGGGCTACTTTCAGCGCGAGGTCGATCCGCTGCTGACGCCGATCTCGATCGACCCGGCGCATCCGTTTCCGCGCGTACTGAACAAGGCTCTGTGCCTGGCGCTGCTGCTGCGGCCAAGCGGCGCAGCTCGGGCCCGCAGGTGCTGGGCGTGGTGACGGTGCCGCGCGCGCTGCCGCGGTTCGTGCGCCTGCCCTGCGGCCGACGGCGCTACGACTACCTGCTGCTGCAGGACCTGATCGCGCAGCATCTGGCCGGCATGTATCGCGGCTATGAAGTGCTGGCTCGCGCGGCGTTCCGCGTGACGCGCAATTCGAATCTCTACTTCGAGGAGGAAGAAGCGCGCTCGCTGCTGGAGACGCATCCGCGTGGAGCTGCACAACCGCCGCAAGGGCGATGCGGTGCGGCTGGAGATCGAAACCGGCGCCGATCCGGAGATCGTCGAGCGGCTGCGCGTGAACTTCGAGCTCGAAGAGGACCAGGTATTTCGCGGCGACGGCCCGGTGAATCTGTCGCGGCTGATGTTCTTCTACGGCGACGTGCAGCGGCCCGATCTGAAGTTTCCAGCCCTTCACGCCCAAGCCGCTGCATGCTGAGCCGCAAGTCGACCGGCATCTTCGACGAGCTGCGGCAGCGCGACATTCTGCTGCACCATCCTTACGACTCCTACGATCCGGTGGTGGAGTTTATCCAGCAGGGCGCGCAGGATCCGGCCGTGGTGACGATGAAGCAGACGCTTTACCGCACCAGCCAGCGACTCGCCGATGTTTCAGGCGCTGACCGAGGCCGCGCGCGACCAAGGAGGCGACGGTGGTGGTGGAGCTGATGGCGCGCTTCGACGAGGCCTCGAATATTCGCTGGGCGCGCAGCATGGAAGACGCGGGCGTGCAGGTCTTTCACGGCGTGGTCGGCCTCAAGACGCATTGCAAGCTGGCCATGCTGGTGCGCCGCGACGAGGACGGCGTGACCCGCCGCTACTGCCATCTGGGCACCGGCAACTACAATCCCGTGACCGCGCGCTTCTACACCGACCTGAGCCTGCTGACCTGCGATCCGCAGATTACCGAGCGCGTGCACATGGTCTTCAACTACCTGACCGCGCACGCCGAGATGGACGATTACAGCCCGCTGCTGGTGGCGCCGCTGACCATGGCGGAGAGTTTTCTGCGCCTGATTCGCCGCGAACAGGAGCACGCGCAGGCCGGGCGGCCGGCGCACATCGTGGCCAAGATGAATGCGCTGCTGGAGCCCTCGGTGATCGAGGCGCTCTACCAGGCCTCGCAGGCGGGCGTCGAAGATCGACCTGATCGTTCGCGGCCTCTCGATTCTGCGGCCCGGCGTGAAAGGGCTGTCGGAGCGGATTCGCGTGCGCTCGATCGTCGGCCGGTTCCTGGAGCACTCGCGGATCTTCCACTTTGCCAACGGCGGCAAAGACGAAATCTACCTGGGCTCGGCCGACTGGATGCCGCGCAATCTCTTCGAGCGCTGCGAGGTGGTCTTTCCGGTCCGCGATCCGGCGGTCATGGCGCGCATTCACGACGAGATTCTGCCCGCCTACCTGGCCGACACGGTCAAGGCGCGCCTGCAGCAGCCCGACGGCAGCTATATGCGCGCCAGCAAGCTGCTGAAGGACGCCGCCCTTTTCGAGCCAGGAGTTTCTGATGCAGCTGGCCGAAGGCAAGGCGGAACTGGACGCCATTCCCAAGGCGCAGCCAGCCAAGATGCCGGCCAAAAAAGTCACCGCATCAGCAAAATCGGCGAAAGCCTCACAACCCCAGTCGGTTTGATTCGAGGGCATCGCTGGAACCAATAGTGTTGTCAGAACTGTTTTCTTTCCACCGGCCAGCCAGTCACGCCCTATCTCGTCCCGGAGGGACGCATTGAGAATAGCCCCGGATGGAGCGAAGCGGAATCCTGGGAAGACGTGTTTGCCGAATCCGTCAGCCTCGGGGCGGAACGAATCAGCCTCAGGATTTCGATTGTGTTCATGCAATTGCCTTGGGATTGATTGCCGTCTGTCTTCCGCCAAGCATAGAGCATTTTTCGGAAGATGAATATCAATCTTGCTCAGGCGAGTGGTTGAAGAGTCTAACGCGCTACCGTCTTTCAACCGGGCACGACTTTTCAGTTTGCAGAAAAACTCATTTGGAACAGCGTGAAGCGTCAGGGCACGACTTCAGAGCCTGCCCTGAGCGAAGCCGAATGGGTGCCGCAAAGGCCTCCAAATCAGCCCAGGCTTTAGCCCCTGCGGAATACTTTTGAATCCTTCGACCTGTCTTTCCGCGTCTCCCAGCGAAATGCCGGAGCAAGATTGATATTCATCTAGTGAAAATATTCACGCCGCCCGGCAAGCCCGCTTCAGCGCAAGATATTCCGCCGTAAACCAGCCAGAGACAGCAGTGCGATCAGCGCGATCAGTACCTGCGAGGTTACGCAGCAGATGCACCACGCCCCCAGAGCAAACTCCTCGATAAATGTCAGGCGAAGTGCAAAGCCGAGTCCCACCAGGCTGGAACCTTAACTGCCGCAACAGGTTGTAGCTTCAGAGCCGCGTCGATTTGCACAGCAGCATCCGTGGCCTCCGCCATGTCCCTCCGCCGCACGCGCAGGAGGTACATCGGTTAATTGCCCTTCCTTGAACATTTGAAGTGCTTCGCTTCCGGCAACAATCCTCGGCACAGCCCATGCACGAATACGTGCCGTCTGCAAATGCCTTAAGGCGCCATCGCCAATATCAGAGACAATCATGTCGGTGCAACCCTGGCGGACAGCAATTTCCGCGGCCCCTCTGCCATTCGAGACGTCGTTCTTCACGAATTCGACGGCCTGATTCTCCGTGTCAGCCACCATCATCCATTCGGCCTTGCCAAAATGCGCAGACATCGGCTGGTCAGCGCGATCCGCTGTCATCATCACTCCAACTTTGCTCATGACGCTCCTCGTTTCGATAGACCTGATTTATCGCCGCCTAGATTTGTTGAACTCCAATCCGGCAGTATAGGTGTAATATACACCTACCGGAGGCTCTCGCCAAGCGTAGCGCCGCCCTCGATTATCACAAGAGCGAATCGTAGCCAATATGCAGCCAAGTCTTAATCCCCAATCGCCCGCTCACGTCGCGGCCCCCGAAACCGGCCGCCGCCGCTGCAAGCAAGACGCCGGAGGCCGCCCCTGCACCTGCGCGATGGGCAACGTCTCGCGCTTCATCGAGCCAGTCGTACTTCGTATTCTCAAGGACAAAAAGAAATCCTACGGATATGAAATTGCCGAATCTCTTGTCCGCTATGCACTGACCGACGCCACAATCGAGGGTGCTGCCCTCTATCGCACCCTTCGCACCCTTGAGGCGAACGGCTACGTCTCCTCCACCTGGGCCGCTGGCGACGGCCCGGCCCGCCGCATCTACTCCCTGACCCGCGCAGGTCATGTGCATCTGCGGGAATGGGCCCACCTTCTCGATTCGCTTGGCAAAGCGATGATCGAGTTCTCCCGCGAAACAACTCGCGTCGCGGATAACAAAGGATGACAAGTGATGGAGAGTGAAGTAATCGAAACGGAACAACAATCCGTGCAACCTCAGCCCCTCGCCGAAGCTTTGAATCCCGCATGTTTCGTCTGCGGCGAAGAGAACCCCAACGGCCTTCAACTTGCCTTTCTAGCCGAGGATCGCCGGGCATCAACGCGGTGGGTTCCCTCTGCCGGATGGGAGAGTTACAAGGGCGTCATTCATGGCGGAATCATCTCTTCCGTTCTCGATGAGGCCATGTCCAAAGCCATTCACTCCGGCGGCGACGAGGCATTCACCGCCGAGCTGAGGGTTCGCTTTCGCAAAAAACTGTGCGTCGGTGACATAGCCCTTGTTAGCGGATGGGTAGTCAGCTCCGCGAGGAACCGCATACTGGCCGAGGCCAGCCTCACATCTGAAGACGGCGAAGAAAAAGCTCATGCCTGGGGCATCTTTCTAGTCGCTCGCCGTTCTTGAACTTGCGATGTTAATGCACTGGCGCTCTCGCGGCAACCTCTCCGGCTATCAACCGGATAAGTTAAACTGGTCTTCGTAGACTTCCCCATCGCACGGAGCAACCGCCATGCCCTCGTTTGAAGAATCGCTCAAGAAACTCGAAACCATCGTCGATCAACTCGAAAAGGGCGACCTCGCGCTTGAGGACTCGCTCAAGCTCTTCGAGGAAGGCGTAGGCCTCTCCGCCGCCTGCAAGGCCGAGCTAGAAGCCGCCGAAGGCAAGGTCCAAATGCTCGTCAAGCAACGCGATGGCTCCCTCAAGCCCGAACCCTTCCTCGGCGAAAAGCCTTTCTAAAGATTAGTCAATACTCAGCCCATCACGATAACCGCCAAACCCGTGTTCTATTCCCTATTCCCTATTCCCTGTCCCTTCTTTCTCCCCTTCGCCAGTCTCGTGAGAACGGCCTGTTCGCGCAGAACCTGCATCAGCGGGCGTGCCGGCGTGCCCCACAGCACGGTCCCCGGCTTCACGCCCATGCCCTCGTTGGTCACTGTCTTGCCGCTCAGCACGCCGGCCTGGCCGCCCAGAATCACGCCCGGACCGATATGCGCGTGGTCGCCGATGCCCACCTGGCCCGCGATCACCGCGCCATTGCCGACGGTGCAAGAGCCGCTGATGCCCACCCCGGTCACCAGGATCACGTCTTCACCGATCTCGCAGTTATGGCCGACGTGGACCAGGTTATCGGTCTTGGTTCCCCGGCCAATTCGTGTCTCTTTCAGCGCCCCGCGATCGATCGTTGTATTCGCCCCAATCTCCACATCGTCCTCGATCACCAGTGTTCCCTGCTGCGGAAATTGCGTGTAAGCGCCGGTCGTTTTGTCCCGCACATAGCCAAAGCCATCCGCACCCAGCACCGCTCCGGCATGAACAATCACGCGATTACCCAGTGTGGTTCCCGGATAAAGCACAACGCGCGGATAGATGCGGCAGTCGCTGCCAATACGGACGCCCTCGCCAATCACAGCCCCAGCCTCGATCCGCGTTCCCGCGCCAATACTGGCGTCTTCGCCGATCACCGCGCAAGCGCCGACGCTCGACGCCTTCGCCAAGCTGGACACTTGCACCAACGACGGCCGCAGGATGAACTCCGGTTGCGAGTAGTGGAGGTGCAAGCAGTTTCGCCGCGCGCGCAAACCACAACCGTGGCTGATCGGCCTCGACAATGCACTTGTCCTCCGCATACGCTCCGACAAGCCCGCCACGCAGCACAACCGCGCCAGCACCGCTTGCCAACGCCTTCGCCGCCGACGCTGCATCCTCGGCAAAGACCAGTTGCGCAACGCCAGCGGACTCGACGGAGTTCACACCCTCAACCGCCAACGCTCGATCGCCCGTGACCAGCTTGCCGCTCAGCCTCTCCACCAATTCGCCCAGCGTCATCTGTTGCTCCTCAATACAGCCCCGGCTCACCCTCCGGCCGCGTCTTCCAGCGCCGGTGAATCCACAGCCACTGGTCAGGATACCGCCGAATCCAGGTTTCGATTGCGCTCGTGCATTTCTGCGTAGCAGCCAGGATGTCCGCCTCGGCATCGCGGCTGTCGCGCAAACATCAGCTCCGGCCCGAAGCGCAGCACGTAGCGGCCCTTCAGCCTTCTCCCAGACCATGAACCCCGGCAGCACCGCCGCGCCAGTCTTCAAAGCCACGCGCGCCAGTCCCGATGCCGTGCACGCCTGCCGCCCAAAGAACTTCACGAAGACGCCCTGCGGCGGCGTCATATTCGTATCCATCAAGATACCGACCGTTTCGCCGTTGCGCATTGAACTCAGCAGTCCGCGCGCAAAATCGTCCTTATGCAGCACTCGGTTGCCGTGCATGCACCGAATCCCATTCACAAACTCGTCCAGCCGCCGGTTATCGAGACGGCGGATGACCATGCTCATCGGATGCCCCATCAGCGAGTGATAGAAACTCGAAAGCTCCCACGCCCCCAGGTGCCCGGTTACGATCAGAACGCCTTTGCCGCGCAACTTCGCAGCCTGATAGTGATTCAGGCCCTCAGTCCGCATCCAGTTGGAAGTATTCTCGGGCGTGTAGCGGGCCATGCGGCAGAACTCGACTAGCTGCCAGCCAAGATGCCGGAAGACGCCGCGCAGAGTCTCGTCCCGTTCTTCCGGTGATAGCTCGGGCAAAGCCATTTCCAGGTTGCGTTGGCCCACACTGCGCAACCGGCCAAAGCTCCGATAGACGCCCCAGGCGATTCCGTCTGCCACCCGACGCGCCAGCCCGCGCGGCAGCCACCCAAGGGTGCGCGCCACGATCAGTACAAGCCAGAATTCGAGGTTCTCTCGCATCGCTAGAAGGCTAACGTCAAGTTTAGCCCCCCGTAGCGGATTTTTCCGCCACAATGCAAAAGAGGGGCCTGCCCGTCGCCGGGTGGCCCCTCTTTGCTTCTATGCCTCTTGACCTGCCCTGATCAGTGCTTCTTGGCTTCGACAAAGTAGTGCGCCACGTCGCTGACAAAAGGCACCGCGCCTCCTGGAACACCCACGTTGCCCTTCAGAATCGATTCGAAGGTATGCGCCTCGCCATAGTAGATTTCCGTGTCCTCGCGGTTCTGGCTCACGCTGGTGCCGTCAAGGCTGATGCCGGCAAAGACTCCCTTATTGCGCGAATAGCTGAGCAGCTCGGCATTCATCTTCCAATCGGTCGAGGCCTGGCCGGCGCGGCCCACCGGACCCGCCGCGGCAGAAGCATCTCCGCCGATCTTGAACTTGTTCTTCAGCAGATCCTGGAAGCCGCGATCGTTCACCGCCACCAGCACCAGATCAGTCGATTGACCGCCGATTTGAAAGCCGAAAGACCCGCCAGCCATGCGAATGAAGACCGGCGCGCTCCAGCCATGCCCCGTACGGCAAGTCACAACACCCTGGCCGTATTGACCTCCGAACACGAAAGCTCCCTTGAGCATTCCAGGCACCACGCCGACGCAGGTGGCCGACTCCAGGATGTTCAAGGGAATGCTATGGTCCTCCGCCGCCATGATCTGGTCCAGCACTACCTTGGCGGCGTCGACTCGCGACTGTAAATCCTCCTTCGAAGATCCAGCGAAGGCGGCCGTTGAAGCCATGAAACAGATGCAGATCGAAGCAAGTATCTTCTTCATATCCGTGTCCTTTCTACTCCGCGGCTCTCTGGCGGCGGGGGTTGTTGAGTTGTCCCGGTTGAGTCATGTTCGCTTAGACGTTATGGTTGAGGAAATTGTGAGACGGAGCCTCCTGCGTATGCATCGCGGGTATCGGCTCCCTGAAATCTGCGAGATCCTTGTCTTTCGCCGGCCTCCAGCGCAAGGCTATCCCAAAGACAGCCTACAACATGCGGACCCCGGCGCGCATCCACAATCTCATGGCAGCCAAGCATGGAAACCGCATGATCTGGCTCGGATGATTCGATGAAAGCGTGGTCGGAGAGGACTGAAAATCCAGAGCGATGGGCCGAGTTGGTGATAAAAGGACTGGAAAAGTGGGAGCTCCCGGGCACGCCATTGGGGGGCATGCCGTCAGGAGCTCCCTTCCCCAGATCAATGTTCCTTCAGTGAACCATTCTGCGGGGAACGCGTCCTCTAAATATGGTCAATACCGCTCGGGTCGCAGGTTACGAAAGGAGCATAGATAAAAGTAATCATATTGTTTACTCATCAGTAAATGGGTGCCGGCCGGATGCCAATGCCCGAACGCGGTCGTACTGGGGACCATTACGCAGCTCGGCGTCCGGTCGCATCAACCGGCTCTATACGCGCCCAAATGTGGGAGGGGAGGGCGGAAGTTTTAAACCGCAAGACAGGGTTCGCGCTGTTCAAAAAAAAGAGGAGTTCCCAGGCATCATGGGAAACATGCTGCCTGGGAACTCCTTTCCCCAGATCTGCGTTGTTTCTGTAAATCAGTTTGTGGAAAAACAGGGATTGTCACAAGATTACATATGGAGTGTAGACATAAGTAACTAGACGTGTTTACTAATCAGTAACTCCCCTTGAGACCGCTCTCGAACTCTGGCGGCGATCGCTCCGGCGGCGATCCACCTGGCGCCGGTCTTCGATGCCGGCGGCCTTCAGCAGATCGGGATTCGATGAGCGCATCAGGAGATTGATCCGATTGTCCGCGCCCGTCTTCCGCAGTAACCGGCCGACATGACCCTGCACTGTACGCTCCTCTATCCCTAACTCGCTGGCGATCTCGCGATTTGAGCGAGCCATGAGAATCAGCTCCAGCACCTGCTGCTCTCGCTCGGTCAGCCTAGGAGGATCGTTGGTGTAGCTGATATCGGGCACTCCAAGCAGTTGGTCGATCAAGCGAGAGAGAAGCCTCCGCGGAGCCCAGATGGAACCGTTGGTGACCTCTTCCACGGCCTGACGAACGACGCGCGGGCTGGCCGTCAAATCGAGGTAGGCGCGAGCCCCGGCCATGATCGAGTCCAGAATCAGTTTGTCGTCTCCCTCCGGGCCAATCACGATCGAACGCAGGCCGGGACGTCTGCGGCGAATTGTTTCAAGTATCCTCATCCCACTTTCGGAAGAGTGCAGGTCCACGACCATAAACCCCAGGGCCGTATCCGAAAGCAGTTCTTCCATCTTCCCGAAGACCGGCGTAAGCGGAGCGTGGCCCTCGCCAGACATATCGTCGAAGATACTGGCGATGCCTTCCAGGCGCAGCGGCTCATCGGTAAGCACCCCCACGCGAATTGGTTCAGGTCTTTGGATCGAACACATAAAGCGCCTCCCGGCAAAATGCAGGAGGACTGGGCCCCGGACGCGTCAAGCAGAGCGCTCGGCATCGTCGCGCAACACAATCCGAATCTCTCCCCATCAGCCCAAACGGTCTTCCCCAAAAGGCCCTTGGAACTGGTTGCATAAGCGTACTTTGAACGGGCACGACTTCAGTCGTGCCACAAAAGATCAATAAAACTGCGGGCTTTAGCCCCTGACGGATGTTCTCTCGCTTGCGAACGGGATTGATGCAACCAGTTCTAGAGCTTTGGAAGAACAATCCCCTGTTGTCCTTGATACTTGCCCTTGCGGTCGGCATAGCTCACCTCGCAGGGCTCGTCGGAGCGGAAAAACAGAATCTGGCAAAGCCCTTCGTTGGCGTAGACCTTGGCCGGTAGCGGCGTGGTGTTGGAGATTTCCAGTGTTGCGAATCCCTCCCACTCCGGCTCGAATGGCGTCACGTTCACAATAATCCCGCAACGCGCATAGGTCGACTTTCCTACGCAGATCGTCAATACATCTCTGGGGATACGAAAGTATTCTACAGAACGGGCCAGCGCAAACGAATTCGGCGGCACAATCACCGACTCCGCCTGCACCGAAACAAACGACCGCTCGTCGAAGGCCTTGGGGTCGATGATCGCGCTGTTCACGTTGGTGAAAATCTTGAATTCGTCCGAGACCCGGAGATCGTAGCCGTACGAGGAGAGTCCATAGGAGATCACACCGTTAGCCACCTGCTTTTCGCTGAAGGGCTCGATCATGCCGTGCCGGATGGCCTGCTCCCTGATCCAACGGTCGCTCTGAATCGACATGTGCGCCCTTTCCCGGCCTGGCTCACGCCATGATCTGAGTTCATTGGGACCTCAGAAAAAACCTTCGCAGACGATCTTACGGAATCGCACAGCGAATCTCAAAATTCGGTACGTGATTCGGCGTTCCATCTCCTTGAATCCGTTCAAGTGCCGGCTCTTGACCACAAAAAAAGACCGGCCCGGCGATTTTTTGGCATCTGGCAGTTCCACAATCGATCTAAAACCTGTACCATCACTAGCGTAGGTCGTAGTACAGTCATCCCAACAGGCCAGCGAGGTATCCCCTTTGATTAAACAAGACATCGTCCATCATGTGATTGACCGCACGGGCCTCTCCCGCGCCAAGGCAGAGGCTGCCGTGGACACCGTCTTCGAGGGCCTCAAGCAGGCTCTCACCGCCGGTGAGCGCATCGAACTGCGCGGCTTCGGCGTCTTCAGCGTCCGGGCCCGCAAGACCGGCATAGGCCGCAACCCCCGCACCGGCACCGAGGTCAGCATCACCCCCGGCAAAGCCGTGCGCTTCAAGCCCGGCAAAGAACTGCATGTACTGGAGACTGGCACGCCGGCCAAATAGCTTTCGGCCGAAGAAAGATCGCGCCTTCATTCCATGCAAGTTCGAAATGTGCACGAGCGCCGCTTCACACTCCCCCCGGCCACCGTCGGCGCGCTGATAGATTCCCTTGCCAGCCACGATGATCGTCTGTGGCCGCGCGACAAATGGCCGCCGATGCGCTTCGACCGGCCCCTGTCTGTGGGCGCCGTTGGCGGACACGGACCTGTTCGCTACTCGGTCGAAGAATACCGGCCAGGCCATTCGGTCGTCTTTCGCTTCACAGCCCCGCGTGGCTTCAACGGAACCCACCGCTTTGATGTCGAGGATCGGCAGGGGTGCGCCGTATTGCGCCACGTAATCGAGATGAACGCAACAGGACCGGCCCTGCTGAGCTGGCCAATCTTTTTCCACCCGCTTGCACGACGCCTGTCTCGAAGATTGTCTGGACCGGGCAACCATCTCTCTGGGGATCGCTCTCTCTCATCCAACCTGCTATTCGGTTTATGTCCGCCTGCTTCGCACCTTCATGAGACTGCCGTCGAGGTTTTCGCATCGATAAGGGCAATCTCCCGCCGGACCTCATTGGCGTCGAAACCGCGATCTCACTTCTCCGCCCGCACAACTTCCTGATACGCTTGCTGCATATCAACCCTTTTTGCGGCGCAAGGGGGAACCGGCGCAGTTTTGCTCTTGTTCCAGAATATGAGGCCTAACTTCTCGTCTGGACGGAACTTCTGCCAAATCTGACATGGGGAGTCAAAGCCGTGCCGGCCATTCGGGAACGAATACCAATCTCCGCCCGGAAACGCCCAGCTTACCGTCATGCGGTTTTGAAGGGAGAACGAGATGACTGTTTCAACCAGCACTAAATCACAGATCAACTATGCTCGGCTTGCGGGCTTGATGTATCTATTTGTCATTGCTGCCGACCTGTCGGGGATGTGGATTACGTCTCGCTTCAACGTTCCTGGGGATTTCGCCGGGACCGCTCACAACATCATGGCCTCTGAGTTGCTCTACCGCATCGGATTGTGCGGTGGGTTGGCCGGCAGCCTCGGTACAGTGCTTCTCGCAATGGGGCTTTATGTCGTTGTCAAGCCGATCAACGAGAACCTTGCGCTGCTTGCCTTGCTCTTTCGATTGGTCGAGTCAACGGCGGCCGTATCCCAGAGCTTTATCAACTTCATTGTCCTGAACCTGTATTTGGGCCCCAATTACACAAGTGCGTTTGACGCAAAACAGTTGCAGGCTCTTGTTGGCATGCATTCCATCTGGGCTTCTGCCTCCAGCATCGCCGCGATATTCTTCGGCTTTGGATCCATTCTGTTCTTTTATCTGTTTCTGAAATCGACTTATATCCCGAAGGCCTTGTCGGCATTGGGCTTTTTTGCCTCCCTCCTGGTGCCGATCGTCAGTCTTGGAGCGCTTGTTTCACCTTCGCACGCTGGAATTCTGCAGTTTGGCTGGCTGCCTATCCTCGTCGCGGAGTTGTCGGTTGGCCTTTGGCTCTTGATCAGAGGCATAAAGGTCGAGACCCCGAGTCTTTAGATCGAGATGCGCTGCGGCTTACATCAGCCGAAGCGCATCCACATCCACCACCAGATTCCGCCGCGGAACGCCCGCCTCATCCGCATGCGCCAGCATTCCGCGCAGCGCCGCATTCAGCGCCTTGCGCGAAGCAGCCTTCAGAATCAGGTGAAAGCGGTAGACGCCCTTGATGCGCGCAATCGGCGCCGTGCAGGGCCCCAGCACGCGCACGCCCTCCGGCGCAGCTCTCTCGAACCACTTGCCCAGCACTGCCGACCAGCCCGCCGCTTCCTCCAGCTTCTCCGACTGCACCAGCACATTGGCCAGCACGCCAAACGGCGGATAGTGCATCCAGCGCCGGTACTTCAGCTCCTGCTCGACGAACTTCGCGTAGTCGTGCCTGCTCGCGGCCAAGATCGCGTAGTGGTCCGGATAGTAGGTCTGCACCACCACGCGCCCCGGCAGCTCGCCGCGCCCCGCCCGCCCGAAACCTGCGTCATCAGCTGAAACACCCGCTCGGCCGCGCGAAAGTCCGGCATCGAAAGCGCATGATCGCAGCCCACCACGCCCACCAGCGTAATGCCGTGAATGTCGTGTCCCTTGGCGATCATCTGCGTGCCCACCAGCAGATTGATCTCGCCCGAATGCAGCCGCGCCAGCAGCCGCTCCAGATCGTCCCGCCCGCGCACCGTATCGCGATCCATGCGCCCGATCCGCGCCGTCGGAAAAATCTCCCCCAGCCGCTCCTCGCCCTGCTGCGACCCCGCGCCCAGATAGTACAGGTGCTCGCTGTCGCACTTCGGGCAGCGCGCCGGCACCGTCCGCCGATATCCGCAGTAGTGGCACTCCAGCCGCTGCCCCGCGCGCGCCACGCCCGCATCGTCGTCGCCCATCGGCTTGTGATGCGTCAGCGAAATGGCGCAGTTCTCGCACTCCAGCTTCTCTCCGCACGCCCGGCAGATCACCGCAAACGAGTAGCCGCGCCGGTTCAGCAGGATCAGCGCCTGCTCTCCGCGATCCAGTGCCAGCCGCGTCTGCTCGACCAGCGCCCGCGAAAAAAGCTGCTCCTCGCCCGTCTCCTGGAACTCCCGCCGCATGTCGATCAGCTCGACCTCTGGCAGCGGCCGGTTCATCACCCGCTCGCGTCATCTCGATGCGCTGGTACTTGCCCTGCGCCGAATTCTGCCAGCTCTCCAGCGACGGCGTCGCCGAACCCATCACCACCACCGCGCCTTCCAGCTTGGCCCGCATCACGGCCACATCGCGCGCGTTGTAGCGCGGCGTCTCCTCCTGCTTGTAGCTCTGGTCGTGCTCCTCGTCCACCAGAATCAGCCCCAGATTCGGCGCCGGCGCAAAGATCGCCGACCGCGTCCCCACCACAATCGGCGCATCGCCCCGCCGGATCCGCCGCCACTGCTCGCTGCGCTCCTCCGGCGTCAAGCGCCGAATGCAGCAGCGCCACTTTGTCTCCAAAGGCCGCGTCCAGCAGCCCCGCCGTCTGCGGCGTCAGCCCAATCTCCGGCACCAGCAGGATCGACGACAGCCCCCGGTCCAGCGCCCTCTGCATCGCCGCCAGATAAACCGCCGTCTTGCCCGATCCCGTCACTCCATGCAGCAGAAACGGATGAAAGCCGCCCAGCGCCGACGCCACGCTCGCCAGCGCCTCCATCTGCGGTTCGTTCAGTCGCAGCGGCCCAACCTGCCCTTGCAACCCGCCCAGACGAAACGCCGCCGGCCGCTCGTCGATCCGCACCAGCCCCCGCCGCACCAGCGTCTGCAGTGTCGAAGAAGGCAGATCCTTCCGCCGCAACTCCGCCAGCGGCAGCTCGCCGCCGCAAGCCGCCAGCTCCGCCAGAATCGCCTGCTGCTTCTCCGTCAGCGCCGGCAGCCGCGCCTCCGGAATCAGCACCGCAAACCGCTCCATCCGCCGCGCATCGCGTTCCGCGGCCGCCGTCTCGCGCGCAATCCACTTCTTGCGCAGCAGCCCCGCCAGCACCGGCAGCGTAGCCGCCGTCGCCGTGCGCAGCGTGGAAACCTTCACCGGCTCCCCTGAAGCCAGCCGCTCCAGCACCCGCCGCTCCATGTCCTGCTCTTCGCGCGAGAGCTTCCCCTTCCGCTTCGCGCCTGCCTTAATCCCAAAACCAACTCCGGGTGGCCCAGGTCTCGATTTTGAGACCTGGGAATCCACATCCTCCCCCTCCAAACACTCCGCCAGCACATCCCGCCCCAGATCCGTAATCCGGTAATACACCGTCCGCCGCACCTCGGCCATCAGCGGCAGCATCCCCCGCAGCACCTCGCCCAGCGGAGCCAGATAGTACTGCGCCATCCACTCGCCCAGCTCCAGCAGCGGCTCGCTCAGCAGCGGCTCCTCGTCCAGCACCGCCTCCAGATACCGCGCCTCAAACTCCGCCGGAGCCTTAGCGCTCAGCCCGGTCACCACGCCGATCAGCTTCTCGTTCCGGAAAGGCGCGATCACCCGCGCCCCGCGCAGCGGCATCTGCCCTTCGCTCACCGCATAGGTAAACGTGCGGTCCAGCGGCACAGGCAGCGCGACTTCGCAATAGGCAGGCATGGTCGGCAAGACTCAGTGTAGGGGATGCGCCCCAGAATCTCACATCCAAACGAACCCCGCCGCCAACCCGCCAACTCGCGATCTCGCGAAGCGAGGCCAACTCGCCAATCACGGCAACCATCGTCTGTCGGATGCCCCACTCTCACCGCTTCGGGGTCCCCAACGACCGATCTTCGTCGTTGGGGTGATCTGGGGTGGGATACGACGAACCCCAACCTCGGTAACACCGAAACATTTCCTTCGACCCATTGCAATCCCGCCCGTTCGCGCTACAATTCGTCCTGATGACACCCGACAGCTCCACCGCCACCGCCCCCCACGCCGCTCAATCGTCGAACTCAACCCACCCCATCACCATGTCCATCGACATCGGCGGCTCCGAGCTCAAGGCCATGCTGCTTGATCCGGCCGGCAAGCCGGTCAGCGAACGCCAGCGCGTCCTCACTCCCGACGTTCCCACGCCCGATGCCGTTTTCGGCGAGTTGGACAAATTGCGCGCGCTGTTGCCGGGATTCGATCGCGTCTCCGTTGGCTTTCCCGGCGTCGTCAAGCACGGTTGCACCTATCTTGGCTTCAACCTGCATCCACTCTGGGCCGGCGGCTTCCCCCTCCAGGCTGAACTCGAAAAGCGCTGGCACAAGCCCGTCCGCGTCGGCAACGACGCCGATGTCGCCGGTTACGGAGCCATCAAAGGCCACGGCGTCGAACTGGTTTTGACCCTTGGAACCGGCCTTGGCGCGGCGCTCTTCACCAGCGGCCACCTCGTCCCCGGCCTTGAACTCGGCCACCATCCCTGGCGCAAAAAAGGCATGACCTACGAGGACTACCTCGGCCAGCGCGGCCTCGACAAATTCGGCAAGGCCCGCTGGAACGACTTCATCGAGGCAGCCATCAAGCAGACCGAGGCCACCTTCAACTGGGACCACCTCTACATCGGCGGCGGCAACACCAAAAAGATCACTCTTCACCCCCGGCAAAAACGTCAGCATAGTCTCCAACGAAACCGGCATCCTGGGCGGCGTAGTCCTCTGGCGCGATCAGGGGTGAGGCGAGCAGCCCACAAAGTCCGGGTGGCCCACATCTCGATTTTGAGATGTGGGGAACAGTGAACCCCGATCCCCAATCCTGGTAGTAGATTGAGATGTAGCCCACCTGCCGCCGATCAACTTACTGAAGGACATAAGACGCTCGAATCACTCAAAATCGCCGAATCACGGTCTTCTCAGATGTGTTACAAACGCGGTCCGTCTGTCCACTCATTGTCGGAAGTATAGATAATCAGTAGGAAGAGGGGCAGACAAGCAATTCCGCAAACTAAGCGAGTACCGATCTCTACCCAGGGCGTAAGAGTAATCGGAAAGCAGATCAGGAATAGCAAATATGTCAGAGTCTTCTTTATCGGAAAGGATTCTCGTTTCCGCTCTGCTTGACTGCTAGTCCTTCCTTGAAACAGCGCAATTATGACCATGACCGGCAGAGCCAGCTATGCCGCAACATAAACGTTATCCTTGAGCCAATTCATAGATTTGCACGATTGTACCTCAAGTTTGAGCGAGTGGCCCAGGTTTGATTGACTCAAAATGATCGGGTGCCCCAGGTCTCGCTTCTGAGACCTGGGAGACGATGAACCTCAACGGCCCGAAACGGCGGCATGGCTTTACCAAAATCTCACCGGAGGCAAACTGAATGGCCGAAAACAAAACCAAGCCCACCACCGTAAGCGTCACCGCCTTCATCGATGCAATCGCGGATGAAACCCGGCGCGCCGACGCCAAAGCCCTCATCAAGCTGATGCAGCGCGCAACCGGAGAACAGCCGAAGATGTGGGGCCAGGCGATCGTCGGCTTCGGCAGTTACCACTACACCCACGACAGCGGCCGCGAAGGAGATATGCCGGTGGCCTGTTTCTCGCCGCGCAAGGCCGCAACCGTCCTCTATCAAATGACGTGCTTTAGCGAATCGGCGACCTTGCTCGCCAAGTTAGGCAAGCACACCGTCAGTGGCTCCTGCCTCCACATCAAAAAGCTAGCCGATGTCGATCCAAAGGTGCTTGAGGAGTTAGTCCTCAAATCCGTAGCCGCCGTCCGCGCACGCTACCCAGGTTGAGACAACATGGCATTCGGACCTGCGGATATTCGATCATCGGCTTCGTGAACTTGCGGCTTTCTATATCTAGCGATTCTTCGGCAAATGATTTATTTTCGCCGATTGTGCACGACACAGGAATTTACATATACAATTGCATGAAAATCAGCAGATCAATGCAATAGCTCGAAAGCAACCCGACCCAACGAGGGATTGAGATGCCCACAGCACGTTCAATTGAGCAAGCTCACCACCGCGCAATCAGCAATCGGAACACCCAACTGATCACGGCAAACTCCGACGGTTTCAAGCCAACGAGCCGTTGAGAACCCCTCAGCCTCGACCGGCGCTGAGCTGTCTATGGCTGCCCAAGGAACTATCTGCAAGAGGGAGACCAAAGAAATGTCAGATTGGATTCAGAACCCTTTTCATCTCTTCTTCATCCTTGGAAGCTTGGTTGCAGTGCTTCTGATCCATTTTGTTATCAAGTCCGTGTCAGCGGCTATTGTCGACAATAGCGACATCGATTTGAGTGACTCAATGATGAGGGATGCCTTCTCACCGGCTTCCAGTCATTTGACCGTCCCTGAGCTCCGCCAGAGGTACGTGCAATCTTACTTCTGGGGCATCGCATATTACCTCTACTTTGATACTCTCTTCGCGTCTGGGATCGCCGTGCCCTCGGTGATGCCAAGAGTTACCATCGCCAAAGTTGCAGGGATGACAGTATTAGTTCTTATTCCGTTTGTGTCCATGCAATTGAGTAGCGAATGGATTCCTATTCGAAGGACGACATCACTTCTAACTGGCGTCGTTCTCGCATCTTTAAGCTTTGGAATCTTGTATTGGAAAGGTTTTCTTGGCCGGTGATCCGCATCTCAATTTTGAGACGCAGAGGACGACCGGCTCAATTCGTGCGCAAGCGCAATCCGCCCCACCGCAAGGTGGTTTGCAGATAATAGCCATTCGCTGGCGCACAATAAGTTCGTGATGCTTTTCGCGGCCTGAATTCACTTGAGCTGATGCCTCCCAACCACAGATCGGAGACCTCAGACCTCAAAGACGAGGGCAAAAAACGCCCGTAACCGCTTTAATACCAAGATTCTGCGAATAACTCATTTCAAATCAAGATTTTAGCGCGAAGATCTAACTGTATCCAATTGAAAGCAAACAACTTCCCTGCAGAATACGGGGGGAGGGTATGCTGCACACCCCCTGTTGGGCTTTACTCGACGCATTTATCCGTGCAGTAGGCACATCGGTAAATACCCAGATAGCCGGAGGCGTCGGCGGGCTTATCACACGGCTGTTCCACCCTCAAGGTGATAAGCTCATCGCGAATTCCACGCTGCAATAGCCACGAACGCGCTTCGATCATTGAGTTGAACAATTCGGTCGCGCAGACGCGTTGCTCATCGTCGAGAACTTCCACCTTAAGTTGCCGATGCGGATGGGCAGTGATCCGGGCCGTGTCTGTGACGCTATGATAAAAAGCCTTGATCTCTTCGATACGGTCCAGGTGCTCCGCTGCGCTATAGCTTCCACTATTCTTGATCGATTCCAAAATCTCGATCGCCGATTTGAGAGCTTTGAACGGATCGGTCATCGGTTGCCAGTACCTTATGGCCAATTGTAAGCCCAAACTTCTTCCTCGGCAGGGCTCTGCATAAATCCAAAGTACCGGGCGCCATGGGTCCAGGCTCTCTGACCCGATTCGATGGCAGCCACGTGCGCAATTGATTGCATATCCCAAGCGAAGGGTGGAAGATCTCGATCCCAGCTCGGCTATTCGATGGCCATCTCAACCCTTAGCAGGCAGCTTCAGTCCCAGTTCCTTCATCGCAATCTGCAAGTCGGACCAGGCTTCCTTCTTCTGCCGAGGATCGCGAAGGAGGTAAGCAGGATGATAGGTCACAATCAACTGCGTGCCGCGCACGGCATGCACCCGTCCGCGCAGCCCGGCCAGCGGCTGGCGCACTCCCAGCAGCCATGTTGCCGCCGTAGCTCCCAGCGCCACCAGCACCTTCGGCCGCACCACATCGATTTGCCGGAAGAGAAACGGCGAGCATGTCGCGCCCTCCTCCTGCTCCGGCACGCGGTTCCCTGGCGGACGGCACTTGACCACGTTGGCGATATAGACCTCTTCGCGCTTCAACCCCATCGCGGTGATCATGTTGTTCAGCAGTTGCCCGGCCTTGCCGACAAACGGCAACCCCTGCGCATCCTCGTCGGCCCCCGGCCCCTCGCCCACAAACATAAGCCGCGCCGCCGGATCGCCATCGCCAAAGACGATCTTGTTGCGACCCTTGTGCAGCGCGCAGCGAGTGCAGTCGCCAATCTCATCGCGAATCAGTTGCAGAGCGGCGGCACGGTCGGCTGCGGGAACAGCACCGGCGATTTCAGGAGCCGCAGGCAAGTGCTTGCGAGGCGGAATCGGGTTTTCCTCCTGGAATGATGCCGGAATGGAAGTTGAGTGGATGGTCGCGGAAGTAGGTTCTGGATTATTTGCTAATTGCGCCAGCAGCGCCGGATCGACCGGTCTGCGATAGAACTCCGTAAGCCCAAGATCGCGATAGAAGCGAACCCGTGCCAGCAACATCTCGTGTGTCTCGGAATCGAGCTGTTGCGCCAACGTCCTTCACTCCCCGCTGTGTTGATTTGCCTCTAGTGTCCCGAGTCAAAAGCCCGCATACAAAATGAATTGTCATCCTGAGCGGAGCAGACAGCGTTCTCTGCTGACTGCGCAGTCAAAGGACCTGCTTTTCTCCCTCTCAGGTCTCTTCAATCAACTTCAGACTCTGGACTCTCGCCAACTCTATTCGATGATCAATTGTCGGCGCCCAGCAGCACCCGGAATCGCCTCGCTCAGCACCCGATCCTGCCGGCTCTTTTGATCGACGTGCTCGCTCATCTCCAGCACCATCGAACTCGGCCTGCGCAGCGTCATGATCTCGTCGAGAATGCGGTCAGCCAGCGAACGCTTCGACATCTCAGGCAGCTCAATCGCAGTCGAAGCCGTCAAAAACGTCGCCGCATTCATATCGGAATCGAAGCCTGTCCGTTCGCTGCTCACATCGTTGACGACGATCGCATCCACGCCTTTGCGCAGCAGCTTGGCGCGGCCATTCTCCATGCGGTTCTCAGTCTCGGCTGCAAAGCCGACGATCAGTTGCCCCGGACGCCGTCGCCGCACCACCTCCGCCAAAATATCCTCTGTCGGCGCAAGCTCGAGCGTCATCGGCCCGCTGCGCTTCAGCTTCTGCCCCGACACGTTGACCGGCTTGTAATCTGCCACCGCCGCGGCCTTGATCACCAGCGTCGCCTCGTTCATCCGCGCCAGCACGGCCTCGCGCATCTCGTCGGCCGTCGTCACCTTCACCACTTCGATGTGCGACGGTGGATGCAGCGCCGACGGCCCGCTGATCAGAATCACCTTTGCGCCCCTGCACTGCGCGGCATCGGCCAGCGCGTAGCCCATCTTTCCACTTGAACGGTTGCCGAGAAATCTCACCGGATCAAGCGCCTCGCGCGTGCCTCCAGCGGTCACCAGCACCACCTCGCCGGCCAGATCATGACAGCGTCCCATCGCGCACAGCACGGCGTCGGCAATCGCCTCCGGCTCGGCCAGCCGTCCCGCGCCCACAGTCCCGCAGGCCAGTTCGCCCGTCCCCGGCTCGATCACGCGCACGCCCCGCTGTCGCAGCAATTCGAGGTTGGCGATCGTCGCCGGATGCTCCCACATATTCACGTTCATCGCCGGAGCCACCAGCACCGGCGCGGTCGTCGCCAGATACATCGTCGTCAGAAAATCGTCGGCGATCCCGTGCGCAAACTTCGCCAGAATATTCGCCGTAGCCGGAGCGACCACCAGCGCATCGGCCCACTGCGCCTCGCCAATATGTTCTATTGAGGATTCGTACCCCCATCGGCTGTTCCGGCGTCGTCCCAAAGGCTGGTAATCACCTTGTGTCCGCTCAGCGCGGCAAAGGTCAACGGCTGGACGAACTTCGTGGCCGCCTCGGTCATCACCACGTGAACTTCGACGGCCTGCCGTTGCAGCACCCGCACCAGTTCAGCCGCCTTATACACAGCGATCCCGCCCGAGACACCGACCGTTACTCTCATAAGAGGATTGTATCGCGAGGCTGGCCGCGTTGCTCGCTAGACGGTAGTCGTGCTGTTTTCGGATCGTCGACGAATGCCTCGAATCCAGCCCTAGTTGATCGCTTCTCTGGTAACGATGGAGTATTCAGAGCCAACTATCGACTACCGGATCGCAATGAAGATGCGACTAAGCCAGCTGACTCACACGCCAGATGGCGCTACGTCATCGCATTCTTTGCTCACACTCATGGGCATGCCAATTCGGACCAGTGGCTGGAATCCTCGGACCAATATCTTGCGACAGATCGCTCTCGCCAGAGGCATATGGCAGCGAAGAGCCGAGCTGGCTCACATGGACAGCCGATAATACCAGGTGTAATGTCAAGGACGATTCCTCGGCGATGTGATCACACGTTCAATGTCCGTCGCAACTCACGACTGTGCGTAAGGACCGGTGCTCGGATCCAAGTAGACCAGATCGACAGATTAAGCTGCGCTCAACGGCAAGAGGAGCGACTTGGATTTGCAGACACGTTGCGACGATCGCATTATTCATCTGTATCGAGCCGAACGTGCCCAGCAAGATGGTGAAGTCACTCAACAGTACGTCGACAGGCCATAAACAAATACGGCGAAACCTACGACATCAATGTCCTTTGGAGACGCATACGAGCAAGATCAGAGAAGCCGATTGTTCGGCTAGCCACGAAACCCCCTCGATCGTCTGAAATAGAGTTCTGCACGGCTATAAGCCACGATTATGGACGAGCAGCGACCAGCTATTCGGAAACGACACCAGCACCTCGCCGACGCATCACTCCACCACCCCACCCCGGAACGATACAATCGCCTCTAGGCCATCCTTCCACAGGCAGGCCTTCAAGGAGCGTCTTCACCCATGGGCTATCAGGTTCTGGCCAGAAAATACCGTCCGCAGCGCTTCGCCGACGTCGCCGGCCAGGATCACGTCACCCGCACGCTGATGAACGCCCTCAGCCAGAACCGCATCGCCCACGGCTACATCTTCTCGGGCCATCGCGGCATCGGCAAAACCACCATCGCCCGCATCGTCGCCCAGGCCCTCAACTGCCGCACCGAGATCGGCACTGAAGCCCGGCCCACGCCCGAGCCATGCGGCGTTTGCGATTCGTGCATCGAGATTCGCCAGGGCAATGCTGTTGATGTGATCGAGATCGACGCCGCCACCAATCGCGGCATCGACGAGATTCGCGAACTCCGTGACGCCGCCCGCTACGCGCCCAGCAGAGATCGGTACAAGATCTACATCCTCGACGAAGCCCACCAGATCACCGAGGCGGCCTTCAACGCCCTGCTCAAGACCCTCGAAGAGCCACCGTCGCACGTCATCTTCATGATGGCCACCACGCAGCCCGAGGACATTCCGCAGACCATCCGCTCCCGCTGCCAGCACTTCAGCTTTCACGCCGTCAAATTCGACGACATCCTGGCCCAGTTGAAGATGATCGCCGCCAACGAAGAGGTCACCGCCGAGGACGCAGCCCTTGCCCTGCTGGCCGAGGCCGGCGACGGGTCCATGCGCGACGCGCTTCTCGATCATGGATCAGGCCATCGCTTCCGCACCGGTTGAAGCGGGCCGCGCCGTTCTCTCCGCCGTGCAGATTCGCGAACTGATGGGCTCGGTTCCCAATGCGGTCTTTGAACGGCTGCTAGAAGCCGTTGCCGCAGGCCAGAGCGCCGAACTGATGGAGCAGTTGAATCTGCTCGTCAACGCCGGCCACAGCCCCTCATCTCTCGCCCGCCAGATGGTCCGCTACCTGCGCAACACCCTCATGGCCAAGATCGGCGGCGAACAGACCGAACTGCTGCAAATCTCCGGCGATGAGCGCGCCCGCGCCGCCCGCACCGCGCTGCTGTTTACTGAAGAAGAAATCACCCGCAATCTTCAGATCGTCCTGCGTACCTTCGACGATCTCAATTACCGCCAAGAACAGCGCTTCCATCTTGAACTCGGCCTGCTCAAGCTGATTCACGCCCAGCGCCTGCTGCCCATCGAAGAGCTTTTGAGCGGCATTGCGGCTGGAGGCGGCTCTCTCGCATCCGGCGGTCGCTCGGGATCCGTCGGCTCTCGTGGCCGTCCAACTTCTCAAGGTTCAGCGCATAATTCAGCTCCATCTCGTCCGCTCTCAGCGCCCACCACGCCAACCCCGGCTGCCGCGCCGCTTTCGCCCTTCGGTTCAACCGGCAGCAGTTGGAGCGCCGCCACACCGAAGACAGAATCGATTTCTCAAGCAACCCCGCCAGCCTCGCCAGTCGCAACTCTGGAGCGCCCGTCGCCTGCCGCAGCCGCCGCAACAGTCGTCTCTTCAATCTCTGCCGTGGCCGCGGATGACACCGCAATGCCTTCCGCCCCGCCGGCTATCGAATCCATCCGCCAAGCCGTCGGCAGTGCGCTGGTCGAGGGCGGCCACGAATCGGCGGCTCAGTTGCTCGGTGCTGCTGCGTGGGCTATCGACGGCGCAAGCCTACGCATCGAGACCGCCACCATGGGCAAGAAGATGCTGGCTCTCACCATCAATGCCGCCGCAGAAAAGATCATCCGGCAGGAGTTGCAACGGCTGGGTGCTCCGACACGCTTTCTCATCGTTCCCGGCGAAGCGGCCAGCAAGCAAAGCGGCCCCGCTCCCATGGCCACTCCCATCGCAGGCAGCATTCAAGAGGCCGCGCTGGCCAACCCGTTGGTGCAGCGGGCGCGGGAGATCTTCAAAGCCGAAGTGCGCAGCGTCGTCGATCTGCGCCAGAAGTGATTCGATGATTTGAATAGGTCTCCGCGTGAGAGATTGTTTTGAAAGGGCACGACTTTAGTCGTGCCAGGATGGGCCAATACGACAATGGGCTTTAGCCCCTGAGGGTTGCTTTTCGGGGGAAGGAGACAAACCAATGCTCAACCCGCTAAAAATCACCGAGATGCTCTCCCAGGCCAACCAGATGCAAGAGGAGATCCAGCGCAAACTTGCCCAGACCGTGGTCGAGGGCTCCAGCGGCGGCGGCGCCGTCACCGCAACCATGAACGGCAAGAAGCAGCTTCTCAAGCTTCATATCGACACTGCGGCGGTCGTAGGTCTGAGCGGCGACAAGCCTGACGTCGACATGCTCGAAAACCTCGTCGTGGCCGCTGTCAATGAAGCCGGAAGCAAGGCCGATGAAGCCATCCAATCGAGCATGAAAGGCCTGCTCGGCGGCCTCAATCTGCCTGGTGGCATGAATGGGACCTAACCCCTAGGTTTCTCAATCGCAGTCAAAACTCCTTCAGCTCGTCAGAAAGGATCTTCATCAAATGCACGACGGAATGAATCGCAGAAGTTTTCTCGGATGGAGCGCGGCGGCTGGCGCGGCGCTTCTGGCTCCTCGTTTGACCAATGCCCAGGCAGCAACAGCCACCAAGTCAGAGGCAAAACCGGCCGGCGAGCCGGAGACCAAGCCGATCAAGGTTACCAAGCTCTATGACAATCTCTTTCTGCTCGAAGGCTCGGGCGGCAACATGGCTCTCCAGACCGGCCCGGACGGCAACATGCTGATCGACTCCAGCTACACCAAGGATCTTGCGCGCATCCGCGAGGCCATCGCCGCTCTCGCGCCGGAGTCGGACAAACGCACCCCAGCATTCTCGTCAACACTCACCTGCACAGCGACCACACCGGCTCCAATGAAGGGCTGCATTCAGCGGGTTTCACAATCTTTGCTCATCAAAATACCCGGCTGCGACTCTCAGCGCCGCAGGTCTTGAAGACCTTTCACACGACCAATCCTGCCGCTCCAGCCGGCGCTCTGCCCACGGCCACCTTCAGCACTTCGCTCGATCTCTGGCGCAACGGCGACCAGATCGACCTCGCCTCCTTCGATCCCGCGCATACCGACGGCGACGTCTACATCCACTTCCACAAGGCCGATGTGCTGCACATGGGCGACGTATGGTTCAACGGCCTTTATCCCTTCATTGACGGAGACGCGGGCGGATCGATCGCGGCATGGTTCGCGCCTGCGACAAAGCTCTCGCACTGGTTGGCCCCAACACAAAAATCATTCCCGGCCACGGCCCCGTGGGAGCGAAAGATCGCCTGCAAGTCTACCGCGATATGCTCTCGACGGTGCATGACCGGGTCAGCGCGCTCAAGGCCGCCGGCCTCAGCGAAGAGCAGGCCGTAGCCAAGAAGCCCACAGCCGACCTCGACGCAGCCTGGGCCAGCAGTTTCTTGAACGGCGACAAGTTTGTCAGCATTGTCTATAACGCGCTGTAGAGTGAGCTGCATGCAATATTCCATGGGAGGACAACAAGCGTCAGAGTGCACGACAGAAAAGGATGCGGAAAACTCAGTCCGGAGCATCCTTAAGCGTCAGGGCACGACTTCAGTCGGGCCGCAAACGCAACGAAACAAGGGATGGGCTTTAGCCCCTGCGGAACATTTTTCGTTGAATTCTCTCGAAATCAGGCCTTTTTCCGCAGCCTGTGAAGCCGTGCCATGACTCATATCAGCGAATGGAAGACAATTTTGCAAGAAACTCAGGGATGTAGCGTTTTTTAACTGACAGCTGTTCGTGACCACTAGGAGGCACTTCCGTGTCACGCTATGCCGAGCCGATGGCGCGGCTCATTGAAGAGTTGAAGAAGCTCCCTGGGGTCGGCACAAAGAGCGCCCAGCGCTTCGCCTTCCACATCCTCCGCTCATCCGACGACGATGCGGCGGCCTTGGCCGAGGCTGTGCACGGCCTCAAGGCCAGCCTGCACCTCTGCTCGATCTGCAACAGCGTCACCGACGTCGATCCCTGCGTCTACTGCTCAAGCCCCACGCGCAATCACCGGCAGGTCTGTGTCGTCGAAGAGCCCACCAACATCGACTCCGTCGAACGCACCCAAAGCTATCAAGGCATCTATCACGTCCTGCACGGCACCCTCTCGCCCCTTCACGGCGTCGGTCCCGATCAGCTCCGCACCGGCACTCTGGTCGCCCGCGCCGAGCGCGGTGAAATCGACGAGGTCATCCTCGCAACCAGCCCCACACTCGAAGGCGAGGCCACCGCACACTGGCTGGCAACCGCTTTGCGCGGCCCTTCGGTCAAGATCACGCGCATCGCAACAGGCGTCCCCGCCGGCAGCGACATCGAGTACGCCGACGAAGTCACCATGACCCGCGCCCTCGAAGGCCGCAGAGAGCTATAGCTTGACGATGCGATGAAGCCGCCTTTTCGTCTGAATGCTACAATTCTCTGTATCCGAATCGATCTACGTCCACGCTCCGATTGATTTGTTGCATCCGGTCTTCAACATGACAGGATGCAACGCAAAGAAAGTCCGCGCCCATGCTCGCAAAACGGCTGCCCGATGACAGATCTCAGTTCGCCGGCGTACTCCGCAAATGCATTCAAAAGAACCGGATCGACATCGACAGCAGCATTCTCGTGATCGGTGGAATGCAAGAGGACGCGCAGGTCTTGCGCCAATGCGGTTTTCATCGAATTACGCTATCGAATATCACCGGCGTTCCCGAAGATCCAGACAATCCCGGCGACCTGCCGATTATTGCGGTCGACGCGGAGGATATCCGCCTTCCCGATAATTCTTACGACACTCTTTTTATTCATCAAGTCATCCATCACTGCCGCAGCCCGCATCGCGCCTTGTGTGAATCGTTGCGAGTGGCAAAGCACCACGTGCTGATGATGGAGCCCAATGACTCTGCCTTCATGAGATTGCTTTGCCGGCTGCGATTTTCGTTTCCATTTGAATTGGCGGCAGTGGTGGATAACGACTACGTGATCGGCGGAGTTAGGAACTCCCAGATTCCGAATTACATCTTCCGCTGGAACGGGCGCGAAGTTTATAAGTTGATCTGCTCGTTTTTGCCGGAATATACCTCTCGCTTGTATGCCGATCCTTATTGGGACTTGAACGTAAGTGAAAAAGAACTCGCTCTGCGCAAACAAACAAGAATTGGATCGATTACCCGGCTGATCGGCGCGAAGAACTTTCTCAGGATACTCAGCGCCTTCCAGTTCATTTTGAACTGCGTGCCAGGATTCCGTCGCCAGGGGAACAAGTTTTTCTGCTGCATCCTCAAGAACGATGAACTGCAACCGTGGCTCGCCTTGGAAAACGATGGCCAAATTGTCTTCAAGCGGAGTTTCCAAGCCCAGCCCAAGTAGGTCGCGGCTCTGCACGTGCTCCCGGTTCTTATCGCTCGAATTGCCGCAGCCGTCTGAGCGTTAACTTCTCGCCCCTAACCGCGTAGCCTCGCAACCAGATCTTGTGGATGGACCGGCTTCGCCAGTATCTCGAACTCGTAGCCCTGGGCGCGCGCCTCCGTCAGCAGATCGGAGGTGGCGGCCTGCCCGGAAAAGAGCAGAATCTTCACCTGGGGAAAAAGAGCGCGAATCTGAATCGCTGCGTCGATACCGCTCAGTCCACCCATGATCACGTCCGAGATCAGCATCTCCGGCTTGAAGGCCGACGCCAGCTCGACCGCCTTCTCGCCCGAGTACACGGCACGGGCCTCGAAGCCGCTCTGGTTCAAAATCATGGCTAGCGTGTCGGCGATCACCCGCTCATCGTCGGCAACCAGAACCCTGGGTTTTGCTTGAGCTTCCGGCATCTCTCACCTCGGCACAAAATGTGGCTGGCAAGTCGGCGTGCTGTCACCTAACCAGGCCGCGCCTGCCACGGCGGCAATCGATAAGAGTCTCTTCACTGGCACGACGCTTTTCTTGAATGATACGCTCAAATCAGGGTCTTCTATCAAGAGCTTTCTTCTTCGGCCGGCAAGTCACTGCGGCAGGTGAAGACCAAACATCCTGCAACTCGGCGCCGTTGCAAAAACCGATTCATCGCAGTGAAACCGCATCGTCATAAACTGCAACCAACCACCGGCCGCGGCTCTAGTCCTGCGGACCCCCAACCGGAGAACCCCCAATGCAGGAAACCGGCATTCCAGGCCAGGGCCAGACCACTGCCCCCAACCCAGCCCCCGAAGCCATTATCCGCGCCGAGCGGATCGAGAAGTACTACGCCCAGCCCAGCCAGAACCGCATTCAAGTCATCTCCGCCACCGATCTGGCTATCGTTCCCGGCGAGATCGTCGCGCTGCTCGGCCCCTCCGGCTCAGGCAAATCGACGATGCTCCGCATGTTGAGCGGCCTCTCCACGCCCACCGCAGGCCAGGTCTACTGGCACGAAAAGCCGATCGCCGGCGCTGAGATCAACGTCTCGATCGTCTTCCAAAGCTTCGCGCTCTTTCCCTGGCTCACCGTCCTGGAAAACGTCGAGGCTCCCCTCCAGGCCCGCGGCGTCCCATCCGACGAACGGCGGAATCGCAGCATGAAGATGCTCGATACGGTGGGTCTGGACGGCTTTGAGGCCGCTTATCCCAAGGAACTCTCCGGCGGCATGAAGCAGCGAGTCGGCTTTGCCCGCGCCCTCGTCGTCGAGCCCGAAGTCCTCTTCATGGACGAGCCATTCAGCGCCCTCGACGTGCTCACCGCCGAGAACCTCCGCAGTGAACTGCTCGAGCTGTGGGCCAACAAAACCATGCCCACCAAGGCCGTCTTCCTCGTCACCCACAACATCGAAGAAGCCGTCCTTCTGGCCGACCGCATCATCGTCCTCGGCCGCAATCCCGGCCATATCCGCACCGATTTCCGCGTCCAGCTCACTCAGCCCCGCGACCGCAAATCCGAACCTTTTACTCAGTTGGTCGACTACATCTACAAGGTACTCACCCGCCCCGACGTCGCCCCCGCGGCGGCGCCCGGCCAGAAAATCTCCGTCCGCGACCAGCGCCATATGCACTACCAGATGCTGCCGCACGCCCGTCCCGGCGGCATCGCCGGCCTGCTGGAGCTACTGCTCGACAAGGGCGGCCGCGACGACATCTATCGTTTGGCCGACGACCTTGCCTTCGAAATCGACGATCTGCTCCCCATCGTCGACGCCGCTCAGTTGCTCGGCTTCCTTCAAGTCGAAGAAGGTGACGCCGTCATCACACCCAGCGGCACTCAGTTCGCCAACTCCGAGATTCTCCGACAAAAGGAGCTCTTCCGCGACGCAGCCGTGGCCAACGTCCTGCTCCTCCGCCAGATTCACCGCGCTCTTGTATCCAAACGCGACCACACCGTGCCTGAGGACTTTTTCCTCGACATGCTCGACGAGCAATTCAGCGAAGAGGAGTGCCAACGGCAGATCGAAACAGCCGTCAACTGGGGTCGTTACGCCGAGCTCTTTGACTTTGACGCCGGCCACCGCCGCTTCGTCTTGCCCGACGCCCAGGAGACGAAATTGCCGAAGAACCTGCCGGCGCCGGGGGCAGCGAGTGAAGCCTCAACACACTTTAGCCCGTGCCTTGGTCACCGTTCGGAGCCAGTCGTTCCTCATCGATCTGGTCGTGATCCTCTGTGGCCTCGCCTTTTTCTTCGGCATGATCCAGTTGGGAACCTACTGGATGGCCCGGCCCATGCCCGAGGTCGCCATCTCCCACTCCGTCCGCGCGTTGCCGCTCTATGCCTGCTACTCCCTTGGCCGCATGGGCATCGCCTACCTGCTCAGCCTGTTCGTCGCTGTCAGCTATGGCTACACCGCCGCGTACAATCCCAGAGTCGAGGCATGGATGATCGCGGTCCTCGACATCCTGCAATCGATCCCCGTACTCAGCTTCCTGCCTCCCGTCATGCTGGCCATGATGGCTCTGGTCCCCGGCCACCAACTCGGCATTGAGATGGGCTCCATTCTGCTCATCTTCACCGGCCAGGTCTGGAACTTGGCCTTCAGCTTCTACTCCTCCCTCAAGAGCATTCCGCGCGAGATGATCGAGGCCTCGCGTATCTACCGGTATTCAGCGTGGCAGCGCTTCTGGCAGCTCGAAATGCCCTTCGCCGCCATCGGCCTGATCTGGAACTCCATCGTCTCGGTCGCCGTAGGCTGGTTCTTCCTGATCACCTGCGAGATGTTTCCTCTCGGCGCGCGCAACTTCCGGCTTCCCGGCCTGGGCAGTTATCTACAAACCGCCGCCTCTGCAGATCCTGTCGATACTCACGCCCTTCTCTGGGGCTTGGCCGTTCTCGTCCTCATCATCGTGGCCACCGATCAGTTGCTCTGGCGTCCGCTCATCGCCTGGAGCGAGAAGTTCAAATTCGAGCAGACCGAATCGGCCTCCCGTGTCACCTCGCCCATTCTTGCCCTTCTCCAACGCTCCACGACTCTCACTCGACTTCCCGCCCGCGCCTTGTCGTCATTTGAAGAGCGAGTCTACCGCCGCCTCTCCACAACCCGAGATTGCCGCGTCGTCCAGCCCATCGACGACGACTCCAGCAAGGGCAACACACTCGTCCCCTACCTACTGGCCTTCTTCGCCTGTATGGCAGTGCTGTGGGGTGCTTTCGAAGCTTACAAAATGCTTCACGGCGTCACTTGGGCAGAGATTCGCCTTTTGCTGCTCGGCGCTGGAGCCACCTACCTCCGCGTCGCCGCCACTTTGCTTCTCGGCGCTCTCTGGACCATCCCGGTCGGCGTAGCCATCGGCCTCAATCCCCGGCTTGCGCGCATCCTTCAGCCTTTCATCCAGATCTTCGCCTCCATCCCTGCTACGGCGCTCTTTCCCGTCGTGCTGCTTGGCCTCGTTCGCCTTGGCGGCGGATTGGGCATCGGGTCCGTTGTTTTGATGATGCTGGGAACCCAGTGGTACATCCTCTTCAACGTCATCGCCGGAGCCATGGCCATCCCCTCCGACCTCGAAGAAGCCGCAGCCGTCTACCACTTCAGCCTCTGGCAGCGCTGGACCCGCCTGATTCTCCCCGGGATCTTCCCCTATCTCATCACCGGCATGATCACCGCATCGGGCGGCGCGTGGAACGCCTCGATCATCGCCGAGTACTTCCACATCGGCGACAAAACCTTACAGACCCTCGGCCTCGGAGCCCAGATCAGCGCCGCCTCCGAGACAGGTAGCTTTTCCACTCTCCTGCTCGCCACCATCCTCATGGCAACCATCGTCGTCACGACGAACCGCCTCGTCTGGCGCCGCCTCTACCGCCTCGCCGAAACCCGCTATAAACTTGAGGGTTAGCGGCAAGCCCGCCCACTCTTCACTGAACGGAGGCAACAATGATTCGCGCCGGACTCGTAGGTTTCGGAATGGGTGGGCGTGTCTTCCACGCCCCGCTGATCTCCTCCGTCGAAGGGTTGGAACTGGCCGCCGTCGTCGAGCGCAGCGCGAACCTGGCCGCCGAGCGCTATCCCGGCATCACCACCTATCGCACCCTCAACCAGCTTCTCGCCGACTCCTCCATTGATCTGGTCGTCGTTTCCACCCCCAGCGGAACCCACTTCGAGGTCGCCCAGCAAGTCCTCAAGGCCGGAAAAAACCTCGTCGTCGACAAGCCGATGGCCACAACCTCGGCCCAAATCGCCCAGTTGATGGCTCTGGCTTCCAAAAAGAACGTCTTGCTCGCTCCGTTTCATAACCGTCGATGGGACAGCGACTTCCTGACAATTCAGAAACTGATCCATGAAGGTTCCATCGGCCGCCTCGTTTATCTCGAATCCATCTTCGACCGCTGGAGCCCCGGCTCGACACGCCGTCCCTGGAAGGACGACCCAACCCAGGGTGGCGGCATCCTGCTCGACCTTGGAACCCATCTCGCAGACCAGATCCTTGTGCTCTTCGGAAAGCCGGAAGCCGTGACGGCCGATATCGGCCGCGAGCGGGACGGCGAGGGCTCGGAGGACTCCTTCACCCTCCGCCTCCGCTACCCCGGCCTCACCGTCATGATCGCCTCCAACTGCCTCTCCGCACTTCCGCGCCCCCGCTTTCACCTGCGCGGAACCAAGGGAAACTTCCGCAAGAAGGGTCTTGACCCCCAGGAGGCCGCCCTCAACCAGCTCACCCGCATCGGCCCAGGCCCCTGGGGCGAGGAGCCGATCGCAAAATGGGGCCTGCTCAGCGTCGACGTGGACGGCGGCATGGTCACCCGCCCGTTCGAACCCATCCCCGGCGACTACCGGCTCTACTATGCCGGCATTCGCGACACCCTGCTGAAGAAAACACCTCCGCCAGTCACAGCCGTCGAGGCCTGGCGTGTGGCCCGCCTGCTCGAATGGGCCGCGGAAAGTTCCAATCAGCGTCGCGAAATACTCTGCGACTGGAGCGAGGAACCATAGCTTTTTCATGGCGATATAAGTTAATAGCTCAAGTTATGGTTGCAAATCCAGGACTTCACTTCGCGTAGATGGCTTCACAGGCTCCTTCTCCACCAGCGGCACCCAGAAACGGAATCGCGCACCCTGTTCCGGAACACTTTTGACCTCGATTCCGCCGCCGTGCGCGGCCAGAATGGCGCGACAGATCGCCAGGCCCATCCCCGTTCCCTTGCCTTTGCCTGCCCCTTTCTTGCCCCGGTAGAACTTGTCGAAGATGAACGGCAGATCGACGGCATCGATGCCCGGGCCATCATCTTCCACGGTAAACTCCAGCCGGTCGCCGATGCGCTGGCTGCTGAGCAGGATGCGGCCGCCGGGCGGCGTAAAGCGGGCCGCATTTTCGAGCAGGTGGCGCAGCACCCGGCCCAGCAGCTGCGGATCGAACCATGCCGATCGATCTAAGATGCCCCGCATTTTCGGGCTCGTCCGGCTCTGCAACGGCGATCACGACCTTATGCTTTGCCAGCGCCGTGCGCGACTCCTCGACGGCCTGATCGAGCAACGCGCGCGGATGCTGCGGCGCCAGGCGGACCTGGACCACGTTGGCGTCGATCTCGGCCATCTCCACAGCTTCGCCGATCAGCCGATCGAGCCGCGCCGCCTCCTCGTCGATGATCGCCGCCAGGTCCAGCCGCCCGCTCTCATCCAGTCCTCCGCCATCCAGCAGCGTGGTGGCTGCTGCGCGAATCGAGGTCAGCGGCGTGCGCAGCTCGTGCGTCAGCGAATCGATCAGCGCCGTGCGCAGCCGTTCGCCTTCGCGGGCCGCCTCCATCCGGGCCGAGGCTTCGATGGCCGTCGCGCGAGCCAGCGCAATGGCCACCTGGGCGCTGACGGCCGTGGCCACTTCGTGCGAAGGCAGCGCCGGCCTCATGCCAGAGCCCCCACCGGCCGCAGCCCCAGCATCAGCGTCCTCACCGTGAATCCGCCGGGGATGACCTGCGTTGGATTCTGTCCCTCGGTCATCGCCCGCATGCTGGCCTGGATGCTGACCGGCAGATCGGCCGTCGAGGTGTAGAACCGGTCCTGGTCGCGGACGTAGAGCACCACCCCCTCCAGCGCGAAGATGCGCGCGATCAGCGCGGCAGATCGCGGATCAGCCCGTCGGCGTCCTCGTGCAGCATCATCTCCTGGCTGAGTGCGTAGAGCCGCTCCACATCCTCGCGGCGCTGCTCGGCCTGCTGCTTCTGGCGCCGCGCCCGCTCCGCAACCCGGTTCACGACAACGCAACTGGCGAGAAACGAGAACAAAGCTGACCCACTCCTGCGCTGCTGGCCAAACGCAGTGTGTGGTACAGGAGGCAGAAAGAAATAATCGAAGGAAAGCGCGCAACAGAGCCGCGACATAGAGAGCCAGCCGCTGTCCGGCCTGCGTGGAAGACCAGACCACCAGCACCAGAAACACCATTCCCGCCGTGGTCGAGTTGGCCCCAAGCCAAACCAGCAGCGCCGTGGCTGCAGCCGCCATCAGCGTTCCGATGAACCAGTGAACGATTCCCCGCGAATCGGAGAGTCCTTCCTTCACATTCATGGCATAAATCATACCCGCCCCGGCGAATGATGTAATCTTTCCGGTGAAAGAAGAACGACATGCCGGGAAGAATTCTGGTAATCGACGACGAGCCGCAGATCACGCGCGTGCTGCGCGCCGCGCTCTCCGCGCAGGGCTTCGACGTGCGCACCGCCAACGATCCCGAAGAGGGCCTGCGGGTCTTCCGCGATGGCCGCCCGACCTGGTCATCACCGACCTGATGATGCCCGGCATGAGCGGCGTGGAGGTCTGCCGCGCCATCCGCGCTCACTCGCGCAATCGCCGGTGCTGGTGCTTTCGGTTCGCGATCACGAGCGCTCGAAGGTCGAGGCGCTCGATGCCGGCGCCGACGACTACGTGACCAAGCCATTCAGCATTCAGGAACTGCTGGCCCGCGTCCGCGCCCATCTGCGCCGCGCGCCGGAGCGGACCACCGCGGCCATCGAGGCCGGCGACTTTGTGGTCGACGTCAGCCGCGCACACCATCACCGTGCAGGGCAAGCCCATTCACCTCACGCCCAAGGAATTCGATCTGCTGCTGCATCTGGCCCGCAACGCCGGCAAGGTGATGACGCATCGCGCGCTGCTGACTGCCGTCTGGGGCGCGCAGTCGGCGCATCAGCCGGAGTATCTGCGCGTCTTCGTCGGCCAGTTGCGCAAAAAACTCGAAGGCGAAACCGGCAAGCCAGTACATCCAGACCGAGCCCTGGGTCGGCTACCGCTTCGTTCCCGAGGGCTGGACCGGCAACGAAGAGTAGAACGTCGCAGTGCGTCTCGCATTGCGAACGATCTATGCATCTGCCGAGCTCCATTCGCGTCGCACATGCGATTTTCACGGCATCTCCAGATCCTTACGTTTTATTTAGGAAATCTTTTCGATACTCAAACAAGCACAAGCAGACACAATGCACTCTTGTGCAGAGGCTTCGCGGTTCACGAGCCGCAGCTCGCGATCTGAACCCGCACCGGTCCGTGCTGCCGGATGGAGAAGCAAGATCCTGCTATGCAAGATGTGACGATGTTGCTGTTCACCGTAGTTTTCTTCGCCCTGGCGTTTCTCTACGTCAAGGCCTGCCAGAAGTTGAGGTAGCCCATGCAAATCGACTTCATCACCGTCGTCGCCCTGGTTCTATCCGTTCTGCTGCTGGTCTACCTCACCCTCGCACTGCTCTTCCCGGAGAAATTCTGACATGTCCGCCAACGGCTGGTTGCAATTCGCCATCTACTCCCTGATTCTGCTTGCAACCGTGCGCCCGGTGGGCATCTATCTGGCCCGCGTGCTGGAAGGCGAGCGCACCTGGCTCGATCCGGTGCTTCGCCCGTTCGAGCGGCTCATCTACAAGCTCTGCGGCGTCAACGCCGAGAAGAGATGAACTGGCGCGAGTACGCCTTCGCCATGCTGGGCTTCTCGGCCGTCAGCATGGTGCTCACCTACGCCATCGAGCGGTTGCAGAACTTACCTGCCATGGAATCCGCAGCATCTGGCCGCCGTTGGGCCCGATCTGGCCTGGAACACCGCCGCCAGCTTCACCACCAACACCAACTGGCAGTTCTATACGCCCGAAACCACCATGAGCTATCTCACCCAGATGGCCGGCCTGGCGACGCACAACTTCTGGTCGGCGGCGGTGGGCATCGTGGTGGCCGTGGCGCTGATTCGCGGCATCAAGCGGACCAGTTCCGCGCACCATCGGCAACTTCTGGGTGGACATGACGCGCACCATGCTCTATATGCTGCTGCCGGCCTGCATGATCTATGCGCTGCTGCTGGTTGGCCAGGGCGTTCCGCAGAACCTGCACGCCTACACGGTCGGCGCATCCGCTCGAACAGCCCGCTCAGACGCAGACCATCGGCCAGGGGCCGGTCGCCTCGCAGGAAGCCATCAAGATGCTGGGCACCAACGGCGGCGGATTCTTCAACGCCAACAGCGCGCATCCCTTCGAGAACCCGACGCCGCTTCTCGAACTTCCTCCAGATGCTTTCGATCTTCATCATCCGCGCGGGGCTCACCTACACGCTGGGCCGCATGACCGGCTCGCCGGGCCACGGCTGGGCTGTGTTCGCCGCCATGTACGTGCTGTTCGCGGCCGGCTTCGCCGTCGTGCTACTGGGCCGAGTCGCAGCCCCATCCGCTGATTCACGGCGCCGCAGCAGACCGGCACCGCCACCGCGCCGGGCGGCAACATGGAGGGCAAGGAGGTCCGCAACGGCATCGCCGAATCGCGCGCTCTTCGCCACCATCACCACCGACGCCAGTTGCGGCGCCGTCAACAGCATGCACGACAGCTTCACGCCGCTCGGCGGCATGGTTCCGCTGGCCAACATCATGCTCGGCGAAGTCGTCTTCGGCGGAGTCGGCGCCGGCCTGTACGGCATGCTGATCTTCGTCGTGCTCGCGGTCTTCATCGCCGGACTGATGGTGGGCCGCACGCCGGAATACCTGGGCAAGAAGATCGAATCCTACGACGTGAAGATGTCCATGCTCTACGTGCTCATCTTCCCGCTGATCATCCTCACGCTCGCGGCGATCTTCGTGCTGTCGCCCAGCGTCGGGCTCTCGGCGATCGACCAATCCCGGCCCGCACGGGCTCAGCGAGATCCTCTACTCCTTCACTTCGGGCGCGGGCAACAACGGCTCGGCCTTTGCGGCCTGGGCACAAACTGGTGGTACAACGTCGCGATGGGCTGGGACATGCTCATCGGGCCGCTTCCTCATGATGATTCCGGTGCTGGCGCTGGCCGGCAACCTGGCGCAGAAGAAGAGCGTTCCGCCGTCGCCGGGAACCTTCCCGGTGAAACGCCGCTCTTCACCGTGCTGCTGATCGGCGTGATCCTGATCGTCGGCGCGCTCACCTTCTTCCCGGCGCTGAGCCTGGGACCGATTCTGGAACACCTGCTGCTGCAAGACAGGCAGCTTTTCTAACCTGACACCGCATCATGGACAAGGCGAAACGGACTGTCATGGCTGAAAAAAAGAGTCTTTGGAATACGGAAATCATGGGCCAGGCGCTGGTGGACTCGGTGCGCAAGCTCGATCCGCGCTGGATGGTCAAGAACCCGGTGATGTTTGTGGTCGAGGTGGGCAGCGTGCTCACGACGGCGCTGCTCGATCGACAACACCATCCATCATCGCGCGGGCTTCGGCTTCAACCTGCAGATCACGCTGTGGCTGTGGTTCACGGTGCTCTTTGCCAACTTCGCCGAAGCCATGGCCGAGGGCCGCGGCAAGGCCCAGGCCGACACGCTGCGCAAGGCCAAGGGCGAGACCATCGCCAAGCGCTATACCGCCGACGGCAGCTTGGAAGAGGTCGCCAGCGGTCTCGCTGCGCGCCGGCGACGTGATCTACGTCGAGGCCGGCCACTACATCGCCGGCGACGGCGAAGTGATCGAAGGCGTGGCCTCGGTGGACGAGTCGGCGATCACCGGCGAATCGGCGCCGGTGATTCGCGAGGCCGGCGGCGACCGCTCGGCCGTCACCGGCGGCACCAAGGTGCTCTCCGACTGGATCAAGGTGCGCATCACCTCCAACCCCGGCGAGACCTTTCTCGACCGCATGATCGCGCTGGTCGAAGGCGCAACCCGCCAGAAGACGCCCAACGAGATCGCGCTGAGCATTCTGCTCTCCGGCCTGACCATCATCTTTCTGCTGGCCGTGGTCACGCTGCAGCCCTTCGCCATCTACTCCAAGGCTCCGCAGACGGTCTTCGTGCTGGTCTCGCTGCTGGTCTGCCTGATTCCGACCACCATCGGCGGCCTGCTTTCGGCCATCGGCATCGCCGGCATGGATCGCCTGGTGCAGTACAACGTGCTGGCCATGAGCGGCCGCGCCGTCGAAGCCGCCGGCGACGTGAATACGCTGCTGCTCGACAAGACCGGCACCATCACGCTCGGCAATCGCCAGGCGACGGAATTCATTCCCGCGCCGGACGTGAGCCACGGAGCGGCTGGCCGACGCGGCGCAGCTTGCGTCGCTTTCCGACGAGACTCCCGAAGGCCGCTCGATCGTCGTGCTGGCCAAAGAGAAGTACAACCTGCGCGGCCGCGACCTGGGCGGCATTCACGCCGAGTTCGTTCCCTTCACCGCGCAGACCCGCATGAGCGGCGTGAACCTGCCCGGCGTGCGCATTCGCAAAGGCTCGGTGGACGCCATCGCGCGCTTCCTTGAAGAGCAGGGCTCGACGCTGCCCAAGAAAGTCCGCGACAGCGTGGAAGAGATCGCGCGCGCAGGGCGGCACGCCGCTGGTGGTCGCGGAGAACTCGACGGCTCTGGGCGTCATTTATCTCAAGGACATCGTCAAGGGCGGCCTCAAGGAGCGCCTGGCCCGCCTGCGCGCCATGGGCATCCGCACCATCATGATCACCGGCGACAATCCGCTGACCGCCGCGGTGATTGCGCGCGAGGCCGGCGTCGACGACTTCCTCGCCGAAGCCAAGCCCAAAGACAAGATGGACCTGATCAAGCGCGAGCAGGGCAAGGGCAAGCTGGTGGCGATGACCGGCGACGGCACCAACGACGCGCCCGCGCTGGCGCAGGCCGACGTGGGCGTGGCGATGAACTCCGGCACGCAGGCCGCGAAAGAAGCCGGCAACATGGTCGACCTCGACTCCAACCCGACCAAGCTGATCGAGATCGTCGAGATCGGCAAGCAGTTGCTGATGACGCGCGGCGCGCTGACCACCTTCTCCATCGCCAACGACGTGGCCAAGTACTTCGCCATCATTCCGGCCATGTTCGCCGGCGTCTTTCCCGTGCTGAACGCGCTCAACATCATGCACCTGCACTCGCCGCAGTCGGCGATTCTCTCGGCGGTCATCTTCAACGCGATCATCATCGTGGCGCTGATTCCGCTGGCGCTGAAGGGCGTCAAGTACGAGCCCAAGGCCGCCGATGTGCTGCTGCGCAACAACCTGCTGGTCTACGGCGTCGGCGGCATCATTGTCCCGTTCATCGGCATCAAGGCTATCGACCTGTGCCTTGGTGGCCCTGCATCTGGCGTAAGGCGTAAGCTGGTCAGGGGCGCTGCCCCCTGAAGGAGAACGACCGTGCATTCCGTATCCACTCTGGCTCCTGTCGCAACAGCAAAGGCCGTGTCGAGCCAAGCATTCCGTCTGGATGACCTCGATCCGCTTCACGCTGGTCACCACGGTTCTGCTCGGCCTGGGCTATCCGCTGCGTGGTCACTGGCATTGCCGGGCTCTTCTTTCCCGCACCAGGCCGGCGGCAGCCTGATCCTGCAACAACGGGCAGGTCGATCGGCTCCGAGCTGCTCGCGCAGAGCTTCACCTCCGACCGCTACTTCCATCCGCGGCCCTCGGCTGCCGGCAACGGCTATGACGCGACGGCTTCCGGCGGCTCGAATCTCGCGCAATCGAATCCAAGACTGCTCGTCACGCGCATCCAGGGCGACATCGACAAGCTGGCCGCGCAGAACCCCGGCAAGCCCGTCCCATCGATCTGGTCACGACCTCCGGCTCCGGCCTCGATCCCGACATCACGCCCGACGCCGCCTATCTACCAGGCGCCCGCGTGTCGCCAAGGCCCGCAACCTGAGCGAAGAGAGCGTCCGCCAGCTCATCGAGCAGCACATTACCAAGCGCCAGTTGGGACTCCTCGGCGAGCCGCGCGTCAATGTCCTCGAACTCAATCTCGATCTCGACAAGCTCTCGAAATAAAACGGCTTCCCCGCCGACTGCCGTCGCACTGCACTGGACCAGTGCAGTGCGACGACTTACCATCGGCTGATGAACGCTGTGATTCTCAATGGCCAGTCTCTCAACCTGGCTGAGATTGAAGCCGTCTCGTTCAACGCCTGTCCGGTAGCCGTTGCCCCCGCCGCTATGACTCGCATGGCGCAAGGTCGCGCCCTGATTGAAGAGATTCTGTCCGCCGGTCAGACCGTCTATGGAGTGAACACGGGCTTCGGCAAACTCTCCGATCTGCACATTCCACCCGACAGCCTCGCCAAGCTCCAAACCAATCTGGTACGCAGCCATGCCGGCGGGGTGGGCCGGCCGCTCTCCGAGGCCGAATCGCGGGCCATGCTTCTTCTTCGCGCCAATGTTCTCGCCAAAGGCTTCAGCGGCTGCCGTCCGGCTTTGGTCGAGTTCCTGGTCGCGCTGCTCAATGCCGGAGTGCATCCGGCGATTCCCGAGAAAGGCTCAGTAGGCGCAAGCGGCGATCTGGCGCCCCTGGCTCATCTCGCGCTCGTCGTCATCGGCGAAGGAGAGGCGTTTTACAGGGGCGAAAAACTTCCTGGCGGCGAAGCCTTGCGACGGGCCGGACTTGCCCCATCGTGCTGGCCGCCAAAGAAGGTCTGGCGCTGCTCAATGGCACGCAAGCCATGACCGCCGTCGGCGCATTGGCGGTGGCCCGCGCGCGGAGGCTGGCTCAGTTGGCCGATCTCGCTGGAGCCATCTCTCTTGAGGCGCTGATGGGAACGCCGGACGCCTTCGATCCCCGCATACAGCAGGTCCGGCCCCACGCTGGGCAGATTCAGGCCGCCGCGCATCTGGTCGAGTTGCTGGCCGGCTCGGAGATTCGCGAGGCGCATCGCGAGCACGATTCGCGTGTGCAGGATGCCTACTGCCTGCGCTGTATGCCGCAGGTGCATGGAGCAGTACGGGATGCGCTCGAACATGTCGGCGGCAATTCTGGAGATTGAGTCGGGTTCGGCTACCGACAACCCTCTGGTATTCGCAGAGGTCTCAACCAAGACGCCAAACCGCGGAGCGGTGCTGTCGGGAGGGAATTTTCATGGAGCGCCACTGGCCTACGCCTTTGACTATGCGGCCATCGCGCTCACCGACCTGGCCTGTATCACCGAGCGGCGCATCGACCGGCTGTTGAACGTGGACATCAATGAAGGACTGCCGGCCTTTCTTTCGCCCGATCCTGGGCTTGTCGTCGGGCTTCATGATTGCGCAGATTGTGGCGGCGGCGTTGATCAACGAGTGCCAGGTGCTCGCGCATCCCTCTTCGACCGGCAACATTCCAACCGATGGCGGAAAGGAGGACCACGTCTCGATGGGCATGACCGGAGCGCTCAAGCTGCGCCAGATCGTCGAGAACGTCGAGCAAGTTCTAGCCATCGAACTGATGTGTGCGGCGCAGGCGCTGGAGTTCCGCAGGCCACTCAAGGCCGGCCGGGAGGTCGAGCGGGCTCACGCTGCGATCCGCGCCATTCTCCCGCGTCTCGAACAGGACCGGAGCCTGGCCCCGGATATCGAGGCATTGGCCATGGCTGTGAGGGCTGGGACCTTCAACGAGTGGTGCACTATTTGATGCTCAGGTCGCCATCGGCGTCGACCACCAGCGTGTCACCCTGGATCAGCATCGAGTGAATCTTGAGCCTCTCAAGCGTCACCTTGTATCCGGAGAAGGCTGTCGAACCCTCAAGGGCCTTGCGCAACAGTTCCGCGGCATTCACCTTCATGCCTGAAGGAATCTTGTGGCTCAGGAACGGAATCAGAACGAAGTTCAGCTCGGCGTGCTCGCTCACTCTGTCCACCCTGGCGTCTCGAAAGCCGATCGTCTCGCCCTCGCCGTCGGGCGCCAGAGAAACCTCGGCCGGAAGCGTAAGGTAAACGCCAAGGCAAGCCCCTCCAACCCTCTTGCCCAGCTTGGAGTGGGTCTTCATGGTGACCACGAGGCGATCCTCGGCGAAGCTCAGCTTTGGGTCGTCGGCATAGACAAAGCAGGGGCTCTGAGCGTTTCCTTTCAGGTAGTAACGTCCTTCCGGGCTATTGAAGAGCTGCTGCTTCAGCGTGCGCTCCAGAGCCTCGCGGCTCACTCTGAGTTCAACCGCGCCCGAACGAGGGCTGCCCATAGCCGCGATCAAGAGAGCGATCGCCACGACTCGCCAAATTGTTGTCATACTAGTATCCTGCCACCGGTGGCGGCTTTTATGCGAATTTTGCACAAGAAAAACTGAAGAGTCTTGACCGGAACCGAGGAGCGAAATCCACTTGCAACTTATTATTAAATAAACTCTTAGAGAATATAACCGACTGAAGTTTCGGAGCGAGATTGCAGTCGAAAGTGTGCAATTTTGCTATTGATTTATGAAGAAAAAATACGTAAAATAAGAAACTAGTAATTCCCTCCGAGCCGACAGTGAAGCCCGTCTCGTGGAGGATCTACAGGCAATATACCCCAACTTAAGGACACAAAAACAAATGGCAAAGCGTCGTGGAAATCCGAATTGGGGCAAGCCGGAGCCCATTGGCCCGGTAGTGCCCACGGTGACATCCTTCGAGCAAATCGTGAGGGAGTTCAAGCTCAGTCCGGACCAGTACATCCGGTCCACCCGTCTGCGGGAGTGGGCTCGCCGGAACAAGAACTCGAAGTACATCCCTGAGGCCCTTCTCGAGGCCTGGGGTTTTGAGATCGAATCGGCGTTGTAAACACGCGTCCGTCTGCTAGTTTCCGGCAAAAGCGCCGCCCTCGGGCGGCGCTTTTGTTGTCTGGGGTTCGTTGCGAAACCGCATCTTCATCCCTGCTTGTGAACCGGAAGGTCATATGGGACGGTTATCCTGAAATGTGATCACATGGCCATGGAAAAACACTGAGCCCTCGCCTCGAAGGAGTCTCCTCCGATCTTTTGTTCTATGGCTTGGCCTCTTTGTGGCGCTTGCCTGGTCGCTGGCCGTGCTCTTGCTTGTGGCCGCCCGGTGGATCGACCCGCCGACCACCGCCGTGCACATCCAGCGCCGGGTGCAGTCCTGGATCCATCGCAAGCCGTATCACAAACGTTATCAATTCGTCCCGCTCAGGCAGATCTCGCCCGATCTCCAGCACGCTGTGATCGCCGCCGAGGACGCGCGTTTCTATGAGCACCACGGCTTCGATTGGCACCAGATCCAGATTGACGCCCAAGAGAATATGGAGGGCGGCCGCATTCGCGGAGCTTCCACCATCACGCAGCAACTCATAAAAAACCTGTTCTTCGGAACAAGCCGCTCCATCCTGCGCAAGGGTGCGGAGTTCACATTAGTGCCGGTCGCCGAATTGGTCCTCGGCAAGCAGCGCATTCTGGAGCTCTACCTCAACGTGGTCGAGTGGGGTCCCGGAATCTATGGCGCGGAGACAGCGTGCCGCAACTACGACAAAACTCCGGCCCGGAATGTCGACCGTCAACAGGCGGCACGGCTGGCGGCGATCTTGCCCGCCCCCTTGAAGCGGCGGCCCGAGCGCATGAATCACTACAGCGACATCATCCTTGAGCGGATGCGCCAGATGGGCTGGTAAGGGAACCGGCGGACCGGTATCGGCGGCGTGGCATCTGAACCGATTCTTTTGCCGTTTGCGCTGCCATGGGCGAGAATAAGAGGGTCACTATGCCGGATACCTCCCGCACCTTCGAAGCTCCATTTATCGACGTTCCCGGCGCGCTGGCCGAGATTCGCTCGGGACGCATGGTCGTTGTGGTCGACGACGAGGACCGCGAGAACGAGGGCGATCTGACCCTGGCTGCCGAATTTGTGACGCCGGAGGCCATCAACTTCATGGCCAAGCACGGCCGGGGCCTGATCTGCCTGACGTTGACCGAGGAGCGCGCCGACCACCTGCGCCTCTTTCCCATGACGCAGCAGAACTCCTCGCGCTTCGGGACCGCGTTTACCGAGACCATCGAGGCGCGCGAAGGGGTGACGACCGGCATCTCGGCGGCAGACCGGGCGCAGACGATCCGCACGGCGATCGACAGCAAGTCCAATTACACCGATCTTGCGCGTCCCGGCCACATCTTTCCGTTGCGCGCACGCAAGGGAGGCGTGCTGGTGCGCGCCGGCCAGACCGAAGCCTCCGTCGATCTGGCGCGGATGGCCGGACTCAATCCTTCGGGCGTGATCTGCGAGATCATGCGAGACGACGGCGAGATGGCCCGCATTCCAGACCTGATCCCTTTCTGCCGCGAACACGGGATGAGGATTCTCACTGTCGCGGAACTGATCCGCTACCGCCTGCGCCACGAGCGCTACATCGTGCGCGCCGGCGAGAGCCGCATCCAGACCCGCTATGGCGAATTCCGCATGATCGCCTATGAGAGCCAGGTCAACGGCGGCGAGAGCCATATCGCGCTGGTGCGCGGCGAACTCTGTCCCGGCTGTGCGGCCTTTAACAGCGGCCCCGCTGTCGGCTATCTGCCGGGAGAGCCCGACTCGACGGAGCGCGGCGAACAACAACTGCGGCCTCCCTGCGATCACCCTGTGCTGGTCCGCGTTCACACGCGCTGCACGGCGGGCGATCTGTTTGCCGCCGACTGCCATTGCCGCGAGATCCTCGACCAGTCCATGCGCATGATTGCCGAGGCAGGTTGCGGCGCCGTGCTCTATCTGCATAACACCTCGCGCGGCTTTGAGATCGATCGCGCGCCTGTTTCAAGGAGCGCCTTTGAACCCGACGGAGCGGCTGCTTTGCCCATGCCGCCCGACGGAGACGCCGGCCGGCTCGTTCTGCACCGCGAGTTGCGTACGCGCGAAGGCTCCCAGGCCCGCACAGGGCGCAATCTTCGCGCCATCGGCCTGGGCGGCCAGATCCTCTCCGACCTTGGCATCCGGCGCATTCGCCTCTTGTCGAATACCCCGATGCACATCCCCGCCCTCGAGGGCTTCGGCCTGGAGATCGTCGAGCAAGTGGCGATTCCAGTGGAAGAGTGCAGCCGGGTCATCTGAATCCGTTTGACCCCAGTCATCCTGTCATTCGTTTCGGCACGCGTCCCGGCAATTGACTTGGACCCGCTTTTGGAGTATCAACTTGAGGGAGGCATCGCGGGATGCCTATTTCTTTGCCTGATGGACTGAGTAATCACAATGGGAATAGCTGGAGAGCGGATAGCCCGCGAAATGGGTTTCAAATCATACTCTGAGGACGAGAGTTCTCACTATGCGTTGAGTTGGAACTTTGCGCAAGACGGCAAACTTGCGGTGGACGCCAGCATTGGGATGATTGTGAATGCAAACCCGGCGGCAGAGACGCTGACGGGTTATTCGCGCGAGGAACTCCTCGGAATGTACATCTCCATGCTGCATCCGGAGAATGAGCGCGAGCAGGTCGAAGCAACATTCAACAAGACAACCCGGCAAGCAGCGCCACACTCCGCCTTTCATATCCAGCGCAGAGATGGAGCGTGCATTCCCGTCGCGATCTGGTCGTCGGATGCTCTTGAGACGGCGGGGCGAACGCTGGCCATCTACGCGTTCCGCGATATCGCCGATCAACAGCAGCGCGAACATCAGCTCTCGGTGAAGAACTGGGCTCTATCGGCCTTTTCGAGCGCCGCGCTGGCACTGGGGCGCGCTCAATCGGCGGAAGGCTTGCTGCAGTCGATCTGCGAGGCGGTCACCAGGGAGTCCATCTATGCCCTCGCCTGGGTTGGCATCGCTGAAAACGGTCCGGACAAGAAAGTTCGATTCGCCGGCGCGGCCGGAAGCGCTGCGGCCTATTTGAATGGATTGCAGGTGAGCTGGTCGGAGGACGATCCGATGGGAAGAGGTCCCACGGGCATCTGCATTCGCTCCGGCAAGGTGACGATCATGGAGGACTCGGAGACCTCGAAGATATTTGCCCCATGGCGCGAACATGCCAGACGATTCGGTGTTCGGTCCAGCGTGTGTATTCCGTTTTCAATCGATGAGGAGCGGCGCGGCGCGTTGATGGTCTACTCCGCATACCCCAACGCATTTGCGCCGGAAGCGATCGAGGTCTTCGAGAATCTTGCCAGGGAGTTCGTTTACGGTCTCCATGCGCTCGAGCAGAAGAAGCTGCTGCAATCCGAACGTCGAAGCCTGGAGAAGACAAAAGGACAGCTCAACGATGCGTTGTCCGCGATGGTTGCGCCGATTGTTACGGCCATGGAGATGCGCGACCCCTACACGACCGGCCACCAATCCCGCGTCGCTGAGATCGCATGCGCAATTGGCCAGGAGATGGGCTGGCCCGAAGAGCGATTGCAGGGATTGCGGGTGGCGGCGCTGGTCCATGACATAGGAAAGATCTCGATACCATCCGAGATTCTCACCAAGCCGGGAAAACTCAACCCGGCCGAGCGGGAGATGATCAAATACCATGCGGAGACGGGCTACACCATCTTGAAAGACATTCCTTTTGCCTGGCCCGTTGCCGAGATCGTGCGCCAGCATCACGAAAAACTGGACGGCTCCGGCTATCCGCTCGGCCTCAAATCGGATGAAATCCTGCACGAGGCGAAGGTGCTGGCCGTGGCGGACATCGTGGAGGCAATGGCCTCCTACAGGCCTTACCGGCAGGGAATCCATCTTGATATTGCTCTGGAACAGATTGAAAAAGAGGCTGGCAGCCTGCTGGACCCGGAGATTGTTAACGTATGCGTGGCGCTCTTTCGGCAGAAACATTATCTTGTGCCAGGCTGGATTCGGCACTGATCTCGGTCTGTAAATTCAAGAGATGATCGTTACCCGCGCGGATGGTCCGCGAAAAATGGTCAGTTTTGACCAGTGAAGTTCGCCTCTAGCCTGTAAGATTATAAGGAGACTATGGCGAAAAATGCGCCTCCGGCAATCATGCGGCAATAGAACACCGCAAATGATTGGTACATTCCCAGACAACGCTCATTGTGAGCCACCAAGTTTGCACCTTGTTCTGCGACGTGGAAAGGTTGGGCCTGTTGAGCGTTCATCTTGTCAATCCAAGCGACAATTCCTTCGGCACGGCTGTAATCACACCAAGATGGTTGTTTGTGCTTGCGGCGGCAACGCCACAGGTGGCGGGAGATCCAATTCTCGTCGATGAATCGCTCGAACAGATTGCGCCGGAGACGATCAAGCCTGGCGACATCGTGGGCGTTAGTGTTCACACAGGCAATGCCCTGCGTGGCTATGAAGTCGGCAGGATGGCGCGGAGCCGTGGCGCTTTTGTGATTTATGGCGGAATCCACGCCACGCTCTTTCCTGAAGAGGCGTTTGATCGCGGGCAGGCGCACGCAGTCGTGACCGGGGACGGCGATGTGGCGTGGGGCAAGGCGGTCACAGATTGCCTGGCAGGCAAATTGGAGAGAGTCTACGACGGCGGGCGCATCGGTGGCAGCGAGTTCCTGGCAGCGCGCTGGGACCTGATGGATCCTGAGAAGTATATGTGGGCTTCGGTGCAGACGATTCGCGGATGCCCCAAGCATTGCTCGTTTTGCAGCGTGTGGCGAACGGATGGGCAAAAGCCCCGGCAAAGGAAGTTTCAAAGCGTAATCGACGAGTTCATTGCTCTGCGCCGGCTCGGATTTCGCTTCATCGCACTGGCTGACGACAACTTCTATCCAGTCACCTTCACCGACTTGCGGCTAGCCCGCGAACAGGGCAACACGGCCAAGGTCGAGGAGCTGACGGCGATGCGCGACGAGCGATTTCATCTAATGGAAGAGATGGCCAAGCTGCCGAAAGACATGGTGTTTTATACGCAGATGACGATGGAGGCCGGCGAGGATGTTGTGTTTCTCGATGCGATGAAGAAGGCCAACATCAAGGGCGCGCTGGTAGGCATCGAAGCGGTCACGCCCGAGGGGCTCAAGGCGATCTACAAGGACTGGAATCTGGCCGGCGACGCCATGGCTACTCAGTTGCAGACATTCAAGGCACACGGCGTTCATGTGCTGGGTTCGTTCATCTTCGGGCTGCCGACCGACCGGCCTTCGACCTTCGATGCAACGGTAGCAATGGCCAAGAAGGCGGGCATCACCTTCGCCCAATTCGTGATGATGACGCCCTTTCCTGGCACAGTGGACTTTGGACGCTGGGAAAAGGAGCAGGCACAAAATCCCACCATCGTCGCCGACGTGCCGATTACGCGCTACTGGCTGATTCCTACCGCGGTTCGCCCCAAGATGTTTACGCCGCATCCCACCATGTCGTCGGATGAGATTCGCGAGCGCACGCAGAAGGTGTGGGACAGGTTCTATAACTGGGGCGATATCTGGAAGAGATCCGCCTGCTGCCCGACCTTGACTTCCAGAGTTGCATTCATGTTTCTATCGAAGCTCTATCGGCAAATGTATGCGGGTACGGGCATCTCAACCGATAGCGCGCGTCGCAAGAAGTCGAAGGCCTGGGCCAGGTGGACGGCCCACCAATGCAAGAAACTCTTCCGCGCAAAGCCTATGCCAGAGCTGGCTTCGCCAGTATGGGAGGCGCCTTCGATAGCTCAGGCCGCGTTTGCTGGTGGGACGGAGCGAAGATGAGAGGACCTTTCATCGTGACCCGGTGAAGGCGCATGAGAATGTCTTAGAGCCTTTTCGGAATTACTATAGACTTCCGTGCCCCATCCATTCCGCGTTGTTCTGCGGAATGGGTGGGAAACCTGCAAAATCCCGGTCTACACAATTCTCAAAAATGCTATAGGCGTTACCGCCAACAACGTACCTGCTACGATGCAAACTGCAATCCCCGGAATCCTCATCAAATTCCCTCCTTTTGAGGGGTGTGCGCCGCGTGCGGCAATTCCATCCGTCCAGTGCATCTCTCCTCTTCATGACTATTAGATGGAAGATTGCAGGAAGTGTCCCGACGCGGACCCCGGAGCCATTCTTACCCTTTCAATAAAAATGACTTGGCTGCAACGTGTTTCGTGCCGCGGACGCCCCCGTTCCGCTGGAGCCAAATCGCACGGCGCTCAACTTTCCCGAAACCTGTAACCGTGGCGGTTTGCTTTCTCTGGCAACTGTAGATTGTTACAGTTGTGTTAAGATCGATGATCTAGAGGCGGGTAGGCCCCTTCTCGTCCCCGCCGGATCGTTTCCCCCATGAACCTCTACCTGATGCGCCACGCCAATGCCGGAATATCGCGGGGAACACTGTCCTCGATGCCAAGCGGGCTCTCATCAAAGAGGGAAAAGAGCAGTGCATCCTGATGGCGCGCGTGCTGAGCGCGCTCAAGGTGCAGGTGGACGTGATCGTTTCGAGCCCCTTGAAGCGCGCCATGCAGACGGCGCAGTTTGTGGGCACCGAGCTGGGTTACGACGCCAAGGTGGAGATCAGCCCGGCGCTCGAGCCCGGCGCCGATTACGCCGACTTCCAGAAGATGCTGGCGAAATACGCCGGCTGCGAGGGTGTGCTGGTGGTCGGCCACAACCCCAACGTCTTCCAGTTTCTCGGCCGCCTGATCACCGGCAACGGCGGCGCGGCAATCCGCATGCGAAAAGGCTCCGTCGCCCGCATCGATATGGACCGCCATCCGCCGCTGCTGCAGTGGCTCATCGATCCGCGCACGGCGCGTGCCATCTATGCCAGCGTGCAGAAGAGCTCGCGCCCGAAGACTTCGCGGAAGTAACCCGCCTCTTTGCGCAGCGACCACAACTCAAGCTCCGCGCCCGTGCGGCCCGGCTGCACTTCCAGATAAACCCGCTTGGGATAGACCTTGGCCGTGACGCGCAGCACATCGGAGGCGCGATCCTGATTGAGCGCGACGGCCAGCCGCAGCAGCACCACGGCGCGATGCACGTTCTTGTGCTCGTCGGCGGGAATGTTGCGCAGCGCGCGGTCGCCCGGCTGCGGGCGGCTCTTGCCCAGGTAGCGGGCGATGGCCGAGACGATCGTCCGCTGCAACTGCGTGTAGCCGTAAATCTCCGAGCTCGAAACAATGTATTGCGTGTGCCGGTGGTGGCCCTGGTGGTTGATGAACTTGCCGGTATCGCGCAGCATGGCGGCGGCGGCCAGCCAGCTTTCATACTCCGGCGGCAGCTCGTGCAGGGTCTTGCAACTCGCGAAAAAGCTGCATGGCATGCGGCGCGCACCGGCTCGGCCTGCTTTGGATCGACGCCGTAGCGCCGCGCCGTGGCCAGCACGCTCTCCCAGCGCTCATGCTCGAACTCGCGATGCGCGTTGGCGCGGGCGTCTGCTCGGCCAGCATCTGGGCCAGAATGCCGTCGCGCAAACCCAGCGGAGAGTAGCGAAAACCCGGCCAGCCCAAAGCTCTCGAGCAGCTCGGCGAAGACCTTCGCGCCGGCGACGATGATCTCTGCGCGGCGCGGGCCGATGCCCGGAACCGCCTCGCGCGCCGCAAGCGGCATCTTGGCGAGCTTGTTGGCCAGCTTGCGCACCTGGCGCGTGGCAGCCATCCCGCTCGTCTGAGAACTGGAGCGGGCACTGCTCGCAGTCAGGGCCTGGAGAGCCTTGCCGGCCGTCTTGCCTGCCGAGTTCCTCGCCGATTTGACGGCACTCTTGCCTGACTTGCCGTTCCCGTTTTTTGCCAGTGCCGTAACCGCGTCACTCAGTGCGGCAGCCGTGCCAGAAGTGGCGATCACCAGCGAGAGATTCTCCGGCCGGATTCTGCGATGAGCCTTGCGCAGCTCGCGTGCGATCAACTGACGCATCCGCGCCAGCCCCTCCTCCGGCGCCGGGTCGGCCGGGAGAAACTCCTCGAGTCAGCCGCACAGCGCCGAGCGGCAAGCTGACGGTCTCCCGGATGTGCTTGTGCTCGGAGAGCGTGATCTCGCAGCTTCCGCCGCCGAGGTCGATGAGCAGGACGCGGCCTCCCGCTTTGTGCTGTGCATCGAGCCCGGCGCCGTCGACGCCCACCCCCATCACGCCCAGATGAATCAGCCGGCCTTCTTCAAGGCCGGAGATGATCTCCATATTCCAGCCGGTCTCTTCTTTGACCCATGCCTGGAATGCCGCTGAGTTGCGCGCATCGCGCATGGCCGAAGTGGCCACCACGCGAATCTGGTCCACGCCGTGCACTTGCACCGCCCGCTGAAAGCGCTTGAGCGCCCGGAGCGTGGCCGCCATCGCCTCCGGCGAGACCAGTCCGGTCTCGAAGACGCTGGCGCCCAGCCGCGTGACTTCGCGGTCTTCGTGCAAGGTTTTCAGGTGGTGCGCCACAACTTTGGCGATCTTCAGTCTGCAGGAGTTGGAACCGATATCGATGGCGGCAAAAGTAGGCATGAGTACTGGCGGCGCTCCGGAAAAGAAGAATCTGTCTCTGGGGCCAAGATACACGATGCGGCCAGGTGGATGCGGGACATGCCAACCGCTCTCAGTGCCGGTCAGAGTAGGAGGGTGTTACGAAACTCACTTGAAACGCACCGGCGCACTGTTTCGTTTTTGTGAGTCTCGCCCGAAAAGCTGCTTATTTCACGATGGACATCTCGGGGAACTCAACGCCGGGATGACCATCTCGGGGTTCGACCATGGAGTTGATCTTGTCCCAGTAATGCTGAATCTGCGCAGGAACGTGCTCTGGTGCGTCATGGTCTTTCCAACTAAACACTTCCACAATCGTTGGCCTACCGTGCTCCTCTCCTTGCAAAACGAGGTGCGGGTCAGCGAGTACAAGATCCTGCGCGCGCAGTGCTGCCCAATACTCAGGCATGAGTTTAAGGAAGGCAGAGAGCTGATCAGGCTTAACCCGAAACGTGGCGAGAACCGTCTCCGGCGTCGCTTGTGAGGGCTGCGCCATCGAAGGTGGCGAGGACACTATAAAGGCTCCCAGCGACAGTGCGATATAACAGATTGCCTTATTAAGGTACATTTGCATTCTCCTTTTCCTTATTTCTGGCTACCTCGCTCATGAGCCCGAGCGCGTTTCCAGCCGGGTCTTTCAGAAACGCCATCCAGAGGTCGTGACTTTTCATCCTCGCCACGAGATGTGGCTGCTGGACGAAGCTAATCCCACGTGATTCAAGCAAATGAGCCGTGGCTTCAAGATCGGCAACGCTGAAATAGACGATGGTTCCCTCTGACGAGGTGGGCTTTTCAGCTTCACCGACCATCAGCCTTACAGACCCGCATTGAAAGAACGCCATAGTCCCCGCTTCAAATAAGAACTTCAGTTCAAGCACATCTTGGTAGAAGAACTTCGCCTCCGCCAAGTTCGGGACTGTAAGCGCAATCTGGGCGACGTCCTGCAGGTGGACTTCGTTCTGTGGCTCTGAAACCATCTAATTTCTCCTTTCATTAGCTATGCTAATGAATTATGATGGAGACACTAAGACATGTCAATAGCGCCTTATCCCGATCCTGAGACTCTCGCTGAACTGCTGCATTCGACGGCAATTCGTCTGCTCCGAACTGTCCGACGAGCGGATGAATCGAGCGGCTTGACGGCTCCTCGTCTTTCAGCTCTTTCCGTGATTGTTTTCAACGGCGCAATCACATTGGGCAAGCTGGCTGAGGCCGAACAGGTGCGGCCTCCAACAATGACCCGGATCGTAAACGCCTTGGAGGAGCAGGAACTCGTCGTCAAAGCGCAAGACCCTAGCGATGGTAGAGTCATTCGGATTGCTGCGACTACTAAGGGCAAGAGAGTGCTTATCCGAGGTCGGGCTCGCCGGGTCCAATTCCTTGCCGAGCAGATACGGCGCTTGGAGAAGGTTGAACAGGAGAACCTGTCTGCTGCCTTGGTCACGATTCAAAAGCTAATTGATCGAGTCAGTTAGCTCAATCCTGTGTTCCCGAAGGAGAGGACGATGAGTCACATACGAGGTGAAGGTAGGGGGCAAGGATGTCTGTTTCCGATGACGCTGGATGATCTGGTTCCGGCAGATCATGTGTGGCAGGTGGCCCTGGTCTCATACCGCGCATGGTCGAGTTGGGTGTGCCCCCGGTCCCTCGCTCTTGGGGACCGGGGAGACTTCGGACCTCAACTAACAGGGAGAAGCCCCTGCTCTAGCAGGATCGGTCCCGAAAACGCCGATGCAACCCAGAGGAATTCTGGCTTCACATAAAAGCGCCGTAGCATTCACAACGCACTGGCTCACCGGCGACGATTGTTCGTGAAGCGACCGTGGGAGCCCCAATTTCCGACCCCCGAGCCACGCATCGTTCTCACAAGCGCGACCAACCCCGTCGAAACTGCGTGTCACCCTCGTCCCTGCGAGCCAACATTTCCTCGGAGGCGTTTGCCGATAATATCCCTCCATTGCCGCATAATCGGCAGTAGAGGATCAGCAAGGAATTGCCCTTGCACCCCGCCAAAGACTCACAGCCACCCGAAAAAACACACTAACTCATTTAGGATCTATATTCTGCAAATAACTCGATTAGAATGAAGAATTTAGAGCGATTTACTGGCTATATCCTATTGAAATTAATAAACTTATTCACAGAATACCGGTGGGGGTAGGCACCGCGACGAGCCCTATAACGGCAGGGTGTCCAGGACCGCTAATGAAATCTATTCCTGTCAAAGGAATCACCCCACGCTCGTACACTTGCGCTGGAGCCATCCCATGCCCGAACCCACACCCCCCGCCCGCATCGTCTTAACCACCACGGCCAACCCCGAAGAGGCCGCGCGCCTGGGCCGCACGCTGGTCGAAGAAAAGTTGGCCGCCTGCGCCACGTTAATTCCTGCCGTCCAGTCCATCTACCGATGGAAAGGCGAGATCGAGTCCGCGACAGAGACTCTCCTGCTCCTCAAGACCAGCCCCGACCAACTCGCCGCCCTCAAAGCCCGCCTGCACGAGTTGCACAGCTACGAAACCCCCGAATTTTTGGTTCTCAAGGTCGACGCCGCCAGCCAGCCCTACCTCGATTGGCTCGAATCGAGCCTGCGCCAGCCATAACAGACAGGAAGTGCCTCAGGGCTTTGAAAGGGCACGGCTTCAGCCGTGCTGTCAGTAACCCAGAATAAGGGAACGGGCTTTAGCCCCTGAGGCAAGGTTATTCAAAACCACGCATTCTTCCGTGGCTGAAGCCGAATCAGTATTGCTACACATTCGGCACGGCTAAAGCCACGCCCTTTCAAAGCCACATCGCCTCTACAGTCGAGAAGAGCTAGCGACTACGACCCCTCAGTCTGGTATTCTGGCCTTGCTTGATCCTCATGCGCTGGTTATTGATCGCCCTCCTCGTCTCGCTAGCGGCGCTGCTGGTTGCAGCCGCCGGAATGACGCTCCATATCTGGGTGCAGCGCGCTCGACTCCGCACGAAGCCGCCTGCCGGCACCGGAAAATCCCCTGATTCGACCTCCGGTTCGGTGGGAGAACACGACGTAGAAACAGAGATTTAGGGCCAAAGTCCCCGAGGAATTCCGTTGAGCAAACTACTCTTCGCACATTTGGATGCCACCGGCTCGCCTGCCATCGCAACTCCAGTCTGGCTGCGCTCGACAGGCATTGTGCTGGCCGCGAGCGCCCTGGTAGCTATCTGCGCCCACATCGCCATACCGCTCTATTTCACGCCAGTGCCGCTGACGATGGCGCCCTTTGCCGTTCTGCTGCTGGGCTTTCTGCTTTCGCCGCGCATCGCTGCGGCCACCCTCGGCGCTTACCTGATTGAAGGCGCTCTGGGCCTGCCTGTCTTCGCACCCAGTCCGCTCACCGGCCTTGCCCATCTCTTCGGACCCACTGGTGGCTACCTGATCGCCTATCCCGCCGCGGCTGCACTCATTTCGTTCCTTTGGATACACAGTGGGCGCAGCTTTGCCGCGGCCTTGACCAGCGCCGCGGCCGGCAACGTTGTGATTCTCGGCAGCGGAGCCCTTTGGCTGGCCGTGCTCACCCACGCCTCGGCGCAGGCCGTCTTCACCATTGCCGTTCTTCCCTTCCTGGCCGGAGACGCGCTCAAGATCGCCGCCGCCGCAGGCCTCGCCATCGGCTTCCAGCGCCTGCGCCGCTTTGGCCAGCGATAAGCTTCATGCCTCCTGCCCTTTGCGGGAAACGCGAAGAGCGGGGCGCACACTATTCAACAGCAGTGAGACCGTTCTAGACATTCATTGCATCACTTTGGCCGAAAGGACCTTGGTTCCCTATGACTGATATGAGTTCCGTGGTAAGCAGCCCGGCAGAAATCATCGACATCTCCATCGCCCACAGTCCCGACTCCGACGACGCTTTCATGTTCTATGGACTGGCCACCAGCAAGGTCCGCGTCCCCGGTTACCGCTTCACCCACACCCTGTGCGACATCGAGACCCTCAACCGCCGCGCACAGAACGAAGCCTTCTTCGACATCACCGCCATCAGCTTTCACGCCTACCCCTACCTGCAGCAGAACTACACGCTGATGGGCTGCGGCGGCAGCGTCGGCGAGGGTTACGGCCCCATGATCGTCTCGAAGAACCCGCTGACGCCAGAGGACCTGGGCCGCGCCAAGATCGCCGTCCCTGGCGCTCTGACCACCGCGTTTCTCGCTCTCAAGATCTTCAATCCCGAAATTCGGACCGAAATCGTTCCCTTCGACAAGATCATTCCCGCCATCCTGGCCGGCGAATACGAAGCCGGACTCATCATCCACGAGGGCCAGCTCACCTATTCGACCAGTGGCCTCTACAAAGTCCTCGATCTGGGCGTCTGGTGGCGTGAAACCACTGGCCTGGTGCTGCCTCTGGGCGGAAACGCCATTCGCCGCTCGCTAGGTGCGGAAAAGCACAAGATCCTCTCCAAGGCTCTGCGCGACAGCATCCAGCACGCTCTGGACCACCGCGAAGCTGCCCTCGAATACGCCATGCAGTTCGCCCGCGATCTGGACTCCCGTCTGGCCAACCGCTTCGTCAGCATGTACGTCAACGACCGCACGCTGGACTACGGTGCGGACGGCCGCTCAGCCATTCGTAAACTACTCGATCTGGGCCACGAGCGCGGCATCATCCCCATCACCCCCCAAGTCGATTTCGTCGACTGACGCTTTGGCAAGGCTGTAAACGGTAACATAGAGACGATGCCCGAACCGAAGAAGACCCGTCACGCACTCGTCCTGAGCCACGTCGCCTTTGAAGACCTCGGTACCCTCGAAGCACCGCTGCGCGAGCGGGGCTTCGAGATCGAGAGCGTCCTCGGAGCCACGGCAAGCTTTCCTCTGCCACAGGCCGAGAGCTGCGATCTTCTAGTTGTCATGGGCGGCCCCATCGGCGTCTATGAAGAAGACGACTACCCCTTTCTCAAGGATGAGATCGCCCTGATCCGCCAGCGTCTGGCGGCGCGCAAGCCGATTCTTGGAATCTGCCTCGGCGCGCAACTGATGGCCGCTGCACTCGGTGCTCGCGTCTATCCCGGCCTCCATGGCAAAGAACTTGGCTGGTCCCCGCTCCAGCCGGCTCCCAATCTTGACCCGCCCGAGTGGTTTGCTCCGCTCCTCGCCGACGGTCTCCAGCTACTCCACTGGCACGGAGACACCTTCGATCTCCCTCCCGGCGTGCTGCATCTGGCAAGCTCAAAGCTCTACGCCAACCAGGCCTTTGCCGTCGAAGACTTCGCCCTCGCACTGCAATTCCATCCCGAGGTCACAGCCGCCGGTCTGGAGAGCTGGTACGTCGGCCACGCCAGCGAGTTGCACCAGGCCGGAATCTCCATCCCCGGTCTGCGTTCCGCCGCCCTACAGCACGCCACGGCACTGAAAGAGGCGACAAGCCGTTTCTTCAAGCTTTGGCTTGATCTCGTCATTGAAGGCACGGAAGCTCGCCGTTTGTGACCTTCGGTACCCCTACTCCTGTGCGAAAGTCATTCAAAACGTCAAAGAATTTCTGTCCGCTCTCTCAATAATTTCTAACCTTCGCCGATGCATCCTCTATCGAGGTTTTTGAGGATGCTCCCCTATTCGACGCTAACGATTCTGCTCGCATCGGCTGAACCCGCCCTGCTCGCCGCCATCGAACCCTTACTCGCTGCCGACGGAGCCTCGGTCCAGATCGTCCTCTCCGCCGAGGCGGCCCTGGCCGCGCTCACTGCGTTACCCGCGCCCGCACTGGCTCTGATTGATGCCGATCTGCCGGCCATGCAAACTCCGATATCACTCAGCCAGATGCTCGCGGACTCTCGCGCCGAGGCCACGAGCAAGCGCGTTCCTATCATCCTGATTTCGGATACCGTTACCCAGGAATGGATCGATCGCCTGGCCGAGGGGCTCATCGACGACCTGCTGCCCCGCGTCAATGAACCCGGCTTCTCTCCGCCTCCGCCTGACAGCGGTGCTTCGCGACCATCGTCGCATGCGCGAGCTCGAACAGTTGCGCGAGGCCGCCGCGCTCAACGCACAGGTCGACCGTCTCACTGGCGTCTACAACCGTGAAACCATGCTCGCCATGCTCTTCCGCGAGACCGACCGCGTGCAGCGTATGAAGAGTTCTCTCTGCGTGATTCTCTTTGACATAGACGACTTCGGCCACTGGAACTCGCGTCTGGGCACCGAGACCTGCGACGAGCTTCTATGTCAGGTAGCAACCCGCTCCACGCGCCTGCTGCGCAGCTACGACCTGCTCGGCCGCCCTGGCAAGGATGAGTTCCTGATGGCTCTGCCGGGCTGCTCAAGCGCCAATGCTGTTCTCATGGCCGAACGGCTGCGCGCGGATGTCTTCAGTGCGCCCTTCCGCGTCGGCGGCGACGCCATTCGCCTCTCGGCCTGTTTCGGCGTCGCCTCCAGTTTGGGCCGCTCCCCGGTGGTGGTACTGCGCGAGGCCGAACAGGCGCTGCTGGTCGCCAAAGCCACCGGCCCCGAGTCCATCCAGTGCGCCGGCGACTTCCCCGAGCCCAGCGCTCCCCCGGTAACCTTCCTCTCCTCAACCTCGGAGGACGAACTCCTCGCCTGGTAACAGCGGCAGAAGGTTCATATGATTCACAGAAGCATGGTCTCTCTGCGATGTGGGAGGGTTGAAATCTTCTGCACATGCGAGATCGCGAGGATGGCTATCGGGCAATGGCATTCGCAGGCAGCTATTCTTGAGGTGGCGAGTCTGTCCACTGGTTTCCGCAATCTTCGCAAAGCCAGGAGTTGACCGGATCGGCATTCTCAAGGACCGGGTCTTCGGCGCCGCACTTCGGGCAAACTGGCGTCTCGAACTCCGGAACCTCGGCTTTGGATTCCTCGACGATGGCCTGCGGAATCGGCCTGGAGAGAATATCGCACGCCTGCTCCAGTTGATCGGCAGCGACCAGAATGCGAGGATTGCTGAAGTCCATCGCATAACGGGAGTTAGGACCCTCAATCCAGCTCTCGATGCCGGCTTGTCGCAAATGTCACCGGATTGGCGCTGCCTCTTCCCTGTTATTGCATTCGCAGAGGAGGGTCTTCCAGGTGAATTCGTGGGACTGATCGCCCTGATTGGGTTCGCCCTCAGCCGCTGGCGAATCGGCGATGGGGAGTATCTGATGATCCGTCTTGTCTAGCCCGCGCTTTTTGATCTCGTCGCGAAGGACCTGTTGGGCTACCTCGGTGAGATCGCCGATGCCGTCATTGAGTTCGAGCAACTCGTCGTCGTACATCTCGCCGTAGAGCTTGGTGAGGCTCTGCCAATCTGCAATGTTTTCGTCGAACATTTGTAGCAGTATAACGGCTCGATGCCTGGAATGCTGTCCCTGGATGGAATTCAGAGAGCGGATATTTTGAGGCTTGTTGCCGCGTCGAGGTCGACGTCGAGTTCCAGAAACTCCTGAAAGACGTCGTTGGAGAGGAGCTGACCCTGGGGAGTGAGGCGAAGTGTCTTGCCGTCGCTGAGGAGCAGTCCCGCGTCGACGAGCCGTGCAGCGGCCTCGAGGGCATGCGCTACGATTGCGTGACCGAACTCGTTTTGGATGGCGGCGATCTCGACGCCGGAGTTGAGGCGGAGGCCGAGAAACCAGGCCTCTTCGTGCTGCTGGCGGGGTGTGAGCCAAGTGGTCTCGACCGGGGCCGCACCTGCGAGATAGTCCTGGAGATCGTCGGTGGTAGTGGAGCGCAGGACGTAGGGTTGCGAAGGGGCAGACAAATGAACAGAATCTGGTTGGGGATCGTGGTTTCCCACCCTTTCGCCTGAGGAACGGCGAAAGGATGGGGTACCCATGAGCATCGATGAGGCATCGAGGCCGAGGCCTAGATAGGGACGACGCTGCCAGTAGCGGAGATTGTGGCGGGATTGAAGGCCAGGACGAGAGAAGTTCGAGATCTCGTATTGATCGAGACCGGCGCGATCGAGCATTTCGATGGCCATTGAATACATCTGCGCAGTGGCATCGTCTGTGGGAACCAGCTCTGCGTGGTAGCGTGCGCCGTGAGCGAGCAGTTCGCGTCCGAGGCGGGAGTCCTGGTCGACCTCGAGCATGTAGATGCTGGCGTGCGGTACGCCCAGGTCAACCAGCACCGCAAGCGATTCTTGCCAGGAGGCGAAGGTCTGGCCGGCGAGACCGGCGATCAGGTCTATGTTGATGTTGGCGATGCCGGCAGCTCGCAGACGGGCTACGTCATTGAGAACCACAGCGCAGTTGTGGAGCCTCCCACTCACCGCTGCCTCGCGGTCGATGAATGACTGCACGCCAAGGCTGATGCGATTGACACCCGTGCCTGCCAGGGCATCCAGAGTTTCGCCGGAGAGCTGGCTCGGCGCGCACTCGACGGTGATCTCGGCGTCAGTATCGATAGCAAACTCCACGCGTATCGCGGCGAAGAGGCGTGCGATCAGCTCCGGAGCCAGCAGGCTGGGCGTTCCACCGCCAAGGTAGATGGTGTCCACACGGCGCGCCAGCTCTACTCCGGTTTGACTGGCCCAGACAGGGGCTTTGCGAAGATCTTCGATGAGGCGGGCTACGTAGCGGGCATGGTCGCTTGCGGGATAGACGCCCGAAGCGAAGTTACAGTAAGTACACTTGGACCGGCAGAACGGGATCGAGATGTAGATGCCAAGCGCGTCGCCTGGGGAAGCAGTCATGATGAGATTGTTTCACGCCTCCTGCCGCCCGCGATGGGGCCAAACGCTCACTGTTCGCTCGCAGAGGGTTCGTTGTTTCCCAGACCTTAGAATCGGAGGCCTGGACACCCATTTCCTGAGTGCCTCCCGTGCAAGAATTGAGAGAGGGGGATCCGGTTTGAGAGCCTGGCCTGTGGTGGGCATTGCGTTGATGCAAGGTATCCTGCTTCTTGCCCATTGGTTTATCTATCGCACATGGATCGCCTTCTGGTGGCCTTCGGGTCCCCTGGCCTCCATGGTGTTGCGAACAGCGCTGACGCTGCTGGCCTTCAGCTTTGTTTCCGCCGCGCTGCTTGGGTTCTACTTCGCGAACAGGCCTGTCATGCTGCTTTACCGGATCGCCTCGGTCTGGTTGGGGTTTCTCAACTACTTCTTTCTGGCAGCATGCTGCTGCTGGCTGACAAATGCGGCAATGGCGCTGCTGGGGTTGACCGCGAACAAGCCGCTGCTGGCCGACGCCCTCTACGGATTAGCTGTCGTGGTCAGCATCTATGGCCTCGTGAACGCCCGCTTCATTCGCGTCCGGCGTACTCCCATACAACTCGAAGGCCTGCCCGCCTGCTGGCGTGGACGCACCGCGCTGGTCGTCAGCGACTTGCATCTTGGCCACGTCAATGGTCCCGGCTTCAGCCGCCGTATCGTAGCGCTCGCCGCCCGCCTCAAGCCTGACCTCATCCTGATTCCCGGCGATCTCTTCGACGGCGGCAAGGCTGATGTCGAGGTCCTGGCCGACCCATTTCGTACGCTCCACCCGCCTTTCGGGACCTACTTCTCGACCGGCAATCACGACGAATTCGGCGATACATCGCACTACGCAAAAGTCCTTACCAGCGTGGGAATTCGTGTCCTCGCCAACGAGAAGGCCACCGTCGAGGGCCTTGATATCGTGGGGGTGAATTACGGCGACTCCGGCTACGCGATCCGGCTTCGAGCCATACTCGACGGCATGCATTTGATTCGCGGCAGGGCGACCATTCTACTCAACCACGTGCCCAACCGGCTGTCCATCGTCGAGCAGGCGGGCATCAGCCTGCAGCTCTCTGGCCATACTCACAGCGGCCAGATCTTTCCCTTCACATGGCCCACCCGGCGCGCCTTCGGCAAGTTCACCAGCGGGTTGCAGAGATTTGGCGCATTGCAAGTGTATACATCGACTGGAGCGGGAACATGGGGACCTCCGATGCGGGTGGGGACAAGTTCGGAAGTCGTGCTGTTGACCTTCGAGTAAGCATATGCTCGTGACACTCGCTGGGGCACAAATAGCACAATTGTGATGTACGCAACAAGAGATATCTATCGCAGCGGAATAGCATGGAGTATGCCCGCTAATGGGCTGGAAGATTGTCGTCAGGGAGAAGAGTGCAATGAGCAGCGAGCATGAGGTAAAGCAGGCGAACGGCGGCGTTTTTCAGACCCGCCTTCACGGCATCGAACTGCTGTCGAACTCCCGCCTCAACAAGGGAACGGCGTTTACGCAAGAGGAACGCGACGCTTTTGGCCTGAACGGCCTGCTGCCGCCTCACATCGGAAGCCTGGAAGACCAGCGAGAGCGGCGGAAACGCGTGCTGGACGGGCGTGATACGGGTTTCCTCAAGTACAGCAACATGCGCGATGTGCAGGACAACTGCGAGACGCTTTTTTACTCGCTGATCGCTCACTATACCGAGGAATTGCTACCGATTGTCTATACGCCGACGGTGGGCGAGGGCTGCCAGCGCTTCAGCGAGATCTGGCGCAGGCCGCGCGGCCTCTTCATCAGCTATCCGCAGAAGAACCGCATCGAGCAGATCCTGGCGGATCCGCGTTTTGATGAGGTGCGCTGTATCGTGGTCTCCGACGGCGAACGGATTCTCGGACTGGGCGATCAGGGCGCAGGCGGCATGGGCATACCCATCGGCAAGATGGCCCTCTACACCGCACTTGGAGGCATTCCCCCCGAGCATTGCCTGCCCATCCTGCTCGACGTGGGCACCGACAACGAAGCCCGCCTCAACGATCCGATCTACATTGGCTGGCAGCACAAGCGAGTGCGCGGGGCCGAGTACGATGCATTCATCGAAGAGTTTGTGACCGCGGTCGAGCGCCGCTGGCCAAACATCCTGCTGCAATGGGAGGACTTTGCCGGGGTGAACGCGGCCATTCTGCTGCGGCGCTACCGTGACCGGCTCTGCACCTTCAACGACGACATTCAAGGAACAGCGGCCATCACGACCGGTACGATACTGGCCGCCGTGCGCGCCACAGGGCGGCCGCTCAAGGATCAGGTCATTGCCATGTATGGCTCGGGCTCGGCGGGCATCGGCATCGGCGATCTGCTGATTGCTGCGATGAAGGAAGAAGGGCTGACAGAAGAGCAGGCGCGCCAGCGCATCTACGCCTTCAACCGCTACGGGCTTCTGGTTGAGGGATGCGAGGGCATCCGCCCCGGCCAGGAGCCGTTGCTGCGCAAGAAGGCCGACGTCGAGGGATGGAAGCTGACCCATTCCGGACCCGGCTCATGCTCCATCTCGTTGCTCGATGTAGTGCGCAACGCAGGAGTCACGGTACTGATTGGCGTCTCGGCTCAGACCGGAGCGTTCGCTGAAGAGATTGTTCGCGAGATGGCCCGGCATACCGAGCGGCCAGTGATCTTTCCGTTGTCGAATCCGACATCGAAGGCCGAGGCCACGCCGGCAGATCTGCTCCGTTGGACCGATGGGCGTGTGCTTGTCGGAACGGGAAGCCCGTTCCCGCCGGTCGAGGTCAACGGCAAGCAGGTGCGTATCTCGCAGGTGAACAACTCATTCATCTTTCCCGGTCTGGGGCTTGGGATTCTTGTCTCCGGGGCAAAACGCGTCTCGGATGCAATGATCATGGCCTCCGCGAAGGCTCTGGCCAGCCTCTCGCCGACGATCGAAGACCCGGAAGCTCCGTTGCTGCCGCCGATCGCCGATTGCCGCAAGGTGAGCCTAGTGGTTGCTGAGGCTGTGGCCAAGCAGGCTATGGCCGACGGAACGGCGGAGAAGCTAGATGATGCTACGCTGCGTGAGCGGCTGCGGGCCTACGTTTGGGAGCCGGTTTATCAGCCCTATGAGCGGATTCCGTAGTCTGGCCGAGGCTGGTTTCGACGATTTTGCGTGCGAAAAGCCGCAAAATATGGCTAAAACCGCCTTAAAGACGCTCGTTTTGAGGCGGTTTTTTGCGTGTTTTTTGCTTCGCGGCCGAGCTTTTCCACAGGGGCACTCTCTAGAAGACTTTGATTACAAACATCTTATAATTATCTGCAAGCTTTAGCGGTCAAGCGAAAATAAATAGGGGGGGGTGGGGGGTGCCTTTTTCAGGGTTGGTACGGACCACTCGCATCCCTGACAAGTTGGAGCTCAACCTTAGTTTCACAGTAGCAGGATGCCGGAAATAATCTGCAAAGCTGAATGGAACCGTTTGTTCTGTTGAAAAGCGGCCCCTATCTGTGAACTCACCCTTGCGTAAAGTACATACATCCGTTGTTCTTCTTACGGCACTCTTCAACCCCGCTCAGGGCAGGCTCAAAAGCCCTGTTCTTCCAAAACGCGTTCATGCAACCAACTCTAATGTCCCCGCCGCTGCTGCCCATCTTCCGCGGGCTCGGGCGGCAGTTGCGCGAGGCGCTTTTGTCCTCGGCGGCCGAGGAGGAACATTGTGAGTCCAAAGGCTAGCAGGACTATGCCCCACCAGAGATTCGCGTTGATGCCCAGGCTGGGGGCGTAGAGAACCGCGTCGCCGTTGGTCTTGAGGCCAAAGAGGGTGAGGATCAGTCCAACCAGCGAAAACATCAATCCCAATGGAACGCGCAGATCGAGAATCATCTTCAGCTCCCCTTCTCACTATCAGTCTGGTTGCTGTGAAATGCAACCAGGAAAAGCAACGGCAATAACAATGATAAAAACAACCGCAGTCCTTCGACTTCGCTGCGCTCCGCTCTGGATGACAGAGCCGTGGTGGTGTCATCGTTTGGGAGGTGAGTCCATGTTACCCCAACGACTGTCGATTTAGCCTAATGTTCGCCGAGTCAGCCCAATAAGCGCGCCCACGTCATGCGGGCCAGGCCGACCGACAAAATAGCGAGCTTCTGCGGCATCGGGACGGCGGCGCGGATGGTGAAGACATCGTAGTTCGCCCTCTCGATGCGCTTGAGAAGGCCTTGATAGATGGAGACTAGCACCCAGAGGGCTGGACGGCTCTCGCGGTCGATCATCGGCAGCAGCTTCTGACCGGATTGATAGAGGTTTTCGGCGCGCTGGGCGATGTCGGCTAACAATGCGCGCTCATTGGCTGTTGGCGGTGTGCCTGGCTTACGATGCAAGAGAGAGTCGAGTGTGACGTTGTGGGCAGCAAGGTCTTCGAGCGGGAGATAGACGCGATTGCGCGCCGCGTCTTCGGCTACGTCGCGGAGGATGTTGGTGAGTTGGAAGGCTACGCCGGTCTCTTCGGCGAGTTTCTCGGCGCGGGGATCGGTGTAGCCAAAGATGCGAATGCAGACCAGGCCGACGACGGAGGCTACTAGATAGCAGTAGCGGTAGAGGTCGTCGAAGGTGGCGTAGGTGTCGGGGGGCTGGCTGCTGGTTGTGTCCTGCCCCGAGGATCTTGGTTTCCCACCCTTGCGCCAGAAACAAGGCGCAAGGATGGGGCACGTTGGCTGTCTGGAAGCTCTGGCTGATCGAGGTCCATGGTGACGCCGGCGATCAGCTCATCGAGCAGGCTGAGCGGAATGTTGTAAGCGCTCGACGGCATCGCGCACGGCGAAGAAAACCAGATCGGAGGAGTCGCCGCCGTGGCAGACACCGCGCCAGTCGGCCTGCCAGGCATCGAGACGGCGGCGGCGCTCTTCGCGCGGAAGGCTCTCGTCGTCGGCCAGATCGTCGGCCTGCCTCATAAAGGCATAGATGGCGCAGATGGCGTTGCGGCGCGGCTTGGGCAGGGCGACGAAGGCGTAATAGAAGTTCTTCGCCTCGCGGCGTGGCGATGGCGCGGCAGAGGGCGTAGGCTTCATCCAATTTGGGATCGTGCGTCAAGCCGTCAACCCTCAACTCCGTGGCCAAGGCGCAAAAAGGGCAGGAGCTTGCCGCTGACGGCGCGCAGAAGCAGGGCGAATTTCGTGGCTTTGGAGATCGCGGGCCGCGCGCTGAGCACGTCGTAGTCCCGGCGCTCGATGGCGTGCAGAATCTCCAGGCCGCCGCGGCTGAAGAGGTCGAGTTCGACGGCCAGATGGCGGTTCACTCGCCCGATCAGCGGAAGACCCTCTTCAAAGAGATTGCGCGCATATTCGACCTCGCAACGCATCAAGCGCGCGAAAGCCCGGCGTGACAACGCCATCGGCGATGTACTCCTCGGTGACGCCAAAGGCACTCCATATCTTTTTGAGGGATATAGATGCGGCCTTTGGCGAGTCGCGGCTCACATCCTGCCAGAAGTTGGCCAACTGGAGGGCGGTGCAGGTTGCGTCGGAGAGACGGACATTCTCTTCGCCGTGCTCGCCGCAGACGTAGAGCACCAGTTGGCCGACCGGGTTCGCCGAGTAGTGGCAGTAGGCGAGCACATCTTCGATGGTTTTGAAGCGGGTAACGGTCTGGTCCTGGCGGAAGGCGACGAGCAGATCGGCGAAGGGCTCTTTGGGAATGGAGCACTCGCGAATGGTCTCGGCCAGCGCGACAAAGACCGGATGGCGCGTGCGGCCCTCGTAGCAGGCGTCGAGCTCGCGGCCCCAGAGGTCGAGAAGAGCCAGGGACTGTTCCGGATCGAAGACCTCGTCGCCGAGATCGTCCGAGACCCGGCAGTAGGCGTAGATCGCGTGAAAGTGCGGCCGCAGGGCTTTGGGCAGAAACCAGGTGGCGACGTGGAAGTTTTCGTAGTGAGACTCGGCCAACTGCTTGCACCAGGCTTGAGCCTCCTCAAGCGTGGGTGCATGGGCCGGAAAGCGATAGCTCTCGGGCAGAGCGGACCAGCCGCGCTGAAGCAGCAGTTCGCGACGCTCCGCGTCCTGTTCCCGCGATGGGTCCGCAGGTGTGAACATTTCGGCTTTGGAGTGTTCTTCTTGCAACACGGTCCTTCTTTCGGGGACTATCCCCGCGGATATTATTGCACTAAATGGACGGTCTGAAGCCCGTACTCTTCACTCGAAGGTGTAGGTAATTCTGCTGAAAAGCACCATCCGCGGCTAAAGCCGCCGTTCATCTTATTGGCTTTGCACAGGGGAAAAAATCCCCCGTCTCCCTCCGTTCAGATTATTTGCGCAGCCTGTGAAGTCGTGCCCTGACGCTTCTGGGCGCTCTAAATGGCTTTGTTCGCAACCTGCGAAAGCCACATCCTTTACCAGAGAATTGAGCCACCTCATGCAACTGACGATCTTTGTTGCCTAGGGCACAATGGCGGTCTTGATCTCGCTCGAGCGCTTCATCAGCTTCTCAAAGACGCGGTTGAGTTCGTAGAGGTGGGCGTGGCCGGTGATAAAGGCTCCGGCCTGAAAGCGGCCGCTGGCGATCAGCTCGAGAGCCTTGCGGCAGATGGCCGGGGTGTGGTGGAAGGTGGCGCGCAGTGTGATGTCAGAGTAGTGGATGCGATTGGTGTCGAGCGTGACGTGCGTGCCGACGGCGCATCCGCCAAAGAAGTTGACTGTGCCGCCTTTTCGCACCATTTCAACGGCCTCTTCCCAGGCCTCGGGGAGGCCGACGGCCTCGATGGCGATATCCACGCCGCGATTTTTTGGGGTGAGATGCGCGGACCTCGCGGATGGCCTTGCGAATGTTTGAGCTTTGCACGACGTGGGCCGCGCCTAACTGGCGAGCGGCCTCGACCTGGCCGTCGTGCTTGACGACGGCGATCACTTCGCAGCCGGCGAGAGCGGCTACATGAAGAATCATCAAGCCCAGCGGGCCTCCGCCGATGATGGCCACGGTGTCGCCGGAATGAGGGCGTGAATCTTCAAAGCCATGGACCGCGCAGGCTAGAGGTTCGGTTAACGCCGCATGCTCAAGCGGGACATGATCGGGAATGCGCAGGGTATTTTTGGCATACGATGCGGGACGGGATGCGAATGAATTCAGCATAGGCGCCATTGTTGAAGAGGAGATCGTCGCAGAGGTTCTCCTGGCCGCGCTCGCAGAAGTAGCACTGGCCGCAGGGAGCGGAGTTGAGCGCCACCACGCGGCTGCCGGCGGAAAAGTCCGCGACACCCTCGCCAGCCTGGACCACGGTTCCCGCAAGTTCATGGCCAAAGAGCGCCGGAGGCACGATCATGCGCGCGTGATAGCCGCGGCGGAAGACTTTGAGATCGGTGCCACAGGTGAGGGCCGCATCAACGCGCAGAACCAATTCACCCGGCCCGGCTTCGGGCACCGGAACCTGCTCGATGCGCACATCCTCGCGTCCATGCAGAACCGCCGCATTCATGGTTGCACGGCCAACCTGGAGAACATCGTCCACCGTGTTGCGGCCGACCTGGATAACCTCTTCAACCGTGTTACGGCCAACATGGAGGACTTCTCCAACCCCTTTGCGGCCAACATGCAGAACATCCTCAACGGTGTTGCGGCCAACCTGCAGAACGTCCTCGACCGTCGTACGGCCTCGTTGAATCGCGTCCTTTACGCTCTTTGGCATCGATCCCTCATCGAGCGGCTACGGTGCTGCTCAGTCTCCACGGTGTTGCGTTATGTGACCCGTCTCATGGGCAGGAGCCGGCACCAAGTGGCCAGTTGGCACTTGGCTGGAACTCAACGGTTCACCCCTGCTCCAAGTGTAGGTTCAATCATAATCTTCATGGAGTCGGCTTTGGGGGTCGAAGCGACTTCAATTGCTTCGACCGCCTCTTCGAGCGGAAAACGGTGAGAGATCAATTGGGTCAAGTCGAACCCGTTGCGGTAGCCGTTGAAGACCAGGCTCGGTGACCTCGTCGAGAATATCGAAAGATGACGAGTAGGAGCCGAGGAGGGTCTTCTCGTCCATGCAGACCGCGCCGGGATCGAAGACCGCTTCGCTGTGCTGTGTCTGGGCAAAGAGCATGACATTGCCGCCGGGGCGCACCGCAGCCATGCAGGTTTTGATGAGCGCATGTGCCGCCTACGGCCAGAATGACGGCGTCGGCGCCGCGGCCTTCAGTCTCGGCAAAGACCCGCTCGACTACATCTTCCGTTCCGGCATTGATCGGGTTGTGCAGCCCGAATTTGGCGGCGATGGCGTGGCGTTCGGGATAAAGATCGGAGGTGAGGACGCGGGCTCCAGTGCGGCTGGCCAGGGCGGCGTGCATGAGGCCGATGGGGCCCTGGCCGATGACCAGCACAGTGTCGTCGGCTGCCAGGTGGAGCATCTTTACGCCCTTGAGGACGGTGTTGACGGGCTCCAGGAATGCAGCCTGCTCGAAGGGAACGCCGTCGGGAATCGGCACGACACCACGGCTGGAGGCGATCCACTCCATGACGCGGATGTACTCGGCAAATCCGCCGCCACTGGGCTCAAAACCGGCTGTCGAGCCGACTTTTTTATAGAGTGGGCATTGCGCCGGAGTCTGCTTGCGGCAGTAGTAGCACTTGCCGCATGGCACGTGGTGGTGGACGACGACACGGTCGCCGAGGCGAAATTTGGACACGCCTTGGCCGAGTTGGACGACGGTCCCGGCCATCTCGTGGCCGAAGATGCGCGGGGCGGAGTGGGAGCCGGTGTGGATTTTTTGAGATCCGTCCCGCAGACGCCGCAGGTGGCGACCTTGACGAGCAGTTCGCCGGGGCCGATAGCGGGAACGGGGACGGTTTCGACGCGCATGTCGTTGATGCCGCGATAGACGACGGCGCGCATGGTGGCGGGGATTTTGGAGTCGATTTGGGGATTAGCGTTGGTGGTTTGGGTAGCCATTCCGTTTCCTGATTTGACCATCTTTATCCAGCAGATCGAGTAGGGAGTCCGCGATCGCGCGTGCGGCCTTTCTGCTATTTTCGCCCATCCGGATGAGTGCGGGCCAGCATGCAGGACGGATCAGCGCGAAAAGGGCGAAGCGAATGGTTTGGAAGTGGCCGTCGGAAGAAATAAATCGATTGAAATCAGGAAGTTGATCGGTGTAGCCGTCGCTGATTCCCTTGATGCAATAAAAAGGGATGCCGCGCATCTGGGCGAGGCGGGCGATGGCGGCGGCCTCCATATCGACGAGGGAGGCGGAGTAGGTTTCGGCGAGGCGGAGCTTTTCGTGGGCGTCGGCGACTTTGGGGCTGGTGACGAGGCAGCAGTCCGGCAGGGGGACGGCGGCGACAAAGCGCTCGCCGGTGCGGGCGTCGATGACGGCGGAGACGTCGAGGGCCTGGCCGGTGGCGAGGTCTTCGCGGAGGGCTCCGGCCCAGCCGGTGGAGATGACCTTGTCGACGTCGCCGGTCTTTTCGACTTCGGCGAAGGCGCGGGTGGCGGCCTGGATGCCGGCTCCGGCGCAGGCGGCGATCCATTCGCCTTCGGCGAAGCTCCAGCGCCAGAGGTGGACGCCGTTGGAGTGCTGGTGATGCCAGCCGCGGGTGAGCGGCTTCAGTTCAGCGGGCATGGCGGCGATGATGGCGGTGCGGGTCATGCGTTAGGCGCGTAGCCGTTGGCGCGGAACCATTCTATGGCGGCTTTCATGGCGGGGTGGACGGGGAGGAGGCGGAAGCCTAGCTCCTGCTGGGCGTGGGCGCTGCTGGCGTACATCTTCTTGCGGCCCATGCGGACCTCTTCGAGGGTGGCGCGGGGCTCGCGGCCACGGATGCGGCCGGTGATCCACTCCTCGAAGAACGCATAGGTCGCGGCTACGGCGAAGGGGATCTTCATGGTTGGCGAAGGCAGGCCGGTGATGGCCGACATTTTGTCGAGGATCTGCTTGAGGGTGAGGTTTTCGCCGCCGAGGATGTAGCGGTGGCCGCGCTTGCCTTTGGTGAGTGCAGCGACGTGGGTGCGGGCGACTTCGGCGACGTCGACGAGGTTGAGGCCGGTGTCCATGTAGGCGGGGAAATTTGCCGTTGAGAAAGTCGACGAAGATGCGGCCGGTGGGCGTGGGCTTGGCGTCGTTGGGGCCGATGGGGGTTGTGGGGTTGAGGATGATGACCTGCTGGCCGTCCTCGGCGGCGGCGATGGCCTGCTGCTCGGCCATGAACTTGGAACGCTTGTAGTGGCCGACCATGTCGCGGAGCGAGACGGGCGTGTCTTCGTTGATGACCATGCCGTCGCGGCGGAAGTGCATGGTGGCGACGCTCGATGTGTAGACGACGCGCTTGACGCCGGCTTCGCGGGCCAGCTTGAGCAGGTCGCGGGTGCCATCGACGTTGGCGCGGTACATGGCGTCGGGATCGCGAATCCAGAGGCGGTAGTCGGCGGCTACGTGGACGACGGCATCGCAGCCTTGAAGGGCGGAGGCGTAGGAGTCGGGCTTGGAGAGATCGCCGACCTCGGTCTCGCCGTCGATGCCTTCGAGATTGGCGAGGTTGCTGGTCTTGCGGACGAGGAGGCGGAGGTCGGCGCCTTCAGCGGCCAGTGCGCGGGCCACATGATGGCCTACAAATCCGGTGGCGCCTGTCAGGAAGATCTTCATGGGCAGCGAGTCAGCTAGTCAGCGAGTTAGCAAGTCAGCGGGATTGTTTGGCGCGACGCGTTCTGATTAGCGCCCACGACAAAAAGCAGGTCCTTCGACTGCGCTGTGCTTCGCTCAGGATGACAGATTGAGTATAGTTCACGCTGTCGGCGAACGGCTCATGAAGTCAGCACCGCTGATTTTGTCCCGCCGACTTGCTGGCTTGCCGACTACGCTCCCCCTACTAGTCCAGCTTGTCGGGGACGAGGGCGATGTTTTTTTCGCCGGCGGCTTTCTTTTCGTTGTAGGCCTTGACCCAGTCTTCCCAGTGCTTGCCGGCGGCGCGGTCTTTGCCGCTGAATTCGAGGCGGGCGATCTCGGCGTAGCTCACTTTGCGCTTGTCGGGCGCGTTGGGCGTGAAGTACTGGACCCAGGAGTCGGCAAGCGTGGCGCCGGTGTGGCGGTTGAAGATGTAGGCTTCGATGCGCTCGCCGGATTTGAGCGTGAGGGTGACATCGCCGCGATAGTCGAAGGCCTTTTCGAGAGCCTGGCGCAGTTCTTCTTCGCTGGCCAGCTCGGGAACCCAGCCTTCGAGCTTCTCGTGCTCCGCGCCGGGGGCGAGTTCGAGGGCCTCGACTTGCGCTAGCGTGTACTTCAGGACTTCAGCGGTCATGCTTTCTTTTCCTTATGAAGGGTCTGGTTGAGGTTCGTCGTATCCCACCCTAGCCGCAAAAACAAAAACGCGGCGAGGGTGGGGCACCCGATCTTTCTACGAGCACTGCGACGCTATGCGTTCGGCTGGCTTCGAGGCTGCTCAGCTGGCTCGGCGATCTGCACCAGCGTGCTGGGCCATGGGGCGCGGGTTCGTTGAGCAGCTTCAGCGCGTGCTCATCTTTGTAGAGGCTGAAGGTGCCGCGGACCATGGCCCAGAAGCCTTTGAGCGAGCCGAAGCCATCGATCACTGCCGTCGGCTCGTAGCCGCAACTGACCATGCAGTTGGCGCACTTGGGATTGCCGCTAGGCCACGCCGTACTCTTCCCACTTGGTGGTTTCCATCAGTTCTTTGAAGGTGTCGGCGTAGCCATCCTGAAGCAGATAGCAGGGCCGCTGCCAGCCAAAGATGTTGTAGGCGGGCGAGCCCCAGGGCGTGCACTCGTATTTGCGGTCGCCCATCAGGAATTCGAGAAACAGCGGCGACATGTTGAACTTCCACGTCGGCTTGCGGTTGGAGAGGATGGCGCGGAAGAGGCGGCGCACGCGGGCGCGGCCCATGAAGCGGTTCTGGTCGGGCGCCTTGTCGTAGCTGTAGCCGGGCGAGAGGACGATGCCCTCGACGCCCATGGCCATCACTTCGTCGAAGAAGGCGCGGACGCTGTTGGGGTCGGTGCCGTCGAAGAAGGTGGCGTTGGTGGTGACGCGGAAGCCGCGCTTGACGGCCTCCTTGATGCCTTCGACGGCGATGTCGTAGCCGCCTTCGCGGCAGACGGAGAAGTCGTGGTGCTCGCGCTGGCCGTCGAGATGAACGGAGAAGGTGAGGTACTTGGAGGGCGTGAACTCGGGCAGGCGGCGCTTGAGTTCGAGCGCATTGGTGCAGAGGTAGATGTACTTCTTGCGCGCGACGAGGCCGTTGACGATCTCGACGATCTGCGGATGCAGCAGCGGCTCGCCGCCGGGGATGGAGACCATGGGCGCGCCGCATTCTTCGACCGCGGCGAAGCACTCCTCGGGCGTGAGCTGCTTCTTGAGGATGTGGGGCGGATACTGCACCTTGCCGCAGCCGGCGCAGGCCAGGTTGCAGCGGAAGAGCGGCTCAAGCATCAGCACGAGCGGATAGCGCTTGTTGCCGGCGAGCTTCTTCTTCAGCACGTAGGTGGCAACCGTCCCCATCTGTGAGATCGGAACAGCCATCTTTTGTTTTCCCTCAGGGGCTGAAGCCCCGCTTCATTTTCGGCTACTTGCGGCACGACTGAAGTCGTGCCCTGACGCTTCTTGTAGCTCCGGAAGATCTCGTTCGGCCAACCTGTCGCAATCTCGTCGCCTTTCAAAACTATCGTAACTGGCACGCGTCAGGCAGCGCGTTCCATGGCCCGCTTGTAGCCGGTGAGAGCCAGCAGCGGGAAGTACTGGCGATACATGGTGTAGGCCAGATAAAAGACTCTGGGGAAGCCGGTTCCGGTGATGATGCTCTGGCGCGTGCGCCCTTCGCCCATCGATTCGTCCCAACTGCCGTCGGCGACGCTGGCGAGTGAGCAGCCAGCGAACGCCCTTGGCGAGCGAGTCGGAGCGGTCGTCGCCGGCGGCCAGCAAGGCCGAGCAGCGCCCATGCCGTTTGCGAAGGAGTGCTGGGACCGATGCCGCGCGTGTCGGGATCGTCGTAGCTGCCGCAGGTTTCGCCCCAGCCGCCGTCGGGGTTCTGCACCATGCGAATCCACTCGGCCGCCTGCTGCACCTGCGGCTCGAGATGATCGACGCCGATGGCATCAAGTCCGCGCAGCACCAGGAACGTGCCGTAGATGTAGTTGACGCCCCAGCGGCCAAACCAGCTTCCGTCCGGCTCCTGCTCTTTGAAGATGAACTTGATGGCCTTTTGCACGCGCTTGTCGTCGCGGGTGTAGCCGTAGGTGGCCAGCATCTCCAGCATGCTGCCCGTGATGTCGACCGTCGGCGGATCGAGCATGGCGTTGTGATCGGCAAAGGGGATGTACTGGAAGATCATCTTGGTGTTGTCTTTGTCGAAGCTGCCCCAGCCGCCGTTGTTGCACTGCATGGCGAACTCCCACTCGATGGCGCGCTCGGCGACTTGGTGCTGATAGCGCTCGCGGGGGTTGTCGACCTTGTTGAGCGCGAGCAGCACCTGCGCGGTGTCGTCGGTGTCGGGATAGAACTCGTTGTTGAACTCGAAGTACCAGCCGCCGGGCTCGGTCTTGGGAACCTTGACGGCCCAGTCGCCCTTGTGGCGAACTTCTTTGGAGAGCATCCAGTCGGCGGCCTTGATCATGCGCGGATCGTTGCGCGGCACGCCGGCTTCGCCCAGTGCAAAGACGGCCTGCGCCGTATCCCAGACCGGCGAAACGCAAGGCTGTCATGCGGAAGGTAGGCTCGGGCATGTCGTCGTTGGCCGGCTCCTCGATGCCGAGCTTCTCAAACTCGTCGCGCGCGCGGATGACCTGCGGATCGTCTTCGGAGTAGCCAAGGCAGCGCAGCGCGATGATGGCGTTGAGCATGGCGGGATAGATGGCGCCGAGGCCGTCGGTCATCTCGAGGCGCTCGAGCATCCATTTTTCCGCGCGCTTGAGGGCCAGCTTGCGCAGGGGGCGAATGTGAACGGCCTCGGCCCAGTGCATCAGGCGGTCGAGGATGAGGAAGAAGTTGCGCCAGGAGAGGATCGAACTTGCGGTCGATGCGCAGGCGGAGAATCGAGTTGGCGCGGCCGCCGACGAATAGCTCGTCGATTCCCTGCTCGGGCGGAATCTTCTTGAAGGGCTTCTTGGCGAACATGATGGCCAGCGGAACGAGAATCGAGCGCGACCACGAAGAGATTTCGTAGATATTGAAGTAGAACCAGTTGGGAAAGAGAACGATCTCCGGCGGAATGGCGGGCACGGCGTCGTAGTCATACTGGCCGAGCGCGCAGAGATACATCTTGGTGAAGGTGTTGCACGCGACGACGCCGCCATGCGCCAGGACCCATTCGCGGCACTTTGCGAGGCGCGGATCGTCGGGCCGAGACGCCCATCAGCTTGGCCGAGGAGTAGCACTTGACCGAGAGCGAGATGTTGCCCGGACCGCCGGGATAGATGCTCCAGCTGCCGTCTTCGTTCTGGTAGCGCATCATCTCAGTGAGCGCGCGCTTGCAGGCGGCCGGGATCGCCGGTTTCGAGCAGGGTGTGCAGAAAGATGTAGTCGGCCTCGAGCATCGAGTCGGCTTCGAGTTCGCCGCACCAATAGCCATCGGGATGCTGCAGAGAGAGGAGGAAGTCGCGCGCGCGGACGATGGCCGATTCCACATCGGCCAGGTCCGCATCGATCCGCCCAAAGCGCGGCGCCACGGATTGCGTCTTCCTTTGCTTGATAGTCATGCGATTTGAAATGCCTCTTGTTCTTCTTGAGCGTCCAACTGCAAGATACCAGCCGTCAACTGTTTGCAACTGTTAGCGAGTGATTGGAATGTCACAAAGCTGATTTCCGCAAGAGTTCGATACGAGCTAAAAAGCCATCAGCCAGACGCTGAAAGAGCTAGTGCTTCACCGCACTGCAACGGGTTCAGCCCCGCCTGCTCCGCCAATGGCCTGAACGATCTCAGGCGGCAGGCCGAAGCGCACATTTTCCGGCATGACCTCTACCTCTTCGACGCTGTTGAAGCCGTTTTGTCGCAGATAATTGACCACGTCCTCGACCAGCACTTCAGGGGCCGAGGCGCCGGCCGTAACCGCAACTGTCGTGACGCCTTCGAGCCACTTGGGATCGATGGCCTGGGAGTTATCAATCAGATATCCGATGGTGCCCAGGTTGCGCGAAACCTCGACCAGGCGATTGGAGTTGGAGCTGTTGGTTGAGCCAACCACCAGCACCAGTCCGGCATTGTGCGCCACGTTGCGGACCGCGACCTGGCGGTTTTCCGTGGCATAGCAGATGTCCTGCGAGTGGGGGCCGACGATGTTGGGAAACTTCAGCTTGAGGGCGTGGATGATGTCGCGCGCCTCGTCGAGCGAGAGGGTGGTCTGGGTCAGATAGGCCACACGATTGGGATCGGGGACCTCGAAGCGCATCGACTTCGGCGACATTCGAGACTACCTGAGTCACCTCAGGCGCTTCGCCGAGCGTGCCTTCGATTTCGTCGTGGTCGCGGTGGCCGATGAGCACCAGCGAATAGCCCTGCTTGGCGAATTTGACGGCCTCGATGTGGACCTTGGTCACAAGCGGGCAGGTGGCGTCGATGACCTTGAGGTTGCGTTCCTTGCTGATCTCGCGCACCGCGGGCGAGACGCCGTGGGCCGAGTAGATGACGCGCTGGCCGTCGGGCACGTCGTCGATCTCGTGGACGAAGATCGCGCCCTTTTCCGCCAACTCGTTGACAACATAGCGGTTATGGACGATCTCGCGGCGCACATAGATGGGGGCGCCAAAGGTTTCAAGTGCGATCTTCACAACATCGATCGCGCGCACCACTCCGGCGCAGAAACCGCGCGGCTTGAGCAACAACACCCTCTTCTGACTGGGGGAAGTCTCGGAGCGGAACTCGTTCGAGGTGGTATCGAGCGGAGTTGTAGTCACAGGTCAAGTATACCAATGTGGCTGTCTGGTGTGGAGGCGGAATGAGCTCATCATTCCCGAGGCCTCGGAGGCGAGACCTGGGTGATTTTCTAGTTAAAAAGCGGCTTTTTGAGCCAAAAAGGGGCAAAAACGGGCTTCTTTAGCGTTACATACCGGTTAACAGTAAAAACATTAAGATATTGATTACATTAACTTTATAAGAAGTTATGCCATCAAAAAAGCCTAGGAGGGGGGTGGGGGTACTCGTCCATGGTATAGACCGGTCACATACCTGACAGAGTTGGTGTGAGGTTCTGGATCTGGTCATACTTCGATTGTGCGCTTGCAGGTGGTAATTCTCTGCATGAAGGGATGGCTAGGGACCTGAGGCCCTCAGACTGCCGACTTTAGTGCGGGAGAGTTGAACCACTCGCCGGGACAATCTCAAAGGGAAAGATGCTCAAATTCTGGGTTCCCAGCATCAGCGCGTATTCGCCGGGCTGGAGGGGCGCCTGAGGGCGAATCAGCCAAACCTGGGGCTCAGGGTGGGAGACGTCGACGGGGATCAGATCGCTTTTGTTTGCATCGGCCATCTTTGAACCTCCGACGACCGGATAAACGATCATCTTGCCGCCATCGAGTTCTCTCATACCTTTCTTCGGATGCAGCCTCACGAGCACGGGGTCTCCAGGCAGCGAAATGAAGTGACACATGCAAATGATCGGCTGCACCGTCTCGATCTGAGTGGGAGCGTGTTCACCTGCGTATTCCGATACGACCTTGGCGGGAACCACGCCGTAGGAGAGAGATGCCGCGATTCCATGGCCGACTTTGGTCTTGGTGGGGAACTGATTGGCAACTGCCGCCCACTGGGTATTTTGGATGAAGACTCCGGCTTGACTCGTCGGATAATCCGCAGTCAATGCTGGACCGTTACCAGGAGCCTGCTGATTTTGCGCGTGGATGCAGGGTAAGACAGATGAAGTCATCAGAAGGAAGCCAAAGACCAGAAGAACTCGCCGCATATCTTTCACCTTCAAGTGAGAGCCATCTCGAAAGTTCCACTCATCTGCGCGGGCTTGGGTATGGCGTCCGTACCCCAGGGTAAAACTCAGGAGGAGTCGAGCGCAATGGTCGAGGGCGCCGTGGCCTGCTACTTCGACGATGTACGATCTTTCTTGAGCGAACGAACATCGTTTCAGTTTGCGACGCACGGACAGATCGATGTCGCCAAGGCCAGGAGGGATTATGCCGTCCAAAGGAAATGCAACAGGGTCACGAGTAACCTTGCACGTGGTTTCAAGCCTTGACGGGTTCATCGCGAGGAATGACAACAGTGTGTCGTGGCTCGATGGCAATGGAAGCGTCTACGAAGCCGGGGTTTCCATTTCGGAGGAAGAGATTGCGGCGTTCGTCAAATCCATCGACTGTTATGTGCTCGGTTCTCGTACCTATGAACACGCACTTGAGCTGGGCTGGCCTTATGGCGATACTCCGACTGTTGTCGTGACTGGCAGAGAATTGCCGCGGGCGCGGGAGAGCGTCGAGTTTTATTCTGGCGATCTCGAAACGCTGGTTCGCGCGAAGCTCGCGCCGCGATTTCGAAACATCTGGTTGGTTGGTGGGGCTATGTTGTGTCAGCGTTTTCTCTCGCTCGGCCTGGTGGACGAGATCAGGTTGACCATCGCTCCTGTCCTATTGGGCGACGGACTGCGGCTCTTCGGTGGTTTGCTGGCGGAGAAGAGGTGGGATCTGAAGAACGTGGCGGCTTATAAGAATGGTTTTGTTGAGTTGTCCTACGCCGCCTCTGCCGTGTGAGGACTTCGTCGACTTCGCGATAGGCAGGAGATCGCCTTGACCTACCCCCCTGGGTATTCTGTCAAGAAGTTGTTTAGTTTGAATGAGTTGGCAGACGGGTCGCGCTGCAAAATCTTCATTCAATTCAAGTTATCCGCAGAATCTTGATATCAAACGGGTTATGGGCTCCTCGCAGGTTTCTGAAGGCTATGGACGAGCGCGAACCGCACCGGGGCCTGGACCGGCCTTCAAGAGGCATCGGGATCGGCCTGTATTCGGTGAAATCGATTCAGAACCATTGTGCTGTAGAAGAGGATAATTCTCTGCAAAGTGGTGCATGGTTTTCCACCCGACGTGGGGCAAGGGCGAGGTTTCGCGCCGGCCCTCCGGGACGGCGGGGTTTATGGGGGACGCTAACCCAGGGTTTCACCCTGGGCTATTCTCGGTTTCTCCCTCCGGGAGAAACGAAAGACACGGCGGCAGATTGGGGTTCGTGGTTTCCCACCCATCGCAAAATGCGCGATGGATGGGGCACCCGGCTGGTTACGATGCTGAATGCTGCGTTAGATCGGACTTGCAATGCTTGCACATCTTCGCTTCGCGCTTAACTAGCTCCGCGCAAAATGGGCACTTGATTTCGTCAGATTCGATGGTTACTGCAATTCCCTTAGCGCGGAGAACCTTGTATGAGGTCGGCGACATTCCCCTGCTGTAATCGACGTGAATTACAGCGTTCGCGCCCATTTTCGATGCCTGTTCTTGTAACTTGAAATGGACATCTTCAATTGTTGCCGTCTTGGAAAACGCGGTTGCTGCTTGAACCTTTACGGATATTTCGCCAATTTCCGAGTACGGTTGGTCTATTCCGCCCAACATGAATCGCAACTGTCGCTTAGCTGTGCATGGTCTTCCTCAGCGACAGAGATTACATACAGCGTTATCGGCCTACTCCAAAAGGGAAATCAATATGTGCAACTGCTGCTGCTCTAAGCTTCTGTCAACGACGTATCGAGAGACGCTGCGCGATAGACCTGCCACCTTCATGTGGCTTTCTCTGATAGCATCGCGGCGGCAAGGTCGCCTTCCCTCACATGGCCAGCGTGGAGAGTAGGAAGCGTCCTGCCATTCAAAGTTGCCTGCTTTCGAGAATCCGCCGATCTGGCGACTGTGCTGCCATCGATGACGTAATGCCTTACGATTTTTCCCTTCTACACATCGTTTGCCAACGATATTACTCAGAACCCGATGCGACCGGCTGTGGGCCTGCAGACGTCCATGTTGCAAGTACAGCGCACATCTGAGCTATGGCGAAGCGATTGCTTGAAAGGCACCATGGCGTAGCGCTTGACGTATTCGTGCTTGCTCTATTGTTAATTAAGTTATGTGATTTAATTGGCAGCCACGTCACTGGGATGTGATTGAAACTCCATAGGAGCTATTTGTGGCCGCCGTGAAAGGGGGTTAACACATCCCTATCGCCATTGCTAATACCTATTCAGCAAAGCGGTTTTTCCTCAGTTGGACGTGATTTCAACCGCGCTTTGGACGCGGTGCTGGAAGACGGCTGACGACTAGAATCTAGGGTAGCTATGGCTGAATTTACGCATTTGCATTTGCATACTGACTACTCGCTGCTGGATGGGGCTTGCGACGTTACCAAGCTGGTGGACCGGGTGGCGGCGCTGGGGCAGACCTCTGTCGCGATGACCGACCACGGGAATATCTATGGGGCGGTGCACTTTTTTGCGGCGGCCAAGGCCAAGGGAATCAAGCCGATCCTGGGCTGCGAGCTCTACATCTGCAAGCACGAGGACCACAGCGCGCCGGGCGATGGAGACGAGAACAATCACCTGCTGGTGCTGGCTACGAACGAGGACGGCTACCGGAATCTGGTGCGGATTACATCGGAGGCTTCGCTGCATGGCTTCTATCGCAAGCCTCGCGTGAGCAAGCGGTACCTGGCGGAAAATTCCAAAGGGCTGATCGGGTTTTCCGGGTGCCTGTCGGGTGAGCTGTGCGAAGAGTTGATGGCGGGCAACTACGAAAAGGCTCGCGGCGTGGCACAGCAGTATGAAGACATTTTTGGCAAGGGTAACTTTTATCTCGAAATTCAAGATCAAGGGTTGGAACAAGAGAAAAGGATTCACGAGGCGCTCTTCCGGCTGGAGAAGGAACTCGAGCATTCCTCTGGTCGCGACCAATGACTCGCATTACTTGTGCGGGGACGACTCGCACGCGCACGACGTGATGCTGTGCGTGCAAACCGGATCGAAGATCCACGACAAGGAACGCTTCCGCTTCGATTCGAATGAGTTTTTTGTGAAGAGCGCGGAGGAGATGGGACGCACCTTCAAGGATTCGCCGGCGGTTTTGCAGCGGACGATGGAGATTGCCGAGCGGTGCCAGTTGAAGATGCATCCGGTGGACAATCCCTTTCCGGAGTTTGCGGTGCCGGAGGGACACACGATCGACAGCTACTTCGAGCATGTGTGCCGCGAGGGATTCAAGAAGCGGATGGAGACGGCGGTGCGGCAGTTGGAGCTGCGGGGGAAGCGGCGCGCGACGCCGGACGAGTATCAGGCGCGGCTCGAATATGAGATTGGCATCATCAAGCAGATGAAGTATCCGGGATACTTCCTGATCGTGTGGGACTTCATCAAGTATGCGCGGGACAACGGAATTCCAGTGGGGCCGGGGCGCGGATCGGGCGCGGGATCGCTGGTGGCGTATTCGATGGAGATTACGAACATCGATCCGCTGCAAAACTCGCTGCTGTTCGAGCGGTTTCTGAATCCTGAGCGCGTGTCGATGCCCGATATCGACGTGGACTTTTGCATGAACCGGCGCGGCGAGGTGATCGACTATGTGACGCGCAAGTATGGGCGCGAGCAGGTGGCGCAGATCATCACCTTCAACACGATGGCGGCCAAGGCTTCGATTAAAGATTGCGGCCGCGCGATGGATATGCCGTATGGCGATGTGGACCGGATTGCCAAGCTGATTCCGGCGACGGTGGGCATGACGATCGACACGGCACTGGAAGAAGTGGCGGAGCTGAAGAAGGCCTACGAGACGGACGGGCAGATTCGCGAGCTGATCGATACGGCGAAGAAGCTGGAAGGGCTGGTGCGCGGCTCGGGGGTTCACGCGTCGGCGGTGGTGATTGCGCCGCGGCCACTGACTGAGTTAGTGCCGCTGGCGAAGACCAAGAACGACGAAATTGTCACTGCCTACGACATGAAGGCCGTCGAGAAGATGGGCCTGCTGAAGATGGACTTTCTGGGGCTGACGACGCTGACGGTGATCGACGATTGCCTGAAGCTGATCGAGTTGAGCCGCGGAGAGAAGGTGGACATCGAGGCGATTCCGCTGGATGACGCGGAGACTTATAAGAAGGTGTTTCACTCGGCGTTGACGTCGGGGGTTTTTCAGTTTGAATCAAGCGGGATGCGGGATGTGCTGCGGCGATACAGGCCGGACTCGGTGGAGGATTTGACGGCTTTGAATGCGCTCTATCAGGCCGGGGCCGATTCAGGGCGGAATGATCGACGACTTCATCGAGCGTAAGCTGGGACGGCGCAGAGGTGGAGTATGCGCTGCCGGAGTTGGAGGGGATTCTCAAGGAAACTCTGGGAGTGATCGTCTATCAGGAACAAGTGATGCAGATCTCGAACGTGCTGGCGAGTTATTCGCTGGGCGAGGCGGATCTGCTGCGGCGGGCGATGGGCAAGAAGAAGCCCGAGGAGATGGCCAAGCAACGCGAACGCTTTATGGATGGGGCGGATAAGCTGGGCCACAAGAAGGCGACTGCGGGCGACATCTTCGACCAGATGGAGAAGTTTGCCGGTTACGGATTCAATAAGTCGCACTCGGCGGCTTATGCGCTGCTGGCTTATCAGACGGCTTACTTGAAGACGCATTATCCGATGGAGTTTATGGCTGCGCTGCTCACTTCAGAGACATCGAAGCCGGAGAATGTGGTGAAGTACATCGCCGAGTGCAAGGAGATGAGCATCAGCGTGGAAGCGCCGGACGTGCAGCTTTCAGGCGCGCAGTTTACGCCGCACGGCGAGGCGATCCGGTTTGGGCTGGCGGCGGTGAAGAACGTGGGCGGCAACGCGATCGAGTCGATTCTGAAGGCGCGCGCGGAGGTGGGCGGGCGCTTCAAGAGCTTCTGGGAGTTCTGCGAGAAGGTCGATCTGCGGGTGATGAACAAGCGGGTGATCGAGTCGCTGATCAAGGCCGGGGCGCTGGACTCGCTGGGCGGGCGAGCATCGCTGATGAAGGCCGTGGACAAGGCGATGGAGCGGGCGCAGCGGGCGCAGAAGGATGCGGAGCATGGACAGAGCGGATTGTTTGGACTCTTCGATGAGGGGCCCAAGGCCGGGCGCGATGCCGACGAGCTGCCGAAGACTGCGGAGTGGGAAGAGGGCGAGCGGCTGGCCAATGAGAAAGAGGTGCTTGGATTCTTTGTCTCGGGGCATCCGCTGGATAAGTACGCGGAGAAGTTGCGGAATTTGACTGGAGTGATCTCCGCTGCCGATGCGCTGGAGCGCAAGCCGCCGGAGAAGAGCTGGGGGCGGCAGGCGGACCCGGCGGACGAGATTCAAGTGGCGGGCATGATTCTTGGATTAAAGGTGCAGAAGACAAAGCGGGACCAGAAACTCTATGCGCAGGCCGCGCTGGAAGATGCAACGGGAAAGATCGAGTTGGTGTGTTTTCCGCGGGATTACGAGCGACTGTCAGGCCAGTTGAAGATGGAAGCTCCGGTGCTGGTGCGTGGCGTGCTGACGGGCGACGAAGATGCGGCACCGAAGATTGCGGTGAGTGCGATCCAGTCGCTCGAAGAGGTGCAGGTGAAGCTGCCGACAGGAGTGAGGATTCGCATCAATCTGGATCGGGCGACGGAGGAGATGTTTGTTGGCGTGAAGAGCGCCGCGGACGCTGCGCCGGGGCCGGGCAAGGTCATGATGCATTTGCAGAGGAAGGGCGAGTACGAAGTGATCCTGGAGCCCGAGGGGATGAGCGTGGCGGCGGACAAGGGATGGGTTGAGCGGGTGGAAGAGCTGGTTGGGCGAGGCGGCTGTGCAGGCGCTGGGATAGGGGTCGTGAGAGGAACTACCCCCCCACGCAAGGTTGAAGGGTTCGAGGTATCCCACCCTAGCCGCAAAAACAAAAACGCGGCGAGGGTGGGGCACCCGAAAGCTCCCAGTCAGGAGCTCATGACGGGGAGCGCGTTAGCGGTGGTGATCCCTGCCCCCGTCATCGCGATCGCGGGAGACGATGATCGAAGAGATGCGGTCATTCCAATCTTTGAACGGGACGTCTGCAAGAGGAATGCCTTTCAGATTCCTAACGTCCTGATCGATTACAAGATTGATGCCGTTGAAGCTGGGGTCGTTGAAGACCCGGACGCGGGCTCCGCCAAAGACGCGAATGGAGCTGATTCTGTCATTGAATCCCGGGGGTACCATTTGCGAACGCTCACCCTCTTTCATGCAGAAGCGCTCCCCCCGGAAGTCCGCTTCCAAAAAGAAACATGCCCCAACACCTGAAAGTCCGGACGGGAGTCGCGTCCCTGGATAGGGTGGCTGGCCCTGGTAGGGTGGCTGGCCTTGATAAGGAGGCTGTCCTTGATAAGGTTGTTGCCCTCGATCGCGATCGTGCCTCTCCCACTCATCGCGTTCGCGGAAGACGGCGATCGAAGAGATGCGGTCGTTCCAGCTTTTTTCAGGGTATTCGGGAAGCCTGAAAGCTGCGCAGGTCGAAGACGTCATGATTGATCATTCCGCTGATTCCGCCAAAGTTATCGTCATTGAAGATACGCAGGCGGGCTCCGCCAAATACCTTGATGGAGCTGATTCTGTCATTGAATCCCGCCGGCATCGAGGGCCAGCGCTCACCGTCCTTGAGGCAGAAGTAGTCTCCCCTAAAACCTGCTTCCCTGTAGAAGCATGCACCGCTTCCCGGCGGATGGGGCCTGCCCCATCCCCACTGGGCAAATGCCGGTAGGGAGGTGATGCACAACATAGAAGGGTCGCTAGTGCTAATCGGAATCGCATGACTGCTCCTTTTCGTTCGTATCTCGTATTCAGAACCGGTTCTCGGGATGGATTTTACTTCGAGATTTGGCTACTGACCACTATATCCCGCGCCTGACCCATGCTCGGCCAGTCTGAGCATGATTAATTTCAGGATTTGGCCGAGACGCTGAGATGCAGCATGCCTGTTGCGGCAAGACACAGTTGGATTGAGAGAGTCATTCGATCAGAATTTTAAGCTGGAAGGCTATGCAGCGCGACGGTGCAGCAGCGCTCGGCAGCGTTCGCCAAAGGTCGGCACTATAGGGCATTCAAAGTAGACCTGGCGGTTGAGCGCCATGAGCATCTGAATGGCCTGCAACTGCTCATTCTTTGAAGAGAACGCCAGGCCCTGATTAACAAACTCGTCGGCGAGGTATTCGATTGCGTGGGCGAGGATTTCGAGAGCGTGGCCTGCCTGCGGAGTAATGCGGCGGCGGCAGTTGGGACGCAGATTGACGGCCGGAAGATTCTGAACCAGAGACGGGATGGAGCATCCGGTGGTCGTTGTGGCTGCCATTGTTTTATCCTCACACTCTCCTTCGACACTCTGGGATCGTTGTTCAGATGACGAAGGTACCGTTTCCCAATCATGCACATCGAATCGTCGTGAAGTTCCTCTTTGGGAAGCGAGATTGATCCAACGCAAAGACCCGACAATTGCCGCGGCGACAACATCGAGTTGAAGACCGAAGCGGAAAGCTCATGGAACTTTGGAGCATTTTTGGGAATTGTGTAGACCGAGATTTTGCAGGTTTCCCACCCATTCCGCAGAAAAACGCGGAATGGATGGGGCACGGTAGTCCACAGTAATTCCGAAAATGCTTTAATGCACAGCGAAGGGCAAAAGGGGGTGCATTGATCGGGAGAGCCGTGTCTTGAGAGCTTTTGAGGCAAGGGTCTCACAGACCGATGAAATGATCTGCAAACTCTCCGCGCTATTTTCCCCGAGCCTTGACGTAAGGCCGCCGGAAACCTAAGCTCAAACCAGCATCCTGCTTCAACGGGGCCATGGTTAGCTTCGCCGAGCGGGGTGGAATTCTCCAGGGCGTTTTTCCGGATTGGACAGTGATGATTCCCTACCACTGGCAATATCTCCCGCTGTTTCTGCAGATTCTTGCAGCGTTTGGACTTGGCGTTGTGATGGTGACCGCCTCGTGGTTTGTGGGGCGGCATCGCAATACGCCGACCAAGCTGGCTGCCTACGAATGCGGGATCGAGGCCGTGGGCGACGCGCGGCAGCGCTTCAGCGTGCGCTTCTATATGGTCGCGGTGCTGTTCATCCTCTTCGATGTGGAAGCGGTGTTCATGATGCCGTGGGCGGTGATCTACCGCAAACTTCCGGCACTGACCGGTTGCGGCAAGTTCTTTGGCTTCTGGGAGATGGTGGTCTACCTGGGCTTTGTGGCCGTGGGGCTCTACTACATCGTGCGCAAGGGCATCCTGAACTGGAGCCAGGACAAGGCGGACCTATAAGTGGCCGAAGCGTTGAAGAGCCTGTCAGGCAAAGCCGCGGTTCTGGAGGGCCTGCCGGAGCATCCGGCGGTCAAGGCCATTCTGGCCTGGAACGCCGAGGCCCTGACCGATGCGAAGTTTGACCGCGGCGAACTGACCCTGACCATCGCCGCCGGGCAGATTCGCGCCGCTGCGGCAACGGTGCAGGCGGCGGGCTACAACTTCTTTGAAGATATGACCGCGGTCGACTGGTTCCCTTCTTCGCCGCGTTTTCAGTTGAGCTACCACATCCTTTCGCACACCTATAAGGAGCGCATCCGGCTGCGCGTGATGGTGGACGGCGATCTGCCGCGGTCGAGTCGATTACCTCGGTCTGGCCGGCGGCCAACTTTTACGAGCGCGAGGTCTTCGATCTGTTCGGCATCCGCTTCGAAGGGCATCCCAACCTGCGCCGCATCATGATGCCGGACGACTGGAAGGGGCATCCGTTGCGCAAGGACTATCCGGTGGAGGGATACCGCTAGATGGCTGAGACGATCGGCACTCCCATCCTTGAAGCTCCGGTTGCCGAAGGCGCGCACGATCAGCACATGGTGCTGAACATGGGGCCGCAGCACCCGTCGACGCACGGGGTTCTGCGCCTGGTGGTGGAGATCGACGGCGAGATCGTTGTGCGGCTCTATCCGGAGATCGGCTACCTGCACACCGGCATCGAGAAGACCTGCGAGGCCAAGTTTTACCAGCAGGTCGTTCCGCTGACCGACCGCATCGACTATCTCAGCCCGATGGCCAACAATCTTTGTTACTGCCTGGCCGTCGAGAAGCTGCTGGGCCTGGAGATTCCGGAGAAGGCGCAGTGGATGCGGGTGCTGCTGGCCGAGCTGACCCGGCTGAATTCGCATCTGATCTGGCTGGGCACGCACGCCATGGACATTGGCGCGCTGACCGTTTTTCTCTACACCTTCCGCGAACGGGAAGAGATTCTGCGAATCTTTGAGGGACTGTCCGGCCAGCGGATGATGACCAGCTACTTCCGCATCGGCGGCCTCGCGATGGAGCCGCCGCTGGACTTTCTCGACCGCGTGCAGGAGTTCATCAACAGCTTTCCCGGAAAAGATCGACGAGTATTCGAATCTGCTGACCGGCAATCCGATCTTCAGCAACCGGCTTGAAGGGCGTGGGCATCTCTCGGCGGCAGATGCAATTGCGCTGGGCGTGACGGGGCCGCATATGCGCGCGTCAGGAGTGGATTTTGATCTGCGCCGCGATATGCCCTACTCCGGCTATGAGAAGTTTCAGTTCAAGGTGCCTGTCTCAACCGACGGCGATTGCTGGGCGCGGTATGAGATCAGGCTGGTCGAGATGCGGGAGAGCGTCAAGATCATTCAGCAGGCGCTGGACGGCATGCCCGAAGGCCCGATCAAGGCCGATGCGCCGAAGATCGTGCTGCCCGACCGGGAAAAGATGAAGACGCAGATGGAGGCGCTGATCCATCACTTCAAGATCGTGACCGAGGGGTTTGCAGTGCCGGCCGGCGAGGTCTATCAGGGCATTGAATCGCCGCGCGGACAGATGGGCTATTACGTGGTCTCGGACGGCACGGCAAAGCCGTATCGGGTTCACATGCGCAATCCGTCGTTTGCAACTTTGCAGGCGTTGGAAACGATGTGCAAGGGCCGAATGCTGGCTGACGTGGTGGCGGTGGTGGGGTCCATCGACATCGTGCTGGGGGAGATCGACAGATGAGCACTATGGGGGCGAAATATGACAGATTACGCGAAGCTGGCGGATATCGCCAAGCTGAAAGATGTGGCGGATAGATCGACCATCGAATCGCATAAGGAACTGAGAGCTAGCCCGTGTACATTCTATGAAAGAGTAGAGGGTTATCTGATACAGGAGATGAACAAGGCAAATGTGGAACTGATCAAGAGAAAGGCGCCTATCTTTGACCGGATTCACCTGCCAAGTTTCGATGAGGAGTTCCTTCTGACCTACGGGACGGATGCGCTGTGCAGGGTGGGACGTGGGATTATGAGAGGAGGATGCCGAATCACGGCGGTCATCAGCGGCCCTCCGAACGGTTACGAGATTTCGCGGAGGGAGTATCTGTGCAAGAAAGAGGAGTCTTGCCGCGAGGTGCTTACAATCGACGAGTCGCAGTCGAAGACAATCTCCTTCGCCCCCGAAGAGGTTGCGGCGGACATTATTTCGGGCGTGCTGATTGGCAAATTTGTTTGAGTCTAACCTGGCTGGTATGTGAATCTGGGAGTTGATGCAATGGGCGATGAGACCATGACTGTGTTTTCTCCCAAGCTGGCTGCGCGCTTTGACGCGCTGGTCGAGAAGTATCCGGTGCGCCGCTCGGCGCTGGTGCCGATGCTGCTCTATGCGCAGGATGAGATCGGCTACCTTTCTGACGCGGTGATTGCCGAAGTCGCACAGCGGATCGGCATCACCGAATTGGATGTTCGCAACGTCGCCAGTTACTACTCGATGCTGCGCTTCAAGCCGGCCGGCAAATATCAACGTGCAGGTCTGCACCAACATCAGTTGCATGCTGCGCGGCGGCTACGAGCTTTTCGAGCGTTTTCACGAGGAGTTGGGCATCGGAGACAAGGGAGTGACTGGCGACGGAGTGTTTTCGCTCGAAGAGGTCGAGTGCATCGGGGCATGCTGCTGGGCGCCGGCCATCCAGGTCAACTACGAGTTTCATGAGGAGCTGAGTCCCGATCATGTGCCGGGCATTCTGGCCGGTTACCGCGGACGCGCGCAGGCGAAAGGCAAGGCTCCCCATGCCTAGGCTGGTCTCGCATCCCGATGAGGTGAAGATCGTCACCCGGCGCTTTGGCAAGGGCGCGGCCAAGATCGACCGGTACATCGAACTCGGCGGCTATGAGGCCGCGAAAAAATGCCTGGAGCAGGGCGCCGGACTGGATCATCAACGAGATGAAGGCCTCGGGACTGCGCGGGCGCGGCGGCGCGGGCTTTCCGACGGGATTGAAGTGGTCGTTCGTGCCCAAGCAGAGCGCGAAGCCGAAGTACGTTCTGGTCAACGGCGACGAGAGCGAGCCGGGTACCTGCAAGGACCATCTGATCTTTCTGCACGATCCTCATGCGGTGATCGAAGGCACGATCATTGCCGGGCTGGCCATCGGCGCGAAGCTGGGCTTCATCTATCTGCGCGGCGAGTACCGGTATCTGCTCGAAATTATGGAGAAGGCCGTCGCCGATGCGTATGCGAAGGGATTTCTGGGCAAGAACATCTTCGGCTGCGAGACGGAATTTCAGATCATCACGCAGACCGGCGCGGGCGCTTATGAAGTGGGCGAAGAGTCGGCGCTGATGGAATCGCTCGAAGGCAAGCGCGGCGTGCCGAGGATCAAGCCGCCCTTCCCGGCTGTCGTCGGCCTCTACGGCGGGCCGACTGTCATCAACAACGCCGAGACGATTGCGACGGTGCCGCATGTGATTGAGATGGGCGCGGCGGCTTATGCGGCGGTGGGTTCGACGCGCAACGGCGGGACGCGATTGTTTTCGGCATCAGCGGCCACGTCGAGCGGCCCGGCGTCTACGAGCTGCCGATGGGCTACAACCTGAAGAAGATGATCTACGAAGTTGCCGGTGGCGTTCGCGGCGGGCGCGGATTGAAGGCCGTGGTGCCTGGCGGTTCTTCGACGCCGGTTTTGTTGCCTGAAGAGATCGAACATCGGCATGGACTTCGATCAGGTGGGCAAGGCTGGTTCGATGCTTGGCTCGGGCGGCGTGGTGGTGATCGACGACCAGACCTGCATTGTCGAGTTTGCGCTGCGGACGATCAGCTTTTATCAGCACGAGAGCTGCGGCTGGTGCATTCCCTGCCGCGAAGGAACGGACTGGCTGAAGAAATCGCTGACGCGTTTTCATGCGGGGTTTGGCTCGGCCAAGGACATCGACAACATGCAGTATCTGGCCGAGAACATGATGGGGCGGACATTTTGTCCGCTGGGCGATGCGGCGGCGATGCCTACGCTGGGATTTGTGAAGAAGTTTCGCAAGGAGTTTGAAGAGCATTTGAACGGGAAGCCTTGCCCGTTTGCGAAGCATGTGGAATTGGCGGTGGTGTAAGTGAACCGCAGATCTGACGCGTTCAGCCGATGGTTGGTCAGCATGGACAGACGAAGCCTGGATTTCCGCACTAAGCCAGTACGATCTGCCGGCAGCGAAGGATGGACTGCTAGCATCCTCAGGCGGCTTAATGACACGGATATCTGATGTCTACGAAAAAGCAATAAGCAGTGCTCCTTCAGACTGCCGCTGCGGTTCGCTCGGCGATGATCGAAGATAGCTGCGAATATGCGCGAGGCGTGGACTGACTAGAACGCCACGGATCCTTGGAGCGGTGCACACGTGAATTCGTGAGTACCGGATCGATAGCAGATTGGGATCGACTCGAGGACTCAACGAATGGCAGACGTAACATTCACAGTCGATGGAAAGAAGCTGACGGCTCCCGCGGGGACGCTGCTGATCGACGCTTGCCGCAAGGCCGGCATCGAGATTCCGGCGTTCTGCTACTACCCCGGGCTGAGCCTGCAGGCGGCCTGCCGCATGTGCGTCGTGCGCCAGGAGAAGGTGCCCAAGCTGCAAACGGCCTGCACGACGACGGTCGCCGAGGGCCAGGTCTTCATTACCGAGTCCGACGAGATTGCGCAGGCGCGCAAGGCCACGATCGAACTGCTGCTCGGCAATCATCCGCTCGACTGCCCGGTCTGCGATGCGGGCGGCGAGTGCGAATTGCAGGACATGACCTTCAAGTACGGCGCGGGCGAGAGCCTCTACGCCGAGGCCAAGCAACATCGCGAAGAGCAGCAGTGGTCGCCGGCCGTTTTCTTTGACCGGCCGCGCTGCATTCTCTGTTATCGCTGCATTCGCATGTGCGGCGAGGGCATGGATGTGTGGGCGCTGGGCGTGCAGGGCCGCGGCGTGCATTCAACGATTGCGCCCAACGGCGGGGATCATCTGGACTGCGAACAGTGCGGCATGTGCATCGACGTTTGCCCGGTGGGCGCGCTGACCAGCGGCAGCTATCGCTACAAGACGCGGCCGTGGGAGATGAACCACGTTTCGACGGTGTGCACGCATTGCGCCGACGGCTGCAAGGTGACGCTGGGCGTGCGTCAGGTGAACGACGGTTCGGAGATCGTGCGCGCCGACAATCGCGACAAGAGCGGCATCAACGGCGACTTTCTCTGCGCCAAGGGGCGATTTGGATTTGACTTTGTCGAGAGCCCGGAGCGGCTGACCAAGCCTCTCGTCCGCAACGCGGAAGGCAAGCTGGAGCCGGCCACCTGGGAGCACGCGCTGCGCATGGCCGCGAGCATCTTCAAAGAGATTCGCGACACGCGCGGCGGCGCGGCGATCGGCGTCATCGGCTCAAACCAGAGCACCAACGAAGAGAATTACCTGCTGCAGAAGTTTGCGCGGACGGTGCTGAAGACCAACAACATCGACCACGAGCGGACGGCGGATTATGCGGCCTTTGCGCGGGCTCTGGCCGGACACAAGGACAAGGCCGCGAGCCTGCGCGAGATGGCGACGGCGCCTGCCGTGCTGCTTGATCGGCGGCAATCCGACTGACGAGCATCCGCTGCTGGCGTGGAATCTGCGCACCAATGTGCGGTTGAATCGCGGCCGGCTCTATGTCGCGAATGCAAAGGCCATCAAGCTGGAGCGGCAGGCCAAGGCGACGCTGCGGCTGCCTGCGGATGGCTACTCTGCGCTGGCTGCCTACCTCGACGGCAAGAATTCCGCTCTCGACAATCCGGCATTTCGCGAGGCTGTGCTGGCCGAAGAGTCGCTGCTGGTGATTCTTCGGCGCGGAGTTCAGCGGCGCGCAGCTTGCCGAATTGGTCGCGTGGGGACTGAAGCGCGGCAACGTGCGCTTTGCTACTCTCGGCGACTACGCGAATTCGCGCGGCGCGGCCGATATGGGGCTGCTGCCGGATCTGCTGCCGGGCTATCTGCCGGTGACTGCGCCAGGCGCGTTTGCGCACGAGTATGCCGGCATGCCCACGACACCGGGCAAGTCGTATCAGGGGATGTTTGATGCGGCGGCCAAGAAGGAGCTGGGTGCATTGCTGGTGGTTGGCGCGGACCCGGTGGCGAAGCTTGGGACGTCGACCCGGCGACGCTGAAGAATACATTCGTCATCGTGCAGGACATCTTCCTCACCGAGACCGCAGCTCTGGCCGACGTTGTGTTGCCGGCCGCGAGCCTCTATGAGAAGACCGGCACGGTGACCAACACTTTTGGCGATGTGCAACTGGTGAAGAAGGCCGCGGATCGCGCCGGGGTGAAGCCGGACTTTGAGATCCTTGTTCGGCTGGCCGGCGCGATGGGCGTGGATGTGAAGAGCGCTGGTTCCATTTGGCACGGGCGGCGTCACGGCCGACCTCGGACAGTCGCGCGGCGCGCAGGCTGGCGAGGCAGACAGGCATGCGGTTTGGCTTGCGGCGAATGGATTGGAGCCGAAACTGAGTCCATTCGATCCGCTGGCTGTGCTGGATGAGATTGCCCGGCTGGTTCCGGGCTACGCTCTGGATCGCATGAATCTCTTCGGCGGAAACGATGTGCCGACGGAGCCGGGCTTTGTGCCGGTGGCGGCGTTGACCGGGGCGGCTTCGAATGGCCGAGAACCGATCGCCTCCGCTCACGATGGTTTGTTTGCTTCAGGAACGCTGGGCGAGCACAGCCCGGCGCTCAAGGAGTTGAAATCGCATCAGGCGCGATTTGGCGGGCTGAAGGTGTTGTGAAGGATGCGGATTGAGGTTCGTGGTCTCCCACCCTAGCCGCAAGAACAAAGACGCGGCGAGGGAATGGGGCACCCAGGAGTTGAAGTTAGATGAGTGGAAAAGCAAAAGCAGGTCCTTCGACTTCGCTGCGCTTCGCTCAGGATGACAGATTGATTGGGAATTCCATGATGACGGCTTTGAGAAGAAGAGGCTGAAGGCACGTGACGATTTTGCAGTTTTTTCTGTGGAGCTTGCTGAAGGTGGCCGTGGTGACGGTGGTGATGCTGCTGGCCGTCGCCTACACCGTGCTGCTGGAACGCAAGCTCGTTGGCCGCATCCAGAACCGCTGGGGGCCGAGCCGCGTGGGGCCGTTTGGGCTGCTGCAGCCGCTGGTGGACGGAGCAAAATCGTTTCTCAAAGAGGACATCATTCCGACCGGCGTCTACCGGCCGCTCTATCTGCTCGCGCCGATCATCGCGCTGGGCTGCGCGCTGATTTCGATTGCCGTCGTTCCCTTTGGCGAGCCCAATGTCGGTCCGGGCGGACTGGTGAAGCCAGGAGATCTGAACTTCTTTCAGATCTCCGACGTGAATATCGGCCTGCTGGTGATTCTTGGCGTCACGTCGATCGGCGTCTACGGAATTGCGCTGGCCGGTTGGTCGTCGAATAACAAGTATTCGCTGCTGGGGGCGTTGCGCTCGTCGGCGCAGCTGGTGAGCTATGAGCTGGCGCTGGGGCTTTCGCTGGTGGGCGTGGTGCTGCGCGCCGGTTCGTTCAACCTGCGCGAGATTGTGGAGCAGCAATCGACCCAGGGCATGCTGACCTGGAATCTCTTCGGCGGAATGCAGTTCGTGGCCTTCTTCATTTACTCTGATGGCGGCCTACGCTGAGACCAACCGCTCGCCCTTCGATCTGCCTGAAGCGGAGAGCGAACTGACCGGCGGCTATCACACCGAGTACAGCTCGATGAAGTTTGCCATGTTCTTCATGGCCGAGTATGCCAACATGATTACAGTGGGCTGCGTGGCCACGCTGCTGTTTCTGGGCGGCTGGACGAGTCCCTTCGGCGACCTGATTCCGCCGCCGCAGAATATCTTTGTTCATGCGCTGTTTCCCATCTTCTGGTTTGTGCTCAAGGTCTTCAGCTTTCTGTTTCTGTATGTGTGGGTGCGGGGCACGCTGCCGCGCTTCCGCTATGACCAGTTAATGAATTTTGGCTGGCGCTGGCTGATGCCACTGGCCATGCTGAACATTGTGGCGACGAGCCTTTGGCTGGCTTACCACTGAGTTAGAATCGGGCTTGCCCGGAGCTTGCGATGCATCTGATTCTGTTTTCGTGTTTGCCGCGATTTTGCCTGGCTGGGGCGATCAATCTGCTCCTCCAGAGTCATCCCATCAACAGCGCCTTGTCGCTGATTGTGGTGATGACTTCGCTGGCTGTGCTTTACCTGATGCTGGGCGCGGAGTTTCTGGCAGCGGCGCAGGTGATTGTCTACGCCGGGGCCATCATGGTGCTGTTCACCTTTGTAGTCATGCTGCTCAACGCCGGACGCGAAGAGCGCACACTCGGCAGCCGCGCGGCGCGCAGGCTGGGCTTTCCCGCGGTGGTCGCCATCCTGGCTGTGATTGCTACGGTGATTCTGCATGCGCAGGGGCTGGGCGTGACGAAACTGAGCGACAGGATCACACCGACCGAAGAGTTGAGCGCTGTGCTCTTTACCAAGCTGCTGCTGCCCTTTGAAGTGACCTCGGTGCTGATTCTCATCGCGATTCTCGGCGCGGTGGCGCTGGCCAGTCACGGCGATGGAGATCAGGAAAGGACGGGCGGCCAATGAGTTCGATTCTCGCGCAAGATGTTCCGCTTTCCTGGTATCTGTTGTTGAGCGCCGCGCTGTTTTCGCTGGGCGTGGTGGGCTTCCTCATCAAGCGCAACCTGATTACTGTCTTCATGTCGATTGAGCTGATGCTCAACGGAGTGAATCTCTCGTTTGTGACCTTCGCGCACCAGTGGCACGCGGTGAAGGGGCAGATCTTCGTCTTCTTTGTGATGATGGTGGCCGCGGCGGAGGCTGCGGTGGGACTGGCCATCATTATTGCTGTCTTCCGCGCGCGCGCAACCCTGGCCGTCGACCGCATCGACCTGATGAAACTATGAACGCAAGCTTCAATCATTTGTGGTTGATTCCGCTGCTGCCTTTCGCGGGATTCCTCATCAACGGAATCCTATGCAGGCGGCTGCCCAAGTGGCTGGTGACGATTGTGGCGCTGCTTGCGCCGCTGGCGGCATTTGCTTTGGTGGTGAATGCCGCACTTGGTTTTTTTGGAGTGATTCCGGCAGCTGATTGCCGCTTCCCTTCACGGAAACCTGCCCACTGCCATGGATCAATATCGCCGCGCTGCATGTGGATTTCAGTTTTGTACTCGATCAGCTTTCGCTGGTGATGCTGCTGGTCGTCACCGGCGTCGGCTTCTTGATTCACGTCTACTCGGTCGGCTACATGGGCGACGACGAGGGCTATGCGCGGTACTTCTCGTACCTGAATCTTTTTCTGTTTTTCATGACGGTGCTGGTGCTGGCGGGCAATGCGCTGGTGATGTTTGTGGGCTGGGAGGGCGTGGGGCTGGCGTCGTATCTGCTGATTGGCTTCTACTTCAACAAGAAGTCGGCGGCGGATGCGGGCAAGAAGGCATTCATCGTCAATCGCATCGGCGACTTCGGATTTCTGATTGCGATGTTTTTGCTCGTCGCCAACTTCGGCACGCTGACCTTTACCGAGATCGCTACGAAGCTCGGCATGGACCCCGGATGGCAGGGCGGCGTGGTGACGGTGATTGGGCTTTGTCTGCTCTTGGGCGCGGCGGGCAAGAGTGCGCAGTTGCCGCTCTACATCTGGCTGCCGGATGCGATGGAAGGCCCGACGCCGGTCTCCGCGCTGATCCATGCGGCGACGATGGTTACGGCGGGCGTCTACATGATCGCGCGGACGCATGTGCTCTTTGACCACTCGCCTTTTGCGCTGAGCGTTGTAGCGATTGTGGGTGCGGCGACGGCGCTTTTTGCAGCGACGATTGCGCTGGTGCAGAACGACATCAAACGCGTGCTGGCCTACTCGACGATCTCGCAGCTCGGCTATATGTTTTTGGGCTGTGGCGTGGCGGCTTACTCGGCGGCGATCTTTCATCTGATGACTCACGCCTTCTTCAAGGCGCTGCTCTTCCTCGCGGCTGGCTCGGTGATTCATGCATTAGGCGGCGAGCAGGATCTGCGCAAGATGGGCGGGTTGTGGAAGAAGCTGCCGGTGACCTTCTTGACGATGACCGCGGCTGTTCTGGCGATCGCAGGGATTCCTCCCTTCGCGGGATTCTTTTCAAAGGACGCGATTCTCTACGCTGCTTTTTTGCAGGGTCCGAACGGTAGGGTGCTGTATTTTGTAGGACTGTTTACGGCGCTGCTGACTTCGTTCTATATGTTCCGGCTGTGGTACATGGCCTTCTTCGGAAAGTCGCGCAGCGAAGGTGCTCATCCGCATGAGAGTCCGTGGTCGATGCGCGTGCCGCTCGTGATTCTGGCGCTGCTCTCGATCGGCGGCGGCTGGATTGGCATCGAACCCGCGAACGGGTGGACCAACATGGAGCGCTTCAGCAGTTTTCTGGCTCCGGTGCTTGGGGCCCAAGGCGCGGCGGGCAACGTGGAGATCGAGTTGACGCTCGGCGGTATGGCGGTTGGCCTGGCGTTGCTGGGTTGGCTCGTGGCCTATTTGCTCTATGGCAGGGAGTCTGCACTGCCAGCGCGCATGGCGAGCGGTTTTTCGGTCGGCTACAAGCTGCTGGCGAACAAGTATTTTGTCGACGAGATCTATGGCGCGGTAGTGGTCAAGCCGCTGCTCGGTATCTCGAAGTACATTTTGGGCTGGGTTGTGGAGGTGGGCATTCTGGGCGGAGTCGCCTGGCTGCTCGGCGGCATAGCGATGTTTACCGGCTCGATCCTGCAACGCTGGCAATCGGGCAATCTGCGCTCGTATGCGGCGTGGCTGGCCGCTGGCGCGGCGGCTGTGCTGCTCTTCCTGCTGGTTCCGTGGACAACGGTCTGGCCGGCTTCGATGGCGTTTATCTTGAAAGCGGCGGGGCATTGAGAGAATGACAACGATAGACCAATCGATTCTCACGTTGCTCTTGCTAGTTCCGCTGGCTGGAGCGGTGCTGGTGTTGCTCACGCCGGACCGCTGGAAGCTGCCCAACTGGGTGGCGCTGCTCGTGTCACTGGCTACTTTTGTGTTGACGCTGCATCTGCCGGTGCACTTTGACGGCGGACAGAACGGCTTTCAATTTGAAGTCAATCGCCTGTGGATCGATTTATCCCCCAGCTCGATCGCAAGCCACGGGATCTTCTACCACGTCGGTGTGGACGGGCTGAGTTTGTGGCTGGTTGTGCTGGTGGGCCTGCTGGCTCCGGTTGGCGTGGTCGCCAGTTGGAATGCGATCCGGGAGCGGCGCAAGGTTTTTTATGCGCTGTTTCTCGTGCAGCAGACGGCGATGTTTGGCGTGTTTATTTCGCTGGATTTGATTTTGTATTATGGCTTCTGGGAGCTGTCGCTGGTGCCGATGGCGATCCTGATCGCCATGTACGGGCGCAAGGACGGGCCCAAGGCCGCGCTCAAGTTTTTCCTCTTCACCTTCATTCCTTCGGCGCCGCTTCTGGTGGCGATCCTCTGGCTCTACGCGCGGACTGGAACGTTCGACTTCACCACGTTACAGATTCTGATTGCGCACGGAAATCTGCCGGGCTTTGAGATGTGGTGGGTGGCGATGGCGTTTCTTGTCGCCTTTGCCGTCAAGGTGCCTGTTTTTCCGTTGCACGGATGGCTTGCCGACACCTTCAGCGAGGCGCCGGTCGCGCTGGCGATGGTGGTGGCGGGCAAGCTGGGCCTCTACTCGATGCTCCGCTTCCACATCGGGCTCTTTCCCAACGAGGCACGCATTGTGGCTCCGGTCATGGTGGGACTGGCGGTGGTGGGCATTCTCTATGGAGCTTGTCTTGCGCTGGTGCAGCGCGACTTCTGGCGGCTGATGGCCTTCGCAGCGCTGAGCCACTTGAGCCTCATCACGCTGGGCATTTATGGACTGACGCTGACGGGCTGGGAGGGCGCGGTCTACCAGATTCTCAATCACGGCGTCGTGGATGGAGCGCTCTTCCTGCTGCTGGGAGTGCTTTACGACAACTACGAAACGAGTGAGATCGGCGCCTATGGCGGGCTGGCTGCAAAGCTGCCGCGGACGGCGACATTCTTTGTCTTCGGATCACTGGCGATGATCGGGCTGCCGATGATGGGCGGCTTTGTGGGTGAGTTTCTGATACTGCTGGGCACCTTTACCGGTGTCAGCAAAGGCTGGGCGATTGCGGCAACCGTCGGCGTGATTTTGAGCGCTGCGTATATGCTCTGGCTGGTGCAGACGGCTCTTCTATGGGCCGGAGAGCAAGATGGCCACGTTGAAGCCGCCTGAGGATCTGCGCATAGGCCGGATGACCTTGATGTGGCCCCTGGCGGCGCTGATGCTGGCGATGGGCCTTGCGCCAATGTTCTGGCTGCCGAAGATTGAGCAGGGAGCGCACGCGGCATTGCTCAAGGTTCACGACGAACCTGCATCCGCACCGACCTCGATGCTTGGGGAGGGCCGGCGGTGAATTTATTCCCTGACATCTTCCGCATCCTTCCCGAGGCGATTCTCACGCTGACCGGCGTGCTGGTGATGCTGATCGACGCGACACTGCCGCCGAGATGGTCGCGACGCTGGCTGGGCTGGGTGGCCGCTTTCGGAACTGTGCTCGCGTTGTGGGGCAGCCTGTGGCAGCTTTCATTGCCGGAGGGCACCGGCTTTTACGGCACGGTGGAGACGAGCGCCTTTACGGTCTTTTTTCACGTGCTGATCTGCGGCATTGTGCTGGTGGCTCTGTTGCTCTCGCTCGACACTCTGCCCGAAGACAGCCACCATCAGGGCGAGTTCTATGCGTTGATCGTCTTCGGCGCGGTGGGCATGTGCCTGCTGACCGGCGCAATCGAGCTGCTGGTGGTCTTTATCGCGCTTGAGATTTCATCGATCGCAACGTACATTTTGGCCGGTTATCGCAAGCAGACGGCGCGCGGACCGGAAGCGGCGATCAAGTATTTTCTGCTTGGCTCGTTTGCTACGGCATTTCTGCTTTACGGCATCGCATTGATCTTCGGCGCAACAGGCACAACGCAGATCTACGAGATCGCGCGGCTCGCACCCATTGCAGAGAATCATTCGTTCATCCTTGCGGGGATGGGGCTGATGCTGGTGGGCATTCTCTTCAAGGTCTCCGCGGCGCCCTTCCACGTGTGGACGCCGGATGTGTATGAAGGCGCGCCCTCGCCGGTGGTGGCGCTGATGTCGACCGCGCCCAAGGCGGCGGCCTTTGCGCTGCTGCTGCGCGTGGTCTACGAGATGCTTCCCACGCTGCGCTCGGTCTGGGAGCCGCTGCTGTGGGTGGTGGCCGTGCTCTCGATGACGGTTGGAAATCTGGCCGCGCTGCGCCAGCGGAATGTGAAGCGCATGCTGGCCTACTCGTCGATCGCTCATGCCGGCTATCTGCTGGCGGCCTTTGCCGGAGCTGGGAGCGACGGCATCGCCGCAGCCAGCTTCTACATCGCGGCCTACGCGGCGATGAACGTGGGCATCTTCGCGGTGATCACGCTGGCCAGCGGATACGACGAGAAGCTGCCGCTGATCGACGATTTTCGCGGAATGGTCTACCGCTCGCCGCTGCTGGGCAGTTTGCTGATCTTCTTTCTGGTTTCGCTGATCGGTATTCCCTTCACCGGCGGATTCTTCGGCAAGTTCTGACCTCGTTTTCGGCGGCGATGGGCGGCGGAGCAATCTGGCTGGTTGTCATCGGCTTGCTGAACTCGGGAGTGGCCGCGGCATACTATCTGCGCCTCGCCCTGGTTGCCGCACAGCGCCCGGCCGATGAGAAACTCATGACTCCAGCATCCCAGGTCGGCGTTGCCGTCGGCGCGGCTCTGCTGCTGGCGGTTGCGGCAACTCTGGCTCTGGGCATCGTTCCCGGCGACGCGCTGCGAGCGGCCGAGCACGGCGCGCATACATTGCAGGCGCCTCCTGCCGAGAGAGGCTTCCCGGCGGTTGCCGTTTCGCCACAGTCGCGTCCGTAAGCTACTCTCGCGACCAGAGGGTTCGTAGTAAATTTTGAATCTCTTCAATATCCGCAAAATCGGCGAAGGTCCAGGCCTGAAGGCCTTGCAAATTGGCCCTCGTTCAGAGGGCTAGATGTAGAGCATTTTTGGGAAATTGTGTAGACCGAAATTTTGTAGGTTTCCCACCCATTCCGCCGAAAAAACGCGGAATGGATGGGGCACGGAAGTCTACAGTCAATCCGAAAATGCACTAAAGGACCCTTTATTGCCTGGTGGCCCTTGTCCACTCGATGCGCACGCCAGAGCGGAAGTTGAAAGGAAGGCTGGGATAGCCGATGGGGGCGATGTGTTGGTTGTTGGTCAGGTTTTCCATCTGGCCGTAGATGCCAAGCCAAGGAAGCAGCTTGTAGCTTGCGCCGAGGTCGAGCTTGGCGTATCCCCAGTCGAGGTTCCGGTTAGGGAGTACCAGGGAGTTTCCCTGATTGATGTCGGCGTAACCGAGGAAGGTGGAGTCGTCGCTGCGGCTGGCAAAGGCCGAGGTGAAGACGCCTGTAAGCTTCCTTCCCGCGTAGCTTGCCGTGAAGAATCCCGTGTGAGGCGGCCGCCGGAAAGGCCGTGCACCCTTGAGCGGCGAGTAAATGCCGACGGGAATGCCGTTGAACGTCGGCGCATAGCCGCCCATCAGCGCCTGGTTGTCGCTTGAGAAGGAGCGCTGAACCACGGAATCGAGATAGGTGTAGCCGCCGCGCAGGAAGATGTTCTTTCCGATTCCGCTCTCGACCGTGGCTTCGACGCCCTGCGCACGAAAGGCAAGCGAGTTGAGATCGAGCGAGAAAGCATTTTCACTGTTGAGAACACTCTGCAACTGGCTTTGCTGCTGCCGGAGTGAGGTTGGGCAGCAGCGTCGGGTACGAGTCCCGCGCCAACACCCTCGATGGCGCGGCCGAACTGGTTGTGGAAGTAGCTTGCGCGGAAGACGATGTGCTGGCTCCAGAAGGCCTGCTCACCGCCGCCCTCCCAGGTGCGGGTGGTCGGCCCCTGGATCGGGGAGATATGCAAGTTGTTGAATGGTCGCCTGTCCGCCGTGTCAGGCTGAGAAAGTCGTAGAGAGAACCGATCTCCTCGGTCAGCTTGGGCTCGCGAATGCCCTGCGAGAAGCTGAAGTTCAAGCGTGTTCCGCTGAAGATGCCGCTGCGCGGACGCAACGCGTAGAAGCCCAGGCCGGCATGCGGCGAGATGCCGTCGCCGATCAACTGGTAGCGCATCACGTCCATGCCCAGCGTGTAGAAGAGCCTCTCTTTGAGAAAGTCGCCATGTGCGCCAAAGATGTAGTCGTAGTTGGTGCGACTCTTTTGCTCGTTGATGAAATAGGCAGGCTCGCGCTCGACTCCGCGCTCGATTCTCATATTGGAAACCGGCCAGCAGCATCAGATGCGGCGTCAGGTGAAGATCTCCCTGATAGATGAACTGATCGCGGTTATTCACAATGTCGAGCCGGTTGGGATAGACGCTGCCGTTGGCCGCGCTATAGTTCAGCAGCGCAGGCCCGGTGGCGCTAAAGCCGTTAGCGCCCTTGGATGGTGACCGGCAAGCCGTAGAAGTTGCCGGCCGTGAATGTCATCGGGGGCGCCATCGCAGCTACATTGTCTGACGGGGATGCAGATGCCGGCCGGATACCATTGCTGAGATTGTTCGCGCTTGCGGGTCAGGCCATATTGGAAGCGGTTGTGGAAGCCGGGCGTGGTCTGGTTCTCGATGGTCGCTCCGCCGTAGAGATTCTGGTCGCCCTCTTTGCGGTCGTCGCTGATGTGATAGAAATCCCATGCATTGGGAACGCCGGAGGCATCGACGCCATAGCGCAGCGTGGCCCGAATCTGCGTGCTGCCGTTGAGCTGCCAGCCGACGTTGGCCGCCGAAGTGGCCACGTGGTACTCGTCCAGAGGCAGATTGTTGGCGGTCTGGAGCCAACTGAATGCGCCGAGGTAGTCGAGCTTGTTGTGCGCTCCGGCCACTTCAAGCTCTTCGCGGGAGGTGTTGAGAGATTGCCCGCATCGGCCTGCAACAGAATGGAGGGAAAGCTGGTGGTGCCGTGGGGGGTGGTGAGGCTGACAACGCCGCTGGCCGCGTCGGCGCCATAGAGGCTTGAGTCAGGTCCGCGATAGACCTCGGCGCGTTCGATAGCCGTGGTGGAGAGCGGGCCAAAGTCGAATTGGCCGCCCAGGTCGCCGACGCTTACGCCATCGAGAAGAATCTTGTTCGCGACCGAATCGCCGCCGCGGATAAACAGCGAGGTTTGCGCGCCAAGCTGGCCGGTCTGCACCACGAACGTGCCGGGCATCAGGCGCAGCGCGCTCGTCAGGTCGTCGCGCAAAACGAGGTCCAGCGGCCCGAGCACACTGATGGTGGAGCTGGTCTGCGGCTGCGGCGTGGGGGTTCCGGTGGCGGTAACGACGATGGACTCGCGCACCCACTCGGGTTCAAGCACAACGTTGCGTTCGACCGAGTCGAGCCGGCCTGCGTAGAAGCTGGGCGTCTCCAACTGGCGGAAGGTTTGCGCGGAGACGACGAGGAAGAATCGGCCCTCGACGCCGGTGAGAATCTGAAAGCTGCCGTCGGCCTTGGAGACGTCAGAACCGACTGGCTTGCCGCCGCTGATCAAGACGACGGCGGCGCCGGTAATCTTTGCGCCCGCAGTGTCTGTGACCACGCCGCGGATGGAGGCAGCCTGAGAGACTGCGACGGCAGCGGTGAGAAGAAAGATGGCAAATGCACGCGGCACGGCGCGTGAAAGAAGATGGCGAACGAACAATTGCGCGGAATCAGGCATGAAGGCTCCTTCGTTCCCCTCGGAACGTAAGCGGGTTGAGGGCGCTAGGACCGGTCTCCTGACTTGCGCCTCTTCCAGCCACCTTCCCACAGACGTGCCCGAGGGCGACGGCCTGCAGTGGTCTACAGGGGAACTCCGCGAATGGCGGAAGAACCCTGGCTGGTTCCCTGCCCCTGGCCGATAGAACGGGCCGCGGGGCAGGGGCGCTCACAGTTGCGGGGCAGTGGCGGAGTTTCACCGCCTTCCCGAGCATCCTGGCGATTGCCGTGGTTGGTTTTGCTGCTCCGTTGGAGGAGCAGCCGTTATGTCATGGAACAGACTTCCATGACATGAACATTTTATAGCCGGACATGGGGGGCAAGTCAAAAGTTAAGGACCGGGTGAGCCAGCGACAGTTGAGTAGTGGGTGTCGGCAGCGCATTGCAAGCGCCTGCATCGATTGGGAAGAAATGGTGACCCCGGGAAGACTCGAACTTCCGACACGCAGTTTAGGAAACTGCTGCTCTATCCACCTGAGCTACGGGGCCACATTAAATCAATAGTTTACATACATATAGCTGCCTACTCGCCTCACGATACCTCACCGAAGATTAATTACCCTCATGTTGACGGGAAAGGGCGATATGGGATGAGAAAGAAAGACCACGGTATCAACAGGGTAGCATCAAGCGAGTTGTCAGAGTCAATGGCGTGGCTGGGAGGTCCGGTTCAGCGAAACCGTGAATGGTAAGAGGCACCAGCGCTGTCAGACGTATGACGGCGATCAGTACGCCACTGAAGCGTCGGTAAGAAAGGCGATAGAGTTGACTGTATCCCAGGTTAATGCGGGGACCGCAGGAGAAAAGGCCGACGCCACTTTTGGCACGATCACTGCCATCTACCGCAAGGATCATCTCCCGGGGTTGGAGCACGCAACGCAGGAACTGAACTTCTACTTGCTCACCAACTATATCGAGGCGGAGTTCGGTCAAACCCCTCTGCGTGATCTGAAACTGAGGTGGTCCCGGTAGTTCGGACAGTTTTTGTTTTTTCCTTAAGTGGAAGTTCTTGCTTTTGCTTTTAGGCTGCCATGGTTTCTGGCAGGCGGTTGAAGTATACCTGATCCGGCGTTTGCGCTTTCAGGCTGGAGTGTGGCCGGGTGGTGTTGTAGAAGTCGATGTAACGTCCGATGGACTGCCTGGCGTCGCTGACCGAGGCGTAGGCATGCAGGTAAACCTCTTCGTACTTGATCGAGCGCCAGACCCGTTCGACGAAGACGTTATCGCGCCAGCGGCCCTTGCCGTCCATGCTGATCCTGATCCCTTCTTGTCTTTAGCCGCCCGGTAAAGGCTTCGCTGGTGAACTGACTGCCCTGGTCGGTGTTGAAGATCTCCGGTTTTTCATTCGTGGAAAGAGCTTCTTCGAGTGCTTCGATGCAGAAGTTAGTTTCCATGGTGATCGACAGCTTCCATGCCAGCACCCGGCGGCTGAACCAGTCCACCACCGCGGCCAGATAGACGAAGCCACGCGCCATGGGGATGTACGTGATGTCCATGGCCCAGACCTGGTTGGGCCGCGTGATGGTCAGGCCGCGCAGCAGGTAGGGGTAAATCCTGTGTCCTGGCGCGGGTTTGGAGGTGTTGGGCCTGCGATAGATCGCCTCGATCGCCCATCTTCCGCATCAGCGTCCGGACATGCCTGCGGCCAACCTCCAAGCCCTTGTTGCCGGAGCAGATCGCGCAGCATCCGGCTGCCGGCAAACGGGTAATTCAAGTGCAACTCATCGATGCGCCGCATCAGCCACAGGTCCGACTCCGAGACCGGCCGCGGCTGGTAGTAGACGCTGCTGCGGCTGATCTCAAGCACTTCAGCCTGCTTCTGGATGGGAAGATCGTGCTCCGGGATCGATCATCGCTTTGCGCTCAGCAAGACCCGCCTTGGTGAGCGCCCCTTCTAAAAAATCGTTCTCCAGCGTCAGCTCGCCGATCTTGGCGTGCAGCGCCTTCAGGTCGACCGGCGCGGCCTGTTCCGCTCGCGCCTCGCCGAAGACGCCCGCGGCGCCCTCCTGCAACTGGCTCTTCCACTGCGTAATCTGGTTGGGATGGATGTCGAACTGCTCGGCCAACTCGGCCAGCGTCTTCTCACCCTTGATCGGCGGCCAGGGCCACCTTCGCCTTGAACGCCGCTGTGTGGTTCCTGCGGGGACGTCTGCTCATCCGTTCTCCTCTTCACAGCCATCTTAAGGCTGCCGGCGAGCAGAACTTCCACTTAAACCCCTGTCCGAATTTGCGGTACCGGCTCTAAATCAAAACGTGCACATGGTCGGCCAGAAGATGCCCCTCTTCAATGCGGCTCTCCTTCTGTTCGGCCAGTCTGCGGAACACCTCGCCCAAATGCTGGCGCAGATTGCCGTAAAGAACTTTCCTGCGGCATTTCGGAATAGAAACAACGTGATACTTGCACTCCCATTTCGAGTGGCTTAAGCTTTCATACTCGTCCATCCGGATTCTCCTTGATGTGTGTTTGGCGGCTCACTTCTCGGAGTTTCCTGGATGAACTCCAGCAAATGTCAATCGGCATAGGGGGGAGAGTCACCTCTCCTCCCCTGCCACACCACCGGACAAGCGGGTCCGCATCCGGCGGTTCGGACGGATTGAGCTAGGTCGCGGTCGAACAGCCGCGGAAGTCCAAGCGAGTCGAAGTAGGCAGTTGGAAACGCGATGTTCATTGCGGGGCTGTTGGCTATGCGCCATGGTCCGTGAGAGTTTCCGGCAGATTGTGCCGCCAGGTCCCTCTTGACTCCACGCTCGCATAGTTTCCGGAACCGCACCTTGTCCCCGCTTCCATTGCTTCCAGATCACGGATCGCAGCCTGTCGCCGTATCCATTGATCCAGAGCTCCCAGCACCGAGGGCGTCTGGCAGAAGCCGAAGTAGCTCTTCCAGCCTCGTAAGTAGTTGGCCAGTTCCTTCGTCATCTGCTCCAGACTGATTCCCCGAGTCCGGCGCGTCAGTTCCCGCACCTTCCGCTTAAACCGCACAGATGCCTTGGGGGCGATGCGCCGCTTCCGGCCATTTGCCGTAAAGCTGAAGCCGAGGAACTTGCGTTCTACCGGTCGCGCCACCGCGCTCTTCTGCTTCATTGACCTTGAGCTTGAGCCGGCGCGTGATGAAGCCGGTAATGCTTCGCTTCACCCGCTCCCCTGCCCGCTGGCTGCGCACGTAGATGTTGCAGTCGTCCGCGTACCGCACGAAGCAGTGGTTGCGCCGCTCCAGTTCCCGGTCAAGTTCGTCGAGCACAAGGTTCGACAGCAGTGGCGATAGAGGTCCGCCTTGCGGCGTTCCTTCATCCACCGGACCCACCAGCCCGTTCTCCATCACGCCCGCCGTGAGGAACGCCCGGATCAACTTGAGCATCCTCTTGTCGGCGATCCGGCGCGCCACGGCTGCCATCAGCCTGTCGTGGTTGACCCGGTCGAAGAACTTCTCCAGGTCGAGATCCACCACCCAGCCGCGGCCTTCGGCGATATACTGCTGCGCCTTGGCTACCGCCTGATGCGCCGAGCGTCCGGGCCGGAACCCGTGACTGTGTTCGGAAAACTCCGCGTCCCACCTGCCTTGCAAAACCTGCATCACCGCCTGCTGCACCATGCGGTCCAGCACCGTCGGGATGCCCAGCTGACGCACCCCGCCGTCCGGCTTGGGTATCTCTACCCGCTTCACCGGCTGCGGCTTGTAAGTCCCTGCAAGAAGTTGTTCGCGGATGGCTGGCCAGTGCTCCTTCAAGTAGCCCGGCAACTGCTCGACCGTCATGCCGTCGATGCCCGCACTGCCCTTGTTGGACTTCACTCGCTTCAAAGCCTGCAAGCAGTTCTCCCGCTCGCAGACCTCTTCCATCAGTTGTTCATCGTTGTTAGCCGGGCTTTCGATCATGCGTTTCGCCGTGAGCGTTTCGGACCCTTCGCCAGAAGCCTTGGAGCTTCACTCCGCCCCTCCTCGCCAAAGGCCAGCCGAAGCTGGTTGTTCTGCCGCTTGACGCTCATCGAGTCGCGCCGCCTACTTGCCGCTTCCTTCCGTTTGGGCCTTCGGTCGCCGTGCGCGGCCTACTATGCCCGCTGCTGACTTCTGCTGCACGGTCAGAGTGGATCGCTCCACCCTCAGTCCCGATTCCGGAACATGCAACAGACCTCCCGCGATAAGAATGACCGCCTTCAACGCGCAACCGCCGAATTTACCACCAGCGCCCTTGATGGTTGTGGACTTCGCGATCAGTTGCCCGCTCGTCCGGCGCCGTAGGCCTCATATCCGGTTCTTGTCCATCGGCTCGCGTCTTTGCTCCACGCTTCCTTCAGACCCCACCTCGCGATGACGCCCTTGCGCTTCGCTATCACTTCTCCCCATCTGGATGTGAAGAGGACTTACACCTCCAAGCTGTCATTCATGCACGGCGTACAACTGCTACTGCCTCCCCGGCAAAGCCGGGGGAACTCCCGGGATATTAGAATAAGAAGCGCGGTTGAAGGCATTTCCTGGACTGAGGGGAGTTCAGTAGGATTAGCCACGGCGCCCGCCGGTATCCCGACCGACGCAGACCCGTCCTTTCGCCGGCCAACCGCAGAAAGGCACGTGGCTGGCCTACCAGTATGCCAGCTGCCGCTATGACGGGGAGACCGGGCTCTATGGAGCCGGTTCACCAGAGCAACAGTCCAGAAAACTGCTGCTCAGCAATGCTGGAATCCCCTCACTGTAGCCCTCACCCAAAGAGTTCTTTTTAGTCATTTTCAATACTTTCTTGCGCATTTATGTGAAATTAAATTATTGATAGTAGACGACTTAGACAAATTAGGAAACTGCTGCTCTATCCACCTGAGCTACGGGGCCACTTTGCAAATTGTACGCGGCAGTTTCGGGAAACTGCTGAGCCTCTCTCGTTCGCCCCTTGCGGGCCGGGGCCACCTCAACAATGGGTCTGATACGCAAGGCTCTTTCAATAAGGGTAGCATCCAACGAGAGAGTCGGACCAACGGGGGAACTGCCGGTTGGCTTCTAGTTGCGAACTCCCGCCAGCAGCCCTTCAATCTCCATTTTTTCGGCGCGAGTGACCGGCAGCAGCGGAGCGCGGGCACGGCCTCCGTAGTAGCCGTTGAAGTCGCAGGCGTACTTGATGCCCGCAATACCCAACTGGCCGACGATGCGCCGGCTGGGGGCGTCGATGCGCTGCTGCTTCTCCGTGGCGAGTTTGAGGTCGTGGTCCTTCCAGGCGAGATAGACCTCCTGACAGGCCTGCGGAGCAAAGACGGCAAGAGCAAGAATGGCGCCGGATGCGCCGGCTTCAAGAGAATCAAGCAGCGTTCCCGACGAGCCGACAAGCACCTGAAAACCGATCTCTTTGGTTCGAGTCTTGATTTGCGGAGGCGCGGGTGCAGTGGCAATAGCCACGCCGCCCGCCAGATCGCCAGCGGAGACGAAAGTTGCGGCAGTTTCAAGCTTCGGCGTCAACATGCGTCCGGTCACCGCCTCGAAGATCGGAGTCACGGTCACTGTTCGCCGGGGCGCTGCGCTGGTTGCCTCAACAAGGGCGCGAATACGCTCGACGTCTCCGCTGGAGTCCTTGATCGCGAGAATGTTCGGGTGCTGCGCCAGTTCGGCGATCACTTCGACGGGAATGTTATAGGGCGCGAACTGGGGAATGTTGTAGAGGATCACCGGCAGCGGCGAACGGTCGGCCACGCTGCGGAAGTAGTGAAGCACGGCTGCTGGCGACATCTGGTTGGCAAAGTAAGTGGGCGTGCGGACCAGAATTGCGTCGTAGCGAAACTCGGCCGCGGCCTCGGCCAGCGCGATCGTGGCCTTTACGCTGTCGCGCGCGACACCTGCAATGAGCACCTTCTCCGGCGCGGTGGCTTCGGCGGCTACGCGCAACACATCGCGGCTCTCGCCGTCGTCGAGCATCACGGCCTCGCCTGTGGAACCAAGGACCAGCATCCCGGCGAGCAGGCTGCGGGAGTAGTGGGCCATGTTGGCTTCGAGCTTGCGGAAGTAGATTCGCTCGTCCGGATAGAACGGCGTGGTGACAGCGGCGAAGATGCCTTCAAGCAGCATGAGATTATTGTAGAACCCGGAGCGCAAGCCTCAATTCGCATGTCGCTGCTTTGATCTCGCCGATTTGCTGTGCGTGCCGGGCGGGATGCACCGCCATCAACAACAGAATTCGTGGCAGTTCACGGTTCCAATGATCGGGTGCACAGCGATCCTGCGGCGGAGATCGTCCTTGTTTGTGTTGACAAACTGAATCGTCTGCTCTCTGCTGGCCAGGAAGCTTTGAAGTGCTTCATTCAAAGTGGAGAAGACTTCCCTTCGGAAGAGCATAGACAGGAGACTCTCTCTTGATGCTTCGATCCGCTCCATGCGTGACGATGCGAATCTCTCTCTGTTCATCGTTCAAAGGCGTGTCGGCGAACTTCGACGTCTCGATAAGAGAAAACAGATACTCCTCCGCCAAAGTGACGTGTTCGACACATTGCAGAATCGACCACCTCTCGGGAGCTGGGAGCGCGTCGCCTCAATCTCGGATACGCTGCGCAAAGCGTCAAGCAGCGCCTTTGACCCCTCATCGAGTGAAGCGAGAATCTGTTGTCTTTCGTTCTCGGTCATCCGCGAAATTTCTCCCTTTCTGCTTTCCGCGTGCTACATCCTCAAGCGCAGGTCACGGCGTGCAATTGCTGCAAGTCATAGACCGTGATGTTGCGGCGCTGCATGGCCGCGATGCCCTCGACGGCAGCCTGCGCCGCGGCGATGGTGGTGATGGTGGGAATGCGCGCCAGCACCGCGGCCCGGCGAATCGCCTTCTCGTCGAAGAAGGTGTCCTGGCCACGCGGCGTATTGACGATGAGCTGGATGCGGTCGCCCTTGATCAGGTCAACAACGTTGGGCCGGCCTTCCTTGACCTTGAAGACACGCTCGACGACCAGGCCCGACTTCTCCAGCACATCGGCCGTGCCCTCGGTGGCAACAATCTTGAATCCCAGATCGACATAGCGGCGCGCCAGATCGACGGCTGCCTGCTTGTCGGGATCGTTGACGCTGAAGAAGACCGTGCCGCCGGTGGGCAGAATCTGGCCAGCCGAGAGCTGCGCCTTGGCGAAGGCCTCGCCAAAGGTGGCGGCCACGCCCATCACTTCGCCGGTGGATCGCATCTCCGGGCCGAGAACCGTATCGACGCCGGCGAACTTGTTCCAGGGAAAGACCGGCGACTTCACGTAGTAATGCGTTCCGGTTTCGAGGTCCTTGCCCGACGGCAAGCTGCTCTGGCAGCAACTCGCGCAGCTTGCGGCCGGTCATCAGCCGCGCGGCAACTTTGGCCAGCGGGATTCCGGTCGCCTTCGAAACATAAGGCACCGTGCGCGAGGCGCGCGGATTCACCTCGATGACATAGACGTGGTCCTGGCCTTCGGCATCTTTCTGGATGGCGAATTGCAGATTGACCAGGCCGATCACATTGAGCGCCAGGGCGAGTTTGCGCGTGTAGGTGCGCAGAACCTCGAGCGTCTCTGCGCGGATGCCAACGGCGGGCAGCACGCAGGAGGAGTCGCCGGAGTGGATGCCGGCCTCTTCGATGTGCTGCATGATGCCGGCGATGATTACGTCTTCGGAGTCGCAGAGCGCATCGACGTCCACCTCGATGGCGTTCTCAAGGAAGTGATCGACGAGCACCGGCCGCTCTTGCGAATATTCAACCGCCTGCTTCATGTATTGCGCGACTGCTTCGGCATCGTATGCGATGACCATGGCCCGGCCGCCGAGCACATAACTGGGCCTGACCAGCACCGGATAGCCGATGCGCTGCACCGACGGCCAGCGCTTCTTCCACACTGGTGGCCGTGCCGCCCGCCGGCTGGGGAATCTTCAACTCGTCGAGCAGCTTGCCGAAACGCTTGCGGTCTTCAGCCAGATCAATCGACTCGGGCGAAGTGCCGATGATCGGCACGCCTGCCGCGCGCAGACGCTGCGCCAGATTCAGCGGCGTCTGCCCGCCAAACTGCACGATCATGCCGATCTTCGCGCCCGATTGCGCTTCGTGGTTGTAGATGGCGAGCACGTCTTCGAGCACCAGAGGCTCAAAGTAGAGCCGGTCGCTGGTGTCGTAATCGGTCGAGACGGTCTCGGGGTTGCAGTTGACCATGATCGTCTCGTAGCCGTCTTCTTTGAGCGCAAAAGCCGCGTGGCAGCAGCAGTAATCGAACTCGATGCCCTGGCCGATGCGATTGGGCCCCGAGCCGAGAATGATGACCTTCGGCGTCTGAGTCGGCGGCGCTTCGTCCTCTTCGTCATAGGTCGAGTAGAGGTAGGGCGTCATCGATTCAAACTCGGCGGCGCAGGTGTCGACGAGTTTGAAGACGGGCTTGATGCCCTTGCTTTCGCGCAGTTCCCTCACCTGTTGCGTCCGGCGTGGCCTTCGAGCTTCCACTCTGTGGCGATGCGTTCGTCGCTCAGTCCGAAGCGCTTGAGCTGGCGTAGCTGGTCGGTGCCGATCGTTTCCGGCGTGGTTGCGGCAATCGCGTTTTGCGCCAGCGTGATCTCGCGCATCTGATGCAGAAACCATGGGTCCATGCCCGTAAGCCGCGCCACTTCGCGCACACTCATGCCGCGCTCGAAGGCATAGCGAATGTAGCTGAGCCGCTCTGGCTGCGGCGTGACCAGTCTCTGAGTCAGCCGCCGCGGATCGAGAATCTCCGCGCCGGTCTTCTTGCCGGTTTCGAGCGCGCGCCAGGCCTTCATCAGCGATTCTTTGAAGGTGCGGCCGATGCACATCACTTCGCCGACTGACTTCATCTGCGGGCCAAGCGTTTCATCGGAGCCGGGAAACTTTTCAAATTGCCACTTCGGGAATTTTTACTACGACATAATCGATGGTCGGCTCGAAGCAGGCCGGGGTCTTCCGCGTGATGTCGTTGGGAATCTCGTCGAGCGTGTAACCCACGGCCAGCTTGGCAGCGATCTTCGCGATGGGAAATCCGGTAGCCTTCGAAGCCAGCGCCGAGGAGCGCGAGACGCGCGGGTTCATCTCGATCACCGTCATGCGGCCGTCGACGGGATTGACGGCGAATTGCACATTCGACCCGCCGGTCTCGACGCCGATCTCGCGCATCACGGCGATGGCTGCGTCGCGCATCTTCTGGTATTCGCGGTCGGTGAGCGTCTGCGCCGGAGCCACGGTGATCGAGTCGCCGGTGTGCACGCCCATGGGATCGAAATTCTCAATCGAACAGATGATGATGACGTTGTCGGCGAGATCGCGCATGACCTCAAGCTCGTACTCTTTCCAGCCGAGCACGCTCTCTTCGATCAGGCACTCGTGGACCGGCGAAAGGTCGAGCCCGCGCGCCAGAATCTCCATCAGCTCTTCGCGGTTGTAGGCGATGCCGCCGCCGGTGCCGCCGAGCGTAAAGCTGGGGCGAATCAGCACCGGAAAGCCGAGCTTGCAGGCAAACTCCAGCCCGTCGCGCAGATTGTTCACCAGCGCCGATTTCGAAACATCAAGGCCGATGCGCAGCATCGCATCTTTGAAGAGCAGCCGGTCTTCGGCCTTCTTGATGGCTTCGAGCTTCGCGCCGATCAGCTCGACGTTATAGCGGTCAAGAATGCCGGCATCGGCCAGATCGACGGCCAGATTGAGCGCCGTTTGCCCGCCCACGGTAGGCAGCAAGGCAAATTTGCCCGGAGCTTTGCCCGTGCGCCCAGTGGCAAGCATCTCCGCCTCGATGCGAATAATCTCTTCAACATATTCGCGCGTGAGCGGCTCGATGTAGGTGCGGTCGGCGAGGTCCGGATCGGTCATGATGGTGGCCGGGTTGGAGTTCACCAGCACCACCTCATAGCCCTCCTGCTTGAGAGCCTTGCAGGCCTGCGTGCCGGAGTAATCGAACTCCGCCGACTGCCCAATCACAATCGGCCCCGAGCCGATCACCAGTATCTTTTGAATGTCATTTCTGCGTGGCATTTTTCGCTTTTCTCATCCGTTGTTCTGCAAAGTGCAAAGCGGTGGTATCGCAAGGTGCGGCTTCGGCCGCGCTAATTGGGTTGAGACAACGCCTGGCTGTCACCCATCAGCGAAGCGGGCAACTTGAGGCCGTCCGCTGTCATGGGTGCAGGCAATCTCTTGCTCCAGTGGTCGGCGATTTGCCGGTCATCCTTCGTCAATTTCGGCGCCGGAGCAGGTTCTCCATCCAGCCCGATAAAGTGGAATGGTTCCGAAGCTATGAACGTTCCATCCGGCCTCACGGTCCAGCGTATGTGCATTCCCCATCGCAGGGTGCCATCGACCGGAATCCGGAACTCCGCCGCGTCGAGCATCCGCAGTTTTTTCTCGTTGTCGAAACAATAGAGCGTTCGCGAAATGCTGGCGACGTCCAACATGGCATTCCACTCTTCAATCACCAGTCGATTGTCGAGCTTCCATACCTCAGCCGTTCCTATCATGTGCATGAGGCGAGAGTCGTACGCCTTCGGGAGATCGCTGACCACGTGCCAGTTCCAAAACTGATCGTTCGCAAAACCGTAGCGCGCAGAGACCCCTTTGAGGTCAGCGCCGCAAGCTGCCGCAAAGCGGACGGTCAATCGGATCGATCTCGTGCGCGCGGAGAATATCGATATGGTGATCAAGCGGGGTTCTGAAGCTCTTGACTTGCGCGGAAGAAATAGAACTCCCCAGCCCTGCCAAACAACGCCAGGACTGGGAAGAAGTGCTTCATCCCTTCCACTCCTCCATCATGCGCCGGAAGTCGCGGAAGAGGTAGTTGCGAGTCGTGCGGGCCGGGGGCGGCTTCGGGGTGGTACTGCACGCTGAAGAGCGGCAGCGTCTTGTGGCGCAGGCCTTCGAGCGTCTGGTCGTTCAGGTCCACGTGAGTCAGCTCCACTTCGCTCAGGTTGATCGAGTCGGGATCGACGGCGAAGTTGTGGTTGTGGGCCGTGATCTCGACCTTGCCGGTGAGGTTGTTGCGGACCGGATGGTTGCCGCCATGGTGGCCGAACTTGAGCTTGTAGGTCTTGCCGCCAAGAGCCAGACCGGTGAGCTGATGGCCTAAGCATATTCCAAAAACCGGCACACGGCCGAGGAATTTGCGAATGGCGCGGACCGCGTAATCGACCGGCTCGGGGTCGCCTGGACCGTTGGAAAGGAAGACGCCGTCTGGCTTCAGGTCGAAGACATCCTCGGCGCTGGTTTCGGCCGGAACCACCGTCACCCGGCAGCCCTCGCGCACCAGCATGCGCAGAATATTGAGCTTGATGCCGAAATCGTATGCCACCACATGGAGCTTGCGCGCTTCGGCGTCTTGGTTGAGAGCGACCGCCAGCAACGGATCGCCCGTCTGGTTGCGGCTATCTTCCGAATCGAAGGTAAAGACTGACTTGGTCGAGACCACCTTCGCCAGATCGGTCCCGTCCATCTTGCGAATGCCGCGGGCCTTCTGGACCAGCACGTCGGGATTGCTCTCGGATGTCGAGATCACGCCGCGCATGACGCCATGAGTACGCAGATGGCGCACCAGGGCGCGCGTGTCGATCTCGGCCAGCACAGGAACCGAATAGCGCTCCATGTACTCGTCGGTGACCTGCTCAGAGCGCCAGTTGGAGCCGATGGGCGAGAACTCGCGGACGATCAGGCCCTCAATATAGGGCCTGGCCGACTCGTTGTCCGCCTGGTTGGTGCCGTAGTTGCCGATCTGCGGGTTGGTGAGAACGACGATTTGTCCGGCATAGGAGGGATCGGTGGCGATTTCCTGATAACCGGTGAGGGAAGTATTGAAAACGACTTCGCCCTGGCATTCGCCTGGGTGGCCATAGCCGAGGCCGCGGAAGATGCGCCCGTCTTCGAGCGCTAGAATCGATTGCATCGCCTCTCCGAGGAGTGGATTCTATCGATTTTAACAGCTTTGATGCGATTGTGCCGGTGGATTACCGGGCAGTAATTGCAGCGTCTTTACCGCACCACTCCCGCGTCGCGGGCAGGCCAGTAAACAAACTCAGCTTTTCCATAGATGAGCGAGCGCGCCACCGGGCCGAACTCCCGGCTATCGGAGGAGATGGACCGGTGGTCGCCCATCATAAAGTATGTGTCTTCGGGAATGACAATCTCCGCGTAGGAGCGGTTGTCGCGGTACTCCTCAGGGACATATTTCTCGACTAGCTGCTGGCCATTGACGAACACCGCGCCACGATCGATCTCCAGCTGGTCGCCAGGAACGGCGATCACGCGCTTGATGTAGCTCTTTTCCGGGTCGCGCGGGTAGTGGAAGACCACTACGTCGCCGCGCTCGATGGAGGCAAAGTGGTAGACGAACTTGTTGATGAAGAGCCTGTCCTGGTCCTCCAGCCGCGGCAGCATGCTGGTTCCCTCGACGCGCACCGGCTGATAAAGAAAGGTGATGATGAAGATTGAGGCTGCCGCCGAGATGATCAGGTCGCGCACCCACAGTTCAAGGCCGTTCGATCGGGGGGACGGGGGGGGCACCGGAGTGGGAGACACCCGACTCGGATCTTGCCCTGGAAAGGCCGGCTGATCGTGATTCTGGAAGTTGGGCGGAGCGGTTTCCATCAGTCCCTGCTTCTTTAGATTCATCACCTTACAAGTTCCGTTCAGCGTAAACCTGACCGAAACGCGGATCTGCGAGAGACTACCCGACCTGCCCCAGAAACTCTCAGGAATCCAGGGGCCGGAATGCAAAAGCATCTCCGCCTCTTCGAGTGTAATCCGACTTCGGGTCCCAAGGCCAGCGATTCAGCAATGTGCAAAATCCGGACGTAACCACCGTCGCCGCATCCCATTGATAGCAGGGGCAGGCTACCCTGCCTCCATCCTGCCGCGATACTCTTAAAGCCAACATGATCAGGGAAGACAAACAACCCGCGGCGACCCCGCGCTCCACTCCTCCTGACAAGGAGCCCGGCGAGTTGACGCCGTTCATGCGGCAATGGACGGCGGCCAAGCGAGAGAATCCCGACGCGCTGCTCTTCTTCCGCATGGGAGATTTCTACGAACTCTTCTACGACGACGCGGTCACCGTCAGCCGCGAGCTGCAACTGACGCTGACAGCGCGAGACCGCGAGCGCTCGCAGCCCATGTGCGGCGTTCCTTATCATGCAGTCGAAAGCTACCTCACGCGCTTGCTGCGTATGGGCTACCGCATCGCGCTCTGCGACCAGATGGAGGACCCCAAGCTCACCAAAAAGATTGTCCGGCGTGAGGTGACGCGCGTCCTCTCGCCGGGAACCGCTCTGGATGCGGCGCTGGGCCAGGAGCAAAACAATTTCCTGGCTGCGTATCTCGAGATGCAGGGTGCGCACGGGGCAAACTCCAAATCCGATGCAGTCTGCGCTGTCGCGTTGCTCGATGTTTCCACAGGGGAGTTCCGCACGGCGGAGTTTTCCGGCGCCGTGGCACAGCAACAAGCCGTGGACGAGATTTGAAGGCAGGATCGAGCGAGGTGCTGCTGGCCACGAGCGCGGAGTTGCCGGCGCAGCTTGAGCGGATTCCCGCACGAACGCGAATCGAAGACTGGGTGTGGACGCGCGAGTTTGCGGTGCCTCTGGTGGAGCGCCAACTGAATGTGCGTTCGCTCGATGGATTTGGGCTCACCGGGCATCCGGCCGCCGCAATTGCCGCCGGCGCGGTGCTGCATTATGTGCGCACGACGCAGAAGAACGAAGCTCTACATATCGATAGCCTCCGGTTTGAAGAGCACTCGACCGCTCTCGAACTGGACCAGGTCACGGTCAGGAATCTCGAGCTTGTTGAGCCACTGTTTGCCGGTCAGGCCGCTTCGGGGCAAGACAATCGGGTGACGCTTTTCTACACGCTGGATGCGTGCCAAACGCCGATGGGAAAGCGCCTGCTGCGGGCCACAATTCTGCGGCCGCTGGTGGACGCCGCATGCCCTCGAAGCACGCTATGAGGCGGTGGGAGAGGCACATGGCGATCTGGTGCGGCGCGAAGAGATTCGGCGGGCTTTCAACGGGCTTCTCGATCTTGAGCGGCTGCTGGCGCGGCTCTCTCTCGACTCGGCGGGACCGCGCGATCAGCGGGCTCTGGCAGCGAGCCTTGCACGTCTGCCCGGACTCAAAGCCGCTCTCGGTGCGATGCAGGCAACACGCTGGCAGGAGCTTGCGGCGCGGCTGGATACGCTTGAGGACGTAACTGCAAGGATCGCAACGACACTGGTCGAAGAGCCTCCGCTGACAATGGTGGATGGCGGAGCGATTGCTGCGGGCGTGGATGCGGAATTGGATGATTTGCGGACGATCTCAGCCAGCGGCCGGCAGCAGATTGCGGCCATCGAGGAGCGGGAGCGCGAGCGTACGGGGATCGGTTCTCTGAAGGTGAGGTATAACTCGGTCTTCGGCTATTACATTGAGATCACTAAGTCGAACTTATCGCTGGCTCCTTCCGACTATGAGCGCAAGCAGACTCTTGTCAACGCGGAGCGGTTTACAACGCCGGAATTAAAAGAGTACGAACGCAAGATACTTACGGCGCACGAGCGGTCAATCGAGATTGAAAAGCGGATCTTTGCCCAACTGCGCAGCGCCGTGCTGGAGGCAGCGGGGCGCATCAAACGAAGCTCCGCATCGGCGGCAGAGGCAGATCTGCTGGCCTGCTTCGCACATCTGGCGGCGGGCCGGCGGTACGTGCGGCCAAAACTTGTTGACGAGCCGGTGATCGAGGCAGTGGCCGGGCGGCATCCAGTGATTGAGCAGTGGATGGAGGAGACGCGCGAGGGAAGATTTATTCCCAATGACATTTATTTCAATGCCGGGAAAGATGGGCCGAGTTTATTGCTGATAACTGGTCCTAACATGGGCGGCAAGAGCACTTATCTGCGACAGGCAGCGATGCTGGTGCTGATGGCGCAGATGGGCAGCTTTGTTCCGGCTGAGAGTCTGCGCTTTGGGCTGGTCGACCGGATCTATACGCGCATCGGAGCAAGCGATAACGTGGCGCGGGGCCGCTCGACCTTCATGGTGGAGATGACCGAGACGGCGACGATTCTCAATACGGCCACCAACAGATCTCTGATCTTGCTGGACGAGATGGGCCGCGGAACCGCAACCTTTGACGGGCTTTCCCTGGCCTGGGCGACGGTTGAGTTTCTTCATGCTGAGACCGGCGCACGAACGCTCTTTGCCACGCACTATCATGAGTTGACGATGCTGGCCGAGAAGCTGCCGCGCGTTACGAAATCTGCGCGTTGGCGTCAAGGAAGCCGCGGGCGGAATTGTCTTTCTGCATAACATCGAGCCGGGAGCGGCGAGCAAGAGTTATGGCATCGAGGTGGCGCGGCTGGCGGGATTGCCTGCGGCCGTCATCGAGCGCGCCAAACACGTGCTACGCCAGCATGAGAAGCAGGAACGACAGAGCGTGCAGGTGGAGACGGCTCCCGAGCCGGTGCAGTTGACGATTTTCACGCCGCTCTCGCAGCGCATCGTGGACCGCATCGAGGCAGACGGACGTGAACTCGCTGACCCCGCTCCAGGCGCTGAATCTGCTCGAAGAGTTGCAGCAGGAGCTAAAGGAGAAAGGATGACGCAGGTACTAGGGACTAGAGAACAGCGAACAGGGTTGCAGCAATGAAGACCACATTGCGCCATGCGGCGGGAAGTTTGCTGGTCGTGGGCCTCGGAGGCACGGAACTCACCGGCCTGGAGCGCGCATGGCTGAAGCTGGTGCGGCCGGCGGGCGTGATTCTCTTCCGGCGCAACATCGCCGAGCCGACACAGACGCGGGCGCTTTTGACGAGGCGACGGCCTTGTGCGCGCCGCACGCTTTTCGCTGCGTTGATGTGGAAGGCGGAACGGTGGACCGGCTGCGGGATGCGCTGGCCGCTATGCCTTCCGCGCAGGCCGTTGCAGACGCGGCGCGGCACACGGACAACAAGCCGGTTGATTCGCAGAACACGGCGAGTTGATTGCGCAAGGCGTGAAGGCCTTCGGCTTCAACACAACGCTGGCGCCGGTACTGGATCTGGCTCTGCCCGGAGTCTGCCGAAGTGATGGGCACGCGCGCCGCTGCCGCCGATGCAGCAGGCGTGGTGAATTATGCGCGCGAATTTCTGGCTGGCCTTGCGGAGCAAGGCGTCGTTGGCTGCGGCAAAGCATTTTCCCGGCCTCGGCGGCGGAACGCGCGATACGCATCTGGAAACTCCGGCGATTCGATCGCGGCATGCGCGAGTTGTGGCGCGAGGACTTGCTTCCCTATCGCGAACTGCGCGATGAACTGCCGATGATCATGGTGAATCATGCGGCCTATCCCGAGACACCGGGCAAGAACATGCCCGCGAGCGTGTCGCCTTACTGGATCACGACGGTGCTGCGCAAGCGGATCGGCTATCGCGGAATCATCTTCTCCGACGATATGGAGATGGGCGGGATTCTGAAGTTCATGCCGATCGAAGAGGCGGCGATCGCGGCCATTCGCGCGGGGATGGACATGATCGAGATCTGCCACAGCCCGGAGCTGATTCTGCGCGCCTACGAGGCGCTGATTGCCGAGGGCGAGCGATCGGCGGCGTTTGCAAAGTTGCTCATTGCTCGTGCGGAGCAGACGGCGCGGCAGCGAGCAAGGCTCTTTGCGAGCAGGCCTTCGGCGGCCGCTGACAGCCAAGCAATTCGATGCGCTGCGAGCGACGGATTCTGCGCTTCAGCGATAACGCATCAACGACGAGCCCAGGAGGCACACGCCGGCATGAGCGCAAAGACCATGACGGTGGCCGGCATCATGAGCGGCACTTCGGCCGATGGCATCGATGTGGCCGTAGTGCGGATTGCTCCGGGCAGGCAGCGGCCCAGAGCTCACGCTGCTCGCCCACGAAGGCTTCGCATTTCCCGCCCCGCTGCGCCGCGCCGTCTTGGCGGCGATGAATGCGGCGTCAACTTCGACGGCAGAGCTGGCGCGCCTCAACTGGCGGCTGGGCCTGGCCTATGCCGAAGCAGTGCAAGCGACGCGTCGAGCAGCATCGCAGTCAAACTCGATCTGATCGGCTGCCACGGACAGACGCTCTACCATCAGCCGCGCGCGGCGAGTTATGCGGGCCGCCGCTTCGCCTGCACCTGGCAGGCAGGCGAAGCCGCGGTGATCGCTCGCGCACTTGGCGTTCCGGTGGTCTCGAATTTCCGCCCCGCTGACATGCTCGCCGGCGGCCAGGGCGCGCCGCTGGTTCCGCTGCTCGACTATGTGCTGTTTGCCGACGCGAAGCGCGGCCGCGTGCTGCAGAACATCGGCGGCATCGCGAACCTGACCGCCATTCCCGCCGGAGCCGGCGCCGGACGCGGTGATCGCCTTCGACACCGGTCCCGGCAACATGGTGATCGATGCGCTGGCGCAGCAGCTATTCGGCAAGAGATTCGACCGCAACGGAGCCATCGCCGCGCGGGGCACGGTGCTTGCAGCCAGTGCTGGACGAGGCTCTGCGCAATCCTTACTTCCAACTGAAGCCGCCGCGCACCGCGGGGCGCGAGCAGTTTGGGCGCGAGTATGCGGCGGAGTTCCTCGCCGCCTGCCAGCGGCAAAGCAGCAAGCCCGAAGATGCGCTGGCCACGGCGACCGCGCTGACTGCCGAGACGATTGCGCGGAGTTACAAGCGACTTCGTCCGGCGCGCAATGAAGGGCCGTCCCGTCGACTACATCGTCTCCGGCGGCGGCGCGCGCAATGCAACGCTGATGGCGATGCTGGCGCAGCGGCTGGAGCCGCTCGGTTGCGAGTTGGCGGCGAGCGAGGAGTTCGGCCTGCCCGCCGAGGCCAAGGAGGCTGCGGCCTTTGCGCTGCTGGCCTGGCAGACCTGGCATCACCTGCCGGGCAATGTGCCCGCGGCCACGGGCGCGGCGCGGCCGGCGATCCTGGGCCAGGTGACGTATGCGTAAGCCTGCTCGCTCTGGCGCTGGCATTCTTGGCTCGCATTGTTGTCCGCTGGTCACGTTGTTGCGCTGGCGGGCTGCCACTCGACGCCGCGCGATCCGCGACACGGTTGTCTTTCTCATCGAGAGCAGCCCCGCCAATCTCGACCCGCGCATCGGCACCGACGCGCAATCGGAGCACATCGACGAACTGCTCTTCGACGGCCTGGTGGCCCGCGATGCGAGCTTCCACTTCACTCCGGCGCTGGCCGAGAGCTGGGAGCAGCCCGACCCGCTGACGCTCGTCTTTCATCTGCGCGAGCGGCGTGCGCTTTCACGACGGCCGCTCGCTGACGGCGCGCGATGTGGTGTGGACCATCAACTCGATGCGCTCGGGCCAGGTGATCTCGCCCAAGGCCGCCGCCTACGCCTCGGTGGACACAGTCGAAGCCCAGGATGCGCAGACTGTCGTCTTCCACCTGAAGCACGCCGACAATTTTCTGCTGACAAATCTATCGACCGGCGCCATGGGCATCGTGCCCGAGGGCAGCGGGCGCGAGTTCTGGCGGCATCCCGTCGGCACCGGACCGTTTCGCTTTGTCAGCCAGCAGATCGATCAGGACGTCGTGATCGAGCGCAATCCGCTGAGTTGGTCCAGAGTGCCGAAGATCGAGCGCGTGCGCTTTGCCGTGGTGCCCGACGCAATCACCGAGTCGCTGGAACTCGAAAAGGGCTCAGGCGACGTGGCCGTCAATTCCCTGCCCATGGATGCACTGGCGGTGCTTGCCGCAAGGCCGAATCTTGCGGTCGAAGACTCGCCTGGAACGCAGATCCAGTACCTCGCCTTCAATCTGCGCGACCCCCTGCTCAAGGATGTGCGCGTGCGCCAGGCCATTGCCTGCGCCATCGATCGCAACGCTGATCATTCAGACGCTGCTGCGGGGCCACGCGCGGCCGGCGGAGAGCCTGCTGCCCGCCAGCCACTGGGCCTGGAGCGGACGATGTCGCGCGCTACGACTACGATCCGGCCCGGGCCGCGCGGCTGCTCGATGAGGCCGGCTATCCTCGCCGGCGCGAATGGCGTTCGCTTTCATCTGGCGATGAAGACCATCACCGACGAGGGCACGCGGCTGCTGGCCGCCGTCTTGCAGCAGCAACTGGCGAGGGTGGGCATCGCCCTCGATCTGCGCAGCTACGAATTCGCCACCTTCTATTCCGACGTGACGCGCGGAGCATTCCAGATGTATTCGCTGCGCTGGATCGGCGGCAACGAGCAGCCGGACATCTTCAGCTACGCATTCTCGACCGCGCGTTTTTCTCCCAAGGGCGCCAACCGCGGCCACTACTCGAATCCGCAGCTCGACGCGCTGCTTGACGATGCCGCCCAAAGCACTGACACAGCTCGCCGTCGCGCCGATTATGTTGAAGCTCAACAGATACTGGCGCGCGATCTGCCGGCCATCAATCTCTGGTACCGGGACACAGTCGTGGTGCACAACCGGCGGCTGACGCACGTGGTTCCCACGCCTTCGGGAAGTTATGCCTTTCTGGAAACAGCGGACCTGGCGAAGTAGCGGCAGCAGTTTTCAGATTGATTTAAGATTTCGAGATCCAGCAATCTTCAAGACTACTGCGAGTTTGGCCCAGATTTTTGATTTTTCAGAAATCTGGCAACTCGGGGAAGACTCCTCTCAACCTTTTGGCTGTCACACTCGTCTACCAAGGCAGTGAGTATTTTTCTCGTTCTGAACGCCGAGCGGTGTTGGCCGGTGGAGATTGAATGATCAAGCGCATGAGGATGAATCGCATTTCTGTCGCTTCGGCACTGATGATCGGATTGCTGGCGGCTGGTAGCCTGGTCTACGCGCAGACGGCCTCCCGTTTTGTCGGCACGATCACTGCCATCAGCGGCGACACACTCACGGTGAAGACCGACGCCGACGGCGAGCGTCAGGTGAAGGTTCCAACAAGCGCCGCATTCAAGCGGATCGCGCCCGGCCAGAAGGACCTCAGTACAGCCGACACGATTCAGTTCAGCGATCTAGCCGTCGGCGACCGTGCGCTGGTGAAGCTCGATCCCGACGCGCCGGCCGGCACCTCTGAAGCTCTGCAGATTATCGCCGTGAAGCAGGCTGACCTGGCGTTGAAGCAGCAGAAGGATCGCGAGGATTGGCAGCGGCGCGGCGTGGGCGGTCTGGTGAAGAGCGTGGACGCCGCAACCGGAGTGATTCTGCTCAACAGCGGCGCGGGAGCGACGGCCAAAACGATCACAGTGCATGTCGCCAAGACGACGATGCTCAAGCGCTATGCGCCGGCTTCGGTGCGCTTTGACGCGGCGCTGCCTGCTCCGATCGAGGCAATTCATGCCGGCGACCAGTTGCGCGCGCGCGGCGTAAAAAATGCGGACGGTACGGAGATAGCCGCGGAAGAGGTGGTCTCGGGAAGCTTCCGCAACATCGCCGGAACTATTGTGTCGATCGATGCGGCGGCCTCAACGCTGCTCGTCAAGGATCTGGCGACGAAGAAGCAGGTCACAATTCACATCACGGCGGATGCACAGATGCGGCGGTTGCCCGAACACATGGCGGCGATGCTGGCGGAGCGGCTCAAAGGAACGGCGAGGCAGTCAAACCGGAGCAGGCCAATGGACCGGCCAAAATGGCGGCCAAGGCGGAGGCGATCCGCAGCAGATGCTGAATCGGCGCCGGCTATTCACCTCGGCGATCTGCAGAAGGGCGAAGCGGTGATGCTTGTTTCCACCGAGGGCGAGACCGAAGTCACAGCCATCACTCTGCTGGCGGGCGTTGAGCCGCTGCTCCAGGCGCCCGCGGCCAGCCGTGATTTGCTTTCGAATTGGAGCATGAGCGCTCCTGAAGTTGCCCAATAGACCCACTGACAACCAACGAAAACAAGCGAGGAATACGTGTATTCAAAATTGCATTGCGTCACATCATCTTTTGATTGCCCCAGTATTGGGCCTGGCTGCGGCACAGGCGCAAACTCCTGCCGCGCCGCCTTTGGCTGCGACAACCGTGACTGCGCCAGCCGCGACTCCCGTAGGCACGGCCACTCTGCACGGGCATATCGCCGACCAGACAGGCGCGTTGATTCCCGGCGCAACCGTCACCATCACCACCGAAGCCGGTAAGACTGTGGCAACGACAACCGCGGACGCGAGCGGCGCCTACAGAGTGAGCGGTCTCGCGCCCGGCAGCTACATCGTCCATGCATCGTTTGAAGGATTTGCCCCCTTCGACATGCCTGCCATCCAGCTCGCAGCCGGGCAGGTGAAGCGCGTGGATATTTCCATGGCCATCCAGGTGGAACAGCAGAACGTGGTGGTCACCGACGAGTCACCCACAGTGAATGTGGAAGCCGGCGGCAACGCCAACGCCATCGTCCTCAAGGGCAAGGATCTCGATGCTCTCTCCGACGATCCCGATGAGTTGTCCAACGAGTTGACGGCACTGGCCGGACCTTCCGCAGGGCCCAACGGCGGCCAGATTTACATTGACGGCTTCACCGGCGGCCAACTTCCGCCCAAGTCGGCGATCCGCGAAATTCGCATCAACCAGAATCCCTTTTCCGCTGAGTTCGACCGACTGGGCTACGGCCGCATCGAGATTCTCACCAAGCCCGGCACCGACAAGCTGCACGGCCAGTTCTTCGTCCAGGGCAACGACAAGTCCTTCAACACCGGCAACCCATTCACGTCGACGATCCCTTCTTACTACAGCTATCAGTTCAACGGCACGGTCAGCGGCGCGATCTCAAAGACGGCCTCGTTCTTCGTCAGCGCCGAGCAGCGCAACACACAGAACGTGAATGCATGGCTCATTCCCGATGCGGTCATGCCTGACAGCTCCGGCGTCTATGTGGACACGCTAAACTACGGCGTCAACCTTCTGAACCGGCGCATTCGCGACAACGCCTCGGCACGCATCGACTGGCAACTGGGCGCGAAGAACACGCTCACGGCGCGCTATCGGATTCTGGGCCGAATCCGAGCACGGCGACCTGAATTCCGGATCGCTGGCCAGCGCCTCCACGCACGAGTCGAACACCGACCACACCCTCCAGATGAGCGACGCCATCGTGATCAACGATCACATGGTAAACGAGACCCGCTTCCAGTACGAGCGCCAGAACGAGAATCACTATCCTGACTCGACCGCATCCGCACCATCACTGTCACTGGCGACTTCACGGCGGCGGCTACTCAGGCCAGCAGTATCGCGATCACGCCACGCGGCTCGAGTTCTGGAACATCACGACCATGAGCCACGGCGCGCATGCCATCAAGTTCGGAACCCGCATGCGCGACACGCGCGACGCCAACTTTCACCAACGGCGAACTTCAATGGCACGTTCAGCTTCGACTCGGCCGCGAAGTATCTGTCGATGGCCAACGGCTCTCGCAGCAGACACGACCGGGACTGCATTTGCCGATCCAGTTGTGGCCGCTGGCAACGGTCCAACCTCAGCCAGCTACACCACCGGAGTCGCAGTCGGCGCTCGCCAACATGTTCGATGTCGCCCTGTTCGCGCAGGACGACTGGAAGGTCAATCCGCGCCTCACGCTCTCCGGCGGCATGCGCTGGGAGTCGCAGAATCATGTCTCCGATCACAACGATTGGGCGCCGCGCGTCGCGTTCGCCTATGCACTCGACGGACGGCAAGGACAAGAAGACCAAGACCGTGCTGCGCGGCGGATACGGCTTCTTCTACGACCGGTTTGGTCCAGCAACCTCCTGACCGATCAACCGCTCCGATGTGCAAAGCAAGTATCGTCTTCAACAACCCGACATGCGAGTCAACAACCGCCTTCAGAATCGAATGCGACTTCTCTCGACGAGATCGATTTGAGCACCTGTTCCAGCACCGCTGGCACGCCTGCAGCACCTCGGCGCCCGTGCAATACGAGGTTGCCCCACATTATCGTTCCCCTTACACCGGCCAGGCGGGCGTCGAGCCTTGAACGCCAACTCTTCCCGGGAACCAGCGTGACGCTCACCTATCTGCACTCCTTCGGCGTTCACCAGTTGGTCACGCGCAATGCCAACCAGACTCGATAGTGCGGGAGAGTATCCGCATCGATCCACTCCGGCGGCTATATCTACCAGTATTTTCCCGAGGCGGTCTTCAAGCAGAATCAGATCATCACCAGCGTCAACGCCGCGGTGAGCAAGAACCTGAGCCTGATGGGCTTCTACACCGCCGCATGGGCCAACAGCAACGGCGCGGGCGGCAGCGCATCCGAACGCCTACAACCTGCAGCCAGGACTACGGGCCCGCCGGCTTCGTTTCGCGCAACATGTCTTCACCATGGCCAACTACAACGGCCCCTGGGGCATTCGCTTCAATCCCTTCCTGGTCGCGCAATCCGGCAAGCCTTTCAACGTCACACTGCCAACGGATCCGCTGAACAACTTTGCAATCAGCGGCCGGCCTAGTCGCAGCTGCCAATGCTGCCACGAGCCAATCCGGACGCTATTTCCACGACTACTTTCGGCTGCCTCGACAGCCAGCCTACCCCGGCGAGCAACTCATTCCCGTCAACTCGGGCAACGGTCCGGCGGCGGTGGCCGTCAATCTGCGCATCAGCCGCGGATTTGGCTTCGGCCCCAAACTCGAATCGGCAACCGGTCCGGGCGACGGCGGGCCACCCCGGGCGGCGGACCGCATGGTGGCGGCGGCGGACGCCGCGGTGGACCTCCGGGCGGCGGGCTTGGCCCGGGCGGACTTGGCGGTGGCGGCGGACGCGGCGGCCCGGGCGGCATGTTCGGCGAGCGGCACCGGCCACAAGTACTCGCTGAACTTCAGCGTGCAGGCGCTGAATCTCTTCAACAACATCGACTACGGAACGCCCAACGGAACTGTGACCGCCGCCGAACTTCGACAAATCCACAACCCTTGCCGGCGGCATCTTCAGCACCGGTTCGGCGGCGCGCCGCATCTTTGCGCAAGCTCGTCTTCTCGTTCTGACGCTAGACATGCACAAGCGATTATCCAACGGGCCGGAGGCGCCAGATCAGCTCCAGGACCCGTTTGAAACTTCTGGCTCTACCTTGACGCTGCCCGATCGTCGCACCCTGCCTGTCGCTCGCCGCAAAGGCATCGGTCAGCGAGATCACCTTCAACTGCGCCTTCAGCGCATCGAGCGAAGCCGCGCTCGTCACCGCGATCTCCGCCGTCTCGCCCGGCAGCACATCAAAGTAGTTATCGGAGACCTTCACGTCGAGATTGCCGAACGAGAGATAGACACTCCGCGCCAGCACCGGCGAAGCTGACGCGAACTTTATAACTCCCGTTCGCGCCGCGTCGCTTCGACCTTCAGCTGCGCCGGCTTCAGATGAACCTCCTTCACCGGGGCAAGGTAAGTCAGGTTGCGCGAAATCTGCTGCGCCGCCCGCCGTCAGATCCGCCACCACAAACACCCGCGAAGTATTGGCCGCGCCTGCGTCGGCAAGCTTCTTCAGCGGCCAGTCGAGATAGACCTTGCTCGACAGCGGCTCAACATTCACGGCGCTGCGTCTCCTCCAGCAGCACCTTGCCGTCGAAGTCCATCAGCCGCACGCGCAGCGTCGCCGGCTTGGCCTCGGTCTTGTCGCTGAAACGATATAAACCTTCATCGCGCCGTCCTCGACATGCGGCGAAACCAGCATCGGCGCATAGAAACGCCGCGCATAATACTGCAGCGCCTTCCAGCGCCCGTAGTAGTCGATCGACGACCACGAAGCCACCGGCCAGCAGTCGTTCAACTGCCAGAAGATCGATGCCCATCGTCTCCGGCACGCGTGCGGCGGAAATGCTCCGCGCCGATCTTGATACCCTCGGCCTGCAAGACCTGGCTCACATAGAGGAAGCTCGCAAAGTCCTTCGGCTCGGAGTAATCCTTCAGCAGATAGTCGTGGATGATCGAGTTGCCTTCATTGTTTTTCTGGTGGGCCAGCATCACCGGCGTGAAGATACTTCCGCGATCTTCCGGCTGCGTGAATGCCTCGATCGTCTTCATCTCCGGAAACGACTGGAAGCCATACTCCGTCACAAAGCGCGAATGATGCGTCTCATAAGTCGCTGAACGGCACGCGCCCGTGCCACACATCCCAGAAGTGATCGTCGCCGCTGAGATAATGATCGGCTGAGACGGCTTCATAATCCGAGCTCGGCGAACTCGGCCAGTAAGGCGTCTCCGCATCCAGCCGCGCCACAACTCTGGGCAGAATGCCGCTGAACTCGGTCAGATAATCCTGCCACATCTGGAACTTCACATCCGGCGGCAGCGTGTCCGCGCGCACTCCAGTTGAATGCGCTCTCCGTCTCGTTGTTGCCGCACCAGATCACGATGCTCGGATGATTGCGCAGCCGCCGCACCTGGTCCTCTGCCTCGGCCTCGATGTTCAGCTTGAAGGCATAGGTGCCCGGCTGCCAGTCGTTGCCGAACATGAAGTCCTGCCAGACCATGATGCCCCAGTTCGTCGCAGATCGAGTAGAACTCGTCGCTCTCGTAGTAGCCGCCGCCCCAGTGGCGAATCATGTTCATGTTGGCGTCGCGCGCCGACTCCAGAATGCGGCGGTAGTTGGCCGTCGTCACGCGATTGGGAAAGCTGTCGAAGGGAATCACGTCCGCGCCCTTGGCAAAGACCGGAATGCCGTTGACGACGAACTGGAAGACTGCGGCCCCATTTGTCCGGATGGCGATCGAGAACGATCGACCGCAGGCCGGCCTTGGTCTTGCGCTCCTCGCTGACGCTACCGCCTGCGCCGACCTGCGCGGTGAATTCGTAGAGCGGCTGATCGCCATAGCCTGCCGGGTACCAGAGCTTCGGCTGGCGAATCTCGATCGGCAGATCGATCACGTTGCGCCCGCATGAACGACTGACCGTTCGTCGTCAGCGTTACCGGCTTGCCAGCGTCACGAGTACTGCACGGTCACCCTCGCCGGTCCAGCGCTGGCCGCCTCAACCTCGACTTCCGCATCGAGATGCGCCACTTCCCTGCTCACATCGCGCTGGCGAATGGCGAAGTCCGCAATGCGCACCTTGTCCCAGGCCTCGATGCCGCACCGGCTTCCAGATGCCGCTGGTCACAAAACGCGGCCCCCAGTCCCAGCCGTACTCATAGGCCGGCTTGCGAATGTAGGTCTTCGCTTCGGTCTTCGAATGCGGCCTGCGAAGAGGTCGCGTCGCCGCGGCCTCAGCGGCGGCCTTGATCGGCGAAGGAAAGACGACACGCAGCAGGTTCTTCCCGGCGTGCAGATGGCTCTTTGCCGGCCACGCGCCAGACGCGAAAGCTGTTGTCGGCCGAGAGCACCTTGTCGCCATTCAGATAAACCTCGGCGGCCGCATCGAGACCATCGAAGACCAGGTCCACATTGGCGCGCGCCAGCATGGCCGGAGTGACATCGAAGTTCAGTCCGGTACTCCCAGCTCTCCTTTTCGATCCACTGCAGCTTGCTCTCGTTGTCGCGAAAGAACGGGTCGGGAATCTTCTTGTTGGCCAGCAGATCGAGATGCACATCGCCAGGAACCGTCGCCGGCAGCCAGCCGTTCTCGTCCTGCGCGCCGGCCGTGACCTGCCTGAACTGCCAGCCATGATCGAGCGCCAGCACCGCATTCTGCGCCTTTGCCTGCGCCTGCGCCATATTCCCACCCATGCCAACCACCACGCCCAACAGAGCACAGAACATCACTTGTCCGGCAATCGCTATCCGCATGAACCTACTCCCAAGCCTTCGTCTGAACCGCCTCAGCGGCCCAGTCACGCAACTGATTTGATCGCTGATAAAGGTATCATTTAGTATCGGCCGATCAGGCATTCTCCGCCAAGACCCTCCTGTACAGCGCCTCCCACTCATCGGCCTTGGCGTCGATGCTGAAATGATCCACAATGCGCTCGCGCGCCGTCCGCCCCATCGAGCCGCGAGCCTCCGGCGTCCTTCGCATCAGATCGAGCATCGTCTTCGCCAGGGCGCCTGAAGCGCACGCTGGAACGATCAAGCCGCAATCTCCAGCAAGTTCGCGCACTCCTCCCACATCGGTTGCCACCACCGGTTTTTCCATAGCCATCGCCTCGCCCACAACCAGCGGCATCCCCTCCCAGGCCGAGGCCAGCACAAAACCGTCAGCGGCGTCGAAGAGATCGGGCATGTCGCGGCGAAGCCCCAGCAAGCGAATGGAGGTCTCGATGCCGAGGTTGGCCGCCAAAGCTCGAACAGCTCCCGACCTCGGACCCGCAGGCTCGCCGGCAATCCAAAGCCGCGCTCGCGGATAGGCTGCCCGCACTAGCGCAAACGCGCGCAACAGATTCGGATAGTCCTTGGCCGGAGCGATACGCCCTGCCGTCAGCCAGATAAACTCGTCGCCCGCGCCCATCTCTACTCTCATGCGTGCGCGGCGCTCCGGATTTGGCTCAAACTCCGCCGTGTCGATCCCATTCGTAAGCACTGAGCACTTGCGAGCCGGGACGGCCTTAAGGCGCATGTAGCGATCGGCCGCGGCCTGGCTAACGGCAGTGGTACGGCAACTGAGCGGGTCGGTGAGCCGGTAAGCCAGCATGCGCGGCCACCTGCCTTCATATACGTTGTGAACGGTAGAAATGACAGGCGCGGGGTAAAGCAGACGGAGTATCCGCGCGGCCATGTTGGCCGGGAAGACATGGCTGTGAACCAAGTTGGGCTGAAAGCTGCGCAGGAAGCAGCGGCCTCTCGCAAGCCCGGCAAGAAGGCTGCCCGGCCTCTTGTGCACGTCAAGGTGGACACAATCGACAGTGGTCGGCCATTCCTCTGGTTGCCGTGGCCGCAGCACAAGCAACGAAACGGTGTGGCCGCGCGCGGCCATTCGTTCCGCCAGCATCACCACCTGCCGTTCCGCTCCGCCGACCCCGAGCGAGGTGAGCACGTACACGATCCTCATTCCACCCATACCTCGTCCGGCTGCATGAAACCTATCTGGGCACGCACAAATGCGACGATGATAACGCACGCAGTCAGGTTTTGGCAGTCTCCCGATTTGAATCGTCCTCCTCTCTCGTGCCATGCGGTTCACATTTCGGGAGTAGCCGATGATCAGGCCTTCATGCGACGATTGTTGATCTGTTAGACTTGAATCGTCTTTCAAGGAAGGCGAGGAGGTCCAATGAGCTTGGGCGAGTGGGTGAAATCCAATGTCGATTATGGCAAGCGGCTTGCCGAGTCCGGAATCGAAGGCGTACGTTCCGGCCAGGAAGAGTTCTTCGACGGAAAGCCCGTGACCCCCTTTCTTGAAGAGGTGGCGAAAGGCGCCCTCGTGCCCGCCGCGATCGGAGCGGCCCTGGGTCTAGTGATTAGTTACCCGCTTTGCCGGCAAAAATCCAAGACCGCGATCTTTGCCTACGGCCTGCTGGGTTGCGCCATCGGTCTTGGCGCGGGCCTCGCCTGGGAGAGCCGGGAATTGAGCGCAAGCGTCGCCGGCAACGCAATGAAGAAGATGGGCAAGGTGCGCGACGAGCAGTGGCTCAGCAAGCACCCCATCGACTACGCTTAGAACGTTGCAGACAAAGTTAACCTGAGCAGTTTTGCTTCTTCTCTGCCCTCGTTTTTTGGGGCAATGGATATGACGTGTCTCGGCGTCAGCAATTGGAGGCTATTGCGCTCCGGTCACTTTGTCATCTTTGAAAATAGCCTTCCTTCCCGTACCGGAGCCACGAGCGCATTACTCAACCTTGCTGACTTTGCCGTTGGTGAAGGTCACCTTCATGTCTTTGTAGAAATAGGTCTCCTTCGCTCCCGCCTTCGCGACCTTCAGAGGCTGTCCGAAGGTTGCGGTGACCCTGGCCTTGCTCTGGCCGAGCGAGACGGCTGGCGGTAGCAGTGGCGTGGCTGCCTCGTGAAGCCATAAATGCCCATCGCCGGCCACCAGTTTATCTCCCTGAATGCGCAGATTGATGGAATTCCCGGTTACCGTACAATCAATCGTCAGCTTATCTCCGGTCACCCTGTACGCACCGGCACTTTCTGTGCCGCCTGGGCCGATCATGATGCAACCGGTAGTGGAGACAAAGTCAAGCTGCGAATCTCTCTCGTCGAAGTCGTACTTGCCTGAGACGCTGGCCGGTAGGTCCTTGGGCGCGGGTTTCACGGCAGGAGCAGCGGGAGCCACAACGACAGGCGGCGCAACGTGCTTCTCCGGCGGAGCTACTTTGAGCACTTCCGCAACCAATTGCATCACGGCGTCTGGCGCCGGCAACTCCTTCTTGTTTGGAAAGGCGATCTTCAGGCTTGCGTAGTAGCGGGTTTCATCGTAACGATCGCTGTAGAGTTGAAAAAGTACGCCATCCTTCTGCACCTGAATTCCCGACACCCAACACTTTTCACCCGGATCGAATGGCCGGCGCGCGTAATCGGCCGCAGTGCCTCCCGGCGTCTTGAAGGAGATCTCCACATCCTTTTTCAATCCGAGCAGGCCGTGCCCTATCTTCCCATTCTTGTAGGTGTAGAGGGGCGGCATCGGGGATGCCACGTCATACATCGTCACTCCGGACTTCTCAATCTCGACCCGGTCTCCGGGAATAACGATATCCGAACGGTCCTCGGTGATCTTCGTTATCTTGAATTTTGCATTGAGCGCTTCTTCGATAGCCTTCGTATTGCCTGCCTGCGCAACCAGCGTGATGCTGACAATGAGGCCCATCGCAGCCAATCCGAACGCACGAAACCACCACGCCTGAGTCATTTTCCTATTGCCTTTCGCGAATCTCTGGAGCAGGATTCTTTCGAGCATGAATTCTAGGAATACCGCCCCTGCGCTGTCAACGAATGCATCTCGCCGCGCATCGAAGAATCACGCTCCGCAAAGACTCTCACTTTCGTCTACTTCTCTTCGGGATCTGATGGCGACTGCTCGCTGCTCGCGCTGGATTCATCCGAGGCCGGCGATCCCGGGTCGAGTTCGTGCTCATGGCGATAGTGCTCGACCGGCATCTTGCCATCCCACCACGCCCAGTTCATCGGATAAACATCGGGGTCGAAGAATACCTGATAGAAGTGCCAGACGACGATCGCCAGCGTCGCCAGAATCGCCTCATAAAAGTGAATGGCGGTAGCGACATCCACCCACCAGCGCGCCAGCAGGTTCCCGACCCAGACCTTCGCCCACATCATGATTCCAGTTAGAGCCATCAGCGCCGTACCCCAGACCAGCGCCCAGTATTCAGCCTTCTCCGCATAACTGAAGCGGCCAAACTTTGGCTTAACCTTGCTAACTCCAAGGTAGTAACACATCGTGCTCCAGGCATCGAAGGCATCCTTCGGCCGCGGCGCAATATCTCGGATAAGTCGCCGCCCTTCTGCGCGCAATCACGAGATAGAAGACATGATAGATTCCCGCGCCGATCAGGATAACACCTGCTACGCGGTGAATTATACTGCGCAAGCTTCTCACTCATCCCCAAGACTTCGGCGAGCCATGAGTCGGGAAATTTGAGCGCAAAGCCGGTGATCACAAGAATAATGAAGCTTGTGAGCAAAATCAGGTGCTGCCAGCGCTGCTTCGCGCTCATGCGCTCCATCATTGGATTTTGCATCGAGCGCCGGGCAATAGCCTTGCTCCGCCATATGATGGCGTTATGCAAAAACATCGCGCCGATCACAGCGAAAATCAAGACAAGATAGAACCATCTCACATACCGCACCGCAACCGATCCGATATCTTTGGAGCGGCTGCCATCCAGGTGAACCTTGGTCAGCGTGAACTTCTGCGTAACTCCCTGATGGCATTTACCGCAGGTTGCGTCGAGATTAGCTCGATTAATCGTAGAACGCGGATCGCTGGAAGGCAGGATGTTATGCACGCCGTGGCAGCTTGCGCAGTTGGCCACCACTGCCGAGCCGCCCTTCTGAGGCCAGTCCGTGATAACTATCCATATAACTCGTCACGCGGTTTCCTGCCACGCCAAACTCCTGCGAGAGCCGAACGCCTTCGTGGCAGCGCGCGCAGGTCGTCACGGGCTATGTTCTGTTCTGAAACCGATGAGTTAGGATCGATGTGCGCCTTGATCGAGTGGATTCCATGGCAATCGGTGCAGACCGGGGCCAGCCCATTTCCCCGCATGATTGCCTGCCCGTGGATGCTCTCAATGAAAGTCTGTTGCGACTGCGGCGTGGCATTTGCCGCAGGTCTCCGGAACATTGAACTTATAGATCGGAGACTTGGCGTCGTTGGCGGAGAGTATCTCGTGCGCGCCGTGGCAATCGGTACAGACTGCCGCTTTCATCGATCCATTTGCAACCGCGCGTCCATGCACGCTTGCCTGATAAGAGATGAATGGCTGCGCGCTTTCTCCGCTCGACTCCATCAGAAACTTCTGCCCGTGGCACCGGCCGCAGGTGACCGGAATGTTGGCGTGGTTGATCGGCGACTTGGCATCGTCGGCGGCCAGAACCTCGTGCGCGCCTCCGTGGCAGTCCTGGCAGTTGGCTCCGGGACCGCCCGCGCGATAGTCTTTGGCATGCAGGCTGTGCGAGTAGGCCTCCTGCGCATCGGCGTGGCACTCCGCGCAGCGAATCTTCTTCGGCGTGGTCTCGTGAACCAGGCCCTTCACATCCTTATGGCAATCCACGCAAGCGAACATACTCCCGTGGATTGAATGCTTGAGCTTGCTCTCATCCACAAACAGACTCACTTGTTTGCCATTTACTTCAGCAGCTAAAGTGGAGTCGGCATGGCAGGCAAGACATTCGCTATCTTTGGGCTTCTGCTCGGCATGAACCGCATAAGTCGATACAAACAGAGTGATCGCGATAAACCAGGCGAAAATCGTGCGAGAGTTATTTCTCTTTAACTTGCTGAACCTGGTCATTCTTTGCCCCGCTACTCCCTCAAATATGCGCTCAACGTCAGAACCAGAAGCACGAGGCCGATCGTAATAGCCGTAAATCCTACGACCTTCGAGAAGTTAATCTGCCAGTTCCCCGGCGCCTCTCCGACTCTAGTATTCAGCTTTCCCTGGGCTTTCAACCGCTCATACTCCAGGGTGCGCTTGTGCTTGAACTCTTCCTCGCTCTCCACGCCGGTAAAGACCACCATATCCATCGGAAAACTATCTGGACGGAGATGCGTGTTGACGAAGTGGATGGAGAAGATGAAGAGGATCGCAAGCAGCCCTTCTTCGCTGTGAATCACCAGCACCGCGTTCAGCGCCCAGCCCGGCAGGAACCTGGCAAAGAACGGAGCGAACCACATCGCGTAGCCCGAGAATCCAATGACGATCATCCCCCAGAAGACCGCCCAGTAATCGAACTTTTCCCAATAGGCGTAGCGTTCAAACTGTGGCTTTGGCCCGAGCCCCACAAACCAGCGAAGATGACCGAAGAGATCCTTCACATCCTTCCAGTTGGCCACCATGGAGGTAGGACCCCAGAAGATTCCCTTCTCGCGATGAACCAGCGCGCGGGTGAAGAGGTCTTTCACGTGGATCAGAAATGCTCCGGTCAGAACCAGCGCGCAGAACTTGTGGAAGAAGAGAATCGCGCCGAATCCGCCGACACCCTTGGCCAGGCCGCGCGCCCAGATGCTCTCGCTGAAGCGCAGTGGCAGTCCGGTCGCCGCCAATCCCAGAAAACTGGTGAAGAGCGCGGCATGAAGATATCTCTGCGCCCGCGTGAAGCGAACAAAGTAGCGGCTCATTCGCTGGAACCTTGTCGCCGTTTCCCTGCTGCGGCTTGCTCGATCTCAGGCATTCTTTCCTCCTTCCGCCGATCTTCTCTTGATCTGGTCGTATCGCGAGCGGATCAGCCAAAGTATGGTGTGAATCACGAAGAATGTCAGCGTACCGGCCAGCAGCAGATTCATAAACAAGCGGATGAAGTAGAGCGCCGGGTTCAATTTGCGGTTGCGCGCGTTGGCGTGGGGCTGATACTGCACAAAGCTGGCGTTGGCGCCCGCATGGCATTTGCCGCAGGTCATCACCAGGTTGGCTGAAGCTATCGGCGATTGCGGATCGGATGCGGGCAATACATCGTGCGCCCCGTGGCAGTCCCAGCAGCGCGCCGTCTCCACATAGCCGCCCAGCGAGCCTAACTGCGAGTGGAAGGTATCGCTGTAAGTGGATAGCTTCTCCTTGTGGCACGAACCGCAGATCGGCGTCGACTGCATGCGGAAGGCCGCTTCGGTCGGCTGCAGGATCGCGTGCGCCGTGTGGCAGTCGGTGCAGACCGGCGCCTTCAGGTCGCCGCGCGCAATTGCTTTGCCGTGCACGCCTGTCATGTAGTTCGCGGTGATTCCCGCGTGGCATGTGCCGCAGGTCTTGGGAATATTCGTCTTGTAAGTCTGGACTCTGCGGATCTTTGTGGCTCAGGATGTGGTGCGATCCATGGCAGCTTTGGCAGTTAGCCGCCACCAGCAATCCCTCTTTGCTGAGCGCAAAGCCGTGGATCGAGTCGATATACATCGGGTAGACATTCGGCAGGCCGTGCTTCTTGGCCATTGCGTCGTTGCCGTGGCAGGCTCCGCAGGTGCGCGGAATATTGAGCGGATAGACCGCCGAGCGCGAGTCGTCCTTGGGAAAAATGGAGTGAGCATCTCCATGGCAACTGGTGCATGGATGCTCGGCCTTGACCGAGTGCACGCTTCCGGCGAGCGCGGTGGCCTGGTCGGCATGGCAGGTTTCGCACTTGACCGGCGTGATCTGCTCCGGATGGGGATATTCCTTGATTGTCGTGTGGCAGTCGACGCACTTCAAGCTGCCGTGAAGGCTCGAGCTCGAAGGTATGCTCATTCACGCTGACGCTGTGCCCCGAGGCGTTTTGCAGACTTGCATCCGCATGGCAGGCCAGGCAGTCGCTGTTCGCCTGGGCCACGCCCGGCGCCGGGCCGGCTACAAGCGCGAACGCGGCAAAGGCCAGCGCGATCGAGGATACAGTCTTCATCTTGGCTCCGGTAGATCGCGCTTCCAGCCAGGCGCGGGAGAGAAAGGCCTTGAGCCTTGCCCTTCTGGTCTCGCGTCTTTCCCTTGCGGCCTGCCTGCACGCGCTGCTACTTCTGCAGCGTGCGGATGTATGCCACCACATCCTTGATCTGCGCATCGGTCAGCTTGCCTTTGTAGGCTGGCATCTTGCCTTTGCCATCCTTTGTGGAGGCGATGAACTGGGCATCGCTCGCCTTCTTCATCTCCGGAGCCTTGAACGAGAGAATCTTCATGCTCTTGCCCATCGGTGTGGCGGCAAGCCCGTCGGCGCCATGGCACATCGCGCATTTGGCCTTGTAAGTGTCTGCGCCGGGCGCCTGCGCCATGGCGGGCCCCGCAATGAACGCGGCCAGCAGGATAGCGGCCGCTGCTCTGATTCCAAAGGTCATCGTGTTGCTCCTTTACCGGTCGATAGTAGTTTCCTGTTTACGTACCTGTCTACAGGTTGCGTTTTGTCATCGCAAGTGACGCTCATCACACACTAAATTGACCTTTCTCCCGTGACAAGCGAATAATCCACGAATTGTCGTGAAACGATCCCGCTGTTGCTTCCGCATTCGCCAACCGCTGCCGAGATTGCGGCAGGGTGATTCATGTCACATCCTCTCGCTACCCCAGTCAAGGACAATATGACCGCTGCCTGAGGACTCAATTGATGGCCACTTTTGCCGTATCCAGTGAAAAACAAATGCTCACCCTCCCTGGGGACGCAGTGCGCCAGATTCAATGGCGCTTTGCCGACCGTTTCGATCTGCAGATGCTGGTCCAGTCGTCGCGCGGCGTGGCGCGCGGAACCGTGGCCCAGCTGGTGGCCGCCGGCGAGCGCAACACCCACGAGTGGACCCCCGGCAAAAACGAGATGATGGAGGCCTTCGACCGCGCCGGCATCACCGCCGCCTTCATGGAGCCGGAAGAGGGCGGATTCATCTCCGGCCCCAAGAATCTGGCGCTCTCTCTGGCGGCATTCGAGCTGGCCTGGGTCGACGGCGGCGCGGCCACGGCCAGCCTGGCCGGCTTCCTGGCCCTTGCGCCCATCCACGAGCGCGGCACACCCGAGCAGATCAGCCGCTACAAGAGCCTCTCCGCCCCGCCGCAGCCCGGCGAAGACCGCAAGCCCTGGCGCGGCGCCTTTGCCCTCACCGAGCCCATCCCCTACGTCGGCGTCGATACCGGCATGTTGAGCGGCAAGGTGCGCGTGGCCGAGTGGAAAGATGGCGAGGAGCCCTGGCTCCAGGTCGACAAGCGCGGCCGCTTCATCACCAACATCGCCTTCGCCAACTTCGTCACCGCCGCGGTCGGCTCCGACGATCCGCGCATCAAGGGCAGTTGCATGGTGATTCTCGAAGAGACCGACGAGGGCATCTTCGATCGCGGCACTCCGACCAAGAAGCTCGTCCATCAGCTCTCCTCGACCGGCGACCCGATCTTCAACCTGAAGGTTCCCGCCAGCCGCATCGTCGGCGGCTACACCGTCAAGGACGGCGTCATCGTCCCCAACTTCAACCACGGCGAAGTCATCGAAGCCGTCTTCCGGCGCACTCGCGTGGCCGTCGGCCTGATGACCGCCGCCAAGCTGCTCTCGGCGGTCGAGCCGGTCATCCGCTATCAGCGCCAGCGCTTCCGCGGAGCCGAGGGCGCCAAGCCCGGTTCAGTGCGCTACGAACAAGGCATCCAGCAGCGCGAAGATGCACTGCATCGCCTCGTCGACATCTGGGCCACCGGCGAAGCGGCGCACATCGCTGGGCTTTGCCACGGCGCGCCTCTTCGACGAACTCGAACCCGTCGAAAAGCAGAAGACGGCCATCCTCAAAGAGCGCGGCATCGGCGGCGGCCGCGCCGAGATGAAGGCCCTCAGAGAAAGCGCCGACCGCGCCATCGAATTGCTCTCGCTCAAACAGGACGATCCCGGCTGCGACGAGCTCGAAGCCGATCCGCTGGTCCAGTATGTGCTGATGGATGCCGAGGCCAACGTCCTCTGCCCCGCCACCAAGCTCTGGAACACCGGCCACGGCGCCAACATGATGCGCGAAGCCGTCAGCCTCATGGGCGGCTACGGCATCACCGAAGACTGCCCCGGCTTCCTGGCCAACAAATGGATGGATGCGCAACTCGAAGCCACCTACGAAGGCCCCGAAGCCGTGCAGCGCCGCCAGTTGACGGTGACCATGACCACCGAGGTATTCCTGGCCCAGTTCCGCTCGTGGATCGCGCAGATGCGGCGGCATCGCCTCGTTGCGCCCCGGCACCGGCGCCTGCACGCTGGCCTCGGCCATGCAGATGTGGCTCTGGACCCTCAACCACCTGCAAAAGGCCACCGATCCCGACGGCGGCAAGCTCTACCACGGGCAGCGCCAGGGCGTGACCTTTGCCCTGGCCGATGCGCTCTGCTGGCTGCTCGCCTCGCGCTGTCAGATTCTCGACGTGCTCGAACTCGAAGCCCGCGGACCCGCCGATCCAGTCGCCTCCGAAGGCCTCGACGGCACCGTGCAGTTCCTCAGCGACCTCTGCCACGTGCAGGCGGCCGCAGCGGCCGGCGAGGTCTCCCGCATCTGCGCCGAGCTGGTCTTCGGCTACAACTGCCATCCCGCCTGGGACGAGGAAGAGCATCGCAGCTGCTTCCTGGCCGGCGAGCTCGACGAGCTCGAAGACAACCATGCCCGGCATCTCGGCCTTTGCCGTCGATGTGCTCGGCTCCGACGGCAGCCATCCGCAGAAGGCCGGCCCCTGCGCAGGTTGCGCCGGCAACAGCGACTTCCTGCGCCTGCAAAGCAAGCTGACCACCTGCCTGAGCGGCTCGCGTCTGGCAAAAGACCGCGCCGCCGAAACGGTCAGCAAAGTCATGATCCCCGAAGCGCTGGACTACCCTGCATGAGCGGTTCACAAATCCTCCGTGCCCCATCCATACGCCTTCTTTCTGGCGAATGGGTGGGAAATCAAGAACCCCTGGGTGCCCCACCCTCGCCGCGCCTTTGTTTCTGCGGCTAGGGTGGGAACCCACGAACCCAGGCTAGCGACAACAAGGAAACTCGCATGACCACCAGTCCCATCGTTCAAGAGAAACCAGCGCCCGACGTCGAGCGGCAATCGATGGAGGTCGACATCGCCTGCGCCGGCTTCGGTCCGGCGATGGGCGGCTTCCTCACCACGCTCACGCGAGCCTGGAACGAAAACCCCGCCGATCCCGCATTCGAAAGCAAGGTCGCGCCGGGCATGCCTCTGCAGGTCCTCTGCTACGAGCGCGCCGACGACATCAGCGCCGGCGTCAGCGGCGTCGTCACGCGCGGCAAGGGCATTCGCACCAGCTTTCCTCAACTCAATCCGGCCGAAATCCCCATGGCCGCCGAGGTCAAACGCGAGCGGGTCATGTATCTGCTCGACCCCATCGGCGCCAGCCGGCGCTCGCTTACCCTGCGCGTCGCTGACGCCGTTCTTCGCACATTCGGCCGGCTCGTCGGCGTCAAAGACCACGCCTTCGCGCTGCCCTGGACGCCAGCTTTCCTCCACAAGCACGGCGGCCTGGTGCTCTCGATCGGCCAGTTCAACAGTGGGTCGGCCCGCAACTGATGGCCACCGGCCTGGTGCAGATCTGGCCCGGCACTCCGGTCAGCGGACCGCTCTTCTCTGACAAAAAAGTTGAAGGCCTGCGCCTCGCCGATCAGGGCGTCGACCATCCGGCCACCAGGCCGAGGGCTTCATGCCCGGCATGGATGTCCGCGCAGCTCACAGTCGTCGGCGACGGCCCGGTCGGCGCAGTCGGCCAGGCTCTCGACGAGAAGCTCGGCCTGCCCGAAGGCCACGCCCACCGCGAGTGGGCGCTGGGCATGAAGTTCGTCATCGAGCTCCCAGAAGACACCAAGCTCGAACCCGGCACCGTGTGGCACACCTTCGGCTATCCCGAGCCCGAGATCTTCGGCTTTCTCTACGTGCATCCCGACCGGCTCGTCTCGGTGGGCATCTTCGTTCCCTCGTGGATGAGCGACCCCTCGCGCACCGCCTACCGCTATCTGCAGCACTACATCCAGCACCCCGCGCTCTGGAAGGTCTTGAAGGACGGAACCCTGCGCTCCTGGGGCGCAAAGTCGCTCGAAGAGTCCGGCCGCCACGGCGAGCCCTATCCTGGTCGGCGACGGCTTCGCGCGCATCGGCGAAGGCTCCGGGTCAACCAATATGCTCACCGGCTCCGGCGTCGACGAGGCTTGGACCACCGGCGTGCAGCTGGGCGAAGCGGTCGTCGAACTCCTGCGCGCCGGCAAGCCCTTCACGCAGGAAAACCTCGCCGCCACCTATGAAGCGCGCCGCCGCGCAAGCTGGGTCGAGCGCGGCGCGCAAGAGGCCGAGAACGCCCGCAATGGCTTCCAGGAAGGCCTCGTCAAAGGCATGATCGGCATGGCTCTCGCCGGCCTCACGTGGCGGCAAGCTTTCGCTCAAGGGCCACATCCCTCTCGCCCACGAGCAGATCCGCCCCTTCCCATCGCAATCCTTTGACGGCCTCAAGCTCAAAGATGCTGTCGCGCTTGCTCTTGAAGACGGCCGCCCGCTGCACGATGCCCTGCTCTCTGCGCGCGGCTGGCCCGAGGTTCCTTTCGACGGCCGCCTGCTCGTCACGCATCAGGACGCGCTGCTGATGGGCGGCAAGGTGCAGGCCATGCCCGGCTTCGCCGATCACGTCGTCTTCCGCGACGTGGGCCTCTGCATCGGCTGCGAAGAGAAGACCTGCATCGCCATGTGCTCCGGCCAGGCCATCACGCTCGGCGAAGACGGCGCACCAGCCTTCGAGCGCGAAAAATGCGTCCACTGCGGCGCATGCCTCTGGAACTGCGCCCAATCGCCCGACGGCGACCACTCCAACATCGAATTCCGCGCCGGCGCCGGCGGCCTGCACTCGGCGGAAAACTGAGCCCCAGCCTATTAAACTAGCTACAAAAGGAAATCTTCATGGCAAATACTCTCCACATCGTCGTCTGCGCGGGCATCGTTCCCGATCCGCTGCAAACTCTGGAGCCAATCACCGGCCCAACCGGCCCCGGCCTCAAAAACGAAATGGTCCTGCCCGCGGTCCTCGATCCCTGGGCCGCCAGCGCGCTCTATGAAGCGGCCGCACCTCGCCGCGAAGAATCCCGGCAGCAAGCTCTGGCTCGTCTCGCTCGGCCCCAAGGCCAAGCTGCAACAGGTCATGATGACCGTCGCCCAGAAGGCCGCCTTCGAGCTGGTTCCCATCGACGGCCCCATCGGCGGCTTCCCCGACGCGCACTCGACCGCTGCCGTACTGGCCGAGACCATCGCCGCGATCCCCGGCCTCGACCGCAGCAAGCTTCTGCTCTTCGGCGGTTGGGAGTCGGCCACGCGCGGCGCGGGCGTCACGCTTCAGCTAGTCGGCGAACGCCTCGGCATCACCGACCAGTTCCAGGGCGTCGACCAGATCGACCTCCGCGACGACGGCTGCTTTGAAGTGCTGGAGCGCGTCGAAGGCGGCAAGCATCAGGTCTCGATCTGCGCCGGCACACCCGCTGTGCTCGGCTGGGCCACCGGCAATCTTGCCGAGCCGCGCAACAATCCGCAGATCGGCATGGGCAACATGCGCACCATCATGCCCGCCCTGCAAAAGGCCAAAGCCGCAAAGCTCGACGCCAACGGACTGCGCTATGTCTCGGTCAGCCTGCCCAAACAGCAGCGGACAACCCGCGTGGTCAAAGACATGACCCCTGACGAGATCGCCGCCGAACTGGTCGAGTGGATTGGAGCCGAATAATGGAAAAACTACTTGTATTGACCCACGCCGACGAAACCGGCTCCGCACTCAGCAAAGCCTCACTCGAAGCCGTAACCGCCGGCATCGAGCTGGCCGCACGTCTCTCCGCCCCGCTCACCATCGGCATTGTTGCAGTTGATGCGGCAACCGCAGCCAGCACTCTGGCCTCCACCGGCGCACGATTGCTCGCCGTCTCCGGCGATGCCTTCGCGCAGGCGCGTTACGCCTCCGACGCCGCCGCCTGCGAAGCGCTCTGCCGCGCCGCAAAAGCCACCATCGTCCTCGTCCCCGGCAGCTCGCGCTTCACGCGCGTCGCCGCTGGAGTCGCGCATCGCCTCGGCGGCTTCATCGACACCCACATCACCGCCCTCGGCGGCACAGACAACATCGAAGCCACCCGCTGGTTCTATCGCCAGCGCATCGAGGCCGTCATCAGCCGCGACGTCCGTCCCTGGTTTCTGGTCCTCGATGCGGGCACGCACGCTGCCTTCGCCGACGACTCCGGTACGGCTCAGGTCGAACAGATCGCCGTTCAGCTTCCTGAGATTCGCACCACCGTCAGCGGTCTGCGTTCTCCGGCACAGGGCGCACAGACCATCCGTCCTGATGCCAAAATGCTTTTTGTCGCCGGAGCCGGCTGGACCAAGAAACAGCCCGACGGCCAGATTCACGCCGCCGAAGCAGGCGATCTGATTCTCGGCTTTCTGCGCGCCACCAGCGCATCGTTGGGCAGCAGCAAGTCTCTCGTCGATCAAGGCGGCGAAGGCGAGCCCGTGCTTCCCTTCCTCACCCACATGAACCAGATCGGCCAGACCGGCTCGACCCCGCGCCACGCCAAGGGCCTCTCCACCTGCTGCCACGGCGAGGAGCCGCACGTTGTCGGCTGGCGCTTCATCGCCGACCGCCGCGCCATCTCGCTCGATCCCAACTGCGGCTGGACCCGCGGCAAGGCCGATGTCGTCTACATCGCCGACGCCTTCCCGGTAATAGCCAAAGTCAACGCCCTGCTCGATTCCGCCAAAAAGTAAATGGGTGCCCCACCCTCGCCGCGACCTTGTTTTTGCGGCTAGGGTGGGATACCACGAACCAAATGGCGCGCAAGCGCAGTCTGCCTACCGAAGGTGGCGCAATTCAATCCTCTCGATAAACCTTCCGATTGAATTGGCACAGCTCTCCAGAAACGCACGATCATCTGCACCAAATACCGCTGCGGCGTGGCTGTCGATGTCGATCTCGCCAACGATGCGGCCATGTGCGCGGATCGGAACAACGATCTCCGACTTAGTTTCGATCGAACAGGCAAGATAGCGCGGATCGGCGCGAACATCGTCGACGACAATCGTCTCGCCCTGCGCAACAGCGGCACCACATATGCCATTCGAAACGGGAATACGCGTGTGCTCGGTCGGCGCGCCAACAAACGCTCCCAGTTCAAGCATCGCGGCATCTTCGGGGTCCAGCCAATAGAAGCCGACCCAGTTGTAAGCAGGCAGACGGCTGGCGATCTGCTTGACCACAAAATGTTCGAGCGCGGCAAGATTTGGCGCAGTGCGGGCGAATTCCTCAATCTCGGCGGCGATCTGTTCAAAGAGCGCATTCGGCATAGCCTCCAGATTAAATGAAATGCAGATCGAGCCCCGCGCCGGGTTCAATCAGAGCTCGTTGTGGTAGCTTGAATCTGGGAGAAATATCAAAAGCTATGCCTTCAATTACCTCGTTTATCAAGCACCATTATCGCCATTTCAATGCCGCGGCTCTGGTCGACGCAGCTGAAGCCTACAACAAGCTGCTCGCCTCCGGTGGCAAGATGTTCGTCACCATCGGCGGAGCGATGAGTACCGCCGAGCTGGGCCTATCACTCGCAGAAATGATCCGCCAGAACAAGATCCACGGCATCTGCTGCACCGGCGCAAATCTCGAAGAAGACGTCTTCAATCTCGTCGCTCATGACTTCTACGAGCGTGTGCCCGGTTACCGCGATCTGACCCCCTCCGACGAGGCCAAACTACTCGCCCGCCACATGAATCGCGTGACCGATACCTGCATTCCCGAGATGGAAGCGATGCGCCGCATCGAGAACGAGGTACTCAAGGAGTGGGTCCGCGCCGACCAGGCTGGCGAGCGTTATTTTCCCCACCAATTCATGTACAAGATTCTTCTCTCCGGCGATCTGAAGGCCTCATACCAAATCGATCCAAAGAATAGTTGGCTGCTGGCCGCTGCGGAAAAGAATCTTCCCATCTTCGTTCCCGGCTGGGAGGATTCGACCCTGGGCAACATGTACGCCGGCCACTGCATCACCAGCGATGTGAAAAATGTCCACACTGTCCGCACAGGCATCGAGTACATGATGGAGTTGGCCGAGTGGTATACGAAGACAACGGCTGAAACTCCGCTCGGTTTCTTTCAGATCGCCGGTGGCATCTCGGGCGATTTCCCCATCTGCGTGGTGCCCATGCTGCATCAGGATCTGCAGCGCCCGCACGTTCCGCTCTGGGCCTACTTCTGCCAGATCTCGGACTCGACGACCAGCTATGGCTCCTACTCAGGCGCAGTGCCCAACGAAAAAATCACCTGGGGCAAGCTGGCCGAGACAACGCCGAAGTTCATTATTGAGTCCGACGCCTCGATCGTTGCCCCGCTGCTTTTTGCGTACGTTTTGGGCTGGTAGACGCACGACGTAAGCCAAGATTCTCTGCGCATCGTCTACATGGAAGTTGACGCCGGGAAGGTCTCGTCATAGCTCTATTGACGGCTTTCAAGGGTCATCTTCAATCCGTTGCGCGCCTGCAACAGGATAAGACCGCGGGGTTCTACCCGATGGCCCGGCACAAGCCGCAAACGATAGCTCTGGGCAACAGTTGCAACGATCAGCATCGTCTCGGTGATCGCAAATCGTGCGCCGACGCAAACGCGCGGACCAAGCCCAAAAGGTAAGTATGCGAAGGAGGATCGTCCCCGACTTCGATCCGGAGAAAACCGCTCCGGGTCGAATCGCTCGGGATCGTCCCATAGCTTTGTATGACGGTGCAAAACCCATGGAGCAATGGTGATCGTAGATCCCTTTGGAATCCTGACACCGCTCACCTCGTCATCTTCCAATGCCATTCGCCAAGCCAGAGTGTGGAATGGCGGGTAGAGTCGAAGCGCTTCTTCAATGACAGAGCGGGTATAGATGAGCTTTGCGAGATCATTAAGTTCCGGTCTGCGGCCGGCCAGCACTCTGTTAAGTTCGGCATGAAGCTTCGCCTCCTGCAATGGGTGTTGAGAAAGCAAGTACCAGGTCCACATAAGCGTTAATGCAACAGTCTCGAACCCAGCTCCGAGAACTCCAGGTATCAGGCGATGCAGTTTCTCGGCACAGAAGCTTTTGTCGTTCAGCGGATCATTGTCCCTGATAAGCTGTGCAAGAAAATCATTGTACGAGGGTGAGTCTGGCTGCGCGCGAGCAATGATAAGGCGGTCGACGGCCGAGTTTAGACTCTCAAAGTTACGCTGGCGCCGGTACTGCTCGTAAATTCGCCATAGTCGATCGAGCACCGGTATAAAGTCGAGCAGATAGACGGTTCTCTCTTTTTGATAACGCCTGGATGCAATTCCCATCCTATGCGCCAAAGGCATCCAGTCGGCAGAAAACACAATTTTTGAGATCACTTCGAGCGTCATCGCTCTCATCTCCGTGGAGACCTCGATAATCGCTCCTGGTGGCAAGGAACGCCATGTGGCGAGCATTCGCTGCGCCGCATCCAAAATGGTCGCCGAGTCTTCGATCATCGAGCCGTGATCGAAAGACTGCGAAATTACTTCACGACGATGACTCCACATTCTCTCTTCAGTTATCTCGGAGTTCCGATTCATCGAGGTTCCTGAGATACGCTGTTCGACGCCGCCTTTAAGGTAGTTTGATGCATTGTCGACCATTACATGTTTGATCCCCGCGGGATCACTCACCATAAAAGTGTGGAGCTTCCAGTACCTTGTTTCGACGATCGGTTTGTCGAACATCTCCTTGTGAAAACCCGCTATGGCATTGTCACGCACCCTGTAGATGTATTGACACAAGGACAACGCAGCGCTGGGTGGCATCTGCGAGGCGAGAGGCGATGCCATGGCGGCATCGATGTCAGCAGTCTGCACAATGACCTCCTGTGCGTACTGATGTCCGGCGGGTATTCCGCGATCCCACTTTACCACATTTTAAAGTTCTAAAAGATGATGAGAATGAAGCTGAGGCTGTGCGAAGCTAAGTGCTCTTTGCTTAGGTATAAAGCACTCCGTGCCAGCCATTTTCCGGTATGCGAGAAGACATTGGTGGCGATCTCCTCCGGCGTTCCTTCGGCTACGATTTTGCCGCCGGCTTCGCCGCCCTCGGGGCCGAGGTCGATCACCCAGTCGGCGCATTTGATCACGTCCAGGTTGTGTTCGATGACCACCAGCGAGCCGCCGCCGTCGATCAGTTTGCGAAACGCCGTCAATAGCTTCGAGACGTCGTCGAAGTGGAGGCCGGTGGTGGGCTCGTCGAGGATATAGAGAACGCGGCTGGCCTGCGATGGCTTGGCAACGGCGTTGGCGGCGCGAACCTGCGCCAGATGCGCTGCCAGCTTGACGCGCTGCGCTTCGCCGCCCGAGAGTGTCGTCGCCGATTGGCCCAGGCGGAGATAACCGAGGCCGATCTCGTCGAGGACTGCGAGCTTTTCGAGCAGGCGGGCATGACCGGCAAAGAAGCGCAGCGCCTCCTTGACGGTCATCTGCAGCACATCGTGAATATTCTTTCCCTTGTATTGCACATTGAGGATCTTCGTCTGGTATCGGGTGCCATTGCAGTCCTCGCAAGGCAGTTCCACATCGGCCAGAAACTGCATCTCGACGGTGACCGTGCCATCGCCCTCGCAGGTATTGCAGCGGCCGCCGGGCACGTTGAAAGAGAAATGGCCCGGCGTGAGCGAGAGCCGCTTTGCCTCCGGCTGCGAGGCAAAGATTTCGCGGATCAGGTCAAAGCCCTTGATATACGTAATGGGGTTCGAGCGAGGCGTGCGGCCGATGGGAGTCTGGTCAACGAGCACAACGTCATTGAGCCGCTCAACGCCGGAGAGAGATCGATAGACGCCGGAGGGATCAGCGCCGTCGGATTGTCCGAGTGCGCTCGCGACAGCTCGATAAAGAATCTGATGCACCAGCGTTGATTTGCCCGAGCCGGAGACGCCGGTAATCGCCACCAGCATTCCGAGCGGAATCTCGACATCGAGTGAGTGGATGTTGTTGGCCACTGCTCCGCGCAGCACGAGCCGCTCTTTTCCCGGCACGCGCCGCCTTGTGGGCACGGGAATGGAGAGTTTGCCGGAGAGGTAGCGGCCGGTGAGCGAGTTTGGGTTGGCCTCGATCTCGGCGAGCACGCCCTCGGCCAGCAGGTGGCCGCCCAACTCTCCAGCACCGGGGCCAAGATCGAGCAGATGATCGGCGGAGCGAAGGATGTCGGCATCGTGTTCGACGACGAGAATGGTGTTTCCCAGATCGCGCAACTCTTCGAGGATACGAACCAGGCGGGCTGTGTCGCGCGTATGCAGGCCGATGGATGGCTCGTCGAGCACGTAAAGCGCGCCCACCAGTCGCGATCCAAGCGAGGTGGCAAGTTGAATCCGCTGCGCCTCGCCGCCGGAGAGGGTCGAGGCAAGGCGGTCGAGAGTAAGGTATTCCAGGCCGACCGCATCAAGAAAGCTGAGGCGCTGTCGAACCTCTTCGAGGATCGGGCCGGCGATCTCCTCCTGCATCGGCGAAAGCCGAATCGCGCCAAAGAATTGCTTTGCCTGCGCGATGGTCAGCGCAGTGGCCTGGCAGATATTCAGACCATCGATGCGAACGCTGCGTGCCTCGGCCCTCAGGCGCTGGCCGCGGCAGTCGGGACACTCGGCATAGCCGCGATACTTGCTGAGCATCACGCGCACGTGTAGCTTGTACCGTTTGCGCTCCATTTGCGCGAAGAATCCATAGACGCCTGCAAAGCTTCCCTTGCCGCGCAGCACGATCTCGCGCGCTGCATCGGGCAGGTCACGCCACGGCACGTCGAGCGGCACGCCCAGCTCTCCTGCATGCTTTTTCAGATCGGTGAACCATGGCTTGCACTTGGGCCGGTTCCATGGGTCGATTGCGCCTGCGTTCAGGGTAAGGCTTTTGTCGGGGATCACAAGATTCAGGTCGAAGTCCACCGTATTGCCGAAGCCCTGGCAGCGCGGACAAGCGCCGAAGGGATTGTTGAAGCTGAACAAGCGCGGCTCCGGCTCGCGGCCAGGGCGATGGCAGCTCTTGCACTCATACGATCCAGAGAAGCGATGACGCGGACGAGCGGCAGCTTCGTCGCGCGAGAGCTCCTCAAAAGTGACTTCGCCGGCCTCGCGATAGGCGATCTCCGCGGCATCGACGATGCGCGCGCGGTTTTCTGCGCTGACCACGATGCGATCCAAAAGCACAAAGACCGGCAGCGTGAAGTCGAGATCGAGCAGCGACTCGGGAGTGGAGAACTCGAAGATCTGGCCCTGCTGGTAGAGACGGTTGAAGCCCGAGGCGCGCAGTTCAATCAGCCGTGCCTTCAGCGCCTCGGTCAGCGGCGACTCCGTGGCCGTCTTCGCCGGAGCCTTGGCTGCGGATTTCGTTGCGCGCCGAACCGGCTTGGCTTCGGCCTGCGGCGCAGGTTCGATGTGGCGTACCGGAAAAAGCGCATTGAGCCGAGTTCCTTCGCCCAGCGCCAGAATAGCCTCGGCGATCTCGTCGATCGAGTCGCGCTTGACCAGGCCGTCGCAATGAACGCAGTGAACCGTACCACAGCGGGCGTAAAGCAGCCTCAGATAGTCGTAGACCTCAGTAGCGGTGGCAACAGTGGAACGCGGATTGCGCGTCGAGTTTTTCTGCTTGATGGCGATGGCCGGCGCGAGACCGTCGATCAGGTCCACATCTGGCTTCTCGATGCGCTCAAGGAATTGCCTCGCGTAGGCCGAGAGCGACTCGACGTAGCGCCGCTGTCCCTCGGCGTAGATGGTATCGAAGGCCAGCGAACTCTTCCCAGACCCTGACACGCCGCTGACCACCGTCAGCTTTCCGTGCGGAATCTCGCAGGAGATGTTCTTTAGATTGTGAGTCCGCGCGCCGCGGATGATGATGGCGTCATTCAAAGGGAAGCACCGAGCGAGAAGTTGGCCGGATCCTTCCCTGTCTCCTCTGCGAGGCTCAGGGTACAGACGGCCATTCTTTATTATAGGGCGCGGGCCGGAACGCCAGACCTCTTTGGCCACACTCCTCTCTTCAGGCGTCGAGAGCCTGTGGATTTGCCCGTCTGAATTCGAGCTCATTTGACGCTCAAGCGATCCGGACACTCTATTCCGCTCCGCTCAATACGCCGGTCATTTTGATCCGAATCGCTTCCCGACCGAGTCGCCGGGCACACGAATCGACGCGATGAGCTCAAGAACTCAAAAAGCAGTTTCAGAAAGGCGCGAAGAACTCACGCTGCCATTGCGGGACGAAAAGCCAGAACAGGCCGTTGCACCTGCACCTCTTCAGCCGCGTCCCGGTCCAGGACGCGGGCAAGAGCCATAAGGACCGCGGAAGCGCACGCTGGACACTGGTTTGCGTTGTTCCCAACGCAGCTACAGTCCTGACAGAGATAGGCCGAGGCAAGTGGGATGTGTTGCATCGAAGCAATTGGCATGGATTGACCTCCGGATGTCAAGTTAGTGGCATACGGTTCGTAGCATCGTTCCACCGTTTGCGTCTCTGATATAGAGTAGATGCAGTTCAGATCGTTTCAGGTGATGTTTTTGGACCCCTGGGGCCGGATCTAGCAGCCCTATGCGGCGGCTCAGGCGCTAACGCACACCGCATCGGTGAACGCGTAACAGAGTCGAAACGGACACTCAGCGCTCTTCAGGTTTATTCTGTAAGTTATTCATTATGAATTAGATAAAAATTTCTCCTTCCGTCTCAAGACGAACGCCGGAACCTCCCTGCATCCAACGGCCAGCCGTTCGTTGCGTCCAATGGCTAGCGGCCCGGTAAACTGATAGGTGAGGTATTTTGTGGTTCGTGTCGTTCTGTACTTTCTTCTGATTTCGATTTCGTCTTCTCTTTGCGTGTTCGGCCAGAACTCCGCGAAAAGCCAGGGGCAGCAAAGCTCGCTCGCAACGAGCGCCGCCGCCGAGCCCGAGTCTGTCTCCCGAGAAGTAGCTGGAGCCGAAGCGGCCATCGTCAAAGCAGACTGGAAGGCTGCGGAGACCAGCCTGGAGGCCTGGCTGGCTGCCCATCCAACCGATGCGCGAGCGCTCTTTGACGCGGGCTATGTGGCCGACGCGCAAAATCGTCTGGACGACGCGGCTGCACTCTACCGGCGGGCCGTGGAAGCGAATCCTCAGTCGTTTGAAGCGCATGTGGAGTTGGGCCTGCTGCTGGCTCGCCAAAACAAAGCCTCAGACGCCAGGCCGGAACTGGAAGAGGCCACCAAGCTCGATCCCGGCGCGGCTGGAGCAGGCGCCAAAGCGCGGGCATGGAGGGCGCTGGCTCAGATCGACCGCGCATCCGATCCTGCCGCGGCGTCACAAGATTTATTGGAAGCGCTGAAACTCTCACCCGAAACCACCGAGGACACGCTGCTGGCCGCCAGCCTGGCCGATCAGGCCGGTCACTTCGAAGCCGCCGAGCAAGCCTACAGGCGCGTCCTGGCCTCGAACCCCAAATCGGCTCCGGCCAACGCGCGGACTGGCCCACCTTTTGATTGCGCGAAAACAGTATGCCGAGGCGGAGACCTTCCTTCGAGCGGCGCTCGAGCAGTCGCCGGGAGACACCGCCCTGACTGCTCAACTGGCCACTGTGCTGGCTGCGCAGGATAAGGCCGAGGCGCTGCCCCTCTTCGAGAAGCTGCACGCCGACCACCCCAAAGACGCCGCGATCACCCGCATGCTGGCCCAGGTGCTGGCCGACGCAGGCAATGCCGCCGGATCGGACCAGTTGTACGCCGCGCTGCTGGCGGCCAGCCCCGACGACCCGGAACTGCTGGTGGCGCACGGCCAAAACCTGATGCGTCAGCTCAAATATGCCGAGGCCTTCGCGGTCTTCAACAAGGCAAGCTCCCTGGACCCGGCCAACGCCGACGCTTGGAGCGGCCTTGCGTTCGCCGCGTCAAGAACCAAGCAACCCTCGGTCGCGCTCCATGCTCTTACCATGCGGTCAAAGTATCTTCCGGAGGTGCCGTCCAGCTATTTTCTCTGGGCTATAACTTATGACACCCTCCACGACAAGGCGGCCGCTACAACTTATTACCATCATTTTCTGGATTCGGCGGCGGGAAAATACCCAAATCAGGAATGGCAAGCTCGCCAACGTCTCATATTGCTCGAAAGCAAGAAGTAAATCGATGCAATAATGCACTATTGAAAGCGGTGCTTCTCCTGAACGGTGCCGCGTCTTCGAGCTGGTGGGCTGGCAAATCTTTGCTATTGCAAAGTCTCATCGAATGCTCCTATAGTCACGGCCTGGGGGTTTTCCGCAGCAGAGGAGGTTCCTCATGCGGTTCGCGATTCCGGCCATCCTCTTCTCCCTCGCGGTGAGTGCGCTTCAGGTACGCGCCTCCGGATTCGACACCAAGAACCTCGATCAGCAAAGCATCGATGCGCTGGCAGCCAAGGCCAATCAGGCCCCGCCGCGGGACCAGTGCTTTCTTTATGCCGAACTGGTGCATCAGATGACCGAGCTAAGTGTGCGCCAGTACGCCGCCGGTGACGTGGAAAAGGCCGCAGCACTGCTCCAGCAAATCCAGAGGTTGACCCACAAAATTCATCTCTCGGTGGCCCGCGACGACAAGCGAATGAGGAATGCCGAAATTCTCCTGAGCCGCACCGCTTTCCGGTTGACCGGATTGCTCCACTCCAGCAGCTTTGAGGACCAAACGCTGGTGGCCCAGACGCTGGCGGATGTCAATCAGGTGCAGACCGAAGCCATGATGCAGGTCTTCCGCAAATGAGCGGATCTCGGGTACGCAGTTTTGCGGCGATTCTTGCCCTTCTATCTGTTGGCCGCGCCGTTGCGAGCGCAACGGGAGACGCCTGAGCCGTTGACCGGGGCCCAGATCGAGAAGATCCGCGAGGCGGGGATCGATCCGAACGAGCGCATCTCCCTCTATACAAAATTTCTCGACGAACATGCGCAGACGATCAAGGGACTCACCAAACGCTCTGTTTCGGCTGCGCGCGGCCGCCGGATCGACGGCGAGTTGCAGGAGTTTCACCGCCTTGATGGACGAACTGGGATCGAACCTGGACGAATACTCCGATCGCAAGGCCGACATGCGCAAGGCGTTGAAGCCGCTGAACGAGGCCAGTCAGCGCTGGCTTGGAATTTTGCGCGCACTGGCCGGAGAGCCGGCTTTCGAGCTCTCCCGCAAAGAGGCCATCGAGAGCGCCGACGATCTGGCCGACCAGGTCCACACGCCTCGAAAACGAACAGACCACGTACTTCAACCTGCACAAGGACGAGCGGGGGCAGGACAGGGTTGAGCCGAAGTAGGGAAGCAGGATGATCGCAAGTGATTCAGCGGTTGGACCTTCCGTCTCCAGAGCAATCGTTAGGAAGCCTAACGATTCAAGCCTCGCTAAACCCACTCCGATTCCATTCCCGTCTGTAAGCTGTATTGAGTGGCTGCCGATTTTGTTTCATCTTTCAGGAAGAATACCGGGCGTTGCGCCCCCGGGCGCCGATGCCGCCCATCGCGGTTCGCTTCCGGCGATTTACCTCGCTGAACACCACGATCCGCCTGCGCGAAGGGCAATCTTCTGTCAGCCTCTCCGACCTGCTGGAGGGCGCGCCGGAGTCCGTGATCCGCGCCATCGCGCACATTCTGCTGGCCAAGCTCTACAAGAAGCCCATCGACGCCGGCGCACAACCTGCGCTACAAGCGGTTTTCGTCGAGCGCCGCCGTCACCCGGCAGACCGAGCTGATTCGCGGCGCCCGCGGCAACAAGCGCTACTTCGGGCCCGAAGGCCGCTTTTACAACCTGGAAGAGGTCTTCGACTCGCTCAATGTGCGTTTCTTCGGCGGCCTGCTGGGCCGGCCCGAGCTGACCTGGAGCGAAGGCATGGCCAAGCGCTCGCTGGGCCACTACGACGCCGCCCACAACACCATCGTGGTGAGCCGCGTCTTCGATCGCCCGTCGAGCCCGCGCTACGCCATCGAATACCTGCTCTACCACGAGATGCTGCACCTGAAGCATCCGGTGAAGATGCGCGGGCTGCGGCGCTGCGTGCACTCGCGCGAGTTCAAGGCCGAGGAAGCACTCTTCCCGCAACTGAAAGAGGCGCTGGCGTTTATCAAGCGGCTGTAGCGAAATGGCCACTTACGCCGCGCTCTCGACGAGCGCGCCGGCAGCCTCATCCGGCGCGGTACACGGGCGGCGGGCTGGCAGTCCACACGATCAAGGCGATGCCAACGATCGCGGAACCGGCGGCGGCCAGTTGAGCATTCGAGAAGCCCCACAGGACTCTTGGGATTGCGGCGGATGAACTCGACCAGAAAGCGAGCCATTCCGCTGAGCAGCAGGTACTGGCCCAGGATAGCGCCGGTGGCGTGCGGCTTGCCGGCCGCCACCAAAGCCACCCGCCGATGAGAAGCCCGGCGGCCAGTTCATAGAGCGGCGTTGGATACACCGGAACGAAGACGTCGGCTCGATGCCGTTGGGAAAGCTCATGCCCCAGGGCTTGAATGTAAAGGAGAACAGATGTACCGGCTGGATGGGGATGCCATAGCAGCCGTCGCCGGAGAGGAAGCAGCCGATGCGCCCGATGCCGTAGCCGATGGCGGCGGCCGGGGCGGCGAGGTCGAGGATGCGCAGGCCGCCGATCTTGGCCCGCCAGCCCTGCAACACCAGCGCGGAGATGCCGAACACAAGCCCGCCAAACCAGGCAAAGCCCGCCGTATCCCACAGCACGCGCCAGCCTAGCTCGTGGAACTCGAAGGCGTATCGATCACATGCCACAGCTTGGCGCCGACGATGCCGGCCACCACGGCAATCGCCACCATGCCCACGGCGTCCGCCGTAATGCGCGCGCGGCGGAAGCTGCGGTCCATCACAAAGCCGCCGCCACGGCAGCCAGCCAGAGCATCAGCCCAAAGGTCGGAAGTTCGAAATGCCAGATGTGCAGATACGGAATCATCGCTCTCTAAGTATAGACGGGCGAGCCATCGAAAGGCGCGTACCGCTTCCAGCACGGCGCCGGGCCTGGTTTTTCACAGACAGCGCTTGCCTTCCGTCCCCGGCATTCAGGCGATACTGTCTGCATGGCTACCATCCACTATCAAGGCCTTGAAGTTCTCTATTCCCGTCAGCAGATTGCCGAGCGCGTCGCCGAAATGGGCGCGCAGATCACCCGCGACCTGAACGGCGAAAAGCTGGTGATGGTGGGCGTGCTGAAGGGCGCCGCGCCTTTCCTGGCCGACCTGGCCCGGGCCGTCCAGGTGGACGCAACCTTCGATTTTGTGGCCGACTCCAGCTACGGCAAGGGGCAGCGCTCCTCGGGCGCGGTCAAGCTCATCAAGGATCTGGACGAGCCGATCGAGGGCAAGAACGTGCTGATCGTCGAGGACATTCTCGACACCGGCCTGACGCTCGCTTATCTGCGCAAAATCTTCCTGCAGCAGCATCCCAAGACCCTGCGCATCGCCACGCTGCTCGACAAGCCCTCGCGCCGCATCGAAAAGATCGAGGCCGATTACGTGGGCTTTTCCATTCCCAATCTTTTTGTCATCGGCTATGGAATGGACTACGCCGAGCGCTACCGAAATCTGCCCGACATCTGCCTCATGACGCCCGACCATCCCGAGTAGCCGTCGATCAACCCAGCAGCGGAGTCAATGAAATCAACGAAGATGCAGGACTCGCCTAAACCCGGCAAAGCACGGAATCAACGCATGCGCTACGCCGAGCGTAAGCTCAAGGAAGCGCAACGGCGTCTGGCGCGTACCGAGCGCAGTGTCGTTTATTGGTCCCGCATTCTTGCCGACCTCAGACATGAGCGGACTCGCGCAGTTCAGCCACCGCTCTGGCCCGATGCGGAAATACAAAAGCACCAATGAGTTGACTCGCGGATCTGTCCTAGCCATTCCAAGTCGATGCGGAGAAGCGGCGCCGCAATTCACACGGGTTCGGCACACAAGCGCTCATCGATTTTGGTCTGGGCTGGCGCAGGCACTATACTCATCAGCGGCAGCCAGTCCGGTGAGCCGCAGTTTGAATGCGGCGTTGACCGCCAAGGAGCATGACCTTATGACCACGACCACCCCTGTTCAGGAAGTGGATCTGGAATTCGATAACGGTAGTTTCGATTCAGCCGCATTCACCGCCAAAGCTCTGGCGAGCTGGCAGGCACTGGCCGCTGTCATCGACCACACGCTGCTCAAGCCCGAAGCCACGCGCAACCAGGTGGAGAACCTCTGCGACGAGGCGGTCCGCTACCGCTTCGCCTGCGCCATGGTGAACCCGGTGTGGGCTCGACGGCGGTCAGCGTCTTGTCCGGCACAGGCATTCCCGTGGGCGTGGTCGATCGGCTTTCCGCTGGGCGCGTCGCTGGTTTCCACGCTGCGGCAGGAGGCCACGGCGCTGATCCGGCTGGGCGTGCGCGAACTGGATATGGTGATCCCCATCGGCCAGCTCAAGAGCGGCAACCATCACGCGGTCCAGCACGCGATCCATGCCGTCGCCGCCGTGGCGCACCATCACGGCGCGCTGCTCAAGGTGATTCTCGAAACTGCCTGCTGACCGTGGAGGAGAAGCTGCGCGCTTCGGAGATCGCCATCCAGGCCGGAGCGGACTTCATCAAGACCTCGACCGGCTTTTCCTCAGGCGGCGCAACACGCGGCCGACGTGGCTCTGATGCGCGGCGTGGCCGGCGGGCGTTGCGGCGTCAAGGCCTCAGGCGGCATTCGCACGCTGGCCGACGTGAAGCGCCTGCTCGAAGCCGGCGCCAACCGCATCGGCGCCTCGGCCTCGGTAGCGATCGTGCGCGAGCTGGGAGCGGAGTAAAAGGCAGGGATCAGTGAATAGGACTGTCAGGCAGACTCGCAGATTCAGTGCAGCTTCCTGCGTCAGAGCGTGCCACTGCGCTGCAGCTTGCATGAGTTCGCTCGATGCCGGCACGCACGTCCTGCTATCCCTGATCCCTGTTCCCTGTTCCCTGCACTGCTATCATTTCCTTCGACACCAATGACCGACACTCCACCATCTCCGCGCGAAGAGCCCGAGTTCGAGGGCGACTACCGCCCCGCCGACCCGGCAGCCGCGGTGCGCATCTCGACCCGGCGAATATCCGCGTCGAGCCGGCGGATCTGGCCTACCTGGTGCAGCTCACCGACGCGCTGAACACCACGCTCGACCTGCAGACGCTGCTCAGCCGCACCGCGGAGCTGGTGCGCGCCGTCATCCACTACCGCATCTTCGCCATCCTGCTGCTCAACGACCGCACCCACGAGCTGCGCATGCGTTTCCAGATCGGCCACACCGCCGCAGGTGGAGCGGATGCGCGTTCCGCTGGGCAAGGGCGTGGTGGGCCAGGTGGCGCTGACGCGCCAGCCGATGCTGCTGAACGACGTGAGCAACATCGGATGTTTACATCGACGCCAATCCCGAGGTGCGCTCCGAGCTGGCGGTGCCGCTGATCGCCAAGAACCGGCTGATCGGCGTGATGGACATCGAGAGCGAGCAGGCCGGACTACTTCCGCCCCGAGCACCTGCACCTGCTCACGCTGACCGCTTCGCGCATCGCGCAGGCCATCGAAAACGCGCGGCTCTATGCGCGCGTCTCGCGCCAGGCGCAGACGCTGACAGTGCTGAACGAGATCGCCGCCGAGCTGACCTCGATTCTGGATCTCGATCCGCTGCTGGAGCGCGTCGGGCAACTGCTGCGCCGTCTGATCGACTACCAGATGTTCACCATCATGCTGCTCGACGAGAAGGGCGAGACGCTGATCACGCGCTACGCCTGGCGCTTCGGCTACGCGCACGCGCCGCTGCGGCGGATTCCCATCACCAGCGGCCTGGTGGGCGCGGCGGTGCGCGAGTGGCGGCTGGTCAACGTGCCCGACGTGCGCAAGGATCCGCGCTACCTGCCCATGAATCCCGAGACGCGCTCGGAGCTGATCGTGCCGCTGTTCTACAAGGGGCGCATCATCGGCGTGCTGGACCTGGAGCACACGCGGCACCGGCTTCTTCAACGAAGAGCACGAGCGCATGCTGACCACGCTGGCCGCGCAGGTGGCCATCGCGATCGAGAATGCGCGGCTCTACCAGGCCGTCCGCCGCCAGGAGCGGCAACTGGAGCGCGACATCGCCATGGCGCGCGAGGTGCAGCTGCGCCTGCTGCCGCCGACCGCGCCCGAGCATGACCAACGCCGAGATGGCGGTGCGCTTTTTGCCCGCGCGCACCATCGGCGGCGACCTCTACGACTTTCTGGACTACGGCCCCGGCCAGACCGCCATCGTGCTGGGCGACGTGAGCGGCAAGGCCGCGCCGGCGGCGCTGTTTGCGGCGCTGGTGAGCGGCATCATGCGCTCGGCCGCGCAGCAGCAGCCGGGACCCGCCGCAGATGCTGGCCTGCTGAACGATGCGCTGCAGGAGCGCAAGCTCGAATCGCAGTATGTGACCATGCTCTTCGCGCTGTGGAACGACGAGAGCCAGAACCTTGCAGGTGGCCAACTCCGGCGCGGTGCAGCCGGTCTTCTGCCGCGCCGGCACATCGGAGACGGTGCGCGCCGAAGGCTTTCCGCTGGGGATGTTTCCCGACGTGACTTACGATGAATTCACTGTGGCCCCGCAGCCGGGCGATGCGGTTGATCTTCGTCTCCGACGGCATTCTCGACGCGGAGAACGCAGAGGACGAGATGTATGGCGAGGAGCGGCTCGCAAGCCTGCTCTGCGGCCAGCGCGAACAACTCCGCGCAGGCGATTGCCGACGCCATCCTCGCCGATGTCAGCCGCTTCCAGGGCGACAAAGACCGCTTCGACGACGAGACCATCATCGTGCTGAAGGTGCGGTGAACATCGCGGGTCAGCGAGCCAGCTTGCCAGCAAGTCAACAAGCGGAAGCTGACTCGCTGACTTGCTGGCTCGCTCTACCCTGCAAATCCATTGTTTAAACTCAGATTGAGTACCCACAACGGAGCCGTCTTGCACAGAAGAACGCATCATTCGCCCGGCAAGAAACGTCTACGGCAGCCTGCGCCTGCCCGGCGACAAATCCATCAGCCACCGCTACGGCATGCTGGCCGCGTTTGCCGAAGGCACCTCGCGCTTCACCAATTTCTCTACCGGCGCCGACTGCGCCTCAACGCTCGCCTGCATGCAGGCGCTGGGCGCGAAGTGTGCGCCGGCTTGAAGACGGCTCGGTAGAAGTCACCGGCGTTGGCGGACGCGTAACGCCGGCCAGCACGCCTCTCGACTGCGGCAACTCCGGCTCGACGATGCGCATGATGTCCGGCCTGCTCGCGCCGCAGAAGGGCAGCTTCACGCTGGTCGGCGACGCATCGCTCTCGCGGCGGCCCATGGAGCGCATTCGCAAGCCGCTGGAGACGATGGGCGCGCGGCTCACGCTGACCGACGGCCATGCCCCTTTGACCATCGAAGGCTGCCCGCTGAAGGCCATCGACTACACCACGCCGGTGCCCAGCGCGCAGGTAAAGACCTGCATTCTGCTGGCCGGCTTGCAGACCGCGGGCACAACCACGGTGCGCGAGGCCGTGCGCACGCGCGACCACAGCGAACTGGCCCTGCGTGCCTTCGGCGCAACGTTGACGCGCACCGTCGATTCGGTTTCAATCTCCGGGCCGCAGAGCTCTGCACGCCATCGATGCCGCGGTGCCCGGCGACATCTCCTCCGCGGCGTTCTTTCTCTGCGCCGCGGCGCTGTTTCCCGGCTCCAGCCTGGTGCTCGACTTCCTCGGCCTCAACCCCACGCGCGCCTCGCTGCTGGACGTGCTGACCGCGCTGGGCGCGCGCATCGGCGTCCTGAATCTTGAAGAAAAGAATGCCGAACTGGTCGGCACGGTGCAGGTCACGGCGCCGGAAGAAGGGCTCGGCACAACGGACATCAGCGGTGCGCTGGCCGCGCAACTGATCGACGAGCTTCCGGTGCTTGCGGCCATCGGCCCCTATACCAGCGGCGGCATCCGCATCCGCGACGCCAAAGAGCTGCGCGTGAAAGAGTCGGACCGCATCGCCCTGGTCGCGAAGAATCTGCGCGCCATGGGGGCTGAGGTCACCGAGTTTGAGGACGGCCTCGACGTACCCGGCGGGCAGACGCTGCACGGCGCGACCATCGACTCGGGCGGCGATCACCGCATCGCCATGGCCTTCAGCGTGGCCGCGCTCCGCGCCGAGGGCGAACGCTGATTCAGGGCGCCGAATCGGCCGCCATCAGCTTTCCCGAGTGATCTTCACGACGACCGGGCAGCTTTCTTCAACACCGAATTCAGCGGGAGGCGCGAGTACGTGTACCTGCTGAAGGTGGTGAACCCCGGCAAGTTTGCCATCAGCCCGGCGCAGGCGGGGCCGATGTATCAATCGAATGTGCAGACGACAACCGATCCTGCCGTGCTGGAGGTACAGCCATGAAGTACTTGAAAGACATGTTGCGGCGGCTGGGGCGCGCGTGGGGCTGGATTACGGCGCAGTTGGTTGGCATGTTGATTCTGATTCTGCTGGCGCTGGCATGGACGCGCTTGCCCGACAGACGGGATTGGAGGTGGCGCTGACGCTGTTGACACCGCTGGTGCTGGTCGCGGCGGTGATGGCGCTGCAGGCGGGTACGATGCGCCG